>NZ_WKJN01000009.1 GCF_009674495.1 Duganella alba | reverse complement strand
TGGGCGGCGGCCTGCGCAGCCGCGGCGGCCGCAGCGGCCGCCGCCGGGCTTTGATTAACCACCGGCACCGTGCCAGCGCCGAAGATGCCACCCTGCGTGCTGACCGTCCCGTTCGGCGCCGACAGCGACACCGGCGAACCGGCACTGTTGATCTGCGTACCGCTGCTGGTGGAAATATTGCCGCTGGTGGCGACGGCGCTGATGCTGCCGCCCGACGGCACCGACAACACCCCGCCCAGCAGAATATTGGCGCCGGCCGTCAGGCCGATGGCGTGGCTGGACAACAGCTGCGAGTTGCTGTTCAGCGTGATGTCGGTGCTGGCCGCCAGCTGGATGTCGTTGCCGCTGATCGCATCGTTGATGGTTACCGGGCTGTGCGCGGTGATCGACACCAGCCCGCCGCCCGAAATCGCGCCGGCGGTATGGATGCCGCCATGGTTGTCGATGACGATATTGCCCGGTGCGGTCAACGGCCCCAGTTCCAGCTCGCCGCTGGATACCGTGTTGTTCAGTGCGATATTCCCTGCGCCGGAAGCGCCGGCGGCAAACGCCCCCACCTGATTGCTGTTGGTGAGCGTGATGTCCCCGTGGGCGTTCGCATTCACCGTATCGGCCACCAGCTGGGTGCCGCTGTTCTGCGTGATGGACCCGGTCAGCCCCGTGTTCAGCAGCAGGCTGTGCGCGTGAATATTGCCAAGCGTGATATTGCCGCTACTGCCGATGCTGACCGCGCCGGCGCTGTTGATGACGCCGCCGGTCTGGGTCAGGCCGTCCGTTTCCAGCTGGCTGTAGCTGCCGATGCCGTTCAACACGCCGCTGGTCAGCACCAGCGTGTTGGCGTGCAGGCGGCCCAGCACATCCAGGCCACCGCCGTTCTGCGTCAGCGTGCCGGCAAAGTTGGAGGCCGCATCGCCGCTGCCGGTCAGCGTCAGTTTGCCGCCGGTGAGCGTCAGCGGCGCGCCGGTCGAGGTCAGCGTCACCAGCGTGGTGTTGCCGGCCGTACCGTCATAGGTGATCAGACCGGCGCTGCCGCCCAACGCGGCGGTCAGCACGTTGGCGCCTTCGGGCACCAGGCCGTTCAGCCAGTTGCTGCTGGCACTCCACAAGCCGGGGCCGGTGCCGGTCCAGGTGGCCAGCGGCGCCGCCGTGATGGTGCCGCTGTTGCCGGTGACGGTGGCGTTCGACAGCACATAGTTGCCGTAGTAGTTGCCGGTGAGTTCAGTACCAGTGGAGGTCAGCGTTTTGTTGGTGCCGACATTCTTGTTGTCGAACTGGACCAGACCATATGCGCCCAGCATGTCCGAGCCGACCAGGCCGCTGAAGGTGTAGCTGGCCTGCCCTTCCAGGAAGGTGTTGCCGTCGTAGACCTTGCTGGCGCTGACGGTGGCGGTCACCGTGCGCGGCGTGATGGTCAGCTGCGACGCGGTCGCGCCGGTGTAGCTGATATCGTAGGTGGTGGACCACAGGCCGCCTACGCCATAAGTGCCGACGTTGACGGCGCCGTCAAAACCCAGGTTGCCGTTGATGCCGGATGGCAGCGTGCCAGTGGTGCCGGTGAAGGCCGTGTCGGGGGTGCCGTCATAGATTTTGGTGACGTTGCCGCCGCCGGTGACGGTCACCTGGTACGGCGTCAGGAAATTCTTCAGCAGCGGCGTGGTGTGGCCATCGTAAATGCGCCAGGTCGACGCCAGGTCGAAGCCGGCATAGCTGGCGCCGCGCGTCATCTCGTCCGAAGTGAGTCCGGTGGCGCCGGCCGGGTCGCTGTTGGTGCCGGCCGTGTCCAGGTTGAAATAGCCGTGCGTCAGCGTCCCGCTTTCGTGCGCCCCCACCGCGCCATGCACGCCGCCATCGAAGCCGTAGCCATTGACCACGCCAATGCTGTAGACGTTGCTGACACTGCCGCCATACAGATCGCCGATCAGGCCGCCTATATTCTGATGGTTGACGCTGTAGTCGTTGAAATTGCCGCTGACGTCGCCGGTCGCATAGGCATTGCTGATCGACGCGGAATCCGTATTCCGTCCCGCCAGTCCGCCGACATTGCGCCCGCCGCTGACGCTGCCGGTGGCATAGGACAGGCTGATGCTGGCGTAGTTGTTATTGTCGCCCACCAGGCCGCCAATGATTTCGCCGGAGCTGTCCACCGAGCCGCTGGCGAACGAGCGCAACACCTGGCCGCTGCCGGTATTGCTGCCCACCAGCCCGCCGGTATAGCCCTGGCCGTGGCTGACGACATCGGCGCTCGACCACGAGTCGGCCACCTGGTTGGTATTGCGGCCCACCAGCCCGCCGATATTGGATGCGTTATAGCCGCCCAGCCCGGTCACGCTGCCGCTGCTGCCGGAACCGGTAATCAGGCCGCCATTGTTGCCGACCAGGGCGCCGGCGTTGCCGATACCCGTGACCTGGCCGCTGACATTGACGTTGCTGATATAGCCCAACCCTTGCGACACATAACCGGCCAGCGCGCCGACGTTGCTGGCCCCGGTAACGGCGGCGCCATTGAGCGTCAGGTCGCGGATGGTGCCGGTGGCGACCTGTCCAAACAGGCCGACATTGCTCTCGCCGGGACGATTGATCGTTAGCCCGGAGATCGCGTGACCGGCGCCGTCGAACACGCCGGTGTAATAGCCGTCCGTCGAGATCGGCTTGAATCCGGCCGCAGCCAGGCCGGTCGGATTATTCCAGGCTGCCGTGCCGCTGGCGTCGATGTCGCCGTTCAGCACGTAGGCGTTGTAGGCCGCCAGCGTCGCCGCGCCTTGCAGGCCGTAGGCATCGGCCAGTTGATACGGCAGCGACAGGCTGCCGTCGCCGCCCTGCACGCGCAGGAAGCTGCCGCCGGTCAGGCGGAAATCGGTGGCGCTGAACGCCGGCAGCGTGCCGCTGTTCTGGCTCCAGCTGCCGTTCGTCAGTTCAAACACGCCGCTCACCGCGACGTCGCCGGTGGCGCTGATATTGCCCGGCGTGTCCAGGCGCAGGCCGCCGGTGTTCAGCGACGACTGCAGCGCGATATTGCGCTGCGCCGTCAGGTTCAGATTATGCGCTGTAGAAATCGGCGCGCTGACCACGATGTCGCCCGTCGGGTTGCCGCCGTTGACCGATACGTACAGGTTGGGCGCCGTACTGGCGCTGGCCAGGTCGGCATTGGTCAGCGCCAGCGTGTTGGCCGGATTGCCGGTCGCGCCAAGGTTGATCTGGTTCGTGCTTTCCAGGCTGACCGAAGGCGCGCTCAGCGTGCCGCCGGCCAGCGTCATCGTGCCCGCAAAGATGTTGATGTTCGAGTTAGAACTGACCGTGCCGGCATTGCTCACGCGATGATCGCCGCTGGTCAATATCTGCAAACTGATGACACCGGGCACGGTCAACGCCGCGCCGCTGTTGATGTTGAGCGCGCCGGACTGGGTTTGCAGCAGCAAGCCGCCACCGGACAGCGAACTATGCAGATCAAGGCTGCCATCCACGGTCAGGGTGCCGGTGGCGGCGCTGTTGTTGAACGAGGTGCCGATGGACAGCAAGCCGTTCGGCGCCAGGCTGATGTGCTGCAATTCCGCTTCGCTCAGGCCCAGCACGCCAGTGCCGTCGGCCGCGCTGCCGCCGACGACGATGTTGACCGAATCCTGGTTCGGCTGCAGTTGCACCGAATGCTGGGTGCTGGCGCTGATGGCGCCGTTCAGCGTCATCTTGTCCGCCATCAGCGAGATATTGCCGGCCGACGAAGTCACCGCCTGGTCGATGGTCACCGCGCCGCCCGCCTTGTTGGACGCCAGCGTCACGCCGCCGGCGCCGCTGATATTGCCGCTGACGAGCAGGTCGCCATTGTAGGCGTTGGCGGTCAGCGTGCCGGCCGCCGAGCTGGCGCCGAGGTTGACGTTGACCGCCGTCAGGGTGACGTTACCGCCATTGCTCACCAGCGTGGCCGCGCCGCCGATGGTGTTGCTGTTATTGTCCAGCGTAATGCTGCCGGCCGCAATGGCGTTGACGCTGCTGACCTTGAGCGCATCGATCGGACTGGTGACCTGCGTGATGGCGCCGCCGGCCGTCATGTTCAGTCCGCCATAGATGCCGGTAATGCCAGCCTTGAGCTGGATGTCGCTATTGGCTTGCAAATTCAGGCTGCGGCTGCTGCTCCACTCCAGGGGACTCAGCACGCTGATGACGCCGCTGCCGGTGCCGTTGGCGTTCGCGGTGCTGATGGTGACGTCGGTGGTCAGCAGCGCCGTTTGCAGCACGCCGGTCAGCAGCAGCGAATCCTTGACCGCGCTGGTGTCGACAAACACGCTGCCCACCAGCGGCAGGACGCCGCCGTTGACCATGCCGGCCACGTTGGAGCCATCGACCGAGATATAGACATCGCTCGGGTCCAGCAGCAGCGAGCCGCTGACGCCCTTCGGCGCGCGCGTGTCGACCGTGCCCTGCATGTTCAGATAATGGCCGGAGGTTTCGACCTGCCCGCCGTTGCCGCCGCTGGCGCCGCCGCGCGCGGAAATCGTGCCGAACATCTGGGTGGCCTGGTCGCTCCACACCACCACCTTGCCGCCGTTGCCGCTGTCCGTGGCGTCGGCGCGCAGCACCGCATCCTTGCCCAGGTAGGCCTGCTGGGCGTTCATCACCGCCGCGTTCTTGCCCTGGTAATCGCCGCCGACCAGCAGCGTGCCGCCACCGGCCGCGCCGCTGGCGTCCACCACCGCGTTGCCGGTCACGCCCACCTGCTGCCCGAGCAACAGGATGTCGCCACCGGTGTTCAGATTGCTGCCGCTGGCGCTGGTCACGCTGCCCGCCTCCACCAGCGTGGTGCCGCTGGCCTTGAGCACAATCTTGCCGTTCTCGCCGCGCACCGCGCTATTGGCATTGATCACGCCGCGCTGATTGACCAGCGCGCCGTACACGCCCACGCGGCCGCCCTGCGCCACGATACTGCCCAGGTTCAACGCCTGGTCCGATGGCGACGACACCACCACCTGCACATTCGGATCATTCGAGTCGAACAGCTGCACGCTGTGGCCGGCCGCCAGCACCACGTCGCCATTCGGCGAAGAGATAATGCCGCTGTTTTCCACCGCCGGCGCGATCAGGAAAATCTGCCCGCCGGACGGCGTGGTGATCGTGCCCTGGTTGCTGACCTTGCCCGCATTGGCGGCGCCGTCGAAGTTGTTTTTGCCGGCCAGGAAATCAGCGTTGGAAATATTCAGGCTCGACGCCACCAGACCGTTGACGTCCACCCGCGCACCGGCGCCGAACACGATGCCGTTCGGATTAATCAGGAACACCTTGCCGTTCGATTGCAGCGAGCCGAGGATCTGCGTCGGGTCCTGTCCGGTGATGCGGTTCAGCACCCGGCTGTCGCTGCTTTGCTGCACGAAGCGCGTGATCTCGTCGGCGCCGATCGAAAAGCCCTGCCAGTTGATGATGGCGTTGGGCGTATTGGTGATCGTGTAGGTCTTGCCCTGCTGGTTGAAGGTGGCCTGTCCCGCCACCACCACAGGATTTACCGGCGCCGCGTGGGCGCTGCCATAACAGGCCGCCACCAGTACGGCGAGGGCTTTACGACGCAAGTTGTGAGGGCGATTGGCTTTCATAACGACATCCTCTGGCTAAGACGGATTCTGTTTACCGCCGGCGCCTGCGGGGCGTCACGGACGGCGGGAATTGCTTTTTTATTGTGTAAGAAGCACGGGGCCTGGGTGCGGGGAGGCTGAGTATAGCCGTCAGGAAACTACTTAGTGAAGTGTAATCCGTGTTTGTTCAGTTCGCCACGAAAATTCGCTGCCTGTTATTTTTTTGGAATTATTTTGTCTCAAAGGTGGTAACACCGTCCCAGTTTTCGCCTGGCGGATGGGCGCGGTAGTAGACTATGCGTTCGACGTACAGCGCGTACAGGCCGCGCTGCGGCGACAAGATTTGCAGTTCGGCCAGCAGGCTTTCGGCCTGGTCCCAGCGTTGGGCGCGGACGGCGGCCAGCGCCAGGTGCCAGCGCTCCAGTTCGTGCAGCGTGGCGGCGTCGACCTCCGGCGCCAGCGCCACCGGTTCGAAGATGGCCACCGGCTCGTTCTTGCCCTTGACGCGCACCAGGTCCAGTTCGCGGTAGGCGAACTCCGGCGCCGCCGCACGCGTCACCTCGCCCACCGCGATGCCAACGCCGTAGACCTTGGTGATGCCCTCCAGCCGCGAACCGAGGTTGACGGCGTCGCCCATCACCGTATAGGCGCGGCGAATATTGGACCCCATGTCGCCCACGTGCATCAGGCCGGAATTGAGGCCGATGCCGATTTTCAGTTCCGGCCAGCCGCGCGCGATGAAGTCCTCGTTCAGGCGGCGGGCGCTGGCCTGCATCAGCAGCGAGGTGGCGACGCCGCGGCGGGCGTGGTCGCTGAAGTGCACCGGCGCGCCCCAGAACGCCATCACGGCGTCGCCGATGTACTTGTCCAGCGTGCCCTGGTGGGCGCTGCGGATGTCTTCCGACATGGCGGTCAGGTACAGGTTGATGTATTCGCGCAGCTGCTTCGGCGTCAGCCCTTCCGAGATGGTGGTGAAGCCGCGCACGTCGACGAACATCACGGTCAGCTCGCGGCTTTCGCCGTCCATGTTGTACTGCTCGGGATTCTCGGCCATCTGCGCCACCAGCTCCGGCGCCACGTATTCGCCAAAGCGCGACACCAGCCCGCGGTTGCGGCGCACTTCGAAGAAATAGCCCCAGGCCACGTTCAGCACGAACACGGCGGCGATCAGCACCAGCGTCATCGCCATCTTCAGCACCCAGTCCATCTCGGTGTAGGTCCAGTAGTTGAAGCCGAACACGGCGCCGGCCATCGCCGCCGCCAGCAGGATAGACGGCAGCGGCGCCATCACGCCCAGCGCCAGCGCCAGCACCACGCCGACCACGCCGACCTGCAGCGCCTCGACGCCGTCGGCATAATCCGGCCGCACCTTGAAGCGGCCGTCGAGGATGGACTTGATCATGTTGGCGTGCACCTCCACACCGGGATAGGCGCTGTTGACCGGCGTGGCGCGCAAGTCCAGCAGGCCCGGCGCGGTGGTGCCGATCAGCACGATGCGGTCGGCCAGCACCTCTTTCCCGACACGGCCGGCCAGCACGTCGGCCGCCGACACATAGGTGAAGGCGCCGCCCTTCGGCCCGCCGACGCCACGGAATTCGATCAGGTTGGACAGGTTTTCGCCAACCGGGATGCGCATCGGCGCCTTCTTCTGGCCGACGAACATCAGCAGCGTATCCAGGCCGCCGTTGGCGCGCTGACGCGCCGACAGCTCGGCCACATTGGTTTCCCACAGCGGCGTGATGGCGCGCGCCTGCAGGGCCACCGCCGCCGTCGCCAGCGACAGCGTCGGATAGAAACCGTCGCCGATGCGCATCAGCAGCGCCGTGTGGCGCAGGATGCCGTCCGGGTCGGGCAAGGCGGTGAAGATGCCGCCGGTGGCCGCCGCGTCCTGCAGCCGGTCCAGGTTGGCCAGATAGCCGTTGTAGGTGTTGGCCGGCAGCTCGCGGCCGTTCAGCGTGTCGGTGTTGAAGAAGGGATCGGGCAGCTTGCCCTTGCGCTGGTCCTCGGCCACGTTATAGCCCAGCACCACCGGCTGGTCTTCCAGCGCCTTGACCAGCAGGCCGTCGTAGTCGAGCGCGTCCTTCATGGCGGCGACGCGGGCGCCGAAGCCGCCGACGTCCTTCATTTCGCGCTGCGCCAGCTGTTCCAGCACGTCGTAGCCCGAGGTGTTGTCGGCTTCGGCAAACACGATGTCGAAGCCGGCCGAGGCCACGCCGTAGTGTTCGGTCAGCTGCGTGACCAGCCGGGCGACGATCTTGCGGTTCCATGGAAAGTGCCCGACTTCGGCGATGCTCTTTTCATCGATGTCGACCACCACGATACGCGGGTCCAGCACCGGCTTGACCAGGCGCATGCGCAGGTCGGCAAAGAAGGTGTCCATGCGTTCGATGGCGTCGATGCGCAGCGCGCCCGACACCTGCAGCACGGCGACGACGGTCAGCAGCAGGCCCAGCGTCCAGCGCAGGCCGTACTTTTTAAGTGTTTTGATCCGCACGGTAGCCAGGAATCTGCGATTCGTCGATGGCGTCGATCTGCTTTTCGTCCATGTTCTTGTGGGCGAATTCCAGATAGATCTTGTTGCGGATGAAGATGTCGAACAGGTCCGGATCGATATGGCCGTTCAGCGAGAAATGGCCGAGGATGCGCAGCGACTCGGACAGCATCTTGCCCTTCTTGTACGGGCGGTCCTTGGCGGTCAGTGCCTCGAAGATGTCGGCGATCGCCATCACCCGCGCCTGCACCGACATCTGGTCCTTGGTCAGGCCGCGCGGATAGCCCTTGCCGTCCATGCGTTCGTGATGGCCGCCGGCGTATTCCGGCACGTTCTTCAGGTGCTTCGGCCACGGCAGCGCTTCCAGCATCTTGATGGTCATCGAGATGTGGTTGTTGATTTCCTTGCGCTCCGGCTCGGTCAGCGTGCCGAACTTGATGGTCAGGTTGGTCAGCTCGTCGGCGTCGAGGAAGGCCTGCTCGGAGCCATCCGGGCCGGTCCAGCGGCGCTGGGCGATCTGGCGCACGCGCTCCTGGTCTTCCGGCTTCATGCCTTCGCCGCCGACGTTGGCGTAGCGGATGAAATCGCGCTCGTCGCGCAGCGCGGCCTGCTGCCGGGCCAGTTCGGCATCGATCGCAGCGTGGTCGGCGCCGGCTTCGAGCTTGCGCTTGAGGGCGGCGATTTCAGCGTCGCGCAGCAGCACTTCGAAGCGCGTGTCCACCAGCGCGATGCGGTCGAAGATGGTTTCCAGCTTGGTGGCCTTGTCGACCACGTGCACCGGCGTGGTGATCTTGCCGCAGTCGTGCAGCAGGCCGGCCAGCCACAGTTCCTTGCGGTCGGCGTCGGTCATCTGGAAATCGGCCAGCGGGCCGGTGTCCGTGTTGTGCACCGCCTCGGCCAGCATCATGGTCAGCTCGGGCACGAACTGGCAGTGGCGGCCGGTATACGGCGACTTTTCGTCGATGCCGATGTTGATCAGGTTGACCAGCGATTCCAGCAGCTCTTCCAGCTGGGCGATCAGGCGCTGGTGGGTCAGCGCCACCGCCGCCTGCGCCGCCAGGGCTTCGATGAAGCGCTGGTCGGTCTGGGTGAAGGCGCGGATCTGGCCGGTTTCGGTGTCCTTGGAATTGATCAGCTGCAGCACGCCCACCAGTTCGCCTTCGTGGTCGCTCATCGGCACCGTCAGGAAGGACTGCGAGTGGTAGTTGCGCATCTGGTCGAACTTGACCATGCCGGAGAAGTTGAACACGTCGGCCTTGTACACATCCTCAATGTTGACCGACAGGCCGAAGTGCGCGGCATAGGCCGCCACCGCCGACAGGTTCTTCTCGCCGTCGTCGTTGAACAGCGGCACGCTGCCGGCCGTCACCGGCTGGCCGCTGGAACCGCCCTGGTGGGTGTTGAGCGTGTCGTTGATGAGGATGTGGAAATTCAGCTGTCGCTTGTCCTCGCTCGGGCGGTACAGCGTGCCGCCGTCGGCGTTGGTCATGCTCTTGGCGACAATGAGTATGCGCTCCAGCAACGAGTCGGTATCGTGACTGCTGCCCAGCCGGACGCTCAATTCCGTCAACTGGTCCAGGCGTTCGGCGATTTGCGTTTGATTCAACTCTTGCATGGTTGTTTTTTCGATACCTGTAGGGACGGAACGCAACCATGCACAAGTGGCAGGCGCAGTGTGGAAGTGTAGCTGTAGTGCAAGCTGTTGTACATCGGGAAATGACGGATGCGACAAAATTGCGTCGGCTTTTCCCTGTGCCCGGAAAAAAAAGCTATCATCCGCCGTAGGCAATGCGGCAACACACATAGCAATAAAAAGAGCACACCAGGGATCGCGTATGAAATTCAAATTTTGGGGGGTCCGTGGTTCCATCCCATCGCCCGGGCCGCGCACGGCACGCTACGGCGGCAACACCACCTGCATCGAAGTCCGGACCGACAACGACACCCTGATCATCATCGACGGCGGCACCGGCCTGTTCTCGCTGGCGCAGTCGCTCATCCAGCAAAAAGCCCGCCCGATCCACGCCAACATTTTCATTACCCACAGTCACTGGGACCATATCCACGGCCTGCCCTTCTTCACGCCGCTGTTCATTCGCGACAGCCGCGTGCGCCTGCATGGCGTGACCGATCCGGTGACCGGCAACGGGATCGAGCACGTGATGGGCGTGCAGCTGCAAAACAGCTACTTCCCGGTCAGCGAGACGCAGATGGACGCGACCATCGAATACCGTACTTTGGAGGTGGATGTGCCGATCGCGGTGGACGACGCCACCGTCAGCAATGTGGTGATGAACCATCCGGTCACCGACCTGGGCTACCGCGTCGAATGCAATGGCCGTTCGCTGTTCTTCACCGGCGACCACGAGCCGCACTACAACATCCATCCGGCGGATCACCCTGAACATGCGGCCTACGCGGCCTGGATGGCCGAGCGCGACGCCGCCATCGACGCCACCGTGCGCGGCGTCGATGCGCTGATCGTCGATTGCTCCTACACGCGCGAGGAATACCCTGCCAAACAGGGCTGGGGCCACGGCACCTTCGATTCCGCCTTCGCGCTGGCGCTGCGCACCGGCGCCAAGGCGCTGTACTGCACCCACCACGAGCCGACCCGCAGCGACGACGAGCTGGAAGCCGTGTTCGCCGAAGTCATGGAACGCCACGCGCCGCTGCTGGGCGGGCTGCAGGTGTTCCTGGCTTACGAAGGCATGGAAATCGAATTAGCTTAGGCGCGGCACCAGGAATGGCGCGGCGAAAGTCCGTTTCGGGATGACGGACATCAGCAGGGTGCGGGCGGTTTGCATCAGCGTGCCGCGCGGCTTGCTGCGGCGGTCGGCCAGCGCGCGCAGACGCGCCAGGCCGGCCTTGACGTTGAACGAGCGGCCGGCCAGCATGGCGTTTACCAGTTGCGTGGCCATGGCCAGCGTCGGCGCGGCGGCGCTCTGGGCGCTGTACGGCAGCACCATGCGATAGCGTCCCGGCATGCCCGGCACCACGCCGACAAAACCCAGCGTCACTTCATTCAGCGCCAGACGGCGCAATTCCAGTGCGGTCTGCTGCACCAGTTCCACGATGGTCGGGATTTCGTCGGCGCGCTTGCCGACCAGGCCGTGCAGACGGCGCAGGCCAGGCAGGGCGGCGTACAGGCGTTGTTGCAATTGTTCCGTTGCCGCCTCAGTCACCGGTTCGAGTTCCAGGATGCTGAGCAGGCATGGTTGGGTGGAGTAGCGGTTGCCGCTGTCCAGATAGCGTTGATCGATGATTTTCATAGGCAGCATTGTGACGCCTGCCGGCCGCATCCGGAACCAGCGCCGGGCGCGGCTCCTTGTAAGACGATACTTACAAAAGTTTCGCCGCGAACACGGCATCCAGGCTGGCAAGGAAAGTTTCCACAGCGCTAGTGTAAGCACCGGCCTGCCCCAGCGTTTGATTGATCTCGCGGTGGCTGAGGTTTTGCGGCAACACCTGCACCCGCATGCCCAGCGCGTTGGCGCGCGCGGCGTAGGCCTCGGCCTGCGGACAGGAATCCTGGCGGCGCGACGAACACACGGCCAGCAGCGGCATGCCGCCCGCCTTCAGCTGCGCCAGCGGCGATACCGCGCGCCAGTAGGCAGCGTCGCTGCCGAAGACGGCGTCGTAAAACGGGAAATGCCGCTGCGACATCAGCGCCGGGACGTCCATCGCCGCGCTGTCCAGCGCCACCGTGCCCAGCCAGGGCGTGACGCCGGCCGGCACCGGCGCCGACGCCAGCAGCGCCACCAGATGGGCGCCGGCCGAATGGCCCATCAGCACGAATCTGGCGCGATCGCCGCCCCAGCCGGCCGCCTTGCCCTGCACCGCCGCCAGCGCGGTGGCGACATCGGCCGCCTGCGCCGCCACGTCGGCGCCGGGCAGCAAGCGGTAATTGACCGACACCACGATGATGCCGCGCGCGGTCCAGCGCCGCACCTTGTTCTGCACCACCGCCGCGCTGGCCTTGTCGCCCGTGCGCCAGGCGCCGCCATGCACCATGAAGATCACCGGCGCATGGTCGGCCTTGGCCGGCAGGTAGACGTCGTAGCGCTGCTGGCGATGCTCGCCATAGGGCTGGTCGGCCAGCAGCCTGACGCCGTCCGGCAGCGCGAACGGCGCGGCGCCCTCTTCCTCCATCTCGCTGCGCATGGCGGCGAGGCGGTCGCGCAACGGGCCGGCCGCCGGCATGTTGGACGTCAGCATCAATGCCAAAGCAAGGAAAATATACGGTTTCATGACAGCTGCTTTTCAAAACACACGGCCAGCGGATTGCCGATGTACTTGCCATAGTTGGCGATGCGCGCATAGCCGCGCGCCTCGTAGAAGGCCATCGCGCGCCGATTGACCAGCCGCGTTTCCAGCCAGATGGCCTGGTAGCCCAGTGCCTGCGCCTCGTCCTCCAGGTAGCGCAGCACGGCGCTGCCGACGCCCTGCGTGCCGTGGCGCGCATACATGCGCTTGATTTCCGCCACGCCCGGCTCCAGCGGCCGGAACGCGCCGCAGCCCAGCGCCGCGCCGTCGCCGCCGCGCGCCACGACAAAGCAGGCCAGCGGGCCGCGCACGTCATCGACGTCGAACGAGGCCCGGCCGCTGTCGCCGGTGATCGCTTCGAGCGCGGTCGACAACTCCGCCATCAGCAGGGCCGACTCGGGCGCGCCAGGATCTTCTTCAATCAAATGGATGGGATGCATGGTGCAGATTATTGCACAGTGCAGATGACCAGTTCCGGATCGGCGTTGATGCGCACCGGAATGCCGCCGCAACCGACGCCACGGCTGACCACCAGGTCGCCGTTGTCGCGCACCGGGAAGCGGCCATAGTAGAACGGCCGCGACAGCGGGCCCTGCGGCATCACCAGCGGCGTGCCGTTCGGCAAGGCGATCTGGCCGCCGTGGGTGTGGCCGGCAAAGCCGATGTCATAGTGCTGGCCGTCCAGCATCAGCAGGCCGTCCGGCGCATGCATCAGCAGCACGCGGGTGGCGGCGGCGCCGGCAAAGGTGGACTTGGCGTCCGGCGCACCGGTCCACGGATCATCCATGCCGCAGATGGAGACGCTGTCGAACGGCGCCGGCAGCGTCACGGCGCGGTTGACCAGCGTGCGCACGCCGGCCGAAGCAAACATGCGGATCAGCAGACCGTCGTCGGTGGATAAATCGTGGTTGCCGAGCACCGCGAACTTGCCCAGCGGCGGCCGGCAGGCCGCCAGGCCGGGACACAGCACCGCCGCGTTGCGCGCCGGCCCGGTGACGTAGTCGCCGCCCAGCAGCAGCACGTCCGGCTGTTCTTCCTTGATGCGGGCGAACAGATCGTCGAAGATGGCCGGATGGGTGGGACGGCCGGCGTGGAAATCCGAGGCGAAGGCGATCTTCAGCGGCTGCGGCAGGCGGCGCTCATCAGGCAGCGTCAGCGCGTAGCGCGTCACGCCCATGCGGCCATGCAGGCCGCAGTGGTAGCTCAAGGCACTCACCAGCCCGCCCAGCATGGCCCAGTCCAGCAGGACTTCCATACCGTGGTGAATTCGGGAGTAGCGCTTGTTGCGGGGAGGATTCATGGGACTCGGGGACAACAGAAGAGCCGCGATGATAGCCTATCCGGGCGGCAGCCGGTGAATCCCCGGCGTTTCAGAAGACCATGAAGCGGCCGCCCGGCGCCATGCCGGCCGCCAGCAGGGACGCCGCGCCGCGCACGGCCACGCCGCCGGCCAGGTCGTCCTGCGTCATGCCGTGCCCGGTCAACGCTTGCGGGCAGGCAAACCATTCCACGCCAAGCTCCAGCGATTGCGCCAGCGCGGCCTGCCAGGCCGCATCGCCGGCTTCGGCACCGCGCCGCAACAGCGCCACCGAGGCGCCGACCGCGTGCACCTCCACCGCCATGTCCATGGCGGCCGCCGTGCTGGCGTAGCGCAGCGCCGACATCACCTCCGGCGCCGTCACCGCGCGTTCCAGCACCACCACCAGCTTGCCCGCGATGTCAGATGCCATGACGTTCCCGCAGGATGCGCGCGGCCTGCGCCAGCACCGCCAGCTTGGCTTCCGCCGTGGCGCTGGAATTGAGCGGATTGTCGGCAAAGGTGGCGAAGCCGCAATCCGGCGTCAGCAGCACGCGCTGCGCGCCGAACAGCTGGATCGCGTGCTCGGCATGCGCCACCACGTGGTCCACGCTTTCCACGTGCGCGTGCTTCTGGTTGCAGGCGCCGACGCCGATGCGGATGTCGTCCGGCAGCGAACGCAGAATTTCCATCTCGCCGGCGCGCGGCGTGGCCAGTTCCAGGAACAGCGTGCCGACCCGCATCTGGCCCAGCGTGTCGACCAGCGGCTGGTAGTTGCCCGACAGCGCCTTGCTTTCGTCGGCGGTCCAGTTGCCCCTGCACATGTGCAGGGCGATGCGCTCGCGCGGGAAACCCTGCGTGACGGCATTGACCAGGTCGCGCGCGAACGCCAGTTCGGTCGGCGTGTCGCCCTTGGCGCCCAGCGCGCCGCACATGAAGCTGCGCTGGTTGGCCGGGCCGCTGAACACCACTTCCGACAGCACCGGCTCATCGAGCTGCACCAGCGCCGCGCCGGAGGCCAGCAGGCAGGCGATTTCCTCGCGCAGCACGCGCACGATGTCGCGCGCCAGGTCTTCGCGGTTGTCGTAGGCGCGGTCGGAGATGCATTCCATCCACATGGTGCGCGTCAGCAGGTATGGCCCGGGCAGCGCCACCTTGACCGGCGCCTTGGTCAGCGCCCGCGCGTAGTCGACTTCGTGCACGGCAATGCCCCGGCTGCGGCCCAGCGGACCGAACACGGCGGGATGGCGCACGTCGCCGGCCGGCACGTCCAGCGCGCGCAGCTCGCGTTCAAATTCCTCGGGATCGTCGACCAGCGGCAGCAGGTCGGTCAGCGGAATCAGCTGGCAGTTGTCCAGGCGCGAGGCGACGAAGCTGGAATAGCTGTCGCGCCGTTGCTCGCCGTCGCTGACCACGTCTGCGCCGGCGCGCAGCTGGGCATTGATGGCCAGGCTGACGGCGTCGTCGGCGGTGGCGTGGAAGGCGGCGTCATCGAGCCGGCCTTCCATATGCTCGTGCACCGCCTGCAGCATCCAGCGCGGACGCGGCCAGCTGCCGATGCCCATCACCGACAGCGGCCGGATCGCCGGTGCGGTGGCCGGCGCCGGGTACACCGTCAGCGGCTTGACCGCCACCAGTTCGATACCGCCGCGCTGCTGCGGCGGTTGCGCCGGCGCCGCGCGGCGTTCGGCCAGCTGGCCCTTGCAGACCAGGAAGCTGCGCTGCCTGCCTTCCTTGATGAAGGACACCAGCTCGTTGCCGGTCATGCGGCACCACGCCGGCAGGTCTTCATCGACCGAAATTTCGGTGGAGCGGATTTCCAGCAGGCCGCCACGCTCGAGCGGATCGATGTGACGGCGGATCAGCAGCAGCAGGCCGTTGCCGCAGTCGAGATCGCCGCCGTCGAAGCTGACGTCCGGCTGCTGCGGGTGGTTGAAGGATGCGGTCATGGTGTTTCTCCGGGTGATTCAGGCGGCGGGCGCCAGCGGCGCGGCGCCGTACAGTTGTTCAAGCGCGTCGTCGGCGCAGTCGGCGGCGGCAACGTCGAGCACGATGCGGCCCTGGCGCAGGCCAACCACGCGGTCGGCGTAGCGGCGCGCCAGTTCCGGCTGGTGCAGGCTGCAGATGACAGCGATGCCGCCCTCGCCTTCGTGGCAGATCGACGACAGCAAGGCCATGACGCCGGCGCCGGTGTGCGGATCAAGACTGGCCACCGGCTCGTCGGCGATGATCAGGTCCGGCTGCTGCGCCAGCGCACGGGCGATCGCCACGCGCTGCTGCTGGCCGCCGGACAGCGCATCGGCGCGCTGGTCGGCATGCTCCAGCAGCCCGACGCGGTCCAGGCATTCCAGCGCCAGGCGGATGTCGTCCGCGCCGAAGCGGCGCAGCCAGCCGCGCCAGGCCGGCACATGGCCGAGCCGTCCGGCCAGCACGTTGTCCAATGCGCTCAGGCGGTTCACCAGGTTGAACTGCTGAAACACCACGGCGATCCTGCGGCGCTGGCGGCCGCGCAGCTCGGCGACGTCGCCGCCGTGCAGCAGCGCCGCGCCGCCGTCGAGCGGCGCCAGGCCGGCCAGGCAGCGGAACAGCGTGCTCTTGCCGGCGCCGCTGGGGCCCAGCACCGCCAGCATCTGGCCGCGCGCGACGCGGAAGCTGGCGTCGTCCAGCGCCACCAGTTCGCCATAGCTCTTGCGCGCGGCGCGCACTTCGAACAGCGGCGCGCTCATACCAGGCGCTTCCGCAGCCAGCCGCTCAGCTGGTCGAGCAGCGTCACCACCACCAGGATCAGCGCGATGATGGTGAACAGGCGCGAGAAGTCCAGCAGGTCCATGCTGTTCTTCAGCTCCAGGCCGATGCCGCCGGCGCCGACCACGCCCAGCACGGTGGAGGCACGCACGTTGAATTCCCACCAGAACAAGGTGGTCGACAGCAGCACCGGCAGCAGGTCCGGCAGCAAGGCGTAGACAATGGCCGTGCCGCGTCCGGCGCCGGTGGTGCGCACCGCTTCCAGCGGGCCGGTGCCGGCGTTTTCAATGTGGTCGGCAAACAGCTTGGCGGCGCTGCCCCAGGTGTGCAGCGCGATGCCCAGCACGCCGGCAAACGGCCCCAGGCCCACCGCCGCCACGAACAGCAGCGCGAAGACAAAGGAATCGATGCCGCGCAAGGCGTTCAGCAGCCAGCGCGCGGGATAGTACAGTTTCGGGAACGGCGTGATGTTGCGGCTGGCCAGTACCGCCATTGGCAGCGCCAGCAGCGCGGCGGCCGTGGTGCCCAGCGCCGCCATCGCCATGGTCTCGCCCATGCGCTGCGCAAACAGCGGCAGCTCGGCCACGTCCGGCGGCCAGGCCTGCGCCAGCCAGTGGCCCAGCTTGGGCAGGCCGTCCGCCAGTTTGACCAGGTCGACCTGCGCCAGCTGCCAGCACAGGCCGTACAACACGATCAGCACCACCACCAGCGCGGCGCGCCGCAGGCGGCGGCCCGGACTGGCGCGGCCGCCCAGCTGGCGCGCCAGCGCGGCCTGCACCGCTGTCACGCTGACACGCGCGCTTGGTGGCCTGCTCACGCTCATGCCTTCTTGAGTTTGCCCAGCGTCAGCCCGGCTTTTTCAATCGACGCATAGTCGGCATGGGTGGCGGCGACGAAACCGGTGTAATGGTTAGGCAGCAGCGTCTTGGCCTGTTCGACCGTGATCGCGGTCAGGATCTTCTGGATCTGCGCCACCAGCGCCGGCGAGGTGCCCTTCGGCACGGCGATGGCGTCGTTCGGCAGCGGCGCCGAGGTCCACAGGATCTTGTTGCTGTCCGGCTTGACCTTGCCCGACTCGATCATGGCGTTGCGGTTGCGGTCGAAGTCGGTGGCCATGTCGGCCTGGCCTGCCTGCACCGCCATTTCATTGGCGGCGTGGGTCGCGCCTTCGCTGTATTTCCAGTAGCTCTTCGGATCGATCTTCCACACTTCCTTGGCGTACCAGCTTGGAATCAGCCAGCCCGAGGTGGAGCCGACGTCGGCGAACGAAATGGTCAGGCCCTTGGTGTCTTCCGGGAACTTGTTCACCTTCAGGTCCGGCTTGCCGATGATGATGGCGTGGTACACCGGCTTCTCGTCGTACTTGACGGTGGCCAGCGCGGTGCAGCCGGTGCTGTTGTTGGCGATGATGTAGCCCCACGGGCCCATCCACGCCAGGTCGAGCTGGCTCGATCCCATGGCGACGGCCATGCCGGCCCAGTCGGTGGTGGCGTGCAGTTCGAAGTCGGCGTTGAGTTCCTTGGCCAGGTGGGCGAAGAAGGCGTTGTAGGCTTTCTTGGTGTCCTCGGCGGTCGGCAGCAGCGGGCCGACGCCGAAGCGCAGCTTGCGCTTGGTCTGTGCCAGCACGGGGGCGGCGGCGCCCAGCGCCATGGCGCCGGCGGCGAACGCGCCGGCCTTGATGAGTTGACGGCGTTTAGGTGCGGTCATGGGTATCCTTGTTGGTTAGTAGCTGACGCTAGGGCATTCGCTGGTGGTCATGAACTCGACCAGCTTGGCGCCGCCGACCACGGCCGCGCCGGGCACCAGCGCGTTCTCGTCCAGCGCGCGCTTCTTGAAGCACGGCGAGCAGACGAACATGCGGCCGCCGGCGGCGGCGAAGTTGTCCATCAGTTCCTTGAGCGGCGCGAAGCCTTCTTCATGGACGGCGTCGGATACGCCTTGTTGCGACAGGCGCACCGCTTCGGTGGACAGGAACACGATCACTTCCTTGTCGGAGGCGACGGCGGCGTTGGCGACCACGAACGCGACGGTGGCCTTGTCGGTGTTATCGAGGCCGCTGGTGAGGTTGACGAGGAATTTGCCGGACATGATGACTCCTTGGTTGAGTACAGCGGTGGTGGATCAGGACTTGGCGCGTATCCAGTAGGCCTGGGCGGCGCCGTCCTGGGCGATAAGATGGTGGCCGGTCATGCCGCACCAGGCCGGCAGGTCGGCCGGCGCGCCGGGATCGCGGGCGATGATCTTGAAGACCTTGCCCGGTTCGGCGCGCACGCGGCGGCGCAGTTCCAGCACCAGGTCGCCGCAGGCAAGGTCGCCGGCGTCCCATTCAAGATCGTGGGCGGGATGAGTGTCGGCCATTTGTCAGCTGCCAATATTGATAATTGGTTAGTCTAAGGTCGGGACGGCAATCACGCAATAGCCGGCGGCCATCGCGGCGCTTTTGAGGGAGAGCGTTACAGCGCGGCGTCCACCAGCAGCTGCGGCTGCAAGGCGCGGATGCGCACCTCGGTGAAGTAGCCGCCGCCTTCGGTGTAGCGCAGGTAGAGGCGACTGCATTTCACGCAGCGCAGTACCTGGCTCAGATTGGCAGGATAGTAACGCGGCGCGATGGGGGCATCGTCGCTTTGCAGCCGGGTGCCGGCGGCATGGTATTCCTTGAACGTGGGTTCGTCATACGGATTTTCCACCAGCGTGCCCACTTCCTCGAACTGATCCAGTTCCAGCGTCAGCGGCATCTGCTGCCAGCCCCATGCCTGCGCGTCGTTGCAGCGGCAGGATTGGGTCACTGCGGCGGACTGCTCCGCCATCTGCTTCAGGGTTGCGAAATCGATGGCCATTCTTTAATTCACCAGAACACAACAAACCAGCACTATACCTAATGTTTCTTTTCTTCGTGGGCGAGGAAGCCGATCGGCCGCTTTTCGGCCGCCGGCGGCACCGCCGTGAGCAGTCTGATCGCCTCAATCACCTGGGCAAGCTGTTCAGCAAAACCTTCATGCCTCGCTGAAAGCTGCGCGGTTTCCCGCCCCAACTTGAAGTCGCAAATTGCGACCTCAAGATGTCGAGCTCAGCCTGATTGAGCTCGAAAATGAAGTCGACGAGTATCCGTTGTGCAATCGATTCCCAAGGCAAGTCGACGGTATCCATGAGCTCCTCCCAGAAGGCCCATCACACACCGATTGCCAACCCAGGCATTTGCGCCAGATCAGCAGGAACAAAAAAGGGAGCCGCGGCTCCCTTGGTGTTACATGATGTGGTGTCCGACCCACCAGGCCAGCGCGGCCACGAAGGCCGAGGCGGGGATGGTGAAGACCCAGGCCCAGACAATGTTGCCGGCCACGCCCCAGCGCACCGCCGACATCTTCTGCGCCGAACCGACGCCGACGATCGCGCCGGTGATGGTGTGCGTAGTCGAGACCGGCACGCCGAAGTGCGAGGCGATCAGCAGGGTGATGGCGCCGCCGCTTTCGGCGCAGAAGCCGCCCACCGGCTTCAGCTTGGTGATCTTCTGGCCCATGGTCTTGACGATGCGCCAGCCGCCGAACAGCGTGCCGAACGAGATCGCGCCGTAGCAGCAGACGATCACCCACAGCGGCGGCGCATCGCCGCCGGCCGGCACCTGGCCGACCGCGATCAGCAGCATCCAGATGATGCCGATGGTCTTCTGCGCGTCATTGCCGCCGTGGCCCAGGCTGTACGAAGCGGCCGACACCAGCTGCAGGCGGCGGAACCACTTGTCGACCCGGCGCGGCGTCGAGCGCACGAAGATCCACGACACGATCAGCATGATGATCGAGCCGAACACAAAACCCATCAGCGGCGAGATGACGATCCACTTGACGGTGCTCCACAGGCCGTCGCCGACTAGCGCGCTGGTGCCGGACTTGGCCACCGCGGCGCCGACCAGGCCGCCGATCAGCGCGTGCGACGACGACGACGGAATGCCGTAGTACCAGGTAAACAGGTTCCACACGATGGCGCCCACCAGCGCGCCGAAGATGACGTACTGGTCGACGATGCCGGGATCGATGGTGCCCTTGCCCACCGTGCCGGCCACGTGCAGGCCCACCACGAAGATCGCCACGAAGTTGAACAGCGCGGCCATGGCCACCGCCGTCTGCGGCTTCAGCACGCCGGTCGAGACCACGGTCGCGATGGCGTTGGCGGCGTCATGGAAGCCGTTCATGAAGTCAAATATCAACGCCAGGGCGATCAGCAGGCCCAGCACGTAGATACTGATTTGGATGGTATGCATGTCAGATCTTTGTCTTAAGCGTTTTCGACGATGATGCCTTCGATGATGTTGGCCACATCTTCGCAACGGTCGGTCACAGTTTCCAGGATTTCATAGATGGCTTTCATCTTGATCAGGTTGCGCACGTCCGGTTCGTCGCGGAACAGCTTGGACATGGCGGCGCGCATCACGTGGTCGGCGTCCGATTCCAGGCGGTCGATCTCTTCGCAGATGGCGACGATCTGGCGCGAGTTGTCCATGTTGTGCAGCAGCGCCACGGCTTCCTTGACCTTCTCGGCGCAGGCCAGCACCAGCTCGGCCAGGCGCTTGGCCTCCGGCGTGACCGAATGCAGGTCGTACAGCGAGACGGTCTGGGCCGCGTCTTCCAGCAGGTCGAGGATGTCGTCCTGGCGGGTGATCAGCTTGTGGATGTCGTCGCGGTCGATCGGGGTGATGAAGGTCTTGTGCAGCAGGTCGACCGTGGCGTAGGTGATCTTGTCGGCTTGTTTCTCGATGCTCTCGATCGCGTGCACGCGGTTTTCCAGGTCATCGAAATTGGACATCAGGCCCACCATCTCTTTTGCGCCCTTGACGCACAGCTCGGCGTGCTGATTGAACAAGTCAAAGAATTTGCCCTCGGAGGGCATCAAACGTCCAAACATACTCTTCTCCGTTTTATTGATTACTGCTGGTCGCCGCCCGGCTTGTGCCCGGCCGGCGTGAGGATTAGTCGCCCTGGTAAACCGCGAGGTTACCGGAGTAGTTGCCAAACTTGGTGTACTGGCCGATCCAGGTCAGGCGCACCGCGCCGATCGGGCCGTTACGCTGCTTACCGATGATGATCTCGGCCGTTCCCTTATCGGGCGAGTCGGGGTTATAGACTTCGTCGCGATACAGGAAAATGATGACGTCCGCATCCTGCTCGATAGCGCCGGATTCGCGCAAGTCGGACATGACGGGCCGTTTGTTGGGGCGTTGTTCCAACGAGCGGTTCAGCTGCGACAGCGCGATCACCGGGCAACCCAGCTCCTTGGCCAGGCCTTTGAGCGAACGGGAAATCTCCGAGATCTCGGAGGCGCGGTTGTCGCCCGCCTTGGAACCCTGCATCAGCTGCAGGTAGTCGACAATGATCAGGCCGAGCTTGCCGCACTGGCGCGCCAGGCGGCGCGCGCGGGCGCGCATCTCGATCGGATTCAGTGCCGGGGTTTCATCGATGAACAGCTGGGCGTCGTTCATCTTCTGGATGGCGTGCGTCAGGCGCGGCCAGTCCTCGTCGTTCAGGCGGCCGGTGCGCAGGCGGTGCTGGTCGAGCTGGCCGACCGAACCGAGCATACGCATCGCCAGCTGGGCGCCGCCCATCTCCATCGAGAAGATCGCCACGGGCAGGCCGGCTTCGATGGCGACGTTTTCGCCGATATTCACGGAAAATGCGGTCTTGCCCATGGACGGACGGCCGGCCACGATGACCAGGTCGCCGCCCTGCAGGCCGGAGGTCATGCGGTCGAGGTCGATGAAGCCGGTCGGCACGCCGGTGATCTCGGACTGGTTGTCGCGCGAGTACAGCTCGTCGATGCGCTCGACCACCTGGGTCAGCAGCGGCTGCACCGCCAGCCAGCCGGCGGCGCCGCGGGCGCCCTGCTCGGCGATGGCGAAGATGCGCGATTCGGCCTCGTCGAGGATTTCCTTGGTTTCCTTGCCCTGCGGGCTGAACGCCTGGCCGGAGATGTCGTCGGCCACCGTGATCAGCTGGCGCAGCACCGAGCGGTCGCGCACGATCTCGGCGTAGCGGCGGATGTTGGCGGCCGACGGCGTGTTCTGCGCCATCGCGTTCAGGTAGGTCAGGCCGCCGACGTCGTCGGCCTTGCCCAGCTGGGTCAGGTTCTCGAAGACGGTGATCACGTCGGCCGGCTTGGACGAGTTGATCATCTTGACGATCTGTTCGAAGATGATGCGGTGATCGTAGCGGTAGAAGTCATCCGGCTGCATCATGTCCGCAATACGGTCGAACGCCGCGTTATCGCGCAGCAGGCCGCCGATGACGGACTGTTCTGCTTCGATGGAGTGCGGCGGGACGCGGAGCGAATCGACTTGCGGATCGGAGGGGGCGTTCATGGCGCGAATTATACCTGCTTGTGCCGTACTACAAAATTATGACGAGAAAAAAGCCGGGCAAGCCCGGCTTTTTTCAAGGGTGTTGCAAACCAGTCAGGCGTTGCCGCCCAGCCAGTTCTTAGGCAGCTTCGCCCACAACAGCAACGGTCACTTCCGCCAGCACGTCGGTGTGCAGCGAAACGGTGACTGGGAACTCGCCCACGGTCTTCAGCGGACCGGTTGGCAGACGCACGGCAGCTTTTTCCACTGCGAAGCCGGCTTTGGTCAGGGCTTCAGCGATGTCGAAGTTGGTTACCGAGCCGAACAGACGGCCATCCACGCCGGCTTTTTGCGAAACGGTCACGGTCATGCCGTTCAGTTTCTCGCCTTGCGCCTGGGCGGCGGCCAGTTTGGCGGCAGCAGCTTTTTCCAGTTCAGCGCGTTTGACTTCGAATTCCGCAACGGCGGCAGCGGTAGCGCGGCGAGCCATTTTTTGCGGGATCAGGAAGTTACGTGCGTAGCCGTCTTTAACTTTAACGACTTCACCCAGGTTGCCCAGATTGACAACTTTTTCCAACAGAATGATTTGCATAGTTCTTCTCCAGTTACTCTGCCGCGATTAAGCGTTGTGCAGATCGGTGTACGGCAGCAGGGCCAGATAGCGAGCGCGCTTGATTGCAGTGTCAACTTGACGCTGGTAGTGCGCTTTGGTGCCGGTCAGACGTGCTGGCATGATTTTGCCGTTTTCCTGGACGAAGTCTTTCAGGGTGTCTACGTCTTTGTAGTCTACTTGCTCAACGCCAGCGGCGGTGAAGCGGCAGAACTTCTTGCGCTTGAACAGTGGGTTTTGTTGCTTGCGCTTTTCTTTCAGCTTGAGCTTGTTTTTGTCGAACTTTTTACCGAATGCCATTTTAGGCTCCTGTATCTAAATTGAGCTGTCTGCGACAGCACTAAAATCAATGATGTGAAACACCAGGCTTTTGCTATTGCGGCTTTTCTTGTTGAGAAAACCGGTGAACTGGTACAGCCCTGCCAGCGGCGTCTGACTGAAGCGGCCTGAAATTTCGCCCGCGGCAATCGCGGAAATTTCAAACTCGCTCAATCGGGCGATGCCCGCCTCCATCTGCTGCGACCGGTGCTGGAGTACAGCATTGACGATCGGCATGCCGGCCGGGGTGTAACGGATCGCATCCCGTTCGGCGATGAGGGCGATGAACTGGAGCTGGTTCAGCGCGGTTCCTTCTCAGAACAATTAAGCAGCGGCTGGAGCAGCGGCCGGGGCTTCAGTGCGATGCGATTTCGCTGCATCTTCGCGTTGTACCGACTTCATCATTGGCGAAGGAGCGGTTTCCGCTTTCTTCATCTTGACGGTCAGGTGACGCAGAACGGCATCATTGAATTTGAATGCGGTTTCCAGCTCGACCAGGGTCTCGTTGTCGCATTCGATGTTCAGGCAGATGTAGTGTGCTTTGGCCAGTTTCTGGATCGAGTAAGCCATTTGACGACGGCCCCAATCTTCAACACGGTGCACGGCGCCGCCGCGGGTCGTTACGGTGGTTTTGTAACGTTCGATCATCGCGGGCACTTGCTCGCTCTGGTCCGGGTGGACGATAAATACGATTTCGTAGTGACGCATGTATAACTCCCTTAAGGACTTTAAAAAATAGCCCACCCTGGCGTCAAGACAGGTGTGGGAAGAGGTAAGCCCGCGACTATATCAGCTTTTCAAGCGGAACGCCAGCGCGGCGTGGCAGGTGCTACAGTGCGGCTTGCTTGCCTTGACAACAGGATTGCCCATGAAGCCATACCTCGCCCTCACCTTCGCGCTGGCCGCCGGCCCGGCCCTCGCCACCGACTATCCCGCCATCCAGACCAAGGCCTACAGCACGCCGCAGCTGCTGTTCGCGCTGCGCAGCGACACCCAGACGCTGGCGCGGCTGACGCCGGTGGCCGATCCCAGCTTCGACTTCACGCCCGGCCCGCGCGAGGCCGAACGCCAGTTCGACGGCTACCGCCACATCGGCGACCTGAGCCTCAAGCTGCGGCTGCCGGGCGGCGCGTGGCAGCGCTACGACACCTATTCGGCGCGCCAGCCGGTACGGGTGCTGCCGGCGGTGCGCGTGCTGGCCGCCGCCGACCTCGGCCCCACCATGGGCGCCGGCCTGCCGCTGACGGTCGAGCGCCGCTGGCTCAACGACAAGGGCGCGCTGGTGCTGCGCTACACCCTGGTCAACCGCGGCAGCCAGGCGGTCGAGGTGGGTGAAGCGGCGATGCCGATGGTGTTCGACAACATGATCGCCGGCCGCACGCCGGACGAGATCCAGGCCAGCGCCAGCACGGTCAAGCCGCACATCGGCGACAAGGGCTTGGTCGAAGTGGCGCGCCTGAACGGCCAGCCGCCGGCCTTGCGCGTACTGCCCGACGGCCGCACGCCGCTGACCGGCTGGCAGCCGCCGGCCGACCAGCGCGCCGCCAACGAGGACTACGCCAGCTGGGTCACCGGCGGCTTCACGCTCAAGCCGGGCGCCAAACGTGACATCGGCCTGCGCTTCGTGATCCGCCCGCAGGGCGCGACGCGATGAATCAGGCAACTTTTTTCACATTATTTCGTTCAAAGCAATAAATTCCCTTGCATTACGGCGCGCACTGTACAAAAATACAGACTGTCTATATACACAGCCCAACGTACCCCATGCTCAAGCTCACCGCACGCCAGGAACAAATCCTGAATCTGATCAAGGACGCCATCGAAAACACCGGCTTCCCGCCGACGCGCGCCGAGATCGCCAACGAACTGGGCTTCAAGTCCGCCAACGCCGCCGAGGAGCATTTGCAGGCGCTGGCGCGCAAGGGCGCGATTGAAATCGCCGCCGGCACCTCGCGCGGCATCCGCCTGCTGGGCGTGCACGCCGAACCGGCCACGCCGAAGATCCCGGCCGCGCTGATGATGTCGCTGCCGCTGATCGGCCGCGTGGCCGCCGGTTCGCCGATCCTGGCGCAGGAAAACCTGGAGGCGAGCTACAACGTCGATCCGGCCATGTTTGCCTCCAAGCCCGACTACCTGCTGAAGGTGCGCGGCGAATCGATGCGCGACGCCGGCATCATGGACGGCGATTTGCTGGCCGTGAAAAAGGTGGATAGCGCCAAGAACGGGCAGATCGTGGTGGCCCGCATCGGTAGCGAAGTGACGGTCAAGCGCTACCGCAAGACCGGCTCGACCATCGAGCTGCTGCCGGAGAATCCGGACTTCAAGATCATCAAGGTCGATCCGGAGGCGGACGAGTTTGCGCTGGAAGGGTTGGCGGTCGGCCTGATGCGGACCTGGCATTAATGCTGTAACAGCTCGCGGCACCCGCGCAACCCGCACACCGCTGCGGCCAGGGTCAGACCCCGCAGGGGTCTGACCCTTTCGTTTGGGGGTTGCCCCCCCCCCCACGTTTTTCAGCACCCTTCCAGGGCGGTGCAGAAGTCGTCCAGCAGGTCGGCGGTATCTTCAATGCCGACCGAGACGCGGATCAGCGATTCCGCGATGCCCATCGACGCCCGGCGCTCGGCGCCCATCTCGAAGAAGATGGTGTGCGCGACCGGGATGATCAACGTGCGGTTGTCGCCCAGGTTGGATGCCGGAATCGCCAGCTTCAGGCGGTTCAGGAAGTCGAAGCAGTCCAGGCCGTCCTTCAGTTCAAAACTCAGCAGCGAGCCGTGCGCGCGGAACAGTTCCGAACTGATGGCGTGCTGCGGATGCGATTTCAGGCCCGGGTAGTAGACGGCGGCCACACGTTCATCTTTTTCCAGCATCTCGGCCAGCGCCAGCGCATTGGTGGTGGTGCGCTGCATGCGCAGCGCCAGCGTTTCGGCGCCGACGGCGATGTGGTGCGCGGCGTCCGGCGCCAGCGAGGAGCCGAAGTCGCGCAGCGCCTTGGCGCGGATCTGCGCCAGGCCCCATTGCAGCGGCGCGGCCTTCTTGTAGTTCTCGTAGATGTTCGGGAAGCGCGTCCAGTCATAGGCGCCGGTATCGGTCAGGCTGCCGCCCAGCGCGTTGCCGTGGCCGCCGATCGACTTGGTCAGCGCGTTGACCACCAGGCCGGCGCCGACGTCCTTCGGCAGGAACAGGTAAGGCGTGGTCATGGTGTTGTCCACCACGTACAGGATGCCGCGCGCCTGGCACAGTTCGCCGATGCGCTTCAGGTCCGCCACCTGCGTGCGCGGATTGGCGATGGTTTCGACGAACACCACGCGGGTGTTTTCGGTGATGGCCGCTTCGACATTGGCGACATCGGTGGCGTCGACGAAGGACACGCCGATGCCCTGGCTCATGGCGGTCTGCCACAGGCTGTTGGTGTTACCGAACAGGAAAGCCGACGACACCACGTGGTCGCCCGTGCGCAGCAGCGCCTGCACCACGGCGCCGATGGCGCCCATGCCGGTGGCGAAGCAGATCGTGCCGACGCCCTGCTCCATCTTGTTGACCTTGTCTTCCAGAGCCGAGATGGTCGGATTGCCCTGGCGGCCGTAACGGAAGCCCGGCTCCTTGCCCTGGAACACCGACGCCAGCTGGCGCGCATCGGCATAGCCGAACGCCACCGAGGTGTGGATCGGCTTGTGCAGCGAACCGTGCTCGATACCCTTCAGGCGGTCGTTGTGCAGGATGGTGGTGGTGAAACCGTAGTTTTTCTTGTCGTTCATGGGATGAGCGTTTGAATACAGATAACTTGTCGAATGGTGATCCGTGTTGCTGCCGTCTACCCCGCACGGCGGCGAACAGGGGTCAGACCCCATGCGGGGTCTGACCCCGCGTCCGGGTGCGGGGTCAACACTCAATCACGCTTCGCTGGCGGCCAGGTTCAGGTTCAGCTGCGAACGGCCGGCGTCTTCCGGCGCGGCGGCCTTGCTCGGGTGGTGGCGCTCGTACTCCAGCTTGTCCAGGTATTCGCGGGTGACGTCGCCGGTGACGTACACGCCATCGAAGCACGAAGCTTCGAAGCTGGTCAGCGCCGGATTCACATCCGAGATGGCGCGTTTCAGCGCATCGATGTCCTGGTACACCAGCGCATCGGCGGTGATCTCGCGGCACACCTCTTCCACCGTGCGGCCGTGGGCGATCAGCTCGTCGCGGGTCGGCATGTCGATGCCGTACACGTTCGGGTAGATCACCGGTGGCGCCGCCGACGCGAAGATCACTTTCTTGGCGCCCGAGTCGCGCGCCATCTGCACGATCTCGCGGCTGGTGGTGCCGCGCACGATGGAGTCATCCACCAGCAGCACGACCTTGTCCTTGAACTCGTCCGGAATCGCGTTCAGCTTCTGGCGCACCGACTTCTTGCGCGCGGCCTGGCCCGGCATGATGAAGGTACGGCCGATGTAGCGGTTCTTGATGAAGCCTTCGCGGTATTCCACGTTCAGCGCCAGCGCCAGCTGGATCGCGGCGGGACGCGACGAATCCGGAATCGGCATGACGACGTCGATCTTCATGTCCTTCAGTTCGCGCTTGATCTTCTCGGCCAGGTACTCGCCCATTTTCAGGCGGGTGGCGTAGACCGAGGCGCCGTCGATGACCGAGTCAGGACGGGCCAGGTAGACGAACTCGAACACGCAAGGGTTCAGCGACGGATTGTCGGCGCACTGGCGCGCGTGCAGCTGCTTGTTGTTGTCGATGAAGACCGCCTCGCCCGGCGCGATGTCGCGCACGAAGCGGAAGCCCATGCCTTCCAGCGCCACCGATTCCGACGCGATCAGGTATTCCACGCCTTCCGGCGTTTCGTTGATGCCCAGGCACAGCGGACGAATGCCGAACGGATCACGGAAGGCCAGCAGGCCGACGCCGGCGATCTGCGCCACGGCAGCGTAGCCGCCGCGCACACGGCGGTGCAGCACGGTGACGGCGTTGAAGATGGTATCGGCGTCGATCGAGATGCCGACCGTGGCTTTTTCGATCTCGTGCGCCAGCACGTTCAGCAACACTTCCGAATCGGAATCGGTGTTGATGTGGCGGCGGTCGTTCTCGAACATTTCCTTTTTCAGCTGTTCCCAGTTGGTCAGGTTGCCGTTGTGGGCCAGCGTGATGCCGAACGGGGCGTTGACGTAGAACGGTTGCGCTTCTTCCTCGCTCGACGAGCCGGCGGTTGGGTAACGGCAGTGGCCGATACCGGAATTGCCTTGCAGCGTACGCATGTTACGGGTACGGAACACGTCGCGCACCAGGCCATTGGCCTTGTGCATGGCGAACATGCTGCTGTGATTGGTCGCGATACCTGCCGCATCCTGGCCGCGGTGCTGCAGCAGCAGCAGAGCGTCATACAGCATTTGATTAACAGGTTGATGGGAAACGACGCCGACGATGCCACACATGATGGTGCTCCTGACAGGTACTAAAGATTAAAAACGCAGATTTAAAGAATTCAAAAGTTCACATGCTGCGCCATTGCAGCGGGAAGATACGCCTTGACCATGCGGGCGCCGGTTTCGGCGGTGGGACTCAAAGCGGCATGCTTCCAAAAATCCTGCTTCGGCAACGAGGTCATCCCACATAAGATGACGCCGGCCAACACAATTACAAGGCCACGGCACACGCCGAACGCCATGCCCAGCAGGCGGTCGAACAGGCTCAGGCCGCCCGCGTCGATCAGGGCGTCCAGCGCCATCGACAGCAGGCCCATCAAAATCCGCGCACCGACAAACAGTGCGATAAAGGCAAGGATCAGCCGCAGCACCTCGCCCGGCACCGCCGCCGGCAGCATCTGCGCCAGCGGCGCGGCGTAGGCGTTGGCGGCGACGAAGGCGACGATCCAGCCGGCCAGCGACAGCACTTCCTTGACCAGGCCGCGCACCACGCCGATGATGACCGACGTGGCCAGCACGAAGATCACCAGGTAGTCGAAAATCGTCACGTCGCGCTGCGGATCAGACGGTTTCCAGACGGCCTTCGAGGCCCATGCTGCTCAGCTTGGCCTTCACCTTCTCGGCTTCTTCCTTGCTGCTGAACGGCCCCACGCGCACGCGCGTGATGCCGCTCGCGGTTTTCTGCGTGAAGGAGCTGATGCCGGCGTTTTTCAGCTTGGTGCGCAGCTCGTCGGCCTTGGCCTGGTCGCTCAGCGCGGCCACCTGCAGCACGAATTTCTGGCCGTCGGCGGCGGCAGGCGCGGCGCCCTTGCCTTCCAGGATGGCCAGCGCGCGCGCGTCTTCCGACTTGGTGTCCGCTTTGGCCGGCTTGGTTTCAGCTGGCTTGGCGGCCTTGGCTTCGGCCAGCTTGCGCTCGGCGTCCTGCTTTTCCTTCAACTTGGCTTCGGCCTTGGCCTCGGCCAGCTTGCGTTCCTGTTCCTGCTTGTAGTCGGCGTCCTGGCGGGCTTTCAGCTCGCGGTCGGCCTGGGCCTTGGCTTGCGCTTCGGCGCGGGCTTCCGCCTTGGCTTTGGCTTCGTCGGCCTTGGTGGTGTCGACAGCGGCGGCGGCCGGGGACGGTTTGGCGGCTGGCGCAGGCTTGACGTCGTCGACGATTTCTTCCTTGCTGTCCAGTGCGGCGGATGGCGGCACGGCGGCGGCCGGCGCCGGGGCGATGTCGGCGGACGGCTTGTCCTTGGATGGGATCTTGATTTCGATGTCGGTCGACAGCGGCTTCGGCTCGGAATCGAGCAGCATCGGCAGGCCGACGGCGACGCCCAGCGCCAGCATGATGGCGCCCACCAAGCGGCGGCGCGCGCGTTTCTTTTCCGGCAACACCGGATCGTCCTCTTCGCGGTCGCGGCTGCGGCGCTTCGGACCATCGGACGACGAAGCGCGCTTGGAGCGGGCACGTTCGGTCATCGCCTGATCGTCTGCGCTGGTGTAATAACCGCTGTCTTGACCAGCGGTGTCTTGCTTGTTTTTACCGGATTTCGAGAACAAGCCCATGCGTGATTTCAGTCCTGTGCGTTCAGTGGAGTGAGGATTTTCGCGCCGCCATGACACCGGCGACGGTCAGGAAAGATCCAAAGACCACAATTCTATCATCCTCACCGGCCCGGCTGATGGCATTTGCGTACGCGGCGGCCGGATCGTCGAACACATTGATGGTGCGTTCGTCGCGCTCCGGCTGCACCAGCTGCACCTTGGCCGCCAGCTCCGACGCGCTGGCCGAACGCGGCGACGGCAGCGTCGCCAGGCACCAGTGGTCGATGTGCTCGGACATGGCGGCGATGACGCCGTCGATGTCCTTGTCCTGCATCGAGCCGAACACGGCGTAGGTGTAGCGGTGGAAGCCCATATTGCCGAGGTTCTGGTTCAGCGCGGCGGCCGCGTGCGGATTGTGGGCGACGTCGAGGATGATGGTCGGGCGGCCCGGCAGCACCTGGAAGCGGCCCGGCAGTTCCACCGTCACCAGGCCGGTACGCACTTCCTGCGCGCCGACCGGCAGGTCCAGCTTCAGCGCTTCCAGCGCGGCCAGGGCGGCGCAGGCGTTGAGAATCTGGTTGGCGCCGCGCAGGCTCGGATAGGCCAGCGAATTGCGGCGCTGGTTGCGGCCGCCGTAACTCCACTGCTGCTTGTCGCCGGAGTAATTGAAATCGCGGCCCATCAGCCACAGATCGGCGCCGATGGCTTCGGCATGGTCGATCAGCGACTGCGGCGGCACCGGGTCCGAGCAGATCGCGGTTTTACCGGCGCGGAAGATGCCGGCTTTCTCGAAGCCGATTTTCTCGCGGGTGTCGCCCAGGTAGTCGGTGTGGTCGATGTCGACGCTGGTGACGATGGAGACGTCGGCGTCGACGATATTGACCGCGTCCAGGCGGCCGCCCAGCCCCACTTCGAGGATGACGACATCCATGCCGGCTTGCGACAGCAGCTTCATGATGGCCAGCGTGGTGAATTCGAAATAGGTCAGCGTGGTGTCGCCGCGCGCCGCTTCGACCTCGTTGAAAGCGGCGACCAGCACGTCATCGCTGGCCAGATCGCCGTTGACGCGGGCGCGTTCGTTGAAGTCGAGGAAGTGCGGCTTGATGTACAGGCCAACCTTATAGCCGGCGCGCAGCAGGATCGATTCCAGCATCGAGCAGGTCGAACCCTTGCCGTTGGTGCCGGCCACCATGATGACCGGGCAGCTGAAGCTCAGCTGCAAGCGTTCCTTGACGGCGAGAACGCGGTCCAGGCCCATGTTGATGACGGTTTCGGCGTGGCGCGATTCGAGCAGCGCAAGCCAGGCGGGCAAAGTAGTTGGGAGGTTCGACATGATGAGACTCTGAAATGAAAACGGCGCGCAGGCCGGATGATATCCGATTGCGCGCCGTGGCGTGTGAGCCGGGCCTGTTTTTAGGCGAGGACTTCCACAGGTTGGTTTTGCAGCAATGCCAGCAGACGGGCGATTTCTTCGCGCATCTTGCGGCGGTCGACGATCATGTCGACAGCGCCCTTGGTGACCAGGAACTCGGCGCGCTGGAAACCTTCCGGCAGTTTCTCGCGCACGGTGTTTTCGATCACGCGCGGGCCGGCGAAGCCGATCAGCGCCTTCGGCTCGGCGATCACGACGTCGCCCATGAAGGCGAACGAAGCGGACACGCCGCCCATGGTCGGGTCGGTCAGCACGCTGATGAATGGCAGTTTCTTTTCCGACAGCTTGGTCAGCATGGCGGTGGTCTTGGCCATCTGCATCAGCGACAGCAGGCCCTCTTGCATGCGGGCGCCGCCGGTGGCGGTGATGCAAATGAACGGCACTTTCTGTTCCAGGGCCTGTTGCGCGCCGCGCACGAAGCGCTCGCCGACCACGGAACCCATCGAGCCGCCCATGAATTCGAATTCGAAGCACGCCACCACGACCGGCAGGCTCATGATGGAGCCGCCCATGACGATCAGCGCATCGGTCTCGCCGGTGGCTTCCATGGCTTGCTTGAGGCGGTCCGGGTATTTCTTGCTGTCTTTGAACTTCAGCGTGTCGACCGGCAGGGTATCCATGCCGATTTCATAACGGCCGCCGGCGTCGAACAGGCTGTCGAGGCGTTCGCGGGCGCGGATGCGCATATGGTGGTCGCATTTCGGGCAAACGTGCAGGTTCGACTCCAGGTCGGTGCGGTACAGAACGGCTTCGCACGACGGGCATTTGACCCACAGGCCTTCCGGCATGGTCTTGCGCGCGGCAGCGTCGGAACGCTGAATTCTAGGGGGCAGCAGTTTTTCCAACCAACTCATAAATTCTCCTTGCAGCTAACTCGTGGGCCGAAGTGTAGCCGTTTCCCGCCGCCCTGTCGAACATTGCATTACATTAATTTTGACCTGCCGTCATGGAAAAGGTGGGCCTTTAGAGGTAAACCACTACGCCTCGCGTTCCGCCAACGTTGGCTCATTGATATCAATCGTATATCCCGTTCCCGCAATATAGCGCAGATAGCGATAAATCATGTCTTCTGCTGACAAGCCATACGGCTCGCCTAATTTCTTGTAGTAGTCGATCGAATGGAAATCAAGCCGGAAAGTTATTTCCTTACTTAAACTCTCAAAATACGGATTTAGTATCACCTTAGGCATACAATACCCTTTCAATAAGAAATCTTCCGTGCGGAAATAATTCGTACCGAATCGCGTTGACGATAACAGTGGCAGACAGCCAGGCGCCGTGCCTTTTCGCTATAGCCGAGGATAATATATCTATCCTCATTGTCAGAGTGGACGGCGTCAAACTCAACCTCGGCGTATCGGTCGTCGAACACGGTTAAAGCTTCTTCAAAGCTCACGCCATGCTTGCGCAGGTTGGCTTTGGCTTTGCGGGGATCCCAGGTGAAGCGCACGACCGCTCCCTTTCAACATAGCGAATACTTAACTATGTATCAAGGTGAGCAGTCGGGATTTGCGGGGCGTCAGGCGTCGAGGGCGGTGCGGATGGAGGTGGTGAAGGCTTGCACTGCGGCAACTGCGCCGTCCTGGCCGGCGCTTTCGATTTCCTGGATGATGCGGCTGCCGATGACGACCGCGTCAGCCACTTCGGCCACGGCGCGCGCGGTGGCGCCGTCGCGGATGCCGAAGCCTACGCCGACCGGCAACTTGACGTGCTTGCGGATCGCCGTCAGGCGCTGCGCCACATCGGCCACGTCGATATTGCCGGCGCCCGTCACGCCCTTCAGCGAGACATAGTAGCTGAAGCCGCCGCCCACCTTGGCCACCTGCGCAATGCGCTCCTCGGTCGAGGTCGGCGCCAGCAGGAAGATCAGGTCCAGCTCGGCCGCGCGCATGGCGGCGGCGAACTCTTCGCACTCTTCCGGCGGATAATCGACCACGATCGCGCCGTCCGCGCCCACCGCCACCGATTGCTCGATGAAGGCCTGCGGACCGATGCGTTCGATCGGATTGGCATAGCCCATCAGCACCACCGGCGTGGTCTGGTTGGTCTTGCGGAACTCGGCCACGTAGCCGAACACATCGCGGATGCCGACGCCGTTGGCCAGCGCCCGCTCGCAGGCGCGCTGGATCACCGGGCCTTCGGCCATCGGATCGGAAAACGGTACGCCGAGCTCGATGATGTCGGCGCCGCCGGCCACCAGCGCATGCATCAGCGGCACGGTCGATTCCTTGCCGGGATCGCCGGCCGTGATGAAAGTAACGAGCGCGGTCTTGTTTTGCGCCTTCAAGGCGCTGAAAGTTGCTGCAATCTTGGACATTGTCGGTTTCCTTAGTTGAAGTTCAGACCCATACGTTCTGCGACCGTATGCATGTCCTTGTCACCGCGGCCCGACAGGTTGGCCAATACAATCTGATCCTTCGGCAGCGTGGCCGCCAGCTTGGCCGCGTAGGCCAGGGCGTGCGACGACTCCAGCGCCGGAATGATGCCCTCGATATGACAGCAGTCGTGGAAGGCCTGCAGCGCTTCCTCGTCCGTGATCGACACATACTGGGCGCGGCCGCTGTCCTTCAGGTAGGCGTGCTCCGGCCCCACGCCCGGATAGTCCAGGCCGGCCGACACCGAATGCGTCTCGATGATCTGGCCGTTCTCGTCCTGCAGCAGATAGGTGCGGTTGCCGTGCAACACGCCCGGATAGCCCTTGGTCAGCGAGGCCGCGTGCTTGTCGCCGTCGAGGCCCTCGCCCGCCGCTTCCACGCCGATCAGCTTCACATCCTTCTGGTCGATGTAGGGGTAGAAAATGCCCATGGCGTTGGAACCGCCGCCGATGCAGGCCAGCACGTAGTCCGGCTGGCGGCCGGTCATTTCCGGCATCTGCACCAGGCATTCCTCGCCGATCACCGACTGGAAGTCGCGCACCAGCATCGGATACGGATGCGGGCCGGCCACGGTGCCGATGATGTAGAAGGTGTTTTCAATGTTGGTGACCCAGTCGCGCATCGCTTCGTTGAGCGCGTCCTTCAAGGTCTTGGAACCGGATTCGACCGGCACCACCGTCGCGCCCAGCAGCTTCATGCGGTAGACGTTCTGCGCCTGGCGCTTGACGTCCTCGCTGCCCATGTACACCACGCACTCCAGGCCGAAACGCGCGCAGATGGTCGCGGTGGCCACGCCGTGCTGGCCGGCGCCGGTTTCGGCGATGATGCGCGGCTTGCCCATGCGCTTGGCCAGCAAGGCCTGGCCGATGACGTTGTTGATCTTGTGCGCGCCGGTGTGGTTCAGGTCTTCGCGCTTGAAGTAGATCTGCGCGCCGCCGGCCTGCTCGGACCAGCGCTTGGCGTGATAGATCGGCGACGGACGGCCGACAAAGTGCTTCAGCTCGTAGCGGAATTCTTTGAGGAATTCGGGATCTTTGCTGTAGCGCTCGTAGGCTTCGTTGAGCTCGGCCAGCGCGTAGGTCAGCGTTTCGGCGACGAAGCTGCCGCCGTAAGGGCCAAAGTGACCTTTGGCGTCAGGAAGTGGGTAGTCCTTGGCGTGAAACAGAGGTTTCATGAATGTGTTCTCTTTCGATCGTGGTATCGCCTGCCCGCACCGCCGCGACAAAGTCGGCGATCTTGCGGGCATCCTTGATCCCCTTGGCCGCTTCGACACCGGAACTGATGTCGACAGCGTAGGGGCGTACACCGGCCACCGCGTCAGTCGCGTTGTGTACGCTCAAGCCACCACTTAAAACGACCCGAGGCGCGAGATCTTTTGGAATGAGAGACCAATCAAAACCCTTTCCTGCGCCACCGTAGGCGTCCACGTAGGTATCCAGCAACAGGCTGGTGAACAATGGACTGGCGGCGCGGTTTGCCTGCTCGTATTCTAGCAGTTCATCCGGGGCTGTGTCAGGTTTGACGCGGAACACTTTCAGGAACGGGCGGTTGACGGCCGCGGCAATGGCGGCGGCTTCGGCGATCGTTTCGTCGCCGTGCAATTGTATCAACGATACCGGGGCGATGCGCACCGCCGCCGCCACTTCTTCCGGCGTGGCGTTGACGAACAGGCCGACGGTGGTGATGAATGGCGGCACGGCGCGGATCAGTTCGGCGGCGCGTTCGGGCGTGACGTAGCGCGGGCTTTTTGGATAGAACACGAAGCCGATGGCGTCGGCGCCGGCGGCTACCACCGCCTGGATGTCTTCTTGACGGGTCAGGCCGCAGATTTTGATACGGGTACGCATGTTTTTTCCTTTGGGCGCTGGCGGCACCAACCCAACCCGCACAGCGCTGCGGCCAGGGTCTGACCCCGTACGGGGTCAGACCCTTTCGGTCGGGGTGCTGTTTAGAACCAGGGCAAGGCGCTGGTGGTTTCCAGCGGCAGTCCCCATTTTTCGTCGTAGTCGATTTTAGCCAGGTATAACCCGTCCGGCATGAACGTTGGTGCGGCCAGTTGGCGGTTTTTTGCTTCCAGCAGTTCGCCCATCCAGCTGACTTCCTCGCGGCCCTGGCCAATATAAACCAATGAGCCAACCAGGTTGCGCACCATGTGGTGCAGGAAGGCGTTGGCCTTCAGCGTGAACACGATCAGCTCGCCATGGCGGCGGATCTGGATGTCATGCATCAGCTTGACCGGCGACTTGGCCTGGCAATGCGCGGCGCGGAAGGTGCTGAAGTCCTGCCAGCCCAGCAGCGGCTTGACCGCTTCCTGCATGCGCTCCACATCCAGCGGACGATGGTAGAAACCGGCCCGTCCGTTCAGCAGCGGCGAGCGCGTATGGTGGTTGTACAGCACGTAGTGATAGGTCCGGGCGCGGGCGCTGAAGCGGGCATGGAAGAAGTCGTCCACGGCGGGATCGCCTTCCAGCTCCTTGGCCCAGCGCACGCCAATCGACGGCGGCAGGAAGGCGTTGATGCCACGCACCCACGCATGCGGCAAACGGTCGAGGTCGGTATCGAAGTGCACCACCTGCTCGGAGGCGTGCACGCCAGCGTCGGTGCGGCCGGCGCAGGTGGTGGCCAGCGGCACCGTGGCGAACGCCAGCAGCGCCTTCTCCAGCTTGTCCTGCACCGTCAGGCCATGGTCCTGCTTCTGGTAGCCGTGCCATGCCTGGCCGTCGTACTGGAGACCGATTGCTATCCGTTTCACTACTGCCCAATCCAAAAGTCTGAATCGGCCATTATATAACGGCCGGACTTTAACCCAGCTGGGCCTTCATGGCGTTGGCCTTGGCGACCTGCTCGTCGTTACCGCCGCGCAGCACCTCGTCCAGCAGCTCGCGCGCGCCTTCCTTGTCGCCGATTTCCTGATAGGCGACCGCCAGGTCCAGCTTGGTGTCCATCTCCATGTGCAGGGCCGACAGCGGTTCGTTGCTGGCCGGCGCGGCGGCCGGCGCTTCGCCGGCGGTGTCGGCGCCGAAGCCGCCCAGGTCGAGGTCGATGCTGGACAGGTCGAATTCCTGTGCGGCCGGGGCCGGCGCGGGAGCGATGGTTTCTACGTCGCCCGGCAGGTCCAGCGTGGTTTCGAAGTCCAGCGGCGTGGCTTCCTTCAGCGGCGCGGTGAACGCCGGCACTTCCGGAATATCGAAGCCGGCCAGGTCGAGGTCGAGCGGATCGCCGACCGCGGTCAGTTCCCGTGCGGCGGCCGGGGCAGGGGCAGGCGCCGGAGCCGGCGCCGGCGCCGGGGTGGGCAGATCGAAGCCGAAGTCCATGCTCATGTCGTCGGCTTCCGCCGCCGGCGCCGGCATTTCAATCGCCGGCGCCGGCGCGGCGACCGGCTCGAAGCTCAGGCCGCCCAGATCGAAGTCCATCAGGTTGTCGGCCGCGACCGATGCCGGCGACACGCTGGCGTCCGCCGCTTGCGGCAGCGCGGTTTCCAGATCGTTGGCGCCAAAGTCGGCGCCGAAGTCCGGGCTGTGCGAGATCGGCGCGGAACGCACCGCATCCTGGCTCAGGTCGAAGTCCAGCGGCGCCGGTGCGGCGGGCGCCTCGGCGGCGAAGGTGTTGCCGTAGTCGCTGCCGAAGTCCGGCGCGGCGGCAGCGGCGACACCTGCGGCCACGGCGGCGGTGGCGATCGGCGCGGTGGCGAAACCGTCCTGCGGGCCTTCGCTGTAAAGCGGATTGGCCGGATCCAGCGCCTTGCCCATGGCGGCGGCCTGCTCCCATTCGTCGCCCTGGCCGCGCGTTTGCGCGTACAGCTCGGAAGCCTGGGTTTCAAACGCGCGCGCATCCTTGCGGGCCGAATAGATTTCCAGCAGCTTCAGGCGGACGGCGTGGCGCTCCGGATGGGTGCGCAGCGCTTCTTTCAGAATTTCTTCCGCCTGCGCATCGCGGCCGTAGGCGATGTAGACGTCGGCTTCCGCCACCGGATCGACTTCGTTGGTATCGAGCTGGCTGGCCGACGGCGCAAAGTTCGAGTTGAACACGCTGTTGTTGGTGTCGATGCTCTGGCCGCCCGCTTCGGCGATCAGCGGCTGCGGCGGCGGCATGGCGGTATCGCCCAGGATCGACGGCTCGTCCTGCGGCACCACGAATTTCTTGCGGCGGCGCGAGGACATGATGGCCAGCGCGCCGGCCAGCACGGCCACGGCGGCCAGGCCGACATAGGCCATGTTGTCCATCAGGGTTTCGAACAGGCTCGGCTCGGCGATGCGCTTCGGCGGCAGTACCGGCGTGCGCTTCGGCTTGTCGGCGGCTGGCGCCGGGACCGACGCTGCGGCGGAAGCCGAGGCGGAGGCCGCCGGCGCTTTCACCTCGGCCGCCGTCTTGCTCTTCAACGCCATCAGCTTTTCCAGATCGTTGACGTTCTTTTCCAGTTCCTTGACGCGGGCGGCGGCTTCGTCCACCTGCTTCTGCTTGGCGATCTTGTCTTCTTCCGCCGCCACGCCGGTCTTGCCGGCCTGCGGCGCGGCGGTGGTGCCCTTGGACAGCGTCAGCTTGTCGGTGGCGGTGTTGGTGGCGTTGGGTTTTTCTTCCACCTTGGCGGTGATCTTGCCCGACACGTTCTGCGTTGGATCGGCTTCCTTGGCCGGCGTTGCGGCGGCCACCTGGCCGGCCAGCTTGGCGCGGTAGGCGTTGAAGTCGGCCGCATGCGCGACCACCACGCCGTGCGCTTCGCTTTCGCCGCCGACAGCGCGGATCTGCTCGCTATCCGGCACGGCCAGGATCTGGCCCGATTTCAGGCGGTTCATGTTCTTGCCGCTGAAGGCTTCCGGATTGGCGCGGTACAAGGCGACCAGCATGGTATCGAGCGACACGTCGACCGGCTTGACCTGGCTGGCGATGCGGGTCAGGTTGTCGCCGCGCTTGACGGTGTACTCCTCGGCAGCGGCCTTGGCCGGTGCGGCTGCCGGCGCACGCGCTGGCGCAGGCTGCGCGGCGGCTGGCGCCGGCGCTGGCGCGGCGGCTGGCGCGGCGGCTGGCGCGGTACGATTGCTGACATCCACCGGCGCCGTCACTTGCGGCGCCTGCGTGGCGCGCAGGTCCGGCGGGTCCAGCAGGAAGGTGTATTCGCGCACCAGGCGGCCGCCGGTCCACGTCAGTTCCAGCAGCATGTCGACGAAGGGCTCGTTGATGGCCTGGCTGGAGCTCACTTTGATGACCTGGCGGCCGTTGCGCTGCTCGACGTCAAAACGCAACGCCGTCAGCGCCGGATTGAAGTCGATATTGGCGCTGCGGAAGGCGTCGGCCGGCGCCAGCTTGGCCACCAGGCCATTGGCTTCTTCGGCGGACACGGCGGTCAATTCGATTTCCGCCCGCAGCGGCTGGCCCAGTGAAGACAGGACGGTCAGCTTGCCCAATCCGGCCGCATTGGCCGTGGCGGCCATCAGCACCGCGCTGGCGACTGCGCTGGTGAGAGTTTTCAACGCAAACGAAACAATGCGGGGGCGATTTTGTACAGGCATAGTGGGGCGATTCTTATGGTTGTCAGTTGGAAAATGTTACTTTCCCAGATATATCAACATAACATCCTGCACAAGAGCGTGCAAGCATTACACTACTTTAAACGTAAAAAAGGGATTTCTCCTATGAGAACACATAGGAAAAACCCCTTCTCTTACAACGATGCCGCTGCCGGAATCGCCGTCTGACGCTTACTGGTCCAGCACGATGCGCAGCATGCGGCGCAGCGGCTCGGCCGCGCCCCACAGCAGCTGGTCGCCCACGGTGAAGGCCGACAGGTACTCCGGCCCCATGCTCATCTTGCGCAGGCGGCCGACCGGAATCGTCAGGCTGCCGGTGACGGCGGCCGGCGACAGATCCTTGACCGACGCTTCACGCGTGTTCGGCACCACCTTGGCCCACTGGTTGGCCGAGGCGATGATGTCGGTGATTTCGTCCAGCGGCACATCCTTGTTCAGCTTGATGGTCAGCGCCTGCGAGTGACAGCGCATGGCGCCGATGCGCACGCACAGGCCGTCGACCGGAATCGCCTTGGAACCGAAGTCCGCGCCCAGGCCGAGGATCTTGTTGGTCTCGGCGCCGGCTTTCCATTCTTCCTTGGACTGGCCGTTGCCCAGGTCCTTGTCGATCCACGGGATCAGGTTGCCGGCCAGCGGCGCGCCGAACTGCTTGATCTCTTCCGGCGACAGGCCATGCTGGGTGGCCAGCACCTGGCGGTCGATTTCCAGGATGGCCGACGCCGGATCGTCCAGCAGCGGCTTGACCGCGCCGTTGATGGTGCCGAACTGGGTCAGCAGTTCGCGCATGTGCTGCGCGCCGCCGCCCGATGCGGCCTGATAGGTCATCGAGGTCATCCAGTCGACCAGACCGTGCTGGAACAGGCCGCCCAGGCCGATCAGCATGCACGACACGGTGCAGTTACCGCCGATGAAGTTCTTCACGCCCTTGCCCAGCGCGTCCTTGATGACGTGCATATTGACCGGGTCCAGCACGATGACCGCGTCTTTTTCCATGCGCAGCGTCGATGCGGCATCGATCCAGTAGCCGTTCCAGCCGGCCGCGCGCAGTTTCGGGAACACCTCGGTGGTGTAGTCGCCGCCCTGGCACGAGATGATGATCTCGCACTTTTTCAGTTCGTCGATATCGGTGGCGCTTTTCAGCTTGGTTTCGTTCTTGGCCATGGCCGGCGCGTTGCCGCCCGGATTCGACGTCGTGAAGAACACCGGTTCGATATGGGCGAAATCGCCCTCTTCCTGCATGCGCTGCATCAGGACCGAACCCACCATACCGCGCCAACCTACCAGACCTACGAGTTTCATTTTGCTCTTCCTTGTCTATGAATTTTTATGCGAGTGCCTTGACGACCGCGTTGCCCATCTCTTCGGTGCCCACCTTGGTGGTGCCCTCTTCGTAGATGTCGGCGGTGCGCAGGCCCTGGGCCAGCACTTTCTTGACGGCGTCCTCGATGCGGTTCGCCTGCTCCTGCCTGTTCAGCGAATAGCGCAGCATCATCGCGGCCGACAGGATGGTCGCCAGCGGATTGGCGATGCCCTTGCCGGCGATGTCCGGCGCCGAACCGTGCGATGGTTCGTACAGGCCCTTGTTGTTGGCGTCCAGCGAGGCCGACGGCAGCATGCCGATCGAACCGGTCAGCATGGCCGCCGCGTCGCTCAGGATGTCGCCGAACATATTGCCGGTGACGATGACGTCGAACTTCTTCGGCGCGCGCACCAGTTGCATGGCGGCGTTGTCGACGTACATGTGATCCAGCGCGACGTCCGGGTATTCCTTGTGCACATCGGTGACGATGTCTTTCCAGAACTGGAAGGTCTCCAGCACATTGGCCTTGTCCACCGAAGTCAGGCGCTTGTCGCGCTTTTGCGCGGCCTGGAACGCCACGTGGGCGATGCGGCGGATTTCACCTTCGGCGTAGCGCATGGTGTCGAAGCCTTCGCGCTGGCCTTTGAACGGGCCGTCCGGGCATTCGCGCACGCCGCGCGGCTGGCCGAAGTAGATGTCGCCGGTCAGTTCGCGCACGATCAGGATGTCCAGGCCGGAAACGATTTCCGGCTTCAGCGTCGAGGCGTTGGCCAGTTCCGGATACAGGATGGCCGGACGCAGGTTGCCGAACAGGCCCAGGTTCTTGCGCAGGCCCAGGATCGCCTGCTCGGGACGCAGCGGGCGGTCCAGCGTGTCGTACTTCCAGTCGCCGACGGCGCCGAACAGCACGGCGTCCGCGTCCTGGGCCAGCTTCAGCGTGGCGTCCGGCAGCGGGTGGCCGCTGGCTTCGTAGCCGGCGCCGCCGACCGGTGCGGTTTCCATTTCAAATGGTTCGCCCAGCACATTCAGCACCTTGACGGCCTGTGCGACGATTTCCGGGCCGATGCCGTCGCCCGGGAGGATTGCGATTTTCATGTCTTTTATCTTTAGATGACGTTAGCCAACCATGGTTGGGTTGCCAGATGACGCGCTTCGTATTCGCGGATGGTGTCGGCGTGACGCAGCGTCAGGCCGATATCGTCGAGGCCGTTCATCAGGCAGTATTTGCGGAAGGCGTCGATCTCGAAGGGATAGGAGACGCTGCCGTTGCTGGTGGAAATGCGCTGCTGCTCAAGGTCGACCACCAGTTTGTATCCGGGGAAGGCCTTGACTTCGTTGAACAGATGATCGATCTGCGCTTCAGTTAATACGATGGGCAGCAAGCCGCTCTTGAAACAGTTGTTGAAGAAGATGTCGGCAAACGACGGCGCCACCACGGCGCGGAAGCCGTACTGGTCCAGCGCCCACGGCGCGTGTTCGCGCGAGGAGCCGCAGCCGAAGTTCTTGCGGGTCAGCAGGATCGAGGCGCCTTGATAGCGCGGCTCGTTCAGCACGAAGTCCGGATTCAGCGGACGCTTGCTGTTGTCCATGCCCGGTTCGCCGTGGTCCAGGTAGCGCCATTCGTCGAACAGGTTGGGACCGAAGCCGGTGCGGTGGATGGACTTCAGGAACTGCTTCGGAATGATGGCGTCGGTATCGACATTCGCGCGATCCAGCGGCGCGACCAGTCCTTCATAAATCGTAAATTTTTCCATGATGCTTCATAAGTGTGCCGCGCGGCGTGGCCGCGCGGCCGGGTCGGGTATCAATGGCCCGCGGCGCCCTGCACCGCCTGGCCGGCTTTCTGTACATCCTTGCCCATGCCGGCAATGGTGTTGCAGCCGGTGATAGCGATAGCGAGGAGAGTCAGAGCGAACAGTTTTTTCATGGTGGTTCCCGATGGATAATGGGTGTTAGTGCAATGCGCGCACGTCAACGAAATGGCCGGCGATACCGGCTGCCGCGGCCATGGCGGGAGACACCAGATGGGTGCGTCCGCCCTGACCTTGGCGTCCTTCAAAATTACGGTTGGAAGTCGAGGCGCAGCGCTCGCCCGGTTCCAGGCGGTCGGCGTTCATCGCCAGGCACATCGAGCAGCCCGGCTCGCGCCATTCGAAACCGGCATCCTTGAAGATGCGGTCCAGGCCTTCGCGTTCGGCCTGTTCCTTGACCAGGCCGGAGCCCGGCACCACCAGCGCCAGCTTGACGTTGGAGGCGCGCTGCTTGCCGCGCACCACGGCGGCGGCGGCGCGCAGGTCTTCGATGCGCGAATTGGTGCAGGAGCCGATGAACACCTTGTCGATGCGGATGTCTTCAATGGCCGTGTTCGGCTTCAGGTCCATATACACCAGCGCCTTTTCCATGGCGCTGCGCTTGACGCTGTCCTTCTCGTGGTCCGGGTCCGGCACGCGGCCGTCGACCGGCAGCACCATCTCGGGCGAGGTGCCCCAGGTGACCTGCGGCTTGATCTCGGCGGCGTTCAGCGTCACCACCAGGTCGAACTTGGCGCCCGGATCGGTGTGCAGCGTGCGCCAGTAGGCGACCGCCATGTCCCAGTGCGGACCGGCCGGCGAGAACGGACGGCCCTTGACGTAGTTGATGGTGGTGTCGTCGACGCCGATGATGCCGGCGCGCGCGCCCGCCTCGATCGCCATGTTACAGACGGTCATGCGGCCTTCCATCGACAGCGCGCGGATGGCCGCGCCGCCGAACTCCATACAGTAGCCGGTGCCGCCGGCGGTGCCGATCTTGCCGATGATGGCCAGCACGATGTCCTTGGCGGTGACGCCGGCCGGCAGCGCGCCGTTGACTTCGACCAGCATGGCTTTCGATTTCTTCTGCAGCAGCGTCTGGGTGGCCAGCACGTGCTCCACTTCCGAGGTGCCGATGCCGTGCGCCAGCGCGCCGAAGGCGCCGTGGGTCGAGGTGTGCGAGTCGCCGCAGACCACGGTCATGCCCGGCAGGGTCGCGCCCTGCTCCGGGCCGATCACGTGGACGATGCCCTGGCGCTTGTCGTTCATGTTGAAGTAGGTCAGGCCGTAGGACTTGGCGTTCTTGTCCAGCGTTTCGACCTGCAGGCGCGAGACCGGATCGGCGATGCCCTCGGCGCGCGAGGTGGTCGGCACGTTGTGGTCGGCGACCGCCAGGTTGGCCGACAGCCGCCATGGCTGGCGGTTGGCTTCGCGCAGGCCGTCGAAGGCTTGCGGGCTGGTGACTTCGTGCACCAGGTGACGGTCGATATACAGGATGGTGGTGCCGTCGTCTTCGGTACGGACCACATGGGATTCCCAGAGTTTGTCGTAAAGCGTCTTCATGATGTCTTTTTGGTACTGCTACTATTATCCAACTTGATTATGCCATATTGTGCAATGCAATAGCAGCCACCGCGGTCCAGCCTCTTGAGCCCGACGCCTTCTGCCCATCCATCCACTTGGTACGGCCCCTGTATTCTGTACTGCAAAAAAAAAGCCTGCGTGAACGCAGGCTTTTGGTCTTTCTGGTCCGAGTCTGCTAAGACTCAGGCCGCCATGCGTACACTACCTCGACAACCGTCCATTAGGAACGATAGGCCCACCACTAGCACCAGCTCGCCCTCCGCGGAGCGCGCCGTGCCGGTAATGCCCTCGACGGTAATCGCCGTCATCGGCTTGATCACCAGGTCGGCGGTGCCATCGACCGCTTCCACGGCCAGGATGTACGGCTGTGGCGCCGAGACAACAATCCCCACCTTCTCGCGGCAGCTGTCGTAGCCCAGCGAGTCGGCCAGCGAGCGCACCGGCAGCGGACGGCCCTGGTCTTTCAGCACCGGCGCGCCGCCCACTTCCATGAACACTTCCGGCAGCTCGACTACGCGCTGGACCACGGCCATCGGCAGCGCCAGCGCGGCGCCCGAGGTCGACACCAGCATGGTCGGCACGATCGACAGCTCGATCGGCAGGCGGATGGAGAACTTGGTGCCCTTGCCCAGCTCGGACTCGATCTGGATCGCGCCGCGGTTTTTCTCCACGGCGGTCTTCACCACGTCCATGCCGACGCCGCGGCCGGACACGCTCGATGCCACTTCCTTGGTCGAGAAACCCGGCAAGAATACCAGTTGCAGGCAATCGTCGGTGGACAACTGCGCCGATTCCGAGATCAGGCCCTTCTGCAAGGCTTTCTGGCGCAGGCGCACCGGGTCCATGCCCTTGCCGTCATCCTGCAGCACGATCATGACGCTGTTGGCTTCCTGCCATGCCTTGAGCTGGATGAAGGACTTGATCGGCTTGCCGGCAATGGCGCGCTCTTCCGGCGTCTCGACGCCGTGGTCCAGCGAGTTGCGCAGCATGTGCACCAGCGGATCGTACAGCGAATCCACGACCACGCGGTCGACTTCGGTCTCCGCGCCTTCGATGTTCAGTTCGACTTCCTTGCCCAGATCCTTGGCCAGCTCGCGCACCAGGCGCGGGAACTTCTGGAACAGGCGGCCGACCGGCTGCATGCGGGTCGCCAGCGTGGCGCGCTGCAGTTCGGTGGAGTAGCGCGAGGCGCGTTCCAGCGTTTCCGCCAGCGTCGCCATCAGCGTCTGCGCCTGGCCTTCGAATTTGAATTGCAGCAGGCGCTCCAGCAGCACGGCGGCCTGGTTGGCGGCCTGGACCGATTCGCCGGCCACTTCCAGCAGCGCGTCGAGCTTGACGGCGTCGATACGGATCGATTCTTCCTTGGCCGGCGCGCTTTGCGGACGCTCTTCGCGTTTCTCGGTGGCTTCGCGGGCTTTCGGCGCGACCTGCACGGCGGCGGCCACGGCGGCGATTTCAGCGGCCGGCACCGGCGCCGACGCGGCAGCCGCGACAGGGGCCGGTGCGGAACGGGTGTAGCTACCGGCCGGCATCACGGCTTCGTACATGCCTTCCCAGTCCAGGCCGTCCGGCGACGACACCGCCGCGGCGACCGCAACCGGTGCGGGCGCGGCGGCGGCCGGCGCTGGCGCCGGTGCGGCGGCAGGTTTGGCCGGTGCGGAATCGGTCTTGCCGGCGATGGCGTCGTTGAGCAGCGTTTCCAGGCTGGCCGGCAAGGCCGGCAGGCTGCTCGGCTCGGCGCCGTTGTTCAGTTCGGCCAGCTGGTCGGCCACGAAGCCCGACGCCTGCAGCGCCGCTTCGATCGACAGCGGCGTCACCGGCGCGGCGCCGGTACGCAGGGCGTCGAACAGATTCTCGGTCAGGTGGCAGGCGGTCACCATCGCCGGCAGGCCCATGAACCCGGCGCCGCCCTTGATGGTGTGGAAGGAGCGGAACACCGCATTCAGCGTTTCTTTATTGTCCGGGTCGCGTTCGAGGCGCAGCAGGTGCTCCTCGACATTGACCGCCAGATCCATCGCCTCGACGACGAAATCCTTCAGCATATCGTCCATTAGAACCCCAGATCGGCAAGAAGATCGTCAACACTATCCTGGTTCAGCGCCACGGTCGGAGCCGACGGGCCGGACATCAGGGACACCTCTTTCTGTGCGATCTTCTCCTTGACCGCCGGCGGCGCGTTGTCGCGCAGCAGCGTGGCCAGTTCACTCTCGACAGTTTTGGTGATGTTCACCACTTTCTTGATCAGCTGACCGGTGATGTCCTGGAAGTCCTGCGCCATCATGATGTCGAGCAGGCGGGCTTTCTCGGTCTCGGTCGCGGCCGACACGGCAATGGCGAACTGCTGCGCATCGCCGGCCAGCTGCTTGAACTGGTCGAGGCTGAGCTTGCCCGCGAACAGGTCGGCCCAGCGGTTTTCCATGTCCTTCGACTGCTTCGACAGGGTGTCCTGGTCGGGCATCGCCTCGTCCAGCGTGTTGAGCACCTTGTTGGCGGCCTGCTCGGTCAGCGTGGCGACGTATTCCAGGCGGTCCTGGGCGTCGTTGATCTGGGTCGATGCCTCGGTCAGCGCCTTGTCGTAGCCCAGCTCGCGCAGCGAATCGTGCAGCAGACGCACGATGCCGCCCAGGCGTTCGAACATGGCTTTGTCTTCCTTCGGCTCGCCGTCGCCGTCACCCTCGGCCGCAGCGGCGGCAGGTGCGGCAATGGCGGCGGCCGGCGCGGCATCGGCCGGGCGCGCGGCGGCGACTTCTTCAAACAGGCTTTCCAGGTCATCTTCTGCGCTGGCGGCCGGGGCTGGCGCAGGCGCTGGAGCAGGCGCTGCGGTCTTGCTCTGAGCGGACACTTCTTCAAATAAGGCGTCGAAATCGTCAGCGGCGTTAGTCATAATCCCTGCTTCTCCATATTGATAAATTTACTGCCCTAAACTTGCTGTATTTGGAGATACTAACATTGGATAGATCGCCGGGGGACGGTCCATGACACAAAAGTAGTGCTTTAGTGCAAAAAAAAGGTGTAAAAGGCATAAAAGCCCACACCGTGCCGCACAGGATAAAGCGCTTTTATTTGATAAACATCAAGTCTTTCTATACTGTCAATAATGTAAATCGGGACTACAATGAAGCACGGAGTTGATCTGAAAGGAGGTTCATCATGTACCGCAAAATCCTGATCACCACCGACGGTTCGGCCGTCTCCAGCAAGACCGCGTGCGCCGGCGTGCAGTTCGCCGAACAGCTCGGCGCCGAGGTGCTGGCGCTGTTCGTGGCGCCCGAATACCAGTACCCGATCTACGTCGAAATCATCCCGCCCAGCTATCCCAGCGAAACCGAATACCGCGCCGCCATGCAGCGCGCCGGCCAGGAGCACACCCAGGACGTGGCCGACTCCTGCGCCAGGCGCGGCGTGCGCTGCGAAGCCATGACCGCCTTCCACGAAAGCGCGGCGCTGAAAATCGTCGACGTGGCGCAACAGCATGGCTGCGACCTGATCTTCATGGGCTCGCACGGCCGCAGCGGCTGGGGCCAGCTGCTGCTAGGTAGCGTTACCAACAAGGTGTTGCAGCATTCCAAAATTCCGGTGCTGGTGCACCGTCTGATCAAGGAACCCGGGACCAAATAACGTCCCACGGGCCGCAGTTTGTAGTAAGATCATAAGGTTGATTCAAAAATAATAACACTTACTATTAATCATTTTTGAGCGGCCCTTCCATGATTCGAATCGTGATTGCGGATGACCACACCATTATGCGCGAAGGCCTCAAGCGCATCCTTGATGGCGCGCCGGACATCGACATCGTCGGCGAAGCCATCGACGGCTTCGAGGTGCTGGGCCACGTGCGCCAGGGCGGCTTCGACCTGCTGCTGCTCGATTTATCCATGCCGGGCCGCAGCGGCGTCGACCTGATCCGCCAGATCAAGGCCGAGGCGCCCAAGCTGGCGATCCTGATCCTCACCATGCACGAGGAAGAACAATACGCGGTGCGCGCCATCCGCGCCGGCGCCCAGGGCTATCTGACCAAGGAAAGCGCCGGCACCCAGCTGGTGGGCGCGATCCGCAAGGTGGCCTCCGGCCGCCCCTACATCAGCACCGAGGTGGCCGAGCAGCTGGCGCTGAACATCATGATGCCGCACGAGTCGCTGCTGCACAAGCAGCTGTCGGACCGCGAGTTCGAAGTGTTCTCGCTGCTGGTGGCCGGCCGCTCGATCACCGAGATCGCCAACAGCCTGCACCTGAGCGTCAAGACCGTCAGCACCCACAAAACCCGCATCATGCAGAAAATGGGCATGAGCTCGTTGTCGGAAATGGTGCAATACGCGGTCGCGCACCGGCTGCTGTCCCCGTTCAAGACCTGATAGCAGGCTCATTGGTAGGACTTCTCCTACAAACGTTAGCCCGGCTCCTACCTTTAGATTCAGCCATTGCTGATATCTATCCGCTCACTGTGTTGGCATACTGAAACCATACCGTCCAGATACCTGCCCACAGGAGACCACCATGCTGTCTACGCAAACGTCTGAAATTCGCCCGGCCACGACGGCGCTGCAATCGTCGTCGATGGAAGCCGGCCGCCAGCGTCAAGGGCGGCTCTGGTCGAACCTCAAGGAAGTCTGCGACCTGCTGCACATTCCGGCGGCCAATTCGATCGCCAATGAAGAACTGCTGTTCCAGCACGTGCAGTTCAAGACCGGCCAGCGCATCCACACCATCGGCCAGCCGTTCGACACGCTGTACATCGTCAACTCCGGCTTCCTGAAAACCGTGCTGATCGACGAATACGGCAACGAACAGGTGCTCAGCTTCCCGATGAAGGGCGACATGCTGGGCGTGGACGGCATCCACACCCGCCACTACTCGTCGGAGGCGGTGGCGCTGTCCGATTGCGACCTGATCCTGCTGCCGTTCAAGAAGCTGACCGCGCTGGGCCGCATCCACCTGGAACTGGAAAACATGATGTACGGCGTCATGAGCCGCGAGCTGGTGCGCGAGCAGGCCATGATCGGCATGCTGGGCGCGCTCAGCGCCGAAGCCCGCGTGGCGCGCTTCCTGGTGGCGCTGGCCGAGCGCTTCGCGCAGATGGGCTATTCCAGCAAGCTGTTCAACCTGCGCATGACGCGCCACGAAATCGGCAGCTACCTGGGCCTGACGCTGGAAACCGTGAGCCGCACGCTGTCGGCGTTCAACGAAATCGGCCTGATCAGCGTCGACCAGCGCACCATCGGCATCAAGGATTCCGAAGCCCTGAAAACCTTGCGCCGCCTGCCGCCGTCGCGCACGCGGGGCAAGCCCGCCACCGGCAAGTCCAAGGGTGGCGACACCGTACCGTCCGGCCAGTTGCTGGCGGCTTTGTAGTACCAGTAGTGTGATTCAGTTGTGATTCAGTTGTGATTCAGTAGTGATTCTGTAGTAACTACCTCCCGCATTACCCAGCCTTGGGCCCGGTTCATGACCGGGCCGTTTTTTTATCTGTTTTATCTCCATTGCAACGAAAAACCGTAGAAAAACGCTTGCATTCCAGCCCACCTTCCACAATAATGAATGCAAATACGAATCATTCTTATTTATGGAGAACCAGACGATGATTACCACTACCCCTGCAATGCCGCCAGCCATCGCTGCCCACCCTGTCAACGCCGCCGTGCAAGCGGTCAAGCCGGTCAAGCGCGTCAGCAGCGCCGGCCTGATGGATGGCGGCCGCGAGCTGGAAATCGAACATGGCGGCCGCGTGTATCGCCTGCGTATCACCCAGCTCAACAAACTGATTCTGACCGCGTAAGCAACGATTAACTGTGCGTTAAAGGGCGCCGCCGCGCCCACTCTCCCCCCGAGTAGCCAGCCATGCAGCCAGCCAAACTCTCTACCGAACCAGGAGTGTCTGATGGCCATCGAACATAGCAACCCGATTTTCCTCGCCCCATCGCATGGCGGCCACAATCCCGAACTGATGCTGTCCGCCGTGCTGCATCTGATGTCGCACTACACCGCCGGCGCCGACACCTCCGGCAGCTGCGTCAAGCTGGCCTCGGTCATCGAGCGCCACCTGAAAGCGCTGGCCAGCCTGCCCGACCTGGCGCCGGTCCTGAGCGCCACCTGCGCCCAGCTGTCGGAACAGTGGGCCAGCGAAGTCGAGCGCAATATGCACGAGCAGGAAAAAACCAACTTCCTCAGCCGCATCATGGCGCGTGCGCGCACCGTGCCGTCGGTCGCCTGAGCGGAGCCGTTGACCATGTGCGAGAAACACGATCCGCTGGCCGCCATCATCGCCGCCGCCATGCCGCAAGTGGCCGGGCCGGTGGCCAGCCCGAGCCCGCGTCCGGCCGAGCAGCCCAAGCAAGTCATCAAACCGGTGATCAACAACGTCATGAGCGTGCTGGGCGGCCAGGAAGCGCAAGCATCGCGCCGCCGCCGGCTGTGGGAGCTGGGCCATGCCTGCCACTGCCCGCTGGTCGGTGTCGGCTTCCCGCTGGGCGTGCTGCGCAAGCTGGTCGACAAAGTCACCAACGGCAAGGTGGTGGCGGACGACTATGAAGTGCACGTCGGCGCGGTCACCGAATGCGCCAGCCGCAACCGCCTGTCCGAAGCGCTGCAGAAGGAACTGGAGCGCCGCTACGCGCCGGTGCTGCTGCGCTTCCGCAACGCCAAGAGCACCGAACAGGTGGCCGAGATGTGGCGCACGGCCGTCAACAACGGCGACGTCGCCGGCGCCTTCTGGGCCGGCCTGACGCATCCGCGCTGCACCTCCGAACTGGAAGAGCAGATGTGCCGCGACCTGCACATGGTGCAGCACCAGGCCGGCGCCTGCGTGCGTGCCGACATCACCAAGTTCAACGCCACGCTGGAAGAAAACAAGCGCCTGACGCACGACCTCAACAAGAGCCAGCAACGCGCCGCCGCGCTGATGGCGGAAAAAACCGCCGACGCCGAAAAGCACGCGGCCCAACTGATGCAGCTGCGCGCGCAGGTGGTGGGCAAGGACAGCATGATCGATTCCGTCCGGGTCGAGCTGGAGCAGCTGAAACTGTCGATCCCCGGCCTGGAATCGCGCGCCAAGCTGGCCGACCGTCTGGGCCAGATGGAAGAACGCGAACGCGCGATGCGCAACCAGATCGCCGAGCTGAAGCTGGAACTGGCGCGCGCCGCCGAAGCGCCGGTCGCCGCACCGCCGCCGCAGGAAGCGGCCCGCCAGGTGGTCGAACACGTGATGAAAATGCCGCTGCGCCTGAGCGACCGCGCGGTGCTGTGTGTGGGCGGTCGCAACGGCAACGTCGCCAGCTACCGCGAGCTGATCGAACGCGAAGGCGCGCAATTCGCGCACCACGATGGCGGGCTGGAAGACAACGCCAACCGCCTCGAAGCGAGCTTGGCGGCGGCGGACCTGGTGATCTGCCAGACCGGCTGCATCAGCCACAGCGCCTACTGGCGCGTCAAGGACTACTGCAAGCGCACCGGCAAGCGCTGCGTCTTCATCGACAACCCCAGCATCTCCAGCCTCGCCCGAGGCCTGGAACAAGCCGGCGCCGAATAACTCCGGGGTCAGGTCCCCCATTTCTACACGAGCCCGGCCTTAGCGTTCGCTACGGCCGGGCTCGTGTAGAAATGGGGGACCTGACCCCCGAGTTTTCAGTAGACGTCGCGGCGGTAGCGGCCGGCGGCGGCCAGTTCGTCGAGGCCTTCGCGGCCCAGCGCTGCTTCGAGCGCGGCGTCGACGCCGCCGGCCATGCCGTCCAGGCTGCCGCAGATGTAGATCGCGGCGCCTTCGGCAATCCATTCACGTACTGTTGCGGTCTGTTCGGCCAGCCGGTCTTGCACGTAGCGGCGCTCGGCCTGATCGCGCGAGAACACCATGTCGAGCTTTTCCAGCATGCCGTCGCGCTGCCAGCCGTCCAGCTCGGCACGGTAGTGGTAGTCGTGGGCGGCGTTGCGTTCGCCGAACAGCAGCCAGTTGCGGCCCTGCCCTGCCAACGCGCGCGCTTTCAGGTGGCCGCGCAGGCCGGCGATGCCGCTGCCGTTGCCAATCAGGATCAGCGGACGTTCGGCGTTGCCTTCAAGGCGGAAGCGACGATGCTGGCGCAAGCGCAGCTGCACCGTCGCGCCCAGCACCGCCTGCTGTGTCAGCCAGCCGGAGGCGACGCCGTGGCTGCCATCCTCATGCGTATGCAGACGCACCAACAGGTGCACGCGGCCATCGGCCGGTATCGAGGCGATCGAATACTCGCGCGCGCGCGACGGATCGGCCGGCGCGGCAACTTGCACCAGGTCGCCCGACTGCCATTCCGGCAGCGCGCCGCCCACCGGCTCCAGTTCCAGGTGGTACACCGGCGCACCAGCGCTGCCGGCGTTCAACTGCACGCGCTCGCTCAGGCGCCATTCGTCGAACGCTGGCGCGCTCCAGTCCGGCGCGTCGCTGGTGCCGGCCAGATGGCTCAGCTGCTGCCGCCATTGTCCGATCGCCTCGTCCGAACTGCGATTCACTTCCACGCCCGGGAACAGGCTTTGCGCGCCCTGCGCTTGCAGCCATTGATCCAGCGAACGGCCGAAGCCGCAGAATTGGGCGTAGGCGCTGTCGCCCAGCGCCAGCACCGCGTAATGCAGTTGCGGCAGTGGCAGCGAGGTGGTCATCAAGCGGCCTGCAAAGCCGGCCGCCGCATCCGGCGCATCGCCTTCGCCGTAGGTGCTGACCAGGAACAGGATGCGCTCGGCGCGCAGCAAGTCGTCCGCGTTCAGTTCGGACAGCTCGCACAGCCGCGCCGGAATGCCGGCCAGCTTCAGGGTCGCGGCGGTCTGCTGCGCCAGTTCTTCGGCATTGCCGGTCTGGCTGGCGTAGGTGACGATCCAGCCGGGCGACGCTGCCGCCTCCGCCTTGGCGCGCGCGGCGGCCAGTCGCTTGCGGCGCGTGCGCAGGTACGGCGCGAGGCAGACCAGCGCGTAACTCACGCTCATGCCTGCCACCAGCATCAATCGGGTGGGGTCGTTGGTCCAGATCATTCGTCTAACATGCCGCGTAAATGGGTACTCAGGTATTCGGTGAAATGGCCGTCGGCCTGGCGCACGACGAAGCGCGCGGCCAGTCCTTGCAACTCGGCCAGATGCAGGCCGTCGCGCCAGCCCAGCACGGTCAGCGCGGTGGACCAGGCGTCGGCCGCCATGCACTGCGCGTGCACCACGGTCACCGAGGCCAGGTCGTTGGCGATCGGCATGCCGCTGCGCGGGTCGATGGTGTGGGAGTAGCGCTGGCCATCCAGCCGGAAGTAGCGCCGGTAATCGCCCGAGGTGGCGACCGCCAGGCTATGCAGCGCCAGCATCAGCTCGCCCGGCACGACGGCGTCCGGCGCGGCGTCGATGACCTGTTCCAGCATCACCCACCACGGCTGCCCGTCCGGCTTGACGCCGGCACCGCGCAGCTCGCCGCCCACCTCGACCAAGTGGTGCGCAAAGCCCTGCGATTTCAAATAATAGGACAGCCGGTCGACGCTGTAGCCCTTGGCCACCGCCGACAGATCCAGCTGCACGCCGCCCGGCTGCAAGGCCTTGCGGCCCTCGCGCTGCAAGCGCACCGGACGCGCCGCCAGTTGCGCGCGGGCGATGGTGATTTCGTCGGCGGAAGGCGCGACAAAATCCGGCTGGTCGAAACGCCCCCACGGACCGAAGCCCCACAGGTTGACCAGCGAACCGGCGGTCGGATCGTAAGCGCCGCCCGAGGCGCGCGCCACATCCATGGCAAACGACAGCACGTCGAAAAACGCCGGCGGCAAGGTGTGCCAGCTGTCGGCGGGCGCGCGGTTGAAGCGGCCCAGGTCGGATTCGGTTTCCCAGTGGCTCATCTCGGCCACGATCAAATCGAGCTGCTGTTGCAGCCCGTCCTGCAAATGATCGCAGGCAGCATCCTGTGCGGCCACCAGCCGCACCGACCAGCTGGTGCCCATGCTGCGGCCAGCGTAGTCGCGGATCACGCCGCCTGCTGGCGCCGGGTCGTCGGAGATATCGTGAGGCAGAAGAACCCGGCGCATGCCAGCCTTATTCCGGCAGGATTTCGACCACCGCCGAATAGCTCAGGCGACGTGGCGGCATCTGCGGCGGCTGGCCTTCGACGCGCTTGATTTCAGGCCAGCTGGTGCTGACCATGTACTGACCGGCGGCCGGCAGCGTCAGCGTCAGTTCGCCCTTGTCGTTGGTGGTCTGGCGGATCTCGCCCAGCGTGCCGCGGAACTTCACGCCGCCCTGGAACAGGCTCACGCCCTGGTTGGCGGCCGGCTTGCCATCCACCAGGAAGCGCCAGGTGACCTTGTCGCCCGCATGCAGCTCGGTTGGATTGGTGACCGGCACCATTTCCAGGCCCGCGCCGGTCGGCTTGAACACGTTCATGTCGGTCTTGCCGGTGGAAACGAAAGTCTCCACGCGGGTTTCCTGACGCGACACTTTGACGTCGGTGGCGTCGGCCGGCACTTCCTTCTTCAGCGTTTCCTCGGTGGCGCGGAAGCGCTTCATATTGCCTTCCTTGTCCTTGTAGCTGCCCATCACGGCGGCGTTGACCAGCGCGACCTTGTAGGTGCCCGGCTTGGTCAGGTTCAGGTCGAAGGTGCTGCGCAGCTTGCCGTTGTTGACGTTCTGCGGCTCCAGCTTGCTGCCATCCGGCGCGGTGATGAGCAGGCCGTCGAGCTTCAGCGTGAAGTCGATGGTGAACAGGTTTTCGGCCACGGCGGCGTCGAACGTCACCCAGGCCGAGCCGTCACGGGCCGGTTCCACTTCGGTGGTCGAGGCCAGGATGTACGGCTTGTGCGCCTGCGCGTTCAGCGACACCAGCGACAAACCGGCCAACGCCAGCGCCATCAACGATTTATTTAATTTCGACATATCCCCGTCCGTTCTTATGGTTTGACTTGTACGACTACGGCGCCCAGCTCTTCCTTGCCCTGACCGGTCAGGTTCTGTGCCGACTTCGGCGGCCATTGCAGCGGCACCTTGACGACCTCGCGGCCGCCGGCTTCACGCGCCGCTTCCACCATCACGGTGTACTGGCCGGCCGGCAGCTTGTCCAGCGCGCCTTTGGCCACGGTCAGCGTGGATTCGCCCGGCGCCTTGGTGGCGCCCGACACGCCGTCCATCGGCATCGTCAGTTCGCGGCCGCTCTTGCGCCACCAGGTGCGCATGTCCTTGAGCCACTTGGTGCCGGCGTTGTCCTTCTTCTTGGTGTCGTACAGCACGGCCAGGTTGGCCACCACTTGCTGGTCGGCGTTTTCCACCCAGGCGGCGATGTAAGGACGATGGTATTCAGCCACGTTCAATTGCGGCACGTCGAGTTTGAGCGCCAGATCGGCGGCCATGGCCGAAGCACTGGCGAGGGGCAGACTAAGCGCGATGGAGTAGCGTAATTTCATGGAGGTCCTGTCGTGGATTAATGGATAAACAGCAGTGCAATTACTACGGGAATCAGCACACCCAGGCCCACCATCGGCCAGGTGAACGGGCGGTTGGCCGCGTGGAACTTCAAAATCAATAAACCGGTGATGCAGAACACCAGGCACAGCACGGCGAAGATGTCGATGAACCAGTTCCACGCCGGGCCGGTGTTGCGGCCCTTGTGGACGTCGTTCAGCCAGGAGATCCAGCCGCGGTCGGTGTTCTCGAATTCGGCGCCGCCGTCTTCCAGGCCGATGCGCACCCAGGCGTCGCCGCCGGCCTTCGGCATTGGCAGGTAGACCTCGTCGCTGGCCCATTCGGCGTTGCGGCCGCCCGGCTGCACCTTGAAGGTGTCCTTCAGCCATTGCTCGACCGGGGCCGGCAGCGGCTCCTTGGCGCCGTCATGCTGCTCGGCATAGCTGCGCAGTTGCGCGGTCAGCGGCGCGGGCAACTGCGCCTGCTTGCGCGTGATGGTCGGCTTGGCCTCGATCTGCGACGCATGGTTGAGCGTGATGCCGGTGACCGAAAACAGGAACATGCAGAGCAAACACATGGCCGAGCTGATCCAATGCCACTGGTGCAATTGCTTCAGCCAGACGGCGCGGCTGGCATTGCGGGCGGAGCTGGCGCTTTGTACGCTCACGGGACTTCCTTGGCTGAAAAACATAAATGATAATGATTATCATTTGATGGGTCAAGCCAAGTTGTGTATCTATTATGTAAAGCCGGGGTGAAGTCGCGCACAGTGGGCGCCGGGCGGGAGCGCTAAGGTACTGGAAATACGATCATTTTTACCATGGAGGCGCGTTATGCCGCTCTATACGCAGGATCAGATCAACACCATCGCCGCCAAGATCAAGCATGTCCGCTTTGGCATGTTCACCACGGTGGACAACGATAACGTGCTGAGCAGCCGCCCGCTGACCACGCAGCAGATCGATAACGAGGGGAATATGTGGTTCTTCACCTCGGACGAGGCGGCCTTTACGCACGACCTGGCGTCGCACCCGGAGGTGAACGTCAGCTTTTCCAATCCCGACGAGCAGCTGTACTTGTCGGTGACCGGGCAGGCGTATCTGCTAAAGGACCGGGCCAAGGCGCGGGAACTGTGGAGTCCGCTGGTGCGGGCCTGGTTCCCCGGCGGACTGGATGACCCGCATCTGGCCATGATACGGGTCCGGATACAGACGGCGGAATACTGGGATGCCAGCGCCAGCAAAATGAAACAGTTGGTTCAACTGGCCAAAACTGCCATGACTGGCCGGGCGCCGGTGGATATGGGCAAGCACACGACGATTTGCCTATAACCTCACCTGGGCATCAGGATTTGGAACGGCTGGAGCCGCGTCCGCCCGAGCTGTTATCCTGGTCCTGATCGGTATCGTCCTCGTCCGCATTCTGGCTGGCGCTGCCCTTGTTGCCGGCGCTGGTGCTGCTGCGCGAACCGCTGCCCGTGGTCGCGCTCTGACTGCTGCGGCCCGGATCGTTTTTATGACTCATGCTGCCGGCGCGGCGTGCCTCTTCCGAGGTGAACTCGTGTGCCGTGCCTTTTTCATGGGCGGCGCGGCCGCCTTCCGCCGCGATCTCGCGCTGCTGCTCCGGGTCCATCGACGCGAAGCCGCGTTTGCTGGTGTCGCCGCTTTGGCGGCTGCCGGTTTTCTCGCTCTGTTTGGTGTCTTTGTCACTGGTTGCCATGATCATCTCCTGATAGTAAAGCTCCTGCGTCCATCACAGGAGCATTCATCGTAGTCCACGTCCCAGCCATGTGCTGTAGGACGTCTCCAGCGGCCTACGTAGGAGCATTCCGGTCACGCTGTCGGCAAAGGAATTTCAAGCACCGCGTCACCGCTGCTCACGCACAGGCGCTCGCCTGGCTGCGGCGCCACCGGATGGCCGCCGGTGAACGCGCCGAACGACGGCAGCACCATGCGCTCGGCGCCGATCAGAAAACATGGCAGCAGCAGCGACTCCCAGCCCGAACGCAAGCGGTACACTGGATGCACATGGCCCGCCAGCACATACGACGGCACCAGCACGTCCGGGTGATGGCAAAACGCGAACGGCCCGATCACATGCGGCTCGTCGACCATCTCGATGTCCAGCTGCGCCGGCGGATCGCCGGCATGCAGATCATGGTTGCCGCGCACCAGCGTCAGCCGCAGATCGGGATGGCGCGCGCGCCAGGCCAGCATCGCCATCAGCGTGGAATGCGCGTGCGCCGCCTTGGCGTGCAGGAAGTCGCCGAGGAACATGATGTGGCGCACCTCGTATTGCGCCAGCAGCACGTCAAGCGCGCCCAGATTGGCGCTGGTGGTGCCAGCAGGCACGGGCACGCCCAGCGCGCGGAACGAAGCCGCCTTGCCGAAGTGAATATCGGCGATGATCAGCATGCCCTCGCGCGGCCAGTACACCGCTTTTTGCGGCAACAGCAGCAGCTGTTCGTTTGCCAATGTGGTCATCATGGTCCGGCCGCCTTTTCCAGTTCGCGCACCAGGCGGGCTACGCGGTCCGACAATTTTTCCGTCGAAAGTTTTTCGCGGAAGCGTTCCACCATCAGCGCGAAGCCGAACGGCGTGGCGCGCTTGATGGCGTGGAACTGCACGCTGCGCGCCTGCAATGCCAGCAGCGTCGCGCGCAGGCGACCAAGTTCCAGCTCCTGTTCCAGCACCTCGCGCTGCGCCTGCGTCAACAACAGATTACCCGCGTCATGCTGGCTGAACACGGCAAAGAACAAGGACGACGACGCCTGTAATTGACGCGCGCTCTTCCCTTGTCCAGGATAGCCCTGGAACACCAGCCCTGCAATGCGCGCGATTTCGCGGAAGCGGCGCTGCGACATCTCGGTGGCGTTCAGGCTGGCCAACACGTCTTCCAGCAGATGATCGGTGCTGAACAGCGCGACGTCGGCGCCCTGCTTGGCATCCAGCAACGGCGCCCAGTCCAGTTCCTGCGCCGACAGCAATTCAAAACCGTAATCGTTGATGGCGATCGAAAACGTCACCGGCGTCACGCGGCCGACACGGTAGGCCAGCAGCGACGCCAGCCCCACGTGCACCGAGCGGCCGGCAAACGGAAACATGAACAGATGCCGCCCTTCGCGGCTGTGCATGGTTTCGATGACGGTGGTGTCGCCGGTCGGCAGCGACGACCAGCGTTGCTGGATTTCCAGCAAAGGCTTGAGCGCCTGCATCTCCGGCCAGTCGTAGCGGTCCAGCGTGGCGCGCCGCAACTGCTCCAGCGCCGCGTGCGCCAGTTCCGACGACATCGGCATGCGGCCGCCCTGCCAGCGCGGCACGGCTCCCTTGGCGCCGGTGGCGCGGCGCACGTAGGCGGTCATCTCGTGCAACCGCACGAATTCCAGGATGCGGCCGGCGAACAGGAAGTGATCGCCCTTGCGCAGCCGCGCGATGAACGATTCCTCCACGCTGCCCAGCCGCCCGCCGCTGACGTATTTCACCTGCAACGACGAATCCGAGACGATGGTGCCGATACTCATGCGGTGGCGCCGGCCGAGCGCCGCATCCGGCACGCGATAGACGCCCTCTTCGTCCGGCAGCACGCGCCGGTATTCGGGATAGGCGATCAAGGTCTGGCCGCCGCGCGCGACGAAGTCCAACGCCCATTGCCATTCATCGTCGCGCAGATCGCGGTAGGACCAGGCGGTACGCACCTCGGCCAGCAGCGCTTCGGAGCGGAAGCCGCCGCCCAGCGCGATCGTCACCAGGTGCTGCACCAGCACGTCCAGCGGCTTGTCCGGCACCGGGCGCGCTTCGATGTCGCGTTCGGCCACGGCCTGGATGGCGCCGGCCGCTTCCAGCAATTCCATGCTTTGCGTCGGCACCAGCGTCAGGCGCGAAACGCGTCCCGGCGCATGGCCGCTGCGGCCGGCGCGCTGCAGCAGCCGGGCGATGCCCTTGGCGCTGCCGATTTGCAGCACGCGCTCGACCGGCAGGAAATCCACACCCAGGTCCAGGCTGGAGGTGCACACCACGGCCTTCAGCGCGCCCTGCTTCAGGCCCTGCTCCACCCATTCGCGCACCTCCTTGTCCAGCGAGCCGTGATGCAGCGCGATCAGGCCGGCCCAGTCCGGGCGCGCGTCCAGCATGTGCTGATACCACAACTCGGCCTGCGAGCGCGTGTTGGTGAACACCAGCGTGGTGGCGTGCCGCGCGATTTCGCCGATCACCGGTTGCAGCATCTGCACACCGAGGTGGCCGCCCCACGGAAAGCGCGACGGATGCTCGGGAATCAGCGTATCGACCAGGATTTCCTTGGCCACGTGGCCCTGCACGATGACGCCGTCCGGCATCAGCACCTCGCGCGCGCGTTCCAGGTTGCCCAGCGTGGCGGACAGCCCCCACACCAGCAGCGACGGATTCCACTGCCGCAAGCGCGCCAGCGCCAGCTGCGTCTGCACGCCACGCTTGTTGCCCATCAGTTCGTGCCATTCGTCGATGACGATCATCTGCAGCTGCTTGAAGCGGTCAACGGCGTCGGGATGACTGAGCAGCAGGGTCAGGCTTTCCGGCGTGGTGATCAGGGCGTCCGGCAGTTGCTTGTTCTGGCGCGCGCGTTGGGCAGAGCTGGTGTCGCCGGTGCGGGCTTCGACTTGCCAGTCCGGCGCGGCGTCCTGCAAGGCGCGCAGCGTATCGGCGGCCAGCGCGCGCATCGGCGTGATCCACAGCACGCGCAGACCGGCGGACGCGCGGGCGCCAGCACGGCGCGGCTTGGCGCCGCTGCGGACCGGCGGCGCGGCTTCGCCATAGCCGGCGCGCTGCAAGGCGGCGAACCAGACGGCGTAGGTCTTGCCCGCGCCGGTGGTGGCGTGCAGCAGGCCGGAGCGGCCGGCTGCCGCCGCCGTCCACACTTCGCGCTGGAACGGGAACACCGTCCAGCCGCGCGCGGCGAACCAGGCGTTCGCGTTCATGGCGCCGCGAGCAGGTTCTTCAGCGACTCCAGCGTATCGGCCTCGTCCACCGATTTATCTTCGCGTCGCCGCAGAATGCGCGGAAAGCGCACGGCGATGCCCGATTTGTGGCGCGGCGAACTGGCGATGCCTTCAAAGCCGATCTCAAACACCATGCTTGGCGTCACGCTGCGTACCGGCCCGAATTTCTCGATGGTGGTCTTGCGGATCGCCTGGTCCACCTGCGCGATTTCCGCATCGGTCAGGCCGGAATACGCCTTGGCGAACGGCACCAGCCGGTGCTCGTTGTCCCACACGGCAAAGGTGTAATCGGTGTACAGCGAAGCGCGCCGCCCGTGGCCGGCCTGCGCGTAGATCAGCACTGCATCGATGCTGTAGGGATCGATCTTCCATTTCCACCATGTGCCGACGCTCTTGGTGCGACCCACGCCGTAGCGTGCATCCACCGCTTTCAGCATCATGCCTTCGACACCGCGCTCGCGCGACTCGGCGCGGATCAGCGCCAGCTGTTCCCAGCTGTCCGCGACGATCATCGGCGCCAGCCGTAGCTGCGGCGCGCCTTGCAGGCTGGCCATCAACTGTTCCAGCAACATGCGGCGCTCGGACTGCGGCAGATCGCGCAGATCGCGGCCATCGAGTTCCAGCAGATCGTAGGCCAGCAGCACCGCCGGCATTTCGCCCAGCAGCCGCGCCGACACCTGCTTGCGGCCCATGCGTTTTTGCAGGTCGGCAAACGGCGCCGGCGTCGCACCGCCGTGCCAGATCAGGATTTCGCCGTCCAGCACCACGCCGTCCGGCAGGCGCAGCGCGGCCAGCTCGGGGAAGCGTTCGGTGATCAGATCTTCGCCGCGCGACCACAGCCAGTTCTTGCCCTCGCGCCGCACCAGCTGCGCGCGCATGCCGTCGTATTTCCATTCGACCTGCCAGTCCGACAGATCGCCCAGCGTGGACGGATCGCGCTCCAGCTGATGCGCCAGAAAAAAGGGATATGGCTGACCGCCGCGCTGCGCCAGTTCCTCCGGTGCATGGGCGGCGGTCAGTTGCTTGAAGCCGGCCGCCGTCGGGCTGACGCTGCCGTCGGTCCATCCCATCAGGCGTTGGGCGATCAGTTTGCTGTCCAGCCCGGCGATGGCGCTCAAGGCGCGCGTGACCAGCAGCCGGGACACGCCGACGCGGAAGCCGCCGCCGATCAGCTTGGTCAGCAGGAAACGCTCGCGCGTGTCGAGCTGGTCCCAGTAGGTGAACAGTGCTGCCCGCACCGCTTCCGGCGTGGCGCCGCGCAATGGTGCGATGCCCAGCTCGACCCAGTCGGCCAGGCCGATTTCGCTCGGATGCTTGGGCGGCGGCAGGATCAGGGCGATGGTTTCGGCCAGGTCGCCTACCGCATGGTAGCACTCGTCGAACAGCCACTCTTCAAGCCCGGCGTATTCGATCGCGTACTGGCGCAGCAGCTTGGTCGGCACCGCCTGACGCGGCTTGCCACCGGCGAGGAAATACACCGCCCACGCGGCATCCTGCGGCGCGGCGGTCGTGAAATAGGATTGCAAGGCCGCCAGCTTGCGGCTGGTGGCGGTGGTCTCGTCCAGTTCGGCATACAGGCGGGCGAAGTCACGCATGCTCGGCCTCCTCGGCAGCCGGGAGCGGCGGACCGCTGTCCTCGGCCTCATCGTCGCCGTATTCGGTATCGAAGCCGCTGGCCTGCAAGCCCTGCTGCTGCAGCCAGCGCACCAGCACCGGTATCGAACCGTGCGTGACGATCACGCGCTGCGCGCCGGTGGCGGAAATCGCCTCCAGCAGGCCGGGCCAATCCGCATGGTCGGACAACACGAAGCCGCGATCGACGCCGCGCCGGCGCCGCGCACCACGCAGCTGCATCCAGCCGCTGGCAAAGCCGTCGCTGAAATCGCCGAAGCGCTTGATCCACGGCGAACCGCCGGCTGATGGCGGCGCCAGCACAATCGACTTGCCGACCTCGCTCTTCGGCACGTCGCCCACCATCACGGTCGGCGGCAGCCACACGCCTTCGTCGCGGTAGACCTGGTTCAAGGTTTGCACCGCACCATGGCAAATGATGGGACCGATGCCGGAATCCAGTCCGCTCAACAGCCGTTGCGCCTTGCCGAAGCTGTAGCCCAGCAGCACAGTGGCGCGGCCCTGTTCGGCATTCGATTGCCACCAGGCGTTGACGTCGTCAAAGATTTCCTGCTCCGGCTGCCAGCGGTAGATCGGCAGTCCGAAAGTCGATTCGGTAATGAAGGTATCGCAGCGCACCGGTTCGAACGGCGCGCAGGTGCGGTCCGGCTCGACCTTGTAGTCGCCCGAGGCCACCCACACTTCGCCGCGATACTCCATGCGCACCTGCGCCGAGCCGAGCACATGGCCGGCCGGATGCAGCGACACGGTCACGCCGTTGTGCACCACCTGCTCGCCGTAGGCCAGCCCGGTGATATTGATCGGCCCCAGCCGCGATTTCATGACATTCACGCCGGGCGCCGCCGCCAGATAATGCTGATGGCCGCCGCGCGCATGGTCGCCGTGCGCATGCGTGATGACGGCCCGTTCCACCGGCCGCCACGGGTCGATGTAAAACTGGCCGGGCACGCAATACAGGCCCTCCTTGCGGACTACCACCATATCTGCGGACATACAGAGCTTTCGACGGAGACGATGGCCGATTCTGGCGCGGCAATGCGTCCCCGTCTGTCAGCCAACGCACCGAGGCTAGACGGTATCGATCAATTCAGCCATAAAGGTAATATTGTCGTCTTCTTCACAGACGATATGCACGCGTTCCGCGCCGATGGTCAGCAAGGCGTCGATATCGATGGTGCAAGGGGGAGGCGGCGGCCCGTCGGGCTTGGCTTTGTTGTGACGCGGCGGCTCTGCGTTCTTTTTTCTCGTGGACATATTTACCCCGCTTGGTTTATGACGCGCTGCACACCAGAGTATCCTGTGCGTCGCGGGCGCGCTATCGGATACTGCCTACAAAGAGGGTAGGAAGTCTTCGTAATTTCGACGGATCGGCTACCATAGAGGCTTCGGCGCGCCTGCGCTTATCTACTGAACAACACATCATGACCTTCACCCTCAGCGACACCGCCTACGGCACCGACAGCGCCGACGCCAAAAACGCCATGTACAACGACCTGCGCCCGCAGCTGCAAGGCCTGCTGCACGGCGAGACCGATTTGATCGCCAACACCGCCAATTTCAGCTCGCTGGTGTTCAACAGCATGCCGGGCCTGAACTGGGCCGGTTTCTACTTCCTCAAGGGCGATGAGCTGGTACTGGGACCGTTCCAGGGCAAGCCGGCCTGCATCCGCATCAAGAAAGGCCGCGGCGTCTGCGGCACCACCGTGGTGGAAGGCAAATCCATCGTCGTGCCGGACGTGCACGCCTTCCCTGGCCACATCGCCTGCGACGTCAATTCGCGTTCGGAGCTGGTGGTGCCGGTGCGCGGCCCGGACGGCGCCATCGTCGGCGTGTTCGACCTCGACAGCCCGCTGCCAAACCGTTTCGACCAGACCGACGCCGACGGCATCGAATCGCTGGTCAAGCTGCTGGAAGCCACGCTGTAAAAAAACCGGGGTCAGTGCCGACATTCGGACACGAGCACAGCCGTAGCCTCGGCTAGGGCTGTGCTCGTGTCCGAATGTCGGCACTGACCCCGGTTTGGGTAGCGCGGGCCAGCAGCAGCTGGCGTTCGCGCTCGTTTTGCGTCAGCGACGCGGCACGCTCGAATTCGATGCGCGCTTCGTCGTGACGGCCCAGCTTGGCGAGCAAGTCGCCACGCACGCTGGGCAGCAGATGGTAGTTCTTCAGGGCCGGCGCATCGAGCAGGCCATCCACCACGTCCAGTCCCGCCTGCGGCCCGTAGGCCATCGACAGCGCCACCGCGCGATTCAACTCCACAATCGGCGACGGCGACAGCTGCGCCAGCGCGTCATACAGCGCGGCGATGCGCTGCCAGTCGGTATCGCCCGCCTGCCGGGCGCGCGCGTGGCAGGCTGCGATCGCGGCTTGCAGGCCATACGGCCCGAGTCCGCGCCCGGCCTGTCCCGCGCGCTCCAAGGCGGCCAGACCGCGCCGGATCAGCAACTGGTCCCAGCGCGAGCGGTCCTGCTCCAGCAACAGGATCGGCTCGCCCTGCGGCCCGACGCGAGCGCGGGCGCGCGAGGACTGGATTTCCATCAGCGCCACCAGCCCGTGCACTTCCGGCTCCTCCGGCTGCAAGCCAGCCAGGATGCGCCCGAGACGCAGCGCTTCCTCGCACAACGCCGGCCGCATCCAGTCCGCGCCGGCGCTGGCGGAATAGCCTTCGTTGTAGATCAGGTAGATGACTTGCAGCACCGACGCCAGCCGCTCGCCCAGTTCGTGCGCACGCGGCGCTTCGAACGGCACCCTGGCTTCGGCCAGCGTGCGCTTGGCGCGCACGATGCGCTGCGCCACGGTTTTTTCCGGCACCAGGAAGGCGCGGGCGATTTCGTCGGTGCTCAGGCCGCCCAGCATGCGCAGGGTCAGCGCCACGCGGCCGTCGGTAGACAGCACCGGATGGCAGGCCACGAACACCAGCCGCAGCAGGTCGTCGCCGATATCGTTTTCCAGCGCATTGGCCACCGCCGCGTCCAGGTCCGGCGCGGCGTCCTGCAACTGGTTGTCGATTTCGTAGCTGATGGCCGCTTCTTTTTGCTGGTGCATCTGGCGATGGCGCAGCACATCCAGCGCGCGGTTCTTCGCCACCGCCATCAGCCAGGCGGCCGGCTGCTCCGGCACGCCATTTGCAGGCCAGCGTTCCAGCGCCAGCACCAGCGCGTCCTGCGCCAACTCCTCGGCCTGGCCGACGTCGCGCAGCATGCGCGCCAGCAAGGCGATGATCCTGGCGGACTCCATCCGCCATACCGCCTCGATGATTTTGTGGACGTCAGCCGCCACGGGCCGCCGCGGTGAAGGCGTCGCGCAGGCCCGCCTCCAGCAGTTCGGCGCGCAGCCGTTCTTCCGCCTTGACCATCTCCGGCGTGAACTCGGCATGCGCGATGCGCTCGCAGGCTTCGCGGATTTCCAGCGTGATGTCGCCCGATTGCGGATACGGATAGCCCTTGGCCCAGGCAATCGCTGCCTCGCGCGAGGCGGCCTGGATCATCCAGTAACCAGCGATCAACTCCTTCACCTCCGTGAACGGACCATCGACCACCGATGTTTTGGAATTGGCGTAGTGCACGCGGACAGCGCTGCCCGTGCCTTTCAGGCCTTCACCGGCCAGCAGCACGCCCTGCTGCACGCCGGCTTCGTTAAATTCGTTCATCACGTCGATGACTTCCGGCGGCGGCACGGCGTCGGTTTCCGCATCGGCGTCGGAGCGCAGGAAGATCACGTAGCGCGTCAACTCCTCCTTGCGCTGCGGCAGCGTGCCGGCCGCCGTGCCGCGTTCGTCGAAGCCGACACAGTTGCCGGGACAGCCGGCGTCGCGGATTTCATACACTGCGCCGCTGTCGAACAAGGGCCACCAGCGCACCTGTTCGACGATATCCTCGCGCGATTCCGCCTCGAGCAGCACGAAGCCGGCGATCAGTTCCTTGGGCGGAAATGGTCCCTTGACTTCGCTCCACTCGCCGTCCCGGCGCTGCAGCCGCACCGCTTCCACGCTGGGGCGCAGAAAGGTGCCCGGCTCCAGCGCCGGCGGTTGCGTTCCTCGTTCCGTGCTTTGATTCGCGCGGCGCAGTACCATGAATTCCATTACATCGAGCTCCAGACTGGGTGTCAGCCATAAAGGTATCACAGCCGGGCACGCAAAGCCTCCTCCTGGGCCACCAATTCCGGTGTGGCGGCGTCGCCGAAGTCGCTCATTTCATACACCTGGCGGATTTCGATTTCCGACGGGCCATCGAACGGATTCGGACAGCGCTTCATCCATTCGATAGCCTCTTCCTTGGATTTCACCTGGATCAGCCAGAAACCGGCGATCAGCTCCTTGGTTTCGGCGAACGGACCGTCGATTACGGCGCGGCTGGCGCCGTCGTAGCGGATGCGTGCACCCTTGGAACTGGGGTGCAGGCCCTCGCCGGCGAGCAGCACGCCGGCGTTGACCAGCTCCTCGTTGAACTTGCCCATCGCCGTCATCAGCTCCACGCTCGGCATCTTGCCGGCTTCGGAATCGTCGGTGGCTTTTACAATGATCATGAATCGCATGGGCGGCTCCTTACTGGCATTCGGACTGTTGCTTCATCGCGGCCATCATCTCTTCCGGCGTCATGTCCTTGATGTGGGTGGCGATCGACCAGTGGTGGCCGAACGGATCGGTCACCTGGCCGTAGCGGTCGCCCCAGAACATGTCGGCCACCGGCATGCGCACCGTCGCGCCGGCGTCCACCGCCTGCTTGAATGCGGCATCCACGTCCGGCGAATACATGTGCAGCGTGACCGGGCTGCCGTTCAGCGCCTTCGGTCCCTTGCCGCCATACTCGGGGAAAGCGTCGGCCAGCATGAGGGTGGAATCGCCGATTTTCAGCGCGGCGTGCATGATGCGGCCATCCTCGCCCGGCATGCGCATCATTTCCTCGGCGTTAAAGGCTTTTTTATAGAATTCAATCGCGTCCGCTGCGCCTTCGCAAACCAGGTGCGGGATGATGTGGGTGTTTTGCATTGCCATGGTGGTCTCCTCGGTTAAAGTATTAATCTATACCTAAGACGAAGCAGCGCCACAGAAATCGACACGGATTTCTAATTATTTTTGGCTTTTCTGAACAACAGGCAAAACGTGGTGCTGGCGCCCGGCTGGCTGTCCACTGAAATTTTACCGCCATGCAAATCCACGATGGCGCGGACGATGGACAGGCCCAGCCCGGCCGAATGGGCCTGGTCGGAGCGCGCCTCGTCGGCCCGGTAGTAGCGGTCGAAGATGTGCGGCAGGTGTTCGGGCGCGATGCCGGGGCCGGTGTTGCAGACCGCCAGTTCCACGCCCTCCGCCACCTCGCGCGCCGACAGCCGCACCGAACCGCCCGGCGGCGTGTAGCGGATGGCGTTCGACATCAGGTTGTTGATGGCACGCTGCAACAGCACCGGATCGATGTCGGCCCGCAGCGGCGCGGCGTCCACGGTCAGGCGCACGCCGACATCGTCGGCCAGGATCTCGAAATAGTCGTGGATGCGCTGCAATTCGACTTGCAGGTCCAGCGATTCGCGCCGCAGCGCCAGCTGGGCGTTGTCGACCCGCGCCAGGAACAACGTGTTTTCGATCATGCGCGCCAGCCGTTCGTACTCTTCCGAGTTGGACGCCAGCAGCGCCTGGTATTCCTCCACCGTGCGCGGCCGCGACAGCGCCACCTGGGTTTCCACCATCAGCGTGTTGACCGGCGTGCGCATGTCGTGCGCCAGGTCGGCGGCGAAGCCGGACAGGCGCTGCACGCCGTCCTCCAGCCGGTCCAGCATGGCGTTGAAGGCGCCGCCCATTTGCCGCAGCTCCACCGGCGCATCCTGCACCGACAGCCGCGTATTCAGGCGATTGGTATTGATTTCGTCGGCCTTGGCGATCACCGAGCGGAACTGGCGCATGCTGTAGCGCACCACCGCGTAGCCGAGCGCCGTCGCCAGCAAGGCGCCACCACACAGCGCCACCAGCAGGTCGACCACGTAGTCACGCAGCAGTCTTAGGCGATCGGAGCGCTCGCGCGCCAGCGTGATCTGCACCGGCTCGGCGCCGGAGCGGCCGTCGTCCAGCAGCGCGGCGGCGCGCACCATGCGGCCGATGCCGCTGGCCGGCTGCCAGTCGTGGATGTCGTCCAGCGTCAGTTGGCGCTTGGCCGGCACGCTGTCCACCTGCGGCAGCGGGCGCGAAGTCATAGAGGTTTGCAACAGCGGCTTGCCGTCCGCCGCGTTCACCCGCAGCATGAAGTCGTTATGGCCGAACAGGGTGTCGGTCAGCAGCCGGGCGTTCTGTTCGATGGCGACGTCCGACGGCAGCGCGGCGATCACGCGCCGCAACTGGTCCACCTTGGCGATCAGCTCGACGTCGTCGCGGCTGGCCATTTGCCGCTGCAGGGTGTGGTACAGATAGGCGCCCACCGCCAGGAAAGTGGTCACGGCCACCGCCGACAGCAGCAGCGCCACGCGCAGGGTCAGCGACAGCGGGCGGCGCTTCATGCGCGTTCTTCCAGCAGATAGCCCATGCCGCGCACGGTCTGCACCAGCTTGAGCGGATACGGGTCGTCAACCTTGGCGCGCAGGCGGCGGATCGCCACGTCGACCACGTTAGTGTCGGAATCGAAGTTCATGTCCCACACCATGGAGGCGATCTGGGTGCGCGACAGCACTTCGCCCTGGCGCTTGGCCAGCAGGTGCAGCAGCGCGAATTCCTTGGCGGTCAATTCGATGCGCTGGCCGGCGCGCGTGACGCGGCGGCGCAGCACGTCGATTTCCAGGTCGGCCACGCGGATGACTTCCGCCTCGCGCACCGGGCCGCGGCGCAGCAGCGTCTTGACGCGGGCCAGCAGTTCGGCGAAGGCGAATGGTTTGACCAGGTAATCGTCGGCGCCCAGTTCCAGGCCCTTGACGCGGTCGATCACGTCGTCGCGGGCGGTGAGGAACAGGACTGGCGTTTCCTTGCGTTCGCGCAGCTTGCTGAGGACGGTCCAGCCGTCCATTTGCGGCAGCATCACGTCGAGCACGATCAGTTCGTAGTCGTGCTCCAGCGCCAGAGACAAGCCGTCGACGCCGTTGCGCGCGAGGTCGGCCACGTAGCCGGATTCGTGCAGGCCTTTGACCAGATAGTCGCCGGCTTTCGGTTCGTCTTCAATGATTAGTATTTTCATGGTGCATCTATTGTCGGCTTTTTTCGTGACGCGGTGGAAATTGCAACTCTATGATCACCTTTTGACCCGCACTGCCAGGTGGGGTCTGACCCCGTACGGGGTCAGACCCCTAAGTGGTACGGCATGCGTATCGCTTAAGGTTGCGGGGTTTACTTTGCGGCTTCGAGAATCAGATTGGCAATCTCATCCGCATGCGAGATCATCGACAAATGGCTGGACGCCAGCTCAATCGTCTTGGCCCCCATGCGCTTGGCCAGGAAACGCTCCAGGTCCGGCGACGTCGTCCGGTCATTGGTCGACACCGCATAATAGGTCGGCTTGACCTTCCACGCCGCCTGCGTGGTGCGGGCGCTGAACAGCGTCTGCGAGATGCGGCCTTGACCGGCGTACAACACGCGGGCTTTCGCCGGGTCCAGATCACCGCCAAAATCGCGCACAAACGCCTCTTCGCTCAACTGCGCAAAACCATCCGGCGACTTCACCAGCCCGGCGCTGGCAGGCGGCGCCGGGAACTTGGCGGCCAGGGCGCCGTAGTCCTCGCCCGCGTCCGGCGCGCGCGCCGCCACGTACACCAACGCCTTGACCTTCGGATCGGTGCCGGTCTCGCTGATCACCGTGCCGGCCCACGAATGGCCCACCAGAACCGTCGGTCCATCCTGCAACGCCAGCACGCGGCGGGTGGCTTCAGCGTCGTCCGCGAGCGACGTCAGCGGATTTTGCACAGATGTGACATGCTTACCTGCTTTTTGCAAACGCGCGATGACGTCGTTCCAGCACGATCCGTCGGCATATGCGCCATGCACAAGCACGATATTATTGATTTCCGCCGAGGCGGCGCCGGAAAACAGGGCGGCGAACGCGCCGGCAAGTAACAGCTTTTTCATGGTGAGTTCCTGGTGAGTGAGAGTGATCCCAGTATAGAAATCCCGCGCTGACGACAACATGACGCCCAGATTACAAACAGATTACATTCCACTAGATACAGGCTGATACATGCCAGAAACAATTCTTAAGGCAACTATAACGATTAAAACGATAAAATTATTCACTAATGTAGCAAAAGTCAGTAATTTCGCTGCACTACAGCATCCGCATCACCTCGGCATTGATTAGCCTGGCTCATAAGGTCATGCGATTCCGCCGCATTATTCAAAATGCTGCACCGCGCTATATTGTCCGGTCAGTCTGTCCCTGGGGGTAATTTTGTGTTAATTGATATCGTCCGCGTGGCGCTTCGGCGTCCCTATACATTTGTGGTCATGGCCTTGCTGCTGCTGATCGCCGGTCCGCTGGCGGCTTTGCGCACGCCGACCGACATTTTCCCCGACATCAAGATCCCTGTGATCGCGGTGGCGTGGCAGTACACCGGCCAGCCGCCGGACCAGATGGCGGGCCGCGTGTCCACCCTGTTCCAGCGCGCGCTGACCACCACCGTCAACGACATCGAGCACATCGAAGCGAACACCTTCACCGGCGTGTCCATCGTGAAGATCTTCTTCCAGCCCGGCGTCAACGTGGCGGTGGCGAATGCCCAGGTGACGGCGATCTCGCAGGCGCTGCTCAAGCAGATGCCGGCCGGTATCACGCCGCCGCTGATCATCAACTACAACGCCGCCACCGTGCCTATTCTCCAGGTGGCGCTGTCCGGCAAGGGCCTGTCGGAACAGCAGCTGTCCGACCTTGGCACCAATACGGTGCGGACGCCGCTGGTCAGCGTACCCGGCGCGGCGATTCCTCTGCCTTATGGTGGTAAACAGCGTCAGGTGCAGATCGACGTCGATCCGGCCCTGCTGCAAGCCCGCGGCCTGTCGGCGCAGGACATTGCCAACGCGCTGGCGGCACAGAACGTGCTGACCCCGGTCGGCACGCAGAAAATCGACTCGCTCGAATACACCATCCAGCTCAACAGCGCGCCATCGGCCATCGCCGACCTGGCGCGTTTGCCGGTCAAAGTGGTCAACGGCGCCACCATCTACCTGGGCGACATCGCCAACGTCCACGACGGCAACGCGCCGCAGACCAACGTGGTGCACGTCGACGGCAGCCGCTCGGTGCTGATGTCGGTGCTGAAGAACGGTTCGGCCTCGACCCTGGCCATCGTCGACGGCATCCGCTCGAAAATCGATACGCTGAAAGTGGGCTGGCCGGAAGCGCTGAAAGTCACGCCGATCAATGACCAGTCCGTGTTCGTGCGCGCCGCCATCAAGGGCGTGGCGTCGGAAGGCGTGATCGCCGCCGCGCTGACCAGCCTGATGATCCTGCTGTTCCTTGGCAGCTGGCGTTCGACCATCATCATCGCCGTCTCGATCCCGCTGTCGATTCTCGGCTCGATCGTCGCCCTGGCGGCCATCGGCGAATCGCTGAACCTGATGACCCTCGGCGGCCTGGCGCTGGCCGTGGGTATCCTGGTCGATGATGCGACCGTGACCATCGAAAACATCAACTGGCACCTGGAACAGGGCAAGTCGGTGGAAAACGCGATTCTGGACGGCGCCGCGCAGATCGTCACGCCGGCCTTCGTCTCGCTGCTGTGTATCTGTATCGTGTTCGTGCCGATGTTCTTCCTCGACGGCGTGTCGCGCTTCCTGTTCGTGCCGATGGCCGAAGCGGTGATCTTCGCGATGATCTGCTCGTTCATCCTGTCGCGTACCCTGGTGCCGACCATGGCCAACTACCTGCTGAAACCGCACGACACCGGCGAGGGCCATGCCCACGCCCACGGCGGCCACGGTTCGCCGGCGCCATCGAGCAATCCGCTGGTGCGCTTCCAGCGCGCCTTCGAAGCGCGTTTCGAGAGCGTGCGCGCCGGCTACATGGGCATCCTGGAATCGGCCATCGGCAACCGTCCGAAGTTCGTGATCGGCTTCCTGGTGGTGGTGCTGGCTTCGTTCGTGCTGGTGCCTTTCCTGGGCAGTAACTTCTTCCCGTCGGTCGACTCCGGCCAGGTGCTGATCCACGTGCGCGTGCCGGTCGGCACCCGGATCGAGGAAACCGCCGCCCGCTTCGCCCGCATCGACCAGGCCATCCGCCGCGTCATTCCGGCCAAGGAAATCGTCACCATGACCGACAACATCGGCATGCCGGCCAGCTCGATCAACATGGTGTACAACAACACCGGCATGATGGGCACGCAGGACGGCGACTTCCAGATCGCGCTCGGCGAAGAGCACGAGCCGACCGCCGACTACGTGCGCAAGCTGCGCAAGGTGCTGCCGGAAGAATTCCCGGACACCACCTTCTCGTTCCCGCCCGCCGACATCGTCGGCCAGATTCTGAACTTCGGTTCGCCGGCGCCGATCGACGTGCAGATCCGCGGCGCGAAAATCGACGACAACTACGCTTACGCCGACAAGCTGCTGAAACGTATCCGCGCCATCCCTGGCGTGGCCGACGCCCGCATCCAGCAGTCCAACAAGGCGCCGGTGTTCAACGTCGACGTCGACCGCAGCCAGGCGCAGCAACTGGGCCTGACCACGCGCGACGTCACCAACAGCATGGTGGTCAACCTGGCCGGCTCCTCGCAGGTGGCGCCGACCTTCTGGCTGAATCCGGCCAACGGCGTCAGCTACCCGATCGTCATGCAGACGCCGCAACCGCAGCTCGATTCGCTGTCGGCGCTGGCCAACCTGCCGGTCGGTAACGGCGCCAACACCAGCGGCACCACGCTGGGCGGCGTCGCCCGCTTCCAGCGCGGCACCGCCTCGGCGCTGGTCAGCCAGTACGACATCGCGCCGATGGTGCAGATCTACGCCACCACCCAGGACCGCGACCTCGGCGCCGTCTCCAAGGACATCAACAAGATCCTGGAAGAGACCAAGGCCGAACTGCCGAAAGGGTCAACCGTCCAGATGCTGGGCCAGGTGAAAACCATGGACCGCGCCTTCTCCGGCCTGCTGTTCGGCCTGCTGGGCGCCGTGGTGCTGATCTACTTCCTGATCGTGGTCAACTTCCAGTCGTGGCTGGACCCGGCCGTGATCGTCTCGGCGCTGCCGGCCGCGCTGGCCGGTATCGTCTGGATGCTGTTCGCCACCAACACCACACTGTCGGTGCCGGCGCTGACCGGCGCTATCATGTGCATGGGCGTGGCCACCGCCAACTCGGTGCTGGTGATCTCGTTCGCCCGTGAACGCCTGGACGAACTGGGCGACGCCACCGCCGCCGCGCTGGAAGCCGGCTCGGTCCGCTTCCGTCCGGTGCTGATGACGGCGCTGTCGATGATTATCGGTATGTTGCCGATGGCCCTGGGCCTGGGCGACGGCGGCGAGCAGAATGCGCCGCTGGGCCGCGCCGTGATCGGTGGCCTGATCTTCGCGACCACCGCGACGCTGCTGTTCGTGCCGGTGGTGTTCAGCATCGTCCACAAGAAACACGCGCCGGGAACCAAGTCTTCCCCGCAACCTCATAACGACCAACCTATTTCCGGAGCACCTGTCCATGCAAACTAAAACTTCTCGTATGGGTCACAAGCCGCTGGCCCTGGGTCTGATCGTCCTCGCCGCCGCGCTGGTCGCGGCCGGGGTGCTCAGCCGCCGTTCGGTGGCCGAACAAGTCAAGGAAGCCAGCACGCCGGTGGTGCCGGCGGTCAGCATCCTGCCGGCCGGCCAGATGGCCGGCGCGCCGATCGACCTGTCGGCCCGCATCGAACCCTGGGCGCGCGCGCCGATCTACGCCCGCGTCAGCGGCTACCTGAAAAGCTGGAACGTCGACATCGGCGCGCCGGTGAAATCCGGCCAGACGCTGGCCGACATTGAAACGCCGGATCTCGACCAGCAGCTGCTGCAAGCCAAAGCCGAACTGGCCACCGCGCGCAGCAACCTGACGCTGGCCGCCAGCACCGCCAAGCGCTGGCAGGGCCTGCTGACGGCGGACGCCGTCTCGCACCAGGAAGCCGACGAGAAAGCCGGCGACCTGGCGGCCAAGCAGTCGGCCGTCAACGCCATGCAGGCCAACGTCGACCGCGTGCAGGCGCTGCAGCGCTACACCCGCCTGGTGGCGCCGTTCGACGGCGTGGTCACCGCGCGCAACACCGACGTCGGCGCGCTGATCAACGTCGGCGGCACCCCGGGCAGCGAGCTGTTCGTGGTGTCCGACATCAGCCGCCTGCGCGTCTACGTCAACGTGCCGCAGCGCCAGGTGGCCGCCATCAAGGTCGGCGACAAGGCCGAGCTGACGGTGCCTGAACGTCCGGGCAAGACCTTCACCGCCACCGTGCAGTCGCTGTCGCAGGCCATCAACGCCAGCTCCGGCGCCATGCTGATCCAGCTGACCGTGCAGAACGACAGCCGCGAACTGCTGCCGGGCGGCTACGCCTCGATCCACTTCGACGCGCCGCAGTCCACCGCCTCGCTGAGCATTCCGCCGAGCGCGCTGATCTTCAACAAGGCCGGCACGCAAGTGGCGACCCTGGGCAAGGACAACCACGTGGTGGTGAAACAGATCACCGTCGGCCGCGACCTCGGCAATGTGGTGGAAGTCGCTTCCGGTCTGGACAAAGGCGACCAGGTCATCGCCAATCCGCCGGACGGCGTCGCCACCGGCGACGTGGTCCGCGTGGCTGCCGCAACCGCTAACGCCAAGGCCAAGCCGTGAAGATCCTCTACGCCACTACCCTCGCCCTGGCCCTCGCCGCGTGCGCCGAGGCACCGGTCCAGGCGCCGCCAGCGGTGCCGATGGCCGACAGCTTCCGCGACGTGCCGGCCGGCTGGACCGCCGCCAACGACAAGGCGCCGATGCTGCCCGCCGACTGGTGGAAGATGTACGCCGATCCGCAACTCGACCAGCTGCAACAGCAGCTGATCGACAACAGCCCCGACCTGGCCAGCGCGCTGGCGCGCTACCGCCAGGCGCAGGCCGCCACCGGCGTGCTGCGCTCGGCGCAGTCGCCGACGCTGGGCGCCTCGCTCAACGGCCAGCGCATCCGCCAGTCGGACCTCAAGCCGCTGCGCGGCGCCACCTCGCCGCCTGAATACAACAGCGGCACGTTGGAGTTCGATCTCGGCTACGAAGTCGACCTGTGGGGCCGCATCAGCAAGCAGGTCAGCGCCGGCGTGGCGCAGGAACGCGCCGCCAACGCCGACCTGGCCGCGGCGCGCCTGTCGCTGCAAACCCAGTTGGCCGACACGCTGCTGGCCCTGCGCGGCGCCGACGCCGATCTCAAGCTGCTGCGCGAGACCGAAGTCGCCTACAAGCGCCAGGCCGACCTGATCACCCAGCGCCACAACGGCGGCACCGCCTCCGGCCTGGACCTGGCGCGCGCCGAAACGCAGCTCGAATCGACCCGCTCGCAGCTGCGCCAGCGCCAGGCGCAGCGCAACGTGCAGGAACACGCGATCGCCGCGCTGGTCGGCGCCAACGCCGCCAACTTCGCCGTCGCGCCGCTGGACAGCAATGCCTTCGTCACGCCGGTGGTGCCGGTAGGGCTGCCGTCGCAGCTGCTGCAGCGCCGTCCCGACATCGCCGCCGCCGCGCTGCGCGTGGCCGCCGCCAGCGACCAGCTGGGCGTGGCGCGCACCGCGCTGTTCCCGTCGCTGACCCTGAACGCGGCTGCCGGCTACCAGTCCAGCGACTTCGACAAGTTTGCCCGTGCCTCCAACCTGTTCTGGGCGGTCGGTCCGACCCTGGCGGTCAGTCTGCTCGACGGCGGCCGCCGCAAGGCGCAGATCGCCGGCGCCGAAGCGCAGCTGGATGAAGCGGGCCAGCGCTACCGTTCGGTGGTACTGACCGCCTTCCAGCAGGTGTCGGACCAGCTGTCGCTGCTGACCAACTATGACGAAGCAGCCAAGTCCGACCACCTGGCCGCCACCGCCGCCAAGCGCGCGCTGGACCTGGCGCAGAAGCGTTACGACGAAGGCGCGGCCAGCTATCTGGAAGTGGTGACGGCGCAGACGGCCTACCTGCAGTCGGCGCGCAGCGAACTGGACCTGACCACCCGCTACCGCCAGGCCGGCGTGCAGCTGGTCAAGGCCATCGGCGGCGGCTGGACCGCAGGCTAAAGGACTCTGGCAACCGGGACAGGCAGGATCGGCCTCGTGGCGCTACAATGGCTGAGTCAAAGACTAACCAAGGAGCGACACGATGGCTAAAGCAATCAAGATCGATATCGGCCTGACCGATAAAAGCCGCGCGAAAATCGCGGCTGGCCTGTCCGGCCTGCTGGCCGACAGCTACACGCTGTACCTGATGACCCACAACTTCCACTGGAACGTCAAGGGTCCGATGTTCAACTCGCTGCACCAGATGTTCATGACGCAGTACACCGAACAATGGACCGCGCTGGACCAGATCGCCGAACGCATCCGCGCGCTCGGCTATCCGGCGCCCGGTACCTACGCCCAGTTCTCGAAGCTGGCGACGATCAAGGAAGTGGAAGGCGTGCCGGTCGCGCTGGACATGGTGCGCCACCTGGTGGCCGCGCAGGAAGCCACCGCCCGCACCGCCCGCAAGCTGCTGCCGGTGGTCGACGAGTGCGACGACCAGCCGACCGCCGACCTGCTGACCCAGCGCCTGGACGTGCACGAGAAAACCGCGTGGATGCTGCGCAGCCTGCTGGAAGAATAAACGTCATCAAATAAAAAGGGCCGCAAGGCCCTTTTTATTTAGAACTCTTCCCATTCCTGACTGTCGGCAGCCGGCGCCTTGCGTGTCGCCGTAGCGGCGGCCGGCTTGGCGGCCGGTCTCGGCGCCTTCAGCGCCGGCCTGCGCGTTGCCGGTGCCGCCGGCGCCGGACGGGCTGCGGTGCGCACCGGCGCCGACGCGGTTTTGCGGGCGGCGATGTTGCCGCCTTCGACCTGGAACACCGACACCATCTCGGCCAGCTTGACCGCCTGCTCCTGCATCGCCTGCGAGGCGGCGGCCGCCTGCTCCACCAGCGCCGCGTTCTGCTGCGTCACGGTATCCATCTCCGCCACGGCGGTGTTGATCTGCTCGATGCCCACTTCCTGTTCGCGGCCGGCCGAACTGATCTCGCTGATGATGTCGGTCACGCGCCTCACGCTGGTGACGATCTCCTCCATCGTGGTGCCGGCCTCGTTGACCAGCGCGCTGCCGCTGCCCACCTTCTCCACCGAATCGGTGATCAGCGCCTTGATGTCCTTGGCCGCCGCCGCCGAGCGCTGCGCCAGGTTGCGCACCTCGGTGGCGACCACCGCGAAGCCGCGTCCCTGCTCGCCCGCGCGCGCCGCCTCGACGGCCGCGTTCAGCGCCAGGATATTCGTCTGAAAAGCGATGCCATCGATCACGCCGATGATGTCGGCGATCTTGTCGGACGATTGGGTGATCGAGCCCATGGTGTCGATCACCCGCGTGACCAGCTCGCCACCCTTGACGGCGATGTCGGACGCCGACGACGCCAGCGTGTTGGCCTGGCGCGCATTGTCGGAATTCTGGCGCACGGTCGAGGTCAGTTCCTCCAGCGACGACGCGGTCTCTTCCAGGCTGGCGGCCTGCTGCTCGGTGCGGCGCGACAGGTCCAGGTTGCCGGCGGCGATTTCGCTGCTGGCGGTGGCGATGGCATCGCTGCCCTCGCGCACGCTGCGCACCGTGCCGGCCAGCCGTTCCTGCATCTGCGCCAGGCCTTCCATCATCTCGCCCATCTCATCCTTGCGGCCGAGCTGGATGTGGTTCGACAGGTTGCCATGCGCCATGGCCTGGAAGTAGCCGATGGCCTGGTTCAGCGGTGCCATCACCGCGCGCAGCAGCAGCATGCCGGACACGCCGGCCAGCAGGATGCCGATCACGATGGCGGCGATCGCCAGCGCCATGTTGCGCTGGTAGGCGGCCTGGCTGGCGTTGTACTGCTCGGCAGTGGAATCCAGCTGGTAGGTGGTCAGCTTTTCCGAACTCTCGGTGTACAGGCGGAACAGGCGCGTGACCTCGCTCAGCATCATGCGCTCGATTTCCGGCTTGTTCTTGTCGTTGATGGCCTTGATCGCCACCAGCAGGCCATCCTTGACCAGCGCCTCGCGCTGCGCGGCGACCTTGTCGGCCAGCGCCTTTTCGCCCTCGCCGAACGGCAGCGCATAGTAGCTCTTCCAGAACTTCTCGCTGGCGTCGATGAAGTCCTGCGAACGCTTCAGCGTCTCCGGCACGTTGGCCGCGTCCGGCGCCATGGCGACGCGGTCGAGCGACAGGCGCGCGCGGTCGATCTGGATCTGCGCTTCATAAATGGCCTTCATCGAGACCATGGAGTTGCTGTACACATCCTTCAGCACGTTGTTGGAGGTATGCAGCGTCTGGATGCCGCGGACGCCGATAAAAATGATGAGCAGTCCCAGCAGCGTCATGGTGCCGATGAGCCGGGTGCGAATAGTCAGGTTAGCAAACATGCTTATCTCCAATAGGAAAATCGATAGCGGCCCTATGGGCTCATAGTAGTGCGACGAGATGTCGGACACGGCAGGGGTGAGGCCGTATTGATGCACGCCAGGCAGGAGGTGGCATGACGGCAGGGGAAGAGTGCCATCAGCTTAGCGGATTACTTTCCCTATAACAAGGAATATCCAGCGGGCGTACTCCTGCGCGCAACAGCGGCTGGCGCACCGCAGCATCGAAAGTGGTTGACTTCGACAGACGATGCTTTATGCTTACTGCATCGTTACAGTAAATCGATACAGTAGCGATCGCAGCAGTTCGCCGTATGTTCCATCAATATTTTTTTTCCCGAGTTACTGTAACGATACAGTAAATCGTTGCAGTATCAAGATGATAAATATAAGATAACGGAGACTATGATGACTGGACCAAAAACGCCCGGCGCCCCGCGCTGCCGCCTGACCCCGATTGCTTCCGCCGTGGCCCTGGCCCTGCTGGGCGCCCTGCCCGCGCACGCCCAGCAAGCCGGCGACGCCGCCGCCGCGCCGGAACAGCTGAAGCTGGAATCGGTGGTGGTGACCGCCAACCGCCGCGTCGAACGGCTGGAAGACGTGCCGGCCTCGATCTCGGTGCTGAGCGAGGAAGCCATGCAGCGTAACAATGTGCGCGAACTGGTCGACATCATCAACCTGTCGCCGGCGCTGTCGGTGTCGGTCGGCACCCAGGTCGGCACCAACAGCATCAATATGCGCGGCATCGGCACCACCTCGAACAACCTCGGCATCGAGGGCGACGTCGCCATCCTGGTCGACGACATTCCGTATTCGCAGACCCAGCAGGCGTTCAAGGACATGACCGACATGGCCCGCGTCGAAGTGCTGAAAGGCCCGCAAAGCACGCTGTTCGGCAAGAGCGCGATCGCCGGCGCGGTGGTGATGACCACCAAGCCGATCGGCGCCGGCCCGATGCAGACCCGTGTCAGCGTCTACGACACCAGCGACCACGAATACCGCGTCGCCGCCTCGCTCAGCGGCCGCCTGACCGACACCTTCGGCATGCGCCTATACGCCAGCAAGACCAACTTCCCCGGCATGCTGCACAACCTGACCAACGACAGCATGCAGAACGGCTCCGGCGCCAAGACCTTCATGGCCAAGCTGCAATGGAAACTGTCGAACGACCTGGACGTGCTGATCACGCCGCGCTTCGACCACTCGCTGGCCACCGGCAACACCGCCGCCATCACCTCGATCGGCGACGGCGTCGGCTACCTGTACAACAAGAACTACACGGCGCTGTCCAACACCGCCGTGCTGCGCGGCATCCACGTCAGCCAGTGGAACCGCGAGATCCGCAACGACTCGCCGACCGGCCTGGAAGCGACCGACCGCGCGCTGGGCGTGCGCGTCAACTACGCCTTCCCGGAGAGCTCGCCGCTGGCCGGCCATTCGCTGACCTCGATCACCTCGGTGGACAACAACCTGTCCAACGACTTCCGCGACAACGACAACATCGACCTGATTTCGACCTTTTACCAGGTCAATGCGGCCGGCAAGCCGTCCGGCATCGCCGACGCCCCGATGATCAACGGCACGCTGGAAAGCAAGACCTCGACTCAGGAGTTCCGCCTGACCTCGCCGGACAGCGGCAACTTCCGCTACCTGGTCGGCCTCTGGGCGGCGCGCAACACGCTGTACCGCACCTATTTGCGCGGCAACGCCTTCGTCAAGGAAACCAACTACACCAACTACGACACCAACTCGGGCAGCCTGACGCACGCGATCTACGCCAACACCAACTGGGATTTCGCGCCGAAGCAGAGCTTGAGCGCCGGCCTGCGCTACAACCACGAGGCCAACGATTACTCGTTCCACACCATCGACAGCCTGTCGTCGACCGCCGCCAACAATGTGCACACCGGCGAGAACCTGTACGTGGCGCCGCAGAACAAGGAAAACGCCGTCACCGGCAAGCTCGGCTACACCTATCACCTGAACGACGAGATGATGATGTACGGCACCGCCTCCACCGGCCACAAGGGCGTGGCCTACGACATGACCAGCGGCGCCAACAACGTCAACGTGTTCGCCCACCTGCCGCTGGCGCCGGAAAAAGCCACCAGCTTCGAAGCCGGCTTCAAGGCCAACCTGTGGAACAACCGCGCGACCTTGAACGCGGCCATCTTCCAGACCCGCTTCCGCGACTACCAGACCTCGGCCACCGAGCGCTTCACCGACGGCAGCCAGGCCAGCGTGCTGTACAGCATTCCGTCGCTGCAGACGCGCGGCTTCGAGGCCGACGCCACCGTGCTGGCCACCCGCGCGCTGCTGCTCAATGCCAGCATGGCCTACACCCGCGCCGTGGTGCGCGACTGGACCCAGGGTCCGTGCTACAGCGGCGCCACCGACTGCACCATCCCCAACCTGCTGGTGCCCGGTTCCTTCCTGCGCGACGCCAGCGGCGGCATGATGCCCAACGCGCCGAAATGGAAGGCCAGCATGGGCGGCGAGTACACGCTGCCGGCGGTGTCGTGGATGCCCTACGTGGCGGCGATCAACGCCCAGTGGCGCACCCAGGCCAAGGTGCAGGGCGCGATCAGCCAAGACCCGTCGCTGCAACGGCCCGGCTATGGCATCTTCGACCTCGGCGCCTCGATCAAGGACGCCAAGGGTAAATATAAATTGTCGTTCGGCGTCAAAAACCTGTTCGACCACCATTATGCTGTCGGCAATGTCGGCACCTTCCTGAACTTCAAGAAGGCCGCCGGCGGCTCCGACATCAGATCATACGGCTGGCAACCCGCCCGCGACGCGTTCCGCTACACCTCGATCCGCCTGGACGTGGCGTTCTGAGCGCATAACACTCAACAAGGAAATCATGAGCGAACCAAAAATTCAGGATGTAGCGAGACTGGCCGGCGTATCGACCACCAGCATCTCGAATTTTCTGAACAACCGCATGGAGCAGATGCGGCCCGACACCCAGCGCAAGATCCAGCAGGCGATCGAGCAGCTGGGCTACCGGCCCAACAACGCCGCCCGCCAGCTGAAGACCGGCGTCGCCTCCATGGTGGGACTGCTGGTGCCGTCGCTGGCCAATCAGTTCTTCGGTTCGCTGGCCTGTGCGGTGGAGACGGCCGCCGCGCGCCACCACTGCCACGTGATGACCTTCAGCACCTTCCGCGATCCGGAGCGTGAACGGGCCGTGATGGCCGACCTGCTGGCCTACGGCGCGCAGGGCATCATCACCGGCTCGGCGCTGAACGACACCGACCACCTGGTGGCGATGACGGCGCGCTGCCCGGTGGTGGCGTTCGACATCAAACGTTCCGATGACAGCCACGAACGCATTACCACCATCTCGGTCGACAACGTGGCGGCCACCACCAAGGCGGTGGAGCATCTGGTGGCGCTGGGCCACCGTTCCATCGCGCTGGTGACGCCGCCACCGTTCACGCTGAACCGCCAGGACCGCGTGAAAGGCTTCCAGCAGGCGACGGCGGCGGCCGGCGTCAGCGGCGAACTGGTGATCGCCGACGCCACCGACGCACCGACCGACCTGCACGGCGACACCCAGCTGTTTGAACTGGGACGCAGCGCGGCGGCGCGCCTGCTGTCGGCCGCCAGCAAGCCGACCGCCGCCATCGCCATCAACGACATGATGGCGATCGGCATCGGCATCGGCCTGAAACAACTGGGCAAGCGGCTGCCGCAGGATTTCTCGCTGATCGGCATCGACGATATTTTCTTCTCCGCCGCCAACGACCCGCCGCTTACCACGCTGCGCCAGCCGATTCAGGCCATGGCCGACGCGGCGGTGCAACGCATCCTCGCGCCGAACACGGCGACGGCGGGCGGCGAGCTGTTCGCGCCGGAACTGATCGTACGGGCGTCCACCGCGGCGCCACCCAAGTAGTCCACTCAACCATTGATCTGAAAGAGCATAGCCATGGAACTTATCGGAAAACGCGCACTTGTAATGGGCGGCGCCTCGGGCATCGGCAAGGCCAGCTCGCTGGCATTGGCACAGGCCGGCGCCGACGTCGTGCTGACCTACTGGAGCAGCGCCGACGAAGCGGCGGACGTGGTGGCGCAAATCCGCGCCCTCGGCCGCAACGCCCAGGCCATCAAGGCCGACCTGACCGATGACAAGATCGCCGAACAGGTCTTTGCCGAAGCGGAAGGCGCCATCGGCGAGATCGACATCCTGTTCGCCAACATCGGCGGCCTGATCCAGCGCTGCCGCGTGTCGGAAATGCCGCTGACCTTGTGGAACGAGGCGTTGAACCTGAACCTCACCACCACCTTCCTGATCAGCCAGGCGGCGCTGAAGCGCATGGAGCCGCGCGGCCGTGGCGCCATCATCACCATGTCGTCGCTGGCGGCGTTCGATGGCGGCGGTCCTGGTTCGGCGCATTACGCGGCATCCAAGGCGGCGATTGCCACCTTCACCCGCGCGCTGGCCAAGGAAGTCGGCCCGCTGGGCATCCGCGTCAACGGCGTCTCGCCGGGCCTGATCGCCACCCGCTTCCACGACACCTTCAACACGCCGGCCAACCGCCAGGCCATCGCCGAACGCACGCCGGCCCGCCGCGAAGGCACGCCGGAAGACGTCGCCAACGTGGTGGTGTTCCTGGCGTCCGAACGCGCCGCTTTCCTGGCCGGCGAAATCATCCAGGTCAACGGCGGCCTTGGCCTCTACTGATTCCCTTCCGGAGCCATCGATGAATCAAACCTTCACACGGCGCCGTTTCCTTGGCGCTGCGGCCCTCTCCTTGCCTGCGTTTTCGCTGACCAGCGCGCTGGCGCAGGATGCGCGCGAGTCGCTGGGCACCATGCAGGGCAAAGTGACCGGCGGCCCGCATCCGCTGGAAACGCTGATGAAAGCGCATCCGGCGGCGCTGCGTCCCGAATTGCGCGGCGTGCACCCGCGCGTCTACACCACCAAGGCCGGCCTCGATGACCTGCGCCAGCGCGCCAGGGGCAGCCAGCGCGCCGAATGGCAAAAAGGCCTTGCCGGCCTGATCGCCATGCGCGAAGCACCCGCCGCCGCACCGGCGCAGAAGCGCCGCGCGCAGAACAACACCGCCATCGGCATCGTCGGCGCGGCGCTGGCCTACCAGATCGAAGGCGACGCCAAGTACCTGGAAGCGGCCAAACGCTACATGGACGCGGCGGTCAGCTACGAAGTCTGGGGCTACACCTTCAGCAAGCCGGACATCGACCTCGCCGCCGGCCACCTGCTGTACGGCCTGGGCGCCGGCTACGACCTGCTGTACGACGCGCTGACCGAGGAAGAACGCAAGCGCTACCGCGACAAACTGATACGCCAGGCCGGCATCCTTGCGAAGCACTTCTCGCCGAAGCCGGGCAAATCGTACTCGTACAGTCAGAACCACTGCTTCATCCCGATCGCTGGTCTCGCCGTGGCTGCCTATGCGGTGTGGGACGACACGCCGGAAGCGGCGCAATGGGCGGCGCTATCGCGCGCCATCTTCACCCGCGTGCTGGAAGTGGCCTCGCCGGACGGTTACTTCTACGAAGGCGTGGAATACTGGATCTTCTCCATGCCGTGGATCATCCACGCGCTGGACGCCTTCGCCCACGCCGCCGGCGACGACCTGTACGACACGCCGGCATTGAGCAAGGCGCACCTGTACATCGCCCACTCGATCACGCCGAACGGCCAGGACATCTACGACTTCGGCGATGCCTTCGAAGGCCCGATCACCCGTTCCCGCGTCGGCGAGGAACCGGCGCGCACGCATCCCGGCGGCAAGCTCAATTCCAACTATAACCTGCTGTACCGCCTGGCCGCGCGCTTCAAGAATCCCGAAGCGCAAGGCGTGGCGGACTGGATGGCCTCGCTAGGCCACGTCTGCGCCGAGGATTTCTGGACCCTGCTGTGGCGCGATCCCGCGCTGAAATCGTCGCCGATGTCGGCCATGACGCCGCACCACCATTTCGACGACCTCGGCACGGTCTACTGGCGCAGCGACTGGACGACCAAGGCCACCGCCTTCGCCTTCCGCGCCGGCCCGCCGGAAGGCCACCACGTGGCGCACGTGATCGACAAGCTGCCGGACTGGCACCTGGAAATGGGCCATTCGCATCCCGACGCGGGCAGCTTCATCCTGTTCGGCGGCGGCAGCTATCTGACCGGGCCGATGGGCTACGCCGGCATCCCGAAAAGCAACCTGAGCAACACGCTGCTGATCGACGACCAGGGCCAGGCCAACGAAGGCGGCGGCCATGACGCCTTCCGCGACTATCCGTATGCGCGGCTGGACAGCATCCGCATCGCCAGCGCCAAACTGGAACGCGACCGCGCCGGCATCGTCGCCGAACTGGCCGGCGCCTATCGTCCGGAACTGGGCGTGGAAAAACTGGAACGCCGCTTCAGCTACGCACGCGGCGTCTGGACCGTCACCGACACGTTGCGCGCCAGCAAGCCGGTGGTGCTGACGGCGCAGGTGCATGGCGACCGCGCCATCACCCAGACCGGCGCACAAAGCTTCGTCGTGCCCGGCCAGCCGGCATCGCTGAAAGTGGACGTCGCCACCGCCGGCGCCAAAGCCGTCATCGCACCGGGCATCGTGGTAGCGGCCGGCCCGCCGGGCAACGTCGACAAGGGGCCGAAGGAAGAACGTGGCTCCGTGCTGCGCCTGTCCCTGCCGGCCAGCAAGGCCGCCACGCTGACCACCACACTGAAGTTCTAAGGAGCCGCACGCATGCAGATACCCGATGTAGTCACCATGGGCGAAGCGATGGCCTTGATGATCGCCCGCCAGCCCGGCCTGCTGGAGGAGGTGCGCGAATTCGAGCGCGCCACCGCCGGCGCCGAGCTGAATGTGGCGGTGGGACTGAGCCGGCTGGGCTTCAAGGTCGGCTACATCAGCAGCCTGGGGCAGGACAGCCTGGGCCGGCATCTGCGCGCGTTCATGGCGGCCGAGGGCCTGGACCTGCGCCATCTGCGCACGGACGAGCGCTATCCGACCGGCTTCATGCTCAAGCAGATGGTGGCCGACGGCAGCGATCCGCAGGTGGAGTATTTCCGGCGCGGTTCGGCCGCCAGCCATTTGTCGCCGGACGATATGCCGGCGCCGGGCAGCGAATTCCAGCAGGCGCGTCTGCTGCACCTGACGGGGATTTCGCCAGCGCTGTCGATCGGCTGCGGCGAGCTGGCGTTCGCGCTGGCGCGGCAGGCGCGCGCGGATGGAAGGCTGGTCAGCTTCGATCCCAACCTGCGGCCGCGCCTGTGGCCGTCTCAGGCGGAGATGATCGCCACCATCAATGCGCTGGCCAGCCAGGCGGACATCGTCATGCCCGGCCTCGCGGAAGGACGCTTGCTCACTGGCTGCGAGGATGCCGCCGGCATCGCCGAGTGGTATCTGGAACGCGGCGCGCGCCATGTGGTCGTCAAACTGGGACCGGACGGCGCCTACGCCGCCAGTGCACATGGCGGCTACGCCAACGGCAGCAGTCAAGAGCAGGACGGCCGCTCGGGCAGCGGAAGCGGCACGGATGGGAGGCGTGGCTGCATCGTCCCCGGCCTGCCGGTGCGCGAGGTGGTCGATACGGTCGGCGCCGGCGACGGCTTCGCGGTCGGCGTCATCAGCGGCCTGCTCGACGGCCTGCCGCTCAGCGAGGCCGCCGCGCGCGGCAACGCCATCGGCGCGCGCGTGGTGCAGTTCCGCGGCGACTGCGAAGGCCTGCCCACCCGCGACCAACTGGCTTTAGCCTGACACGCCTGCCCCACAAAAATAACGGAGACAAAGGCATGAAAACAATCAAAGGTTTGCGCTGGCTGGTCATTACACTGGTCGCCATCGCCACCATCATCAACTACATCGACCGCTCGGCGCTGGCGGTGATGTGGCCGGGCATCGCGGCCGATCTCGGCATGGACAAGCGCGACTACGCCAACATCATCACCGTGTTCCTGATCGGCTACGCGGTCGGCCAGTCGCTGTTCGGCAAACTGTTCGACGCGCTCGGCACGCGCATCGGCTTTCTGCTGTCGATCGTGGTCTGGTCCGGCGCCATCGCCCTGCACTTCGTGGCGCGTTCGGCGCTGTCGTTCAGCCTGTTCAGGATCATGCTGGGCGTGGGCGAAGCGGGCAACTGGCCGGGCGCCACCAAGGCCATTGCCGAATGGTTTCCGGTGCGCGAACGGGCACTGGGGCAAGGCATCTTCGGCGCCGGCGCCTCGCTCGGCTCGGTCATCGCGCCGCCGCTCGTGGCTTTCCTGTACGCCTATGTCGGCTGGAAAACCACCTTCATCCTGATCGGCAGCCTGGGCTTCATCTGGATCGTGCCATGGCTGATCGTCTACAAATCCGGCCCTGGCACGCATCCGTGGATCAGCGAAGACGAACGCCAGTACATCCTGCACGGCCAGCAACAGACCGTGCAAACCGTGCAGGATGAATACGTGCCGACGCTGGGCCAGCTGCTGCGCCATCGCCAGAGCTGGAGCGTGATCGCTGCGCGCTTCTTCATCGATCCGGTGTGGTGGCTGTTCGTCAGCTGGCTGCCACTGTACCTCAACGAGAAATTCCACTTCGACGTCAAGCAGATCGGCATGTTCGCCTGGGTGCCGTATGTCGGCGCGGCGGCCGGCGCGCTGTCCGGCGGCTGGCTGTGCGGCAGCCTGCTGGAACGCGGCTGGTCGGTCGACCGCGCCCGCAAACTGGTGATCGCCATCGGCCTGCTGCTGATGCTGCCTGCCCTGCTGCTCAGTGCCGCCGCGCAGACGCCGCTGCTGGCCGTGCTGGCCATCGGCGTGATCCTGTTCGGCTTCCAGGCCGCCATCACCAACATCCAGACCCTGCCCAGCGACTTCTTCTCGGGAAAAACGGTAGGCTCGCTGGCGGGACTGAGCGGTACGTCGGCGGTGCTGGGCGTGATCATCTGCATGCAACTGGTGCCGGAACTGACCACCGGCGGCAACTACACCCCGTTCTTCATACTTGGCGCGCTGCTGCTGCCATTGGTATTTTTGTCCATCTGGCTGGGCGGCGCCGTGGTGCGCGTGCAGCCGAAAAACTAAACAGGAGATCACCATGAATTTCTGCAAAAGCCTGCTGCTGGCCCTGCTGCTGACCAGCAGCCAGCTCACCGCATACGCCGCCGGCCCCAAGCTCAGCGCCTCGGAAGCATTCGAGAAAAAGGACGACGGCACCTTCCTGAAAAAGCACGAGGCCATTCTCGCGCGCGGCAAGAGCGGCCCGGTCGGCCTGCTGTTCCTCGGCGATTCCATCACCGAGCGCTGGAAGATTGCGCCGCATATCTGGGAGGCCTACTACGGCAAGTACCAGCCGGCCAACTTCGGCATCGGCGGCGACCGCACGCAGAACGTCATCTGGCGCATTGAACATGGCGAGCTGGATGGCATCTCGCCCAAGGTCACGGTGCTGATGCTGGGCACCAATAACAGCCTTGACTACACGGCAGAGGAAATCGCCGCCGCTGACCGCAAGATCGTCGACATGATCCGCGCCAAGCTGCCGCAGACCAAGATTTTGCTGCTGGGCGTGTTCCCACGCGGACCGCGCGATCCGAAAGGCGCACCGGTGACCGAAGCCGGCGTGACCGAAGCGGCCAAGCGCATGCAGACCATCGACGCCATCAATGTCGACCTGGCCAAGCTGGACGACGGCAAGACCGTCCGCTTCCTCAACATCAACCACGTGTTCCTGGGCCAGGACGGCCGCATTCCGAACACGCTGATGCCGGACCAACTGCACCCCGGCGCCGCCGGCTACCAGCTGTGGGCCGACGCCATGCAGCCCCTGCTTGAAAGCATGCTGAAATGAGGGCCGCCTTCCCCGCCGCCCTGACGCTGCTGGCCGCCATCATGCTGCCGGCCGCCGCGCAAACATCGCAGGCCACGCTGGAAAAGCTGTTCACGCTGGAAGGCAACACGCCATATCCCTCGCCATATGCAGGCACGCTGAACTTCAGCGCGCTGACATCGAAATACGATTCCGGCCACGGCCACGGCTACCGCAACGAACTGAAAGTGGCCGACAAGCTGCGCCTCAGCGCCGCGCAAACGCACGAGCACTTCGCCGCACGCGTCACGCCAACGTTGCCGGCCGGCGCCAAGACCATCGTCGCCCAATACCATGTGGAAGGCCTGGACACCATCCTCAAGGTCTACGTGCAGGACACGGCCGACAAGCAAGGCCTGGACGGCAAGGCCGGCAACGGCGTATTCGACATCCTGGTGCGCATCCTCGGCACCGACGGCAAGGAAGTGACAACCGCGCTGGGCACGGTGCGTTCGGGCGAAGGCTTCGACCTGGACATCGCCTTCAACGCCGGCGAAGCGCTGGTCACGGCGCGCACGGCCAGCGGCGAGATCAAGACGCAGCGCACCCGCATCAAAGGCGACGACCGCAAGATCTACTTCAAGTTCGGCGACTACCTGCAGGCGCTCGATCCCGACACCGGCAAGCACACCATCGAGCCCGCCAAGTGGGACCAGTATTACCGACTGAATCACATCGACGGCAGCCAAATCAGCTTCAGCCACACCATTTTTGAACGCAACGGAGCGCAGCCATGACCACCACCGTATCCGCCGAAACGCTGGCGACCCTGAAGACCATCGCCACCTCGACGCTGACCACGCTGCTGTTCAAGCGCGGCTTCCGCAATGTCTTCATCCAGGGCGCGCGGCCGCTGAAGACCGGTCAGCGGCTGGCCGGCCCGGCCTTCACGCTGCGCTATATCCCCGCGCGTGAAGATCTCGACGGCATTGACGCCTTTCTCGATCCGCGCCACCCGCAGCGCGTGGCGGTGGAGGAAATTCCGCCCGGCGCGGTGCTGGTGATGGATTGCCGGGGCGACGTGTCGGTGGCGTCGGCCGGCAGCATCCTGGCCACGCGCATGCAGATGCGCGGCGTGGCCGGCATCGTCACCGATGGCGGCCTGCGCGACGCCAGCGGCATCGCCAAGCTGGAGATTCCGGCCTGGTGCTCCGGCCCATCCGCGCCGACCAATTTGATCCGCCATCACGCGCTGGATATCAACGCACCGATCGGCTGCGGCGACGTGCCGGTTTATCCCGGCGACATCATGGTGGGCGACGACGACGGCGTGGTCTGCATCCCTGCCCACCTGGCCGACGAAATCGCCCGCGACGCGGTGCCGATGGAGCGCTACGAGGACTTCGTGCTCGAACAGGTGCGCGGCGGCGCCAGCATCATCGGCCTGTATCCGCTGACCAAGCCGGAAAACCGCGCGCTGTTCGAGAGCTGGCTGGCCGCAAAATAACGCTTTAAATCGCGTTCAGCGCCTGCACCGTGGCGGCGTCGAGCTGCAACGCGCCTGCCGCGACGTTTTCGCGCAGGTGCGTCACCGACGAGGTGCCGGGAATCACCAGCATGTTCGGCGAACGTTGCAGCAGCCAGGCCAGCGCCACCTGCATCGGCGTGGCGTGCAGCGCGGCGGCGGTCTGCGTCAGCACCTCCGATTGCAGCGGCGAGAAGCCGCCCAGCGGGAAGAACGGCACGTAGGCGATGCCTTGCGCGGCCAGCGTGTCGATCAGCGCATCGTCTTTGCGGTGCGCCAGGTTGTAGTGGTTCTGCACGCAGACGATGTCGGTGATCTGCTGCGCTTCGGCGACCTGTTCCGCGTTGACGTTGCTCAGGCCAATGTGGCGTATCAGGCCTTCTTCTTTCAGGCGCAGCATGGCCTTCAAAGGTTCGGCGATCGACGAACCATCCGCACCTTCCAGTCCCGGCGCGCGGTAGTTGACCACGTCCAGCACATCCAGTCCCAGGTTGCGCAGGTTGTCGTGGACGGCGGAGCGCAGCTCTTCCGCCGATGCCGCCGGCAGCCACGACTGGTCTTCACCACGGCGGAAGCCGATCTTGGTGACGATGGTCAGGTCGTCGCGGTAAGGATGCAGCGCTTCGCGGATGATCTGGTTGGTAACGTGCGGGCCGTAGAAATCCGAGGTGTCGATGTGGTTGATGCCCAGTTCCATTGCGGCGCGCAGCACGGCCACGGCGGCGGCGCGGTCTTTCGGCGGCCCCCAGACGTGCGGGCCGGCCAGTTGCATCGCGCCGTAGCCGATGCGGTTCAGTTGCAGATCGGTGTTCCTGGGGGTGTAGTGCTTGCTCATGACAACTCCGTGTTGAGGAAAGATGAGCCATCATAGCCACAAGCATAGTGTGTGATAATCGGGTCAATCCCGCACAGGCTGTACGAAAATCCGCACAATGATGAATACGACTCCTTCCATGGCCGACCTGGCGACCTTCGCGCTGGTGGTCCAGCACCAGGGCTTCCGCCAGGCTGCGCGCGCCAGCGGCCAGTCCGCTTCCGCCTTGAGCGAGTCCATGCGCCGGCTGGAGAACCAGCTCGGCATCCGGCTGCTGGTGCGCACCACGCGCAGCGTGACGCCGACCGAGGCCGGCACCTTGCTGCTTGGCCGTTTGCGTCCGGCGCTGAACGAAGTGGCCAGCGCGCTCGATGTGCTGAACGACTTGCGCGACAGCCCGCGCGGTACATTGAAGCTGAATGTGCCGGTCAGCGCGGCGCGGTTTTTTCTTCAGGATATCGTCAACCGCTTCATGCAGGCGTATCCGGAAATTCTGGTGGAAATCGTGGTGGACAATAATTTCGTCGACGTGGTGGCCAGCGGTTGCGACGCCGGCGTGCGCTACGGCGAGCGGCTGGAACAGGACATGATCGCGGTGCCGATCGGGCCGCGCGTCGAGCGCTTCGCGGTGGCGGCGTCGCCCGACTACCTGAAGCGGCGCGGCACGCCGGCCCATCCGCGCGACCTGCTGGAACACGCCTGCATGCGCGGCCGCTTCCTCAGCGGCACCATCTATGCGTGGGAATTCGAACGCGACGGCCAGAAGCTCAGCCTGGAGCCGACCGGGCCGCTGATCGTCACGCCGACCGTGTCGGACCTGTCGATCAGCGCCGCCATCGCCGGCCACGGCATCATCTACCTGTTCGAAGAGTGGTTGAAGCCGTACATGACCTCCGGCCAGCTGCAGCCGATCCTGGAAGACTGGTGGCCGAGTTTCCCCGGCCCCTTCCTCTACTACTCCGGCCGCCGCCACCTGCCGGCGCCGTTACGCGCTTTCGTCGACTTCATTCAAGCCAGGAATTAATGGCCTTCGGCGGCGTTGAACATGGTCTTGGCGTAGATCAGGCCCAGGCCGTAGCCGCCGCCGTGGGCGATCGAGGTGGCCACGGTTTCGTTGTAGGTTTCGCTGCGGGCCCAGTCGCGTTGCAGTTCCAGCAGGTATTGCAGCGAGGTCATCGGGTGGGCGCCGGCCTGGATCATGCGGGCCACGGCGCGTTCGTGGGCTTCGTCGGAGACGTCGCCGCTGGCGTCGGTGATCACATACACTTCAAAACCCTGGTCCAGCGCCGACAGGGCCGGACCGACGATGCACACCGAGGTCCACAGGCCGGCCAGCACGATTTTATCCTTGCCGATGGCGTTGACGCGCTCGGCGATGCGCGGGTCTTCCCAGGTGTTCATCGAGGTGCGGTCGATTGCCACTTCGTTAGGAAACACTTCCTTGATTTCGTTGAAGATCGGGCCGGAGAACGATTTTTCCGCCACCGTGGTCAGGATCGTCGGCACCTTGAATTCTTTCGCCGCCTTGGCAACCAGCGCGACGTTGTTGCGCAGCTGAACCGGGTCGATCGATTTGGTGGCAAACGCCATCTGCGACTGGTGATCGATCATGATCAGGGTGTGGTTGGTTGGGCTGATCAGCGTTTTACCTGGTTGGGCGATGGCGGTTGGCATAATATTTTCTCCTAAGATATTCAATAATTTCGATTGGTTTTTCGCGGTGTTCTGCGCTGTTGAAATGAATTATGCGGGATCGCATCCCAATCAAAAAGCGAAAAAATTACCTGCCTATATTCGAAATATTCGATAACCCTCAATCGGCGCGGAATGCCTCCATGGCTTGGGTGGCGCGGCCGTCGTCGCCCCACGCGCTCAGTTCGTAATGGCTCCAGCTGCGTGCGCCCTGGGGCTCCCAGTAGATCACGCCTAGCCCTTTGTGGTCGGGCACGGCTTTGACCATGCGCTGAACGGCCACCAGCATGTCGTAGGTGTTTTGCGGCTTGCTGTCTTCCCCGCCTACTTCCACCACCATCACTTCCTTGCCGTAGCGCGCCGCCATGTCGTTCATGTTGGCGGCCAGGTCGTTGATGGAAGCGGTGTAGTCGGGCCGGCCGTCCAGCCAGTACGGGTAGTAGGACATGCCGATCACGTCGTACTTCGCGCCATGCGCCCTGGCGTTGTCGAACCAGGTGCGGAAGCGCTGGCTGTCGTTGCCGCGGTCCAGATGCAGCACCACTTTCGCGCCGGGACTGACGGCCTTGATGGCGTCGTAGCCCTGGTTGATCAGCTGCGCCAGTTGCGGCCAGTTGTCGGTATGGCCTTCCGGATAGATCATGCCGGTCGGCGTTTCGTTGCCCACCTGCACCCACTCGGGCGTCACGCCGGCCTGCTTCAGCGCGCTCATCACGTCGTAGGTGTAGCGGTAGACGTCCTTCAGCAGCTGCGGAAAGTCGTGGCCCTGCCAGGCCGCCGGCTTGCGCTGCTGCTGCGGATCGGCCCAGCTGTCGCTGTAGTGGAAGTCGATCATGACGCGCATGCCCATCTTCCGCGCGCGCACCGCCATGGCCACGGTTTCGTCCTTGCTGTTGTGGCCGCTGGCGCGGTCGCTGGAGGGGTTCACCCAGGTGCGCAGGCGGATGGTGTTGATGCCGTAGTCCTTGAGGATCTGCAGGCAGTCTTCCTCCCTGCCCTGGCTGTTGTAGAACTTGTAGCCGGTGGCTTCCATCTGCGGCAGCCAGCCGACGTCGGCGCCTTTGACGAAGGAGTCGGCATGGGCCGCAAAGGCGGCCGTCATCAGCAGTGCGATCAGGATTTTTTTCATGCGCTCATGCTAGCCCAAAGGCGGATCGCGCAGGCATGAGGAAAGTGACACAATCCATGCCCTTTCGATATGGACGCGCCGCACTGGCGTTTGCCGGTAAGATAGCACCGCCATGAATCCCCAAGACACCACCACCATCCTCACCTCCGACCCCCACCAGCGCCTCGGCAAGCCGGCCGGTGGCTGGCGCGCCGCGCTGTACGCCATCATCTTCGAATCCGACACACCGAAAGGCCGCGCTTTCGACCTGGCGCTGATCGGCGCCATCCTGCTCAGCGTGCTGGTGGTGGTGCTCACCAGCGTCAAGCCGATCGCCGACAGGTACGGCGACTGGCTGCAAGCCGGAGAGTGGTTCTTCACCGTCCTGTTCACCATCGAGTACGTGGCGCGCTGCCTGTGCGTGCAGCGGCCGGTGCTGTATGCGCGCAGCTTCTTCGGCGTGATCGACCTGATGTCCATCCTGCCCAGCTATGTGTCGCTGTTCATTCCGGCCGCGCACGTGGTGCAGGGCATCCGCATCCTGCGCCTGCTGCGCATCTTCCGTATCCTCAAGCTGACCTTGTACATCCAGGAATACAGCATGCTCGGCGACGCCCTGCTGGCCAGCCGGCGCAAGATTTTCGTGTTCCTGTCGGTGGTGTTCCTGATCGTGTTCCTGCTGGGCACAGTGATGTACGTGGTGGAAGGTCCGGAAAACGGCTACACCAGCATTCCCACCGCCGTCTACTGGGCCATCTCGACCATGACCACGGTTGGCTTTGGCGACCTGGTGCCGAAGACCGATATCGGCCGCACCATCGCTTCATTCATGATGCTGCTCGGCTGGGGCATTCTGGCCGTGCCCACCGGCATCATCAGTTCCGAGATCACCCACCAGCGCGGCCAGCGCGTGCTGTCGCTGCGCGCCTGCCCCAACTGCCACAGCGTCGGCCATGAGCCGGCCGCGCGCTACTGCAAGGACTGCGGCACGGCGCTGCCGTCCTAAGCCGCCAGGATCGCCTTGCCGCCGTCGGCCGAGGCGTAGGCCATGGCCTCGCCGATCTGCTCGTAGCTGAACTCCTGGCCCGGCCAGGTGGCGAACATCGGATCGGCAATCAGCGGCTCCAGCGCCTTCAGGGCTGCCAGCAGCCGCGCCGGCTGCCTGACGGTAGCGCTTTCGAAATTGCTGAAGCGGCGGATGGTCAGGTTCTTCATCATGAACAGCGTGGTGTGAATCGCGGCCGGCGCAGCGCCGCCGAGGAAGCCGTAGCAGTAGACGGTGGCGTTCATCGGCAGCGCCGGCGCGATGTTGCCCAGCAGCTCGCCGCCGACGCCGTCGAATACCGCAGTCGCCTGCAGTTCCGCAGCCAGCGTCGCCAGCTGCGCGGCATGGTCATCGGTGGTGACGAGGACGTGCTCGACGCCGAGCGAGCGCAGCGTCTCGGCGGCAGCGTCGCTGCGCACCAGGAAAATCGCCGGCATGCGCCGTGCGCGCGCCAGCGCCGCGATGGCATGGCCGGTGGCCGAACTGCCGGCCGTGACAATCACGCCCGTGTGCCCTGCCTCGGCGATTTCCTCAAGAAACGCATAGGCGGTGATGACGTTGACCAGCGAGCCGCAGTAATCCCTCGCGTTCACGTGGTCCGGCAGGATCAGGCAGCTGGTGTAGGGAATGGCTGCCGTCTCGCACCACAGGCCGACGCTGTCCGGGCTGCGCGTCAGCGAACGGTAGATCGCCACCTGCTTGCCCGCATAGTCGGCCGGCACGCCGGCGCCCAGCGCCAGCACCCTGCCCGCGCCGGAAGCGCCCCAGACGTCATAACGCGACGCCGGAATCTGCGGACCGGCCGCCGCCGGCATTCTTAGGAAGGTCCTGTCGCCGTGGTTGATGGCCGAGGCCGTCATCGCCACCAGCACGTGACCGGCGGCAGGCTGTTCCGGCCTCGGGATAGCGCGCACTTCCAGGTCGCGGCTGGCGGTAACACAAATCGCTTTCATCACTGCACTCCATTTCGTTGTCCAGCCCGCATCATAGGAAACCTCATCGATTGACGAAACGCAGGCTGGCGACATACCATCGATTCCATTCAGGAATAGATGGAGCACACAAGATGGACCGATTGGATGCCATGCGCCTGTTTGTCCGGCTGGTGGAATGCGGCAGTTTTTCCGCCGTCGGGCGCGAGGAAGGCATAGGGCAGCCGGCCGTCAGCAAGCAGATCGCCGCGCTGGAGCGCCACCTCGGCGCGCAGTTGGTGTTGCGCAACTCGCGCAACGTCGTCATCACCGACGCTGGACAGGCGTTCTACGAATCGGCCAGGCAGTTGATCGATGACTTCGACGCGGTGGAGTCGTCGGTGGGCGACCGCCAGCAATCGCCGCGCGGCCTGGTGCGGGTCAGCACCGCGCCCGGTCACGGCAGGCTGTGCGTGACGCCGCTGCTGGGCGGATTCTTCCAGCGCTATCCGCAGGTATCGGTGGAAGTCTCGGTGTCGGAGCGGCCGGTTGATCTGCTGGCGGAAGGCATCGACCTCGCCATCCGCCACGGCCGCCTGCTGGACTCGACGCTGACCGCGCGCAAATGGTCGGACACGGATTTCGTGCTGGCGGCCAGCCCGGCCTACCTGGCGGCGCGCGGCACGCCGGCCACACTGGATGATCTGGATCGGCACACCTGCATCGTCTTCGCGCGCGGGCGCGAGCGCTATCCGTGGCGCTTCGGCACCGGCGCGGAAGCGACCTCCTACCTGCCGCGCGGCGCGCTGCTGACCGGCGATGCCGAACACGTCCGCGCCGCCGTGCTGTGCGGCCTCGGCATCGCCCAGGCGCCGCACTGGCTGCTGGCGGAAGAAATCCGCACCGGCCAGGCGCAGGTGCTGCTGCCGGCCTTGCAGCCGGAGCGCCTGCCGCTCAACATCGTCTACGCGGCCGGCCGGCGCGTGCCGATGCGCGTGCGCGTATTGATCGACTATCTGCTGGGCCAATAAAAAAGCCTCCGGCATTGCTGCCGGAGGCTTCCGATACGCTTGCTACAGCTTAGAACTTGTAGCTGGCCGACACGTAGCCGGTGGCGCCGTGTGCATCGTAGTAGGTTGGATCGTAGCCAGCCTGGAAGTAGTTACCCAGGCCGATGATCTCAGGCGGCTGACGGTTGAACAGGTTCTTCACGCCTACACGCACGGTCAGGTTCTTCACGCCGGTGTACGACACTTGCGAATCCCAGGTCGAGAACGCGCCGACACGTACTGGCGTCACCGATTTTTCCAGGTCTTCATCCGCGCGGGTCGCGTCGTGGTAGCCGGACTGGAAGTTCTGGGTCAGGTTGACGCCCCAGCTCTGGTATTTCCAGTCAAACGCCAGCTGATGCTTCCAGCGCAGGATGATGCCGCCATTGGCGACCGCGTTCAGCGGCGAGCCGGTGGCGTCAACCGTGCGCGCCACGCTCTGCTGCACGGTGCCGTCCGGCAGGGTCATGTCGTACTTGGTGACGTAGGTGCCGTTCAGACGGGCGCCGAAGGTGCCGTAGTTGGCGGTCTTGGCGATGGTCCAGCGCGCATCAACGTCCACACCCGCGGTTTTCAGACCGCCGGCGTTCAGGTTGGTGCTGGTGATCTGGGTGATGTTGCCGCCCGCGTCACGCTGCACCAGTGCGCCATAGGCTGGAATATCCTCGTGATCGATGATGTATTCCGGGCTCAGCGAGGTCACCAGATTGTTGACGTTGATCTTCCAGTAGTCGATCGCGATCGAGGCGCCCGGGATCGGATCGATCACGATACCCACCGAGGTCTGTTCCGATTTTTCCGGCTTCAGGTTCGGGTTGCCGCCGGACAGCACGTTGAACTGGCCGTAGGTGTTGGTCTTCGGATCGGTGAAGCTGGCACTGGTGCCCAGCGCCTGCGGATTGTTCAGCTCAGGCAGCGCCGCTTCGCGGAAGCCACGGCCGTAGGAAGCGCGCACCAGCAGCTGTTGCAGCGGCTGATAGCGGAAGCTGACCTTCGGATTGGTCGCGGTGGCGTTCGGGTAGCGGTCAGTGCGGACGGCCAGGTCGGCTTCCAGGTTTTTCAGGATCGGTGCGTTCAGCTCGGCGAAGATCGCCGACGAGTTGCGCGATGCCGACAGCGGCAGCGTCTGGCCGCCGTAGCCCGAGATGTCGCCCGACTGGTAAGCCGCCGACGGGTTCAGGTCCAGCTTCTCGTCGGTCATCGACGCGCCCACGGCGAACTTGGCCATGCCGGCTGGCAGCTGATACAGATCGCCCGAGATGCGCGCGTTCAGCGAGTCATTGCTCAGGGTCGAGTTGATCATGTTGCCAACGTAGTTGGTGGCGTAGATCTGCTGGGCCAGGGCCGGCGACTGCGTGGCGGCCCATGGGTTGAAGGCGTTGTTGTTGCTCAGCAGCTTGGTCAGGGCCAGCTGCGACTGGTAGCCGGCGATGGTGTCTTCGCTGACGTTGCTGGAGTTGTGGGTGTACGCCACATCGTAGTCGTAACCCTTGACGGTGCCGCGGAAGCCCATCACCAGATGGCTCATCTTGGCGTGGTCGTCGTGCGAACGGCCGCCGCCGTCGAAGGCGCGGTAGCTGACGGTCACCGGCTGGCCATTGACCGATGGGTAGTTGGCGGCCAGGTAGGACGATGGATAGTACGGGCTGCTCGGCGACAGGATGATGGCCGGGTACACATTGGCGGTGGCGAATGCGTTGTCGGTCGACAGGAACGAAGCGCTGTACGGCGACGATTGTTCGGTGGTGGTGGTTTTCTGTTCCGAGTGGAAGCCTTCGACGAAGAATTCGTTCTGCTCGTTCAGCTTGAAGCGGAAGTTGGCCGACACGTTGGCGCGGGTGACGTCCGGGAACAGCGGCACGGCGCCGGCCGAGTTGTAGCGGCAGCTGCCGGTGTTGGCGTCGAACTGGCTGCCGTTGGCGGTGCAGTCGCCGCCGTTCAGCGGGTTGCCCAGGCCGGAGCCCAGCGTGGCCAGCGCATTCGGGATGATGCCTGCCGCGTTCGGCTTGGTGACCGGATTGAAGGTGCTCAGCGCGCCGCTCGGGGTGGCCGAGGCGTCGCGCAGGCCGTTGTTGTTCCACGATTCACGGGCGTAGCCGCGCTGGCTGCCGTAGATGGCCTGTTCCTTGGCCACGTCGGCCGACACGGTGAAGTTGTAGCGGTCTTCGTCGAAGTCGCCAAAGCCGGCGATGATCGACGCCTTGGTGTTGCGGCCGCCGCCGTCCTTGGTGCCGCTGCCGTAGCCGGTCACTTCGACGCCGTTGTAGTTGTTGCGCAGGATGAAGTTGATCACGCCGCCGATGGCGTCGGAACCGTACACGCCCGACGCGCCGTCCTTCAGGATTTCCACGTGGTCCACGGCGGCCAGCGGGATCGAGTTGATGTCGACCGAGGTGCCGTCGGTGGCGAAGTTGGCCAGGCGGCGGCCGTTGACCAGCACCAGCGTCTTGTTGGAGCCGAGGCCGCGCAGCGAGGCGGCGGCCAGGCCGTAGGTCGAGGCGCCGGCGCCCTGGGCGCTCACGGTGCCGCCGACGGCGGTATTGGCGCTGATGCTGGCCAGCAGGGCTTCGGTGCTGGTGGCGCCGGTTTTGGCGATATCTTCACGCGTAACGGTCTGGACCGGCAGCGCGCCTTCGACTTGCGCGCGCTTGATGGACGAACCGGTGATTTCCACGCGGGCCATGGGCGCGTCTGGCGCGGTCTGCGCATGCGCGCCGGCGATGGCGCCGAACGCGACCGTGCCGGAGAACATCAGGCGCAGCGAGCGCGAGATAACAGTTTCTTTGGTCATTATAAATTCCCGATTTGTTGTGTGAGCCTTAGCGACTTCGTATTGACCTTGAAAGGGGTAGTCAAGGTCGGCCCGTATCACAACACGCGAGAAAAATTTCACCAATGACGGCGTGGACAAAAAGCCTCACTTTTGCCACATAATTGTAAAAAGTACGAAACATTAAGGTGAATTTAAGAATCGCACTTTTAGTAAAGCAATTTACATTGCTTTACCGAATTTTTCATTTATGAAGTATTTATTTACCAAATAAAGAGCTTTCCTAACCCGCAGTTATGGAAGAAAGATTGCAAATAAGGGTTATCAGTCCGCCAGCGTCGGGAACATCCCGTTACAACTTATACGAAACCGGCTTGGAATTTTGGAAATCAATTTGAACCGGCCCGCGCCGTGGCGAGCGTTTGCAAATAACCTCGGACCGCCCCTTCGATGCGGTCCGCCAGCGCCGCCGGCTCGACCGCGCCGCGCCGCCCGGCGGCATCCGTCAGCGCGCTGACAATGGCCATCAGCTCGGAGGCCGCCAGTTCCGGCGCCAGCGCGCCCGTGCCCGCGCCGAGGAAATCGACCAGCGCGCCGCGCATGGCGATGGCGTTGCCGGAGCTCGGCATCAGCGCCGCCAGCCGGCGTTGCTCGACGTCCAGCAGCGCGGCCAGCGCCGGCCGGCGCAACTGGTGGCGCACCGCGATCCCGATCAGTTGGCGCAATGCGGCGGAGCGATCCGGCAACGCCAGGGCTTGCGTTGCTTCCCGCACCAGATCGGTCAGCTCGCGTTCGATCAGGGCGACCGTGACCGCATCCTTGGTCGGGAAGTACTGGTACAGCGAACCGATGCTGACGCCGGCCCGCTCGGCGATGGCGTTGGTGGTGTAGGCGTCCAGTCCGCGCTGCTCCAGAATGTGAGCCGCCCCCTCAAGTATGGTCTCGACGGTTTGTGCGGAACGGGCCTGGGACGGCTGTTTGCGCGGGTTCAGCAACCGCGCGCCGGGCGGTCTGGATTGCGAGTTGTTCATGGCAGGAGATGCTCATATCATTTTTACTCCTAGTCAAGCCTATTTTTCACCATGAACCAGACCGAAAATTCCATCAGTCCAGCCGCCGGCGACATCGCGCTGCTGGCGCAAACGATCGCCGCCGTGCAGGCAGCGGGCCGCGCCGTTGCCGCGCGCTTCAACGCCGACGCACGTCCGTCCAACCGCGACGAGATCGGCGCGGCAATCGCCGCCAACGACGCCGTGTCGCTGGCCGTGCTGCGCGCCGCGCTGTCGGCCGCCCATCCCGCCGCGCGCTGGGACGACGATGAAGAAGGCCGCGGCGCGCTGCCGCCCGGCGCATGGTGGGTGGCCGATCCGGTGGAGGGCGCGATCAATCACATCCATGGCCTGCCCGATTGGGGCGTCACCGCAACGCTGGTGCGCGACAACCAGCCGGTGCTGACCGCCGTGCATCTGCCGCTCCGCGGCGACACCTACAGCGCCTTGCGCGGCGCCGGCGCGTGGCTGAACGGCCAGCCGATTCGCGCGTCGCAGAAAACCGCGTTGAACAGCGCCGTCGCCGGCACTGGCCAGGCGATGCCGCAGGAAGGCAGCGCCACCTATCGCCGCATCGGGCAGTCGGTCAGCGCCATGCTGGAGGCGGCGCTGGTGGTGCGCGTGTCGGTGCCGTCGACGCTGCAGCTGGTTCAGGTGGCGGCGGGCCGCCAGGACATCTTCTGGCAATACAGCCAGGTGCGCTCAGGCTTGCTGGCCGGCGCGCTGCTGGTGAGCGAAGCCGGCGGCAGCGTGAGCGATCTGCACGGCGCGCCGTGGCAAACAGGAAGCGACGCCCTGCTGGCCAGCGCGCCGGCCCTGGCGACGGCTGCCCTCGCGGTGCTGGCAAGGAGCGGCGCATGAAGCTTGCCATTTTCGGCGCCTCGGGCGCCACCGGACGCCATCTGGTAAAACAGGCGCTCGACGCCGGGCATGATGTCCGCGTGCTGCTGCGCCGCGCGGACGGCCTGCCGCTCGACCACCCTCGCCTGTCGCGCATCGTCGGCGGTTTTGACGACGCGGTCGCCGTGCAAGCGGTGGTGCGGAACGCCGACGCCGTTGTCAGCGTGCTCGGTTCACGCAAAGGCGCACCAGCCACCATCTGCACCGACGGCGTGCGCAGCATCCTGCCGGCCATGCAGGCAGCCGGCGTGCGGCGGCTGATCGCGCTCAGCGCTTACGGCGCTTTGGAGACCAGCACCGCATCCTGGTTCATCCGCTTCGTGCGTAGCGTAATCGCCGACAAGATGCGCGACAAGGACAACATGGAACTGCTGGTGCGCGACAGCGATACCGACTGGACGCTGGTGCGCCCGCCCGCGCTGACCAATGGCCAGGCGCAAGGACGTTACCGCGCCGGCGCCGCCTTGCGTCCCGGGCTGACCGGACATCTGTCGCGCGCCGACCTGGCCGCCTTCATCCTGGCGACGGCGCAAGGCGGCAGTTACATCCGCGCGGCGCCGGTCGTTGCCGCCTAGTTGCGGGCAACGGCTTGCTCGATCACCTTCGCCACCTCGGCCGGGTGGGCGATAAAGGCGACATGGCTGCCGTCGATCTCCACCACCTTGCTGCCGGCGCGCTGGGCCATGAAGCGCTCCAGTTCCGGATTGACGGTGCGGTCGGCGGTCGACACGATCGCCCAGCTCGGCTTGGTTGTCCACGCGGCCTGCGTCACCGCCGCGCCAGCCGTTTTCACGGAAGGCAGGACTTGGGACAAGGCCATGAAGCGCGCCTCGGCCGGCGCCAGATCGGCGGCAAAGTCGGCATGGAACAGCGCGTGATCGAAGTACAGGTGACCGTCGGCGGTCGGCTTGATCGCATGGCTGGCCGGCGGCATCTGCTTGACCAGATCCAGCAGGCTCTCGCCCACCGCCGGCTGGAACGCGGCGACATAGACCAGGCCCGCCACCTTGGCGTTGGCGCCGGCCTCGGTGATCACCATGCCGCCGTAGCTGTGGCCCACCAGGATGGTGTCGCCATCCATGGCGTCAATGGCGGCGGTGGTGGCTTGCACGTCCTCGGCCAGCGAGGTCTCCGGCTGCTGCACCACCGTGACGTGGTAGCCGTCCTTCAACAGGATATTGGCGACACCCTGCCAGCCGGAGCCGTCAGCGAAGAAACCGTGAACCAGAACGATGTTCCTGACCGGCGCGGCGATGGCCGAGATCGGCGACAAGGCGGCGAAAGCCAGTGCGAGTGCTGCGGAAACCAGGCGGATTGCATTCATTTTTATTCTCCTCAAAAATTAATCAGTTGGCATATGCCGGGTAGTCGGTAAGTCCTTGCTCGGCGCCGCCGTACAGCGTGGCCGCGTTCAGCGGATTGAGCGGCCAGCCGTTTGCCAGCCGCGCCGGCAGATCCGGATTGGCGATGAACGGGCGGCCGAAGGCGATCAGGTCGGCCAGTCCGGCGTCCAGCAGGCGGTTGCCGCGTTCCGCCGTGTAGCGGCCGGCGTACATGATGCGGCCGCTATAGGCGTGACGCACCGCGCGCCGGAAATCCTCCGGCAGATCGGGCGCGTTGTCCCAGTCCGCCTCGGCGATCGACAGGTAAGCCACGCCCACCTGCTCCAGCACCTTGACCGCTTCGATATAGGTTTCGTGTGGATCGTCCTCGACGAAGCCGATGTACACGCGGTCCTCTTCGGTGCTGGTGAACAGCGGCGTGAAGCGCACGCCCAGGCGTTCCGGCCCCACCACCCCGGCCACCGCCTGCACCACCTCGCGCAGGAAGCGCAGGCGGTTCCGCAGCGAGCCGCCATAGGCATCGGTGCGCGTGTTGGCGTGGGTCGAGATGAACTGGTTCACCAGGTAGCCATTGGCCGCATGGATCTCAACACCGTCGAAGCCGGCCGCCAGCGCGTTGCGCGCAGCCTGCGCATACAGTGCGACCAGTTCACCGATCTCGTCGACGCTAAGCGCCTTGGGCGTCGACGGCGCCACCAGCGTGCCGGCGCCAGGCCCGGTTTCGATGAAGGCTTTCGCCTTGTCCGCCGCAATCGCCGACGGTGCGACGGGCGCCGCGCCGTCCGGCTGCAAGGCCGTGTGCGATACGCGGCCGACATGCCACAGCTGCGCGAAAATCACGCCGCCTTCGGCATGCACCGCTTCGGTGACCTTGCTCCAGCCGTCGATCTGCGCCGGACTGTAGATACCCGGCGTCCAGGCATAGCCCTGGCCGCGCGGCTCGATCTGCGTGCCCTCGGTGACCATGAAGCCGGCGCTGGCGCGCTGACGGTAATACAGCGCCATCAGCTCGGTCGGCACATCGCCGGGTTGGCCGGCGCGCTGGCGCGTCAGCGGCGGCAGCACGATGCGGTTTTTCAGGGTGTACGGCCCAAGCTTGACGGGGGCCAGCAATGCGGTGTTCTTCATGATCAGCCCAGGCGTTGCAGCAACAGCGCGGCGGCGGCGGCCGACGAGGCTGGATTCTGGCCGGTGATCAGCAGACCGTCGCTGACCACGTACGAAGCCCAGTCCTCTCCCTTGGAATACACGCCGCCCTTGGCTTTCAGCTCATCCTCGACCAGGAATGGCACGACGTTGGTCAGGCCGACCGCTTCCTCTTCGGTGTTGGTGAAGCCGGTCACCGTCTTGCCTTCCACCAGCGGACGGCCAGCGGCGGTTTTCACGTGGCGCAGCACGCCGGGCGCGTGGCAGACCAGCGCCACCGGCTTGTTGGCGGCGATGAAGGATTCGATCAGCGCGATCGAGTTCCGGTCTTCGGCCAGATCCCACAGCGGGCCGTGGCCGCCTGGGTAGAACACGGTGTCGAAGTCGGCCTGATTGACGCTGTCCAGGCGCACGGTGGCGGCCAGTTGCGCGGTGGCGGCCGGATCGGTTTCAAAGCGGCGGGTCAGCTCGGTCTGGAACGACGGCTCGTTGCTCTTCGGGTCCAGCGGCGGCTGACCGCCCAGCGGCGAAGCCAGCAACACTTGCGCGCCGGCGTCCTTGAACGCGTAATACGGCGCGGCCAGCTCTTCCAGCCAGAAACCGGTTTTGCGGCCGGTGTTGCCCAGTTTGTCGTGCGAGGTCAGAACCATCAGTACTTTTTTCATGGTGATACTCCTTTGATTAGTTAAATATCTACGCCATTAGTAGACCAGTCGTCTATAAACTTGGCAAAAAAAAAGCATCTCCTATGGAAATGCTCCGGTTCCACCTGTCCTTTACTGGGGAAGGTGGAGAATTTGATGCGTGGTCATCAGCGCCGTCTCGAACGGCTGCGTGCTGCGGCTGATCTTGACCATCACGCTGGCGCCGAGCCACAGTTGATACAGGCTGCTTGCCGTGCTGTCGGCATCGGCGTCGATGGTCAGCGAGCCTTCCGCCACGCCGGTTTCAATCGCCGCCGCCAGACGGCTGACGATGCCGGCGGTGCCGCGCTTGAGCGACAGCCGCATGGCTTCCGACAAATCCGCCACTTCCGCCGCCAGCTTCACCGCCAGGCATTTGCCCTGGCAGTCGAGGAAGGACTGCGTGTCCTGCCAGACCTGGAAATAATGCATCAGGCGCTGCGCCATGGTCATGCCGGGTTGCGCCAGCGTGCGGTCCAGATCGGCCAGGTAATCCACAAAATAACTGTCCAGCAAAGCTTCGCCAAACGCGTCCTTCGAACCGAAGTAATGGTAGAAGGAACCCTTGGGCACACCGGCGCCGGTGAGAATCTCGTTCAGACCCACGGCGGAAAATCCCTTGCCGGCCATGATGCGTTGGCCGGTCGCCAGAATGTTCTCGCGGACATCAATCGGTTCGGTGGTGGTTGCTGTGTTCATGGAAGACACTTTAGCACCGAATAGACCAGTCGTCTACAACTATTTTTGCACGTTGCGGCGCTCACGTTCGACCTTGACCATCGCGCAGGCGTAATCGGCCATGCGTTGGGCCCAGGCCGCCAGACCGTCGGGGCTGTCGAACAGGTGGGGATCGGCCTTGCAGATTTGCTCGCGGCTCAGGTAGGAGTACGCCACCAGCGCGCGGATCGAAAAGGCCAGCGCCAGCAGGTCGGGATCGCTGGTCGGCACACCCAGTGCGCGTTCCAGCACCCGCAGCAGGCGCTGTTCCTGTTCGGCCTTATAGCGCTCGTCGTCCAGCAAGCCGGTAGGTTCGAACGATTCGCGCATGCGCAGGCGCACGCTCAACATGATGGCTTCGCCCTGCCCCAGCGGCAGCAGGCGCGAACGGGCGAAGCGCAGCATCGATTCTTCGATGCTCAGGCCGGCCTCGTCGAACGGCGCGCCTTCGTCGTTCATTTTTTCGCGCACCGGTTCGTACAGCGCGGCGCGGTACAGGCCGACCTTGTCGCCGAAGTAGTAGCGGATGGCGGCGGTGTTAACGTTGGCCTCGCCGGCGATGTCGCGCACCGAGGTGCGGTGATAACCCTTGCTGACAAACAGGTTCAGCGCGACGGACAGTATCCGGCCGCGCGCCTGCGCGCCATCCGTGCGGAGCTTGCGGGAACCTGCGCTCGCCGAAGGATTTTCATCATCCATATCTATACTTTGCAATAAGCGAAAACCGCTATTATAAAGTTCAGGCGGTCAGGAGCCACGCCAGCCCAATCCCAGCGCCTTTTGCAGGGCGATGAAGTCGTTGGTCAGCGCCGCCTGCGCCTGCGCCAGATTCTGCTCCGCCGTCAGTTGCTGGCGCTCGGTATCGAGCACGTCGATCAAACTCGCGGTGCCGGCGCGCTGGCGGGCGGCGGTCAGCACGGCCGCGCGGTCGGCGGTGGCCTTGGCGCGGGCGATGGTCGCCACACTGGTGCGGCGCTGACGGAAGCGCGACAGCGCATCCTCGGCATCGCGCAGCGCGCCCAGCACGGCAATGCGGTACTGCGCCTCGGCTTCATCGCGCACGCCTTGCGACTGTTCGATATTCGCATTCACGCGGCCGAAGTCGAGCACATTCCAGCTCAGTTGCGGCGCGATGATGGCGGAGTAATCGTCCAGATGCGTCAGGTCGCTGACGTGGGTGCCGCCAATGCCGATCAGTCCCATCAGGGACAGCTTGGGAAAGCGTGCCGCCTGCGCCTGGCCGATCTGCGCCTGGCGTTGCGCCAGGGTGCGCTCGGCAGCGCGGATGTCTGGACGGCGGCGCAGCATGGCGGTCGGATCGCCGACTGCCACGCTGGCCGGAGGCAGCGGCACCGCCGCCGCGTTAGCCGGATCGGCGCCCAGTTCCGCATCCAGCGCGCCGGGCGCCACGCCAACCAGCATGGCCAGTTCGTCGCGATAGGCGTCGAGCTGCGCACCCAGCGGCTCGGCCTGGGAACGTGTGGTTTCCAGTTGTCCCTGCAGGCGCGTGATGTCCAACTCGGACGCGGTGCCGGCTTTGACGCGGCGCAGCGCCAGCTCAAGCGAGCGCTGCTGGCGTTCGATGGCGGCATTGCTGAGCGCCACCTGCGCCTGCGTCGAACGCAGGTTCACATAGGCCTGCGCCACTTCGGCCACCAGGCTCAGTTGAGCGTCGGCCAGTCGGGCTTCCGCTGCTTCGGCTGCCGCGCCGGCCGCTTCGGTGGCGCGGCGCTGGCCGCCGAACAAATCGATTTCCCAGCTGGCGTCGAAACCGACGCTGTACAGATTGAGCGAGGATGGAATCGACAGGCTGTCGTTGTTGCCGCCATCGCCGCCGCTGTCATTGCCGCTGCCGCTGCCCAAGGTCGGCAGATGCGCGTGTGCCGCCAGCGCCGTGGCGCTGCCCTTCGGTTTTCCATTGGCCTGTTCGCTGCGCAGCGAGGCGCGCGCCTGGCGCACGCGCGCCGACGCCAGCGCCAGATTCGGGTTGGCTTGCAGCGCGCGGTCCACCAGTTGGTCCAGCAACGGATCGCCCAGTTCGGTCCACCAGTGCGCCAGCGCTTTGCTGTCGGCTGGCGTGGCCGGCATATCGGGCGTGCCGGCGCGGGCAAAACCCGCCGCCTGCGGCGTGACGGGCGGCCCGGCGTAGTCGGTGCCCACGGTGGTGCAGGCGCTCAGCAAGCCGGCGCCGCCCAGGCAAGCGAGCAGCAGGGATGGGACGGTTGGTAACTTCATCAGATTCTCCTTAGTGCGCCGCTTCCGGCGGTGCATTCTTGTTCAGCGGGCGCAGGAACAGCACCAGCGGGGTCACGCAGCAGATGCCGACCGCGAGTATCCAGAACAAGTCGATATAGGTCAGCGTCAGCGCCTGCACCTGGACGATGCCGTTCAGACTTTGCAGCGCCTGCGGCAGGCCGCCCAAGGCGTGCACCTGCGTCGCCAAGTAGTCCTGCACGCCGCCGCGATTGGCGTCCAGCGTTTCTTCCAGCCGGCGCTGGTGGAACCACAGCCGCTGGTCCTGCACCACGGCGACGCCGGCCAGCGCCAGCGATCCGCCCATGTTGCGGGCGGCGTTGAACAGACCGGAGGCATCGGCCGCAAATTCGCGGCTGACCGACTGGATCGCGGCCTGGCTCAGGAACATCATGGCGAAAATGGTGCCCAGTCCGCGCATCAGCTGCGACGGAATGAAGTCGTCGCCAGCCGCCAGCGCGGTCAGGCTGGTTTCCATCCAGGCGCTGAAAGCCAGTACCACCAGGCCAAAGCCGACCGCCAGCCGGATGTCGAGCTTGCGGAACAGGATGGGCACAAACGGCATCATCATCAGGCTGGGCACGCCCGACAGCGCCACGATCTGGCCGGCCTGCAGCGAGTTGTAGCCGGCCACGGTGGCCAGGAATTGCGGAATCACATACGAGGTGCCATACACCACCATGCCGATCATGGTGCCCATCACCACCACGCTGCCGAACTGCCGGCTGAGCAGCAGCTTGAGACGGATCACCGGCCGCTTGGCGGTGAATTGTCCGATCATCATCAGCACGAAGCCGCTGACCGACAACAGCGTCAGCCAGATGATCAGTTCCGACGAAAACCATTGTTCGCGCTGGCCCTCTTCCAGCACCACCGTCAGGCCGCCGAGGAAAGCGGCCAGGCCGGCGATGCCCAGCCAGTCCGCCTCCAGCAGCTGGCTGGTTTGCGCCTTGACGTGCGGCAGGCCCACCAGCAGCAACACGATCAGGCCGATGCAAATCGGCAGGTTCAGGAAGAAGGCGTAGTGCCAGCTCAGATGCTCGGTCAGCCAGCCGCCGATCAGCGGTCCGATCACCGGGCCGAGAATCGCGGTCGCGCCAAACATCGCCGTGCCGATCGCCTGTTGGTTGCGCGGCAGCCGGGTGGCGATGATGGTCTGGGCCGTGGGAATCATGGCGCCGCCGGTGAAGCCCTGGCCGACGCGGCCAACAATCATCATGCCGAGCGAGGTCGACAAGCCGCACAGCATGGAAAACACCGTGAACAGTCCGGCCGCCACCAACAGGAAGGTGCGCAGGCCGAACACCCGCTCCAGCCAGCCGCACAGCGGAATGATGACGATTTCCGACACCAGGTAGCCGGTGGCGATCCAGGTGCCCTCGGTGCCGCTGGCGCCGATTTCCCCCTGGATGGTGGGCAGCGACGAATTGACGATCGAGATGTCGAGCGTGGCCATCAGCGCGCCCAGCGTGCCGGCCGCTACCGCCAGCCAGGCGGCGGCGTCGGCGCGCTCGGGCGGCGCCGGCTTGGCGGCGTCAGGTTTGGCCTCGTCAGGTTTGGCGGCTTCGCTCACTGGCGCGCCTCTTTGTGGGCATCTTCGTTGGCACGGATCTGCTTGACCGCATCCCTGGCGCTGGTGGTGTCCACCACCACTTTCAGCGACAGGCCAGGCACCAGCACGCGTCGGGTTTCAGCTGTCGCATCGATCGCCAGGCGCACCGGCACGCGCTGGACAATCTTGGTGAAGTTGCCGGTGGCGTTTTGCGGCGGCAACAGCGAGAACTGCGCGCCGGTGCCGGGCGCCAGGCTTTCGACATGGCCGTGCAGCTTCAGGCCGGGCAAGGCATCGATCTTGATTTCGGCCGGCTGGCCGAGCCGCATGCGGCCGATCTGCGTTTCCTTGAAGTTGGCGGAAATGTAGAGCGTATTCAGTGGCACGATCGACATCAGCCGCGTGCCGGGCTGGGCGAACTGCCCCACCCGCACGGTCAGATCGCCGACGCGGCCATCGGCGCTAGCACTCAGCTGGGTCGATTCCAGATTGACGTCCGCCGCCTTCAGCTGCGCGCGGGCGGTGCCGGACTGCGCCTCGGCCTGGCGCACCTGCGCCTGCAGCGACGCGATGTGTTTGACGGCGTTGTCCAGCGCCGCCTGCTGCGCGGCGACCTGGCGCGCACTCTGCTCGGCCTGATTGCGGCGCGTGGCCAGCGTTTCGGCGTTTTCCGCACCGATCTCGACCAGCGGCGCATACCGCGCCACTTCACGCTTGGCGAAATCGGCGTTGTCGCGCGCGGCGGCCAGCTGGGCACGCATCTGGGCGACCGTCGATTCCTGCTCGGCAACCTGGGCGCGCACCGCATCGGCAGTCGCGTGGGCGATCTCGATCTGGGCCTGATATTGTTCAGTCTGAGCGTTGTAGTCACGCGGATCGATGCGCACCAGCGGCTGGCCGGCCTTCACGTCCTGGTTTTCCTTGACCAGCACTTCGGCGATGTAGCCGTTGATCTTGGGCGAGACGGTAATGTCGTCGGCGCGCAGATAGGCGTCGTCGGTGTCCTCGAAGTACTGGCCGATCAGCTCGTGATACAGGAACCAGCCGCCACCCAGCAGCACGGCCACCGCGCCCAGCGACAGCAATACCACGCGGATTTTCCGCTTTTTGGCAGGCGCCTCCGCCTTGTCATCCTGCTTGTCGTTGCCTTTGTTTTCAGGTTCGCTCATATGGTTCTTTCGTGAGAAAAGTGCGTTAGTTCACACAAACGTGTTAATTCACACGATTGTATGATGTTTACCGGACTTGTGCCACACGAAAGATGAGGCTGGTATTTAACCGGGTGGTGGCCAGCTTCGCCATGACGACGGTGCGATTTCACCAGCAGCGTTGCCGAAAGCGTTAGAATGACGGGTTACGCACGGGGGCGGTGTCCGCCCCCGCAAACCAGACTCATCGCACCGCCTAAAGAACCAATGACCACCGTCCCGAACGAAATCAACGCCGCCGCCGTCAAGAACAGTCCCACTGAAAAACTCACGCCGATGATGCAGCAGTACATGAGCATCAAGAGCCAGCACCCGGACATGCTGGTGTTCTACCGCATGGGCGATTTCTACGAGCTGTTCCACGAAGACGCGGAAAAGGCGGCGCGCATTCTCGGCATTACGCTGACGGCGCGCGGTTCGTCGGGCGGCCAGCCGATCAAGATGTGCGGCGTGCCATTCCATTCGCTGGAAGGCTATCTGGCCAAGCTGGTCAAGATCGGCGAGTCGTGCGCCATCTGCGAACAGATCGGCGATCCGGCCACCAGCAAGGGCCCGGTCGAACGCAAGGTGATGCGCGTGGTCACGCCAGGCACGCTGACCGATGCCGACCTGCTGCCGGAAAAATCGGAGCGTCCGCTGCTGGCCCTGTGCATCATCAGCCAGCGCAAGGTGGCCACCGCCGGCCTGGCGTGGCTGTCGCTGGCCAGCGGCGCGCTGCGCCTGATGGAGTTCTCCGGCGATGCGCATACGGTCAATACGCGCATCCAGCAGGAGCTGGAACGCATCTCGCCGGCCGAACTGCTGCGCGGCGATAACGGCGAGCTGTTTGAGGAATACACGGCCTGCCACGTCAACCGCGTGCCGGAATGGCATTTCGACGTCGTCAGCGGCCACAAGGCGCTGCTGGACCAGTTGGCCGTCGCCACGCTGACCGGCTTCGGCGCCGATGGCCTGGGCGCCGCCTTCGGCGCGGCCGGCGCGCTGCTGCGCTACGCACAGTCGACGCAGGGACGCGGCCTGCAGCACGTGCGCACGCTGACCACCGAAACCGAAAATGAATTCATCGGCCTCGACGCCGCCACCCGCCACAACCTGGAACTGACCGAGACGATACGCGGCCAGGAATCGCCGACGCTGTTCTCGCTGCTGGACCACTGCCGCACCGCCATGGGCTCGCGCCTGCTGCGCCACTGGCTGCACCACGCGCGCCGCGACCAGCACATCGCCCGTTCGCGTCACCAGGCCATCGCCGCGCTGGCGCAGGCCGACGCCACCGGTTCGCTGTCGCAGACGCTGGCGCAGGTGCCGGACATCGAACGCATCACCACCCGCATCGCCCTGCTGTCGGCGCGTCCGCGCGACCTGGCCAGCCTGCGCGACGGCCTGATTCAGCTGCCTGCCCTGCGCCACGGCATGCAGCGCACCCTGACCGATGCGCAAGGCCTGCTGGCCGCCATCCACGCCGATCTGTCGACGCCGGAGTCCTGCCTCGACCTGCTGCAACGCGCGGTGATGCCGGAACCGGCGGTGATGGTGCGTGACGGCGGCGTGATCGCGCGCGGCTTCGACGCGGAGCTGGACGAGCTGCGCGGCCTGTCGGAAAACGCCGGCCAGTACCTGGTCGACCTGGAGACGCGCGAGCGCGCCCGCACCGGCATCGCCAATCTGCGCGTGGAGTACAACAAGGTGCACGGCTTCTACATCGAAGTCACCAACGGCCAGGCCACCAAAGTGCCGGACGACTACCGCCGCCGCCAGACGCTGAAGAACTGCGAGCGTTACATCACGCCGGAACTGAAGGCGTTTGAAGACAAGGCGCTGTCGGCGCAGGACCGCGCGCTGGCGCGCGAGAAGATGCTGTACGACCAGCTGCTGGGCGACCTCGCGCCGTTCATCGGCGCGCTGCAAACCATCGCCCGCGCGCTGGCGCAGCTGGACACGCTGACCGCCCTCACCGACCACGCGCTGCGCCACAACTGGTGCGCGCCGGAGCTGGTGGACACGCCATGCATCAACATCAAGGAAGGCCGCCATCCGGTGGTGGAGAACCAGATCGAACGCTTCATCGCCAACGATTGCCGCTTCGTCGACGAGCGCCGCCTGCTGCTGATCACCGGTCCCAACATGGGCGGTAAATCGACCTTCATGCGCCAGGTGGCCTTGATTACCCTACTGGCCTACATGGGCAGCTACGTGCCGGCGCAAAGCGCCGTGATCGGCCCGATCGACCGCATCTTCACCCGCATCGGCGCCACCGACGATCTGGCCGGCGGCCGCTCGACCTTCATGGTGGAGATGACCGAAGCCGCCGCCATCCTGAACGGCGCCACCGCCAACTCGCTGGTGCTGATGGACGAAATCGGCCGTGGCACCTCGACCTTCGACGGCCTGGCGCTGGCATGGGCGATCGCGCGTCACCTGATCGACACCAGCCGCAGCTTCTCGCTGTTCGCCACCCACTACTTCGAACTGACGCAGCTGCCGGACAGCCATCCGACCGCCAGCAACGTGCATCTGTCGGCGGTGGAGCACAAGGACAGCATCGTGTTCCTGCATGCGGTGCAGGACGGCCCGGCCTCGCAAAGCTACGGCTTGCAGGTGGCGCAGTTGGCCGGCGTGCCGCAGCCTGTGATCAAGGCCGCGCGCAAGCACCTGGCGCGGCTGGAAGCACAGGCGCTGGACGCCACGCCGCAGCTCGACCTGTTCGCCGCGCCGTCGGTCGACGCCAACGATGAAGAGATCGAAGCGCCTGCGCCGGCCGCCGCCAGCCCGGCCATGCGCGAGCTGCTCGACGCGCTGGACGATCTGGACCCGGATGCGCTGACGCCACGCGAAGCGCTGGACCGCTTGTACCAGCTGAAGCGCCTGACGGAATCGGCGCAAGCATGACCCCGCGCGCGCGCCGCCGCATGCTGCTCGCCGCCACCATGTGGGTGGCGGCGCTGGCTGCGGCGGCGACGCACGCCGCCTCGCCCGCCGCCACTGCGGTCGCCGCGACGGTGCGCGCCTTCGCCTTCGGCGTCATCGGCCATCCTTTGCAGCACGGCCGCGACGAGGCGGCACTCAAGCGCGCCATCGCCGATGTGGCGCAAACCACGCCGGCCTTCGTGGTCGCCACCGGCATCAAGGCCGCCACCGAACCTTGCAGCGACAAGCTGTACGCCCAGCGCCGCGACCTGCTCAACGAATCGGCGGCGCCGATGGTCGTGTCGCTGGCCGGCAGCGACTGGAGCGCCTGCCTCAACTCGGCCGGCCGCTCCAACGCCATCGAACGCCTGAACCGCCTGCGCGAAGTGTTCTACGTCGACAGCGAATCGCTGGGTGCGCGCAAGTTGCAGGTGACGCGATTGTCGTCCACCGCCAAGTTCCGCAGCTACGCCGAGAACTCGCACTGGGAATACGGCAAGGTGCTGTTCGCCACGATCAATCTGCCGGCCAATAACAACCACTATCGTCCGGAAGCGGGCCGCAACAGCGAGTTCGAAGACCGTCTGGTGGCCAACCGCGCCTGGCTGCACCGCTTGTTCACGCTGGCGGAACGGCAGAAGATGCAGGGACTGGTGCTGTTCTCGGACGGCGACGCCGGCGTGACGGCGGAGGAAGGCTTCTCGCTGCTGGCGAGTTTTCAGACCAAACAGGATGGCTTTGCCGAAGTGCGCAAGCAGATACGCGGCATGGCGGAAAAATACAAGGGGAAGGTGCTGCTGATTGACGCCCAGCCCGTGCAGCAAGGTGCGCAAGGCGAGCCGGCCATCCAGTGGCGCGAGAATGTGGGACATGTGACCATGACCTCGGACTGGGCCGAGGTGCATGTCACGCCGGGCGCCGCCGCCCTGTTCTCCATCAAGGGCGGCAGCGCCGCAGCGACTACCGATTAGTGAATCGGGTGGATGGCGACGTGGTCGCCCTCTTCACCTTCGTCGTCCTCGTCGCCGTGGTGGTGGCCGTGGGCGCCGTGTACGTGGCCGTGGGCGATTTCTTCATCGGTGGCTTCGCGCACGTCGGTCACGTTCAGCGAGAAACGCAGCGCCATGCCGGCCAGCGGGTGATTGCCGTCCAGGACCACTTTGTCGTCAGCGATATCGGTCACGGTGAAGATCATGGCTTCTTCGCCACTGTCGCCGTCCGGCATGCCTTCGAACTGCATGCCCACTTCCAGCGGCTCCGGCAGGCGGTTGCGTGCTTCGACCTTGACCAGGGAAGCGTCGTAGTCGCCGAATGCATCTTCCGGTTCGATCTGGATAATCGACGCGTAGCCGACTTCTTTGCCATCCAGTTCTTCTTCGATTTTCGGCAGGGTGTTCTCGTAGCCACCGTGCAGGTAGACCATAGGCTGACGGCCGTCTTCGATCAGATTGTCCTGGGCATCGGACAGTTTATAGTTCACAGTCACGACTGTATTCTTGGCAATCTTCATGTTATGCATCCTTTCTGTAATTAGCCCCGGATTATACCTTGGATCGGCAGGCGGCCGCTTCGGGCCAGCGAGCGCATAAGGATATGCCGATTCCGTTCTGGCCGCCGCGCGCCAGCCGTTCTACAATCGTGGCATGCAAGCCGCCACCTCCGACAAACTCGCCCAATGGCTGCTCAGCAGCATCGCGCTGGACGCCGCCGCCATGCACGTGGGCCGCTATTGCGGCCCATGGCGGGCGTCCACGGCCGGCAAGGCGCTGTCCAGCTTCCACCTGGTGTTGAGCGGCGACTGCTGGCTGCACATCGAGGGCCAGCCGCCGCTGCATCTGCAGGCGCGCGACGGCGTGTTCCTGATGAGCGACGTGCCGCACTTCCTCAGCCCTTCGGCCGATCCGGCCACGCCGTTGCAGCGCCCTGCCATGCGGCCGCTGGGCGAGGCGCCGGAGCCGGACAGCGCCGGCCTGGCCTGCGGCTTTTTCCGCTTCAGCGGCGCTTTGAGTCCGCTGGTGATCGCCTCCTTCCCCGAATACCTGGTCTGCCGCAGCGCCGATCCGGCGCTGGGTCATACGGCGGCGCTGTTCGACATGATCGTGGCCGAGGGCGGCGGCGATCCTGAACGGCCGTCGCCGCTGATCGCGCGACTGGTCGAGCTGCTGTTCTTCTATCTGATCCGCCACGCCAGCCAGCGCGAGGCGCTCAGCGCCGGCCTGCTGTCCCTGGCCCAGCGCGGCGAATTCATGGCGCTGCTGGACGAGATGCTGCGCAGTCCCGGCGAGGACTGGTCGATCGCGCGCATGGCGTCGGCCGCGCACATGTCGCGCGCGGCGTTCTGCAAGCACTTCACCGGCGCTGGCGGCGTAACGCCGGCACAGTTCCTGCTGCGGCTGCGCATGCGGCTGGCGGCGCAGCGCCTGAATGCCGGCGATTCGGTCGAACAGGCGGCCAGCCATGTTGGCTACCAATCGCACGCCGCTTTTACGCGTGCCTTCAAGCGCATCGTCGGCGAACAGCCCGGCGCATATCGCCGCCAGCTGCGCGCCGCCGCATAAAAAGACGTTTGAGCACAAAACCACGACTTTTGAACATGGTGTGGACGACGGCATGATCGGATAATATGGCATCACCTCAACAGGAAAATGCCATGTCCCGAATCACTCTGCAAACCCTCGACACCGCGCCGGCCGACAGCCGTCCTTTCGTGGAAAAAGCGATCGCCAACAACGGCTATCTGCCCAATCTGATCGGCGTGCTGGCCAATGCGCCGGTGGCGCTGGAAACCTACCTGACCGTCTCCGCCATCAACGCGCGCGCCAGCCTGTCGCTGGCCGAACGCGAGGTGGTGCAGATCACCGCCGCGCGCATCCATGGTTGCGACTTCTGCGTGGCCGGCCACACGGCCATCTGGCTGAAGAAAGCCGGCCAGTCGCCGGAGTCGGTGCGTGCATTGCACGAAGGTGCGCCGACCGGCGACGCCAGACTGGATGCGGTGGCGGCCTTCGCCAGCGCCGTGATCGCGCGCCGCGGCGCCGTCGACGACGCCGACCTGCAAGCCTTCCTGGCCGCCGGCTACAACCAGCAGCAGGCGCTGGAGGTGGTGCTGGGTGTCAGCCTGGCGACGCTGTGCAACTTCGCCAACAGCCTGGCCGGCACGCCGGTCAATCCGCAGCTGCAACCTTACCTGCCGGGAGCCGTGTAAGCATGGGGGCCCTGCACGACTGGCTGACGCAGCATGCCGAAACGCTCGATCAATCGGAGTCGCTCGGCGACGAGGTGATGCCGGCGCTGGCCGCGCATGGCTGCTTCCGCGCCGGCGTACCGTTGGCGTTGGGTGGCGCGGCTGGCGACTATGGCGATGCGCGCGACGCCATCCTTGGTATCGCCGAAGTGGCGCGGTATTCGGTGACGGCGGCGTTTGTCTACTGGGGCCAGCGCAGCTTTGTCGAATATCTGCTGCAAAGCTCCAATACCGCGCTGCGCGACCGTCTGCTGCCGGCGCTGCTGGATGGCTCGCTGGCCGGCGCCACCGGCTTGTCCAATGCGATGAAGTTCTTGTCGGGGATGGAGGCGCTGGCGGTGCAGGGCACGGCCAATGGCGATGGCTGGCTGTTGAACGGCAAGCTGGCATGGATTACCAATCTGCGTCCGCAGCGCTTTGTCGCGGCGGCGGCTGTGGCGCCGGCCGATGGTTCGACGCCGCTGGTGGCGATGTTCGCCAGCGATGACGTGGGCGTGCAGCGCAGCGACAACCTGGCGCTGATCGCTCTGCGCGGCAGCAATACGGCGGCGGTGCGGCTGGAAAATGTGCCGGCCGGCGCGGACTATGTGATCGCGGCGCAGGCGCCGGAGTGGCTGGCGCGGGTGCGGCCGGCTTTCCTGGGCATGCAGTGCGGGATGTCGATCGGCCTGGCGGCTGCGGCGCTGGACAAGGCGGCGCAGGTGGCGGCCGCCGCCCGCGGCCAGTTGGGCGAACAGATCGCCGCCGCGCAGCAGGCTTTGGCGGCGCTGACGGCGCAATTGCTGGAAGGCGTGGCCGATGGCCGCTTCGTGACGGCGGCGCCGGCGCTGTTCAAGCTGCGCATCGCGCTGGCGGAGCTGGTGCAGCAGGCGCTGACGCTGGAGCTGCAAGCCAAGGGCGGACACGCTTACCTAACGCAGGAGGAAGACGGCTTCGCACGCCGCTGGCGCGAATCGGCCTTCATCCCGGTGATCACGCCAAGCATCACGCAACTGCAGGCGGCGCTGGCCAAGCACGCCGCGGCGGCGGCATGACGGTCGCTGACTGGGCGCTGCGCGCCGACGGCCTGGCGTTTGCCTACGCCGGTGGCGCGCCGACCTTTGAAGACATCTCGCTCGGCGTGCGGCCGCGCGAGATCGTGGCGCTGCTGGGCGGCAGCGGCTGCGGCAAATCGACGCTGCTGCGCGTGCTGGCCGGCCTGCAGCCGCCGACCGCCGGCCGCGTCCAGTTCCTCGGTGCGCCGCTGCCGGAGCCGAGTCCGCGCAGCGCGCTCGTATTCCAGCAAGCCAGCCTGCTGCCCTGGCTGAACGTGACCGCCAATGCCGGCTTCGGCCTGGACTTCGCGCGCCAGCCGAAGATCGCCCGCGCCGAGCACGCGCAGCGCGTGCAGGACGCCATCGCCGCCGTCGGCCTCGCAGGCAGCGAGAAGCGCTACCCGGCCGCCCTCTCCGGCGGCATGGCGCAACGCGTCGCCCTGGCCCGCGCCCTCGCCCGCCAGCCGGAACTGCTGTTTGCCGACGAACCCTTCTCCGCGCTGGACGCCATCACCCGCGCCGAAATGCAAACCCTGCTGGTCGACGTGGTCCACCGCTGGCACACCGCCGCACTGCTGGTCACGCACGACATCGACGAAGCCATCCTGGTCGCCGACCGCATCATCCTGATGGGCGGCCGTCCCGGCGCCATCGTGCGCGAGTGGCAGGTCGACCTGCCCCGCCCGCGCCTGGCCGACGGCGAAGCGGTCAGCAAACTGCGCCTCGACATCCTGGCCGCCCTGCAAGGCCAACGCACCACCGCATCCACGACGACAGAAAGCACAATATGAACAAAGCACCTCACATCTGCCTGGCCTCCGATTGCGATTGCGGCATGACCCGCCGCGACTTCCTGCGGGTGTCCGCACTGGGCACCGCCAGCGTCGCCGCGCCGCTGCTGTTCGCCGGCGACGCCATGGCCCAGCAAGGCCCGAAAGGCGACGACCAGCCGGTGAAGATCGGCTACCTGCCGATCACCGACGCCACGCCGCTGCTGGTGGCGCACGGCCGCAAGCTGTTCGAAGCCGAAGGCCTGCAAGCCGAGGCGCCGCGCCTGTTCCGCAGCTGGGCGCAGATCATCGAGGCCTTCGTCTCCGGCCAGGTGAACGTGATCCACCTGCTGTCGCCGGCCACCATGTCGGTGCGCTACGGCGCCAAGTTCCCGGCCAAGGTGGTGGCGTGGAACCACATCAACGGCTCGGCGCTGACGGTCGCCAAGGACATCAACAGCGTCGCCGACCTCGGTGGCCGCAGCGTGGCGATCCCGTTCTGGTACTCGATCCACAACGTGCTGCTGCAACAGATCCTGGCCAGGAACGGCCTGTCGGTGGTGAGCAAGGGACGTGACGGCAGCATCGGTCCGAAGGAAGTCAACCTGGTGGTGCTGGCGCCAGCCGAGATGGTGTCGGCGCTGGCCAGCAAATCGATCGCCGGCTTCATCGTCGCCGAGCCGTTCAACGCGCTGGCCGAAACCAACGGCGTTGGCAAGGTACTGCGCTTCTCGGGCGACGTCTGGAAGAACCACGCCTGCTGCGTCACCTTCCTGTCGGAGCGCGACATCAGCACCCGTCCGGAATGGGCGCAGCGCGTCACCAACGCCATCGTCAAGGCGCAGTTGTGGACGCGCTCCAACCAGCTCGACACGGCGCGCCTGCTGTCGAACGGCGACAGCCACAAATACACGCCGCACGCGCTGCAAGTGCTGTCCAAGGTGCTGACCGTGACCGACTATGCCGAATACGAGAAGACCGGCATCATCGTGCACAAGGACTGGAACCAGCGCCGCATCGACTTCCAGCCTTACCCGTTCGCTTCGTACACCGAGCAGATGGTGCGCGCCTTGCAGAAGACCCGCCTCGAAGGCGACACCGGCTTCCTGCAAAAACTCGATCCGGCCTTTGTCGCCAGGGATCTGGTGGACGACCGCTTCGTGCGCAAGGCCATCACCGCTGTCGGCGGCCCGCAAGCCTTCGGCCTGCCGGCCAATCTGATGCGCACTGAAACGCTGGCCATCTGATGCTGCGTCGCTTTGCTTTGCCGCTGCTGGGCTTTGCGGTGGCGCTGCTGCTGTGGCAAGTCGGCGTGTCCGCGCTGGAAAAGGACACGCCGATCGCCGCCGCCTTCGCGCCGCTGGAGGCCGGCCGCGCGCTGCTATTGATGCTGCAAGGGCCGGACATCTGGCGCGACATCGGCCTCAGTCTGCGCCGCGTCGGTTATGGACTGCTGGCTGCGGCGCTGATCGGCGTTCCGCTCGGTGTGCTGGTGGGCAGTTCGAAGCGCTTCGCGGCGGCCACCATGCCGCTGTTCCAGCTGCTGCGCATGGTGTCGCCGCTGTCGTGGATGCCGCTGGCGGTGATGACGCTGGGCGTCGGCGACGCGCCGGTGTACTTCCTGCTGGCGTTTGCGGCGGTGTGGCCGATTCTGCTCAACACCGCCACCGGCGTGGCGCGGCTCGATCCCAACTGGCTGCTGCTGGCGCGCAGTCTGTCGGCCACACGCGGCGAGACGGTGTTCAAGGTGGTGCTGCCGGGGATTACGGCCGATATCCTGACCGGCGTGCGGCTGGCGATCGGCATCATCTGGATCGTACTGGTGCCGGCGGAGATGCTGGGCGTGTCGGCGGGACTGGGCTACTTCATCCTCGACGCGCGCGACCGGCTGGCCTACAACGAACTGATGGCGGCGATTGTGCTGATCGGTTTATTGGGGTACGGCCTGGACTGGTTGGCCCGCGCCGCTCATGCAAAGTGGCTCCACACGCGCTGATTAGCACCCCGCACGACGGTCAGTGGCGGGGTCTGACCCCATGCGGGGTCAGACCCCTCTATCGCTGTGCGGGTTCACGTCCGCCGCTGCGGTCCAGACCCGACCTAGGCGGGAACGACGGCGGCCGAGGTTATAATCGCGGTATGAAAAAATTACCGCTCCTCGGCGACATCACGCCGGCGCAGTTCCTGCGCGAATACTGGCATAAAAAGCCACTCCTGATCCGCAACGCCATCCCCGGCTTCAAGCCGCTGCTGTCGTTTGACGCGCTGGCCAAGCTGGCCTCCACCAACCACGCCGAATCGCGCCTGGTCACCGGCTTCGACGGCGAATGGTCCTTGCAGCACGGCCCGCTGGAATCGCTGCCGTCGCGCGACCAGAAGGAATGGACCATGCTGGTCCAGGGTGTCAACCTGTTCGACGCCAAGGCCGACGCGCTGCTGCGCCAGTTCCGCTTCCTGCCGGACGCCCGCCTCGACGACCTGATGATCAGCTTCGCCACCGATGGCGGCGGCGTCGGTCCGCACTTCGATTCCTACGACGTGTTCTTGCTGCAGGCCCAGGGCCAGCGCCGCTGGCAAATCGGCCCGCAGAAAGACCTGACCATCATCGACGGCCTGCCGCTGAAAATCCTGGCCAACTTCACGCCGGACGAAGAGTTCGTGCTCAATCCCGGCGACATGCTGTACCTGCCGCCGCACTACGCGCACGACGGCATCGCCATCGGCGACTGCCAGACCTATTCGATCGGCTTCCGCTCGCCGTCGTACCAGGAGCTGGGCGAGAACTTCCTGCAATTCATGGCCGACTCGATCGACCTGCCGGGCCGCTACGCCGATCCGGAACTGGAAGCGACCGCCAAGCCGGCCGAGATCCCGCGCGCCATGCTGGCGGCGCTAACCGAGGAACTGAACAAGGTGCGCTTCACCGAGGAAGACATCACCATCTTCTTCGGCGAGTACCTGTCCGAGCCGAAGCACAATGTGTTCTTCACCGGCCCGGCCAAGCCGCTCACCGTCGGCAAGTTCGGCGAAGCGGTGATGAAGAAGGGCCTGGTCCTGTCGCGCAAGACGCAGATGCTGTATCGCGGCAAGAACGTCTTCATCAACGGCGAATCGTTCGGCGTCGGCAAGGCCGACAAGGCCACGCTGGAACTGCTGGCCAACAACCGCCGCCTGGAAGGCGCCGAGTTCGCCACCGCCTCGGACGACGTGCTGGAAGCGCTGTACACGTGGTATCAGGACGGCTGGGTCGAACTGGGTTGATTTAAAACGGGAGGCAAGATGGACAGACTGGTTATTCCCTTCACCACGCGGACGGAATTTCAACAGCATTTGGCCAGCTGCCTCGCGCGCGCCGAACAGACGCTGCAGCTGTTCGACCCCGACTTCAGCATCTGGGAACTGGGCAGCAGCGCCAGCGACGCCCAGTTGCGGCGCTTCCTGCACGGCGGCGGCCGCCTGCAACTGGTGGGCCACGACGGCCGCCAGATCGAACGCGATGCGCCGCGCTTCCTGCGCCTGCTGAAGGATTATGGCCATTTGATTGAAGTGCGCCGCACCAGCCAGCAATTACGCCAATTAACCGATTCTTTTTGTATTGCCGATCAGCGCGATATTGTCCGGCGTTTTCACGCCGATCATTTCCGCGGAGAAGCGGTTTTTAACGGCCCTCAAGACCTGCAAACCAGCCTGGAACGTTTCCTTACAATTTGGATAGAGTCCGGCCCGGGATTGTGAGCAAACGCAACTGGATTATCAGCCAGTTAGGAGTAAAATGCTGGGCAGCACGGTAGTTAGCTGGACTTAGACGCAAGTAAAGTCCGAAACGAAATGTTGCGATATCGCAAAATACTTATGTGTTAGGCTTGTTGAACTATTGCGATGCACTAAAAATCGCTATAATATTCGGCTAGGAAGTTTCCGTTGTCTAGTAGGCACCTTCTAGGTACGAAAGCCTTCGAAGACGACCTAATTGAGCGATAATTACCGGTAATTATTAATCGCAACACTGTGTTTAATTTTTGAATTAACTAAGGAAAATCCATGAAAAAATCCCTGCTGATCGCCTCCCTGCTGGCTGTTGCTCTGGCTGCTTGCTCGAAAAAAGAAGAACCAGCTCCAGCTGCTCCAGCTCCAGTAGCTGCTCCAGAAGCTGCTGCTCCAGCACCAGCTCCAGCTCCAGCAGCTGACGCTGCTGCTCCAGCTGCTGCTGCTCCAGCAGCTTCGGACGCTGCCGCTGCTCCAGCCGCTTCGGCTGCTGCTGCTCCAGCTGCTTCGAAGTAATATCAGCTTGAGAGAAAAACCGACCTTCGGGTCGGTTTTTTTTCGTCCATAGGTTTATAAACTAAATGTATGGAATAAAAAAAAGCCGGCTTGCGCCGGCTTTGTGTTTCTAATTACCGATTACTTCAGCTGCTCATGCAGCAGGGTGATGATTTTCTCGCCGACCGGGCCGGTTTCCGGTTGGCCGGCATTGCTCAATACCTTGACGATGCTGGTATTGCCTTCATTGGCCTTGACCGAAATACGGTAACGTTGCGCTTCCTTATCCGCCTCATCCGACGAACCCCAGCTAAACAGCTTGCTGAAGAAGCCCTTGGTTTCCGCCGTATCGTTGATATAACGCACGAAGTAAATACCCTGGGTGCGGTCGCGGTCTTCCACGGTGAAGCCGGCGCGGTCCAGCGCCAGGCCTACACGGCGCCAGGCGCGGTCGAAGCCCTCGTCCACCTGTACCGCACGGTCGGCGCCAGCGCCCACCAGCGAGGCGTGCTGAGGCTGCACGATGGCGCCTTCGACGGCGGTCTTGGCCGTGGCCAGCTGTTCGCCGCCATTGCCCAGCTTGTTCATCAGGCGCGACAGGAATTCCGCTTCCAGGCCCGGGTCGTTAGGACGCGGCATCCACTTGGTGGTTTCCTTTTCGGCGCCGGTGGCGATTTCCTGCACGCCGCGGTGGCTGATGTAGATTTCGCTGGAACCGTCGGCGCGGCGCTCGATGCGGGTGCGGAACTTGTCGCGCTCGCCGCTCGAATACACCGAATCAAAGACCTTGCCGATGGTGTTGCGGATGAAGTCCTGCGGAATCTTGGCGCGGTTTTCATTCCACTCGGTTTCCATGATGCCCGAGGCCGGCAGTTCTTCCGACAGGGTGAAACCCGAGTCTTCCCAGAACTGCTTCAGTTGCGGCCACAGCTGCTCCGGCGTCTGCTTGATCACCAGCCAGCGCTGGTTGCCGTCGCGCTCGACCTTGATGTCGCTCAGGCTCATCTGCGCCACGGTGCCGGCGGCCGGCTGGCCAGGAATGATCACCGCGCCAGGATTGGCCGCGCCCGACTGGGCCGCCTTGGAGGCGTTGTAGCCCGAAGCGGTGGCCACGCCGTTGCTCGAATCCGGCAGCGAGTAGCGGTTGTCTTTTTGCAGCTGGGTCAGATCCGGCGGCACGTCCAGCGTGCTGGCCTTCTTGGCGGACTTGTAGTCCACCTTGTCGTTGCCCAATACCGAGCCCAGCATACCGCAGCCGCTCAGGCTGGTCAGGGTGGTCACTACTGCGCCTACCATCAGCACGCGCTGCGAGGAAATAAAAGCTGTCTTGCGAATAGTCATGTCGTTACTGTTATAAGAAGCTGAGTGCAGCAAAATATGATCCGACCCAGGTCGGGGCTAGTTGCTCGTTGCTACGGGTTTTTACAGGACGCCGGCTTCTCGCAGGGCCGAGCGTACTGCTTCATGATAACTGTCGGCCAGCGGCACCAGCGGCAGGCGGATACCGGCAGGCATCTTGCCCATTTCCGCCAGGGCCCACTTGACCGGCACCGGATTCGGCTCGATGAACAGTTTCTGGTGCAGCGGGAAGACTTTGTTGTTCAGTTCGACGGCCTTGGCGATGTCGCCGGCGATCGCCGCGCGGCACATGTCGGCCATGGCGCGCGGCGCCACGTTGGCGGTCACCGAGATATTGCCGGCGCCGCCGGCCAGCATCAGCGCCATCGCGGTCGGATCGTCGCCCGAGTACACGGCGAACGACTTCGGCGCCAGGCGCAGCAGGTCGTAGCCGCGGCCGATGTTGCCGGTCGCGTCTTTCACGCCGATGATGTTCGGCACGTCGGCCAGGCGCAGGATGGTCTCGTTGCTCATGTCGGCCACGGTACGGCCCGGCACGTTGTACAGCACGATCGGCAGGTCCACCGCTTCGGCGATGGCCTTGAAGTGCTGGTACATGCCTTCCTGCGTAGGACGGTTGTAGTACGGCACCACCTGCAGCGTGGCGTCGGCACCGGCTTCCTTGGCGTAACGGGTCAGCTTGATCGCCTCGGCGGTCGAGTTGGCGCCGGCGCCGGCGATGATGGGGATGCGGCCCTTGGCGTGGGCGACCGTCGCCTTGATCAGCGCGCAGTGCTCTTCCACGCTGACGGTGGCCGATTCGCCGGTGGTGCCGGCGATGACGATGCTGTCCGTACCTTCGGCGATATGCCAGTCGATCAGCTTGTTCAAACCCTCAAAGTCCAGACTGCCGTCTGCGTGCATCGGGGTGACGATTGCTACGATGCTGCCCTTAATCATAGGAAACCACTGCTAAAAGAATTAAAACAACGATTGTAGTCGATAGGTTGCGCCCGTGGTGCATTCGGCGGGACAAATCGACGCTCAAAATGGCGGTAATAGCGCCGCTTCTCGGGGAAAATCAGGCTTTACGGCGCAGAGTCGTTGCACCATGGCAGCTTTTGGGCGGTCAATGACGCCATCTTCGAACGCCACCACCCGCAAACCGTGCTCGCGCGCCAGTTCCAGCAGCTCGCCCGCTTGCAGCAGGAAGGCCGGATTCGACGGTTTGCCGAACTGCGCATTGCCGTCGGCGAAGGTTTCGTAAATCAGCACGCCATTGGGCGCCAGGCTGGCCAGCATGTCGGCAATTAGCGGCCGATGCAGGTAATTTGTGACCACGATGCCGGCAAATCGCTGCGGACCGAAGGGCCAGGCGGCGCCCTCCTCTTCCAGGTCGATGGCGCTGGTGGTGATGCCCTGGCCGCAGGTGGCCGCCAAGGCCGCCGGATCGCGGTCGACCGCCACCACTTCATGCCCGAGGGACGCCATGTGGCGCGAATGGCGGCCGGTGCCGCAAGCCAGGTCCAGCACGGCGCCGCCGGGGACCAGGGGCGCATAACGCTGCACCCAGGGCGAAATCAGATCGCTCATGTGTATTTACCCGCTTTTACTTAGGTGTAGGCCAGGCCCATGGCCTCGCGCACGTCGCGCATGGTTTCCTGCGCCAGCTTGCGGGCCACGTCGTTGCCGTCGGCGACGATGGCGCGCACCAGCGACGGATCGTCCAGGTACGGCTGGGCGCGCTCGTGCATCGGCTCCTGTTCCTTGATGATGGCGTCGATCACCGGCTGCTTGCACTCGATGCAGCCGATGCCGGCCGATTTGCAGCCCTTGACCACCCATTCCTGGGTCGGCGCATCCGAATACACCTGGTGGAACTGCCACACCGGGCAGCGTTCCGGATCGCCGGCGTCGGTGCGGCGCACGCGCGCCGGGTCGGTGGGCATGGTCTTGATCTTCTTGCTGACCGCGTCCTTGTCCTCGCGCAGCGCGATGGCGTTGCCGTAACTCTTGGACATCTTGCGGCCGTCCAGGCCCGGCAGGCGCGCGGCCTCGGTCAGGCGCGACTGCGGCTCGACCAGGATCAGCTTGCGGCTGCCTTCGAGGTAGCCGAACAGGCGTTCGCGGTCGCCCATCGACAGGCTCTGGGCGTCGTCCAGCATGGCCTTGGCCTGGGCCAGCGCCTCCTCCTTGCCGTCCTGCTGGTATTCGGTGCGCAGTTCGTTGTACAGCTTGGCGCGCTTGCTGCCGAGCTTTTTCACAGCGTCCTGCGCCTTTTCCTCGAAACCTTTTTCCTTGCCGTACAAGTGATTAAAACGGCGCGCGATTTCGCGCATCATTTCAATGTGCGGCACCTGGTCCTCGCCCACCGGCACCTGGCTGGCGCGGTAGATCAGCACATCGGCCGCCTGCAGCAGCGGATAGCCGAGGAAGCCGTAGGTTGCCAGGTCTTTGCTGGCCAGATTCTCGATCTGGTCCTTGTAGGTCGGCACCCGCTCCAGCCAGCCCAGCGGTGTGGCCATCGACAGCAGCAGGTGCAGTTCGGCGTGCTCGGGCACGCGCGACTGGATGAACAGCGTGGACTGCGACGGATCGACGCCGGCGGCCAGCCAGTCGACCAGCATGTCCCAGGTGCTGCGCTCGATGACGGTGGGGTCGTCGTAGTGCGTGGTCAGCGCGTGCCAGTCGGCCACGAAGTACAGGCACGGCAGTTCAGTCTGCATCCTGATCCAGTTTTTCAGGGCGCCATGGTAGTGGCCCAGGTGCATGGAGCCGGTGGGACGCATGCCGGAGACGACGCGATCGGGATACATAGGCGGATCAGGTAAAGAGTAGTTGCAGCGGATAAACCAGCGTCTGCCAGATCACATGCACCATGTACATGCCGCGGATCAGGAAACCGTTCAGCAGGCCAAACTGCATCGCCAGGATCAGGCCGATGAACACCCACATGCTGTAGCGTTCGATGCGCGCATACGGGCGCGCCAGCGACATCGGCAAAATGCCGGTGACGATGCGGCCGCCGTCGAGCGGCGGCAGCGGAATCAGGTTGAAGACGAACATGGCGGCGTTCACCATCCAGCCGGCCTCGGCCATCTTGATGAAAAAGTCATCCTGGGTGAAGTGGAACACCTGGATCAGCACGATCCACAGCACCATCCACGCCAGGCCCATGACAAAGTTGGCGGCCGGACCGGCGGCGGCCACAAACGCCATCTGCTTTTTCGGATTGCGCAGGCGGCCGTAATCGACCGGCACCGGCTTGGCGAAGCCCAGCGGCGGCAGGTGCACCAGCGCCAGCACCAGCGGCAGCAGGATGGTGCCGAACGGGTCGATGTGCTTGAGCGGGTTGATGGTCAGGCGGCCGGCTTCGGCAGCGGTGGGGTCGCCGAAGTAGCGGGCGACAAATCCATGTGCGGCTTCGTGCAGGGAAATTGCAAAAAGAACAGGAATGGCGTAGACCGTGGCGGTCTGTACAAAGCTATCAATATCCATGGACGGCATTTTACCAGAGGCTTGTTTGCCTACTTGCGGCGCCGTCAAAGGCCGGCGCCCTCGCCTAATGTGGAATCAGAGTCCGAATGCGCTGGCGTCGCCCCGGCCCTGGCGCACCAGTTCGGCTTCGGGACCGGTCAGGTCGATGACGGTGGTCGGCTCCATGCTGCAGGCGCCGCCGTCGATGATCAGTTCCAGCTGCTTGCCGAGACGCTCGCAGATGGTGTCGGCGTCGTTCAGCGGCTCGGTTTCGTTCGGCATGATCAGCGTGCTGCCCAGCAGCGGCTGATCCAGCTCGGCCAGCAACGCATTGACGATGGCGTCTTCCGGCACCCGCAGGCCGATGGTCTTGCGCGAAGGATGGCTGAGACGGCGCGGCACCACCTTGGTCGCCTCAAGAATGAAGGTGAACGGTCCCGGCGTGGCCGCCTTCAGCAGGCGGAACTGGCGGTTGTCGACGCGGGCGTAGACGCCCAGCTCGCTCAAGTCGCGGCACAGCAGGGTCAGGTGATGCTTCTCGTCAATGCCACGGATGCGGCGCAGGCGCTCGACCGCGCTCTTGTCGTCCAGATGGCAGACCAGCGCGTAGCAGGAATCGGTCGGCACGGCGACAATGCCGCCGCCGTGAATAATCTGCGCCGCCTGCTTGATCAGGCGGGCTTGCGGATTGACCGGGTGGACCTGGAAAAATTGGCTCATGCGTTATTGTACGGCACGCAGCGCGGCGATGCGCTGTTCGAACGGCGGGTGGGTCGAGAACAGCGCGCCCCAGCCGCCGCCGTTGGTGATGCCGGAGGCCGCGAACGACTGCGGCAACGCGCCCGGCTCCATGCCGTTCAGGCGCGCCAGCGCGTGCTGCATCGGCACGGTGCTGCCCAGCAGCCTGGCGGAACCGGCGTCGGCGCGGAATTCGCGCCGGCGCGAGAACCAGGCCACGATCAGCGAGGCCAGCAGGCCGAACACGATTTCGCAGACAAACACGGTAATCATGTAGCCGATGCCGGGGCCGCGCCGCTCTTCATTCTTGTTCAACATGCTGTCGACAAAGAAACCGACGATACGCGCCAAGAACACCACGAAGGTGTTGGTGACGCCCTGGATCAGGGTCATGGTCACCATGTCGCCGTTGGCGATGTGCGCCACCTCGTGGCCCAGCACGGCTTCCACTTCATCGCGGTTCATGCTTTCCAGCAAACCGGTCGACACGGCCACCAGCGCCGAGTTCTTGAACGCGCCGGTGGCGAAGGCATTCGCCTCGCCTTCGTAGACCGCCACTTCCGGCATGCCGATGCCGGCGCGCTCGGCCAGCGCCCGGACCGTGTTCACCAGCCACAGCTCGGTGGAATTGGACGGATTGGCGATCACGCGCGCGCCGGTCGACCACTTGGCCATCGGCTTGGAGATCAGCAGCGAGAAAATCGCGCCGGTAAAGCCGACCACCAGCGAAAACGCCAGCAGGCTGCCCAGTTGCAGCGTGCTGCCCGAGCCCGGACGGCCGATACCCAGCAGCGACAGGACGATGGACAACACCACCATCACAGCGAGGTTGGTAGCGATAAACAGGACGATGCGTTTCATATCAAGAATCTCCGGGACGGACAGTTTGCCGAAATAATAAGGTAAGACCGGGCAGGCGCAAAATCAAGAGCCGGGCGGCCTGATGCCGCCGGTAATCTTGCAGCGATTTCACCGCAGCTTAGAACCAGTCGTGCCAGACCGGTGTGACGTTGGCGGGCAGCGGCGGCAGCGCCGCGAAGTCGACGCGGGACTCGCCCGGCGCATGGAAGTCGGTGCCGCGCGAAGCCAGGAAACCGTAATAGTTTGCCAACTGCGCGTATTCCGGATACTGGTCCGGCGTATGGCTGCCGGTCACCACCTCGATGGCGGCGCCGCCCAGTTGCTTGAATTCCTCGAACAGCTGGCCCTGCGCCAGCTGGCTGAAGCGGTAGCGGCCCGGATGGGCAATGACGGCGATGCCGCCGGCGCTGCGTATCCAGTTGACCGACTGTTCCAGCGAGGCCCAGCAATGCGGCACGTAGCCCGGCTTGCCCTCGGACAGGAATTTCTTGAACACCTCGCCGGTGTTGGCGCAGGCGCCGATTTCGACCAGGTAGCGCGCGAAGTGCGTGCGCGACATCAGATCCGGATTGCCGACGTATTTCAGCGCGCCCTCGTAGGCGCCGTGGATGCCGACCTTTTCCAGCTGAAGCGCGATCTCGCGGCCACGGTTGTCGCGGCCGGAACGGGTGCAGGCCAGGCCTTCCACCAGCGCAGGATTGTTCTCGTCGATTTGCAGGCCGACGATGTGCACCGTTTCATTGGCCCAGGTGATGGAAATCTCGACGCCCGTGACGAAGCGCATGCCCTGCGCGGCTGCGGCGGCGCGCGCGGCGGGAATGCCGCTCACTTCATCGTGGTCGGTCAGCGCCCAGACGTCGACGCCGGCCTTGCGCGCGGTTTCCGCCACGGCAGCCGGCGCCAGTACGCCATCGGAGACGTTGGAATGACAATGCAGGTCAACTTTCATAACAGGCATTGTACATCGTTAGCCGGCGAGGAATTCCTCTATCATTTCCGCTAGCGCTTGAGGCTGATCATGGTGCAGCATATGGCCCGCATCGTAGACCATCTTGCTGGTAACGTCGCGCAGATGACCCAGGCGGCGCTCCAGTTCCACGCGCCCGGCCGGCTTCGCGCCCATCCAGTCCCACATATTGGTCTGGTCGGCTTCCACCCACAGCACCGGCGCCGTGATCGCCTGCCAGCAGGCCATGACGTCATCGACGTGATACGGCAGCGGACCGGCCTGCTTGTGCACCGGATCGCCGAGGATTTCCCACTCGCCCGCATCGTTCTGCGCCGACCAGTGCTGCGCCAGGAAAGCGGCGCGCTCGTTCGACAGGCGCGGATTGGTCTTTTGCAGGCGCGCGGCGACGGCGGCCTGGGTCGGATAGGTGCGCATGTCCGGTTTTTCCAGCAGGCCGTCCAGCCACTTGGCGTAGCGGCCCGGCGCCTGCTCCGGTTTGGCGCCCTTCAGACCGGCGCCTTCCAGGTTGATCAGCTTGCGGATGCGCTCCGGCCGCGCGCCGGCGTACAGGCCGACGATGTTGCCGCCCATGCTGTGGCCCAGCAGATAAACCGCCTGGTCCGGCGAGTAATGGCGCAGGATGGCGTCCAGGTCGGCCAGGTAGTCCGGGAACCAGTAGGTGTCCAGGCCGTTGCGCTGCGACAGGCCGAAACCGCGCCAGTCCGGGGCGATGACGTGCCAGTCACCCTGCAGTTCATCGACCACGAACTGGAACGAGGCGCCGACGTCCATCCAGCCGTGCATCATGAACAGCTTGGGCGCGCCCTCCCTGCCCCAGTGGCGCACGTGGCAGCGCAGGCCGCGAATGGTCAGGAACTCGGAACGGGAGGGACGGTGGTTGCTCATTTCATATGCCTTGAAAATAGGAGGGCTGGCGCCATATCGGAAGCTCGCCAACGGCAAAGCAAAATAATAGCACGACCGTTCGCCAGCTGCGCAAGCGTAAAATAGCGCCATCCCACCGCACTCAACCAGGTTTCCAATGTCTATATATCAACTGGGCGATCACACGCCCGAGATAGCTGCATCGTCATTTGTTGCCGATTCCGCCACTGTGATTGGCAAGGTCAGCCTGCACGACAACACTTCGGTGTGGTTCGGCGCGACGCTACGCGGCGACAACGAGCGTATCACCATCGGTGAAAACAGCAACGTGCAGGAAGGCACGGTGATGCACACCGACATCGGCTACCCGCTGACGGTGGGTCGCAACGTCACCATCGGCCACCAGGCCATGCTGCACGGCTGCACCATTGGCGACGGCTCGCTGGTCGGCATCCAGGCGGTGATCCTCAATGGCGCCAAGATCGGCAATGGCTGCCTGGTCGGCGCCGGCGCGCTGGTCACGGAAGGCAAGAGCTTCCCCGACCACTCGCTGATCATCGGCGCGCCGGCCAAGGTGGCGCGCCCGCTGACGCCGGAGGAAGTGGCCGCCCTGCAAGGCAGCGCCGACAGCTATGTCAAACGCGCTCAACTGTTCAAGACGCAACTCAAAAAGATCGGATAAAAAAATGAGCACCACCCCCATCACTGCCCAGGACACCCTGCAGAAATTCATCTTCGATAACGCTGCCGTGCGCGGCGAGCTGATCGACATCTCCACCACCTGGCGCGAGGTGCTGCTGCGTCATGAATACCCGACGCCGGTCAAGAAGCTGCTGGGCCAGATGACGGCCGCCGCCGCGCTGCTGTCGGCCAACCTGAAGTTCAACGGTTCCATCATCATGCAAATCCATGGCGACGGTCCGGTGAGCCTGCTGGTGGTCGAGTGCGACGCCGAACTGCGCCTGCGCGCCACCGCCAAGCTGGTGGCCGGCGCCGCCGTGGCCGACGACGCCACGCTGACCACGCTGCTGAACGCGACCGGCAAGGGCCGCTTCGTCATCACGCTCGATCCGGCCGACAAGATGCCGGGCCAGCAGCCGTACCAGGGTATCGTGCCGCTGGACGGCGATGATGTCGCCACCGTCATCGAAAACTACATGCTGCGTTCGGAACAGCTGGACACCAAGCTGTGGCTGGCGGCGGACGACAATGTTTCGCGCGGCCTGCTGCTGCAAAAGCTGCCTTACCACGGCGGCAAGACCGAGGCGACGCCGCTGACGGAAGAAGAGGCGCTGGAAACCTGGAACCGCGCGGTGATCCTGGGGTCGACGCTGAAGGAGCAGGAGCTGCTGGAGACCGGCATCGATGTGCTGATGCAGCGCTTGTTCTGGGAAGAGACGATCCGCGTGTTCGATCCGCAGCATCCGCAATTCCATTGCAGCTGCACACGCGAGAAGGTCGGCAATATGCTGAAGATGCTGGGCCGCGAGGAAGTGGAGAGCGTGGTTGCCGAGTTGGGCACGGTGGCGGTGAACTGCGATTTCTGCGGCCAGCACTATGAGTACGACAAGGTCGACGTGGCGCAGCTGTTCACCAGCGACGCGCCGGTTGAGACGTTGATCCCGGCCGGCGAAGTCAAACACTAAGCATGGATTCCCGCCTGCGCGGGAACCTCATTTAATCCGCTTCTTTCGCGTAGCGCTGCGCCAGCACGGCGCAGACCATCAGCTGCAGCTGGTGGAACAGCATCAGCGGCAGCACCACGGCGCCCAGCGCGCCGCCCGCGAACAGCACCTTGGCCATCGGCACGCCGCTGGCCAGGCTCTTCTTCGAACCGCAGAACACAATCGCAATCCGGTCCTCGCGATTGAAGCCGAGACGGCGCGCGGCAAACGCGCTGATCCCCATCACCAGTCCCAGCAGCAGCGCATTGATCACCATCAGGCCGGCCAAGGTCGCCCACGACACCTCGTGCCACAGCCCCTGCCCCACCGCTTCACTAAACGCGGTGTACACCACCAGCAGAATCGACCCCTGATCGACCAGCCGCGTCAGCGCCTTGTTGCGCTCGACCCAGCCACCGATCCAGCGCCGCGCCACCTGGCCGGCGATGAACGGCAGCAGCAGTTGCAGCGCGATCTGCAAGGCCGACTCCAGCGGCGAGCCGCCCTGCATCTGCGCCGAGGTCAGCAAACCGACCAGCACCGGCGTTAAAAATATCCCCAGCAAATTCGAAGCCGAGGCGCTGCAAATCGCCGCCGGCACATTGCCGCGCGCCGCCGCCGTGAAGGCGATCGACGACTGCACGGTGGACGGCAGCATGCACAGGAACAGAATACCCAGGTACAGGTCCGGCGTCACCAGCGGCGTCAGCACCGGCTTCAGGATCAGGCCCAGCAGCGGGAACAAGGCGAAGGTGCACAACAGCACCAGCAAGTGCAAGCGCCAGTGCGTGATGCCGGCCACCACCGCCTCGCGCGACAGCTTGGCGCCGTGCAGGAAGAACAGCAGCGACACCGCGACGTGGGTCACGTTGTTGAAGATGACGGCGCCTTCGCCGTGGCATGGAAAGAAGCTGGCGGCGATCACCGTGACGATCATCGCCAGCGTGAAGTTATCAGGCAAAAAACGGGGACGCTTCATTATTTGGGACACTTCACTTCCAGCACATCGATGGCGCCAAGGGTCTTGGCCGCGGTGGCGCTGCGCACCAGGTCGACACGTTCGACGCAATTCTTCTGCACCAGCCGCGTGTACGTGCGCGTGCAGGCAATGACCGCATCGGCGCCGCTGCCGGCGTTGCAATAAAAGCCTTCGGCCTGCATGCGCACCAGCGCCTGCTCCATCGGCATACCGGGCTGCACGGTCTGGTTGACGAAGTTCCCCAACCGCGATTGGTCGATCGAACAGCCGGTCAATGCTATCGCCAGCAACAAAATTCTGCGCATCGCAACTCCCATGTTATTTCCAGACAGCAGTGTACCCCAGCATCGTCATCATCCGGTAACACTCAGTCCCTATCATTCCGCAGCGTTGCAATTCCTTCCAACTTGTATCCAAGGTAAACATGAACAAGAAATTATCCGCAGTGTGCTTCGCCGCGCTGAGCTTCCCGATGCTGGCCATGGCCGCCAACGTTGCCGCCGCTGTCGCCGACATGACCGACACGCCAGCCGCCGTCGAAACCGCTACGGAAGCCGAGGCTGCCGCAGCCGGACCGATCGCCACGGTGGAAGTAGCGACCCGCAAATCGCGCTCGTCGGTGGAACTGGGCAAGAACGATATGCAAAAAATGCTGCCGGGTATCAACCCGTTAAAAGCGCTGCAAACCCTGCCAGGCGTCAGCTTCCAGACCGCCGACCCATGGGGCAACAACGAACAGAATCTGTCGCTGTTCATCCACGGCTTCAGCGGCTCGCAGCTGGGCTACACGCTGGACGGCGTGCCGCTGGGCGACCAGCAGTACGGCAACTACAACGGCCTGTCGCCACAACGCGCCATCACCAGCGAAAACGTCGGCAGCGTGATCCTGTCGTCGGGCGCCGGCGACCTGTCGACCGCCTCGACCAGCAACCTGGGCGGCACCATCGAGACCTTCTCCAGCAACCCGCTGGCCAACCAGAACGTCGCCGTGCAGCAGACCGTGGGCAGCTACAAGACTTCGCGCACCTTCGTGCGCTACGATACCGGCAACTTCGGCGATGGCAACAGCGCCTACATCTCGGCCGTGCACCACGAGCAGAAAGCCTGGGACTTCAACGGCCGCCAGGGCGGCGACCAGGTCAACGCCAAGTTCATCAACAACGGCAACAATGGCAAGCTGACCCTGTACTTCGCGTACTCGGACAAGATCGAACCGAACGAAGACAGCACCGTGCGCTCGGCCACCGAGAAATACCAGCCGTACACCCGTCCGTTCATGTACCCGAACTTCCAGCAGGCGGTGGGCTACCTGTCGGCCACCGGCGGCACGCCTGCGGCCGACGGCAACAATTACCGCAACTACTACAGCGATGCGCAGCGTACCGACTACCTGACCTACGCCAAGTACGACTGGAACATCAACGACACCACCACCTGGTCGAACCAGATCTACTACCACAACGACGACGGCGTCGGCGTGGTGGCCGGTCCGATCGGCGTGGCAGGCCTGCCGGCGCTGTTCGCCGTCTACTTCCCTGGTCAGAATCTGAAGCAGGTGTTCGGCAACTCCGGCTACGCCACCCGCACCACCGAATACACGATCAACCGCAACGGCTGGCTGTCGAACTTCAAGACCGAAATCGGCAACCACAACCTGCAAGCCGGCCTGTGGCTGGAACATAACCGCTCGTCGGCTTACCGCCGCTGGTACGCGCTGGACGTCAACAATCCAAGCTCGCCATACGACCGTCCAAGCAATCCGCTGATCACCCAGTACGGCAGCGAGATCGACAACAAGGTCGCCCAGCTGAGCCTGCAGGATGAATGGCGTGTGCGCCCTGACCTGTCGCTGCAAGCCGGCTTCAAGTCGAGCCTGCAATTTGCCGACGGCCAGTTCCCGGTACAGCCGAAGAACGGCGCCATCGCCGGCTCGACCGCACTGCCGGTCGGTAATATCGACACCAAGAAATGGTTCCTGCCGCAGATCGGCGGCCGCTGGGACATCACGCCACAAGACCAGGCCTTCTTCAACGTGCAGAAGAACATGCGCCAGTTCGTCACCTACGGCGGCGGCGGCGCTTCGCCATGGAGCCTGTCGAGCCAGGCCGCGTTCGACCTGTTCAAGACCACCGCCAAGCCTGAAACCTCGATCACCTACGAAGCCGGCCTGCGCAGCAGCCACCAGCTGAACTGGGGCGCGTTGAGCGCGATCGATGGCCAGATCAACGTCTACCACGTCGACTTCAAGGACCGCCTGCTGCAAATCAGCCCGACCTCGGTGATCTCGTCCATCATCGGCGGCAACCTGGCGGTGCTGACCAACGTCGGCAGCGTCAAGACCAACGGCGTCGACCTGTCGGCCACGGCGCACTTCGGCCGCACCTTCTCGCTGTACAACGCGCTGTCGTACAACCAGTCGAAGTACGATGACAACTACCTGAACGGCAAGGACACCGTGCTGACCGCCGGCAAAAAAGTGCCAGGCAGCCCGGAGTGGATGAACAAGACCGTCGCCACGCTGAACGTGGCCGACACCGAGTTCCAGCTGATCGGCGACTACGTCGGCAAGCGCTACGCGACCTACACCAACGATCTGTCGGTCAGCAATTACTTCCTGATGAGCCTGGCCGTATCGGGCAAGCTGCCGTTCCTGAACGGCGGCTGGGTCAAGAATGCGCGCTATCGTCTGAACGTGACCAACCTGGCCAATCGCGAGGGTGATCTGAACGTGGTGGTCGGCGCGGCCAGCGGCACGTACAATACCTTCCCAATTGCACCTCGTCAGGGCTTCCTGACTTTGATGGCGGACTTCTGATGACCACACTTTATTTGCCTAAGCGACTCTCGCGTCGCGGCTTTATCCAGACGGCGGCGGCCGCCACCGGCGCGGCCCTGCTGCTGCCGGGCATGGCGCAGGCGGCCAGCATGCTGACGCCGGGCGCGTTCGCCACGCCGGACCTGTCCGGCATGCCGGGCATCGGTCCGGTGGGCGTGGCGCAGCCGCGTCCGCTGATCTTCGGCCACCGCGGTTCCAGCGCGCTGCGTCCCGAGCACACGCTGGGTTCGTATGCCAAGGCGATCGCCGATGGCGCCGATTATGTCGAGCCGGATCTGGTCAGCACCAAGGACGGCGTGCTGGTCGCGCGTCATGAAGCGTTTTTGAGCGAGACCACCGACGTTGCCAGCCATCCGGAATTTGCCAGCCGCAAGACGCGCAAGACCATCGATGGCGAAACGCACGAAGGCTGGTTTGTCGACGACTTCACGCTGCTGGAACTGAAAACGCTGCGCGCGGTGGAACGGATTCCGCAATTCCGTCCGGGCAGCGCGCAGTACAACGGCATGTTCCAGGTGCTGACGTTTGAAGAGATCATCGATTTCGTGGCGGCCGAGTCGGCGGCGCGCGGGCGTATCGTCGGCATCGTGCCGGAGCTGAAGCATTCGACCTATTTCGCCAGCGTCGGCCTGCCGCTGGAGGACCGTTTCCTGGCGATCCTCGGCGCGCATGACTACACCCGTCGCAATCCGGTGGAGATTCAGTCGTTTGAGGTGGCGAATCTGAAATACCTGCGCGGCAAGCTGGGCCATCGCGCCAATCTGCGTTTGATGCAGTTGGTGATCGGCGAGAATGTGCGTCCGATGGATGTGGCGGCGGCGGGTGGCACGCTGACGTTTGCGCAGATGTGCACGCCGGCTGGCTTGCGCGATATCGCCCAGTACGCGGATGTGGTGGCGCCGCCGACGCGCTCGATCATTCCGCTGAAGAAGGATGGTTCGCTGGATGCGCCGTCGTCGCTGGTGGAAGATGCGCATAAGGTTGGCCTGCGCGTGGAGCCTTGGACCTTCCGTCCGGAGAATCATTTCCTGGCGGCGGATTTCCGCAACAGTGCTGGGGATGCTGCGCGCAATGAGGCTGGCTCCATCGCCGAAATCAAGCGCTACGTGGCTACCGGCATTGACGGCTTCTTCACCGACGACCCAGCCCTGGGTCGCGCCGCCCTCGGCTGACGGGGTTGACGCTGCCGTTCGCCTTAAAGCGCGCGGCACCCTTGAAACCCGCACACCGCTGCGGCCAGGGTCTGACCCCGTACGGGGTCAGACCCTTTCGTTTTGGGGTACTAACGGCTGGCGTTGGCATGCGGCAGGGCTGCGGTCATTTCAACCCAGCTTTGCGGCTGCGGCTTGTTGCGCTCGCGGACGCCAAAGAAACTCACCACCAGCTCCCCATTCTTGTCGAAGAACTCCACCGACGTCACCCCGGCACGCTTGATCACGTAGCCACTCTGGAACGCGCTGTCACGCAGGTGCAAATTGAACTCCGGATCGAGCACGTTGAAGTACCCGCCCGCTTCCTGTACCTTGCTGATCTTGCCGCTGTAGATCTGAATCGCCGCATCATTGCCCAGGAAGGCCATGATGTCGATCTTCTGCTTGGCTGACTCCTCCAGCAACTGGCGCACCGCCTGCGGCGTCACCCGCTGCACCTTGTCCACCGGCCCCAGCCGCAGCGCCTGTTCGCGCGACATGCCGAACTCGGTCACCAGCCGGTTGAACTGGTGCACATCATTCAGCTCGTTCCACGCCATCTGGTATTCCTTGACGTCGATCGCGCTGTCCGGCTTCTCGGCGGGCTTCAACGGCGCTGCCGCCACTTTCAGATCGGCGCTCTGCACCGGGTTGCGGAAATCGGCGACGATCTTGTCGAACACGGCCACGCCTTCATCGCTCTTGACGTACAGCTTGTGCGCGGCGTTGCCGCTCTGGTCGAAGAATTGCAGGCTGCGCGTGACCCCGCCATCCTTGCCCGGCTGCACCACGGCAAACGCATACTTCCAGTTTTTAAACGTGAAGCGCAGGTCGATCTCGCCGCCCAGGTAGCCGCCGGCGATGTTGCGCAGGCGCGCTTCGCGTTCCTTTTCCTTGTCGGCGTCGAGGCCGGCCACTTCTTCCTGCGGCTTCAGGCGGGTGGCGACGCCGGTACGCTCCAGCACGCCGTTTTCATTGCGCGTGAGCGCCATGACTTTGCCGAGGTCCAGCGCGCGGCGCATGATTTCGCGCGGCACGTTGTCGCCTTCCTGCAAGCGTGTCACGGTCTTGCCGAGGCCGGTGGTGGCCAGCAGTTCCGCTTCCGACACATTCAGTTTGGCGGCGGCGTCGCGCAGCGGCAGTTTCGGCTGCTCGGCGCGCAGGGCGTCGTAGCGTTCCGTCAGGCTGGCGGCACCGGCCGATGCGGAGATCAGCAAGGCGCCGGTCAGCGCCAGGGCGAATCGATGGTGGGGTTTCATGGCGAGCTCCTTAGTAAATCACTTTGAGGTTGAAGGCGTAATTGCGTCCCGGACGCGTCTGGCGTTCGATGTCGGCCAGGGTGGCGGCCGTGGTGCCGGCAGGCAGGCTGCGCGACGAGGCGTAGTCCCAGTACTTTTTATCGTTCAGGTTGTAGACGCCGCCGCTGAGGGTGACGTGCTTGTTGATGTTCCAGTAGGCCGTCAGGTCCAGCACGCCATAACCAGGCACATTGAACATGGTGGTCGTGGTGCCGGTCAGCACGTCGCCGGCGGCCTGCTTGCCGCGCGCCGCGCTGGCGGTCAGCGCCGCACCGCCGCGCAGGCCCGGATCGTCGTAGGCGAAGGTGGCGTTGGCCTTGTACGGCTGCACCGACGGCAGGTCGGCTTTCTTGCCGGTGCTGGTGTTTTCCGACGTGCCCTTGGAAGCGCCGGCCGCCAGGTTGAGGCTGTAGCCTTTCATGGTGTTCATCCACTGGCCCAGCTCGAAGCGCGAGCTGAATTCGACGCCGTAGATGTTGGCCTTGCCGACGTTTTCCGGACGGTACAGGCCGAAGGTGATGGTCGGGTAGTTGACCGGATCGGCAGGCTGCGTCGCGTATTCGATGAAGTTGCTGTAGCGGGTATCGAACAGCGAGGCGCTGAATTCCACGCCCGGCGTCGGCGCGCCTTTCAAGCCCACTTCAAAGGCGTTGCTGGTTTCTTTTTTCAGATCCGGATTGCCCAGCACCGCGTAGCCGTTGCCCGCGCCGGTGTAGCTGAACGAATCATAGGTGCCGGTGCGCTCGGCCGCCGTCGGCAGGCGTGTGCCGCGCGAGTACTGCGCGAAGGCGTTCAGTTTAGGCGTCAATTCCACCGACAGGTTCAGCGATGGCGTGAAGAAGGAATCGGTTTCATCCTTGATTTCCTTGGCGGCGCTCGGCACGGCGACCACGTAGTTTTGCAGGTTCTTCGGCGACAGTTTGCGCTGCTCGCCGCGCAGGCCTGGCGTCAGCGTGGATGGCAGGCCGCCCAGCGAGAAGCCGATCTCGTCGCGCACATAGGCGACGAATTTGTCGGTGTCCATGTCGGCCATGCGGTTTTTCAGCGTGACCTGATGCGCGCCGGTTTTCACCACCACGCGGTCTTCGCTCCACGGGCGGCGGCTTTCCTGCTGCTCGTAGCTGACGCCGTAGCTCAACAGATTGCCGGACAGCTGCTTGGTGGCATCCAGCGACAGGCCCTTGTTGTCGTTGTAGAAGCCGGTGTTGATGTCGCGGATGTAGGGCTGCGCGCCGGTGATGTAGTCGGCGTGGGTCAGATCGACCACTTCGGATTTCTGCGTGTAGGCCTTGCTGTCCAGCGTGTCGAACAGCGCCACGCCGGTGGGCGTCCACTGGTGTTCGACGCTGAAGCGGGTGCGCTTGGTGTTGGAGTTCTGCGTCGCGCCATCCGGATACGAGCTGCCGACCTTGTTGTCGAATTCGCGGTTGTGCTCGGCCTTGTAGCTGTCGATGGTGAAGTTCAGCTTCTGGTCCCTGGCGATGGTCCAGTTCAGCTTGGCCAGGATGGCGTTCGAATCCCACTCGTCTGGATTCACCGGCGCGCTGCTGTTGATTTTCGAGGCGTCGCCGGTGCGGTGCGCGGCGACGATCAGCGCTTTCAGGCTCGGGCTGATTTCGGTGGCGGCGGTGACCGCGTGCAGGCGCATGCCATGGTCCGAGGTGTAGCCGAACTTGTAGTCGGCGTAGACCTTGCGCGTGCCGTCCAGGTAGTCTTCCGGCGCCTTGGTGATGAAGGACACCGAACCGCCCAGGCCCGGCGAGCCGCCGCCGGTCGGGCTGGCGCCGGAACCGATGATCACTTCACGGAAGATTTCCGGATCGAAGTAGTCGCGGCCGATGCCGAAGGAGTTGTTCGAGGTGCCGTCCGGACGCGAGGCCGCATCCGGCAGCGCGATGCCGTCCAGTTGCAGGCTGATGCGGTTGCCTTCGACGCCGCGGATGTTGATGCCGGTGTTGCCGGCGCCGTCCCAGATATTGCCGCCGCCGCTGGCCGCGGCCGGCACGGCCACCAGCGGCGAGTAGCGCGCGATGTTGGCCATGTCGATGGCGTTGTTCTGCTCCAGCTGGCGCGTGCTCAGCACGGTGGTGCTGCCGTTTTTGGTGGAAGTATCGAGATCGCGCCTGGCCTTGACCAGGATTTCCGACAATTCAGTCGAGGGCGTGGCCGGCGCGTCCTGCGCGAAGGACGGCATGGCAACCGCGCCCAGCATGACCAGCAGGGCGGATCGGACGTGAAGAGACAAAGGCGCGGCCTGGTGCCGTGCGCCCGAGAGGGTAGCAACCATAGTATTCCAAGAGAGAGGAGTTAAACGCTGGCTCTCGGAGATACGGCGATTGCTGGCAAAGAATCATCTTAACAATAATGATTCTTATTTACAAGTGGTCTTTGAGGTAGTTGTTCTTCACGCGCACGTAGTGCTCGGCGGAGTACTTGAGGTAGGCGATTTCCTCCGGCGTCAGCGCCCTCACCTTCACCGCCGGACGGCCGACGTACAGGTGGCCGCTTTCCAGCACCTTCCCCGGCGGCACCAGGCTGCCGGCGCCGACCATCACCTGGTCCTGCACCACCACGTCGTCCATGATGATGGCGGCCATGCCGATCAGGCATTCGTTGCCGATGGTGCAGCCGTGCAGCATGGCCTGGTGGCCGATGGTGACGTAGTCGCCGATGATCAGCGGCGAACCGTCCGGCTTCTTGTCGTTCTTGTGCGAGACGTGGCCCATGGCGAAGTCCTGCACATTGGTGCAGTTGCCGATGACGATGCGGTTGACGTCGCCGCGCAGCACGGTGTTGCACCAGATCGAGCAATCGGCGCCGACGGTGACGTCGCCGATCACTTGCGCCGACGGGTGCAGGTACAGGCCTTCGCCCAGCTGCGGCGTGGTGTTCAGGTAGGAAGAGACGGACATTCGGTATCCTTATTTGCGGGAGTATTTGGCCAGCATGCCGCCCAGCTCGTTCTGGTGCGTGACCATCCAGGTCCACACGGACTCGACCTGCTCGCGGTGCGCGGCGTAATAATTCGGATTGGTGGCCAGCCAGATATTACTGCTGAATAGCGGCATGCGCAGGCGCACGATGTCGTTGCCGTAGCGCTCGGCAATCGCGCTGTCCATGTCGCCCACCGCGCCGACCGTGATGGCGACGCCGTCGACGCGCTTGAGGCGCAGCTTGCCGATGTTGCTGTCCAGGTCGCGCCCGCCCTCATCCACCTTGATGCCGGCGTCGCGCAGCGCGGCAACGTAGGGAGCACCGAACGGCACGCCCATCATGCGGCCCTGGAAATAGCGCGGCGTGACGACGTCGGCCGGCAACTGGTCGCCCGCACGCACCAGCACGATGATGCTGGTGTGGATGGCGCGGTTGCGGTCCAGCGTGCCATTGCGGTCACGCGGCAAAACGATCTCGGCCGGCAGTTCGGCCCGTTCCTCGATCGGCAGATAATCGATCGCCCCGCTCTGCAGCGCCAGGCGCAGGCGGCCGCCCGGCATGCGCACGAACTGGACCGGACAGGGAATGCTGGCGGCCGCTGCCGCGCGCAGGTAGTCGACCGCCACGCCGGGCGGCTCCGCCACCTCGGCACCGGCCCCCAGCCAATACGGCGGACGGTCCTGGTCCATATAGCCGATGCGTACCGTGGGACACGCGGCATGCGTGCTGGCGACGCTGAACAGGGCAAGGACTAACAGGACAGGACGAAACATAAACAATCGCAAGATTCAATGACGAAAGCGCCATTATAGGCTTGGCAAGTCAGCCCTGGTAAGTGCTATCGCCATGCGGCGCGGCGCGGAATTCGGGCAGCGCTTCGGCCAGACGCGAATACTCGGCCAGCGCCGGATAGTCGGATTCGGCCACCACGTCCGGCAGCATTTCGCGGATGAAGTGCCAGGTGACGGCCTGCATCACGCCGGGCGGCGGCATGGCTGCGCTGGTCGCGTCCAGCGGCTGCTCGCGCTGCTCGGTTTCCAGCACGTCGAGCGCGGCGCGCAGTTGCCGCACGACGCGGTCGGCCCACGGCTGGTGCAGCTTTTCCGCCGGACGCAGCTGGCGTTCGTAGACCAGTTGCACGGCCTTGTCGCAGGCCGCCAGCGCCAGGCTCAGCAGACGCTGCGAGCGGAACAGTTCGGTCGGCATGGTGGGCGTGCGGCGCGCGGACGGACGGGCGATGAATTCGGCGTATTGCAGGATCAGCGTGGAGTCCATCAGCGCGGCGCCTTCCTCGTCCACCAGCGTCGGCGCCTTGACCACCGGATTGATCTGGCGGAACTGCTCGAAGGTGCTGAACACCGACAGCGACTGGTGCTCGAACTTCACGCCCAGCAATTGCAAGGACACCGCCACGCGGCGGACATACGGGGAATCGAGCATGCCGATCAGTTTCATTACAACTCCTTATTCAAGTGAGAACAACGCCGCGCTGTGGGCGTGGATGGCGGTGGTGTCGAACAGCGGCACGGTGGCATCGGCCTGCGTCACCAGCAGCGAGATTTCGGTGCAGCCCAGGATGATGGCCTGCGCGCCTTGCGCGGCCAGGTCCGCCATGATGCGGCGGTACTCGTCGCGCGAGGCGTCGTTGATACGGCCCAGGCACAGCTCTTCATAAATAATCCGGTGCACGCTGTCGCGGTCGGCCGGCGCCGGCACCACCACGTCCAGGCCATGCTCGCGCAGGCGGTCCGTGTAGAACGTCTGCTCCATCGTGAAGCGCGTGCCCAGCAGGCCGACCTTGTGCAGCCCGGCGCGTTTGATTTCCCGCGCCGTGGGATCGGCGATGTGAAACAGCGGAATCCGCACCGCCGCCTCGATATCCGCCGCCACCTTGTGCATGGTGTTCGTGCACAGCACGATGAAGTCGGCGCCGGCCGCCTGCAAGGCGCGCGCGGCGTCGGCCATCATGGCGCCGGCGGCCTGCCAGTCGCCCGCGTGCTGCAAGCGCTCAACCTCGTGGAAATCCACGCTGTACAGCACCACCTTGGCCGAATGCAGGCCGCCCAGCTGCTGCTTGATGGTTTCGTTGACCTGACGGTAGTACGGCACCGTCGATTCCCAGCTCATCCCGCCTATCAGTCCGATGACTTTCATGTGCACCTCCCGTGCCCATTCTACCCTTGCAACAGCACGTTGGCGCCACGGGCGACGGCGTGGACCACCTGCATCACATCCCAGTTGGTCAGACGGATGCAGCCGTGCGACTGGGTCTTGCCGATCTTGCCCGGCTCGGGCGTGCCGTGGATGCCGTAATGTTCGATGCTGAGATCGATCCACGCCAGGCCCACCGGGTTGTTGGGGCCGCCGGCGATGCGGGCCTTGGTGTCGCCCGCCTTGGCGTCCCAGAACAGTTTCGGGTTGTAGCGGTATTCGGGATTGGTGGCGACGCCGCGCACCAGCCAGCGGCCTTCCGGCAGCGGGTCGTGCTTGCTGCCGGTGCTGGCCGGGAACTGCGCGAACGGCATGCCGCCGGCGTCCAGCAAGGTCAGCGTGCCCTCTTTGGCGTCGACCAGGATCGACGCCGCTTTCGGCAGCGGCTTGATGGCGGCCACGTTCGGCACCAGCAGCTGCTCGCCCACCTTGTTCAGCTTCTTGCCGGGATTGAGGCGATGCAGCAGCTCGGGACTGCAATGGAAACGCTCGCCCAGCGCTTCGGCGATGTTGGCGTAGCCGAGCGTGGCCAGTTTTGCCTTGCCCGCCATGTCGGACGGCACCGGCGCATACGGCCCGGCGACATCCTTGGCGGTGACGGTGTAGACCTCCAGCACCGGCGCCTCGTCGCGCTCCAGCTCCTTCCAGGTGGCGGCGTCGATATTGCCGCTCACCGGCAGCTGGTGCAGTTTCTGGAAGCCGCGGATGGCGTGATGCATATTGCCGCCATATGACGCGTCCATTTCGCCGGGCGAAAAATGCGCGCGGTCCAGCAGCACCTGCGCGCGCAACACATTGGGGCCGCTGGTTTTCGGCGTGACGGACCTGGCGCGCTGGGCAGCGTTCAACGTATCGGCGGCGGACAACGCCGGCTCGGCAGCGGAAGCAGTGAATGCGGCCAGCATCAGGACAAGGAATAAAGCTTTCAAACCAGACTCGGACTATCGACAACGGAGCCGCATTCTATCCTTGTTCGCGCCTCTTCGGCCACGCCCTTCACACACCGGCGATTTTCTGCGCGACTTCCCAGCTGTGTCCGGCCGGATCGACAAAATTAATCGTGCGCATGCCCCACGGGCGGTCGACCGGTCCGTTCAGGATGGCGACGCCGCGCTGCCGCAAATGCGCGCACACCGCGTCTACATCGTCGATCCAGATGCTGAACTGGAAACGGGAGCCGGCATCGCGCGGCGCCACCACGCCGGGCGCGACAATCTCCGGCGCATGGGCGATCTGCAGCAGATTAATCAGCAAGCCGTCAAATTGCACCACCGCCGAATTGGGGTCTTCGTACACCACCGGCACGCCAAACACATCCACATAAAACGCCTTGGCCGCCGCCAGGTCTTCAACGAACAGGCTGATGGCGCTGATGTGCTTGAGTTCCATGCTCTAGTCCTTGCGATAGCGTTGCATGACGTAGCCGAGCTGGCCGCGATGGGTGTCGAGCCAGGTCCACAGCGCCTCCGACTGCTTGGGATGGGCGCGATAGAAATTCTCGTTGAAAGCCAGCCACAGGCGGACGTTCAGCAGCGGCTGCGGCAGCTGTTCGATCTCGCCCTTGTGCTGGGCCAGCACTTCCTTCAGGTGGGCCGGCGCCACGGCCGCCACCACCACGCCGTCGACCCGGCCCAGCTTGAGTTTTTCGATGTTGCGGTCGAGGTCGCGCGCGCCTTCGTCCAGCGTCAGACCGGATTCGCGCAGCCTGGCGACGTAAGTGTTGCCCATCGGGATGCCGAGCACCTTGTCGCGGAAGTACAGCATGGGATTGGTGTTGGCCGGCACTTTATCCTTGGTGCGCACCAGCACCAGCACCTGGTTGTGCAGGGCGCGGTTCAGATCGATATTGCCGGCCTTGTCGCGCGGGATGGCGATCTCGGCCGGATAGAAACTCATCTCGCCCAGCGGCGCCAGGTCGACGTCGCCGTTCGCCAGCGCCAGCCGGATGCGCGCCGGCGGCAGCCGCACCCAGGTCGGCGTGCAGCCGAAGCCGGCGCCGAGCACGGCGTCGCGGATCAGGTCCACCGCCGCGCCCGGCGGATCGGGCACCTTGTCGCCCTCGCCCAGCCAGTACGGCGGACGGTTCTGGTCGGTATAGCCGACGCGCACGGGGATGCAGCCGGCAGCAGGAGCGGACACGGCATGGGAAGCAGCGGCGACGGCCAGGATGAACAATATGCCAGCGCGCAGCTTCATCGGGAATCTCAGGGATGGGGGGGTTGTTCGGCCGGCTTGGGAGCCAGCGGCGCCAGCGCGGCCGCCTGGCCCTTGCCGACGATCTGAACGAAGATCTCGTTCTGCTTGATCATGCTGAGTTCATAGCGGGCCCGTTCCTCGACCGCGCCGGTGCCGTCCTTGAGGTCGCGCACTTCGGAGTCGAGCTTGGCGTTGCGGGCCAGCAGTTCCGCGTTCTTCTTGTGCGCCACGTCCACCTGTGCCTCGAAGTCCTTCACGCGCAGCCAGCCGCCCTTCCCCAGCCACAACGGGTACTGGATCAACAGCAGCAGGAAAGCCAGTCCGAGCGTAATCAGGCGCATGAGGGGGAAGCGGCCGGATTTGCTCCGGCCGCGCTTGCTTAATTACTTCAGATTATAGAACGCGTCGCGGCCTGGGTAGGAAGCGATATCGCCCAGATCTTCCTCGATACGCAGCAGCTGGTTGTACTTGGCCATGCGGTCCGAACGCGACATCGAGCCGGTCTTGATCTGCAGGGCGTTCATGCCAACGGCGATATCGGCGATGGTCGAATCCTCGGTTTCGCCCGAGCGGTGCGAGATCACGGCGGTGTAGCCGGCGCGCTTGGCCATTTCGATGGCGGCGAAGGTTTCGGTCAGGGTGCCGATCTGGTTGATCTTGATCAGGATCGAGTTGGCGATGCCCTTCTGGATGCCTTCCTTCAGGATCTTGGTGTTGGTGACGTACAGGTCGTCGCCCACCAGCTGGACCTTCTTGCCCAGTTCCTTGGTCAGGATCGCCCAGCCGTCCCAGTCGCCTTCGTGCATCGCGTCTTCGATCGAGATGATCGGGTACTTGTCGCACCAGGTCGCCAGCAAATTCGTGAACTCGGTGGCGGTCAGCGACAGGCCTTCGCCGGCCAGCTCGTATTTGCCGTCCTTGTAGAACTCGGACGCGGCGCAGTCCAGGCCGATGGCGATCTGGGTGCCAGGCTCGTAGCCGGCCTGCTCGATCGCTTCAATGATCAGCTTGATCGCGTCTTCGTGGTTGGCCAGCGAAGGCGCAAAGCCGCCTTCGTCGCCGACGTTGGTGTTCAGGCCCTTCTTGTGCAGGATCTTTTTCAGCGTATGGAACACTTCCGCGCCGTAACGCACGGCTTCCTTGAACGACGGCGCGCCCACTGGAATGATCATGAATTCCTGGATGTCCAGGTTGTTGTCGGCGTGCGCGCCGCCGTTGATCACGTTCATCATCGGCACCGGCAGCTGCATCGCGCCCGAACCGCCGAAGTAGCGGTACAGCGGCAGGCCGGCTTCTTCGGCGGCGGCCTTGGCCACGGCCATCGACACCGCCAGCATGGCGTTGGCGCCCAGGCGTGCCTTGTTTTCGGTGCCGTCCAAGTCGATCAGAGTGCGGTCCAGGAAGGCTTGTTCATTGGCGTCCAGGCCCATGATGGCTTCCGAGATTTCGGTGTTGATGTTTTCGCAGGCTTTCAGCACGCCCTTGCCGAAGTAACGCTTCGGATCGCCGTCACGCAGTTCGATCGCTTCGCGCGAGCCGGTCGAGGCGCCCGACGGCACCGCTGCGCGGCCCATCACGCCCGATTCCAGCAGCACGTCGCATTCGACGGTTGGATTGCCGCGCGAGTCGATTACTTCACGGCCGATAATGTCAACAATAGCACTCATGTCATTCTCCAAAGTTAGGCGATACGAAGTCGCGCCGCGTCTTTACGCGCGTTGCGAGGTCAAGGATAACGGGAATTGTACCCGGTGCGGGAACATTGTTAAAGTTTCCACACCGGGCAGGCTGCTTAGTTGAAGCTGTTCTCCAGGAAGCCAGCTTTTTTGGTGACGCGGTCCAGTTCGATCAGAACGGACAGCAAGTCCTTCATGCGGCCCAGCGGCACGGCGTTCGGGCCGTCCGACAGGGCTTCCGCAGGATTGGGATGGGTTTCCATGAACAGACCATCGACGCCCACGGCCACCGCCGCACGCGACAGCACCGGCACCATTTCGCGCATGCCGCCCGATGACGTGCCATTCCCGCCTGGCAGCTGCACCGAGTGGGTGGCGTCGAACACGACCGGTGCGCCGGTTTCGCGCATGATGGACAGCGAGCGCATGTCGGACACCAGGTTGTTGTAGCCGAACGAGGCACCGCGTTCGCAGGCCATGAAATTGTCTTCGTTCAGACCGGCTTCCTTGGCGGCGGCGCGGGCTTTGTCGATGACGTTCTTCATGTCGTGCGGGGCCAGGAACTGGCCCTTCTTGATGTTGACCGGCAGGCCGGACTGCGCGCAGGCGACGATGAAGTCGGTCTGGCGGCACAGGAAGGCCGGGGTCTGCAGCACGTCCACCACTTTCGAGGCCACTTCGATGTCCTCGATCGAGTGCACGTCGGTCAGCACCGGCACGCCCAGCTCGCGCTTGACGGCGGCCAGAATCTCCAGGCCCTGCTCGCGGCCAGGGCCGCGGTAGGATTTGCCCGACGAACGGTTGGCCTTGTCGAACGACGCCTTGAAGATGAAGGGAATGCCCAGCTCGGTGGTCATTTCCTTCAGCGCGCCGGCGGTGTCGAACGCCATCTGGCGCGATTCGACGACACAGTTACCGGAGATCAGGAAGAACGGCTTGTCCAGGCCGACGTCGAATCCGCACAGTTTCATGCTGCCTCTCCTTGCAGCGCGCCAGCGGCCTTGTGGGCCAGCGCCGCCTTGATGTACGACGTGAACAGCGGATGGCCGTCACGCGGGGTCGATTTGAATTCAGGGTGGTACTGCACGCCCATATACCATGGGTGCGAATTGTCGCCGCTGCGTGGCAGTTCCATGATTTCGCACAGGTCTTCGGTGGGCGTGCGGGCCGCCACCACCAGGCCGGCCGCTTCGACGCGCGGCAGGTAGTGGTTGTTGGCTTCGTAGCGATGACGGTGACGCTCGGTCACCACCGCGCCGTAGATTTCCGAGGCCAGCGTACCCGGCTTGATGGCGCAGGTCTGCGCGCCCAGGCGCATGGTGCCGCCCAGGTCGGAGTTCTCGTCGCGTTTCTCGACCTTGCCGTCCTGGCCTTGCCATTCGTCGATCAGGGCGACGACCGGCTGGGCGGTGTCCAGATCGAACTCGGTCGAGTTCGCTTCGGTCAGGCCGGCCTTGTGGCGCGCGTATTCGATCAGCGCCACCTGCATGCCGAGGCAGATGCCCAGGTAAGGAATCTTGTTTTCACGGGCGAACTGGGCCGCCATGATCTTGCCTTCCACGCCGCGCTTGCCGAAGCCGCCCGGCACCAGGATGGCGTCGTACTTGGCCAGGTTGGCGCAACCGGTGGTTTCGATCTCTTCCGAATCGATGTACTCGATGTTGACCTTCGATTCGTTGTGGATGCCGGCGTGGCGCAGCGCTTCGGTCAGCGACTTGTACGACTCGGTCAGTTCCACGTACTTGCCGACCATGCCGATCGACACTTCGGTCTTCGGATGTTCCAGCGTGTAGATCAGCTTGCTCCAGACCGACAGGTCGGCCGGCGCCGGGTTCAGGTCCAGCGCTTCGCAGATGATCGCGTCCAGGCCCTGGTCGTGCAGCATCTGCGGCACTTTGTAGATGGTGTCGACGTCCCACACGGAGATCACGGCCTGCTCTTCGATGTTCGAGAACAGCGAGATCTTGGCGCGTTCGTCTTCCGGAATGCGGCGGTCGGCGCGGCACAGCAGCGCATTCGGCGAGATGCCGATTTCGCGCAGTTTCTGTACCGAGTGCTGGGTCGGCTTGGTTTTCAGTTCGCCAGCCGAGGCGATGAACGGCACCAGCGTCAGGTGCACGAAGGCGGTGTTCTTGCGGCCGGCGCGCAGGCTCAGCTGACGCGCGGCCTCCAGGAACGGCAGCGATTCGATATCGCCGACGGTGCCGCCGATTTCGCACAGGGCCACGTCGTAGCCTTCGGCGCCGCGACGGATGTAGTCCTGGATTTCATTGGTGATGTGCGGGATCACCTGCACGGTCTTGCCCAGGTACTCGCCGCGGCGTTCCTTGCGGATCACCGATTCGTAGATCTGGCCGGTGGTGAAGTTGTTCACCTTTTTCATGCGGGTGGAAATGAAGCGCTCGTAGTGGCCCAGATCCAGGTCGGTCTCGGCGCCATCGTCGGTGACAAACACTTCGCCGTGTTGCATAGGCGACATGGTGCCAGGATCGACGTTGATGTACGGATCAAGCTTGAGCATGGTGACTTTGAGGCCGCGCGATTCGAGGATCGCGGCGAGGGAGGCGGCGGCAATCCCTTTACCAAGGGAGGACACAACGCCACCGGTGACGAAGACAAATTTGGTCATTGCGGATGGTGCCGAACGGCACATGCGGGAAATTGAAATTATACACCAAAACCCCCGATTCTTCACCTTCCGCCCGCCAAAATTCCGCCAGCGACCGTGCATCACCGTACAGACCCAAGCTGGGTCGAAGGCCAAAATGACAACTCAATTATGAAATGGAGATCCATCATGAGCTACGAAGATCGTGATCAATATGGCATGTATGTCGACAATGGCCACAAAGGCCCAGGCCCGGAACTGATGGGCGCGGACACCCTGATCGGCGACCACGTCCACAACCTGCAAAACGAGCACCTGGGCGAGATCAAGGAGATCATGCTCGACATGCGCACCGGCAAAATCGCCTACGCGGTGATGTCCTCGGGCGGCGTGCTGACCCTCGGCGAGAAGCTGTTCGCCGTGCCGTGGGAAGCGCTGACGCTGGACACCGTCAACAAGCGCTTCACGCTGAATCTGGACAAGGACCGCATCGAAGCGGCGCCCGGCTTCGACAAGGACGCCTGGCCCGACATGGCCAACCAGACCTGGGCCAGCCAGGTGCATGATTACTACGGCACTGGCGCCAGCCGCGACTTTACCACCGGGGCACGCTGATGTTTGCCGCCATCCTGGTGTTCGCCGGCGTGGCCGGCGTGGCCGGCCACTGGCTGTACCGCAACTATCTGCGCCGCCCACGGCGGCTGCAGAACGGCATGCCCGTCATGCTCAGCAGTTGGGACGACGGGCAGGAATCCATGGTGGCGGTGCATTTGCGGCGTCGTTCGCGTTAAGCAGCGTTCAGCAGCATCCGGCCACCGAAGGCAAGCGCGTTCGGTGGCTAGGCGCCAAACGGCGTATAGGCAAAGCCGGCATCGGCCACGCCGGCCAGGGCCGCGACATTTTCCGCGCTCTCTGAAAACTGCAACAGCACATTGGCGACGGTATCGCCGTGCGCGTCCAGTATCCCCTTCCAGTAGTTCACGCCGGCCGCCTCGCCGGGACGGTGCAGCACGTTCTGGTAAAAACGCTCCACCAGCTCGCCGTTGCCCGGCGCCGCGCCGTAAATGGCCTGGAATTCCGCCGACGCGGAAAAGCCGACCGCCACGTCGTGCAAGCTGGCGCCCTGCTCCATCTGGTACAGCCAGAACCCGAGGCCACCCAGGTCCGGCGTGCGGTTGAAGGCCGCCTGGTAAATGCGGTAGGCCTGGCCGCCAAGACCGCTAAAATCCAGCCCCACACTGACGTCGTTGAAGGCCAGCCGCTCGACCGCCACCAGCGTGGCGCTGCCGCCGCCGGCCAGCGCTGTCACGGTGTAGCCGCCGGCCGTCCTCAGCACGCTGAAGTCGGCGCGACTGCCGTGGAACACCGCCGTGTCGATGCCGGCGCCGCCGTCCAGCAGGTCATCACCGGCGCCGCCGTCGAGGCGGTCGTTGCCGGCGCCGCCACGCAAGGTGTCGTTGCCCGCGCCGCCGCCCAGCGCATCGTTGCCGGCGCCGCCCTCCAGCGTCACGCCGAAATAGGCCGTCAGGTCCAGCGTGTCGGCGCGGTCGTTGAAGACCAGCTTTTCGACGTTGTACAGGGTGGCGTGCAGCGCGGCGCTGGCGCCGGACACGGTGTCGAGGTGGATCGCGCCGTCCGCGGCTTTGGTGATGGTGTAATTGCTGCGCAGCGAGGTGCCGAGGTCCAGCGTGTCGATGCCGCCCAGGCCGTCCAGCGTAAAGGCATTGGCGGCCACCACGCGCCAGGTGTCGTTGCCCGCCGTGCCGAATATGGTTGCCATGGTTCAGACTCCAGTCGCTTGCTCAAACAGCTTGGCCGACATGCAGGGCGCCGTCCTGGTCCATCGCCAGGTAGCCGACGCCGGCCGCCGCCAGGAAATCCAGCGCGTCCGCCTCCTTCAACATGGCGATGGTGCTGCAGTTGCCGGCCAGCACGGCCAGCGGCGCCACCACGCTAATGGTACGCCAAAACGTCACCGGCCGGCCGCTGCGCGGGTTCAGCAGGTGGCAGTAGCGCCGCCCCTCCAGATCGAAAAACCGTTCATAGTCGCCGCTGGTGGCCAGGCCGCCGCGCTCGACGGGAATGCTGGCGATGACGGCGCCTGCACGGCGCGGGTGCTGGATGCCGATCATCCACGGCGCGCCGTCCGCCTTGGGGCCGAGCACGCGCATATCGCCGCCCAGGCTGACGTAGCCGTGGCGCACGCCGGCGGCGGCCAGCACGGCGGCGGCGCGGTCGGCCGCGTACTCCTTGCCGAAGCCGCCGAAGTCGAGTTCCATGCCGGCGTCCGGCAGGCGCACGGCGCCGCCGTCGCGCTGCACCCGCTCCCAGCCGATCAGGGCGCAGGCGCGCGCCAGCTCCGCCTCGGCGGGCAAGCGCGGCTGTTTGAAGTCCCAGGCCCGGCGCAGCACGCCGGCGGTGATGTCGAACAGGCCGTCGCTGGCGCGGAACAGCGCGTCCGCGTGGTCCAGCAGTTGCATGACCTCGGCGTCGCAGGCCTGCGCCGCGCCGCCGGCGGCGGCGTTGATGCGCGAGATGACGCTGTCGGGCCGGTAGCGCGAGAACTTGGCCTCGATGCGCCGCACCTCGGCCTCGGCCGCCGCGATGGCCGCCGGCGGCGCCGGATCGTCCACCACGATCTCGCAGGCGCAGGCCATGGCGGTGAAGGCATGGCGCATCAGAACTGCCGCGACAGGCCGACAAACCAGCTGCGCGCCGCGAAGGACGGCAGGCCCGGGCTGCCGGCGCCAAACCGCCGCCACGACGAACGCTGCTCGTAGCGTTCCAGCTTGAGGTCGACCTGCCAGTCGGCGCCGAGCTGCTTGCTGACCTTGAAGCCGAGCGTGACCGCGCCAAACGCCGACAGGCGCTGGTCCTCGGCGTAATAAGTCCAGCCGGCCGGCGGATTGGGGACGAACGGCGACTCCGGCTCGGCATCGACATAGAAGCGCGCCGCGCCCTGGGTGTACAGCCGCAGCGCCGGCGTCACGCTCCAGCCGCCGGGCAGCGGCTGCACGTATTCGAGGCCCAGCGTGTGGGCGCGGATCTGCCACGAGTCGCGGTAGTAGCGATAGCTCAGCCGCATGGTGCCCTTCAGGCTGGCGATGTGGTGGTTCCAGCGCCCCATCAGCGTGGTGATGGCGCGCTCGCGCGGCCGCTGGTCGAACACCTTGTACGGATCGGAAAAATAGCCGTGACCGAGGCTGCGGCCCAGGTTCAGCTGCACCAGGTCGTTGACGCCGACGATCCGGGTCAGTCCCAGCAGGGCGGCGCCGGTGTGCCGGCGTTCGCGCCTGACCACGTGGTTGGTGGGATTGATGTCGTCATTGCTGAACGACAGCCCTGCGCTCCAGGTCGTGTTCTGGTCCGCGCTCGACAGGCTGCCCTGCAGCGTGCCGCCGCGCGACAGGTAGTCCGCCTCGCTGGACACGCTGGCGCCCACGGTGACGCTGGCGCGCTCGAAATACCGGCTGACCTCGGCTTCGGCCGCGCGCCGGGTGTCGCGCATGGTCGTCAACGCCGCCGTATGGTAGGCCGGCGAGGCGCCGGAGATGGCGTCGTGCACCACGGTGGCGTCGAGCGACCAGGCGCCGGCCAACGGCGTAACCAGGTTGAGCGCGCTGGCCTTGACGCGGATGCGGTCGGCGTCGGGCTGGCTGTCCAGGTAGTCCAGGTGCTTGAGGCTGATCGTCGCGCGGTCGGGGACGGTCTCGGCCTGCGCCGCCAGCGGCAGCGCCAGCGCCGCCGTCAGCAGGGACGGCGCCAGCGTCGGCAGGCTGCCCATCAATTGCATCCGCAGCCGCCGCCGCCCACGCCGGCGCCGCCGGCGGCCGCCTCCTTGCTGCTGTAGATGTGCTCGGCGAATTTGCGCTCCAGGGCGTCGCTATTGAAGGTCATCTCGGGGCGCGCCAGCGTGCCGCGCTCCCACGGCTGCACGGCCGTGGCGCAGCCGCACAGCAGGCCGGCGCAGCACAGCAGCATGCGCGTGTATCGGTTCATGGGGACGCCTCCAGCGCGGTGTGGATATCGGCTTCCAGCTGCTGCCGGATGGCCTGGTTGAAACCGGCGTGCTGCCGGCGCACGCGGCCGTCGCGGCCGATCAGGAAGCTGCTCGGCATGCCCTTGATCGCGTACTGGCGCGGCAGCCGCCCCTGCGGGTCGAAGATCACGGGAAACGGCGCCGGCGAGGCGGCCAGGAAGCGCCTGCCGTCGGCGCTGTCGGCGTCCAGGTTGACCGCGATCACCTGCAGGCCCTGCGCCGCGTAGCGTGCCTGCATGGCCGCCATCCAGGGAAAGGATTGCTTGCAGGGGCCGCACCAGGAAGCCCAGAAATCCAGGTACACCACCTTGCCGCGCAGGTCGGCCAGCCGCACGGCGTCCGCCGCCTGGACCAGCGCGAATTCCGGCGCCAGCTGCCCGGTCTCCAGCGCCTGCGCCGGCGCCAGCCACGGCGGCACGGCCAGCGCCGCCAGCATCACCCGCAGCGCGCTAGCCATACGGCACATAGGCAAAGCCATTGCCGATCACGCCCGCCAGCGCGGCCTGGTTTTCCGCCGCTTCGCTGAAGTTGATCAGCAGGCCGGCGACGCTGTCGAGCTTCTGGTCCAGGATGCCGCTCCAGTAGGCCACGCCGGCCGCCTCGCCGGCCCGGTGCAGCACGTTCTGGTAAAACTTGTCGACCACCTGCAGGCTGGTCGGATTGCTGCCGTACAGGGTCTTGAACTCGGCCGAGTCGACAAAGCTCTGCGCCACCTGCTTCAGCGTGACGCCCTGGTCCATGAGGCCGATCCAGTAACCCAGGCCGGTGCTGTCCGGCGCCCGGTTGAAGGCGGCCTGGTAGATGCGGTAAGCCATGCCGCCGACGCCGTCGATGTCCAGCGCCATGCTGGCGTCGCCGAACTTGAGGCGCTCGACATTGACCAGCGTGTCGACGCCCTGCGCGCCGCTGGTGTCGGTCACGGTGTAGCCCTTGGCGGTGCGGGTCACCGTGTAGTCGGCGCGCTGGCCGGCCAGCACGAAGGTGTCCAGGCCGCCGCCGCCATCGACCTGGTCGTCCAGCGCCGTGCCCGTCAACACGTCGCTGCCCTCGGTGGCGACCACCGGCGCCACCGCGCCGCTGGGCAGCACGCGGACAAAGGCGGTATACACATTGCTGCCGCCGGCCTGGTCGCTGAGGATGTAGCTGAAGCTGTCGTCGCCGCTGTAGCTGCGGTTGGGCGTGTAGACGTAGGCGCCGTCGGCGCCGAGGGTCACCACGCCGTGCAGCGGCTTGGCGTCGAGCTTGTAGCTGACCAGCGCGCGCGCCTCGTCGCTGGGATCCGGCAGCGTGCCGGCCGCCTGGCCCGTCTGCTCGACGGCGATCACGCCGTCGGCGCCGAAGGCCGAGCTGCCCAGCGTGATGCTGAGGTCGGAGAACTTGAGCACTTCCGTGTTCAGCAGCGTGTCGAAGCCGCTGCTGCCGTCGCGCGCGGCGACAAAGATCTTGCCATAGCCCGAACTGAGCAGATAGTCGCTGCGGGCGCCCTCGAACACCGCCGTGTCGCGGCCCTTGCCGCCGTCGATCCAGTCGTTGCCCTTGCCGCCCTTGAGCGAATTGTCGGCGTCGTTGCCCAGCAGCACGTCGTCGTAGGCCGAGCCGACCGCGTTCTCGATCAGCGTGTCCGTGCCCAGCGACAGGTTGTTGACGGCGCCGATGCCGCCGGCCGTCACGCCGACGCTGCTCACCTGCCCCGGCGTCAGGTTGATCGAGGCGCCGGTGACGGCCAGCGAGGCGTCGATGGTGTCGTTGCCGCCGTCGTCGATGATGCTGGTCTCGGTGCTGAACTGCAGCCCGCTGAGCTGGTAGACGGTGTCGCCGGCGCTGGCGGCCACCTTGCCGTACAGCGCGCGCAGGGCGGTGATGTCAAGCGCGCCCCAGGTGGAGGGGAACAGGCCGTCGGGCGAGGCCTTGCCCGACATCACCGTCAGGCTGGTCATGTCGAAGGCGGCGCTGAACTGCTGCGCGTAATGGTCGCCGGGATCGACATTGACCGGGTGGCGCAGGCCCAGCGCGTGGCCGATCTCGTGCAACAGCGCGGCATAGCCCTCCGACCCCGGCGTCAGCGCCAGCATCGACTCCAGGTCCATCCAGACATCGCCGGCGCCGGCGCCGCTGCCCGGTAAGCCGGTGACGCCCTTGGTGGCGCTCTGCTGGCTGGCGCCGAAGCGCAGGTCGCCCACCGCGCCGCCGGCCTCGCTCACTTCATTGAAGCTGAGTCCGGTCAGCCGGGTCAGCGTATCGAGGATGCCGCGCACGGCGGCCTGCTCCGCCGCCGTGAAGGCGCGAAAGCCGGCCGCGCCGGCGCCGCTGGCCGGGGCGGTGGTCACAAAGCTGTACGACAGCGTCACCGGCGTGCCCAGCGCGGCCGAGGCGTTCCAGCGCGCGCCGTCGCCGGCCAGCAAGCCCTGGATGGCGACATCCTCCGGCTTGATGAAGCCGGCCAGCACGAATTTTTCGTCCCAGCGGCCGGCCAGGCCGAGCGCTTCGATATTGCTGATGGCGAGCGAGAAGCCGGCCTCCAGCGGCGAGGTGATCACCGCGCTGGCGCCGTCGATGCTGACCTTGATGTTGAAGTCGGACCACTTGGTGGCGCCCTGGACCAGTTCCGGCAGCCACACCGTATCGTAGCCGGCGCGGCCGTCGATGAGGTTGTGGGCGCCGCCGACATAGAACTCGTTGTCGGCCGCGCTGCCCTTGAAATTGCTGTCGGTCCACGCGCCGCTGACGTTGGTCACGCCGACCAGGGTGTCGCGCCCGCCCCAGCCGTCGTCGGCATAGCCGGCCTCCAGGTCGACCGTGACCGCGCCCGGGCTGTCCCAGTAGGCCGCCGTCAGGCCGCGCCAGGCTTCGGCGCCGGCCACCTTCTCGATGCGGTCGTTGCCGGGCCCGCCGATCACCTGGCCGTTGTAGACCTTGATGATGTCGTCGCCGGCGTCGCCGTAGATGTCGTTCCACTCATCCTTGTTCTGCGCCAGCTGGACGTAGGTGTCGTTGTTTTTGGTGAGGCGGATATCCATGGACGGCCCTTTAGCTGCGCAGGAAACCCAGGGTTTTCTGGGTGAAGTTGGCCAGGTGCGGGAAGGCGCTGGTGATGTCGCCCGGCGCCAGTCCCATCCATTGCATCACGCTGGCGCCGATCTGGTCGGTCGAGGTGGTCGGCACCCAGCGCCCCGCCTTGTCCTTGTCCATGTCGTCGACGCCGCCCGGCACCAGCGCCGGGAAGGTGCCCAGCACCTGGCCGCCGGCCACCGGCCCGCCCATGGCGAACCAGTGGTTGCCCCAGGCGTGGTCGGTGCCGCCGCCGGAGGCCTGGCGCAGCGTGCGGCCGAAGTCGCTCATCATCAGCGTCACCACGTTCTGGTCCATGCCGGCCGCCAGATTGGCCTTGTCGAAGGCGGCCAGCGCGCGGGCCATGACGTCGAGCTGGGTGTCCTGGCTGGTGGCGCCGCCGCCGCGCTGCGCGGTGTGGGTGTCGAACTCGCCCCACTGCACCATGAACACCTGGCGCTTGTAGCCCAGGCTTTTAAACACCGGCAGCAGCGACGCCAGCTTCTTGAGGTTGTTGGCCAGCGGATTGTCGGCGAAGTCCGCCGCCGGCGCCTTGGCCAGCAAGGCCGCCTGGGTGAACAGCGTGGAGTCCGACACGCTGCGGCCGAAGGTGGCCGCGTATTCCGCCTCGTACTGGTTGCTGAACTGCCACTTGGCCATGCGGTTCATGGCCTGGGTGGCCGGCGCCTGCGGCTGGGCCAGGTCGCCCGCGCCCCAGTAGCGCGCATCGCCGCCGCTCAGGAAGGAGACCGGCGAATTGCGGCCCAGCACCAGCGTCCGGTCGTTGCTCATGGTGACGGCGTTGATGCTGTTGCGCAGCGAGGTCGGAAAATATTCCAGCGAACGGCCGGCCCAGCCGCTGCCGTCGGCGTCGCCCATCCAGCCCTGCTGCCACATGGTCTGGTCGCTGTGCGACAGCAGGAACGACGGCACCTGCACCGCTTGCTGCAGCACCTGCTGCGCGGTGGCCGGCTTGACCAGCGGCCCGGCGTTGGCGATCCAGGCCAGCCGGCCCTGGTTGTACAGCGTGGCCAGCGGCGCCAGCGCCGGATGCAGGCCGAAGGTGTGGCCGGCGCTGCTGCCGTTCAACTTGGCCAGGCTGTCCTTGGCCAGCGCCAGTTCCGGCCGCGCCGACGCATAGTCGCCGAAGGCGCCGTCGAGCGGCACCAGCGTGTTGTTGCCGTCGTTGCCGCCGTTGAGGAACAGGCAGATCACCGCGCGGTAGTCGGCGTTGGCCGCCTGGCCGTTGCGCATCTGGCCCAGCAGGGTGGCGCCGCCCAGCAGGCCGAGCACCGGCGCCGCGCCCGACAGGCGCAGGAAATGACGTCGCGGGTTCATCGCATGACTCCGTAGTAAGGACTGGACAGCGCGTAGGACAGCAGGTTGATCGCCTTCATATTGTTGTTCTCGCCCCAGATGGTGGGCGCCAGGTCCATCAGGTTCTGCCGCAGCGTGGGCGCCATGGCGCCGCGGAAGAAGCGTTCGTTGACCAGGTTGACATACAGCAGCGGCGAGGCGGCCAGGGCTTCGCCGAAGGGATCGATCTTGCAGCCGGCGGCCGCGGCGGCGGCGGCGCTGCCCAGATTGAATCCCCCCATGCGCGACGCCAGCGTGTCGGCGTTGATCAGCTTTTGTTCCGGCGCCAGCAGGTTGCTGCCGGGCGCGCGGTCGGTCGGCGCGTAGAAGCTGAACACGCTGCTGGGGTTGTACGGCGTCTGCTGGTACGGCTGGGCGTAGTCCTTGCTGTTGTCCCATTTCGGCGCCTGGGTGCAGCCCAGGCCGCGCAGCACGCTGGTGAACCACAGCACCGGCTCGCGCAGTTTGCCGAAGGAGGCCGAGTCGGCGCCGATCTGGTCGCCCTTGCGCGCCTCGGGATCGAGCAGGATGGCCTTGACCACGGCCTTCATGTCGCCGGCCACGCCGCGGCCGTTGTTGCGGAACACGGCCGCGATGCGGCCGATATAGGCCGGCGAGGGATTGCTGGTGACCAGGTGCTGGATCATGCGCAGGCTGACGAAGGGCGCGATGTTCTGATGCCCCATCAGCATGGTGACGATGGTTTCCAGCTCGGTGGCGGCGTCCTTGCCGGACGGGAAAGTGGTGCCCAGCACCACCTTCTCGCCCACGTCGTGCGCCTGGTCCCAGGTGTCGGGCGTCAGCACGCCGTCGCGGTTCGACCAGTCCCAGCGCGATGGCGGCGCCGCCATGCTCCAGCCGGTCAGCGCGCGCGCCAGCTGCGACACATCTTCCTGGCTGTAGGTCTCGACCGGCGCGCCCTTGCTGTCGCGCACCGTGGTGCCGTCCGGATTGAGCTTGACCACGCCCAGCGTAAACAGCTGCATCAGCTCGCGCGCGTAGTTCTCGTTCGGCGCACAGCCGATGCATTGCGGCGACAGCGGCCGGTTCTGGATATTGTCGAGATACAGGCCCATCGGCGGATTGGTGGTCAGCGCCCGGATGAAGTCGCCGTAGTTGCCGAATGCCTGGTCCTGCAGGAAGTTGGCGTAGACCATGGCGGGATACGGCGTCAGCTTGTTCGACGAGGTCGGCACGAATTGCGAAATCGACCAGCTGACCCGGCGCCGCAGCTGGTCCGCGCTGCCGATCAGGGTCGGATAGATCTGGCTGATCATGTAATCCCAGGCGACCTGGCCCTCGGCCGGAATTTCGCTGTTATAGACGCGGATCGGCGCCGTGTTGAACTTGGAGGCGGGCAAGGCGAACTGGTCGTCGATCCATTGCGAGAAGCCTTTTTTCTCGACCTCGGCGATCAGTTCCGGCGTCGGGCCGAAGGTGGCCTGCTCGGCGAAGCGGGTGGCCGCGTAGCGCGAGACGCTGGCGCCCTGCTTGACCGCCACCTGCCCGCTGGAGGCCTGCAGCCCCTGCGCCTGCTCGTCCGGGCCGGACTGCTGGCCGCAGCCGCCCAGCGTCGTCAGTGCCAGCGTGATCCATAGTCGTAACGGGATATGCATTGCTCGGCCCCTGTCGTGATGCGTGCGCAAAGATGGGAAATTTACTGCCGGAAAGTTATAATGTTGATATTAATCTATATTCACCCGCTTGAGGTGGGCTTGTGCCTTTCTTACAACGAAATTTCGTGGTCGTCAGCAGAAATCGCGGCTGACCGTGGGCAGCCGGCCCAGCAGATGGGACATGTCGACCAGGCGCTTGGCAACCAGGTGGCGCACCATGCCTTCCTGTTGCCACACGCCATACACCCCCAGCAACGGCGCGCTCAACACTTCGCGCCGTTGCTGTTCCAGCAGCGCCGGCCAGATGATGACGTTGACGTTGCCGGTTTCATCCTCCAGCGTCATGAAGATCACGCCCTTGGCGGTGCCCGGACGCTGCCGCACCGTGACCATGCCGCAGGCGCGCGCCACCATGCCGGTGGTGTAGGTGTTGAGCGTGGCGGCCGGCATGAAGCGGTGCTGGAACAGGGTCGCGCGCAGCAGCGCCAGCGGATGGCGGCCCAGGGTCAGGCCGTGCGAGCGGTAGTCGCCGAGGATGTCCTCGCCTTCGGAGGGTGCGCGCAGGGCCGGTGTGGCTTCGTCCGGCATGGTCGGGCGCAGCAGGTCCTTGTCGGGCACGGCGCCGACCGCCTGCCACAAGGCCTGCCGCCGGTGGCCGGCCAGATGGCGCAGCGCGTTGCCGCCGGCCAGCACCTGCAAATCGTGACGGTCGAGATCGGCGCGCCGCGCCAGGTCGGCGACGCTGGCGAACGGGCCATCGGCGCGGGCTTGTTCGATGCGCTGCGCCGCCGGCTCGCGCATGCCGCTCAGCATGTGCAGGCCCAGCCGCACCGCCGGCTGCCCGCGCTTGCCGGCCGGCTCTTCCAGCGACGACTCCCAGCCGCTGACCACCACATCGATCTCGCGCACCACCACGCCGTGCCGCTTGGCGTCCTGCACCAGCTGCGACGGGCTGTAGAAGCCCATCGGCTGGCTGTTCAGCAGCGCGCACAGGAAGGCCGCCGGTTCGTGGCATTTGATCCAGGAGCTGGCATAGCTCAGCAGCGCGAAGCTGGCCGAGTGCGATTCCGGGAAACCGTATTCGCCGAAGCCCTGGATCTGCTTGCAGATCGCCTTGGCAAAATCGTCATCATAGCCGCGCTCTTTCATGCCGGCTTTGATATCCGCCTCATACTTGTCCACACCGCCTTTTCGCTTCCAGGCAGCCATAGCGCGCCGCAACTGGTCCGCCTTGCCCTCACTGAATCCAGCCGCGATCTGGGCGATCTGCATTACCTGTTCCTGGAAGATGGGCACGCCGAGCGTGCGGCCCAGCGCCTCCTCCAGGCGCGGCGGGTAGACCACCTCTTCGGTCCCCATACGCCGCCTGAGGTAAGGATGCACCATACCGCCCTCTATCGGCCCCGGCCGCACGATGGCCACCTCGATCACCAGGTCATAAAACGTCTTCGGCCGCAGGCGCGGCAGCATGCTCATCTGCGCGCGCGATTCGATCTGGAACACGCCGATGGTGTCGGCTTCGCAGATCATGTCGTAGGTAGCGCGGTCCTCGGTCGGAATATCCTGCATGACGAAGGGCTGGCCGCGCCGCGCGCCCAGCAAATCGAGCGCACGGCGCAGCGCGGACAGCATGCCCAGCGCCAGCACGTCCACCTTCATCAGCTTGAGCTCTTCCAGATCGTCCTTGTCCCACTGGATCACGCGGCGCCCTTCCATGGTGGCCGCTTCAATCGGCACCAGCCGCGTCAGCTTGTCGTGCGAGATGACGAAACCGCCCGGATGCTGCGACAGATGACGTGGAAAACCCAGCAGCGCAAACGCCAGCGCCGCCCATTGCTGCGCCAGTTGGGACTCCGGATCAAGGCCGCACTCGGCCAGCCGCCCCACCAGATCGTGGCGGCTGTCAAACCAGCGCTGCGACTTGCATACCTTTTCCACGACGGCCAGATCCACGCCGAGCGCCTTGCCGCTGTCGCGCAGCGCGCTTTTCGGCCGGTAGCTGATGACAACGGCGGCCAGCGCCGCGCGGTCGTTACCGTACTTGTTGTAGATGTATTGAATCACCTCCTCACGACGCTGGTGTTCGAAGTCCACATCGATGTCCGGCGGCTCATTGCGTTCCTTCGAGATGAAACGGCCGGTGAGCATCTTGCTGCGCTCGGGATCAACTTCCGTCACATGCAAGCAGTAGCAGACCACCGAGTTGGCCGCCGACCCCCGGCCCTGGCACAAAATGTCCTTTGATCGGGCGAAGCGCACGATGTCATACACCGTCAGAAAGTACGGCTCATACGCCAGATCGGCGATCAGTTCCAGCTCCTTCTCGATTTGCGCACGCACCCTGTCGGACGGACCATTGGGCCAGCGCCGCAAGCTGCCGGCATACACTTCCTGCCGCAAGTAGCTGGCCGGCGTGTGGCCGGGCGGGATCAATTCATGCGGATATTCGTAGCGCAGCTCCTCAAGGTTGAAGCTGCACGCCCGGGCAATCTTCACCGATTCCGCCAGCGCCGCCAAGGGGTACAGATTGGCCAGCTGCATGCGCGGCCGCAGATGCTGCTCGGCGTTCTGCGCCAATTCGTAGCCGCATGCGCCGACCGCCTTGCCGACGCGGATCGCCGTCAGCGTATCCTGCAGCGGCTTGCGCGAGCGCACGTGCATGCACACGTGGCCGACCGCCACCACCGCCATCCGATGCTGCGACGCCACCTCGGCTATGCTGAGCCGGTGCGCTTCATCAAACGACCGCAACAGCAGATTCAATCCCATCCAGACGCGGCCGGGAAAGGTCGCCTCCATCCACGCCGCCTGCGCGTGCAGTTGATCGACATCCTTGGGCAGGTGTGCCGGATAATGCGGCAGCAGGATCAGCAGGCAATCCGGCAGCCCCTTCAAGTGCGCAAACGCGGGCGGCGGCGCGGCCAGATCGGCCGGCGTCAGCAGATAGCTGCCCTTGGCCACGCGATTGCGGGCGATGGTGATGAGTTCGCAAAGATTGCCATAACCTTCACGGTTCTGTGCCAGGGCCACGAACGACAGGCCCGGGCTGCCATCCGGATTGGTCAGACGGAAATAGCTGCCGATAATCAGCGGGAACTTCGCCTCCTTGGCCTCGGCGTGAGCGCGCACTACGCCGGCCAGCGAGCATTCATCGGTGATGGCCAGCGCCGCATAATCGAGCTGCACCGCGCGCGCCACCAGCTCCTCGGCGTGCGAAGCGCCTTGCAGGAACGAGAAATTGGACAGGCAGAACAGCTCGGCATATTCCGGCAGTCCCGTAGAGGGCAGTGGCGTGCTCATGATTTATACTGTGTTTTTATACAGTATATTACACTACGCCATCAACCAGAGACTATTTGTGCTGGGCGGCGATGCGTTGCTGGATGGCGTCGATGATGACTTGCGGCAATTCGGTTTGCATCCGGTGGTCGGAGTCCACCACGACGGTCCTGATTAGCGGGAAATCGTCATGCTTCTTGATCACGCGCGAGGCCCGCCAGGCACAGCGCCATACGCTTTGTCATAATGCCTTCCTTGACGAAAATTGCATTCCTCCATACGCCAAGCACGCGGAGGTCAAGGATGCGATGAAATGCGGAGACAGGGGATCGGGATGCAAACAGCACAAGTACAGGAACTGCTCTGCTTCGGCATCGCAGCGGGCGGCGGCAATGCCGCGCTGGTGGTGCAGCATGGTCCGGCCGGCGCCGGGCAGCGCCAGCAGTTCGCCACCGAACGCAACAAGCCGGCCTGCGTGTTCATCGACACGGCGGATGGCCGCATCGTGCTGGACTATTTCTATCCACACAAGCGCAGTCCGCTGTGCCTGCACGCCACGCTGGCGGCGGCGCGCGTGTTGCTGTCGGCCGAGCGGCCGCAGCTGGAAGTGCGCACCGCCATGCACAATCAGCCATTGAGCCTGATCCTGCAAGACGGCGAAGTGTTCATCGCGCTGGCGCCGCAAGCGGCCCTGGCCGTAGCGGTCTCGCAGGAACTGGCGGCGCAGCTGCTGGCCGCGCCCGGCATCGCGCTGGCCTCGCCGCCAGTGATCGCCTCGGTCGGCAGCCCCAAGCTGCTGCTGGAAGTGGCCGACAGCGTCACGCTGCAAGCGCTGACGCCGGACCTGGCGCGCATCACCGACTGGAGCCGGCGGCACGGCGTCAACGGCTGCTATGTCTGGTGCCGCCGTCCGGACGGCGCGCTGGAGGGCCGCAACCTCAATCACCTCGATCCGGCTGCCGAAGACGCCGCCACCGGCGTGGCGGCCGGCGCCCTCACCGTCCTGCTGAAAACCGGCCTGATCCTGTAGCAGGGCGCCAACCTCGGCACGCCCTGCCTGCTGCGCACGGAGTTCCGTGATGAAAGTATTTTAATCGGAGGCAAAACCGGATTTGCGTAGTGCTACGTAGAGTGAACACCGGAGTGGCGCGTGCATACAACACAAAATAATGTTTGCACCGGAAATTGCTACAAAAACAGCTATCTATATGAACTATTTGCATAAAATCAAATTTTTCATGGGAGACCACACGTGTTCAAAACAAAAACTCTACGTAAAGCCGTCCTGGTCAGCCTGTATGGCGCCAGCGCAGTCGCCGTGACGCCGGACGTCTACGCGCAAACGGACACTTCCATGCAATCGGTCAGCGTGGTCGGCTCGCGCCGCGCCACCAGCTCGGCCACCGACACCGTGGTGCCGGTCGATGTCATCCCGCTGAGCAAAGTCAGCGAATCCGGCGGCCAGTTCGACCTGGCGCAGACCCTGACCTATATCTCTCCTTCGTTCAACTCGACCCGCCAGACCGGCTCCGACGGCGCCGACCTGGTCGATTCGGCCGCGCTGCGCGGCCTCGGCTCGGACCAGACCCTGGTGCTGGTCAACGGCAAGCGCCGCCACACCACGGCGCTGGTCAACCTGTTCGGCGCGCGCAACCGCGGCAATACCGGCACCGACATGAACGCCATCCCGATGCTGGCCATCAAGGATGTGCAAATCCTGCGTGACGGCGCCGCCGCCCAGTACGGCTCGGACGCGATCGCCGGCGTGATGGACATCGGCCTGAAAAAATCCAAGGGCTGCGAAGCGGTCGCCGGCTTCAGCGAATATTCGCGCCGCGACGGCAAGAACTACATGGCGTCGGCCTACTGCGGCGTCGACATCGGCAACGGCGGCGTGCTCGGCATCACCGGCGAGTACCTCGACCGTGGCCGCTCCAACCGCGCCGAAGACGGCAATCCGCGCACCATCGGCGACAGCAAGACCAAGAACCAGACCCTGTACCTGAACGGCGAACTGCCGACCATCGGCAGCGGCCGCCTGTACCTGACCGCCGGCGCGCAAAGCCGCGACGCGTCCTCCGGCGCCTGGGCACGCGGCGGCATCGACAGCGACGACATCCCGTCGCGCAACTCGGCCGCCATGTACCCGAACGGTTTCGTGCCGTTCATCAACGCGCAGATCGACGACCGCTACGCCACCATCGGCCACCGCAACCAGGTGGGCGAATGGAATATGGACCTGTCGCAGACCTACGGCTACAACAAGATGATCTACGACATCAGCAACACGCTGAACGCGTCGATCGCCAACAAGGATCTGCTGGCCGGCGGCAAGGGCATCAGCCCGACCAGCTTCGGCGCCGGCGGCTTCTCGTTCGAGCAGCTGACCACCAACCTCGACTTCAACCGCTACTTTGATGGCGTGCTGGGCCGTGGCCTGAACGTCGCCTTCGGCGCCGAGTACCGTCACGAGAACTACAAGATCTATGCCGGCGAACCAGGTTCCTACATCGACGCCGACGGTGTCGGCATTGGCGGCGCGGCCGGCAGCCAGGGCTTCCCCGGCTTCCAGCCGGCCGACCAGGTCAACGCCAACCGCCACAACGTCGCCGCCTACCTCGATCTGGAAGCGGACCTGACCGATACCGTCAAGGCCCAGGGCGCGGTGCGCTACGAGAAGTACAGCGACTTCGGCTCGACCACCACCGGCAAGCTGGCCGGCAGCTGGCGCGTGGCGCCGACGGTGCTGTTGCGCGGCTCGGCCTCGACCGGCTTCCGCGCGCCGTCGCTGCAGCAGATGTATTTCTCGTCGACCTTCACCGACTTCATCGGCGGCGTGCCGACCGACGTGGTGCTGGCGCCGAACAACAGCGCGGTCACCAACCTGGCCGGCATTCCGAAGCTGAAGGAAGAGAAATCCACCAGCTTCACGCTGGGCTCGACCTGGACGCCGACGCAAGCCGTGTCCGTCACCGCCGACCTGTACCAGATCAAGATCAAGGACCGCATCGTACTGTCCGGCCGCTTTGACGACAGCAACTACCCTGACCTGGCCGCCAAGCTGGCGACCTTGGGCGTGGGCCAGGCGCAGTTCTTCGTCAACTCGGTCGACACCAAGACCAAGGGCCTGGACCTGACCGCATCGCACAAGGCCAATTTCGGCGCCGACAAGCTGACCACCTTCCTGGCGCTCAACGTCAGCAAGACCGAGGTGACCGGCATCCATGCGCCGGCGTCGCTGAAGGGCTACGAGGATGTGCTGCTGTCGGAGAAGGAACGCCTGTACATCGAGCAAGGCGCGCCGCGCTCGAAGGCCACGCTGGGCTTCGACTACACGCACAGCGCCTGGGAAACCGACCTGAAGCTGATCTATTTCGGCCCACAGACGCTGGGCACCTACAGCGGCACCGCTGCCGGCGTGGCCAACCAGCACTACGACGCCAAGGCATCGGCCGACCTGAGCTTTACGTACACCATCAACAAGAACATGAAGTTCTCGTTTGGCGGCAACAACATCTTCAACGTGCATCCGACCACGCAGAATCCGGATGAGACCGACAACGGCTTCAAGTACGAGTCGGTGCAGTTCGGCCTGAACGGCGCCTCCTACTTCGGCAGGCTCTACGTGAAGTTCTGATCTGGCTCAAGGCCGCGCGTTTGACGGCGGCTGTGACGGGGAATACGATCCTGGTATGGAAACCAGGATCGCAAAACTCGAAGAATTGATGACCGACACCCGAGAGCGTTTGGTGAGAATCGAGGAACGTCTGGAACAATGCGCCACCAAAGCCGACCTCAATGAGCAGATTGGCGACTTAAGGGCCGAAATGCACAAAGGCTTTGCCGACATTATCAAGTGGATTGTCGGCACAGCGATTGTCATGAGCGGCACGGGAATCGTTGTCATGACCTTCGTGCTGAACAACGCCGTGCCGAAGGCGACGCCGCCCGCGCCTTTGCCGCCGGTGGTCATCTACACCCAGCCGGCCCCGGCCCCCCAGCCCAAGATGTAACGTTTGCTTACATCTCGCTAACTTATCCCAACGCGCGACCGTTCTAAACTCGCATTGTCTTTATTTTCGGCAATGGAGCGTGCGATGCGCCGCGCAATCACCCTGATGTTATTCCTGTCCCTGCTGCAAGGCGCGCTCGCCTGGGCCGCACTGGGCAGTTCGCCGTCCAATTTCGACGGCGCCACCGCCAAGACCAAAATGGCCGCACGCAGCCTGGCGGCCACCACGGTCGACGCCACCACCGCCGTCTACACCGTCAGCCAAAGCACGCTCGACAGCGGCACCATCGTGCGCGAATACACCGATGCCAACGGCGTGGTGTTCGCCGTCAGCTGGAGCGGCCCGACACTGCCCGACCTGCGCACCCTGCTGGGCGACAAGTTCGCCGCCATGACCAGCAACGCCGAAAAACGTCCGAAAGCCGGCCATTCGCAGCTGGCCGTCAACCAGTCGGACGTGGTCATCGTCTCCAACGGCCACATGCGCGCATTCGCCGGCCAGGCCTGGATCCCCAGCGCGCTGCCGGCCGGTTTCGACACCTCCACCATCGAATAAAAGGAAGTCTGCATGAAATACCTTCACCTCGCAGGCGCCCTGCTGTGCCTGGCACTGGCGGCATGCGGCGGCGGCGGTTCGTCGTCCACCAGCACCGCCACCGGCGCCACCGAATCGATGGCCGCCATCACGCCGGTGGTCAGCATCAGTGCGACGCCGACCGCCACCACCACCGGCCAGGTGGTGACGCTGACCTGGAGCGTCGCCAACGCCAGCGGCAGCACCTGCACCGCCTCCGGCGCCTGGAGCGGCACGGTGGCCACCAGCGGCACCCAGACCGTCACCGCCGGCGACGCCGGCACCGCCAACTACACCCTCACCTGCGGCAGCGCCAGCAACACCGCCGTGGTCACCGTCGCCACGCCGCCGCCGTCGCCAAGCGTCAGCCTGACGCTGGCGCCGGCCAACATCACCACCGCCCAGAGTACCGTGTTGAGCTGGTCGTCGGCCAACGCCACCAGCTGCACCGCCAGCGGCGCCTGGAGCGGCAGCAAAGCCACTTCCGGCGCGGTCACCATCACGCCGACCGCGAGCGGCAGTTTCACCTACAGCATGGCCTGCACCGGCGACGGCGGCACGGCCAACGCCAGCAGCGTGCTCAGCGTCACGGCCGCGCTCAGCAACAGCACCGCGATCCTGGTCGACAGCGGCCCGAGCGGCGTCAGCGGCGTGATCAACGTGCCGTATGTCAGCGTCACCGTCTGCCGTCCGGGCACCACCACCTGTCAGACCATCGACCATGTACTGCTCGACACCGGCTCCTACGGCCTGCGCCTGCTGGCCAGCCAGCTCAACTCGACGCTGGCGCTGCCGGCCGTCACCACCGCCGCCGGCGCCGACGCCGGCGAATGCGGCAAGTTCATCAGCGGCTACACCTGGGGCGCGGTGCGCCAGGCCGACGTCAAGATGGCCGACGAGGTGGCGTCCGCCATCTCGATCCAGGTCATCGGCGACACCGGCAGCAGCTACACCAGCACGCCGTCGAGCTGCAGCAGCGCCGGCACCAACCTGGGCACGCTGTCGGCCATGGGCGCCAAGGGCATCCTCGGCGTCGGCATGTTCAAGCAGGACTGCGGCACGTCATGCGTCAACGCCGCCATCAGCGGCATCTACTACGCCTGCGCCAGCGGCAGCTGCAGCGCCAGCGCCATGCCGCTGGCCAAGCAGATCAGCAATCCGGTAAATTCGTTCGCCGTCAACAACAACGGCCTGCTGATCACCATGCCCAGCGTCGGCGCGGCCGGCCTGACCTCGGTCAGCGGCACGCTGGTGTTCGGCGTCAACACGCAAAGCAACAACACCATCGCCAGCGAGACCATCTTCAAGGCCAACAGCAGCGGCGACTTCACCACCACCTACAACGGCAAAAACTACACCGCCAGCTTCATCGACAGCGGCTTGAACGGCTACTTCTTCAGCGACAGCAGCATCCGCCAGTGCTCGGGCGGCGACTTCTACTGCCCCGCCTCGCCCCTGTCGCTGACCGCCACCAACACCGCGTCCGACAACAGCGCCACTGGCGCCGTCAACTTCAACGTGGTCAACCTGGTCAACCTGGCCTCGACCATCAACGCCGCGCAGGTCGGCGGCACGGTGGGCAGCGGCAGCTCTTCCGGCAACTACTTCGACTGGGGCATGCCGTTCTTCTACGGCCGCCGCGTGTTCGTGGTGATGGAAAACAATACCGTGGCCGGCAAGACCGGACCGTACTGGGCGTATTGATTGAGAAATGTCATCGTGTTGTCACGATAACTAGCTAAAGTCGCAACCTTGAATTTTCCCACTCTTCGAGGTAGCGATGAAATTGAATTTGGTGATGCTGGCCGCCATGACTGCGGCCGGCCTGGTAGCATGCGGCGGCGATAACAATCCTGTTGCAGTGACTCCACCAGCCACGCCGGCGATCCCGGAAGGCACGACGGTCACCCTGGCGCTGATGGAAACCACGGACATCCACGCCAACGTGATGAGCTACAACTACTACTCGCTGGCCGAGGACACCAGCCTGGGCCTGGAGCGCACCTCGACGCTGGTCAAGGCCGCGCGCGCCGAAAACCCGAACAACCTGCTGCTCGACGACGGCGACGTCATCCAGGGCACGCTGCTGGGCGACATGCAGGCCGTCACCAAGCCGATCGCCTGCTCCGACACCATGGCCGTGCATAAAGTCATGAACGCCATGAAGTACGATGGCGGCGGCTTCGGCAACCACGAATTCAACTACGGCCTGCCACTGCTGAGCCAGATCACCAATACCGACTTCGGCATTCCGGGCGTGACCAAGCCGACCGGCACCTGCGGCGCGCCGACCTTCCCGCTGGTGCTGACCAACGTCACCGGCGTGGCCAGCGGCAAGCCGATCGTGCAGCCATATTCGCTGCTGGCGCGCACCTTCTCGGCCACCAAGCCGGACGGCACCAAGCTGGACGTCAAGATGAACATCGGCATCATGAGCTTCGTGCCGCCGCAGATCCTGGAATGGGATCAGAAAAACCTGGCCGGCAAGGTCGCCATCACCGGCGTGCAGGAAGCAGCCAAGCAGTACGTGCCTGAAATGCGCACCAAGGGCGCCGACCTGGTGGTGGCGCTGTCGCACGGCGGCCTGGATCCAAGCACCTACAGCCCGAAAATGGAAAACGGTTCGTACCATCTGACCAGCACCGGCATCGACGCGCTGCTGATCGGCCACTCGCACCTGATCTTCCCGAAAGGCAAAGAGACCGGCGCCGCCGCACTGGACCCATCGTTCGCTTCCTTCCCGGCCAGCGCCAACATCGACGCCGTCAACGGCTTCGTCAACGGCGTGCCGACCGTGATGGCACAGAGCTGGGGCCGTCGCCTCGGCATCATCAAGATGACGCTGGCCTACACCAGCGGCAAGTGGGTGGTGCAGCCAACCAAGACCACGGTCGAATCGCGCGGCTTCAAGTACACCGACGGCACCACCAACGTGGCCGCCGACAGCAGCGTCGCGCCGCTGATCGCCACCGAGCACGCCGCCACCATCGCCTACGCCAAGCAGCCGCTGGGCGTGACCACCGACTTCGAGATGTCCTCGTACTTCTCGCTGGCCGGCGACGTCACCGCGATCCAGCTCGTCAACCAGGCCCAGCTGGCATACGTGAAGAACTTCATTGCCACCAGCACCGACGCCACCATCGCCAGCTACAAGAACATTCCGGTGATCTCGTGCAGTGCGCCGTTCAAGGCCGGCCGCAATGGCGCCAGCGACTTCACCGACGTCGCGCCGGGCGCCAGCGCAACCGCGCCGATCGGCCTGCAAGTGCGTAATCCAGGCGACCTGTACCTGTACTCGAACAACAACCTGCAAGCGGTGAAGATCAAGGGTTCCGACCTGAAGGCCTGGCTGGAAACGGCCGCCAAACAGTTCGGCCAGATCGATCCGACCAAGACCGCCGAGCAGGACCTGGTGCCGTCGTATGGCACGATCTACAACTACGACGTGTTCTACGCCGAAAACAATGCGCTGACCTACCAGATCGACGTCACCAAGCCAGCCGGCAGCCGCATCGTCAACCTGACCTACCTGGGCAAGGCTGTGGCGGATGGCGATGACTTCATCGTCGCCACCAACGACTACCGCGCGGGCGGCGGCGGCGCCGTGCCTGGCATCGACGGCAGCAAGACCATCATCAAGTCGCCGGACGCCAACCAGACCGTGGTCAGCAACTACCTGACGGCGCAAGGCGCGGCCACCGGCAAGGTCACGCTGGCCACCAACGGCAGCGCGCGCAGCTGGAGCTTCGTGAAAGTGGCGACGGCCGGTCCGGTGATCCTGCGTTCGGCGCCGGGCCACCTGGCGCTGGCCAAGAGCAGCGGCCTGACGGCGGTGACGGCTGAAGGCGGCCTGGACGCCAGCGGCTTCGGCAAATACACCATCGACCTGAGCAAATAATATGCGCGCCCTGACCACCGCCCTCGTGAGTTCGGTGTTCCTGTTCGGATGCCAGATCCAGCAGGAAAAACCGACCTCGGCGCAAATCGAAGTGATCGGCATGAAAGCCAAGCAGGAAGCCGATGCCCAGGCCGAGCGCAAGCTGATGGCGTGGTCGGCGCAACGCATGCCGGTGGCCCAGCGCGAGCTGGCCATCCTGTACCAGACGCGCCCCGAGCAACGCGCCGACGCGCTCAAGCTGTTCGAGCAGGCGGCGCGTGGCGGCGATGTCGAAGCTGCGTTCCAGCTCGGCGAAATGCTGCGCGTCGGCGTGCTGGGCGTGCAGCCCGCGCCGGCCGCCGCCGCGCCGTGGTACGCCATGGCCGCCCAGCATCAGCACGCCAAGGCCGCCCTGGCCCTGGCGCTGATGGTCAAGAACGGCAACGGCGTGCCGCGCGACGATGCACAGGCGGCGCGCTTGCTGGCGCAAGCCAGCAGTCTTGGCAACGCGCATGCGATGTTCCTGCTCTCCAACATCTACCGTGAAGGTCTGGGCGTGGCGCAAGACAGCGCCAAGGCCCGCGAGATGCTGGAAGAAGCGGCCGAGCACGAATATCCGCCGGCCATCCAGGAACTGGCGATGACGGTCCAGCTGGGCGACGCCCTGTCGCCCAAGGATGAGCTGCGCGCCAGCCACCTGATGAAGGAAGCCAGCGAGCACCGCCGCAACAACTGGAATCGCTTCTGAACGCTCCAGGCAATGCGTTGAACAGCGCACAGACGCAGTAGATGTCGGCTCCTAGACTGAACTGGTAATCCCCCGCCAGTTCATTAGCCACGCAAGGAGCCGACATGAGAACCACTTCCCACTCGCACAGCAAGCTGCCCAAGCCCATCCCCACCGCCACCGCACCACAGGACGCGATCACGCTGCTCACCGAAGACCACGAGCACGTCAAATCGATGTTCGAGCAGTATGAAGAGCTGGGCGACCGCGCGCACGTCAGCAAGCACAAGCTGGCAATGCAAATCTGCGAAGAGCTGACCAAGCACGCCACGGCGGAAGAAGAAATTTTCTACCCGGCCGTGCGCAAAGCCACCAAGGACGAAGACATGGTGGACGAGGCCGTGGTCGAGCATGCGTCGGCCAAGGACCTGATCGCGCAGATCATCAGCATGGAGCCGACCGAGGACCTGTTCGACGCCAAGGTCAAGGTGCTGGGCGAGCTGATCGACCACCACGTCAAGGAAGAAGAGGAGGAAATGTTCCCGAAAGCGCGCAAGGCCAAGCTGGACCTGATGGCGCTGGGCGAAGCCATCGCCATCCGCAAGGAACAGATCGAACTGCCGCCGACCTGATCAGTTGACCGCCAGCCGCTCCATCTCGCGCTGCATATTGTCGATGGCCCGCTCGTTGTACTGGTCGGAGAAGTAAGCGTTGCCGAACAGCTGGCCTTCCTGGGCCTTGCGGCTCAGGTGCGCCAGCGCCGAGCCGCGCTGCTCGCGGTACTTGGCGTCCGGCAGGTGGATGTACTCCTGCCGGATCGCCCGCGCATAGTTCTGGTACACCTCGTCGTCCTGTCCCAGGATCGCCAGGTCCACACTCAGCAGCACATCCTTCAGCCGGTGCGTGATCGACGCTTCCTGGAAGTGATCGGTGGCGCGTATCAGTTCGGCCGCGTCGCCCATCTCCTGTCCCAGGTAGCTGCCCAGCCACATCTGCGCGCTGGCTTCCTCGTTGCTTGGCGCCGCCGGATCGCCGCCATGGCCATACTCGGCATCGTGGAACCAGAACGCCTGCTTGATGATGTCCACGTCCGCCGGGTCCGGACGCGTATTGGAGGCCCACACGCGGATCTCGCTCAGGCCGTGGACCAGGTGGTCGAGGTTGTGATAGTGCCGCGCCGCGCCGCCGTAGCAGCCGGCGCCGGTCAGCCGCACGAACCAGTCGTCGGCATGGGCGATGGCGGTGGCGTCGCGGTGTTCATAGTCCCACAGCGTTTCCCACTCCTTGCGCAGCCAGCTCAGCACCCAGGCGTGATACGCCGGACCCGGCACGAATTTCTTCATGATCCAGTTCCAGCCGATCGGCCCTTCCAGCGCCTTGACGAAGGACGAACTGACCGAGCCCAGGTCGCGGGGCGGCATGACAAACACGGTCTTGGCGCCTTGCAGCACGTCGACGTTGGTTTGCTGGATCAGGTTTTCGTAATCGAAGTCGGCGGTGGTGCGGATGCCGCGGATCAGGCATTCGACGCCCTGCTTCTTGGCCGCGCGCGCCGTGTAGTCGCCGCGCACGATGACCACCGAGACATTGTCCCAGCCCTGCTCGGCGCAACTGAGCGCGATGATGCTCTTGCGCTCCTCGGCCGTGAACTTGGGCTTCTTGGCCGGATTTTCAGACAGGAACACCACCACCTCGTCCGCCAGCGAACGGGCTTCGTTGATCACCCACATGTGACCGTTGGTGATCGGGTCCAGGGTTCCCGAAAATCCGATTTTCTTCATGCGCCACTCCAACACCGTGTCAAAACGGCATTTTAGACCGGAGTGGCCCTGACAGTCTCAGGAAAATCGACTTTTACCTTCAGCCCGCCCAAACGCTCGGACTGGTCGAGCGACAGCACGGCGCCGTGGCGCTCGGCAATCGACTGCACGATCGCCATGCCCAGGCCGCTGCCGCCGGCCGGGCTGCCGGGCACGCGGTAGAAGCGGCTGAACACCCGTTCGCGCTCGTCGGCCGGAATGCCGGGACCGGAATCCTCCACGCTCAGCACAATACGCGGCTTGGCGTTTTTTGTGGCGGCCACGCTACGCCGCAGGTCGATATCGACCGTGCCGCCGGCCGGCGTGTACTTGATGGCGTTGTCGATCAGGTTGCGCAGCAGGATCAGCAGCGCGTCCGGATGGCCGGCCACCACCACATCGTCGGCATGGTGCAGGCCGAGGTCGATCTGGCGCGCCTGCGCCAGGCCGTTCATGTCGCCCAGCACGCGCTTGACCACGTCGGCCAGGTTGACCGTCTCCGGCTTGACCTCCTCGCTGCCGCCCTCCTGCCGCGCCAGCACCAGCAACTGCTCCACCAGCCGCGTGGCGCGCTCGATGCCGGCCGTGACGCGCGACACCGCCACCTTGCGCGCCGCCTCGTCCGGCGCGCGCTCCAGGCTCAGCACCTGCAACTTCAGCGCCGCCAGCGGCGTGCGCAGTTCATGCGCGGCATCGGCCACAAAGTGCTGCTGCGCCTCGAACGCCGTGCGCACGCGCACAAACAGCAGGTTCAGCTCCTGCACCAGCGGCAGCACTTCATCGGGCAAATCGTTTTCCGACACCGGCGACAGATCCTCGGCCTGGCGCGCCGCCACCTGGCGCTTGACGCGCGACACCGGCGCCAGCGAACCGGACACCACCCACCACACCACCAGCATCAGCACCGGCGCCATGACGGCGATCGGGCCCACCGTGCGCAGCGCCAGCGTGCCGGCCATGCGCTGGCGCACCGCCATGTCCTGGGCGATCTGCACCGTCTGGTTGGAAGTCTGCACCGAGAACACGCGGTAGGTCGTGTTGTTGACGCGGACGTTGGAGAAACCCAGCACGGCCCGCTGCGGCAAGGCCGCGCGCGACAGCGAACGGAACACCTGCGCACCGTCCGGCGTCCACACCTGCACCACCAGGTCGTCGTTTTCGGGATCGGCCGCCGTGTCGGCCGCCTTGTTGGTCAGCGTGGCGCTGGAACGCAGCGACATCGCCATCTGCTGCATGTGGTAGTCGAAGATCTGGTCGGCGTCGCTCAGCGCGCTGCGGTAGGCGATCATCGCTTGGGCAAAGGCCGCCATGGTGATGGCGGCCAGCAGGAACCACAGCAGGCGGCCGCGCAGCGAGTGGGTGACCACCGGCACGCGCGGCAGCGGTGGCATCCTTACCTTCATAGTTTGGGCACCATGTATCCCAGGCCGCGCACGTTCTGAATCAGTTCCGCGCCGAGCTTCTTGCGCAGGCCGTGAATATAGACTTCCACCGCGTTGCTGTTGACTTCATCCTTCCAGCTGTACAGTTTTTCCTCCAGCTGGTGGCGCGACAGCACGATGCCGGGCCGCGCGATCAGCGCTTCCAGCACCGCCCATTCGCGCGCCGACAGGCTGACCGGCTTGCCGTCGGCGATGACTTCGCGGGTCTGCGGATTGACCGTGACGTTGCCGTGTTCAAACACCGGCTCGGCGCGGCCGGCCGAACGGCGCAGCAGCGCGCGGATGCGGGCCAGCAACTCGTCGAGGTCGTAGGGTTTGAGCACGTAGTCGTCGGCGCCGGCGTCGAGGCCGGCGATACGCTGTTCCTTGGCGTCGCGCGCGGTGGCGATCAGCACCGGGGTCAGCTCCTTGCGCAGGCGCATCGAGCGCAGCACGTCGAGGCCGTCCTTGCGCGGCAGGCCCAGGTCCAGCAGCACCAGATCGTAGGTCTGGGTTTGCAGCGCGGTGTCGGCCATGGCGCCGTCCTTGACCCAGTCGACGGCGTAGTGCTCGGCCCGTAACAGGTCCAGCACTACCTCGCCGATCATTGTGTCGTCTTCTACCAGCAGAAGTCGCATGTTATTTCCTTTCTATTTTTGTTGAGCGTTCTGCCGGCCCGTAGCCGCAGTGTAACCTTAGCCTAAGCGCACCGGTATGAAGATTTTATCGTCGCCGCGCTGGATCAGCAATGCCACCGACTTGGACGATTTGCCCACCACCTCGCGCACCTGATCCACACTGTTGACCGGACGGCCGTTCACCGACAGCAGCACGTCGCCCGCCTGCACGCCGGCATCGGCCGCCGCGCCGCCGGCATCCTGGATCAGCAAGCCGCTGGCGATGCCGGATTCACGGCGCTCCGACGGGTCCAGCTGGCGCAGCGACAGGCCCAGGCGCAGCTTGGCGCTGGCCTGATCGGCCACCGGCGCATCGCCCTTGGCGACCTTATCGGTGGCGTTGCCCAGCGTGGCGACGATGCGCACCGGTTTGCCCTGGCGCCAGACGTCCAGCGTGATCTTCTCGCCCGGCGTCGACAGGCCCACCATGGACGGCAGATCGACCGAACTGACGATCTTCTGACCGTTGACCGAACGGATCACATCACCCGCCTTCAGGCCGGCCTTGTCGGCCGGACCGCCGCGTTCGACGTTGGCGATCAGCGCGCCTTCCGGCGTGGCCAGTTCGAAGGAATCGGCAAAGCCCTGGTTCACTTCCTGCACTTCCACGCCCAGCTTGGCGTGCACCACCTTGCCGGTGGAGACGATCTGGTTCTTGATCTTGCTGGCCACATCGATCGGGATGGCGAACGACAAGCCCTGGTAGCCGCCGGTCTGGCTATAGATCTGCGAGTTGATGCCGACCACTTCGCCACGCGTGTTGAACAGCGGACCGCCCGAATTGCCCGGATTGACGGCCACGTCGGTCTGGATGAACGGCACGTTACCATCCGGCAGCGAGCGGCCCTTGGCGCTGACCACGCCGGCGGTCACGGTGTTATCAAGGCCGTATGGCGAACCGATCGCCAGCACCCATTCACCTACTTTCAGGTCGTTGCCCTTGGCCAGCGGCACCACCGGCAGGTTCTTGGCGTCGATCTTCAGCACCGCGACGTCGCTTTGCGGATCGGAACCGAGCACCTTGGCGCGGAATTCGCGGCGGTCGGTCAGCTTGACCACGACTTCGCTGGCGTCGCGCACCACGTGGGCGTTGGTCAGGATGATGCCGTCCGGGCTGATGATGAAGCCGGACCCCAGGCCGTGCGTCGGCGCCTGGCGTTGTTGCGGGCCACGCTGCTGGCCCTGGAAGCGGCGGAAGAATTCATAGAAAGGATCGTCCGCATACGGATCGTTGCGGCCTTGCTGGGCGTCCGGATCGAAGGCGGTCTTGGTGCTGCCGGTGACGTTGATGTTGACCACGGCCGGGCCGTTCTGGGCGACGATGACGCTGAAGTCGGGCAGCGCAATGGGCGGCGCGGCGACCGGCGCAGGGATGCCGGCCTGGGCGACGGTGGCGGCAGGTACGGTGGCGGCGGCAACGGCGGCATTCTGTTTGACAGCGACTGCACCGCCGACGCCGACCACGCCCAGGACGGCGACTGCGACGGCTGCGCGTTTGAGAGTAGAGTTGGACATAACGGTTCTCCTATGGGTGAAGACTTTAGATGTATCCAATATGACGCTAAAAACTTAGGCCCTACTTAACCAAAATGCGGGCTTACAACGCAAAACTGGCCGGTTACCCGGCCAGTTGCAAATGCTACATTAAAGCTGGATTAAGCCGCTGCGCGTTGCTCCAGCGCGGTGACGTTTTCGCCGCCATCGATGATGATTTTACGTGGTTTCAGCGCTTCCGGAATCTCACGCACCAGTTCGATGGTGAGCATGCCGTTGTCGAAGCTGGCGCCGGTCACCTTGACGTGATTGGCCAGCTGGAAGCGCTGTTCGAAATCGCGGGCTGCGATGCCACGGTGCAGATAGGTGCGTTCCACGCCGTCTTTCTGCTTGCGGCCGACCACTTGCAGCGAGTCGCGTTCGAAGGTGATGTCGATTTCCGAGCGGTCGAAACCGGCCAGCGCCATCACGATGCGGTATTGGTCTTCCGAGACCAGCTCGATGTTGTAGGGAGGATAGCTCGGGGTGGCGTCGTTGCGTTGGGCGTCGTTCAGCAGTTGTGCCAGACGATCAAAGCCGATAGCGGAGCGATACAGTGGTGCCAGGTCAAAAGTACGCATGGTAGATATCCTTGTCAAAATAAGCGATATGGTTAAAACGGGGAGCATCCCCTTCTCGCGGTCCCCATCTGGGCAACCGCTGATTCCCATATAAGTCGCCCGGCCCGCCTTTCAAGAGTTTTGCGCAAAAAATTTTCGCTGCACCGCGTCATGCTTTTTGCGAGATTTGCAAGTTGCCCGCGTGCTACACTCGTTCTCTTGTTCAACCGATTAGTGCATACCATGACCTTGACCCGTGCCGTACTCGCCGCCGTGTTGGCTACCGCCTTCAGCGCCCAGGCTTCCGACCAGCCCTATCCGGGCACCATCGTTCTGAAAGTAGACGCCAGCAACACCGCGCAGCAGATCTTCCGCGTGCGCGAAAGCATTCCGGCCAAGCCGGGCAAGCTGACGCTGCTGTATCCGCAATGGATTCCGGGCAATCACGGCCCGAGCGGCGCGATCAACCAGTTCGCCGGCTTCAAGGTCAGCGCCAACGGCCAGCCGCTGGAATGGACGCGCGATCCGGTCAACATCTTCGCCTTCCACCTCACCGTGCCGAAGGGCGCCAGCGGCGTCGAGGTCGAGTTCGAATACCTGTCGCCGGTGGAAGCCAACCAGGGCCGCACCACGATGACCAACGACATCCTCGGCGTGCAATGGCAATCGGTGGCGCTGTACCCGGCCGGCTACGCCACCAACAAGATCACCGTGCAGCCGAACCTGACCGTGCCGGCCGGCTGGCAGTACGGCAGCGCGCTGGAGCAGCAGGCGCGCACCGGCGACGACGTCGCCTTCAAGCCGCTGGACCTGGAGACGCTGGTCGATTCGCCGCTGTTCGCCGGCCGCTACTTCCGCCGCATCGACCTCGATCCGGGCGCGAAAATTCCCGTGCACCTCAACGTGGTGGCCGACTCGGCCGACCAGCTGGAAGCGACGCCGGAACAGATCGCCCCGCACCGCGAAATGGTGCAGCAGGCCTACAAGCTGTTCAACTCGCAGCACTACAAACACTACGATTTCCTGTTCGCCATCAGCGATGAATTCGGCGGCATCGGCCGCGAGCACCACCAGTCGAGCGAGAACGGCGTCAAGCTGGGCTACTTCGCCGAGTGGAAAAAATACGAAGCGCGCCGCGAACTGCTGTCGCACGAATTCACCCACTCGTGGAACGGCAAGTTCCGCCGTCCTGCCGGCCAGGCCGTGGCCGACTTCAACACGCCGCTGCAGAACGAACTGCTGTGGGTGTACGAAGGCCAGACCCAGTACTGGGGCGCCGTGCTGGCCGCGCGCGCCGGCCTGATCAAGCCTGAAAACACCCGCGACATGATCGCCGCCACCGCCGCCCGCTACGACAACGTCAAGGGCCGCGACTGGCGCGCGGTGCAGGACACGGTCAACGACCCGATCATCAACGCCCGCCGTCCGCAAGGCTGGAACAACTGGCAGCGTTCCGAGGACTACTACTCGGAAGGCGAATTGATCTGGCTGGACGCCGACACCAAGATCCGCGAACTGTCGGGCGAGAAAAAGTCGCTGAACGATTTCGCCAAAACCTTCTTTGGCGTGGATGACGGCGTCAACGTCGCCAAGCCCTACACCTTCGACGACGTGGTCAAGGCGCTCAACGCGGTGCAGCCCTACGAGTGGGCCAAGTTCCTGCGCACCCGCCTGGACGGCCACGGCCCGGGCGCTCCGCTGGACGGCCTGGCCCGCGCCGGCTGGAAACTGGTGTATGCAGAGAAGCCAACCGACTTCCTCAAGGCGCAGGAAGACCTGAGCAAATCGGCCAACTTCCAGTACTCGCTGGGCTTCTCGGTCGGTTCGGAAGGCAAGCTGGAAGCGTTCCAGTGGGAAGGCGTCGGCTTCAAGGCCGGCCTGTCGGGCAACACCACGCTGCTGGCGGTGAACGGCCGCGCCTACAAGCCTGAACTGCTGCGCGCGGCAGTGACGGCGGCCAAGACGTCGAAAGAGCCGATCAACCTGCTGGTGAAAAAAGGCGCCCTGTACCAGACCGTCGCGCTCGACTACCACGGCGGCCTGAAGTATCCACGCCTGGAACGCATCGACGGCACGCCGGACCGCCTGGAAGCGATCCTGCAACCACTGAAGTAATAAAATCCGGGGTCAGGTCCCCCATTTCTACACGAGCTGTACCGTAGCGCACGCTACGGTACAGCTCGTGTAGAAATGGGGGACCTGACCCCGGAGTTATAACGGGCGCGGCGTCGCGGCCGGATGGATTATCGTTACAGAAAATCCATCCGAGGACCGCCATGCTGACCCTGCACACCTGGACCACGCCCAACGGCCGCAAGATCCCCATCATGCTGGAGGAGCTGGGCCTGCAGTACACCATCAAGACCGTGAACATCGGCAAGGGCGAACAGTTCCAGCCCGAATTCCTGGCCATCTCCCCCAACAACAAAATCCCCGCCATTGTCGACACCGATGCCGACGGCAACAGCGTCAGCATTTTCGAAAGCGGCGCCATCCTTACCTACCTGGCTGAGAAGACCGGCAAGCTGCTGCCGGCCGCCGGTCCGGAACGCTACAAGGTGCTGGAATGGCTGCACTGGCAGATCGGCGGCCTCGGCCCGATGCTGGGCCAGGTCGGCTTCTTCGCCATCCGCTCGGAAGAGAAATCAGAACTGGCCATCCAGCACTTCATCGACGAGGCGGACCGCCTGCTGGGCGTGATGGAGAAGCAATTATCGAAGCACGCCTACATCGCCGGCGCGGCCTACAGCATTGCCGACATCGCCTGCTACCCATGGACCGTGGGCATCCTCGACAAGCTGAAACCGGCGCTCGGCGACAAGCTGGAGACCAAGCCCCACCTGCAACGCTGGCTCAATATGATCGGCGCCCGCCCGGCCGTGCAGCGCGGCATGGCCCTGCCAAAAGTGGACTGACCTCGACCTTTTGTGTATGCTGAAGCCATGAACAATGACACCGACATCCAACTGAGCGGCCCCTTCAAGGCCACCGACGGCTCCGGCCGTGCCCACGACGCCACCGCCATCCGCATCTTCGACGAAGGCTACGGCGCCATCGACGTCTACGTGGATTTCAAGGCGCCCATCAGCGGCCTGCACAAGGACAAGGCGCTGATTAACGCCGTGGTCGCGCAGCTGCGCACCGTCGGCTACAAGGGCCCGGACCTGAGCGCCGGCGACCCGGTGCTGCAGGAAGGCCGCCTGCTGGTGCTGGAATCGCCGGACGAATTCAGCACCTTTGCCGCCAGCAAGGGCTGGAAAGACCTGTCGGAAGACTTTTAAAACAGATAGCGGTCGGCCCAGACCGCTATCAGGTTGGCCACGTAGACCGCGTCTTCGCGCCGCGTCAGCAGATGGTCGGCGCTGTCAAGCGAGATGAAACTTTTCGGGTGCTTGGCGGCGGTGAAAATCTCCATCGCGTTGCTCAAGCCCACCGTGTCGTCGCCCGGCGCGTGCATCACCAGCAAGGCCCGCCTCAGGGCCGCGATCTTCACCTTCAAGTTGTGCCCGCCCGCATCTTCCACGAATTGCTGCTTGATGCGGAACGGCCGCCCCGCCAGCTGCACCTGCGCCTCGCCTTCGCGCGCGATCTCGTCCAGATGCTGGCTGAACATGTTGACGATGGAGCCGGGATCGCTGGGCGCGGCGATCGTCACCACCGCCTTGACTTCCGGCATCTGCGAGGCCGCCGCCAGCACCGCCGCGCCGCCCAGGCTGTGGCCGATCAGCAGTTGCGGCGCCTGGTAGGTCTGGCGCATGAAATCGGCCGCCGCCACCAGATCGTCCAGGTTCGATGAGAAATTGGTGTTGGCGAACTCGCCCTCGCTGGCGCCCAGGCCGGTGAAGTCGAAGCGCAGCACGGCGATGCCATGCTCGGTCAGCGCCTGCGCCACGCGGCTGGCGGCAAACACGTCCTTGCCGCAGGTGAAGCAATGCGCGAACAGCGCGTAGGCCTTGACCTCGCCGTCCGGCCCGTCCAGCCGCGCCGCCAGCTTGTGGCCGTGCGCGCCGATAAATTCCTGTCGCTGTGATTGCATCGCGTGTCCTGAAAAGAATATGAGGCTATTTAACCAAACTTCCCGCGGCTTGGGTAGGCGCCTGCGGCAAGCGGGTCTCTTCCAAACGGTGGAGCAGCGCGGCTTCCGACAGCGGCCCCATGTGCTGATACACCAGCTTGCCGGAGGCATCGAAGAACAGCGTGGTGGGATAGCCCATCACCGAAAAGCCGCGCGCGGTCGCTTGCGTCGGGTCCAGCAGGACATTGTGCAACGCCAGCCGGCCCGCGCGCAGGAATTGCTGGATCACCTGCGGCGACTCGCCCTGGTTGACGAAGACAATATTCACATCGGGCCGCTGCGCCTGGACCTGCGCCATGGCCGGCATTTCCTTTTGACATGGCGGGCACCACGTCGCCCAGAAGTTGATGACGGTGGGCTTGCCATGGAAGTCGGACAGGGCCACCTGCTCGCCGCTCAGGCTGCGCAGCGCGCCGGCGGGGATGGCGCCCTGCACCGACGTGTTGGCCATCATCAGCACCGTGCCGGCCAGCCACAGCACGCTGGCAACGCCGACCGTCACCACCACCGCCTTGCGGATGGTGCGGCCGCGCTGCCACAGCACCAGCGCATACACCCAGGCGGCGATGATGCCGCTTTGCTCATCCCAGCCGCCATCGCGGATGTCGAGCATGGTCAGCGGGCGGTCCAGGTACAGGGCATGGTAGCGCAGGATAAACGCCAGGCGCGCCACCACCACCGCCACCATGAACATGCGGGTGATCGATGCCTCGATCTTGCGCTCGTTGCGCCGGTCGAAATAGCGGGCGAGCGCAAAGCTGATCGTGGCCACGAGCAGCAGCAACAGGGCGGTGTACGGCAACAGCAGGGGGCCGATCTTCATGATGAGAGGATGTGCATGCAAAAAGCACATGCTACTTGTTGCTTGTTAGAACAATCTTAATCTATCCGAACAACCCTTGCAGATACCAGCGCGGCGCCTGCTCGCCGACGTGCCGATCCTGGTACAGCCAGTAATAAGCGCTGTCCTCCCCTTCCGCGATGAAATAGTCGCGGGTTTGCAGCGTGCTCCACCAGCCGGCCTCGATGCGTTCGCCGGTGGAGCGGATGCGCAACGGCGAGCCGTAATACGGGCGATGGTCGCGCATCAGCAGCGGCACCGGCTTGGGCAGCAGCCAGGCCGGTCGCGGCAGGCTGGTGAGGTCGGGCGGCAGCTGGGCACGCGCGTCGGCGGGACGGATTCTGGTCTGGATGCTGACCCAGGTGTTGGCGTACTCGGGCCGGTAATCGCTGCTGGGAGCGGCTTGCAGCACGTTTTCCGGCCCCAGCCGCGCGGCCAGCAGTTCCAGCAGGCGCTGCCAGTCTTCCTTGCTGCCGCCCGGCTCGGGAAACAGCGATTCGCTCGGCGGCGCCATCGGCTGCACCTGCGGCGCTTCGAGGCACAGGCCGATCACCGGCGCCACCAGCTCCTGCTTGGCCAGCCGCTCCTTGAGCAGGCGCACCAGATGCGCGTCTTTCCACGTCGGCTCGGCCAGCAGGATTTCGATCAGCGTCGGCGGACAGGCGGTGCGGCCGCGCTCGTGTTCCAGCTGCAGATGGATGCGCTCCACGGCCAGCTGGTGCGCACTGAGCCAGCCGGTCAGTTGCAGCAGCAGGCGATGCGCGCCGAACAACAAGGCCTCGGCGTTCTCCACGCGGTCGAACAGTTCCAGCCTGGCGCGGAAGCTGGCCGGCGCCTGCAGCCATTCGTGCATCTCGGGACGCGCGCCATGGGCGTCGTCCAGCATGTCGAGCACGGCGCGGCCACAACGGCGCTGCAAGCCAGGACGCGGCAGGCGCCGCAGCTCGCCCAGGCTCATGCAGCCGATGCCTTCCAGCCAGCCCAGATAGGCGCGGACAGGCGGCAGCAGATCGACCGGCAGCACGTCCAGACGCCGTGCCAGCGTGTCCATCTTCAGCGAGCGGCCGGCGTTGCTGCGCGCCAGCAGCCAGGCGCCGCGCGCGGTCGGTGCGCAACTGAGCGTGCCGGTGAAGCCGAGCGCGCGCACGCTGCCGGCCACCTTGCGGCACAGCGCGCGGATGCCGCCGAACAGGCGCAGGCTGGCGCCGACGTCCAGCAGCAGCGTGGCCTCCTCCGCCGCCGCCAGTTGCGGCGTAAATTGCAGCAGCGCCATGGCGGCCGCCTGCAACGCTTCGGCCTCCAGCAGCAGCGAACGCTGCTGGAACTGCGTGTGCGGCGCCAGCATGATGGCGCCGCCGCGCCGCAGGCCGATGCGCACGCCGGCATCGTAAGCCGCCTGCGACAGCGCGACGACGCGTTCCTGCTCCAGCACCACCGTGCAATGGTCAGCCGACCAGCGCGGGCAGAATACTTCGAGCGGGAGCTGTGGCAGGTGTATGGCGATCCAGAGGCGCATGGCGTTGAAGCAAAGCAGGGGTTAAAGGTAGAAACAAGGGCGCGTCGCGCTGCGGTCCGCGTCGCTTCACAAAACCGATGTCGACGCCGCCCGCCGCCGGCTTGAGCGACAGCCGCAACGGCGCCGGCGAGGCGTCCTGCGCCGCCGCCAGCGGCCGCACCATGCAGAACAAGGTTTCGCCGCTTTGCGCCGCCAGATGCAGGCGCCGCAAGGTTTCGCCGCGCGCATGTTTTTGCCACAGCAGCAGCGCACCGCAACAACCGCTGCGCAGGATCTGCTCGGCCGCCCACAGCGCATCGCTGGCCTTGGCGCCGCTGCGCACCCACAGCAGTTGCGACGGTTCGATGCCCAAGGCCGCCAGCGCCAGCGCCTGCGGTTCATGCGGCGGTTGCAGCAGCACGACAGGCCGCTTGTCCAGCGCGGCCAGCGCCGGCTGCAACAGGCGCAGCTCGCCGATGCCGTGCTGCTGCACCAGCAGATCGATCAGGGTGCCCAGCGGCCAGCCGCCACCCGGCAGCTGCGCGGACAAGGCGGCAAAGCCCGTGTCCATGCAGCGCGTGGCGCTGTGCGCCAGTTGGTCCGCGCGCCAGAGCGACGGATGCAGGGTTTCCGGATGTGTCATGAGATTGTACCGCAAAATACTGTATAAATACACAGTACTCTGCGCACGCTAGTTTGACAAGATTTATTTGCCTTTGCTGTACCATGCCCCCAAGAGAATGATCAAAGGAAGCACTTTGCAAACAATACAACTGGTAGGCGCCATCCTGTTCGGCCTGGCGCTGCTGCACACCTTCGCCGCCAAGTCGTTCGAGAAGCTGGCCCATCGCCATCCGCAGCACGCCGGGCTGTTCCATCTGCTGGGCGAGGTCGAGGTGGTGTTCGGCTTCTGGGCGTTCATCCTGATGCTTGCGCTGGCCCTGCTCAACGGCGGCCAGGCCGCCATCGCCTACGCCGAATCGCGCCAGTACACCGAGCCGCTGTTTGTGTTTGTGGTGATGGTGGTGGCCGCGTCGCGGCCTGTGATGGATATCGTGCAGCGGGTGTTGATGGGGTTTGCCCGCGGCATGCCGGTCAAGACGGAACTGGCGCTGGTGTGGTTCGGCCTGGCGCTGGTGCCGCTGACCGGCTCATTGATCACCGAGCCGGCCGCGATGACGCTGGCCGCGCTGATGCTGGCGCCGCTGATCTTCCGCGACGGCATGCCGGAGTGGCTGAAGTATGCGGCGCTGGGCGTGCTGTTCGTGAACATCTCCATCGGCGGCATGCTGACCTCCTACGCGGCGCCGCCGGTGCTGATGGTGTCCGCCACCTGGAACTGGGATACCGCCTACATGGCGTCGCAGTTCGGCTGGAAGGCGGTCATCGCCGTCATCATCAACGCCACCGCGATCAGCTTCATGCTGCGCAAGCACCTGCGCGCGCCGGCCGGCGCCAGCGATACGCGCGCCGCGCCGGCGGTGCCGCTGGCGGTGACGCTGATCCACCTCGGCTTCCTGGCGGCGGTGGTGGTGCTGGGCCATCATCCGGAACTGTTCCTGGGTATCTTCATGCTGTTCCTCGGCTTCACCACCGCGTACCAGCGCTACCAGAGCCCGCTGATCATCAAGGAAGGCCTGCTGGTCGGCTTCTTCCTGGCCGGACTGGTGGTGCTGGGCGGGATGCAGCAATGGTGGTTGCAACCGATCGTCGAGAGCCTGTCGCCGCTGGCGCTGTTCTTCGGCGCCATGAGCCTGACGGCGATTACCGACAACGCCGCCCTCACCTACCTCGGTTCACTGATCGACACCATCTCGCCAGCCGCGCAATACATGCTGATGGCGGGCGCGGTCACCGGCGGCGGCCTGACCGTGATCGCCAACGCGCCCAATCCCGCCGGCGTCTCGCTGCTGCGCCGCGGCTTCCGCGACGAATCCATCGGCACCCTCGGCCTGCTAGCCGGCGCACTGGCGCCCACCGCAGTGGCGGCGGCGGCTTTCCTGCTGCTGTAGCCGAGCGCCCAATCATGGCCTAGTCGTTTAGACGCTTCTTGCATCTGTTTTGTATGCCGCACGCCGGGTAGGATAGCTTGATGGTTAATTCATCAAGGGCGTGGTATGAAATGGGGTGCGGTGTTTCTTTTGTTGTGTGGATTGATGGGTGCGGCGACGGCGCAGGATGGTCAGCAGCGGGCGCGGAGCGCGAGCAAAGGGCTGATCGGGCAGCCGGGGCCTGCGGCGACGTTGACGTCGATTGACGGTCAGCGCATCGATCTGGCCACGCTGTACGGCAAGCAGCCGGTGTATCTGAAATTCTGGGCCAGCTGGTGCGTTCCTTGTAACCAGCAGGCGCCGGGGTTCGAGAAAATCTACGAGCAGTACGGCAAGCGTATCGCGGTGGTGTCGGTCAACGCCGGCTACAGCGAAACCAACGCCGACGTGCGCGCCTTCATCGCCAAATACAAACTGCGGATGCCCACCGTGATCGATGACGGCAGCCTCGCGGCCAAGCTGAATCTGCGCGTCACGCCACAACATATCGTGATCGATTCCAGTGGCCGCATCGTGCACGTGGGCCATCTGGATGACCAGGAACTGCACGCCGTATTGGAGCGCGTGGCCACCACCAAGCCGGCCGCCGGCAGCATCGCGCTGACGCCGCAGGCCACCGCGCCGGCAAGCTTCAAGGTCGGCGATCTGGTGACCGACATCAGCATCAAGACCTTGTCCGGCAAGACCATCACGCCCGCCGCCGGCAAGCCGCGCGCACTGGTGTTCTTTTCGCCATGGTGCGAATCCTATCTGCGCGAGACACGCCCCGCCACGTCCGCCGCCTGTGAGCGCGTTCGCATCGAGTCCGAGAAAATGGCCAGGGATCATGCCGCCGAATGGGTTGCCATCGCCTCGCCGCTGTGGACCTCGCGCGCCGACCTGGCTGCGTATGCGAAGGAAAAGCACACCAGCATTCCATTGGCGCTCGATGAAGACGGCGCGATCTTCCGCGCTTTCGGCGTGCGCGATATTCCGGTGATTGTGATGCTGGATGCGCAGGGCCGCGTCAGCAAGGTACTCTCGCAGCCGTGATCAGGTGCGCTGGTGGCGGGAGAAGAAATCCAGCATCATCTTGCTGGCGTCAGGACCGGCCTTGGCGTTGAAGGCCAGCGTGGGATCGCCGCCGCTCCAGGCGTGTTCCAGTTGTTCGATCTGGGCGACGCGCAGCATCAGTTTGCGGCCGGCGTAGAAGTCGTGCAGCTGATGGGCGTTGTGGCGGCCCTTGGGCTTGTGCGTGATTTTCGCCGGCCCGGCCAGGCGGTTCAGCAATAGACTTTGGCGCGCCAGCTGGATCTGATTGATCGGCCGGACGACGTTATCGCCCTCGCCTTGCAGCAGGATCGCCGGCATGCCTGGGAATTGCGGCTGGCGTTGCAGCACCGCATGCGCGGCCATGTCGGCGCCCAGGCCGGCGCCGTGTTTCATCACGCCGAGCGCGCCAAGCGTGCTGTGGCCGGCGCCGAACACGGGGCCTGAATGCAGGCCGACAGCGGCAAACAGTTTTGGATGGTTCAGTGCAAGGATATTCGCCATGCCGGCGCCGGCGGAGATGCCTGCCACGTAAATGCGCGTGCGGTCAATGGCGCAATGCGTCAGCACCTTGTGGATGATACCGACGATGGTGGGCACGTCACCGCCACCTTCCTGCGTGGCGCGGTCGTACCATTTCCAGCAGCGCTGCGGCTGGATGCTGATCAGCTGTTGCGGATACAGGACGGCGAAGCCCTTTTTTTCCGCCCACAGGTTCATGCGTGTGCCTTGCGCCAGCTGCGTCGCGGTCTGGTGGCAGCCGTGCAGCATGACGACCAGCGGCATGCCCTGGCGTTGCGCGCGTTCGGGAAGATTGTTTGGCAGGTAGAGCCAGTAGCTCATGCGCTGACCGCTCGCGGTTGGCGCGTGGCCGGATAGCCACTTGCCGGGCGCCACAGCGGGCGAAGCAGCGGCAGATGGCGCGGCCTTGCGTGGCGCATGAAGCGTGGCGGTGCGCTTCGAGGCAGGTTTTGCAGCGGCAGGTTTCGCGGCGGCCAGCCTGGCGCGCGGCTTGGCGGCGGCACGCTTCGGTTTCGGCGGCGTTGCGGCGGCGGCGAACAGTTTCGCTGTGCGCGTGCCGGCGCGGATCAGACTACGCAGCAGCTTTCCGGTTCTGGCCATCGCAACACCTCCTGTTGCAAAATAGTCTACCTGAAAGCCGCTGCGTCCAGCGTGCGGCAAGCCGCTTAGCGTTGCATGGACTCCCAGACTTTCAGCAAGCGCTTGGCTGATACCGGCATCGGCGTGCGCAGCTCTTGTGCAAACAAGGATACGCGCAATTCCTCCAGCATCCAGCGGAACTCCACCATTTTCGGATCGGTGTTCTTGCCGGCCGATTTTTCACGCGTCGCACGCAGATAGGCTGCGGCGGCCTGCTGCCACTCGGCCATCAATTTCGCATCGCGGGACGGATCGCCACGCAGCTTCTCCATCCGCACGTTCATCGCCTTCAGATAACGCGGGAAGTGCGACAGCTGGCTGTAGTCGTTCTCCAGCAGGAAGCGCTTGTGCACCAGGCCTTGCAACTGCTGCTGCATGTCCTGCGCGGTCTGCTGCGGCAAGCCTTGCAGGCGTTTCGGCAGGCCGTGGAACTCGGTCAGCACTTGCGACAGCAGGCGCGCGATCTCGTTCACCAGCAGCACCAGGCGCGACTTGCCTTCGTCCTTGCGCTTGGCAAAGCTGGCGGCGTCGATCGGCAGCGGGTCTTGCAGGCACGCGATGTCCAGCGCCTTGTTAATGATCTGCTCGCGCAGTTCTTCCTGCGTGCCCATGCTCATGAACTGCATGCCCATTTGCTGCAGGTTGGGAATGCTCTTTTCAATGAACTTGATCTGGTCCTTCATCTGCAAGGCGAACAGGCGGCGCAGGCCGATGCGGTGCGTGCGCGCGGCAACCGTCGGGTCGTCGAAGACTTCCAGGTCGCAGTGCGTGCCTTTGTCCACCAGCGCCGGGAAGCCGATCAGCGTCAGTTTGCCCTGGGCGATTTCCAGCAGTTCCGGCAGTTCGCCGAAGGTCCACGAGGTCAGGTTGGTCAGCGTGATATTGCTGGTTGGCGCGGCGGCGCCCGATGCCGCGGCTTTGGCCGGCGCAGCATGCCCCGGAGCGCCGGACCGTCCCGCCTGCGCGGGAACGACGGACCGGGCGGCGACGGTCGACTGCGGACCGGACGCTTCCGCCATCTTCTGGAAGCTCTCGCGGGCCTGCGTGCCGTATTCGGCCTGCAAGGTGGCGAGGTTGCGGCCCATGTCCAGCTGGCGGCCATGCTCGTCGATCACCTTGAAGTTCATGAAGTGGTGCGCAGGCAGCGTCTCCGGCTTGAAGTCGGTGGTCAGCGGCGTCACCGTGATCTCCTTGCGGATATCGGCGATGATCGCGTCAATCAACTCACCACGGCCGAAGGCATGCCTCTCCTCCACGCGCTCGCAGAACTTGGCCGCGTACTCCGGCAGCGGCACGCAATGACGGCGCAGCTTCTGCGGCAGCGATTTCAGCAGCAGATGCACCTTCTCCTTCAGCATGCCCGGCACCAGCCATTCGCAGCGCTCGCGCGACAGCTGGTTCAGCGCATACAGCGGCACCGCCAGCGTCACGCCATCGCGCACGCTGCCCGGCTCGAAGTGATAGGTCAGCGCCAGTTCCAGGCCGGAGACGTTCATCTTCTTCGGGAACAGGTCGGTGGTGACCCCGGCTGCTTCGTGGCGCATCAGCTCATCGCGGTTCAGGAACAGCAGCTTCGGCTCCTGTGCCGTGACGTCCTTGTGCCACTTCTCGAAGCCCGCGCCATTGACCACGTCGGCCGGCAGCAGCTTGTCGTAGAAGGCGGCGATCAGTTCATCGTCCACCAGCACGTCCTGACGGCGCGACTTGTGTTCGAGGTTCTCGATCTCTTTAATCAGCTTGTGGTTGTGCGCGAAGAACGGCGCGCGCGTGTCGTAGTCGCCGCCCACCAGCGCATCGCGGATGAAAATTTCGCGCGCCTCGGTCGGATTGAACAAGCCGTAGTTGATGCGGCGCTGGCTGTACACCACCAGGCCATACAGGGTCGCGCGCTCGGAAGCAGTGACCTGCGCCGAACGTTTTTCCCAGCGCGGCTCGCCCCACGACTTTTTCAGCAGGTGGCCGCCGACCTTCTCCAGCCACTCCGGCTGGATCTGCGCGATGCAGCGCGCGTACAGGCGCGTGGTGTCCACCAGCTCCGCCGCCATGATCCACTTGCCCGGCTTCTTGCTCAGCGAGGAACCCGGCCAGATATTGAACTTGATGCCGCGCGCGCCGAGGAAGCCCGGATCGTCCTCCTGCTTGAAGCCGACGTTGCCCAGCAAGCCAGTCAACAGCGCCATGTGCAGGTTTTCATACGTCGCCGGCGCTTCGTTCAGACGCCAGCCCTGCTCTTTGACGATCGTCAGCAACTGCGAATGCACGTCGCGCCACTCGCGCAGGCGCAGTTGCGACAGGAAGTTGGTGCGGCAGTTGTCCTGTAACTGGCGGTTGGTCTTCTTGTGCTCAATCGCATTTTCGAACCAGCGCCAGATCTTCAGATAGCTGAGGAATTCGGATTTCTCGTCGGCGAACTTCTTGTGCGCTTCGTCGGCGGCCTGCTGGTGCTCCATCGGCCGGTCGCGCGGATCCTGCACCGACAAGGCGGAAGCGATGATCAGCACTTCGTTCAGGCAGACGTTGTCCAGCGCGGCCAGGATCATGCGGCCGACGCGCGGGTCCAGCGGCAGCTTGGCCAGCTTGGTGCCCAATGGCGTGATCTGATTGTACTCATCGACCGCGCCCAGTTCCTGCAGCAGCTGGTAGCCGTCCGCAATCGCGCGCGCCAGCGGCGGCTCGATGAACGGGAAGGTCTCCACGTCCGCAAGGTGCAGCGTTTTCATGCGCAGGATGACGGAGGCCAGCGACGAACGCAGAATCTCCGGCTCGGTGAACTTCGGCCGCTGGATGAAATCCTGCTCGTCGTACAGGCGGATACAGACACCATCGGCCACACGGCCGCAGCGGCCGGCGCGCTGGTTGGCGGCCGATTGCGCGATCGGCTCGATCTGCAACTGCTCGACCTTGTTGCGGTAGCTGTAGCGCTTCACGCGCGCCAGGCCGGCGTCCACCACGTAGCGGATGCCCGGCACGGTCAGCGAGGTCTCGGCCACATTGGTGGAGAGGACGATGCGGCGCGCGTTGGTGGTCTTGAACACACGCTCCTGTTCCTCGGCCGACAGGCGGGCGAACAGCGGCAGGATTTCCACGTGCGGCGAGTGGTGCTTGCGCAGCGCCTCGGCGGCGTCGCGGATTTCGCGCTCGCCGGGCAGGAATACCAGGATATCGCCCGAGCCGATGCGCGCCACTTCATCGACGCCGTCGATCACGGCGTCCATCAGGTCGCGCTTTTCGCGCGCGGCGGCGGTGCGTGCGCCCTTGCCTTCGGCGTTGGCAATGGCCGGATTGACCACGTCGCTCTCGATCGGACGATAGCGCACCTCCACCTTGTACAGGCGGCCGGAGACTTCAATCACCGGCGCCGGCTTCTCCGGCGTGCCGAAGTGGCGCGCGAAGCGGTCCGCATCGATGGTCGCCGAAGTGATGATGACTTTCAGATCCGGGCGGCGCGGCAGCAGCTGTTTCAGGTAGCCGAGCAGGAAGTCGATGTTCAGGCTGCGCTCGTGCGCTTCATCGATGATGATGGTGTCGTAGCCCCTGAGCAGCGGGTCGCTCTGGGTTTCGGTCAGCAGGATACCGTCGGTCATCAGCTTGATCGACGCGCCTTTTTGCAGCGTGTCGGCGAAGCGGACCTTGAAGCCCACGTGCTCGCCCAACGGCGAACCGAGTTCCACGGCGATGCGCTTGGCGGTCGACGAGGCGGCGATACGGCGCGGCTGCGTGTGGCCGATCAGGCCTTTCTGGCCGCGTCCCAGCTCCAGGCAGATCTTCGGCAGCTGCGTGGTCTTGCCCGAGCCGGTTTCGCCGGAGACGATGATGACCTGGTTGTTGCGCAGCGCTTCGGCGATTTCCTCGCGGCGGCCGGACACCGGCAGATCTTCCGGATAGGTGATCGGCGGCAGCGGATTGCGGAAATTGCGCTCGGCCTCGCGCGCCGCCAGCTGCTCCGGCGTCAGGCGTGGACGCGGCGGCTTCTGCCCGGAGCGGGCATTCTGCGCTTGCGGCGGGCGAGGAGTAGCGTTTTGCGGACGGCTAGGCTGACTTTTTGGCTTGTTGCTGGCTTCTGACATTGTTTTTTACAAAGGTTTTGGCGCGGACGTCGCGCACCGAATTATAATGCGGCTAATGGAAAACCCTACCCAATTCGTCCAATGGCTGCGTTCCGTCGCGCCTTACATCCACGCCTTCCGCGGCAAGACCTTCGTGGTTGCCTTCCCTGGTGAACTGGTGGCCGCCGGCGCCCTGCCGGTGCTGGCCCACGACCTCTCGCTGCTGCACGCGCTCGATATCAACGTTACGGTCATCTACGGCTCGCGGCCGCAGGTGGCCGAACAACTGGCCCTGCGTAACGTCGAAGGCCGCTTCCACAACGGCGTGCGCATCACCGACACCTCGGCCATGGAGTGCGCCAAGGAAGCCGCCGGCGAACTGCGCCTCGACATCGAGGCCGCGTTCAGCCAGGGCTTGCCGAACACGCCGATGTCCAACGCGGCCATCCGTATCATTTCTGGCAACTTCATCACCGCCAAGCCGCTCGGCGTGATCGATGGCGTGGACCTGGAACTGACCGGCGTCACCCGCAAGGTCGACGCCGAGACCATCCACTCCATCCTCGGCTCAGACGGCCTGGTGCTGCTGTCGCCGCTGGGCTTCTCGCCGACCGGCGAGGCGTTCAACCTGACCATGGAAGACGTGGCCTGCTCCACCGCCATCGCCCTGCACGCCGACAAACTGATCTTCATCACCGAAACCGAGATGATGACCGACGCCGGCGGCACGGAAATCCGCGAACTGTCGTCGCACCAGGCGGAAGCCGTGCTACAGGCGGGCTTCCTGCCCGACGCCACCGCCTTCTACCTGAAGCACTGCATCAAGGCCTGCGACAACGGCGTCGAGCGCTCGCACATCGTCTCGTTCAACATGGACGGCTCGGCGCTGCTGGAGCTGTTCACCCACGATGGCGTGGGCACCATGATTTCGCACGAGAACCTGGAATCGCTGCGCACGGCCACAATTGAGGACGTTGGCGGGATTATCAAGCTGATCGAACCGCTGGAAGCCGACGGCACGCTGGTCAAGCGCGGCCGCGAGCTGATCGAGCGTGAAATCGAAATGTTCTCGGTCATCGAGCACGATGGCGTGATCTTCGGCTGTGCGGCGCTGTACCCGTTCCCGGAACAGAAAATGGCCGAAATGGCATGCCTGACCGTCAACCCCGACGTGCAGGGCCAGGGCGACGGCGACCGTATCCTCAAGCACATGGAAAACCGCGCCCGCGCGCTTGGCGTGAACAAACTGTTCGTGCTGACCACGCGCACCGCGCACTGGTTCATCAAACGCGGCTTCGCGCCGGCCACCGTCGATGCACTGCCAAAGGACCGTCAGCGCATGTATAACTGGCAGCGCAAATCCCAGGTTTTGATTAAAACCTTATAATCTCGTTTTTCTACACAAGCTTTAGGAGCAACCCACATGGCCCGCACCGTTCAATGTATCAAACTCAACAAGGAAGCCGAGGGCTTGGACTTCCCGCCGTATCCGGGTGAACTGGGTAAGAAGATCTACGAGTCGGTTTCGAAAGAAGCCTGGGCCGCCTGGCTCAAGCACCAGACCATGCTGGTCAACGAAAACCGCCTGAACCTGGCCGACCAGCGCGCCCGCAAATACCTGGCGACGCAGATGGAGAAGCATTTCTTTGGTGATGGTGCGGATGCCGCGCAGGGTTACGTGCCGCCAGCGGAATAAGCACGCTCTACCCCGCACGCTTTAGTGACAGAGCAAGCTCCGTCGCTTAGGGGTCGGACCCGCAGGGTCCGACCCCACCTGGCGGTGCGGGTTAAAACTTCAGCGTTTTCACGCCCTCAGCGGTACCCAGCAGGCACACGTTAGCCCCCCGCGCCGCAAACAACCCCACCGCAATCACCCCCACGATCTGATTGATCTGCGCTTCCAGCGCCTTCGGCTCGGTAATCGACAGACCCGACACATCCAGCAGATAACCACCGTTATCGGTGACAAACGCCTCCTCCGTACCCGGCTTCAAGCGCAGCTTCGGCGTACCGCCCAGCTTGACCAGCTCACGCGCCACCGACGCGCGCGCCATCGGAATCACTTCCACCGGCAGCGGGAACTTGCCCATCACTTCCACCAGCTTGGAACCGTCAGCGATACAAACGAACTGCTTGGCCACCGAGGCCACGATTTTTTCGCGGGTCAAGGCAGCGCCGCCGCCCTTGATCATGGCGCCACTGTTGTCAATTTCATCAGCACCATCGATATACACCGCGATTTCCGGCACATCGTTCAGGTCGAACACCTCGATGCCATGGCCGCGCAGGCGGGCGGCGGTCGCTTCCGACGACGCCACGGCGCCCTTGATGTCGCCCTTGATCTTGGCCAGTTCATCGATGAAGAAGTTGGCGGTGGAGCCGGTGCCGACGCCGATGATCTCGTTTTTCACCACGTAATCGATGGCGGTACGGGCTACGGCTTGTTTCAGTTCGTCTTGGGTCATGATAAATACTTAAGAGATGGGGAAATCGAATCCCGCTATTTTACCATCGCGCTTTCTGCCTAAAAATTGCGCACAGACAATACCGTTCAAATAGCGTACAACTAGAGCAACACCTGTGGTCAGGAAAGCCACGGGATATGCGAGAATGGTTGCAACGCAGTAGTATAAAAAAAGACCGCCGGGGAAGAGACATGACTAGTACGAAAACCGTCCTGATTGTCGACGACAGCCGCGTCTCACGCATGATGGCGCGCCAGTACATCGCCAGCCTGCATGCCGACTGGATCATCGAGGAAGCCGGCACCGGCGAGGAATCGCTGCTCAAGGCGCGCCACACCACGCCGGACCTGATCCTGATGGACGTCAACATGCCCGGCATGGGCGGCATCGCCGCCGCCGAACAACTGCGCCAGGAATTCCCCGCCGTGCCGATTTCGCTGCTGACGGCCAATGTGCAAACCGCCACGCGCGAACGCGCCATCGCGATGGGCATCGGCTTTGTCGAGAAGCCGATCACCGAGGCGCGCATCGCCCAGCTGCTGGCCACGCTGAAAGCAGCGTAATCATGTTCCAGCTCTCCGAACTGGAAAACGATGCGCTGATCGAGATATTCAACATCGGCGTCGGCCACGCGGCCGCCTCGATGAGCGCCATCGTCAACGAGGCGGTGCGCATGGCGGTGCCGTCGATCAGCTTCATCGCGCGCGCCGAAGCGGCGCGGCTGCTGGGCGCGGGCGCGCATGGACAAAACACCGCGCCGGAGCGCATCTGCGGCGTCAGCCAGCACTACGCCGGCGCCTTCGAGACCGAAGCCATCCTCATGTTCCCCGAAGATAAAAGCCTGGAGATCGTGCGCCTGATGGTGGGCGAAGCGGTGCCGCTCAAGGAGCTGACCGAGATGGAGCAGGAAGCCATGTGCGAGATCGGCAACATCATGCTCAACTCCTGCGTCGGCACGCTGGCCAATATCTTCCAGCGCGAGCTGCATGGCTCGCTGCCGCAGTACCACGTGGGCACCAGCGACGAGATCCTCACCGCCACCGCGGGCGCCAGCCAGGCCAATACCGTGGTGCTGATGCTGCACATCGACTTCGTGCTGGAGAAGCACCAGATCCACGGCTACGTCGCCTTCGTGCTCGCCATCTCGGCGCTGCACGACCTGAAGGACCAGATCAATCTCTACATCGCACGCGCAATAGGGCAATCATGACTTCATTGCGCCTGCCCCTGTTGGAGAGTGTGTTCTGCGCGGTGAGCCTGGGCGCCATCGTGCTCGATAGCGAGCGCCGCATCGTGTTGTGGAACAGCTGGATGGTCAAGCATTCCGGCCTGTCGCACGAGCAGGTGCTGGGCCGCGACTTTTTCGACGTGTGCCCAGACCTGCGCGGCGGCCGGGTGGACGCGGCCATCCAGCACGCGCTGTACAACAACTTCCCTTCGCTGCTGTCGCAGACATTGAACAAGGCGCCGTTTGCGCTGTTTGTGCGCGAGGAGCGCATCCAGCAGGCGGTGGAAGTAACGCCGATCGCGGTGGACGCCGCGCCGCGCCACTGCCTGATCCAGGTCAGCGATGTCAGCATCGCCGTCACGCGCGAGAAGCTGCTGCGCGAGCAGGCCATGGTGCTGCGTTCGCAGACCTTTGCCGACGGCCTGACCGGCATCGCCAACCGCCGCCACTTCGACGTGGCGATGGAGAAGGAACACCGGCGCGCCAAGCGTGGCGGCACGCCGCTGTCGCTGCTGATGATCGACATCGACCACTTCAAGGCTTACAACGACCATTACGGCCACCAGAAAGGCGACCAGTGCCTGATCCAGGTGGCGGCCGCACTGGCGGAAATGCTGAAGCGTCCGTGCGACCTGATGGCGCGCTACGGCGGCGAGGAATTCGCCATGATCCTGCCGGAGACCGACGTCGAGCAGGCGATGCTGATGGCGGAGGCGATCCGCGCGCGGGCGCAGGAGCTGGCGATTCCGCATGAACGCAATACGGATGCGTCGCAATTGGTTACGGTCAGCATCGGCATTGCCACGCAGCGGGTCGATGCGCCAGTGGAAATCGATGCGCTGATCGGCGCCGCCGACCGCGCGCTGTATCAGGCCAAGCGCAATGGCCGCAACCTGATCGCTTCAATGCTTCCCGCGTGAGGACCGCTATGCGCAACGTGCTTTTATTCCTGCTGCTGGTGTCTGCCGGCGCTCACGCCGCACCGATCGACCAGCTGGCGTGGCTGACCGGCTGCTGGACCGCAGACGGCGGCGAGGCCGGCTCCATCGAGCAATGGGCCGCGCCGGCCGGCGATTCGATGATGGGCCTGAGCCGCACCGTCAAGGGCGGCAAGGTGGCCAACTATGAATTCATGCGCATCACCACCGCCAACGACGGCGCGGTGATTTTCCACGCGCAGCCGTCGGGACAGGATGGCGCCAGCTTCACGGCCACCACACTGACGGCGACGGAGGTTGTTTTCGAAAATTTGGGACACGATTTTCCGCAGCGCGTGATCTACCGCTATGAAGCGCCGGCCAAGCTGCGCGCCAGCATCGAAGGCACCATCAAGGGCGCTAACAAGCATATCGACTTTCCGATGACGCGCGCGGCGTGCGCGGCTCACGTCCAGACGCGGTAGATCCAGTAGCGTTCATCCGTGGAGGCCAGCACGCGCGCCAGTTCCAAAGGCGTGTGGCCGGTGATCTTGCGCGCCTCGCGGCAGAAGTGGGCCTGGTCGGAATAACCGCCGCGCGCGGCGATGTCGGCCCATACGGCTTTCCCGGCCAGGAATTCATCCCGCGCTTCAAAGAAGGATTGTTCGGCGCGCTGGAAGCCGAGCAGCTTGCGCATCGGCTGTCCGGCGCGGGCCTTGATGCGGCGCTCGATATTGCGCACGCCGCGTCCGAACGCGGTATCGGCGGCTTGCGCGGCCAGATGGCGCACCCAGTCGCCCGCCGTGGCGCCGGCGCCGCCAGGCCGTGCGGCCTGCCAGCGCGGCTCCAGGAAGTTTTCGATCAATTCCAGCCGCTCGCCATCGCTGTTGGCGCACAGCACGGCATCAGACAGCGCCTGCCAATCCTGGCCCAGCACCTGTTCGATGGAAGCCCAGCGGTCCACCCATGCCGAGACATCGACGCCGCTCAACGCATTCAAGGCCTGCGGATACAGCATCACCATCAGTATGCGCACCGGGCCGGGATTATAAGTGACCATGGGCCGCGTTTGCGGGCCGCCGAACACCACCCGGATCGATTCCCTGGGCGCCTCGGCAGGCTCTATCACTTCCGCCTCGCCTTCGATGAAAAACGTCAGCGAACAATGCGGCGTTGCGGGGAAATGGTTGTAGCGGTCGGCCGCGTCCGGCAGCGGCGCCTCGATCGTGCTACGGACGATGCAGGCGCGCACGCAGGACGCCAGCGTCTTGCGCGGAAAGATCAATCGGGTGGGCGATTCGGCAGGCTCCATGCGAAATAGTTTATACCAACAGCGGATGTCGTAATCGTTCAATACTGCTTTTCCGCGCCGGCGCACACTTCGGTCAAATCCAAAGAGGAGCCGCCATGCAGACCACACGCCAGATCAACGACCTGCCCGGCCCGCGTCCCTGGCCGCTGGCCGGCAATCTGCCGCAGTTGCAGCCGCAGCGCGTACATCAGGATGTGGAAGCCTGGGCCAGGCAGTACGGCCCGTTGTTCAAGATGCGCTTCGGCCGCACGCCGATACTGGTGGTGGCCGGCCATGAACTGGTCAGCGCCGTGCTGCGCGACCGGCCGGATGGCTTCCGCCGCCCTTCCATCACGGCGGCCGTCTCAGAGGAAATGGGCGGTCAGCCAGGCCTGTTCATTTCGGAAGGTGCGGCGTGGCGCAACCAGCGGCGCATGGTGATGACTGCGCTGGCGCCGCACGCGGTGAAGGCGTATTTTCCATCGCTGGTGGCGGTCGGCCTGCGGCTGCGACAGCGCTGGCAACAGGCGGCGCGCGACGGCCGCGTGATCGATCTGGCCGATGACCTGAAACGCTTCAGCGTCGACGTCATCGCCGGGCTGGCGTTCGGCACCGAGGTCAATACCATCGATGGCGGCGAGGACGTCATCCAGCGTCACATGGACGTGGTGCTGCCCGCCGTGGCGCGCCGTTCGCTGGCGCTGTTCCCGTACTGGCGCTACATCAAACTGCCACAGGACCATCTGCTGGACGCCAGCCTGGCGGCGATGACCAAGGCCATCGACGACATGGTCGACGCGGCCCGCGCACGGCTGGCGGCGGAGCCGGAACGCCGCGCGCATCCGGCCAACCTGCTGGAAGCGATGATCCGCGCCGCCGATGAAGGCGACAGCGGCGTCGATGACGCGGCGGTGGCCGGCAACGTCAGCACCATGCTGCTGGCCGGCGAAGACACCACCAGCAACACGCTGGCGTGGATGCTGTATCTGCTGCACGAAAATCCATCGGCGATGCAGAAAGCGCGCGAAGAAGTGCTGCGCGTGGCGCCCGATCCCGCCGCATTCTCCATCGAGCAGATGGACAGCCTGGATTATCTCGACGCCTGCGCGCAGGAAGCCATGCGCCTCAAGCCGGTGGCGCCGTTCATCCCGCTGGAAGCCCTGCGCGACAGCGTGGTCGGCGATGTGCAGGTGCCGAAAGGCAGCCTGTTGTGGTGCGTGATGCGCCACGATAGCGTGTCGGACAGCCTCGTGCCCAACGCGGCCGACTTCAAGCCAGAGCGCTGGCTGGCGGGCAGCGAGCAGCCGGTGAACAAGCACGTCTCCATGCCCTTCGGCGCCGGCGTGCGCACCTGCCCTGGACGCTACCTCGCGCTACTGGAAATCAAGCTCGCCAGCGCCATGCTGCTGTCGAGCTTCAACATCCAATCCATCGGCACCACCAGCGGCGAAGCGCCGCAAGAACTCGGAGGCTTCACCATGTCCCCCATCGGCTTGCAGATGCGGCTGCAACACTCCTGATATGCAAGCGTGTTTCCCGTGCGCGGCAGCCGTGCTACGCTGGTCCTGTCTGTCAACGGAGGGACGCGATGCGGTTTAAATTTGAGACCAGGCGGCAGGGACGGTGCTTTGCGGAGAGCGAGCATGACGACGACGCCATTCGCGTCGAAATCTGGTACGACCAGAATACCGATCCGAAGAAGGTGGAATATCTGCTGCATATCCGCGACGAGCCGCCACCCAAGCAGATCACCGAAGCCGGCGCCTTGCAGGATGCGACCCGTATCGCCATCAATCACTTCCATGTCACCAAAACCAAGGACGGCGACGAGTTCGAGATGCACTGCAGCCGCGTCACCGCCCGCTGGCCTGGCCCGCTTTATAACAAACTGGGCGGCTAGGCGAGGTGCGCGCCGAATCCGACCACGCCCGGCGCGATATCGACTTTCAAGGTCATCGCCGGGATGTCGTAGTCGCCGTAGTTCTGGCGACGGAAGGGAATCGGCACCGTCGTCGCCAGTGCATCCAGCCGCTTGCCCAGCGCAGCGCATGCCGCGGCAAAGCGCGCATCGTCCATGCGGTCGCTTCGATACAACAGGAACGGCGGCAGCACGTCCATGCCAGGATAGTAAAGAATGCCGTGATGGATCGGGAATAGCAGATCCGCCACGGCGCCATTGATGCCGCGCGGGCCGTAGTGCGACTCCCAGCCGCCGGCCGTCACCATCAACATGGCGCGCTTGCCGGCCAGCGTGCCTTCGCCGTAACGATCACCCCAGCGCAGCTCCGAGTGCTCGCCGATGCCATAGGCAAAGCCATGGGTGAACACGCGCTCCACCCAGCCTTTCATGATGGCCGGCATGGAGAACCACCACAGCGGAAACTGGAAGATCACCACGTCCGCCCACAACAGTTTTTCCTGCTCCGCCAGCACGGCATGACCGGCCACCTCGCCGGCTTCCAGCGCTGGCTTCCACTCCATCGCGTACAAATCCGAGACCTGTACGGAGTGGCCGGCCGCTTGCAGGCGCTGCACCGCGTAGTCTTTCAAAGCGCCGTTCAGCGAGTTGGCGGACGGATGGGCGTAGACAATAAATACATTCATGTGAAGCTCTCCTTGAAAACCTCAGCATAGGGATGTATCCGGTATAGTAGAAATGAATTCCCAATATTCCAGCTATAGACATGACTAATCTTCGACGCCTCGACCTCAACCTGCTGGTGACGCTGGATGTGCTGCTGGCCGAGCATAATGTCACGCGCGCCGCCGAGCGGCTGAACTTTTCGCAGCCGTCGATCAGCGTCCACCTGGCCAAGCTGCGCGACATCTTCGGCGATCCGCTGCTGCTGCCCGGACCGCGCGGCATGCGTCCCACCGCGCGGGCGGAAGAGCTGCGCGAACCATTGCGGCTGGCGCTGGAAGTGCTGGGCCGGGCCGTGTCTCCCGCTGCGCCCTTCAATCCGGCGCAGGCGGACCACACCTGGCGCGTGGCGGCCAGCGACTACGGCGAATCGACCATCCTGCTGCCCGCCATGGCAGGCCTGCGCACTGCCGCACCAGGCACGCGGCTGGCGGTGCTGGAGCTGTCCCCGCCGCTCATCGCACGGCAGGCGGAGCAAGGTGTGATCGATCTCGCCTTCCACACGGCCGACGAGGCGCCGCCGGGCATGCGCCACCGCCGCTTGTTCAAGGAACGTTATGTGCTGGCCGGCCGCGCCGATCATCCGCGCCTGAAGCGGCGGCCGACGCTCAAGCAATTCTGCGAACTGGAACAGGTGATCGTCTCACCGGACGGCGGCGGCTTCCACGGCGTCACCGACCAGATGCTGGCGCAGGTTGGACTGACTCGACGGGTGGTGCTGTCGGTGCCACATTTTCTGTTTGTGATTGCGACGCTGGCGCGCACCGATCTGGTGGCCATGCTGCCGGAACGGCTGGTGCGCGACAACGCCGCCTTGCGCATCGTCGCGCCGCCGGTGGACATCCCCGGCTACGAAATGGCGATGCTGTGGAACGAACGCTCGCACCGCGATCCAGCCCACCAATGGCTGCGCGACCACATGGCCGCAAGTGTGTAGACTTGCGGCCATGACGACACATCTCTTCGATCAATCAGGCTACGCCATTCTGCCCGACATGGTTGCGCCGGACCGCCTGCAATTCATCGATGCCGGGCAAATGAACTCGCGCCAGATGCTGGAACTGGACTGGTGCGCCAGCCTGGCAGACGAAGTGCGCCTGAAGCTGCTGGCGGCAGGCCTGATAGCGAACGATTACGTCGCAGTCCAATGCACCTATTTCGAGAAATCGACGGAACATAATTGGCTGGTGGCGTTTCATCAGGACTTGAGCATCCCGGTTAAAGCCCGGATTGCGCACGCGGCGCTCAGCGGCTGGTCGGAGAAGGATGGCGTATTGTTCGTGCAGCCGCCACCGGCGCTGCTGGAACAACTGCTCGCACTACGCCTGCATATCGACGATTGCGGACCTGAAGACGGCGCGTTGAAGGTCATCCCAGGCTCGCATCGGAGCGGACGTTTGAATGAAGCCGGCAAGGCCGGCATCCGGGATGTGACGGAAGAGGTGCTCTGCCCGGTCGCGCAAGGCGCCGGGATGGCGATGCGGCCGTTACTGCTGCACGCATCGTCCAAAGCGACAGGCGGCAGCCGCAGGCGCGTGCTGCATTTCCTGTTCGGCCCACCCACTCTGCCCTATGGGCTGGAATGGGCCTGAAGCGGAAGAATTAACGCAGGCCGCTGGCGGCTTTGGCCAGGTCGGTGATGCGGCCCCAGTCGCCGGCGGCGATGGCGTCTTTTGGCGTCAGCCACGAACCGCCCACGCAGGCGACGTTCTTCAGCGCCAGGAACTGCGACGCCGTCTCTTGCGAGATGCCGCCGGTCGGGCAGAAGGTGACGTCCGGCAGCGGACCGTAGATCGCGCTCAACATGCCGACGCCGCCCGCCGGCACCGCCGGGAACAGTTTCAGCTGGCGGAAGCCCTGCTCGCGCGCCGCCATCACTTCCGACGGCGTCATCACGCCCGGCAGCAGCGGCAGGCCGCTGCTCTTGGCGGCGGCGATCAGCGCCGGCGTCAGGCCTGGCGACACGCCAAACACCGCGCCCGCATCGCGCGCGGCGGCAAATTCGTCCGGCTGCGTCAGCGTGCCGACGCCGACGATGGCGCCTTCCACTTCGCTCATGGCCTTGATCGCGCCCAGGCCGTGCTTGGTGCGCAGCGTCACTTCCAGCACGCGGATGCCGCCGGCCACCAGCGCTTTCGCCAGCGGGACGGCATGTTCAGGTTCGTCAATCGCGATCACAGGGATCACGGCCGAAGTACGCATAATGTCGAGCAGAGTCATGGTCATGATTTAGGCTTCTTTCTTCATCGAGAAATCTTCGTCGGAACCCGGCACGGTATTGCCGACCGGGTCTTTGTCATGCAGGCCAACCGTGGTGGCGATCGGCGACGGCAGCGGGAACGTGGTCGCGCCCTTCTCCGCTTCGCACACGCTGTTGCGGAACATCGAGAACAGCTCGCGGCCCATGCCCACCTGGTTCAGCGTCATGTCGGCGGTGGCCAGCGAACGCGCGTGCCATACGCTCGATTCCACCAGCGCTTCCAGCGTGCCGGTTTCGGCGCACACCTTGATGATGTCGCCGTCGCGCACCAGGCCCAGTGGACCGCCGGCCAGAATTTCCGGCGACACGTGGATCGCCGCCGGTACCTTGCCCGAGGCGCCGGACATGCGGCCGTCGGTCACCAGCGCCACCTTGCGGCCGGCGTCCTGCAGGTTGGCCAGCGCTGGGGTCAGCGCGTGCAGCTCCGGCATGCCGTTGGCGCGCGGGCCCTGGAAGCGGATCACGGCCACGAAGTCGCGGTCCAGCGTACCGGCCTTGTAGGCGTCCATGAAGTCTTCCTGCGAATTGAACACCAGCGCCGGCGCTTCCACCGTGCGGTGCTGCGGCTTCACGGCCGACACCTTCATCACGGCGCGGCCCAGGTTACCCTGCACCAGCACCATGCCGCCGTCCGCCGAGAATGGCGCGTCGTATTTGCGCAGCACCTTGTCGTCGCCCGATTGCAGCGGCGAGTCTTTCCAGACCACGCCCTTGTCGCCTTCGCCCAGGAACGGCTCGGCGCAGTGCTTGCGCAGGCCCTTGCCCAGGATGGTGGTGACGTCGTCGTGCAGCAGGCCCGCATCCAGCAGTTCGCGGATGACAAAGCCGGTGCCGCCGGCGGCGTGGAAGTGATTCACGTCCGCTTCGCCGTTCGGGTAGATGCGGCACAGCAGCGGCACCACTTTCGACAGCTCGTCGAAGTCGTTCCAGTCGATGACGATGCCGGCCGCCTTGGCGATGGCCACCAGGTGCAGCGTGTGGTTGGTCGAACCGCCGGTGGTCAGCAGCGCCACGAGGGCGTTGACGATGGCCTTTTCATCGACCACATGGCCGACCGGCAGGTATTCATTCGACTGGTCGCTGATGACGGCGGCGCGCTGGGCGGCGGCCTTGGTCAGTTCATCGCGCAGCGGCGTATTCGGGGTGATGAAGGCGGCGCCCGGCAGGTGCAGGCCCATGACCTCCATCAGCATCTGGTTGCTGTTGGCGGTGCCGTAGAAGGTACAGGTGCCGGCGCCGTGGTAAGACTGCGACTCGCCTTCCAGCAGCTCGGCGCGGCCAACCTTGCCTTGCGCGTACAGCTGGCGGATCTTGGCTTTCTCGGAATTCGACAGGCCGGTGGTCATCGGACCGGCCGGCACGAACACCGCCGGCAGGTGGCCGAAGTGCAGCGCGCCGATCAGCAGGCCCGGCACGATCTTGTCGCATACGCCCAGGTAGACGGCGGAGTCGAACATATTGTGCGACAGCGCCACGGCGGTCGACATGGCGATCGCGTCGCGCGAGAACAGCGACAGTTCCATGCCCGGCTGGCCCTGGGTCACACCGTCGCACATGGCGGGCGTGCCGCCGGCGAATTGCGCCACGGCGCCGACTTCGCGCACGGCTTGTTTGATAATTTCAGGGAAACGCTCGAACGGCTGGTGGGCCGACAGCATGTCGTTGTACGCCGAGATAATCGCCACCGACGGCTTCTTGATCTCTTTCAGCACCAGCTTGTCGTTGGCGGGGAAAGCGGCAAAGCCGTGTGCAAGATTGGTACAGGCCAGGGTGCCGCGCTGCGGGCCGCCTTTGACGCGGGCCGCTTCAAGGTGGGCCAGATACGCGCCACGCGAAGGTTTGCTACGCTGAATGATGCGCGCGGTGACGCTTTCTAGGACTGGGTGCAACGCCATGATTGTTCCTTATGAATGGATTCCGTGAAATTTTACTACAAAATTGAAAAACCCACCGGCTTTTCGTAGACGGGCTGGCTTACGCTGGCGATCAGCAACACACGGTTGAACCATCCGTTTAGCGGGAGAATTTATGGTGCGCCACGTTGAAACCGTAGTGAATTTACCTGTTTTTCATGTATCATTTAACCACCCTCCTCAGCCAATCATATTATGCGCCAGCCTGCACTCACTTCCACTGCCAGCTTCCAAGCACTTGAATCCCACGCTGTCGACGCCAAAACCTGGCAAATGCGCCAGCTGTTTGCGGCCGACGCCCAGCGTTTCCCGAAACTGACGGTCGACGCGGCCGGCCTGTTCCTGGACTATTCCAAGAACCGCCTGGACGCCAGCACCGTCGGCCTGCTGCTCGACCTGGCCCGCGAACGCGGCGTCGAACGCCAGCGCGACGCCATGCTGAGTGGCGAGAAGATCAATCTTACCGAACATCGGGCCGTACTGCACACCGCGTTGCGCATGCCGCGCGGCAAGGCTCTGGTGGTGGACGGCCAGGACGTCAACGCCGACGTGCACGCGGTGCTCGATCAGGTGAAGGATTTCACCGACCGCGTGCGCAACGGCGCCTGGCTCGGTTACAACGGCAAGCCGATCACCGACATCGTCAACATCGGCATCGGCGGTTCGGACCTGGGGCCGAAGATGGCGGTACTGGCGCTGCGCTCCTACGCGCATCCGCGCCTGAAGATGCACTTCGTTTCCAATGTCGACGGCCATGACATGGATGCGGCGCTGGCGCAGGTCAAGCCGGAAACCACGCTGTTCATCATCGCCTCCAAAACCTTCACCACCGCCGAGACCATGCTGAACGCCGGCACCGCGCGCGCCTGGTTCCTGGAAAACGGCGGCGCGGCCGACAACCTGGCCAAGCACTTCGTCGCCGTCTCCACCAACACGGAAGCGGTGAAAGCCTTCGGCATCGACCCAGCCAATATGTTCCCGTTCTGGGACTGGGTCGGCGGCCGTTATTCGGTGTGGTCGGCGATCGGTCTGTCGGTGGCGCTGGCGGTGGGCTTCGGCTACTTCAGCGACTTCCTGGCCGGCGCGCACGCGATGGACGAACACTTCCGCGTAGCGCCGCTGGAACAGAACATGCCGGTGCTGCTGGCGATGGTGGGCTTCTGGAACCGCCAGTTCCTCGACTGCGGCTCGCTGTCGATCGCGCCGTATCATCAGGATCTGAACCGCTTCGCCGCCTACCTGCAACAGCTGGACATGGAATCGAACGGCAAACGCGTCACCCGCAACGGCGCCGCGGTGGACACGCCGACCTGCCCGGTGGTGTGGGGCGAATGCGGCACCAATGCGCAACACGCCTACTTCCAGCTGCTGCACCAGGGCACCGACATCGTTCCGATCGACTTCATCGCCGCGCTGCGCGCCACGCATGACCTGCCGGGCCATCACGATGCGCTGCTGGCCAACTGCTTCGCGCAGTCGGAAGCCTTCATGACCGGAAAAACGGCGGACGAAGTGCGCGCCGATCTGGCGGGCCAGAAGCTGAGCGCCGAGCAGATCGAAGAGCTGGTGCCGCACAAGACCTTCCCTGGCAACCGTCCGTCGAACACCATCCTGATGGACCAGCTGACCCCTGGCGCGCTGGGTGCGCTGATCGCGCTGTACGAGCACAAGACCTTTGTACAGGGCGTGATCTGGGACGTGAACAGCTTCGATCAGTGGGGTGTGGAGCTGGGCAAGGTGCTGGCCAAAAATATCCAGTCGGAGCTGACCGATGACGTGAAGCAGGAACGTCACGACAGTTCGACCAATGGTCTGATCTTCATGGCGAAGGCGGCGCAACACATATGATCACCGTCGCCTACGATGAAGTCATGCAGACCGGCGAGTGCCCGTTGTGGCACCCGCAGGAACAGGCGCTGTACTGGGTGGATATTCCCGCCTTTACCGTGCATCGTCTCGATCCGGCCAGTGGCGCGCATCGCTCGTGGAAGCTGGCGAGCGAGCCGGCCACGCTGGCGATCAACGACCAGGGCGGCTTGATTGTCGCCATGCGCAGCGGCTTTGCGCATCTGGATACCGGCAGCGACGAAGTGCGGCTGAGCGAGATTGTGGCGGCGCCGTATGATCAGTCGATTACGCGCTTTAATGACGGCCATGTCGATCCGGCCGGGCGTTTCTGGGTCGGCACCATCTATGAGCCGCGCGACAAGCCGGCGGCCGAGATGTACGTGCTGGAACAGGGCAAGCTGCGCAAGGCCTGGTCGGGCGGGATGACCAATTCGAATGGTTCGGGATTCAGTCCGGATCGGAAGACCATGTATCACGCCGATACGGCTGCGCACCGTGTGACGAAGCTGGACTTTGATGCGGCCACGGGGACGGTGGAGAACCAGCGTTTGCTGCATCAGTTCTCGATGGACAAGGAGAACAACTACGGCGGGCGGCCGGATGGAGCGGCCGTGGACAGCGAAGGCAACTACTGGGTGGCGATGTTCGAGGGTGCGCGCATTGTGAAGCTGTCGCCGGATGGCGCGGTGCTGGGTGAGATCAAGCTGCCGGTGCGTTGTCCGACCATGCCGGCGTTTGGCGGCGCGGATTTGCGGACCTTGTACGTGACCAGCGCGGGGGCGCGTCCGGCGCCGGAGTTGGCGCAGTATCCGTTGAGTGGCAAGTTGCTGGCGATCCGGATGGATGTGGCGGGCCGGGAAGAGCCGGCGTACCGCTCGCGTTAACCCGCACTACGGCAAGAGGGGTCAGACCCCGTACGGGGTCTGACCCCGCGACGGATCGCCGTGCGGGTTATAGCGCGGAGGCCAGTCGTGGACTCGGTGGCGCGGGCAGGGTTTGGGTTATACCCCGTATAATCTCCCTACGGCAATGTAGTAAAATTTCTTGCAAACGACGAATATAAGTAGTAAATTTACACAAAGCGGCCGCACCAGCTCGCGGCCATTCCTCCGGCACTTTTTTTGCGACGATTTTCATATATGGCTCTTTCCGATTTTGACCTGGTTCTGTTTGGCGGCAGCGGCGATCTGGCGATGCGCAAATTGCTGCCCGCGATGTACGCCCGCGATGTTGCCAATGACTTGCCCGCCACCGCCCGCATCATTTGCGTCGGCCGCGCGGACGCCAGCCAGGAAGAATTCCTGCAAACCGTCGAGACCACTTCCAAGCCCCTGATCAAGTCGCCAGCCGTGACGCCGGCCGCATGGGCGCGCTTTACCGCCCGCATCGTCTACGTGTCGCTGAACGCCACCGACGCCAGCAGCTACAAGCCGCTGGTCGAGGCGCTGCGCAAGGAAGACGCCATCACCAAGGTCTACTACCTGGCCACGCCGCCGGCGATCTTCGCGCAGATTTGCGAGGCGCTGAAGGAAAACGGCCTGGTCACGCCGAACTCGCGCGTGGTGCTGGAAAAACCGCTGGGCCGCGACCTGGCCTCGGCCAAACAGATCAACGCCGAAGTCGGCAAGGTCTTCGAGGAATCGCAGATCTACCGGATCGACCACTACCTCGGCAAGGAAACCGTGCAGAACTTGCTGGCTCTGCGCTTCGGCAACATCCTGTTCGAGCCGCTGTGGCGCCGCGAATGGATTTCCGACGTGCAGATCACCATCGCCGAGAAACTCGGCGTGGGCAACCGCATGGGCTACTACGACACCTCGGGCGCGCTGCGCGACATGCTGCAAAACCACCTGCTGCAACTGCTGTGTATCGTCGCCATGGAACCTCCAACCTCGATCGCGCCGGACGCCGTGCGTGACGCCAAGCTGCAAGTGCTGCGCTCGCTGAAAAAATTCACGCCGACCACGCTGGCGCAGAACATCGTGCGCGGCCAGTACCGCGCCGGTCACGTCGACGGTAAGGCCGTACCGAGCTACCGCGACGAGCCGGATGCGCCGGAACATTCGCGCACCGAAACCTTTGTCGCCATGAAGGCGGAAATCGACACCTGGCGCTGGGCCGGCGTGCCGTTCTACCTGCGTACCGGCAAGCGCATGGCCGACGGCCTGGCAGAGATCGTCGTGCGCTTCAAGCAGATCCCGCATTCGATCTTCAACCAGCCGACCAACAGCTTCCAGCCGAACTCGCTGGTGATCCGTCTGCAGCCGGACGAAGGCCTGCGCATGAACCTCATGGCGAAAACGCCGGGCGACGGCATGCGCCTGAAACAGGCCGAGCTGGAACTGGACTTCCGCGAGCAGTTCAAGTCGCCGCGCATGGAAGCCTACGAGCGCCTGCTGCTTGACGTGCTGCGCGGCCAGCTGACGCTGTTCATGCGCGGCGACGAGCTGGAAGCGGCCTGGGAATGGGTCGAGCCGATTCTGGACAACTGGGAATCGGACGACAGCTACCCGCTGCCTTACTCCTCCGGCACCTGGGGCCCGGCCGCCGCCTCCGCCTTGATCGGCCGCGACGGCCTGCAATGGCGCGAAGAAGTGCTGCCTGAGGACTGATATAGATGCTGCTGGATTCCATCCGTACCCAACTCGACTCGCTCTCCAAATCGGAGCGCAAGGTGGCGCTGGCCGTGCTCGAACATCCGACGCAGACGGTCAACCAGAACATCACTGCGCTGGCCAAAAGCGCGCAGGTGTCGGAACCGACCGTGGTGCGTTTCTGCCGTACCTTGGGCTATGACGGCTGGCATGAGTTCAAGCTCAAGCTGGCCCAGGGCCTGGCGCTGGCCCTGCCCGGCCTGAACGAGCAGCCGACCCAGGACGACCTCGCGGCCGACCTGGTGAATAAAATCTGCAGCCGCTCGATCAACACCCTGCTCGACCTGCGCAACAACCTCGACCCGGAAGCGATCCAGCGCGCGCTCGACATCCTGTCGAAAGCCAACAAGATCGAGTTCTACGGCCAGGGCACGTCCGGCATCGTCGCCGCCGACGCCCAGCACAAGTTCTTCCGTTCCGGCGTGCCGACCGTGGCTTATGCCGATCCGCATATCCACAGCATCGCGGCGGCGCTGCTGCGCACCGGCGATGCGCTGGTGGCCATCTCCCAGCGCGGCAACAGCCCGTCGCTGGTGCGCTCGGTCAAGCTGGCGCGCCGCGGCGGCGCCGAGGTGATCGTGCTGGCGCCGTCCGGCACGCCGCTGGCCGACCTGGCCACGGTGCTGATCCCGATCGACCTGATCTTCAACATCGACCCGTACACGCCGATCTCGGCCCGCCTGGCCTACCTGGTGGTGATCGACGTGCTGGCGGTCGGCCTGGCGCTGCAACGCGGCCCGGAATTCCGCAAGAAAATGCAGAACGCCCAGAAGGCGCTGCAGGAATTCGACCTGCAATTCGATTCGTTCATCGGATAGCTTGCCTGCGGGAGGGTGTGCTAAAGTGCGGTCATTATGCCCAACCGCCCTTCCCAGCGCATTCCACTGCTCAGCACCCACGTTCCCGGCCTCGATGAGATCCTGGGCGGCGGCTTTCCCGCGCACAGCCTGTACCTGATCCAGGGCCTGGCCGGCAGCGGCAAGACCACGCTGGCCTGCCAGATCGGCTTCCAGCACGCGCACCAGGGCAAGAAAGTCCTGATCCTGACGCTGATCGCCGAAACCCACGGCAAGATGCTCAATCACCTGAGCAATTTCTCTTTCTTCGACGAAGAACTGGTCGGCGAGCGCATCGTCTTCATCGGCGCGTATGGCGACCTGCTCAAGGGCGGCCTGCGCGCGCTGCTCAAGTCCATCGCCGCCACCCTGGCCGAGCAGCGGCCGGACATCATGATTATCGACGGCTTCCGCACCGTGCGCGAGGCCAAGCCGTCGGACGTGGCGCTGTCCGAGTTCATGCTGTCGCTCAATTCGCTGGTGTCGACCATGGAATGCACCACCTTCCTGCTGTCGCCCACCGAAGGCAACCAGGCCGACTCGGAAAACACGCTGGTCGACGGCTTGATCGAACTGAGCCAGTTCGAGAGCGGCTTGCAGCTGATCCGCGAAATCAAGGTGTTCAAGCTGCGCGGCAGCAAGCACCTGCTGGGCCGCCATGTGTTTGAAGTGGGCGAGGACGGCATCGCCATCTACCCCCGCCTGGAAGCGGTCAGCACGGTGTCGGCGGCGATGCCGTCGGTGTCGCGCGAACGGCTGGGCTTTGGCATTTCCGGCTGGGACCGACTGACCAACGGCGGCGTCGCCAAGGGATCGACCACCGCGCTGCTGGGCAATCCCGGCGTCGGCAAGACGCTGATGGGCCTGCACTTCATCCACGAAGGCCTGCAACGCGGCGAGCCGGCGCTGATCGTCGGCTTCTACGAATCGCCGCAGCGGCTGCTGGAAAAGGCGCGCAACATCGGCCTGGAGCTGCAACCTTACTTCGACAACGGCGCGTTGCAGATCATCTGGCATCCGCCGCTGGAAGTGCTGGTCGACAGCCTGGCGCAAGGCGTGCTGGCCAATGTGGCGCAGCGCAAGGTGTCGCGCCTGCTGGTGGACGGCCTCGACGGCCTGCGCGAGATCGTGCTGCACAAGGGCCGCTCGCGCTCCTTCCTGGCCGCCTTCGTCAACGAACTGCGGGTGCGCAACGTCACCACCTTCCTGACGCAGGAACTGCCCTACTTCAGCCATGACCACGTGCAAAGCGATGAGGCCGCCTCGATGCTGTTCGAGAACATCATCCTGCTGCGTTACGTGGACGTGGCCGGCGTCAACCTGCGCCAGATCGGCGTGCTCAAGCTGCGTGAAAACAGCTACGACGCCGCCAACCACGTGCTGCTCATCTCCGACAACGGCATGAGCATCGACGGACCGGTACCACCCAGCGTACCGCCCGTGCTGAACCGATAACGGCTGGCCATGAGCGACCATCCCGCACTCATGGACAGCAACCCGGATGGCAAGCTCATTCTGGTGGTCGACGACGAATTCGACGTGCTGTCGGCCTACACCATGCTGTTCGAGTTTCGCGGCTTCCGCGTGCGCACCGCGCCCAACGGCGCCGAGGCGCTGGCCGCCGTGCGCCAGCAGCGGCCCGACATCGTGGTGTCCGACTACATGATGCCGGTGATGAACGGCGCCGCCCTGTGCAGCGCCATGCGCGCCGACGCGGCGCTGCACGACATTCCCTTCATCCTGTGCAGCGCCGGCATCCTGCCCCGGGACTTGCAGCCGCCGTGCGACAGCTTCTTCCGCAAACCGGTGCCGTTCGACACGCTGCTGGCCGCCATCAACCAGCTGATCGGGCGCCGGGGCTAGCCGGTGGATGGCCCGGTCGTCACCATCGTCCTGCTGGCCGCGCTGCTGCACGCGACCTGGAACGCGCTGGTCAAGGTCGGCCCCGACAAATACCTGAGCACCCTGCTGGTGGCCTGCGGCGCCGGCCTGGTGTCGCTGCCGCTGCTGCCGTTGGCGACAGCGCCGGCCCCGGCAAGCTGGCCGTGGCTGGCGGCGTCGGCCTGCTGCCAGGTCATCTACTACCGCCTGCTGGCGGCCGCCTACCGTCACGGCGACATGAGCCAGGCCTATCCGCTGATGCGCGGCGCCGCGCCGCTGCTGGTGGCGCTGGCCAGCGTGCCGCTGCTGGGCGAACGGCTGCATCTGCGCCAGGACATCGCCGTCATGCTGATCTGCGGCGGCGTGCTGACGCTGACCATCCTGCGCGGCGCCAATGCCGGCGCCGACAATGACGCCAACCGCGCCGCGCGCCGCCGCGCCACCGTCTACGCGCTGCTCAACGCCGTCATCATCGCCGCCTACACCATGATCGACGGCGTTGGCGTGCGCCGCTCCGGCGCGCCGGCCGCCTACACCATGTGGCTGTTCGTGCTGACCGCCGTGCTGCTGTTGCTGTGCTCCACCAGCCGCTGGCGCGCACTGCCGGCCTACGCCCGCAGCCACGCGCAGGTGATGCTGCTGGGCGGCGTCGGCACGCTGGCCTCCTACGGGCTGGCGCTGTGGGCCATGACGCAGGCGCCGGTGGCGGCCGTGGCGGCGCTGCGCGAAACCTCGATCCTGTTCGCCGCCGCCCTGGCCGCCCTGTTCCTGCGCGAACGGCTGGCGCCGGGCCGGATTGTGGCGGTCAGCCTGATCGCCTGTGGCGCGATTGTCATGCGGCTCGGCTAATCCGGCCGGGTTCGGAGTAAAATAAACGGGACAACAACTCCCTTATCAAATTGGCAGCGCTCATGAACCAACTCGAACAACTCAAACAGTACACCACCGTGGTAGCCGACACCGGCGATTTCCAGGCCATCCAGGCCTATACCCCGCGCGACGCCACCACCAATCCATCGCTGATCCTGAAGGCGGTGCAGAAGGACGAGTACAAGCCGCTGCTGGAAAAAGCCGTGCGCGACAACATGGACGCCAGCACCGGCGAAGTCATCGACCACCTGCTGGTCGCCTTCGGCAAGCAGATCCTGCGCGTGATTCCGGGCCGCGTATCGACCGAAATCGACGCCGCCCTGTCGTTCAACACCGCCGCTTCGGTCGCCAAGGGCCGCGAGCTGATCAAGCTGTACGAAAAGAACGGCATCGAGCGCGAGCGCGTGCTGATCAAGATGGCCTCGACCTGGGAAGGCATCCGCGCCTCCGAGATCCTGGAAAAAGAAGGCATCCACACCAACATGACCTTGCTGTTCTCGCTGCCGCAGGCGATCGCCTGCGCCGAAGCGGGCGCCAAGCTGATTTCGCCGTTCGTCGGCCGCATCTACGACTGGTACAAGAAATCCACCGGCATCGACTACGAAGGCGCCGAAGATCCGGGCGTGCAGTCGGTCAAGCGCATCTACAACTACTACCGCAAGTTCGGCTACAACACCGAAGTGATGGGCGCCAGCTTCCGCAACGTCGGCCAGATCCTGGAACTGGCCGGCTGCGACCTCCTGACCATCAGCCCGGACCTGCTGCAAAAACTGGCCGACAGCAACGCGCCGGTCGAGCGCAAACTGAGCTCGGACAGCGGCAAGAACGCCTCCATCGGCAAGATCGCCATGGACGAGCCGACCTTCCGCTTCATGCTGAACGAAGACGCGATGGCCACCGAGAAGACCGCCGAAGGCATCCGCGCCTTCGTCGCCGACACCGGCAAGCTGAAGCAGATCATCTCCGGCATGCGCTAATCCGATCCGGGGGCAGCGCCGCCCCCGGTTGAAGACCATGACTTCTCCGATCACTATCCGGCTCGGCGGGCGGGCGCGGGCGCGCATCGCTGCCGAGGGCGTGCAGCCGGCCGATATCGCCATCGTGCCCGCCGCCGCCGGCGGCCCCAAGGGCCTGATCCTCAACGGCCTCGATTGCTGGCTGTTCGGCGACTTCCTCACGGAGGCGCCGCGCCAGCGCCGGCTGGTCGGCGCCTCCATCGGCGCCTGGCGCATGGCGGCCTCGGCATTCCACGATCCGGTCGCCGCGCACCGGCGGCTGGCGCGCCTGTATGCCGGCCAGCGCTATCCGGACAAGGTCACGCCCGCCTACGTGTCGCAAACCTGCCGCGCGCTGCTCGATGAGCTGCTCGATGGCCGCGCGGCCGAGGCGGTCAACCATCCGCATCACCACGTCTCGGTGCTGGCCGTGCGCGGCATCGGCGCGCTGGGCAACACCAACGGCGCGCGCTGGCGCGAAATGACCGGCTTCCTGCTGGCCGCCGCCGGCAACGCGCTGTCGCGCAAGCGCCTCGCCGCGTCGATGGAACGGGTGGTGTTCCACCATCAGCACGACGACGCGCGCTGGCTGCGCGATGATTTCGACGCCTTCGCCGGCCACTTCGTCGGCCTCACCGAAGACAATCTGCGCGACGCGCTGCTGGCCTCCGGTTCCATCCCGCTGGTGCTGCAGGCGGTGACCCACATCGCCGGCGCGCCCGACGGCGCCTACTGGGACGGCGGCCTGATCGACTACCACCTGCACCTGCCCTACCAGCGCGATCCCGGCCTGGTGCTGTACCCGCACTTCAGCGACCACATCGTGCCCGGCTGGCTGGACAAGTCCATGCCGTGGCGCCGCGCGCGCGACGCGGCGCTCGACAACATGATCCTGGTGTCGCCCTCCGCCGACTTCGTCAGCAAACTGCCCAACGCCAAGCTGCCGGACCGCAAGGACTTCACCGTCTACGGCCAGGACCACGACCGCCGCAACCGCGACTGGCTGCACGCCATCGGCGAGAGCGAGCGGATGGCCGAGGCCTTCGCACGCTGGTGCGAAAAACCGGACCTGAAACAGGCCGCCAGTTTCTGACTGTTCCCAAAAAGCAACGAAGTGATCCACGCGCGGCCAGACGGGCGCATACTTGTATCCCGCATGCCTGTTCGGAGTGATGATCATGAATGTCCTGTCGCAAATGCGTATTGGTACACGTCTCGCCATCGGTTTTGCAGTGGTTCTGCTGCTGGCCATCCTCGCCACTTCCGTCGCCCTGGTCAACGCGCGCGCCACCGCGCAGGCCACGCGCGACATGATGGAAAAGCCGCTTGCCAAGGAGCGCCTGGTGGCCGACTGGTATGTGCTGACCTACTCCGCCATCGCCCGCACCGCGCTGATCGCCCGCAGCACCGATGAAAAACTCTCCGACACCTTTGCCGACGTCATCGCCGCCAGCACCAAGCGCGGCGGCGAGCTGATCGGCCAGATCAAGGAGCTGCTGACCAGTGATGAAGAACGCCGGATTTTCGCCGAGATCACCGACCTGCGCGCCAAGTACCAGAAGGGCAAGACCGACGTCATGAACGCGCGCAAGGCCGGCGACAGCGTCAAGGGCGAGCAGCTGTTCAAGCAAGCCTTCACGCCCGCCGCCGACGCCTACCAGAACCGCATCAAGAGCTTCCTTGCCATGCAGCGCCAGGCGATCGACGACACCGCCCACGCCATCGACGCCGCCAACAGCCGCAGCAACGCGCTGCTGATGCTGCTGGCCGCGCTGATGGTCGGCATCGGCTCGATCGCCGCGTGGTTCATCTCGCGCTCGATCACGGTGCCGCTGCGCTCCGCCGTCGACATCGCCGCCACCGTGGCCAACGGCGACCTGACCACGCGGTTCGACCAGAAACACAACAAGGATGAGATCGGCGACCTGATGACGGCGCTGCGCGGCATGAACGACGCGCTGCGCACGGTGGTCAGCCAGGTGCAGGAAGGCACCCACACCATCGCCACCGCGTCCAACGAAATCGCCGCCGGCAATATGGACCTGTCGCAGCGCACCGAGGAACAAGCCAGCTCGCTGGAGGAAACCGCGTCGTCGATGGAGGAGCTGACCTCCACCGTGCGCCAGAATGCGGAGAACGCCAAACAGGCCAACCAGCTGGCGCGCGCTGCCTCCGAGGTGGCGGAGAAAGGCGGCTCCATCGTCGGCCAGGTGGTCAACACCATGGGCTCGATCAATGATTCGTCGCGCAAGATTGTCGACATCATCGGCGTCATCGACGGCATCGCGTTCCAGACCAATATCCTGGCGCTGAATGCGGCGGTGGAAGCGGCGCGCGCCGGCGAACAGGGACGCGGCTTCGCGGTGGTGGCGTCCGAGGTGCGCAACCTGGCGCAGCGCTCGGCCGGCGCCGCCAGGGAAATCAAGGAGTTGATCGGCAACTCGGTCGAGCAGGTCGACATCGGCGCGAAGCTGGTGCAGCAGGCCGGCAGCACCATGGAGGATGTGGTGAGCAGCGTGCGCCGCGTGACCGACATCATGGGCGAGATCACCTCGGCCAGCAGCGAGCAGCGCATCGGCATCGACCAGGTCAACACGGCGATCACGCAGATGGACCAGGTGACCCAGCAGAACGCCGCGCTGGTCGAACAAGCGGCGGCGGCGGCGGCCAGCATGCAGGAGCAGGCGACGCGGCTGGCCGAGGTCGCGGCGTCGTTCAAGCTGGGCAACGACGGACGGCAGGCCGCCCTGGCGCCACCGCCGCAACGCGCCGCCTTGCCGGCGGCGCGGGCCCGGCTGCAGCCGCCCACACCGGCGCGCCGGCCCGCAACCGTGGGCGCGGAACAAGATTGGCAAGACGGCCAGACGCTGTGATTATTACCGTAACAGAATGTTTCTGCATGTAAATTCATTTAGAAAAAAGCTATACTGGGAGCGTTACCAATAATTACAGGCCGTTGTCGGCCTGCTCCCGGTCATGTCCTCCTTATCCAACATCCGCATCGGCGCCCGGCTGTCGCTGGGCTTTGCCGTTGTCCTGGTCCTTTCGATCATCTCCACCGCGTTTGCGCTGCGCAATGCGGTACAAAACGCCGACGCCACCAAGCGCATGATGGCCGAGCCGCTGGCGCGTGAGCGCCTGGCCGCCGACTGGTACACCCAGACCGCCGTCACCATCGCCCGCACCATCATGATGGCCAAGAGCAGCGACACCTCGCTGGCCACCACCTTTGCCGAAACCATGGCCGACGGTTCGAAAAAGGGCAACGTCATGAACCGCAAGATGGGTGAACTGATCACCAGCGACGACGAGAAAGCCATCTACCAGGCCACGCTGGCGGTACGCGCCAAGTTCGTCGAATCCAAGCAGGCGCTGCTGGACGCCAACAAGGCCGGCGACGCCGAAGGCGCGGCGCGCATCTTCAGCACCAGCTTCACGCCGTCGGCCGAGGCCTACCAGGCCGGCATGCTGAAACTGGTGGAGTACGAACGCAAGGTGCTGGACCAGATGGCGCAGGACGTGGAAGCCGCGACCACCCGCAGCATCAACCTCACCATCACGCTTGGCGTGCTGCTGGTGGCGCTGGGCGCGGTGTGCGCGACGCTGATTTCGCGCAGCATCACCCGTCCGCTGGAAGCGGCCATCGGCGTCGCCACCACGGTTGCCAGCGGCGACCTGACCACCGAGTTCGGCGCCGCCCCGCGCGACCAGATCGGCGACCTGATGCGCGAACTGAAAGGCATGAACGACGAGCTGGTGAAAGTGGTCGGCGACGTGCAGCACGGCGCGCAGTCGATCGCGCTGGCGTCGAGCGAAATCGCCGCCGGCAATCACGACCTGTCGGCGCGCACCGAGCAGCAGGCCAGCGCGCTGGAGGAAACCGCCGCCTCGATGGAGGAACTGACCACCACCGTGCGCCAGAACGCCGACAACGCCCGCCAGGCCGACAAGCTGGCGCACGCCGCCTCGGAAGTGGCGGAAAAAGGCGGCGCCATCGTCGGCCAGGTGGTGCACACCATGGGCGCGATCGACAGTTCGGCCAAGAAGATCGTCGACATCATCGGCGTGATCGACGGCATCGCCTTCCAGACCAATATCCTGGCGCTGAATGCGGCGGTGGAAGCGGCGCGCGCCGGCGAACAGGGTCGCGGCTTTGCGGTGGTGGCGTCCGAAGTGCGCGGCCTGGCGCAACGCTCGGCGGCTGCGGCCAAGGAGATCAAGGCCCTGATCGACAATTCGGTGGCGCAGGTGGATGCCGGCGCGCAGCTGGTGCAGCAGGCCGGCAGCACCATGGAGGAAGTGGTGGCCAGCGTGCGCCGCGTTACCGACATCATGAGCGAGATCACCGCCGCCAGCTCGGAACAGAGCATCGGCATCAATCAGGTCAACGAAGCGATCGCGCAGATGGATGAGATGACGCAGCAGAACGCGGCGCTGGTGGAACAGGCGGCGGCAGCGGCGGCCAGCATGCAGGATCAGGCGGCGTCGCTGGCCGGCGTGTCGGCGCAGTTCAAGCTGGGCGCGGCGGCCATGCAGGCGCCTGCGTTGAAGCCGGCGCCACGTCCGGCAGTGCGTGCGGC
>NZ_WKJN01000099.1 GCF_009674495.1 Duganella alba | reverse complement strand
AGCGTTCACACTTATCGACTGTAGACAACAAAGAACAGCAAATTTGGGGCTGTAGCTCAGCTGGTTAGAGCACCGTGTTGATAACGCGGGGGTCGTTGGTTCGAGTCCAACCAGCCCTACCAGTTGCCGTATTACCCAATGGGGGATTAGCTCAGCTGGGAGAGCACCTGCTTTGCAAGCAGGGGGTCGTCGGTTCGATCCCGTCATCCTCCACCACCTGTTTTTACGTAAGCAAGAGATGCTTAGGTAAAAGCAGTATCGTTCTTTAACAATCTGGAAGAAGTAAAGTTTTATTAGGCGTGTGTCGACAGATGCATGCCTGGGTAGTAAAACTCATCATCACAAAGTAGTAAATGCTTGCCTAATAGCCGTCAAGGTTATAGGGA
>NZ_WKJN01000098.1 GCF_009674495.1 Duganella alba | reverse complement strand
TAGCTTGACGATAACCTACTTTCACACTGGTTGCAGCACTATCATCGGCGTAGAGTCGTTTCACGGTCCTGTTCGGGATGGGAAGGGGTGGGACCGACTTACTATGGTCATCAAGCTTTGACTTGTACAGGCGTCGCGTCTTTTTCCGCGCCGCCAAGAATCTGGAGGAAGTATTATAAACGATTTATATCGTTTATACAGTAATTATTTTTGGTAATGAAGTGAATCTCACGAACGTTCAACGTACATCTTATTCAGCTATAACCTGCTAAGGTTATAGGGACAAGCCGTACGGGCAATTAGTATCAGTTAGCTTAATGCATTACTGCACTTCCACACCTGACCTATCAACGTCCTGGTCTCGAACGACCCTTCAAAGAGCTCAAGGCTCTGGGAA
>NZ_WKJN01000097.1 GCF_009674495.1 Duganella alba | reverse complement strand
CGCCATGCGCCGCCTTGCCCGGCTGCGCCGCCACACTGACGGCTGCCGGCGCCGCGCCGGCCAGCGCCCCCTGCAGCATCTTCATCTTGCCCTCCAGCTCCACCAACTTGCTGGACAGCTCCGCATTATGATTATCCAGCGCCTGGCACTCCCTGGCGCTCATGCCGGTCGGCGCGCACGACACCGGCGCCGGCCGCTTCACGCCCTTCGGCAACGGCAGCGGCGCCAGCGGCAACAACGCCTGCGCCACGCCGACCGGCACCTCGGCCGCCTCCTCCTTGGGCGGCGACTTCATCGGCTTGCCATCCGCCGACACCCACACGCCCGCGATCCGCCGCGGCTTGCCGGCCGGCTTGCCCTCGCCGGCCGCCACGCCATCGGCCAAGCCGGAAGCCGTGCTGGTGCAGCCGCCCA
>NZ_WKJN01000096.1 GCF_009674495.1 Duganella alba | reverse complement strand
ATTCGGAAATCTGCGGATCAAAGCTTGTTTGCTAGCTCCCCGCAGCTTATCGCAAGCTACTACGTCCTTCATCGCCTGTAATCGCCAAGGCATCCGCCATGTGCACTTATTCACTTGTCCCTATAACCTTGACGGCTATTAGGCAAGCATTTACTACTTTGTGATGATGAGTTTTACTACCCAGGCATGCATCTGTCGACACACGCCTAATAAAACTTTACTTCTTCCAGATTGTTAAAGAACGGAACTACATTTACCTAAGAATCTCTTCTTACGTAAATCCAGTCTTTGTTACAGCCGATAAGTGTGGACGCTTAATGCAGTGCTACTCTAGAAAGGAGGTGATCCAGCCGCACCTTCCGATACGGCTACCTTGTTACGACTTCACCCCAGTCACGAATCCTACCGTGGTAAGCGCCCTCCTTGCGGTTAAGCTACCTACTTCTG
>NZ_WKJN01000095.1 GCF_009674495.1 Duganella alba | reverse complement strand
AGAGGTCATTAAACAGAGATTAAACTAAAGAGTTTGATCCTGGCTCAGATTGAACGCTGGCGGCATGCCTTACACATGCAAGTCGAACGGCAGCACGGAGCTTGCTCTGGTGGCGAGTGGCGAACGGGTGAGTAATATATCGGAACGTACCCTGGAGTGGGGGATAACGTAGCGAAAGTTACGCTAATACCGCATACGATCTAAGGATGAAAGTGGGGGATCGCAAGACCTCATGCTCCTGGAGCGGCCGATATCTGATTAGCTAGTTGGTGGGGTAAAGGCCCACCAAGGCATCGATCAGTAGCTGGTCTGAGAGGACGACCAGCCACACTGGAACTGAGACACGGTCCAGACTCCTACGGGAGGCAGCAGTGGGGAATTTTGGACAATGGGGGCAACCCTGATCCAGCAATGCCGCGTGAGTGAAGAAGGCCTTCGGGTTGTAAAGCTCTTTTGTCAGGGAAGAAAAGG
>NZ_WKJN01000094.1 GCF_009674495.1 Duganella alba | reverse complement strand
CTTCCGTACATGTCAAGGGTAGGTAAGGTTTTTCGCGTTGCATCGAATTAATCCACATCATCCACCGCTTGTGCGGGTCCCCGTCAATTCCTTTGAGTTTTAATCTTGCGACCGTACTCCCCAGGCGGTCTACTTCACGCGTTAGCTGCGTTACCAAGTCAATTAAGACCCGACAACTAGTAGACATCGTTTAGGGCGTGGACTACCAGGGTATCTAATCCTGTTTGCTCCCCACGCTTTCGTGCATGAGCGTCAGTTTTGACCCAGGGGGCTGCCTTCGCCATCGGTGTTCCTCCACATATCTACGCATTTCACTGCTACACGTGGAATTCTACCCCCCTCTGCCAAACTCTAGCCTTGCAGTCTCCATTGCCATTCCCAGGTTGAGCCCGGGGATTTCACAACAGACTTACAAAACCGCCTGCGCACGCTTTACGCCCAGTAATTCCGATTAACGCTTGCACCCTACGTATTACCGCGGCTGCTGGCACGTAGTTAGCCGGTGCTTATTCTTCAGGTACCGTCATGAGCC
>NZ_WKJN01000093.1 GCF_009674495.1 Duganella alba | reverse complement strand
GGCTGGCCGAACAGGGCCAGTGCGCGCAGGCAGGCGGCGCGGTGGGCGTCGCCGAGGGCCGGGCCGTAGTCGTGCTGCGCCAGGCGGAAGCGGTAGGGCAGCGCGCGCTGCTCGGCCTCCAGCACCCAGCGCGCCAGGCGCGCCAGCTTGCGCTCCAGGTCCAGCTGCAAGGGCAGCGCGGCGAAATCCAGCGTCAGCTCGGCCACCGCGCCGCCCTCGAAATGCTTGGTCACCAGCTGCCCGCCCAGCGCCGGATCGAGCCGCGCGATCTGCCGCCACGCCAGATGCCGCAGCGGATCGCCGGCCTGGTAGCTGCGGATGCCGGCGAAATTATCCAGCCCCACCGTGCCATGCCCATCCTCGCTGGCCGCGCCGGCGGCCGGCAGCGGCTGGGCCGGCAACTCCGGCGCCGGATACACCAGCACCCGCGCATCGGGCTGCCAGTAGCTCCAGGCGCGGAACAGCCCGAGCGGAAAGCGCGTCACCAGCCGCACGCGCGGCGCCGCCAGCCAGCCGCGCTGCGGCGCCGGCGCC
>NZ_WKJN01000092.1 GCF_009674495.1 Duganella alba | reverse complement strand
CGGCCGGCGGGCCGGGCGGAGCGGGCAAGCGGCGCCGGGCCACCGGCTACATCGTGGCGGCGGCGGCCAGCATCGCCACCGCGCTGGCGGCCACGCCGATGCTGGCCTGGCTCGACCTGGCCAACATCGCCATGCTGTTCCTGCTGGTGGTGGTGCTGGTGGCGGTGCGCTTCGGCCGCGGCCCGTCGGTGATGGCCACCTGCGTCAGCGTGGCCTGCTTCGACTTCTTCTTCGTGGCGCCGCGCTTCACCTTCGCCGTGACCGATTTCCAGTACCTGATCACCTTTGTCGTGATGCTGGCGGTGGGCCTGATCACCGGCCACCTGACGGCCGACCTGCGCTTCCAGGCGCGGGTGGCGGCGCACCGCGAGCGGCGCTCGCGGGCGCTGTACGAATTCGCCCGAGAACTGTCCGGCGCGCTGCAGACCGAGCAAATCTTCGACACCACGCAAAGCGTCATCCAGCGCGCCTTCCGCGCCCGCGCCACGCTGCTGCTGCCGGACGACGACGGCCGCCTGCAGGCGCCGGCCGCCGGCGCGCACGACAGCGCC
>NZ_WKJN01000091.1 GCF_009674495.1 Duganella alba | reverse complement strand
TGCGGCTGCGCGGCGACCGGCTGCGCCGCAGGCGCCGTGGTCATGGCGGCCGGCGCCGCGGACGGCCGCCACACCAGCACCAGCAGCACGCCGATCACCACCGCCATGCCCAGCACCGCCAGCAGCATCGGCTTGCTGAAGCGCGCCACCGACGATGCCGGCTCCGTCGCCTGCAAGGTCGGCGCGTGAATGGTGGGCGAGCTGCCCAGTTGACGTTCCGCTTGCGCCTTTTTCAAGGCTTCCAGAATATAAGACATAAGTGTGATCGATGTAAGTTAGCGCAGACGTGGTTCCTGCACACCGCCCAGCTGATACAGGCGGATAAAAGTCTTGGGCCCGGCCACGCCGTCGGCCTTCAGGTTCTGCGCCGTCTGGAACTCGGTCAGGCGCTTGCGCAGCGCCGCGTCCAGCGGCTGGTTCTCCTGCGGCTTGGGCAGATCGTAAATTTGCGACAGGCGCTTGGCCAGCCAGTCCACATCCGGTCCCTGGTCGCCGCTGCGGACCTCATCGCGCCACGCGCGCGGCGCGCGCCAGAACGTGGCGAACTCGCCGTCATAGCGCGCCGCCAGCGCCGCCAGGCTCACGGTCTGCGGCTTGCCGCCGGCCATCACGATGGTGGCCTTGTCGTCTTCCAGCGCGGTCAGCAGCACGTAGTTGGGCGCGACCGGATCGTCGTGCAGTTTCAGCATGGCGGGACGGTCCAGCAGGCGCACATCCTCGATGCCGCCCTTGGTCTGCAGGCAGCGCAGGTTGGCGCGCGCCGCCGCCGGACACGGATCGCCATCGGTCAGGGCCAGGCCCCACAGACCGGCCAGCTGGCGCAAGGCTGCGGCGCTGTCACTGCCCGGCTGCGGCGTCAACGCCACGCCAGCCGCCGGCCCGCCGCCCGTTTGGCCGGCCGCCGCCTTTGCCGCCAGCGGCGCGCAAGCGTATGGGTGACCATGGAGTACGAGCCGTCCTGGAAGAAATCGGCAAACGCCACCGCATT
>NZ_WKJN01000090.1 GCF_009674495.1 Duganella alba | reverse complement strand
AATACTCATCTCGCCCACCTGTGTCGGTTTGCGGTACGGTCTCGTATGACTGAAGCTTAGAGGCTTTTCTTGGAACCACTTCCGATTGCTACGTGAACAAGTTCACTCGTCCCAGCCCCTTGGATTACGTACCCGGATTTGCCTAAGTACCTCCTATGAACCAGAAACTGACTATTCCAACAGTCAGACAACCTTCCGCGATCCGTCCCCCCATCGCATCATACGACGGTGCAGGAATATTAACCTGCTTCCCATCAGCTACGCATCTCTGCCTCGCCTTAGGGGCCGACTCACCCTGCTCCGATGAACGTTGAACAGGAAACCTTGGGCTTACGGCGTGGGGGCTTTTCACCCCCATTATCGCTACTCATGTCAGCATTCGCACTTCTGATACCTCCAGCATCCTTTACAAGACACCTTCGCAGGCTTACAGAACGCTCTCCTACCATATGCTTACGCATATCCGCAGCTTCGGTGACTGGCTTAGCCCCGTTACATCTTCCGCGCAGGACGACTCGATCAGTGAGCTATTACGCTTTCTTTAAATGATGGCTGCTTCTAAGCCAACATCCTGACTGTTTTAGCCTTCCCACTTCGTTTTCCACTTAGCCAATCTTTGGGACCTTAGCTGGCGGTCTGGGTTGTTTCCCTCTTGACGCCGGACGTTAGCACCCGACGTCTGTCTCCCAAGCTCGCACTCATCGGTATTCGGAGTTTGCAATGGTTTGGTAAGTCGCGATGACCCCCTAGCCATAACAGTGCTCTACCCCCGATGGTGATACTTGAGGCACTACCTAAATAGTTTTCGGAGAGAACCAGCTATTTCCAAGTTTGTTTAGCCTTTCACCCCTACCCACAGCTCATCCCCTAATTTTTCAACATTAGTGGGTTCGGACCTCCAGTGCGTGTTACCGCACCTTCATCCTGGCCATGAGTAGATCACTTGGTTTCGGGTCTACACCCAGCGACTATCGCCCTGTTCGGACTCGATTTCTCTACGGCTTCCCTATTCGGTTAACCT
>NZ_WKJN01000008.1 GCF_009674495.1 Duganella alba | reverse complement strand
ACCCAGGCCTGCGCCGCCGGCACAGGCGGCACGCACCATCGCCACCACCGGCGCGCAGGTGGGCAGGTTGCCGGCCGCGCCGAACACCAGCACCGTATCCCAGGCGCCGGCGGCGCAGGCCTGGGTGCCGACCGTCGGCCCTGCCGAACTGGCCACCGCGCCGCCCAGCGGCGACAGCATCGCCACCTGGTACAGGCGCGCGCCCGAGATCACGTTGGCCTGCTCGAACACCGTCACGGCGGCGCAGTCGAGCAGCTCGAATCCGGGGAAGACAAAAAAGGCGATCGATTTCATGCCCCGATGGTAGCGCCGGCCCGTGCGCGCCGCGATATCGCCTAAGCAGGAATCCCTCCCCACTTTCGAGGGCTACCGGGCCGCGCGCGCTGCTGCTAGCGCGCTCCCAGGCCGCAGGCGGCGGTGGCGCGCCGCAGCGCGCCGTACAGCAGCGGATAGTCCGACTTCAGCGCCGCCTTCAGCACCCCGCCCAGCGTATGGCCGTCCTCGTGCAGCGCGATGGGGACGTTGTTGACGGCGATGTAGCGGTCGGTGGGCGCGTCGCTCAGGTAGCGTCGCAGCGGCTGCGAGTCCGGCACATAGTGGCCGGTGAACGAACGGCGCGTGTGGCGCGCGTCGGCGGTCGGCAGGCTGCCATGCACCGTCAGCGCCGACCACAGGATCACATCGCCCTGCATCATCACCGGCGCCACGCAGTCGCAGGGACCGCTGCGCACGAAGTCGTCCATCTGCCGCTTGTAGCGCGCGCCGTTCGGGTCGTCGATGCCGGCCATGATGCTGCGGTGGCTGCCCGGCACCACGTAGAAGCGGCCGGCGTCGGGATGGATGTCCTCGGCCGCGATCCAGACGCCGATCATGCGGCCGGCGGCGGTGGAATCGAAGTAGTCGCCGTCGCGGTGCGCCCAGGTGGCCTGGTTGCCGTCGAAGTACATGGTGTGCACCAGCCGCGCCGGCTCGCCGAACAGCTGGCGCATCAGCTGCCGCACCTGGGGATGCGTCAGCAGTTCCAGTCCGCGCTGGCGGAACTGGCGGAAGCGGCGGCCGCCGATATCCTGCAGGTTCATGATCGGATACTTCATGTGGCCGTACTCGGTGTAGACGTTGCGTTCGTAGCGGCCGGACGCGTGCCGCTTGAAGTAGGCGCGCCGCGCCGGCAGCACCTCATGCAGGAAGGCCTGCCGCGCCGCCTCGCAGGCCGCCAGCGGCAGCAGGCGCCGTATCACCGCGAAGCCTTCGCGGTCGAAGTAGGCGCGCAACGCCGGCAGGTCGCTGCAAGGCGGGCAACTGGCGTCGTCGTGCTCGCGTGGACGGATGAGTATCTCGGTGTGTGCGGTCATGAAGGCCTCCGTGCTTGGTCCTTCATTGTGCACGCCGTCCCGTTGCTACGACTGCGCTACCTCAATGCCGACTTTTTTGCCACATCCCAGCCGCACCATCAGCAGCAGCGCCAGCACCAGGAACACGCTCGAAGCGCTCAGCGCGGTCGTCACGCGATGCGCCAGCAGCCCGGCGCCGGACAGGCCGCGCGCACCGGCCGCAGCCAGCGCCACAAGCACCGCCAGCCCGAGCGAGTTGCCCAGCTGGTGCGCCACATTCACCAGGCCCGCCGCCGCGCCGGCATCCCGCGCCTGCACCCCGGCGATGCCGGCAGCCGTCAGGGGACTCAGCGTCAGGCCCTGCCCCGCGCCGATCAGCACCATCGGCAGCGCTACGGCAGTCAGATAAGCGCCGCCGGGCGACACGCGACTCAGCCATGCCATCCCGATCAGGCAGACCAGCAGTCCGAACCCCAGCAGGCGCGCATTGCCGAAGCGGCGCGTCAGAGGCGGCACTTGCAGCGCGACGACAAAGTTCACCAGCGTCATCGGCAGGAACGCCATGCCGGTCAGCGACGGCGGATAGTGCAGCACTGTTTGCAGATACTGCGTGGTGAAGAAAAAGAAGCCGATCATCGCCCCCAGGAACAGCATGCGCGCGGCGTAGGCCGAGGCGCGCTGGCGGTCGGCGAACAATCGCAGCGGCATGATCGGCTGCGCCGCGCCGCGTTCATTGACGACAAATGCCGCCAGCAGCAGCAAGCTCGCCGCCAGCGCCCCCTGCGTCAGCCCATCGAGCCAGCCGGCGCCGGCCGAACGGATGACAGCGTAGACCAGCGCGCTCATGCCGACGGTGGAAGTCAGCGCGCCGACCACATCGAACTGGCCGCTGCTGCGCGGGCTTTCGGGAATATAGCGGCGTGCCGCCCAGATCATCGCCGCGCCGATCGGCAGGTTGATCAGGAAGCCGACACGCCACGACCACCACTCCGCCAGCACGCCGCCCAGCACCAGGCCGACGCTGGCGGCGATGCCCGCCGTGGCGCTGTACAGCGATACCGCATGCGTGCGTTCGGCGCCGTCGGCAAACGTGGTTTGCAGCAGCGCCAGCGTGGACGGCGCCAGGATCGCCGCGCCCAGTCCCTGCACCGCGCGCGCGATGACCAGCGCGGCCGGCGTGGCCGCCGCGCCGATGGCCAGCGACGCCAGCGTGAACAGCGCCAGCCCCGCCACCAGCATGCGGCGGCGGCCGATGATGTCGCCGGCGCGCGCGGCCAGCAGCAGAAAGCCGCCAAAGGTCAGCGTGTAGGCGCTCTGCACCCACGCCAGGCCGCTGTCGCTGAAGCCCATTTCAAGATGAATCTTCGGCAGTCCGGTCAGCACCACCGACGTGTCCAGCACGATCATGACGTAGCTGACCAGGATGATGGCAAGTATGGCGCGCTTGTGTTCCATGGGCGTTGCTCCAATCGGATATCAGGCCCACAGTGTAGGCAAGCGAAGGCCTATTGATAAGACGGTATAATCAGCATGAGCTTATGAGGGAGTTTCATCAGTGGAACACGAGAATTTCAACGACCTGCTGGCCTTTGTGGCGGTGGCGCGCGAAGGCAGCTTCACCAAGGCGGCCAAGCAGCTGGGCGTGTCGCAGTCGGCGCTGAGCCACACGATACGCGGCCTGGAGACGCGCCTGGGCATCCGCCTGCTGACCCGCACCACGCGCAGCGTCAGCCCCACCGAGGCCGGCGAGCGGCTGCTGAACACCGCCGCGCCGCGCTTCGACGAGATCACGCAGGAACTGGCCTCGTTGAGCGAATTGCGCGACAAGCCGGCCGGCACCATCCGCATCACCGCCGCCGAACACGCGGCCAACAATGTGCTGTGGCCCAAGCTGTCGGCCATTATGCACGACTATCCGGACGTGAAGATCGACATCAACGTCGACTACAGCATGACCAACATCGTCACGCAGCGCTTCGACGCCGGCGTGCGCCTGGGCGACTCGGTGGAAAAGGACATGATCGCCGTGCGCATCGGCCCGGACCTGCGCATGGCGGTGGTGGGCACACCCGAATATTTTTCGCGCCATCCCAAGCCGCGCACGCCGCACGACCTGCAGCAGCACCGCTGCATCAACCTGCGCCTGCCGACGCACGGCAACCTGCAGATCTGGGAATTCGAAAAGAACGGCGCGCCGCTGAACGTGCGCGTCGACGGCCAATGGGTATTCAACAACACCTCATCGCGCCTGCGCGCCGCGCTGGCCGGCTACGGCCTGGCCTACGTGCCGGAAGATATGGTAGAGGACCATGTGAAAGACGGCACTCTGCTGCGCGTGCTGCGCGAGTGGTGCCCGACCTTCCCCGGCTACCACCTGTACTACCCGAGCCGCCGCCAATCCTCGCTGGCCTTCACGCTGGTGGTCGACGCGCTGCGGATATAAAGGCCCTCCATGACAGACAATGACCGCTTTGACGGAATTTACGACTTTGTCGCGGCCGTGCGCCTGGGGAGCTTTGCGGCGGCCGCCGCCGAACGCGGCGTCACGGCATCCGGCGTCGGCAAGAGCGTCACCAGGCTGGAGTCCCGTCTCGGCACCAAGCTTCTGCATCGCACCACGCGCCGGCTGGCGCTGACGCAGGAAGGCACGGCGTATTACGACATGTGCGTGCAGATGCTCGGCGACCTGGAGGAAATGGAAAGTAGCCTGAGCACCGGCCGTCAGTCGCCCGCCGGCAGATTGCGGGTCGACCTGCCCGCCGCCTTCGGCCGCCTGCACGTCCTGCCAACGCTGCTGGACTTCGCGGCCCAGCATCCGCGCCTCGATCTCGCCGTCACGTTTACCGACCGCACCGTCAACCTGGTGGAGGAAGGCGTCGACCTGGCGGTCCGCATTGGCGCCTTGAACAACGATGCCGACCTGGTCGCGCGCCAGCTCGGCACGCAGCGCCTGCTGATCTGCGCGGCGCCCGCCTACATTGCCCGGCACGGCGCTCCGCTGACACGGGAGCAGCTCGGTGAACACGACTGCATCATCGGCTGGCGCAGGCAGGGACCGCCCGCATGGATGCTGCGGGCGTCCGATGGCGACACCATCGCACAGCCCATCCGCGTTCGCCACGAATTCCGGGATGGCCAGGCGATGCTGGACGCGGTGCTGGCAGGCGCGGGGCTGTGCCAGTTGCCGACCTGGCTGATCGGCACCCACCTGCAATCCGGCGAACTGGTTACGGTGCTGGATGAACATGCGGGCGGCGAAATGCCGATCCATGCGGTATGGCCGGTGACGCGCTATCTCAAGCCCAAGCTGCGCGCCGCCATTGACGCGCTGACCGATATGGCGGCAGCGCCGAACCCCGTTTTTCATCCGACACGCTGAAGCCTATGCATCGGCGGGCGCCTGAACGCTCCCGCCGAACAACGGCAGCACATGCTCCGCCATCTCCGCGATCACGTCTTCGGCGCTGCGCTGCGACGGCTTCATGTTCAGGGCGACGTGGGTGACGCCCAGTTCCTGCTGCTGATACCAGCGCTCGATCAGCGCCTTGCGGCCGATCCGTACCACGTTATAGAACCGCTTGGGCGGCGCGTCCGGATCTTTCGCCAGGTCGAAAAAGGTCGCGTAGCCATATGCCGGCGGCGGCGCCGCGCCGGCGTTGACGCGCAGGCTATCCAATATCTGGCTGATCGCATTCGCGTCGTCGACGGACCAGATCCACGCATCGACATTCTGCGCCAGCCATTCCAGCGGCTGGCGCGAACGCCCTACCGCGATCATCGGCATGCGCGCACCGACCGGCTTCGGCACCAGATCGAGTTCGCCGTGCAGCATGCCGTAATGCCTGGTGTCCAGCTTGGGGAATTTCTGTTCACTGACACTGCGGATCAGCTTAAACGCTTCGCGGTAGCGCTCCTCGCGGTTATCGAAGTCGGCGCCGAACGCAGGATACTCCGAAGGCCGGTCGCCGGTCGACAAGCCCAGAATGAACCGGCCGCCACTCAGCTGATCGACCGACGCCGCCTGCTTGGCGACGATAATCGGATCGCGCAGCGGCAGCACGATGCCGGCGGTGCCGATGCTGATCCGGCTGGTGACCGAGGCCAGGAATCCCGCATAGACGAAGGGATCGAGCATCTGCCCCACGTCGCCGAAATTCGGATCGTAGAACGGCACATCGCGCAGCCACATGCTGGCAAAGCCGGCGTCGTCGATCATTTTCGCCATGCGTTCGTGATCCTTCAACGTCGGAAACGGCGTATCAGGATAAGCCTCCAGCGGAGCGATCAAGCCGAAGGTCAGGCGGCCGGGCGTGAATACCCGCTTGAAGGCGGCATGTTGCGCCAGGCTGGCGCGTTCTTGATCGGATGCCGGGCTCATTGGCGTGCCCGCACCGGCAGCACCAGGCCATGCCCCGGATGGCCGCCGCCAACCTGGCGCGATGGCCAGACCACGTCAAGTTGCGAGCGCGCGATGTACCAGCGGCCGTCGATACGCTGGTATTCGTCGGCGTACATCCCCAACAGAATCCACGGGTCGCGTCCGGGCTTGCTGACCGTGTGCAGATCGAGCAAATAGCAGCGTCCCTGCGCGGTATCGGCATCGACGATTTCCACCCACTGGTTGGTCACCGCATGCAGAAACGGATAGCTGCCATGGCGCTCCACGTCGTACTCAATGAAAGCCTTTGCCAGGCCGTCGCGGATCGCTTCGCGTCCGTGGATGTCGCCGGCGCCGAAATTGCACACGGCGTCGGGTGCGAACAGTTCCGCCAGTTCGGTCAAGCTGTTGCTATCCAGGTAGTGCCCATACAGCATGCGCAGATTCTTGATTTCTTCCAGGTCGAGCAGTTTTTGTACGTGATCGGTCATCGTGTTCTCCTTAAGATAACTGGTAAGCGGGATAGTCGGTGTACCCCTTCGCGCCATGCAGGCCGTAGAACGTGGCGCGGTCGGCATCCGCCAGCGGCCAGTCATTGCACATGCGCTCCACCAGATCAGGATTGGCAATGAAAGGACGGCCGAACGCCACCAGATCGAGCTGGCCGCCCTGAAGCGCCGCCTCGGCGCTGTCGCGGTCAAAGCCACCGGCGGAAATCAGCGTGCCCTGGTAGGCCTTGCGGAATTCGCTGGCGAAGTCGGAGGGGATCGGTGTCTGACCCAGCGTGAGCTGATCGCTCGTGTGCACGTAAGCCAGTTTCCGCTGATTGAGGGCCCTTGCCAGCGCCAGCCAGGTTTCGCGTTCGTCGGCAAAGGGCTGCATGTCGTACAGCCGGCCGAAGGGTGAGATACGCACGCCGATGCGGTTGGCGCCAACTTCGGCAATCAGTGCATCGATCGTCTCCAGCATCAGGCGCAGGCGGTTGTCGATCGAGCCGCCGTAAGCGTCGTCCCGCGTATTCAGTTCACCGTTGATGAATTGTTCGAACAGATAGCCGTTCGCGCCATGCAGCTCGACGCCATCGAAGCCGGCCGCCATGGCGCGCCGCGCGGCGAGCACGAAATCGTTGATCACGCGCGGAATATCACTGGCAGCCAGCGCGCGCGGTTCGCTCGCTGGAACCTGACCGGCCACGCCGGGATGCTGCCACGCGAACGCGCTGGAGCCGGCCGCCTGACGCGCCACCGACGATACCGGCAACGCCCCGTCCTCTTGCAAGGAGACGTGCGAGAGCCGTCCTACATGCCAGAGCTGGGCGAAGATACGCCCGCAGTCGGCGTGGACCGCATCGGTCACCGCGCGCCAGCCGGCCTGCTGCGCATCCGAATACAGGCCGGGATTGAACAGGAAGCCGACACCCTCGCGCGAGACCGGAATGCCTTCACTGATGATGAGGCCAGCGGAAGCACGCTGGCGGTAGTACAACGCCGTCTGCGCATCCGGCACGCCGTTCTCGGCGCGGGAGCGGGTCATGGGGGCCATGACGGTGCGATTCGGCAGAAGAAGGCCTGCCAGATCGAAAGACGAGAACAATTTTTGCATCGGGGATTTCCTAATCAATGAAGCTGCTCATTGTATTAGGACGTTCGTCAAAGATAATCCCGAAGCTCGTACACACAATCAATCCCACAGGGATCGAATTGGCCTGTCAGTCGATGTACTTGAGGCCCGCCTGCTCCAGCGGGCCGCGCATGTTGTACATGTCCAGGCCAAGCACGCCGGCCCCAAGTTTGGCGCGCTTTTCGCCTTCCAGGTCTTCGCGCTGTTGCGCTACGGAGGCCACGCGGGCGACGTCGGCGGCCGGCACGACCACCACACCGTCGTCATCGGCGATGATGGCGTCGCCCGGATTCACCAGCGCGCCGGCGCACAGTACAGGGATGTTGACGGAACCCAGCGTCGATTTGATCGTGCCTTTGGCGCTGATGTTCTTGCTCCAGACGGGGAAGCCCATCTCGGTCAGGAAGCGCACGTCGCGCACGCCGGCGTCAATGATCAGCGCCCTGGCGCCGCGCGCCTTGAAGCTGGTGGCCAGCAGGTCGCCGAAATAGCCATCGGTGCATTCAGCGGTGATGGCGGCGACCACGATGTCGCCCGGCTGGATCTGTTCCGCCACCACATGCATCATCCAGTTATCGCCAGGATGCAGCAGCACGGTGACGGCGGTGCCGGCGGCTTGCGCGCCGGCGTAGATCGGACGCATATAAGGCTTCAGCAAACCGACGCGGCCCATGGCTTCGTGCACGGTGGCGCTGCCGAATTGGCCCAGGTGGTCAACGTGTTCGCGCTCGGCGCGCACGATGTTGCGCTTGACGACGCCCAGTTGATTGATCAGCGGTGTGGTCATAATCCCTTCTCCTTCAGTGCCGCGTCCAGGCGCGGAAAGACGCGGCGCGCGTTGTGTTCGAAAATATTGGCGCGATCAACGTTGGTCAGATTGGCCGCTTCGATGTAGCGCCTGGTGTCATCGTAGTAGTGGCCCGTTTCAGGATCGATGCCGCGCACGGCGCCAATCATCTCGGAAGCGAACAGCACGTTCTTGACCGGCATGACCTCGGTCAGCAGGTCGATGCCAGGCTGGTGGTAGACGCAGGTGTCGAAGAAGATGTTGTTCAGCAGGTGCTCGGTCAGCAGCGGCTTTTTCATTTCCTGCGCCAGGCCGCGGAATCGGCCCCAATGGTACGGCACCGCGCCGCCGCCGTGCGGAATCAGGAACTTCAGCGTCGGGAAGTCCTTGAACAAGTCGCTGGTCAGGCACTGCATGAAGGCGGTGGTGTCGGCGTTCAGGTAATGCGCGCCGGTGGTGTGGAAGCACGCGTTGCAGCTGGTGCTGACGTGGATCATGGCCGGAATCTCGTACTCCACCATCTTTTCGTAAATCGGATACCACGATTTGTCCGACAGCGGCGGCGAGGTCCAATGCCCGCCCGAAGGATCGGGATTCAGGTTGATGCCGACCATGCCGTACTCCTTGACGCACTTCTCCAGCTCGGAAATGCTGGTGGCCGGATCGACGCCGGGCGACTGCGGCAGCATGGCCGCGCCGATGAAGTGGTCAGGGAACAGCTGCGACACACGCGCGCACAGCTCATTGCAGATGGCGGCCCAGGTGGCGCTGGTATTGAAGTCGCCGATGTGGTGCGCCATGAAGCTGGCGCGCGGCGAGAAGATGGTCAGGTCCGAGCCGCGTTCTTTCATCAGGCGCAACTGGTTGGTTTCAATCGATTCGCGCAGCTCGTCGTCGCTGATTTTCAGGTCCGCGACTTTCGGGCCCAGCTCCGGCGTGCTCAGGTTGGCGATCTGCTTGTTGCGCCATTCCTCCAGCGCTTTCGGCGCGGTGGTGTAGTGGCCGTGGCAATCAATAATCATCGGATGATCCTTTTCAGAGATGCGCGGGGACGAGCACTTCGCCCCGCATGATGGGACGGGCGGTACGCAGCAAAGCGGCGCGCGTCACCTGCCCGGATTGGTCGGTTTCCAGTTCGACGCTGAATTCGCCGGTGGGATGTTCGATCGATAGCGTTTTCACGTCGCAGTCCGGTGCGACAGCAATGCCTTCAGCGATGGCGCCCGGCAGCACGCAGGCGGTGGCCACCGTCACTGCGGCCAGCACGCCGATGGAGTCGTGGCAAACGTGCGGGATGAAACAGCGCGTGTTGAGCGCGCCGCCGTCGCGCGGCGCGGAGATCAGGCACATCTTCGGATAGTTTTTCGCGGCGACATCGCCCAGGCCCATCAGCGGACCGACGGCCAGGCGCAGCGCTTCGAGCCGGGCGCGTAGCGCGTCGTTGGCGGTCAGTTCGGCGGCAGGCTCATAGCCGGTGATGCCGAAATCGGCGGCGCGCACTAGCACCATCGGCATGCCGTTGTCGATCAGCGTGGCCTCGATCTGCGTGTCGGCGACGGCGATGCTGTCCAGCGCGCGGCCGGAGGGCAGCAGCGATGGGCACACGGAACCGGCGGTGTCCAGAAAGTTGATGCTGATCGGCGCGGCGGTGCCGGGCACGCCGTCGATGCGGGCGTCGCCGCTGTATTGCAGTTGTCCGCCCGGCGTCTGCACGGTCACATCGCACTGCATGCCGGTGTTCAGCGTCAGAATGCGCGCGGTGGTAACGCCCTGCGCCACCGGCAGCAGACCGCGCTCCAGCGCGAACGGCAGCACGGCGGCCAGCATATTGCCGCAGTTGGGCGTGACATCCACCGTGTCGTTATTCGGTTGCAGCTGCGCGAACAGGAAGTCCAGGTCGACGCCGGGCGTGGTACTGCGGCGGACGATGCCGACTTTGCTGGTCAGCGGATGGGCGCCGCCCAGGCCATCGATCTGACGCGGATCGGGCGAACCCATGGCCGCCAGCAGCAGCCGGTCGCGCGCCGCCGTATCGACGGGTAGATCGGATTCCAGGAAGAACGGCCCGCGCGATGTGCCGCCACGCATCAACATACAAGGAACTGCGCGCTGGTCGGATACTGGATGTTGGCTCATGGTGACGGACGAATACGCTGTGTGAATGCCGCCAGTATCTGTGCCGGCACCGTTTCCATGGTTGCGTTGTGGACGCTGATTTGTTCTAATCTGCTTATTACGCCTACTTTTTAATCACCATGTTCCTGGTCAGCCTGCGCCACCTCCACGCGTTTAACGCCGTCGCCGCCAGCGGTGGCATCCGCCGCTCGTCGGAAAGCCTGTTCCGCGCATCGTCCGCCGTGGCGCGCTCGGTCGCCTCGCTGGAGGAAAGCCTGGACGCCCAGCTGTTCGAGCGCAAGGGGCGCGGCATGCTGCTCACCGCCGCCGGCGAAGAAGTGCGCAAGCGCGCCGACCGCATCGAGGCCGAGCTGCACGCGGTACGCGAGGAAGCCGTGCGCCTGCGCGACCGCAATGGCGCCAAGGTCGGCGGCATCGAAGCGCTGCTCAATGAACGCCGCCTGCAAGCCGCCACGCTGTTGGCCGAGATGCACCACATGCCCAGCGTGGCGCACGTGATGGGCGTATCACAGTCGGCGGTCAGCCAGGCCATCGCCAGGCTGGAGGACATGCTGGGCCAGCCGCTGTTCCTGCGCACCGCCCACGGCATGATGCCCACCGACGCCGGCCGCCGCTGGACCGAATCGTTCGAACGCGTGCTGTCGGAACTGCGCCACATCCCGGAAGACATCGCCGCGCTGGCCGGCGTGGTGCTGGGCGTGGTCACCATCGGCGCGCTGCCGCTGGCGCGGTCGCAGCTGCTGCCGACGGCGATCGCCTCGGTGCTCAAGCGTCATCCGCAACTGCACATCCGCTCGCTGGAAAGCCCGTATGAGGAACTGACTGCCAGCCTGCTGAGCGGCCGCATCGATTTCATCGTCGGCGCCCAGCGCGCCAGCTCGGCCGACGTGTTCGAATCGCGCTCGCTGTTCGAGGACAAGGCGGCGCTGGTGGCGCGTACCGGCCATCCGCTCACGCAGCGCAAGAAGCTGACGCTGCAAGATCTCGCCGGTTACCGCTGGGTACTGTCGCGCAGCGGTACGCCGTTACGCGAATCGCTGGTGCAGTTCTTCAATCGCCAGGGCCAGCAACCGCCCTCGCCCGCCGTGGAAACCGGCGACCTGGCGCTGCTGCGCGGCCTGCTGGTCTCCAGCGATATGCTGACGGTCTTGTCGGCGCACCAGCTGCACCACGAAGTGCAAACCAGCCAACTCGTCGTGCTGCCATTCGAGATGCCCGGCATGGAACGCAGCATCGGCATCACCACCCGTAAAAATGCTCATTTATCTCCTGGCGCGTATGCCCTGCTGGCTGAAATCGAAGCCATCAGCGCGCGCTGGCGATAAGCAGATTGAAACGGTCCGGCAAGCAAAAGCAATACTCTCCCTCCTGTCAATACGTACACTGCGATTGTGTTACAGCGGCGATGGCAGCTTCATCTGCCTTAACACCTCTTTACATAAAACCAGAACCAAGACAGGAGACTTAATGAATATAGGACATACGCTCGACGTCCGGGCCCACATCAACAGCAGGAAGATGAGCGGCCGCCAATGGCTGCTGCTCGCTCTCTGCTTCCTGATCGTCGCCACCGACGGCATGGATGTCGCCATCATGGGCTTCCTCGCACCGGACATCACCAGGGAATGGGGCATCTCGCGCGCCGCGTTTGGCGTCGTGATGAGCGCAGCCCCCATCGGCCTGGCCATCGGCGCCATTCTGGTCGGCCCGATGTCGGACCGCTTCGGCCGCAAGAAACTGCTGATGACTTCCGTCGCCTGGTTCGGCGCCTTCACCATCATCAGCGGCTTCGCGCAGGACGTCACCACCTTGTCGCTGCTGCGCTTCCTGACCGGCCTCGGTCTCGGCGCGGCCATGCCGAACACCACCACCCTGCTGTCGGAATACGTGCCGGAGCGTTCGCGCTCGACGCTGATCGCCATCATGTTCACCGGCTTTAATCTCGGCTCGGCGCTGGTCGGCTTCGGCGCGGCGGCGATCCTGCCGCACCACGGCTGGCGCGCGGTGCTGATCGCCGGCGGCGCGGTGCCGCTGCTTTGCCTGCCGGTCTACCTGCTGCTGGTGCCGGAATCGGTGCGTTTCCTGGTAGTCCGCAAGTTCCCGGCCGAGCGCATCGGCCGCACGCTGCGCCGCGTGGTTGGCGGCGACGTGCCGGAAAACACTCAGTTCACCATCAGCGAACCGCAGGTGACCGGCTCGCAGCCAGGCAAAGTGCTGTTGTCTTCCGCTTATCGCGCCACCACGCTGTCGCTGTGGGGCACCTACTTCATGGGCCTGCTGGTGATCTACCTGCTGAGCGGCTGGCTGCCGACCATGATCAAGGATGCCGGCCTGCCGATCGAACGCGCCGCCAACATCACCGCGCTGTTCCAGCTGGGCGGCACCGTCGGCGCGCTGCTGGTCGGCTACTTCATGGACCGCGTATCGCCGAACAAGGTGATTTCCGCGGCCTATCTGGGCGGCGCCATCTTCATCCTGTGCCTGGCCTCGGGAAGCGTAGAATCGTCCTTGTTCTCGGTGTTCGTGCTGCTGGCGGGATTCTGCATGAGCGGCGCCCAGACCGGCCTGAATGCCTACGCCCCGTCGTGCTACCCGACCGTGGTGCGTGCCACTGGCGTCAGCTGGATGCAGGGCATGGGCCGCTTTGGCAGCATCTTCGGTTCCTTCGCCGGCGGCGTGCTGCTGTCGATGGGCTGGGGCTTCAGCGCGGTGATCGCCATCCTGGCGGGACCGGCAACGCTGGCGGCCATCTTCATCGTCATTAATAAACTCGGCCAACGCGCCGTTGTAGCGAAAGCTTAGGAATCATCATGGCCAACATCATCGGCGCCATCGCCTCGTCCCACACTCCGACCATCGGCTTCGCGCTGGACGCCAACAAGCAGCACGACGCTGCCTGGGCGCCCATCTTCAAAGCCTATGAACCGGTGCAGCAATGGCTGGCGGAGAAAAAGCCCGACGTCATGCTCGTCATCTACAACGACCACGTGACCTCGTTCTTCTTCGACCACTACTCGGCGTTCTCGCTGGGGATCGGCGACAGCTACAAGGCGGCCGATGAAGGCGGCGGCGCGCGCAACCTGCCGCCGATCGCCGGCCACGCGGGCCTGGCGCGCCACATCGGCCAGTCGCTGATGGCGGACGAATTCGACATGTCGTTCTTCCAGGAGAAAGGGCTGGACCATGGCTGCTTCTCGCCGCTGTCCATCCTGTGGCCGCACGAGCAGGAATGGCCGGGCAAGATCGTGCCGCTGCAGATCGGCGTGCTGCAATTCCCGGTGCCGCCGGCGCGGCGCTGCTTCAAGCTGGGACAAGGCCTGCGCCGCGCCATCGAAAGCTATCCGGAAGACCTGAACGTGGTGCTGGTCGCCACCGGCGGCCTGTCACACCAGGTGCATGGCGAGCGCGCGGGCTTCAACAACACGCCGTGGGACCACCAGTTCCTCGACCTGTTCGAGAACGATCCGGAAACGCTGCTCAACATGACGCATGCCGACTACGCCAGGCTGGGCGGCTGGGAAAGCGCGGAAGTAGTGATGTGGATGGCCATGCGCGGCGCCATGTCGAGCAGGCTGCACTGCGTGCACCGCGAGTACTACCTGCCATCGATGACCGGTATCGCCGTGGCGCTGTACGAAAACGCCGCCTCCACCGACAAGGCGCTCAATGCGGCGGCGATCGAAGCGCACCGCGCTCACATCGGCCATCAGACCAAGGGCGTTGAAGACCTGCCGGGCACCTACCCGTTCACGCTGGAGACCAGCGTGCGCACCTACCGCATCAACAAGTACCTGCACCAGCTGATCGATCCGGCCTTCCGCACGCAGTTCAAGGAAGCGCCGGAAGCGACCTTCGACGCGGCCGGCTTGACGCCGCAGGAACGCGACCTGATCGCCCGCCGCGACTGGCGCGGCATGATCCAGTACGGCGTGATCTTCTTCCTGCTGGAGAAGCTGGGCGCAGTGGTGGGCGTATCCAACCTGCACATCTACGCCGCCATGCGCGGGCAGTCGCTGGAGGACTTCCAGAAGACCCGCAACGCACCGGGCGCGCTGTACTCGGTAGGTTCCAGCGCGGCCTGGGACAAAAAATAAACTAACCACCCCTTGAGAACCGCCTCCACACGGAGGCGGCTATCCCGACACGACTATACAAAACAGAACGGAGACACACAATGAAAAAATCCCTCATCATCGCAGCCGCCGCCTTTGCCGCCAGCGGCGCGCAAGCGCAAAGCAACGTCACCATGTACGGCATCATCGACGCCGCCGTCGAGTACTACAACAACGCCGACGCCGCCGGCAACAGCCTGACCCGCATGCCGAGCCTGGGCGGCGGCATGTTCCCGTCGCGCCTCGGCTTCCGTGGTGCGGAGGATCTGGGCGGCGGTATGAAAGCCATCTTCCAGCTGGAGAACGGCTTCGCGCCGGACACCGGCACGCTGGGCCAGAACCGCCTGTTCGGCCGCCAGGCCTGGGTGGGATTATCGGGCAACTGGGGCCAGGTCACCTTCGGCCGCAATTACAATATGCTGAACATCTCGACCTATGACGTCGACATCATCGGCCCGTCGCAATACGGCCTCGGTTCGCTGGATTCGTTCATTCCGAACGGCCGCAGCGACAACTCGGTCGCCTATCGCGGCACCTTCAGCGGCGTGACGCTTGGCGGCACCTATAGCCTGGGCCGCGACACCTCGTCCGCCGGCGGCCCCGCAGGCACCGGCTGCGCCGGCGAAAGCGTGACCGACGCCATCGCCTGCCGCGAATGGTCCGCGCTGCTGCGCTACGACGCGCCAGGCTACGCGCTGATCAGCGCCTACGACCGCATCTACGGCGGCGCCGGCGCGGCCAATGGATTGAACAGCAGCGACAAGACCGACAGCCGCGCGCACATCGCCGCCTTCCTCAAACGCGATGACTGGAAGCTTGGCGTCGGCATCATCAACCGCAACAACCAAGGCTCGGCGACGCAGCCGCGCAGCAACCTGATTTACATCGGCGCGGCCTACAACATCACGCCGTTCTTCACGCTGGACGGCCAGGTGGCCAAGCTGGATTACCGCGCCACCAACAACGACTCGGCCCAGGTGATCATTCGCGGCATCTACAACCTGTCCAAGCGCAGCGCCGTCTACGTGGCCGCCGCCCGCATCAACAACAGCGGCGCGGCGGCGGTGGCGCTCAGCGCCGGCGGCTCGGTCGGCGCCGGCTTGAACCAGACCGGCATCATCACCGGCATCAAGCACACCTTCTGACCGTTACAGGTCTTCGTGGTGGCCGGAAGCGCCCTGCTTCCAGTATGCGGAGATGCGGGCCGCCTCGCGCGGGTGGCCCTTGTCGACAAACACCGTATCGCGCACCTGCGCGGCCACCGATGCCTCACCGGCGAACCAGAAGAAGCCTTCGCCTTCCGGCAGTTGCAGCGCGCGAATGGCGGCCAGCAGCGCTTGCTGGCTGTCGAAGAATTGCGGCGCGACCTGCGCCTCGCTGTGGAACGACAGCGAAGTCGCGCTGTCGGCCGCCACCAGCACCTGCACCTTGGCGTCCTTCGGCAACTCCTCAAGACGGCGGCGGATCGCTGGCAGCGCGGTGGCGTCGCCGGCCAGCACGTGCCACGCGTAGTCCATCGGGATAATCATCGAGCCGCGCGGACCGGCGATCACCGCTGTCTGCCCCACCGCCGCCTGGCGCGCCCAATCCGATGCCGCGCCGGTGGCGTGCAGCGCGAATTCGATGGTCAGTTCGCCGGCAACGTTGTCATAGCTGCGCGGCGTGAAATCGCGGCGATCCTCGTCGCTCAGCATGAATTTGATGTGGTCATCGTAGGAAGCCGAGACGAAATCGTGTAAGGTCTCGCCTTTGAATGTTACGCTGACATAGTCCGGAGCGAGCTGCTGCACCTTGATCACTTCAAGCTCGCGCCGTTTGATTTCATGCCGCACACGCTGAATTCGATTGCTCATCTGCTGCTCCTTAGTTGATAATGTCACCTATTATGACCAAACAAGTTAATAAAGTCAACCAATCGGAACAGGTTTTCGACGCCATCCACTCGATCATGCATTTGTTCCGGGCGCGCCAGCTGCGCGGCCTGCGCGACAATCCGCACGAACTGACCCACATGGAATACAAGGCGCTGGGCTTCTTTGCGCGCCATCCCGGCGCCACGCAGGGCGACCTGGTGGCCCACTCGGGCCGCGACAAGGCCCAGCTGGCGCGCCTGCTGAAAGGCCTGCGCGACAAGCAGCTGCTGGAAGCGGAAGCCGACGCCGCCGACCGCCGCATCATGCGCCTGAAGCCCAGCGCGCAAGGTCTGGACATCTTCAACAGCCTGCGCGAACTGGGCGCGCAGGCCTCCGGCGCGGCGGTGGACGGCATGACGGCAGAACAGTTGACGCAACTGCAAGCGCTGTTGCAACAGATCCGCACCAATCTGGAAGCCGACGACCAGCGCTGACGCCTTCGGCCTACGCTGGTTGTGGGCCTACTCTTACAGCGACACAAGCGACGCACCGATGTGGGGCACGGCGACCGCCCCCGATAATTGTCAGACGAACTCTTCACAATTATCGGGACTCTCATGCTACAGCTTGCGCACGCCGTTTCCGCCCCTGTCGACGCCACCAGCGCCGCAGCGGTGTACCGGTCACTCAACGAAGGACCGCCGGACGCCGGCGCCCTGGCCAATGCCCGCGTTTTCCTGGTGCAGCGACTGCAGGCAGCCCGCCAACTGCATCACGACCTGCCGGTCGATCCGGAACAGCTGGCGCCCTGGGTGGCCAGCCGCGCGTTCACGGTCGGCATGGAATACCAGGCCTACCTGCAAGCCCGCCGCGATGGCGCGCCGCGCCGCTATTTCAGCAACCAGGCGCACGCCCTGTACTTCCTCAAGCACGCCGCGCCCACCAAGCTGGTGGACGGCGCCTGGCTGTACGGCATGCTGGCGCGCTGGGACGATCCGGACTTCCGTCCGCTGATCCAGACCTATCTGGAAGAACTGGGCGACGGCGTGCCGGAAAAGAACCACGTCCTGCTCTACAAAAAACTGCTGGCCGCGCACGATTGCGACGACTGGCAGCAACTTCCCGACACCTACTTCGAACAGGGCGCGATCCAGCTGGCCCTGGCCTATGACGCCGAGCGCTTCCTGCCGGAGATCATCGGCTACAACCTCGGCTACGAACAACTGCCGCTGCACCTGCTGATCACCGCCTACGAGCTCAATGAGCTGGGCATCGATCCCTACTACTTCACGCTGCACATCACCGTCGACAACGGCAGCACCGGCCACGCCCACAAGGCGGTGCAGGCGCTGATGCAGCTGATGCACCGCTTCGGCGACAGCGCCAGCGTGTGGCAGCGCGTGCAGGATGGCTACCGCCTCAACGACCTGGGCGCCTGCACCACTTCGATCATCGACGGCTTCGACCTGCACGCCGAACTGGTGGACATCATGGCCGACAAGAGCCATGCCGGCTGCAATATGCACTCCAACTACTGCCGCCTGGCAGGCCGCAGCATCAACGAATGGCTCAGCGATCCGCAGCAGATCCCGCAGATGCTGGCGGAGCTGGAAACCGCCGGCTGGATACAGCGCGGCCAGCCCCCGGAAAACAGCCGTTTCTGGCGCCTGATCCAGAGCGAGCGCGCCGAGATGTTCGGCGTCTTCAGCGCCTACGAGCAGCAGGTGCTGAGCGACTGGATCGTCACCCCGCCGCGCGTGGCCAGCTTCCGCGCCCGTCAACGCTCGCTGGACACGCTGGGCATGCACCACACGCCGCGCCGTGGCCCGCCGCGCGGCATCGTGCGCCACCACAGTGACGACAACAACGACGGCCCCATGCGCCAGCTGGAAGAGAAAATCGCCACGCTGGGCAGCAAGCAGGCCGCCATGCAGCTGCTGCAAGGGCTGATGACGCCTGACCAGCATCACCGCCCGCTGGGACTGATGGCCACCCGCATGTACCGCCAACTGATCGATTGACCATATGACCCATACCGGCAGTTTGATGATCATCGGCGGCGGTGAAGACCGTACCGATGACAAGGAAGTTTTGCAAAAATTTATCGCACTGGCCGGCGGCGTGACCCAACCGATCATCGTCATCACCGCCGCCAGCAAGGTTCCCGAGGATGTGTGGGCGATGTACGAAACCGCCTTCGCCGCCCTCGGCGTGGAGAACGTCACCCATGTCTCCATCAGCAGCCGTGCCGAAGCCGATGACGACATGCTGGCGCACAAGGTGGCGCAGGCGCGCGGCGTCTTCATGACCGGCGGCGACCAGAAACGCCTGGTCACTTTCCTCGGCGGCACCCAGCTGGAACGCGCCATGCGCCGCGCCTACAGCGACAACGGCGCCTGCATCGCCGGCACCAGCGCCGGCGCATCCGGCATGTGCACCCACATGCTGGCCGAAGGCCGGGCAGACCTGGCGCCGGAAAAAGGCGCGGTGCGCCTTGGCGCGGGACTGGGCTTCGTCAGCCGCGTCATCATCGACCAGCACTTTTCGCAACGCCACCGCCTGAACCGCTTGTTGAGCGCCATCGCGCAAAGCCCGTTCCTGCTGGGCGCCGGCATCGATGAAGACACGGCGCTGATCGTGCAGGGCGGCGGCATCGAAGTGGCGGGGCACGGCAGCGTGACCGTCGTCGATTGCCGCCAGTCCGAAACCAATATCGCCGACGTTGCGGCCGGCGCGGTGCCGCAAATGCTGGACGTGCGGCTGCACCTGCTGCCATCCGGCTCCCGATTTTCCAGCGCCGACGATGCCGGCCCGCTGGCTGACTTTATTCACTATCTCACTGACAGGACTTTAGAGCATGAACATCGTTAAACAACACGTACTGCGCGGACCGAATCTGTATTCCAACCAGCCTTGCCTGCTCACCGTGATCGACCTGCAGGAGCTGCGCGACCATGACACCGCCGCCCTGCCAGGCTTTAACGAGCGCCTGCTGGCGTTGCTGCCGTCGCTGTACGACCATCGCTGCTCGGTGGGCCAGTACGGCGGCTTCGTGCAGGCGCTCAATCAAGGCGCCAACCTGGCGCACGTGGTCGAACATGTGACCATCGCACTGCAATGCCTGGCCGGCACGCCGACCTACCTGGGCCGCACGCATGAAGTGCGCGGCATGCCGGGCCACTACCGCGTAGTCAGCTCGTTCGAACTGGAACACGTCGCCATCGACGCCTGCGACCTGGCGATGTCGCTGGTGCGCGGCCTCGCGTCCAACGCACCGGACCTGGCGCAGCAGCTTGAAAACGGCGTCGCCGCGTTGCGCGACACCGCCGAACACCACGCCATCGGCACCAGCACCGGCGCCATCCTGCGCGCCGCCATCCGCCAGGGCATTCCCTACCAGCGCCTGACCGAAGACGCCAATATGTTCCTGCTGGGCTGGGGCGCGCAGCAAAAACGGCTGCAAGCCACCATCACCGGCGACACTGGCTACATTGCGGTCGGCATCGCCTCGGACAAGCAGCTGACCAAGGCGCTGTTGCAGGAAGCCGGCGTGCCGGTACCGGAAGGCGTCAGCGTGCGCACGGTGGAACAGGCGCTGCGCGCCGCGCGCGAGCTGGAAGGCCTGGTCACCATCAAGCCGCTGGACGGCAACCATGGACGCGGCGTTTCCACCCGCTGCGGTACGCCGGACGACGTCAAGCTGGCGTTCGAGCGCGCGCGCGAACATGGCCGCACCATCATCGTTGAACGCGATATTCCCGGCGACGACTACCGCATCCTGGTGGCTGGCGAACGCGTGGTGGCGGCAGCGCTGCGCCGTCCCGCCGCCGTGACGGGCGACGGCGTCTCCACCGTGCGCGAACTGGTGGAACAGGAAAACCGCAACCCTGCACGCGGCGAAGGCCACACCAACATCCTGACCCGCATTCCGCTGGACGGCCACGCCGAAACCACGCTGGCGACACAGGATCTGAGCTTCGACAGCGTTCCCGTCGAGGGCCGCCGTGTGCTTATGCGCGGCAACGCCAACCTGTCCAGCGGCGGCACGGCGGAAGACGTCACCGACCGCCTGCCGCCGGAAACGCTGGCCATGTGCGTGCGCGCCGCCCAGAAGATCGGGCTGGACGTGGCGGGCATTGACCTCGTGTGCGAAGACATCAGCGTACCGCTGAACGGCCGCAATGGCGCCGTCATCGAAATCAACGCCGCGCCGGGCATCCGCATGCATGAATACCCGAGCGCCGGCGTGCCGCGCGACGCCGGCGCCGCCATCGTGGAATCGATGTTCGGCAACCAGGACGGCCGAATTCCCGTCATCGCCGTCACCGGCACCAACGGCAAGACCACCACCACGCTGATGATCGAACATGCGCTGCGCCAGGCCGGCATCACCACCGGCTGCACCACCAGCGAAGGCGTGTTCGTCAACGGCCAGGAAATCAAACGCGGCGATTGCAGCGGCTACTGGTCGGCGCGCAGCGTGCTGTCGGCGCCGGACGTTGAATTCGCGGTGCTGGAAACGGCGCGCGGCGGCATTCTGAAACGCGGCCTGGCGTTCGACCGCTGCGACGTGTCGGTACTGCTGAACGTCAGCGAAGACCATATCGGCCTGGATGGCGTGGAGACGCTGGAAGACCTGGCGGCCGTCAAGGCCGTGGTGCTGCAGGCGGCCAGCGGCGCCGTGGTGCTGAATGCGGAAGACGCGCGTTGCCGCGCCGTCGGCGACACGCTGGATGAAGACGTCGAACGCATCTACTTCAGCTGCGACGCCACCCACCCGGCGCTGCTGCAACACCTGAAAGCCGGCGGCCGCGCCACCTGGTTGCAGGACGGCGCGCTGATGGCGTCCGACGGCGCCGGCCAGCAGCATCACCTGCTCGACGCGGCCGAAATGCCGTCCACCCTGGGCGGCTGCGCGCGCCACAATATCGCCAACGGTCTGGCGGCAGCGGCTGCGCTGATGGCCAGCGACCTGGGTAACGGTGCGATCGCCGCCGGCCTGCGCAGCTTTGTATCCGATGCACGCCACAACCCGATGCGCGCCAATCTGTACGACGTCAACGGCGTGCGCGTGATCGTCGATTTCGCCCACAATCCGGCGGCCTTCGAAGCGCTGGCGGCCACCGCACGCGCCATGACCACCGGCCGTACCGTGGCGGTGGTGACATCGCCGGGCGACCGCCGCGAGCGCGACTTCCAGCAGATCGGCCAGATCTGCGGCGCCGGCTTCGACACCACCGTGGTCTACGAATGGGAAAGCGAGCACCGGGGCCGCACGCCCGGCGAACGCGCCGCCATGATGCAGGCGGCGGCCCGGTCGGCGCGCGGCACCGAAGGCGGCGTATTGATGGAAACCGATCCGGCGCAGGCGCTGCGTCTGGGCCTGGCACAGTGCCAACCTGGCGATGTGCTGGTGTATGCGTGCGGATCGTCGGTGTCGGAACTGGTGGATGCGCTGCGTCCGGTGGACCCGGTCAGCGCGGCGCGCATCGACGCCACGCTGGTGTAACAACCATCAGGCGGCAGGCGCCGCCTGTTGCGCCAGCCGTTCAGCGGCTGGCGCGTCAATCTCGCGTATCGCTTCAATCAGGGTGGATACCTCGGTGCCGCAAGCGAATACCAATACGTCGCCAGGCTGACAGGCGCGATACGCCGCCTGAACCGCCGGCGCGGCCTCGACATACGTCGAGACGACCGCACCGCCGGCAGCACGCGCGCCGGCGCTGATCAGTTCAGCAGCTTCTCCCACCACGCGACCACGACTGGCCGATTCATACACGAACAGCTGATCGAAGTGCATCGCACAGGTGGCGCCGGTGCGCGTCAGGTCGGCGTCGCGGCGGTCGCCCGGCGATGTGACCACGGCCAGCACGCGGCCCGGATTCTGACCTGTGGCCTTGCTCTGCCCCTGCCCTTGCGCCAGCCCGCGCGCCAGCGTCGCCAGCGCCGAGTAGGCCGCCGGATTGTGCGCATAATCGAGCACGATGCTGATCGGTCCCAGCTCGAACACATTGGAACGCAGCGGATTGTTGGCCGCGTTGGACTCGAAACTGGCCAGCCCGGCGCTGATCTGCGCCACCGTGAATCCGGATGCCGACAACGCCGCCGCAGCCGCCAGGCTGTTGGCGATGTTGTAGCGCGCCAGGCCGCCGCAGGTGGCCGGAATATGCGCAGCCGGCATCACGCGCTGACGCACCTGGCGCTGGCTCAGCATGATCACGTCGTTGTCCAGCCAGACCGCGTCGCCGCCCTGCGCCAGGTGCGCCAGCAGCACGGCGTTGTCCGGTCTCATGGAAAAGTAGATGGCGCGGGCAGCGGGCGCCAGCCGCGCGCGCATGGCCACGCAGTGCCCGTCGTCGGCATTCAGCACGGCGACGGCGGCGGAAGTCACCACCAACGACTTGACGCGCGCCAGCTGTTCCACCGTCTCCACGCCATCCAGTCCCAGGTGATCGTCCGAGACATTCAGCATCACGCCGACGCTGCAACGGTCATACGCCAGCCCGCGCTTGAGCAGGCCGCCGCGCGCGGTTTCCAGCACCGCGAATTCGGTCTGCGGCGAGGCCAGGATGCTGCGATGCGACCAGTAGCCGGTGCAATCGCCCTGCGCGTACACCTCGCCGTCGAGCGCCAGGCCCTGGGTGCTGGCGCAGCCGGTGCGGTAGCCTGCCAGCTGTACCGCATGGGCGATCATCAGCGTGGTGGTGGTTTTTCCGTTGGTGCCGGTGATGCCGATGACCGGAATGCGCGCCTGATCCGGTGCCGCACGCAGTTCTCGCAGCAGTACGCGCTGGTCGTGGCTCGGCGGCGCGGTGCCCAGCACCGCATCCACCGTGGGACCACGCCGGCCGGGCAGCAGGTCCACCTGCGCATGGGCCAGGCCCAGCGTACCGGCGGCGCGTTCACTGATATGGCGTGCTTCCGGCGGCGCGTTCTGCGCCTCGCCGTCCATCACCTGCACGCGCAAACGCTCGCCAGGCTGGCGCTGCGGATGTTCAAAGTGTTCGAACGGCACCGGCAGTTGCGCCTCGATCAGCAGGGAGCGCATCAGCTGGCGGTCGTGCAGCAGCGTGTTGGTCAGCAGGCGGTTGTCGTCGCCGGCGCTGTCGACGTAGCGCCACTGGCGCGCGCCCCAGCCAAGCCGGATCAGGCCCGCATGCTCGCTGATGCGCTGCACAGGAATGCCCATCGCCTCCGCTTCGCGCGCGATCGTCCGCGCGCTGTCGGACAGCTGCATCGACGCGGCCAGCGCGCGCAGCGAGGCCACCGCCGCCGGCACGTCCGGCGCTTCACCGCGCTCGGTGGCGGAGATCAGTTCCACGGCGGCGACCAGCGCCGCCTGGCCCACGTGTTCCAGCTGATATTGCACCACGACGCGCCATTGCGTCGGCGCACCGGCCACCGCTTCGGCGTGTGCGAATTCCACCGCCTCGCCGCAGGCTTGCTGCAGGAAGCGTGATGTATAGGCCAGCTGCGGTCCGGCTTCGTCCAGCGGCGATTCCACCACGGCCAGCAAAGAAGGAAAGCGGCTGTAGAGATTGGCGCCTCGCAGCAGGCGTTGTTGCAGTATCCGCATGGTCAAAAATCCAGGTAAAAACAAATATTGCCGCACAAGGGCAAGCGCCTGGGTGCGCTACCGCACATAGACATTCAAAATGCTAGCTCCCAATGCGGCCGCCGCTGCTCCCATGCCCAGGCGTGACGGATAATGGTGTCCAGATCGGCAAAGCGCGGACGCCAGCCCAGCTCGTTGCGCGCCCGCGCCGCATCGGCCACCAGCCGTGGCGGATCGCCGTCGCGGCGCGGTCCCTTGAGCTGCGCGATCTGCCGTCCGGTGACGCGCTCGGCGGCGGCGATCACTTCGCGGATCGAATAGCCATTGCCGTTGCCGAGGTTGTAGCGCAGGCTGCCGCCCTCCGCCTCCAGCTTGCGCAGCGCCAGCAGGTGGGCATCGCACAGGTCCTGCACGTGGATGTAGTCGCGGATGCAGGTGCCGTCCGGCGTCGCATAGTCGTCGCCGTAGATGGTGACCGATGGCCGCCGGCCGCCAGCCGCCTGCAATACCAGCGGGATCAGATGCGTTTCCGGCTCGTGACACTCACCCAGTTCGGCCTCGGGATCGGCGCCGGCCGCGTTGAAATAACGCAGGCAGCAGCTGTGCAGCCGGTAGGCCTGCGCGAAATCGTCCAGCATTTCCTCCACCATCAGCTTGGACTTGCCGTAGGGGTTGATCGGCGCGCGCGGATGCTGCTCATCGATCGGCACGTATTCCGGATTGCCGAAGATGGCGGCCGTGGAGGAAAAGATAAAGTGCCGCACCTTGTGCCGGGCCATCTGCTTGAGCAGGCCCAGCGTATTGCCGACGTTGTTTTCGTAGTAGCGCGACGGGTCGCGCACCGATTCGCCCACCTGGATAAAGCTGGCGAAGTGCATCACGGCCTGGATCGGGAACGCCTGGAACAGCACGTCCAGCGCCGTTTCGTCATGCAGGTCCGCCACCACCAGCGGCACGCCGGCAACCGCCGCGCGCCGGCCCTGCGACAGATTATCCAGCACCACCGGCTGATAGCGGGCATGCCGCAGCCGCTTGACCATATGGGAACCGACGTAGCCGGCGCCGCCAACCACCAGGATGTGCGCTTGCATGAACGCTCCTCGATAACGAAGAGCCATCGTAGCAACGACGGCGGCGCGTGCCGCGTCCAATACGGATAAGCAAGAGCGCTACAGCACCTTCAAAGTGCGGATCAGATCGCTCAGGCGGTAAGGCTTGGCGATCATTTCGAAGTTGCCGATGTCCGGCATCTCGTCGCGCAGCGCAGTCTTGACGTAGCCCGACGCCAGCACGATTTTCAGGTCGGGGAATTCCTGTCGCGCGGCCTTGCCCAGCTCGACGCCGCTCATGCCCGGCATGACCACATCGCTGAACAAAATGGCGATGCCGGGATTCGAGCGCAGCGTCTCCAGCGCCTGCTCGCCGTTATCGGCCGCCAGCACCTCGTAGCCGAGGTGGCTGAACAGGCTGATGGCGGTTTCGAGCACCTCGGGCTGGTCGTCCACCAGCAGTACCTGCTCGGTGCCGGCGGCGGCGTTCTCATCGTCCAAATCTCCGCCCTCCACCGCCGGGAAGTACATCGACACCGCCGTGCCTTCGCCGGGATGCGAATCGAGCGTCAGCATGCCGTGGCACTGCTGCATCAGGCCGTAGACCTGGCTCAGGCCCAGGCCGGTGCCCTTGCCTACTTCCTTGGTGGTGAAGAACGGCTCGACGGCGCGCGCCATCACTTCCGGCGTCATGCCCGTGCCCTGGTCGCGCACAACCACCCGCACATAGCGGCCGGCCGGTAGTTGCGCCACTTCCGCGGCGGCCAGCGTCACCGCCGCCAATTCCAATTGGACCTCGCCCACGCCCTCCATCGCATCGCGCGCGTTGACGACCAGATTGAGCAGCGCCGACTCGAATTGGGTCGGATCGAGCATCGCTTGCGGCAGGTCTGAATCCAGTTGCAGGTGCAGCCGCATATCGTCCGGCAGCGCCCGCCGCAGCACGGCTTCGAACGAGCGGATCACGCGGCCCGCATCATGCGCCTCCTGCCGCAAGGGCTGCTGGCGCGCGAAGGCCAGCAACTGCTGTGTCAGCGAAGCGCCGCGCTGGGCCGCGCGCGACATGGTGTCGACCGACTTGGCGTGCACCGCCGGATCGCGCGACAGGCGCAGCAGTTCCAGCCCGTTCATGATCACATTCAGCAGGTTGTTGAAATCGTGCGCGATGCCGCCGGTGAGTTTGCCGATGGCCTCCAGTTTCTGCGACTGGAACAGCGCCTCGCGCGCGCGCTCGAGCTGTTCGGCGGCGACGCGGCGTTCGGTGATGTCGCGCGTGATCTTGGCAAATCCCAGCAGTTCGCCCTGCGGATCGACGATGGGATCGATCACCACGCTGGCCCAGAAGCGGCTGCCGTCCTTGCGCACGCGCCAGCCTTCATCCTCGAACTTGCCGGCAGTGCGCGCCACCTGCAAGGCATGCACCGGGCGGCCGGCGGCGCGGTCCTCGTCGGTATAGAACATGGAAAAGTGGCGGCCGATGATCTCGTCCGGGTGATAGCCCTTGAAACGCTGGGCGCCGGCATTCCACGTCACCACCACACCCTCGGGCGACAGCATGTAGATCGCGTAGTCGGTCACGCCCATGATGAACTGGCGGAAGCGCTCGGCTTCGATGGCGTCGACACTGGACTGGATACTTTGCTGCATGCTCATCCTTTAAGGCTCTGTGTTATCAATTTTACTTGAGAGCAAAGAAAAACTGGTATTTGATGTGCACCAACCGTTCGTCCTGGACAAACGCGCGGTAGCTGGCACAGGGATTGCATGTGGCTTTCTTGTCGCCATCCACCGGAAAACCCATGCCTCGCTATCGTTTGCTCACCGCCCTGCTGCTGGCAGGCGTCGCCGTCACCGCCGCCGCGGCTCCCGCCCGGCCGGTCAAGGTCATGATCATCAGCATGTTCGATAAAGAGGCTGACATCTGGAATGACAAGCTCCAGCTGACACAGTCCATCGCGGTGCCCGGCCTGTCGCCGCGCTACCCGGTGGTGCATTGCAACGCCGACGACGTCTGTCAGCTGACCACCGACATGGGCAAGGCCAACGCCGCCGCATCCGTGGCGGCGATGGTACACAGCGGCCTGTTCGATCTGCGCGCGAGCTATTTCCTGGTGGCCGGCATCGGCGGCATCGACCCGGCACAGGGCACCACCGGCACCGCCGCCTGGTCGCGCTACCTGGTGGACGCCGACCTGGCCTGGGAGCTGGATGCGCGCGAACGCGGCGACGGCTGGAGCACCGGCTACCTCGGCATCAATATGAAGACGCCGGCCGATGTCCCGCCGCTGCACTACGGCTCCGAGATGTACCGGCTGAATGAAGACCTGATGCGGCGTGCGCTGGCCCTGTCGCGCGACGCCGTGCTGGCCGATTCCGAGCAGGCACGCAGCTACCGCGCCCGCTACCCTTCCTCTCCGGCCAACCAGCCGCCGCAGGTGACGCAATGCGACACCATGACCGGCAACACCTGGTATCACGGCGAACTGCTGGGCCAACGCGCACGCGACTGGTTCGGCCAGCTGACGGCCAACCAGGGCAAATACTGCATCGTCGCGCAGGAAGACAATGCCACCTACACGGCGCTGAAACGCGGCGCCGAGGCCGGCATGCTCGACGTCCAGCGCGTGGCGGTGCTGCGCACGGCCTCCAACTTCGACCGCCAGCCGCCGGGCATGACGGCGCTGGAATCGCTGCACGCACAGTCGGGCGGCTATCCGCCGGCGCTGCAAAACCTGTACATCGCGGGCAATCCGCTGGTGCAGGATATCCTCAGGCACTGGCCGGACGGCGCCGCGCCAGCCATCCTTGCACGCAAGGCCGCGCCGGCCTACGCGCCCAAGGTCATGATCGTCAATATGTTCGGCGCCGAGGCCGCGCCCTTCGTCAAAGGCCTGAAGCTGACCGAGAAGCACAAGGTGCCGGGCCTGTCGGCGCGCTATCCGGATGTGCAGTGCAACCGCGAGCAGATCTGCCAGCTGACCACGGATATGGGCTACAGCAACGCCGCCGCCAGCATGAGCGCCCTGCTTTACGCCAGCGGTTTCGACCTGCGCAATACCTACTTCATCATCGCCGGCATCGCCGGCATCAGTCCCAAACACGGCACGGTGGCGACGGCGGCGTGGGCCGATTACGCGGTGGATTATTCGCTGTCGCACGAAATCGACGCGCGCGAGATGCCGCAGGCCTGGGCTTACGGCTACTTCGGCATCCACACCAGTGCGCCGGGCGAGCCGCCGCGCTTCGACTACCGCACCGAGGTATTCCAGCTGAATACCGCGCTGGTGGACCGCGCCTACAAGCTGTCGCAGCACGTGAAGCTGAGCGATTCGGACGCCGCGCACGCCTACCGCGCCAGCTTCACCACCGCGCCGGCCAACCAGCCGCCAGCCGTCACGCGCTGCGACACCGTCTCCGGCGACACCTGGTATGCCGGCGAAACGCTGGGCCGCCGTGCCGAGGAATGGTCCGCCCTGCTCACCGGCGGCAAGGCGCGCTACTGCACCTCGCAGCAGGAGGACAACGCCACGCTGGAAGTGCTGCGCCGCGGCCAGGCGGCAGGCAAGGTGGATTTCGGCCGGGTGCTGATCCTGCGTTCTGCGTCCGACGTCGACCGGCCGCATCCGGGCCAGAGCAACAGCGACGTGCTGGTGAACTACGCGCAGCAAGGCGGCTTTGAGCCGTCCACCGCCAACCTGCTGCTGACCGCACAGCCGGTGCTGCGGGAAATGACCAGGCACTGGTCGCGCTGGAAGCAAGGCGTTCCGGCCGACTGACATGGCTTGAGTTTGATCAAGCGCATGCCGGGCGCAATGGCGATGACTACACTGGTCAGATTGCCGTTGCCGGGTGGCCATCATGCGCGTGTGCATAACAATCGATACGGAATTCAGCATCGCCGGGGCGTTTGCCGATCCGGCGCGGCAGCCGGTGGGCGTGCCCATGGTCCGCTGCGAGGTGGCCGGACGCTCGCAGGGCCTGGACTTCCTGCTCGGCTGCTTCGGCCGGCACGGCGTGCAGGCAACCTTCTTTGTCGAGACGGCGCAGCGGCACTGGTTCCGCGACGATCCGATGCGGGCGCTGGCCCGGCAGATCGCCGATGCCGGCCACGAGGTGCAGCTGCACGTCCATCCCTGCTGGGCGATGTTCCGGAATGCGGACTGGCCGCAGCGCGTGCGCCGCCAGCCGCGCCAGGATGATCTGGCCGGCCGCGATGTCGCCTCCACGCTAGGCCTGCTGCGCCAGGGGCAAGCCACGTTCACGGAATGGGGATTGCCCGCGCCGCAGGTATTCCGCGCCGGGAACCTGCAATACGATGACAATCTGTACCGCGCGCTGTCGGCGGCGGGTATTCCGTACAGTTCCAACATCGGGCTGGGCGTGTACAGCGCCGGGTTGCCCGAGTATCAGCTGTATGCCGGCCGCCACCTGCGCCACGGCGTGCTGGAATGTCCGGTGCTGACATATTGCGACTGGCGGTCGCACCTGAAGTCGGTGGCGGTATCGAGCAGCAGCTTTGCCGAAATGCGCGCGGTGCTGGAGCAGGCCTACGCGGCCGGGCTGGAACTGGTGGTGATCCTCACGCATCCGTTTGAATATGTGCACAGCGACGGCGATGGCTTCCGGCGGCTGCGCCGGCATGCGCTCAATCAGGCGCGCCTGGAGCGGCTGTGCGCCTATCTCGCCGCGCATCCGCAGCGTTTCGAGGCTTGCGGCATGGCGGCTGCTGCCGGCCAGCCGCTGACGGCTGCCTCGGCGCACAATCCACTGCTGCGCGGCCGGCCGTGGCGCACCGCCTGTCGCATCACCGCGCAAACCGTCTACGACCGCTACGGCCGCTGGATGCTGGCGAGGGCCGCATGAACTGGCGCAGCCACGGCACCTGGCGCGGCGCGGTGCGGGCCTGGCTGACGCTGATCGACCTACGCGGCGGCCGGCTGGCGCAGTTCCATCTACGGCATCCGGAACGGGTGCGGCGCGTGGTGTTTGTCTGCCTGGGGAATATCTGCCGCAGCGCCTATGCGCAACGCGTGGCGGAGCGTCTCGGCATGCCCTCCGCGTCGGTCGGCCTGGCCACCCGCACCGGCGCCGCTTCGCCCGATTCGGCACAGCGCGCGGCGCAACGCTGCGGCGAAGACCTGCGCGGCCATCGCGCCACCGACATCAAGGACTTTGAAGTGCGGCCCGGCGACCTGTTCCTCGCCATGGAGGTGCGCCACGCGCAAGAGCTTCAGCACCGCCTGATCGGCCGCAGCGACATCCAGATCGCGCTGCTCGGCCTGTGGTGCGCACCGCCGATGCCGCACCTGCACGATCCCTACACGCTCAGCGACGCGTATTTCGACCAGTGCTTCATGCGCGTGCGGCAGGCGGTACACGGCCTGCATCGCACGCTGTCTCGGAGCGCGCCGTGAACCGCTCGTTCTCGATCTATCTGGATCTGGTGCGGATCGCCAGCGCGCTGCTGGTGGTGCTGTACCACTCCAATATCCGCCTGCTCAGCGTGGACAAGCTGCCCTTCAGCCCCCACGGGCACGCGGCGGTGATTGTGTTCTTCGTCCTGTCCGGCTACGTCATCGCCCACATCACGGCCACGCGCGAGAACACGCCGCTGGAATACTGGTCCAGCAGGCTGGCGCGCTTCTACTCGCTGGCGCTGCCCACCGTGCTGCTGACGCCTTTGCTCGACGTACTGGGCGAGGCGATGACGCCGCAGTTCTACGGCGACCGCACGACGCACGACCTGGCCTGGCTGCGCATTATCACCAGCCTGGCCTTCCTGAACGAGACGTGGAGCTTGTCCATCATGTCGTTCTCCAACGTTCCGTATTGGTCGCTGTGCTACGAATTCTGGTACTACGTGCTGTTTGCGGTCCTGACCTTCATGCGCGGACGGCGGCGCGTGGCGTGGTGCGCCGGCGTGGCGCTGCTGATCGGTCCCAAGATCCTGCTGCTGGCGCCGGTGTGGGCGAGCGGCGTGGTGCTGCATCGGTGGAGCACTTTGCAGCGTATCCGTCCTGCTGCGGGTGCGCTGCTGGTGGCCGCGTCCTGCGTGGCGTATGGCGCGTTTCATCACTATGGACTGACGGAGGCCGGCAGCGCTTGGCTGCGGCAGATGGTAGGCGCGCATTGGCATCAGCAACTGGTGTTCTCGAAGTTTTTTGTCACCGATTACCTGCTGGCGTTGATCGTGGCCTGCCATTTCGTCGGCATGCGCGCGCTGGCGCCGCCGTTGGAGCGTCTGGCGCCGCTGGTGCGGCCGGCGGCGGCCTACACTTTCAGCGTCTACCTGCTGCACCAGCCATTGATCCAGTTTTATGGCGCGCTGCTGAATGGCGATCCGGCGCGGCCGTGGTTCTACGTTTCGACCATGGCGGCGGTATTCTTCAGCATCTTCGCCATCGGCACGCTGACCGAGCAGCAGCGCCACCACTGGCGGCGGACGATACATCGGCTGCTCGCCGCACCGCCGGTGCCGCCCTTGCCCGCCGTGGTGCTTGGCATCGACACGCCGATCGGGCTGGCCATCATCCGCGATCTTGGCCGGCATGGCGTCAGGGTGTATGGCATCGCGCGCAGTGACGGCGCGCCGGGCCTCGGTTCGCGCTATCTGCATCGCGGCATGCTGCGGGCGGACGATGTGGTGCGGCAGTTGCAGCGGCTCGGCGAGGAGATCGGTCCGGCCGCGCTGTTCGCCATTGCGGAGCATGACATCCTGACGCTCAACAAGGCCCGCGATGCGCTGCAAGGCTACCACATGATGTTTGCCGACGCGACGCGCATGGAGCGCGTGCTGCGCAAGGATCTCACCTACGCGGCGGCAACGGACGTCGGCATCTTCGTGCCGCGCACCTGGCATCCCGGCACCATCGAAGAGGCGGCAGCGGCAGCCGCGCAGGCACGCTATCCGCTGGTGTTGAAGTGGGCCGATCCGAACGCCATGATTCCCCTGCTGCGCCATGCCGGCCTGGCGTTGGACAAGGCATGCTATTGCCACGACGCGCCGGCGATGATGGCTTATCTGCGGCGCTACCAGTCGCTGGGCCGCTATCCGATGATGCAGGAATACGCGGCCGGCCACGGCCTGGGCCAGTTTGTGCTGATGAAGGACGGCGAGGCGCTGTATCAATTCCAGCACCAGCGGCTGCACGAGTGGCCTCCGGAAGGCGGCACCTCGACGCTGTGCGCGTCGCTGCCGCTGTCGCAGCATGCGGCGTTGATGCGGCAGTCGGTGGCGCTGCTGCGAAAACTGGAATGGGAAGGCGTGGCGATGGTTGAGTACCGCTATGATCCGGCCACCGGACAGGCGGCGCTGATGGAGGTGAATGGACGCTTCTGGGGCAGCCTGCCGCTGGCGTGTCAGGCCGGCGCCAGCTTTCCGTGGTACTGCTACCAGGCGCTTGCGCTGGACCACCCGATTGACGCCATACCGTATCGCGCCGGTGTACGTTGCCGCTACATGACGGCGGAGACGCGGCGACTGCTGTATGTATTGAACTGGCGCGAGCTGGCAGCCTATGCGGCCGAATTCCTGCGTCCGCGCTCCGGCTACTTCGTCTTCGACTGGCGCGATCCGCTGCCGCTGTGGCGCGACTTGCGCCACAGCGTGTTACAGCGTCTGCGCGAACAGCGCTATCTGAAGAAAGCCAAGTGACTTACTTGCCGATCACCTTCACCAGGCCCGACGCCGACCTGGCCAGGGCCGCATCGCCGCCGCTGGCGCTCAACTTGCCGGCCGCATCGTCCCACTTCAGCTGCGTCACGGTCGACTTGCCTTTTTCGTAGTCGTAGCTGACGCCGTCGTCGTCATACAGGCGGAACTCGCCGCTCTTGCCCGGATAGACGTTGATGCTGGCGATAGCCTGCTTGCTGGCAGTCGACTGCACCTCGGCACCCATCGGCACGATCGAGCCGGCCTTGACGAACACCGGAATCTGATCGATCGGCGCGGCGACCTTCACCCAGCGGCCGCCAGACAGCTTTTCGTTGGTCCAGAAGTTATACCAGTCCGCGCCGGCCGGCAGGTAGACATCCTTCTCGGTCTGCCCCTGCTGCGTCACCGGCGCCACCAGGAAGGCCGGGCCGAACATGTACTGCGTGCCGATATTTGCCACGTTCGGATCGTTGGCGAAGTCCATCCACAATGGACGCATGAACGGCGCGCCGGTGTCGTGCGTGAACTTGGCCTGCGAGTAGATATAAGGGATGAGCTGATAGCGCAGCTTGTCGAAGCGCGCCATCACGGCTTCCGCCTGTTTGCCGAACGACCAGATATCCGCTTCCTTGCGGTCGCCGTGCAGGCGCAGCGTCGGCAGGAAGGTACCGTACTGGAACCAGCGCGTCAGCAGCTCGGGATAGTCGTGGTAGTTGCCCACCACGTCGCGCGCGTCCGACGGATCGACCAGTGGCGTCTTCGTCGCCGACGTGGCCGGCGCCAGTTTTTGCCAGCCGCCGATGTCGTTGCCCCAATAGGCGATGCCGGAGGCGGTCATGTTCAGACCGGTCGGCACCTGGCGCGTCAGCGCTTCCCAGGTCGGCTGGATGTCCGAGGACCAGAACAAGGCGCCGGTGCGCTGCGAACCCAGATACGCGGCGCGCGACAGGATCAGCACCCGCTTGTTCGGCTTCCAGGCACGCAGGTTTTCCGCCACGCCTTCCACGTGCAGCAGCGGGAACAGATTGTGATAGCGGTCGCCCGAACCGATCGAGTAGAAGAAGCCGCTCGGCACCAGATCCGGTTCGGTTTCGTCCAGCCATGGATAATCGAAGCCCTGCGACAGGATGTTGTCGCGCGCCTTCTCCCAGTACCATTTGCGCGCGGCCGGATTGGTCGGATCGATCAGGCCACCGGTGCGGTCGGAGCGGAACGGCAGGCCATCCACGGTCTTGCCATCCTTGTCCTTGATCAGATAGCCTTTGTGATCCAGTTCATTGAAGTAGCGGCTCGACGTTTCGTAACGCGGCCAGATCGAGATGATCGACTCCATGCCCATGTCGTGCAGCTGCTTGTTCATCCCTTTCGGATCGGGGAACTGCGCCGGATCGATGTCCATCTGCCCCATGCGGGTCCAGTAGAACCAGTCCACCACCATCACGTCCAGCGGATACTTTTTCTGGCGGTAGGTGTTCGCCACCCGCAGCACTTCCTGCTGGCTGTCGTAGCGGGCTTTCGACTGAATCAGGCCGAAGGCGGATTTCGGCGGAATCGGCGTCTTGCCGGTCACGCGCGCATAGCCCGAGTAAATCTCTTCCGGCGTCGAACCGGTGATGATGAAGAAACTCACCCGCTCGCCCACGTTCGACTGGAACGCCGTGCGGCCATTGACGCCGGCGACAAAGCGCGTGGCCGACGGGTTGTCCCACACGATGCCATAGCCCTTGGACGACACCATGAACGGCACGCACACGCTCTCGCCGGCCGGCGCATCGTACCAGTGCTTGCAATCGAGGACGCGGCCGCGCAGGTCCAGCGCGCCGAGCGACTCCTGGTTCTGGCCCATGCCGTAGTAATGTTCGTCGCCCGCCACCGAGAACGAGGCGCCGACCTGGAAGGTCTTTTCGGTGTTGACGGTCTGCGGCGACATCTCCCAGCCGTTCATGCTGACGATCTGCTCGCCCTTGGCGTTCAGCACCTGCAAACCGACCGGCGCCAGCGACGGCGCGAAATACTTCTGCCCCTGCGTCGGCACGGACGGCGGCGGCGACGGATTCACGCGCACCGTCATGGCGGCCGAGGTGAACACATCGCCGTCCTTGCCGCCGTTGTGGCGGAAGGCGGCATTGTCGCTGTTCTTCGGCAGGATGCCGTAGCCGGGGCCTTTCAAGACCTCGTCCTTGTCGACGGCGATGGTGACGTGAACCACGTTGGGCCCATAGGCCTCAACCGACACGTAGGCGCCGTCGCGGTCCAGGGTGGCGATAGGCGCGGCCAGCGCGGAAGTGGTGAAGGCAAAAATCGATGCAAGCGCGGTAAATACCGGCGTGTGGGCGAGCAGTCTCATAATCCTCTCTTTTATTGGAGATGTGACCGCATTGTGCGTCTTCATTTTCGGAATGGCAATTACGAAAATCACCAATAGCGACTATGTTTATGGGTATGTCGTATAATCGGTCGACATGAGGCTTACACGCTCCCACCGATGGTTCACCGCGCTGATCGCGCTATGCAGCATGCTGTTCATGCAGCTGGCGGTATCGGCGTATGCCTGCCCGACGCAGGTCGGCGGCGTGGCGCAGGTGATGGAAGCGGGGCACGAGCGCATGTCCATGCCCGATTGCGCCGGCATGGACGAGCAGCAGCCGGTGTTGTGCGCGGCCTCCGCGCATCCCGGCCAGCCCTCGCTGGACAAGCCGGACCTGCCGACCGTCAGCCCATTCATTCCTTCCACATTAAGCGCCACCGTCATTCCTGCCATGCCCCTTGTGTATGCCGGTCTGCCGCCGGCGGGTGACCGCCTGCTGACCCGCGCCACCGCACCGCCATTGGCGATCCAGCACTGCTGCTTCCGTAATTGACACCTCCGTCACGCTAGTCCGCCATCGCCGCGCCTTCGCGCCTGCGATGTAGTCCACTATCGTCCGGAGGTTTTATGCTGTCCCGATTTTCCGCGCCTGGCCGCGCGCGTTCCCGCCATGCGGGAGCGAAGCGGCTGCTATGCTTGTGCGCCGCGCTGTGCGGCGTTGTTTCGGCGGCCGAACCGCCGCTTACCCTGGCCGAGGCGCAGCGCCTCGCCGTTTCACGCTCCCTGCAACTGCAAGGGCAGCAGCGCGCCATCAGCGCTTCGCGCGAGATGGCGGTCGCCGCCGGCCAGTTGCCGGACCCGGTGCTGAGTGCCGGCATCGACAACCTGCCCGTCAGCGGCGAGGACCGTTACCGCACCGGCGCCGATTTCATGACCATGCGTCGGATCGGCCTGTCGCAGGAACTCACCAGCGGCGACAAGCGCCGGCTGCGCGCCGCTCGCTATGATGGCGAGGCGCAAAAGACACTGGCCGAACAGGAACTGGCCCACGCCGCCATCGAACGCGATACCGCGCTGGCCTGGCTGGACCGCTACTATGCGCAGGCCGCAACGGCGCTGGCCACGCAACTGGTGGCGCAATCGCAGCTGGAGATCGACGCCGCAGACAGCGCCTATCGCGGCGGCCGAGGCACGCAGTCCGACGCGCTGGCTGCGCGCGCCAGCCTGGTGCTGGCCCAGGACCGCGCCGCCGACCTGTCGCGCCGTGAACGGGTGGCCGGCATCCAGCTGGCCCGCTGGACCGGACTGGCCGCCGACGCGCCGCTGGCGGAAAAGCCGGACATCGCCGCGCTGCCGTTCGATCCGGACGGCTTGCCCACCGCCCTCACCCATCACCCGGACATCACGGTCATGAAGGCGCAGGCGGACATCGCCCGCACCGACGCCAATCTTGCGAAAGCGGCCCGCAGCGCCGACTGGACGGTGTCGGTCGCCTTCCAGCAGCGCGGTGGCGCGTATTCCAATATGGTGTCGGTCGGCCTGTCCGTACCGCTGCAATGGGACCGCAAGAATCGCCAGGACCGCGAACTGGCGGCGAAACTGGCGCTGGCCGACCAGGCCGACGCCGATCGCGACGAAGCCCTGCGCAGCCATCAGGCCGAAGTCGCGGCCATGGTTGAGGAATGGCGCAGCAACCGCCAGCGCCAGGACCGTTACCGGCAGGAGCTGCTGCCGCTGTCCGCCAGCCGCGCGGAAGCCGTCCTCGCCGCCTATCGGGGCGGCAAGGCCAGCCTGGCCGACGTGCTGGCCGCGCGCCGCAGCGACACGGAGGCGCGCCTGCAAGCCTTGCAGCTGGAAGCCGACACCGCCCGCCTTTGGGCACAACTCAATTTTCTGCAGCCGGGCCGCGCCCGCAGCCTGAAGGAAGCACCATGAAACAGAGCACGATGATGATATCGCTGGCCGTCGCCGTCAGCCTGGCCGCAACCGCCGGCTACCAATTCGGTACGCGGCATGGCCAGCCGGCGCAGGCGGCCGCCGCGCCAGCGCCTAAGGAAAAGAAAGTACTGTATTGGCACGATCCCATGGTGCCCGGCCAGAAATTTGACAAGCCGGGCAAGTCGCCGTTCATGGACATGCAGCTGGTGCCGGTGTACGCGGACGATAGCGTCGCGGACAACGGCGTCAGGATCAATCCGCGTGTTCAGCAAAACCTCGGCATCCGCACCGCCGCCGTTGAGATGGGCCGGCTGGCGGCGCCATTGGCGGCGGTTGGCGCGGTCGCCTACAACGAGCGCGATGTGGTGCTGGTACAGGCGCGCGCCAACGGTTATATCGAACGCCTCCACGTGCGTGCACCGCTCGATCCCGTGCGGCAGGGGCAGGCATTGGCCGACGTCTACATGCCGGACTGGGTGGCCGCGCAGGAGGAATACCTGGCCGTCCGCCGCATGGCCGGCGCCGACAGCCTACTGGACGCGGCACGTCAGCGCATGCGACTGGCCGGCATGAGCGATACCCAGATCCAGCTGGTGGACAGCAGCGGCAAACTGCATCCGCGCCTGACCATCACGGCGCCCGCCTCCGGCATCGTCACGGAACTGACCGCGCGCGAAGGCATGACGGTATCCGCCGGCGCGCCGCTGTTCCGCATCAACGGCACCGCCACAGTGTGGATAGAAGCCGAAATTCCCGAGCAGGCAGGAGCGAAAGTGCACGCCGGTGTGCCGGTGGAAGCCCACGCTGCGGCACTGCCTGGCATAACGTTCAAGGGCAGTGTCAGCGCGCTGCTGCCGGAATTGAATCCCGCAACGCGCACGATCAAGGCGCGCATCGAGCTGGCCAATCCGTCACGGCGGCTGACGCCGGGCATGTTCGTCAATGTCAGCCTGCATCCTGCCGCCGGCAGCGACGTGCTGCTGGTTCCTTCCGAAGCCGTGATACGCACCGGCACACGCACCGTCGTCATGGTGGCACAGGAAGGCGGTGGCTTCGCGCCAGTGGAAGTGGAAGCCGCCGCCGAGGCAGACGGCAAAACTGAAATCCGCAGCGGCCTGCATGCCGGCGACAAGGTGGTGGTGTCCGGCCAGTTCCTGATCGATTCGGACGCCAGCCTGCGCGGCACGGCCATGCGCATGGATGGAGCACGGCCATGATCGCCCGCCTGATACGCGCCTGCATCGCCAACCGCGTGCTGGTGCTGCTGGCGGCGCTGGTGCTGACCGCCTGGGGCGCTTGGGCGCTGGGGCGCACGCCGGTGGACGCCATTCCCGATTTGTCCGACGTGCAGGTGATCATCCGCACCACGTATGCGGGCCAGTCGCCGCAGATCGTCGAAAACCAGGTGACCTATCCGCTCACCACCACCATGCTGTCGGTGCCGGGCGCAAAGACTGTACGCGGCTATTCCTTCTTCGGCGATTCCTTCGTCTACATCCTGTTCGAGGATGGCACCGATCCTTATTGGGCCAGGTCGCGCGTGCTGGAATATCTGAACCAGGTGCAGGCAAGGCTGCCGGCGCAGGCACGCGCCGCGCTGGGGCCGGACGCCACCGGCGTCGGCTGGATCTACGAATATGCGCTGGTGGACCGCAGCGGCAGGCATGACCTGTCGCAGCTGCGCACCTTGCAGGACTGGTTCCTCAAGTACGAGCTGAAGACGGTGCCGAATGTGGCCGAAGTGGCCAGCATCGGCGGCATGGTGCGCCAGTACCAGGTACTGCTGGACCCGGCCAAGCTGGCCGCCTATGGCATTCCGCATGCGCGCGTGATCGAAGCGATCCGCAAGGCCAACCAGGAATCCGGCGGCTCCGTCGTGGAGCTGGGAGAAGCCGAGTACATGGTGCGCGCCAACGGCTATCTGCAATCGCTGGACGATTTCCGCAAGATTCCCCTGTCCGCCACCGCAGCCGGCGCTTCGGTGCGGCTGGGCGATGTGGCGCGGGTGCAGGTCGGCCCCGAAACGCGGCGCGGCGTCGCGGAACTGAATGGCGAAGGCGAAGTGGCGGGCGGCGTGATCATCATGCGCTCCGGGAAAAACGCGCAGCAGACCATCGCTGCCGTCAGGGTTCGGCTGGAACAGCTGAAGGCCAGCCTGCCGGCCGGCGTCGAGATCGTGACCACCTACGACCGTTCGGCGCTGATCGGCCGCGCGGTCGATAACCTGCAACACAAGCTGGTCGAAGAATTCATCGTGGTGGCTGTGGTGTGCGGACTGTTCCTGCTGCATGCGCGTTCGGCGCTGGTGGCGATCATCTCGCTGCCGCTCGGCATATTGGCGGCCTACACGGTGATGTACTACCAGGGCGTCAACGCCAACATCATGTCGCTGGGCGGTATCGCCATCGCCATTGGCGCGATGGTCGATGCGGCGGTGGTCATGATAGAGAACGCGCACAAGCACATTGAAGCATGGCGCCACGCACATCCGCAGCAGGATCTGGCCGGCGCCGAACACTGGCGCGTCATCGGCGACGCGGCGGCCGAAGTTGGTCCTGCCCTGTTCCTGTCGCTGCTGATCATTGTGCTGTCCTTCGTGCCGGTGTTCGCGCTGGAGGCGCAGGAAGGCCGCCTGTTTGCGCCGCTGGCCTTCACCAAGACCTACGCCATGGCCGCCGCCGCCGCGCTGTCGGTGACGCTGATCCCGGTGCTGATGGGCTATCTGATACGCGGCCGCATTCCATCGGAACAGCGCAATCCCCTGAACCGCTGGCTGATCGCGGCCTACCGTCCGGTGCTGGACCGCGTGCTGCGCCATCCGAAAGCGACACTGCTGCTGGCGGCCGTCCTGGCGCTGGGCAGCGTATGGCCGCTGACGCGGCTCGGCGGCGAATTCATGCCGCCGCTGGATGAAGGCGATCTGCTGTACATGCCGTCGGCGCTGCCGGGCATCGGTATCGGCAAGGTGTCCGAGCTGTTGCAGCAGACGGACCGCCTGATCAAGACCGTGCCCGAAGTGGACAGCGTATTCGGCAAGGCCGGCCGCGCCGACACCGCCACCGATCCGGCGCCGCTGGAAATGTTCGAAACCACCATCCGCTTCAAGCCGCGCGACCAATGGCGCGCCGGCATGACGCCCGACAAACTGGTCGAGGAACTGGACCACGTGGTGCAGGTGCCCGGCCTGTCCAACATCTGGGTGCCGCCGGTGCGCAACCGCATCGACATGCTGGCCACCGGCATCAAGAGCCCGGTCGGCATCAAGGTCGCCGGCATGGACTTGCGCGAGATCGATCGCCTCACCGGCGAGATCGAACGCGCGGTCAAGGAGGTGCCGGGTGTATCGTCGGCGCTGGCGGAACGCCTCAACGGCGGCCGCTACATCGATGTCCGCATCGACCGCGACGCGGCGGCGCGCTACGGCATGAATATCGACGACGTGCAAAGCATCGTCGCCAGCGCCATCGGCGGCGACAATGTCGGCGAAACGGTGGAAGGCCAGCAGCGCTTCCCCATCAACGTGCGCTACCCGCAGGCGCTGCGCGATTCGCTGCAACAACTGCGGCAACTGCCGGTGCTGACCGAGCGCGGCGCGCAGATCCGCCTGAGCGACCTGGCCGCCATCGACGTCGCCGACGGCCCGTCCATGCTCAAGAGCGAGAACGCGCGGCTGTCCGGCTGGGTCTACGTCGACATCCACGGCCGTGACCTCAGCGGCGCGGTACACGCGATGCAGCAGGTGGTGGCGGACAAGGTGCGGCTACCGCCGGGGTATTCGGTGTCGTGGTCCGGGCAGTTCGAGTATCTGGAGCGGGCTGCCGCCCGGCTGAAAATCGTGGTGCCGCTGACGCTGACGGTGATCTTCGCGCTGCTGTACCTGACCTTCCGCCGCCTGGACGAGGCGGCGCTGATCATGACCACGCTGCCGTTCGCGCTGGCCGGCGGCGTGTGGCTGCTATGGATGCAGGGGCATCACCTGTCGGTGGCAAGCGGCATCGGCTTCATCGCACTGGCCGGCGTATCGGCGGAATTCGGCGTGATCATGCTGCTGTATCTGAAGACCGCATGGGAACGCCGCGTGCAGGACGGCGCGGTGTCGGCCGACGACCTGCTGGCCGCCATCGGCGAAGGTGCGGTACTGCGCGTGCGGCCGAAGGCGATGACGGTGGCGGTGATCGTCGCCGGCCTGGTGCCGGTGATGCTGGGCGGCGGCACAGGCTCGGAGATCATGCAGCGCATCGCCGCGCCGATGGTCGGCGGGATGATCACCGCGCCCTTGTTATCGATGCTGGTGATGCCGGCGGCGTATCTGCTGCTGCGCCGGCGCGCAACTCGGCCAGCGCCTGGCGGATGACCTGGCGCGCGGCGCTGAGCGCCAGGCAACCCATCACCGCCGCCACCGCCAGGTCCGGCCAGCGGCTGCCGCTGCCGAACACGCCCAGCGCCGCCAGCATCACGGCGACGTTGCCGATGGCGTCGTTGCGGGTGCACAGCCACACGGAGCGCATATTGGCGTCGCCGTCGCGGTAGGCGTACAGCAGCAGCGCCACCGTGCCGTTGGCCAGCAGCGCGGTCAGGCCGATGGCGCCCATCACCGCCGGCGCCGGCACGCTGCCGGTGGCCGAGTCCCACGCCACCTTGGCCAGCACGAAGCCGCCGTAGGCCGCCATGGTCAGTCCCTTGGCCATGGCGGCGCGGGCGCGCCAGCCCAGCGTTGCGCCCAGCACCAGCAGCGACACGGCGTAGTTGCCGGCGTCGCCAAGGAAGTCGACGGCATCGGCCAGCAAGGCGGCCGAGTCGCCACGCAGGCCGCCGGCCAGCTCCACCACGAACATCAGCGCGTTGACCACCAGCGCAATCCACAAAATGCGGCGATAGCGCCGGTCCACCACCGGCTTGGCCGGCGCGCAGCCGCCAGAACAGCATCCAGACATGCATCCTCCCTTGATGTATAGTCGCCATTAGAAACCCTGAAGTCACTACAAGGTCAAGCCATGAAGATCGGAGAACTGGCCGGCCAGACCGGCTACACCGTCGAAGCCATCCGCCACTACGAACATGCCGGCCTGCTGCCGAAGCCCGCGCGTTCGGCCGGCAATTACCGCGTCTACGAAGAGCGGCACCTGAAGCGCCTGCAATTCATCCGCCACTGCCGCGCGCTGGACATGGGGCTGGAAGAGATCCGCACCCTGCTGGCGGTGCGCGACCAGCCGGAACAAAGCTGCGCCGCGGTCGACGCCATGCTTGACGTGCATATCGCCGAGGTGGGCCAGCGCATCGCCGGCCTGCGCGCGCTGGAACAACAGCTGCTGGCACTGCGCGGCCTGTGCGGCATCAGCCAGACTGCAAGAGATTGTGCCATCCTGCAATGTCTTGGTGAGGTTGCTGACCAGAAAGCGTAATGCCCTTCGCATGTGGTGCAACGAACAGAGCGCCACCGCCCGCGCGCCTACGATGGGTGAATCTCAGCCTCATCGAACAGGAGTACGGTTTGAATATTCAACGCTATCTGACCCCATTTTCCAACGTCGACGGCGAGGAGCTGATGATTGCAGCCGCTGCCGCCGCGATTACCTTCTTCGCCATTTTCGGCCTGTTGCGGCTGCTGCGCCGGCGCCTGTGCAAGCATGACGAAGCGGGCCGGCCGGATCGTCCGGCGGTGCAGCTGTTCAAGGAAACGCTGAACCGCACCAGCATGCTGGCGGTGCTGGTGGTGTCGCTGCTGGTCGGCCTGAAGATGCTGGAGCTGCCGCCGATCTGGGAGGAGCGCCTGGGCCACCTGTGGTTCATCGTGCTGGGCTTCCAGCTGGTGCTGTATCTGGACCGCGCGGCCACGCTGGGCGCGCGCCGCTACTTCCGCAACCACGCCGAGAATCCCGACTCGCCGACCACCGTCGCCAACACGCTGATGGTGTGGGCGCTGAAGACCACCGTGTGGGTGATCTTCATGCTGGCGGCACTGTCCAACCTGGGCATCAATGTCTCAGCGCTGGTGGCCAGCCTGGGTATCGGCGGTATCGCGGTGGCGCTGGCGGTGCAGAATGTGCTGGGCGATCTGTTTGCATCGCTGGCGATTGCGGTCGACAAGCCGTTTGAAGTGGGCGACTCGATCGCCATCACCAACGTTTCCGGCACGGTGGAGCATGTGGGCCTGAAGACCACGCGCATCCGCGCCGACAGCGGCGAACAGGTCGTCATCGGCAATGCGGAACTGCTGAAGAACCAGGTGCGCAACTACAAGCGCATGCAGAATCGCCGCGTGCAGTTCTCGCTGCGCATCAATCCGGCGACGCCGGCGGCGCTGGCGGCCAAGGTGCCGGACGCGCTGCGCGCCGTGGTCGAGCGCCAGCCGGACGTGCGCGCCGACCGCGTCCACCTGAAGTCCATCAGCCAGGACGCGCTGGAATATGAGCTGGTGTTCTACATTCTGAATTCATCGTATGCCAACTTCATGAACGCCCAGCAGGCGGTGCTGCTGGGCGCACTGGAAGTGTTCAGCGAATTGGGCGTGGACGCCAATGCGCCGACGCGCCGCCTGCTGTTCGAACGCGGCGCGGAGGCGGCCAACGAAGCGGCGCAACCGGAGCGCCGCGCGCAGGTCCGCCCGCATTAGGGTTTGAGTTTGACATCCTCGGCCTGGGCGTCCTGCATGGCTTCCGGCTCCAGCTCCTCGGCCGAGCGGTTCAGGTGAACGAAGACGCCCCATGCCGCCAGCATGACGCCGACGCTGCCGATCAGCGCGGCCACGTACAGCAGCTCCCTGACGTCTTCGTGCACCGCGTGGAAGGTCGCGACCAGGCCTTCGATCGCCAGCGCGACCACTACCACGACGAAGAACCGCGACAGGAAGCGCCGCACGCGCGTCGGCGCGCTGATGTCGGCGTCGCGCACCACCTCTTCCTCGACGATGGTTTCGGCGATTTGCAGGGCCACCACGGCGGCGGCCAGGATGCCGATCGCCTCGATCACCTCCTGCGCCGCCGTCAGCCCGTTATCGGCGCTCATCGCGTGCCAGCCCAGTTGCGCGCCGATGACGATCAGGAACAAAGCGCCGCCCGTAAATAACAAGGCGATCAGCGCGTGCACCACGCCAAACGCCAGCATCAGTTTTTTCATTGTCGATTCCCCCGCAGTTAATTGCTGGATTGTAGAGCGCGTTGCCTGTCCGAATCGTGCGCTAGGGCACATAGAATGTTCCTATAATTGCAATACTTATTAACTTTACAAGGCAATGCCATGCGAACTCTCCTTCTGCTGCTGGGCGCGGCCCTGACCTCTTCGGCGTATGCGGACATGCCGGCACAGGACACCGCCAAAGGCGGCAAGGACCATCCGCTCCTGTCGCGCTTTCCCGAGTCGAAACTGGTGGGGTATGACGCCAAGGAATTCGAGGAAGTGACGCTGCCCGCCGGCAAGCGCATTTTCGGCAAGGATCGCCAGTACAGTTTCCAGAACACGGCTGTCGTGGAAGGCAAGTACACCCGCCTCGCCTACAACTTCCCGCAAAGCCGTTCCGACGTCGAAGTGATGCGCAACTACCAGGGCGCGCTGGAAAAGGCCGGCCTCAAAACCGTATTCACCTGCGCCAAGGAAGCCTGCGGCGACGAATTCGGCGGCTACCTTCAAAGCAAACAACTGAGCAGTAATTTCATCGACGGCGGCCAGCAATACGAACCATTCATCTACGGCGCGCGCGATGGCCGCTACCTGCTGGCCAAGGGCACGACCAGCGACGGCACGCTGGTGCACGTCGCCGTGTGGGTGGTGCCATCGGTGCAGAAGCGCAATGGCGGTCTTTATCTGCAGATCGTCGAGGGCAAGCCGATGGAGACGGACAAAGTCAGCGTCAATCTGAACGCGGCGGATATGGCGAAGAGCATCGCATCGGAGGGCAAGGTGGCGGTGTACGGGGTCTACTTCGATACCGACAAGAGCGACGTCAAGCCGGACTCCAAGGCGGCCCTGGGCGAGATGGCCAAGCTGCTGCAACAGAACCCGCAGCTGAAGGTGTACGTGGTCGGCCACACCGACAACCAGGGCGCGCTGGCGCACAATGCCGACCTGTCGCAGAAGCGCGCCGACGCCGTGGTCAAGGCGCTTGCCACCGACTACAAGATCGATGGCAAGCGCCTCGCCGCCAAGGGCGTGGCCTCCTATGCCCCGGTGGCTTCCAACGACGCCGAAGCGGGACGCGAGAAGAACCGCCGCGTGGAGCTGGTCAAGCAGTAGTCAGCCGGTGGTGCGGAACCAGCTGACCAGCACCGAAATGGTCAGCACCGACACCACCGTCGACACCAGGATGCTGCCGGCGATGCCGCCCGCTTCGCGCTTGTACATTTGCGCCAGCATGAACGGCCCGGTACCGGTCGGCAGCGCGGCCAGCACCACGGCCAGGCCGGTCATGGACGGCGACAGGTGGAATACATATTCCGCCAGCAGCCAGGTCAACGCCGGCTGGCCGACCAGCTTGAGCCCCACCTGCGCGCTCAACGCCGGAATCTGCGGCCGGCCGCGCTGGTCGGCGATGAACAATCCCAGCGACACCAGCGCGCACGGGCTGGCCGCATGCGCCAGCAGCGACAGGAAGCGATCCGCCCCCTCCGGCAGCGGCGGCGCAAAGCCGGCGTACAGCGCGCCGAGCACGGGCGACAGCAGCATGGGATTCTGCGCCAGCGACCAGCCGACCTTGCGCAATATGCCGGCGATGCTGCCGCCCTCATTGACGCCCAGTTCCACCACCGTCACCGCAATGCCGAACAACACGCACACCGTCAGGATCGAGGTGATCGTCGCCGGCATCATGCTCGACGGCCCGAACGCCGCCATCGCCAGCGGAAAGCCGATGAAGCCGACGTTGGCATAGGCGGCGTTCAGCCCTGCCAGGCTGGCGTCGGCCAGCGCGCCGCCGCGCATGCGGCTCACCGCCACCGTCACCGCGTACACCGCGCCGCTGGCCAGGCCGAAGGCGGCGATGAAGCCCGGCTGATCCAGCTGCTTCCAGCTCGACTTGGCCATGATCTGGAACAGCAGCGCCGGCATGCCGAGATAGACCACGAAGCGGTTCATCTCGAACGCGCCGGCCGCGCCCATCCAGCCGCGCACGCGCGCCAGCCAGCCGACGCCGATCAGCGCGAAGATCGGCAGCACGATGGAAAACAGAACCTGCACGTTATCCCTTCCAGCCGAGCAGGAAGTCCAGCAGCGCTTCGTTGACGAGCTGCGGTTGTTCCTCCTGCGGCAGGTGGCCGGACTGCGGAATCGATACGGTGCGCAGGTCGCTGGCCATCTCGGCCCAGACCTGCTTCATGTCGAACATCTTGCCGACGGCGTGGAAGTCCTCGCCCCACATGGACAAGGTCGGGCAGGCGATCTTGACGTCCTCGTCGACCTTGTCCTGCGCCACGTCTTCGGCGATCGCGCGGTAGTCGGACATGGCGCCGCGCAGCGCGCCCGGACGGCGGTAGGCCTCGACGTAGGTGTCGAAGGCCTTGCCTTCGATGGCCAGCGGGTTGTAGCACCAGTCCGAGAACAGATGGCGCAGCCACAGGTCTTCGCGGCCGGCGATCAGCGCTTCCGGCAGGTCCGGCACCTGGTTGAAGATGAAGAACCAGTAGGACTTGGCCAGCGCCGGCGAGAACTCGCGCGCCACGATACGGGTCGGCACATTGTCCATCACCACCAGGCGGTCCAGCAGTTCCGGATGATCCTTGGCGAAGCGCGTGGCCACGCGCGCGCCGCGGTCGTGGCCCACCAGCGCGATCTTCGGAATCTCCAGCACCTTCAGCAGCTCCACCAGATCGTTCGCCATATTGCGCTTGTCGTAGCCGCCAGCCGGCTTGTCGGTCTCACCGTAGCCGCGCAGGTCCGGCGCGATGACGCGGTAGTGCTTGGCCAGTTCGGGAATCTGGAAGCGCCACGCGAAGTTCGTCTCCGGGAAGCCGTGCAGCAGCACCACCGGCGCGCCCTTGCCCGCCTCCAGGTAATGCTGGCGGATGCCGTTCGCCTGCACGGTATGGTGTTTGATTTCGATGCTCATAAAGTCCTCGCGGTTGAATAGTCATGCGATTAAATCAGTCCTGCGGGTGAACCGACACTATCTTTGGATGAGCACTTTTGGCAGAGGAAGAACGCATGGTCGCGGCCTACACTGCACCGCATTGACAGCTTTGCAAGGCAGGAAAACACATGACCGAGTCTCATCCTCTCAAGCGGCGCGACTTCCTGCGCGGCGCGGCAGGCGTGGCGCTGGCCTCCGGCATGGCGGCCGCCGGCGGCGCCGCGCCTGAAGCCAAGGCCTATGTGCCGGCGTATTTCACGCCCGCCGAATGGGCCTTCATCAACGCGGCGGTGGACCGCCTGATACCCGATGACGGCAATGGCCCCGGCGGCGTGGCCGCAGGCGTGCCGGTATTCCTCGACAAGCAGATGCAGCTCCCCTACGGCTACGGCGCCTACTGGTATATGCAAGGGCCCTTCCATCCCGAAGCGCCGCCGACGCTGGGCTACCAGCTGCGCCAGACGCCGCGCGAGTTGTACCGCGCCGGCATCGCCCTGATCGATCGCGCCGCGGCGCACGCGCACGGCAAACCCTTCGCCCAGCTGGACGCTGCACAGCGCGACGCGCTGCTGACGCAGGCCGATGGCGGCCACCTGCAGGAAGACGGCACGATGGCGGCCGCCTTCTTCGCGCTGCTGCTGCGGAACACACGCGAAGGCTTCTTCGCCGATCCCATCTACGGCGGCAACAAGCAGATGGCGGCCTGGAAAATGGTCGGCTTTCCCGGCGCGCGCGCCGACTTCACCGATTTCATCGACCAGCAGGGACGCAAATATCCCTACGGCCCGGTGTCCATCGACGGATCGCGGGGCTGACCATGAAACCAGTAGATGCAGTCATCATCGGTTACGGCTGGACCGGCGCCATCATGGCCAAGGAACTGACCGACGCCGGCCTGTCGGTGCTGGTGCTGGAGCGCGGCCCGGAGCGCGACACCGCGACCGACTTCGACTACCCGCGCATCGCGGATGAACTGAAATACGCCGTGCGCGGCGACCTGTGGCAGCCGCTGGCCGGCGAAACCGTCACCGTGCGCCACAAGCCGGGCGAGATCGCCGTGCCGTATCGCCAGTATGGCTCCTTCATCCTCGGCACCGGCACCGGCGGCGCCGGCGCGCACTGGAACGGCCAGCAGTGGCGCGCCTCGCCCAACGACCTGCGCATCCGCAGCGTGTACGAGGAACGCTACGGCAAGAAGTTCATCCCGGACGACATGACGATCCAGGACTACGGCATCAGCTTCGAGGAGCTGGAACCGTACTTCGACCACTTCGAAAAAGTGACCGGCGTGGCCGGCACCGCCGGCGGCAATCCCTACGAGGGCAAGCGCAGCAACCCGTTCCCGCAGCAGCCGCTGGCGCCCATCCTCAGTTCCCAGCTGTTTGCCGAGGCCGCGCGGGAACTGGGCTACCAGCCGTTCGCCGTGCCGGCCGCGAACAGCACCGCCGCCTACACCAATCCCTACGGCGTGCGCATGGGACCGTGCAACCTGTGCGGCTTCTGCGAGGGCTTCGGCTGCTTCCTGTATTCGAAGGCGGCGCCGCAGACCACCATCATCCCCATTCTGAAGGGCCGCAACAATCTCAAGGTGCTTCACAACGCCTACGTCACCCGCATCCTGCTCGACGGCAGCGGCAAGCTGGCCACCGGCGTGCGCTACATCGACGCCAACGGCAAGCAGGTCGACCAGCCGGCGGCGATGGTGGTGCTGGCCAGCTTCCAGCTGAATAATGTGCGCATGCTGCTGTTGTCCGGCATCGGCAAGCCTTACGATCCGGTCACCGGCAAGGGCGTGGTGGGCAAGAACTACGCGTACCAGATGGTCAGCAGCACCACCGCGTTCTTCGACGAGAGCGTCAACATGAATCCCTTCATGGGCGCGGGAGCGGCCGGCCAGCAGGCCATCGACGACTACAACGCCGACCACTTCGACCACAGCAAGCATGGCTTCGTCGGCGGCGCGATGATCTTCGCCGGCGCCACCGGCGGCCGGCCCATCGTGCAGATGCCCCTGCCGCCGGACGCGCCGCGCTGGGGCAGCGGCTGGAAAAGCGCCGTGCGCAAGCACTATGCGCACACCAGCTCCGTCGCCACCATGGGTTCCGTCATGTCCTACCGCGACCGCTACCTGGACCTGGACCCGACCTACCGCGACGCCCACGGCGTGCCGCTGCTGCGCATGACCTTCGACTGGCATCCGAACGAATACAAGATGACCGCCTTCACCTCGGCGCGGGCGGCGGAAATCGTCACCGCCATGAAGCCGCAACGGATGTCGCAGCGCATCCTGAAGCCGGGCGACAGCTACGACGTGCGCGTCTACCAGTCCACCCACAACACGGGCGGCGCCATCATCGGCACCAATCCGTCCAACAGTGTGCTGAACCGGTATTCGCAATGCTGGGACGTGCCGAATGTGTTCGTGTTCGGCGCCTCGTCCTTCCCGCAGAACATCGGCTACAACCCGACCGGCCTGGTGGCGGCGCTGACCTACTTCGCCGCCGCCAAGATCCGGTCCACTTACCTGAAAACCGGCGGAGCACTGGTACACGCATGAACAAACGTAACCTCTTTATCGGCGCCGGTGCGGTAGTGGTCATCGGCCTGCTGACGGTGATCAGCGCCACCCGCTGGTCCGACGCGCGCGCCGGCGCGCATCCGCAGGCATCGGCCGCCAGCGCCGAAATGATCGCGCGCGGCGCCTACTTGGCGCGCGTTGGCGATTGCGCCGCCTGCCACAGCGTGCAGGGACAGCCGCCCTATTCCGGCGGCCTGCGCATGGAAACGCCGATCGGCGCCATCTACACCAGCAACATCACGCCGGACCGCCAGCACGGCATCGGCAACTACACGCTGGCCGACTTCGACCGCGCGCTGCGCTACGGCGTCGCCAACGGCCATACGCTGTATCCGGCCATGCCGTACAGCGCCTATTCCAGCACCACGCCCGAAGACGTGGCCGCGCTGTACGCCTACTTCACGCGCGAAGTACGGCCGGCCGCCGTGCCTCGGCGCGAGAACGAGATACCATTCCCGCTCTCGATGCGCTGGCCGCTGACCATCTGGCGCCTGGCCTTCGCTCCCGAGCCGCGCGCCTTCCAGCTGAAAACCGACGACGCCATGCTGCGGCGTGGCGCCTACATAGTCGAAGGCCTGGGCCATTGCGGCGATTGTCACACGCCGCGCGGTCCCGCATTGCAGGTGCGCGCACTGGGCGCAGCCGGCGGACCTGCCTACCTGTCCGGCGCCATGATCGACGGCTGGCATGCGCCCAGCCTGCGCAATGGCGACAGCACCACCATCGGCGCCTGGAGCGAGGCGGATATCGCCCAGTTCCTGCGCACCGGCACCAACCGCCACGGCATCGCTTTCGCTTCGATGAACGAGGTGATCGCCAACAGCACGCAATTCCTCAGCGCCGAGGATGCGGCGGCGGCGGCGCACTTCCTCAAGTCGCTGACCGATCCGACCAGCGGCAAGGGCGCGTATGCCTACGATCCCGCCGTCAGCCAGTCGCTGCGCAACGGCGACGCCAGCGCGCGCGGCGCCCAGCTCTATCTGGACAACTGCGCCGCCTGCCATCGCCCGGACGGCAAGGGCTACGAAGGTGTGTTCCCGGCGCTGGCCGGCAATCCGGTGGTGACGGCCGCGCCGCCCGACTCCGTCATCCGCATCATCCTGGAAGGGATGACGACGGCGCGCACCGCCGGCACGCCGGCGCAATTCAGCATGCCGTCGTTCGCGCGGCGCCTGAGCGACCAGGAGGTGGCCGATGTCGCCACCTTCGTGCGCGACAGCTGGGGCAACCGGGGCGCGCCGGTGGCAGCGACCGACGTCAAGCGCCGGGCGACGGCGCGCGAGGAAGCCAAACCTTAGCCCGGTTTGCCGTCGACGCGGGCACGCGACAGATACGGCACGTAGACCACCGCATAGGCGATGAAGGCGGCGGTCCAGCACACGGCGCTGGCGATCAGCAGCAGGCCATGCTGCGTGTCATGGCCAAGCGCCGAGGCCACGCGCGCTACTGCGCTCAACTGGATCAGGATGAACATCGCGCGTTCCGCGCGGCCGGCCTTCAGCGGACGGCCGGTGTGGCCCAGCGTGGTGCGCGTGATCATGCCGAGTATCAGGCCGGCCATCGAGCCGACCGTCAGCGCATGGAAGCCGGCGCTGGCGCTCACCCACTGCCAGCGCGACAACGCCAGCAGCACCAGCCCCGCCGCGATCCACGCATAGGATAGATGCATGATCCACAGCAGCGGCACCGACAGCGTGCGCAGCGCCTGCCAGCGCCACAGCCGCACCAGCACCAGGGCTGCCGCAGCCAGGGCGACCGGCGCAAACAGCCAGCCCGGCAGACCTGCCACCCAGCTCACCGCCGTGGCGGCGATCAGCAGCAGCGACAGCCGATCCAGCCTGGGTTGCACCAGCGGCGTGGCGCCCGGCGCGCCATTGCGGGTGAACATGGGGATGATGCGCGTGCCGATGGCCGCTTCCATCATCACGATCATCAATATCGCCGCCTGTACCGGCGCGGTGGGCGCCACGGCCAGCCAGCCCAGCGCGATCGCGTGGAATACGCCGTTCGCCAGCGCCATCAATCCCAGCAGGCCGACGAGGAAGTAATTGCGCCTGTTGTTCGCCTTCCGCATCACGCGAAACAGCGGCCAGGCGGCGGCGGGCAGGAACAGCCAGTCGATGACGGCGGCGGCCAGCGGCGGCGCGACCAGCATCGCCACGCGTCCCGCCAACCACAGGGCCACCAGCGCGGCCAGCCTGCCGCGCACCGGGGTCCAGAAGCCGGTCCAGTTGTAGCCGGCGGTGTAGAGAAAGCCCACCACCACCGCAGCCGCCATGCCGAACACCATCTCGTGCATATGCCAGTTGAAGCCGACGTGCAGGCCCTGCGGCAGCACGCCGAAATACTGCGCCATCCACAGGGGAACCGCCAGCGCGGCAAAGATCGCGGCCACCATGTAAAAAGGACGGAAGCCGAGGCGCCATAGGGGGTGGCCGGCCAGCGTGCGCGTGGGTTCGTCGATGCGGAGCAGTGTCATGATTCGCTTTCCTTGGTAATGAACCTTATTGTGAGCGCTGTCAACGAGTGAGTGAAGTGGCACGTCCGATATTCATAACATGGATCAAGAAAATCGCAGATACGTGACGCAGTTGCGGACATGCTGCGCTAGGCTAGCGCCATGCTTCATTATTCTGAAAGGACTGCTATGCAAATCACTGTACTCAATATCGACGGTATGGAGGGCGAAGCATGCGCCGACAAGATCACCCAGCTGCTGACCAATATCGACGGCGTCAGTGACGTGCGCGTCTCGCTGCGGGACGGGCTGGCCAGCGTGAAGCTGGATGAATCGCTGGTGTCGCCGCGCACCATTGCGCGCGGACTGGCCGCAGCCGGCTACCCTGCCGTGGCGGCGAGCCAAGCGCCGAAAGATGGCGGTTGTTGCGGTGGCTGCTGTGGTGGCTGACGGTTGAACAGCGGCGCTTCAGGCGCCGTTTTGTTTGCGGTGTTCGACCGCAAAGACGGCCGCCTGCACGCGACTGGTCAGTTTCAGTTTCTTCAATACGCTCTGCACGTGAATCTTAACCGTGCTTTCCGCCACGTCCAGAATGCGCGCGATTCCCTTGTTGCTCTCGCCCCGCGCCAGGCAGTCGAGAATATCGCGCTCGCGCGGAGTCAGCTTGTCCAGCTCCGACGCAGCAGGCGGCGCGGAGCCGCTTTGCAACTGCGCCACCAGCTTGGCCGTCATCGCTTCGGCCACCACCGTCTCGCCGGCGGCCGCGCGGCGAATGGCGCGCGTCAGATAATCGGTGTCGATATTCTTCAGCAGGTAGCCGCTGGCGCCGGCCTTCAGCGCGATGCTCAGGTCTTCCGCATCCTCGGACACGGTCAGCATGACAATCGCGCTGTCCGGGCAGTCCTGCAGCATCAGCTGCAAGGTCTCCACGCCCGACATGCCGGGCATGTTCAGGTCCAGCAGCACCACCTGCGGCTTGAGCTGCTGTGCGCGCTTGACGCCTTCAAAGCCGTCGGCCGCCTCGCCCACCACCAGGAATTCCGGGCTGCGTTGCAGCAGCGAGCGTATGCCGCTGCGGAACAGAGTGTGATCGTCGACCAGCAGCACGGTGATCTGGTTTTCTGCGCTATCCATGTTTTCCTCTATGTGTTTATGCGGCGCGGCGCTGGGTGCGCGGCAGGTGCAGCACCACCTCGGTGCCCTCGCCCGCCGCTGACTTCAGCTGCAACTGCGCGTCGATGCGCTGTGCGCGCTCGCGCATGATATTGATGCCGACGTGGGCGTCGCCCAGCGTCTCCAGCTTGCGCACGTCAAAGCCGTGGCCATTGTCCTTGATGCTGAGCGTGAAATCCTGGTCATCGGCCAGGCGTATGCGCACTTGGCTGGCCGAGGCGTGCTTGCGCACATTCGACAGCGCTTCCTGCACGATGAACAGCAATTGCAGCTGGTGCTCGCGCGGGAATGGCGCGCCGTCGCTGTCGGCGTCGAAGTCCACCGCGATACCGCTCTGGCGGCGGAATTTGTCCACCACCGTTTCCAGCGACGACACCAGCGTCCCCTCCTGCAGCCGCGTGCGGAAGTTGTGCAGCAGTTCGCGCACGTCCTGATAGCTTTCATCGACGCCGGCGCGCAGGGCAGGTACGATGCTGTCTACTTCGTCGAAGCGCTTCTGCTTCAGCGACTGTTCCAGCATCTGCACTTGCAGGTTCAGGAAATTGAGGCCTTGCGCGATGCTGTCGTGCAGTCCTTGCGCCACCAGGTTGCGTTCCTCCGAGATCGCAAGTTCTCGCTCGCGCACTTGCAGACGCTGGTTTTCGATGGCGGTGCCGAGCAGTTGCCCAAGCGTTTCCAGAAGCGCCGTCTGCGCGGAGGTGAACACGGTCGTCTTGCGGAAGTGCAGATTGAAGAAGCCCAGGTACTGGCGCTGCGCGAAAATGTGGAAGATCGAAATCGTCGCGAAACCTTCGCGATGACATTGCAGGTTATGGCTGTCCTTGTGCCGGCGCAGGTCATGAATGACCGCCAGCTTGCTGACCACCGCTTCGCCGCACAGGCAATCACCCACCTTCAGGCAGCGTTCCGACTCCACCAGCTGTTCGGACATACCCTGATGAACCAGCATGTGGAGGTTGTTGCGGTTCGGGTCCAGCACGCGCACGGAACCGCCGTCGGCGCCGAAATATTCGCTGATGCGTTGCAGGAAGCCCTTGCACATGGCCTCCGCCGATTGCGGCTGCTGAAGGAAGGCGGCGCTGTCATACAGCAGTGCCAGTTCGCGGTTCTGGTGTTCCAGCTCGGAAGTCTTGGTCTGCACGCGCTGTTCAAGGTTGGCGTAGGAGTCCTGCAGCTTGTCGGCCATCTGGTTGAAGCCGCGCGCCAGCATGCCAAATTCGTCGTTGCTCTCGACAGGAAGGCGCGCGCTAAAATCCTGTTCGCGCATGCGTTCCAGTCCGCCCTGCAGGCGCGTGACCGGCGCCACGATCATATCGAACAACAGGTAGATGATGCTGACGGTGCCGATCAATGCAAGGCCCAGTAGCGTCAGCTGCGAAGCGCGCAACCAGAGGGTGCGGCTTTCGCTGTCGCGCTCAATGCGCTGCACCAGTTGGTCGACGCGCTGCACAAAGCGTTCGGTAAGCTGCTGCACCGCATACGATGCACCAGACGGCGCCGGACCGGTCGCCAGGAATGCCTGCGCCTGCGGCGCCAGCGCCTCGCGCCACTCTTTCTGCACTTCGCCATAAGCGCTGCGGATGATGGAAGTGGGCGGCAGGAACAGCGGCCGTTGCGGATCGCCCTGCTGCAGCAGCGCCAGCGTGCCATCAATGCGCTGCACCTGCGCGCGCAGCCGTGCGACGGCCTCGGCATGATCGGAGCCGTTGGCCACGCGGCCGGCCAGCATCGCCAGCTTGTAGCTTTCCATGCGCAGGCTGCCGGCGACGTTAATCGCGGCGGCGCTGCCTTCCAGCTGCCATGACAGCAGCAGCGTCGAGCCAATCACCAGCAAGGCCACCGCGAGAAAGCTGAGCAGCAGCCCGACGATGCGTGTCGACAGGTTTTGCCAGCTAGCGAAGAGAGCCGGTTTCAATGATTTCTCCATTTGGTAACCGCGCCAGTATACACGGATGGCTTAACCGCCCGTCTGCGACATGAAGCGGACGATCTTTTCCGGCTGGCGGCCGAAGTCGTGTTCCGACGGCTTCAGTTCCACCGCCTCGCGTATCGCATGCTCCAGTTCCGCATCGGGGGCGCCGCCGCGCAGCAACGGCCGCAGCGGATATTGCACTTCCTGGCCAAGGCACAGATACAAGGTGCCATCCACCGACAGCCGCACACGGTTGCAAGTGGCGCAGAAATGCTGCGACATCGGCGTGATAAAGCCGATGCTGGCCATACCATCCTGCTTGGTCCAGTAGCGCGCCGGCCCGCCGCCCAGTTCCAGCGCCTGCGGCTTCAACCCGAATTTCGCGGCCAGCCGCAGCTGGATCGGAGCCAGGTTCAGGTAGGCCGTATTCTGGCCCGTTTCGCCCATCGGCATGACTTCGATCAGCCGCAGCACGAACTGCTGCTCGATGCAGAAGGCAGCCATGGCGTCGATTTCGGCGTCGTTCACGCCACGCATGGCCACCATGTTGATCTTGACCGGCGCCAGCCCGGCATCCTTCGCGGCCTGCAAGCCTTGCAGCACGATGGGCAGGCAGTCGCGCCCCGTGATGGTGGTCATGCAGTCACGGTCCAGCGTATCCAGGCTGACGTTGACGCGGGTGATGCCCGCCGCACGTAAGGCTTCGGCATGGCGGGCCAGCCGCGTGCCGTTGGTCGACAGCGACAAATCGCCCACGCCAGGCAGCGAAGACAGCCGCGACGCCAACTGTGGCAGATTGCGGCGGGTCAGCGGCTCGCCACCGGTGAGCCGCACGCGCGAGGTGCCGAGGCGCGCGAAAGCCGCCACCACGCGCTCGATTTCCGCAAAACTCAGCCAGTCAGGCGGATCTTCATAGCCTTTGAAGTCCTTGGGCATGCAGTAGGTACAGCGCAAATCGCAGCGATCCGTGACCGACACCCTGAGATAGTCGATCGATCGGCCAAACCGGTCGCTCAGCATTATTGCACCAGCGGAGAGTTGGCGCCTTCCAGCTCCACACCCTCGATATCGGCGCGGCCGACAAGGATGTGCAGATACTGGTGCAGGGCACGCTGCCACGACTGGCGTTGCAGCTCGTCGGCGATCTGCGCCTTCAAGGTGGCGAACGGGATCACTTCCCCCGCAACACGCCGCTGCGCCTGCACGATGTGCAGCCCAAACCGCGTCTCCAGCAGGCGGCCGGACAGTTCGCCCGGCTGCAGGCGGAACAGCAGCTCGTCGAACTCCGGCACGCACTGGCCGCGCGCCAGCTGCCCCAGGCTGCCACCAATGGCGCCCGACGGGCAATTGGAATATTGCGCGGCCAGTTCGGCGAAGCGCGCGGGCTGCGCCTGAAGCTCTGCGAGGATGGCCTCCGCCGTCTGCCGCATCAGCTCCAGCGGCGCCGCTGGCGTCACCTGAAACAGGATGTGACGCGCCTCCACCAGGTCGCCGCTGCGGAAGCGCTCCGCCTGCCCGATGTAGTAGCGCAGGCAGGCGTCGTCATCCGCCTGCGGCACCGTCACCTCGCACGCGAACAGCGCTTCGATACGCTCGTCCTCACCTTGGCCGGCGATGCCCAGCCGCGCCGCCTCGTCCAGCAGCACGCGGCGCAGCACCACTTCGTGCACCGCCTCACGCAGCGGGTTTTCCGCCTGTTGATGGTGCATGATTTCCGCTTCGATGGCGCTGTCGCTGATATCCACGCCGTTGACTGCAATACCCATGATCAGCTCCTTAACGCGAACGCACCAGTTGATAGGCGCGGGCCAGGTAAGTCACCGCACCGAATCCGCTCCACACATGCACCAGGCGGGTGAACGGGAATATGACGAACAACGACATGCCCATGAACAGGTGAATCTTGAAGATCAGCGGCGCGCCTTCAACGAACAGCGCCGCGTCGCCACGGAAGGTCACGACGTGCTGGGCCCAGGTCATCAGCAACACCATCATGTGACCATCCAGATGGCCGGCCGACACGAGAATCGACGACAGACCAAGCAGCAAGGTCGCCAGCAGCCAAAGCAGCACCAGCCTATCCTTGAAAGTGGTCTGGGCGCGAACGCGGCCGTTGCTGAAACGGCGCGCCAACAGCATCAGGAGACCCAGCAGGCACATGGAACCCATCACGCCGCCGGCCGTCATCGCCACCAGCTGCTTGAGGGTATGGCTGACGCCCAGCGCATCCCATACCCACACAGGCGTCAGCAAGCCAGCCGCGTGACCGAAGAGCAGACCCAGTATGCCGACGTGGAACAGCGGACTGCCGAGGCGCAGCATGCCGGTGTTGAGCGTCTGACTGGATTCGGATTTCCACGTGTACTGCTCGCGGTCGAAGCGCACCAGGCTGCCCACGAAGAAAATCGCCAGCGCGATGTAAGGGTAAATCCCGAACAGGAATTGATTCAGGTAGTTCATGGCGCTCTCCTTCAGTGACGCTGCGGCGCTGCCGCCTTGGGGTAAAAATTGACCGGATGCGCACCGCCGGCCAGCGGCGTGGATTTCAGCAGCGGTTCGATGCCGTCCGCACCGGGACCGAAGATCTCCAGCGCTTCGTCCATGTCGCGTACCGGTGGGCCGCTCAGTTCCTCGGCCTGTATCACCGTCTGTGTTTGCAGCAGTTCGAAAATGCAGGCATACGGGCTGCCGTTGGCGCGCAGCTTGCGGCCGATATGCGCCAGCACGTGGATGGCGTCACCCAGCAGGCGCTCCGCTTCTTCCGCTGTCTGCTGCGACAGGAACTCCAGGAACAGCGGCACATAGTCCGGCAGGTCGTCGCCCACCATTTGCAGGCCGTGACGGCTGTATTCGGCCATCAGGTCCACCATCGCCTGGCCACGGTCGCGCGACTCGCCATGGATATGTTCGAACAGATGCAGGGAATGCGACGGATTACGGTCGAACGTCATCACATACTGCTGCTGCAAATCGATCAGCGGTGCGCCGCCAATATGGGCGAACAGTTCCTGCAGCGTCGTGTGCCAATCGGGCAGCTCCTCCAGCAGCAGCTGGTTGAGCATCGTCTGCGACGACAGCAGCTCCGGCTCGGGATACAGCAACAGTGACGACAGCACTCGATAGCCCCGGTTAGACATCTGCGTTCTCCTGTTTCTTCCGCGACTTCGGCATCATCATGAAAATTTCCGAACCATGTTTGCGCTTTCCGAACAAGCTGGCGTCGCTGACGCCGTCCGAGCAACCATTGCCGAAGGTGAAGCCACAGCTGCCCTTCTCGTTGAAGCTGTCCTCCGCCATCTCCTTGTGACTGCTCGGGATGACGAAGCGGTCTTCATAATTGGCGATGGCCATGATGTGATACATGTCCTCCACGGTTGCCGCGTCGAGTCCGACCTGCTTCAGCACTTCCAGATCCGGCACGCCGTCGACGCTCTTGCTGCGCATGTAGGCGCGCATTGCCAGCATGCGGTCCAGCGCCTTGATCACCGGCGGCTGGTCGCCGGCGGTCAGCAGGTTGGCCAGGTACTGCACCGGAATGCGCAGGCTTTGCGTGTCCGGCAGGATGCCGTTCCTGCCCATGCGGCCGGATTCGGCGGCGGCCTGGATCGGCGACAGCGGCGGGATGTACCATACCATGGGCAAGGTGCGGTATTCGGGATGCAGCGGGAACGCCACCTTCCACTCGACCGCCATCTTGTAGACCGGCGAGCGCCTGGCCGATTCCAGCCACGAGTCGGGAATGCCCTGGCGGCGCGCCTCCTCGATCACTGCGGGATCGTGCGGATCGAGGAACATGTCCAACTGCGACGGATACAGGTCGCGCGGATCGGCCACCGAGGCGGCGGCTTCGATCTTGTCGGCGTCGTACAGCAGCACGCCGAGGTAGCGGATGCGGCCCACGCAAGTCTCCGAGCAAACGGTAGGCTGGCCGGCTTCGATACGCGGATAGCAGAAGGTGCACTTCTCCGCCTTGCCTGAAGACCAGTTGTAGTAGATCTTCTTGTACGGGCAACCGGAAATGCACATGCGCCATCCACGGCACTTGTCCTGATCGATCAACACAATGCCGTCATCTTCGCGCTTGTACACCGAACCGGATGGGCAGGATGCGACGCAGGCGGGGTTGAGGCAATGCTCGCAGAGGCGCGGCAGATACATCATGAAGGTGTTCTCGAACGTGCCGTACATTTCCTTCTGCACGTTCTCGAACAGCGTGTCCTTGCTGCGCTGGGCAAATTCGCCGCCCAGGTCATCCTCCCAATTCGGCCCCCACTCGATCTTCTCCATCTTCTTGCCGGTGATGACAGAAATCGGACGAGCGGTCGGCGGCGTCTCCACCAGCGGCGCATTTTGCAGGCGCTCGTAGTCGTAGGTGAACGGCTCGTAGTACTCGTCGATGTTTGGCAGGTTCGGATTGGCGAAGATCTGCGCCAGGATCTTCAGGCGGCTGCCCTGGCGCGGCTCGATCTTGCCGCTATCGGTGCGGCGCCAGCCGCCGTTCCACTTTGCCTGGTCTTCCCAATGCTTCGGATAACCGATGCCCGGCTTGGTCTCGACGTTGTTGAACCATGCGTATTCCACGCCGTCACGGCTGGTCCACACGTTCTTGCAGGTGACCGAGCAGGTGTGGCAACCGATACATTTGTCCAGGTTCAGCACCATGCCGATTTGTGCTCTGATCTTCATTCATTTGCTCCTTGCAGTGGGCCTTCCAGCCAATCGATCTTGTTCATCTTCCGCACCAACACGAATTCATCGCGGTTGGAACCCACCGTGCCGTAATAATTGAAGCCCCACGACAGCTGCGCATAACCGCCGATCATGTGGGTCGGCTTGGTGACGGCGCGCGTCACCGAGTTGTGGATGCCGCCACGCTTGCCCGACTGTTCCGATCCCGGCACGTTGATGATTTTTTCCTGCGCGTGATACATCAGCGTCATGCCCTCCGGCACCCGCTGGCTGACGATGGCGCGGGCGGTCAGCGTGCCGTTGACGTTGAAGACTTCGATCCAGTCGTTGTCGATGATGCCAGCGGCCTGCGCATCCACCTCCGACAGCCACACATGCGGCCCGCCGCGCGACAGCGTCAGCATGCGCAGGTTGTCCGAGTAGGTGGAGTGAATGCCCCACTTCTGGTGCGGCGTGATGAAGTTCAGCGCGATCTCCTTGTTGCCGTTGGGTGTCGCTCCCAGCATCGCCGTCGTGGTCTTGGTGTTGATGGCCGGTTTGTAGACGCACAAGCCTTCGCCAAAATCGCGCATCCAGCGGTGATCCTGGTAGAACTGCTGGCGCCCCGTCAGCGTGCGCCATGGGATCAGCTCATGCACGTTGGTGTAGCAGGCGTTGTAGCTGACTTCTTCCGACTCCAGGCCGGACCACGTCGGCGACGAGATGATCTTGCGCGGCTGCGCCTGCACGTCGCGGAAGCGGATGGTGTCGTGCTCGCGCGGCAGCGCCAGGTGCGTGTGGTCGCGGCCCGTGATTTTGGACAAAGCCTCCCAGGCCTTGACCGCCACGTGGCCATTGGTTTCCGGCGCCAGCGACAGGATCATCTCGGCCGCGTCGATGGCGGTGTCGAGGCGTGGTTGGCCCTTGGCGATACCTTCCTTGAGCACCGTGCGGTTGATGCCGCGCAGGACGTCGACTTCATGACCGGTCTTCCAGCCGATGCCCTTGCCGCCGTTGCCGATGGATTCCAGCAGCGGACCGATGGCGGTGAATTTCTGGTAGATCTGCGTGTAGTCGCGCTCCACCACCGTAAAGTTGGGCATGGTCTTGCCGGGAACCGGTTCGCACTCGCCGGCACGCCAGTCCTTCGGATCGAAGGGCTGGCCCAGTTCACCAGGGGTGTCGTGCATCAGCGGCGTCAGCACGATGTCCTGCTGCTTGCCGAGATAGGCGCCGCCGATTTCCTCGAACTTCTGTGCGATGCCCTTGTAGATCTCCCAGTCCGAGCGCGATTGCCACAGCGGCTGCACGGCTTCCGATAGCGGGTGAATGAACGGATGCATATCCGATGTATTCAGGTCGTCCTTCTCGTACCAGGTGGCTGTCGGCAGCACGATATCGCCGTACAAACAGGTGGTGGACATGCGGAAGTCCAGCACCACCAGCAGATCCAGCTTGCCTTCGGCGGCCGGCCGCACCTTGACATGCGTGGGCTTGATGCAGTTGTCCTCGTCGCTCATCAGCGCGTTCTGGGTGCCCAGCAGGTATTTCAGGAAGTACTCGTGGCCCTTGCCCGAGCTGCCCAGGATATTCGAGCGCCAGACGAACATGTTGCGCGGGAAGTTGGCCGGGTTGTCCGGATCGTCGCAGGAGAATTCCAGCTTGCCCTGCCTGATCTGCTCCACCGCATAGTCGACCGGCTTGACTCCTGCCGCCGCGGCGGCGCGCGTAACCTCCAGCGGATTGGTTTGCAGCTGCGGCGCCGACGGCAGCCAGCCGAGGCGCTCGGCCTTGGCGTTGTAGTCCAGCAGCGTCATGGGCGCGACGTCGGCGCCGGCGAACGGCGACGCGATTTCCTCGGTATGCAGCTTTTCGTGGCGCCATTGACTGGTGTGGTTGTAGAAGAAGGACGTGCCGTTCATCTGGCGCATCGGACGGTTCCAGTCCTGCGCGAAGGCCAGCGGCGTCCATCCGGTCTGCGGGCGCAACTTCTCCTGGCCCACATAGTGCGCCCAGCCGCCACCGGACTGGCCGATGCAGCCGCACATCATCAGCATGTTGATGATGCCGCGATAGGTCATGTCCATGTGATACCAGTGGTTCAGCGCCGCGCCGACGATGACCATGCTCTTGCCACGCGTTTTGTCGGCGTTCTCGGCGAACTGGCGCGCGACGGTGATGACGTCGGCCGCCTTGACGCCGGTGTGCTTCTCCTGCCAGGCCGGCGTGTACGGCACGTCGTCCTCGTAGCTGGTGGCGACGTTGCCGCCGCCGAGGCCACGGTCGATGCCGTAGTTGGCCATTGTCAGGTCGAACACGGTGGCCACCAGCGCGGTGGTGCCGTCGCCCAGCACCAGGCGCTTGACCGGCACGTTCCGCAGTAGCATATCGCTGGCGTCCTTGCCGCCGAAGTAAGGGAAGCCGACCGGCACCACATCGTCGCCGCAGCCCAGCAAGGACAGCTGCGGATCGACGGGCGCGCTGTTGCCGCCCTCCTTCATCTCCAGATTCCACTTGCCCGACTCGCCCCAGCGGAAGCCGATGGAACCGGCCGGCGCGACGATGCGGCCGCTGACTTCGTCGATCGCCAGGGTCTTCCACTCCGGATTATTGGTTTCATCCAGGTTGTCTGCCAGGTGCGAAGCGCGCAGGAAGTAGTCCGGCGCCAGCGTGCCGTTGTGGTCCTTCAGCAGTACCAGCATCGGAAAATCGGTGTACTGCTTGGCGTATTCCTTGAAGTACCGCGACTGCTGCGCGCTGTGGTATTCGTTGAGTATCACGTGGCCCATGGCCATCGCCAGCGCGGCATCGGTACCTTGTTTCGGCGCCAGCCAGATGTCGCCGAACTTGGCCATCTCGCCGAAGTCCGACGATACGGCGACGGTCTTGGTGCCCTTGTAGCGCACTTCGGTGTAGAAGTGGGCGTCCGGCGTGCGCGTCATCGGCACGTTGGAACCCCACACCATCAGGTAGGTGGAGTTGTACCAGTCGGCCGATTCCGGCACGTCGGTCTGCTCGCCCCATACCTGCGGACTGGCCGGCGGCAGATCGCAGTACCAGTCGTAGAAGCTCAGCGCCACGCCGCCAATCAGCGACAAATAGCGCGTGCCGGCGGCGTAGCTGACCATCGACATGGCGGGAATCGGCGAGAAGCCGACAATGCGGTCCGGCCCATACTTCTTGATGGTCAGCGCGTTGGCGGCAGCGATCATCTCGTTGGATTCATCCCAACTGGCGCGCACGAAGCCGCCCAGGCCGCGGATCGTTTTGTAACGCGCCGAGCGTTCGGGGTCCTGGCTGATGTATTCCCAGGCGGTGACAGGATCCATGGTCTTGCGCGCCTCGCGCCACATTTCCATCAGGCGACCGCGCACCATCGGATACTTGACGCGCTGTGCCGAATACACGTACCAGGAATAGCTGGCGCCCCGCGGGCAGCCGCGCGGCTCGTGGTTGGGCAGGTCCGGGCGGGTGCGCGGATAATCCGTTTGCTGGGTTTCCCAGGTAATCAGACCATTCTTCACATACACCTTCCAGCTGCACGACCCGGTGCAGTTGACGCCGTGCGTGGAGCGCACGATCTTGTCGTGCTGCCAGCGCTGGCGATAGGCGTTTTCCCAGGTACGGTCCTCGTTGACGACGGCGCCATGGCCGTCGGAGAACGTCGACGTGGTTTTGTTGAAGAACTTCAGGCGATCCAGAAAATGACTCATGCTACCTCCTCACTCTACGATGAGAGCAGTCTACGGAGGCCGGCGGCGCGAGGGAATCGGCAAGACGGCTGCGCGGCGCAGTGAGAAGGAGTAGCCCGACTAGTCCTAAATGACTAGACGACTAGGCGCAGGTGGCGCGGGCGCAGGCGTCCAGCAGCTGGCGGTAGCTGAGCTGCCCTGTACGATACGGATAAACGGCATGGCGGGCGTCCAGCCAGCGGCCGTCCGCACCCAGCACCAGGGCGGCGCGCACCAGGCCCGGTTGTTCCAGCGCGACCAGCTGGGTGAACATGGCCGATACGCTGCAATAGCGCAGCGTGCGTCCGCTGTCGTAGCGGATCTGCGCCTGCACCACGTTGCACGAGCCGTCGGCTGGCGGCAAGGCAGTGCCGCCTTCGCGGCCGTAGCCGTCGCACAGCACCACGGTCAACGTCAGCACGCCAAGCGCCGCCGCGAATCTTCCGGCGGTGCGGCGGTCGAATTGAGTTCGCATCGGAATTCCTTTCATTGCTCGGCCATTGTCCATGGCCGCGTCGCCAGAAATCCATGACGCAGATCAGGTTTATGCCACCTCGGCGTACTGCAAAAGAACTAGGCCGCCTAGTCATTCATGCGCATGGGCAGCGCCGCCGAAGCGCGCTATACATATGGTTGGGCCGCCGCGTCGCGCGGCCACCGAAAGGAACTGTTATGAACATCGCCACTTTTGAAGAACTGCTGATCGCCGCCGCCCTGCAACCGCGGCAACAGCGCCTGCTGCTGACCTTTGCCGTCGCCGAACCGGAGCCGCGATCGGAGGCGGCGCAAGGCCTGCGCCCCCGTACCACGCTGGTGCCGGTCATGTGCGTGGACAAGCAGGTTGCGGAACTGGATACCTTCGAAAACCTGGCCGACGAAGCGCAGCGCATGGGCAAGGAATGGGATGTACTGCTGGTGACCACCTTGTCCGGCACCGCCAGCCAGCTGCCGGACAACGAACAGACCGACGCCGCGCTGCGCAAGATGATCAAGGCGATCCGCTACGGCCAGATGGAGCGCCTGCTGGCCTTCGACCGCAGCGGCGACCTTTTGCAGTACGCTTGACGTCATGGCCAAGCATTTTCCGATTCATCCGGCGCGGCCGGAACTGATCTGCTGGGGATGCGACCGCTATTGCGCGCACAACGCCATGATCTGCGGGAATGGCGCCGACCGCACCCAGCACCCGATCGAAACCTTCGGCGAAGGCTGGGATACCTTCGGTCTCAATGCGCCGAAGGCAGCGGACACACCAGGGGAAGAAACTGCTGCTGACGCGCCGAATACGCCATCAGCGCCCCACTCTGCAGATCGAAATACCAGCCGTGAAGTTTGAGTTTGCCCTCGTCCACGCGGCGTTTTAGCCACGGGTAACTCAGCAGGTTGTCCAGCGAGAGCAGGATGCTGGCCAGTTCGCAGGCATGATGCTGCTCCTCGCTGCTGCGATGCGCCAGGTCGCGGTGCACCCGTTCCGCCACCGGCAGGGCGATACGCATCCATTGCCCTACGAAGTCGGTTTCACGCTGCGCCTGATGCGGCGCCATCAGGGCGCGAATACCGCCGCAGCGCGCATGGCCCAGCACAATCACGCGCTCGACTTCCAGCTCGCACACCGCGAACTCGATCGCCGAGCTGACGCCGGCGGATGCCGTCGGCGTACAGGGTGGTACCAGGTTGGCGATGTTACGCACCACGAACATGTCGCCCGGGTCGCTGCCCGTCATCAGCACCGGATCGACGCGCGAATCGCAGCAGCCGATCAGCAAAGTTCCCGGTCGCTGGCCGGTGCGCAGATTCCCGTACAAGCTCGGATGATCGTTGAAGTACTGCTGCTGGAAGCGGTTAAAGCCGCTGATGAATTTTTCAATATCCTGCATGATTGCGCAAAGCCTCCGTGTTAAGTATGTTGATCTTGCGGCCCTTGAAGGAAATCAGCTGTTGGGCGCTCAGTTCCGCAAGGATGCGCGAGAAGTGCTCCGGGGTCAGGTTCAGGCGCGAAGCCAGCACCGCCTTGGTGACGGGTAGCGTGATGTGCGTGGCATCCGTTTCGGGCAACTCCTTCAGCAGATACGCCACCACGCGCTGGGTGCCGGTGCGCAGCGCGTACGACTCCATGTCGCACATCAGCGAATGCATGCGCTGGCTCAAGCCCGCCAGCATCTTGCAGGCGAATTCCGCGTCGTGATGGATTTCGCGGTAGATCACCGGCTTGGACACGTGCAGCAGCAAGGTGTCCTCGGTCGCCTGCGCCGACACGATGTAGGGACTGCCCATGAACATCAGGGCTTCGCCAAAGCTCTGACCAGGACCAATCAGCTCAATCACCTTCTCCACGCCGCTGACCGAGGTGAAGGACAGTTTGACCTGGCCGTAGATCACCTGGTGAAATCCGACACAGGCATCGCCGCGCTGGAAGATCTGGCCGCCGCGCTCCACGCGCACCTCGGTGGTTCCGAGCGCAATGCGGCTCAGCTCTTCCGCGCCCATGGAATTAAACAGCGCCACCCTGGCTAGAAAATCCTGCACCTTGATTTTGTGCTTGTCCATCATCGTCTCAAATGGTTCGCGAATAACGCGCTGCCTGCGGTCTTTCGTGTAGGTAGCGGTCGAAAGCCATGCAGATGTTCCTGATCAGCAGACGGCCGCGCATCCGCACCCGCACGCCCCTGCTGCCTTTGCACAGCAGGCCGTCGTCTTCCAGCACCTGCAGGCGCTCCAGCTCGGCGGCGAAATACTGCGGACCGGTGACGCCGTCGGGCAATAGCAGGTCGTCGTAGTCCAGGATGAAATTGCACATCAGGCGGCCGATCACGGTGCGGCGCAGCAGGTCGTCATCGTTCAGCGCGATGCCGCGCGCGATCGGCAGCTCGCCCGCATCCAGTCGCTGGTAGTAGGCGCTGAGCGTCTTCTCGTTCTGACTGTAGCTGGCACCGACCGCGCTGATGGCCGACACGCCCAGCGCCACCATCGGCGCATCGGCATGGGTGGAATAGCCCTGGAAATTACGCTGCAATTTCCCCACGCTCTGGCTGCGCGCCAGGTCGTCTTCCGGTAGCGCAAAATGGTCCATGCCGATATACACATACCCGGCTGCCGTCAGCCGTTCGATGCACAGGCCAAGCATGGCCAGCTTGATTTCCGGGTCCGGAAGCTGTTCCGCCTTGATCAGCCGCTGCGCCTTGAACAGCTGCGGCATGTGGGCGTAGTTGTAGACGGCGACGCGGTCCGGCCGCGCAGCAATCACCTTGTCCAGCGTCGGGCCAAAGCTTGCCACGCTTTGCAGCGGCAGGCCGTAGATCAGGTCTACGCTGATGGAGCGGAAGCCGGTGGCGCGGGCCGCCTGCAATACGTCCATGGTCTGCCGGTGCGACTGAATGCGGTTGACCGCCTGCTGCACCGCCGGATCGAAGTCCTGTATGCCAAGGCTGATGCGGTTGAATCCCTGCCGGCGCAGCGTGGCGATGCGCTCCGGCGTGACCGTGCGCGGGTCGACTTCGATCGAGAATTCGCCCTCCTCGTCCGGCGCAAAGTCGAAGTAGGCGCGCAGTTGCCCCAGCAGGCCATCCATCTGGGCATCGCTCAGATAAGTCGGCGTGCCGCCGCCGAAGTGCAACTGGTCCACCTTGCGGCGGCCGTCCAGTGCCGCAGCCTGCAAAACCATCTCGCGTTCCAGGTAGCCGAGGTATTCGGCGGACTTGGTCTTGTCCTGGGTGATGATCTTGTTGCAGCCACAGTAGTAGCACAGCGATTCGCAAAATGGAATATGCACGTACAGCGACAGCGGCATGCGCTCGCCCAGCGCATCCAGCCGGGCCACGGCGGCGCGGTAGTCCTCCGCGCCAAAGTCGCTGTGGAAGCGATCCGCGGTGGGATACGAGGTGTAGCGCGGCCCCATCTGGTTCATTTTGCGCACCAGCGCGGCGTCGAATTCGACGGATGGGATCAGCGGTATCATGGCCGTTCTCCGGTTAGCAAGGCATGGCCGCGTTCTTGCGGGCGTAACACCACCAGGTGATGGCGATGCAGCTGGCGTAGAAACCGATGAAGCACCACAGCGCCGCATCCACGCTGCCGGTCATGGCAATCGAGGTGCCGTAGCATTTCGGGATAAAGAAGGCGCCATAGGCCGCCACCGCAGAGGTAAAGCCCAGCACCGCCGCGCTTTCCTTGTTGGCGTCGACGATGGCCTGCTGCTGCACGGCTTCCGGCCGGCCTGCCGCCGCGCGCTGGCGCTCGGTCAGGAAGATCACCGGTATCATGCGGAAGGTCGAGGCGTTGCCGATGCCGGTGCCAGCGAACAGCAGCATGAACATCCAGAAGAACCCGGCGAAATTGCCGGCGGCTTCGCCATGTGGCAGGAAGCTGATGACGCCATACACGGCGGCCATCATGCCGGCAAAGGTCCACACGGTGACGCGTGCGCCACCCAGCTTGTCGGCGATGACGCCGCCCGCGACGCGGAACAGCGCACCCACGAGCGGGCCGAGGAAGGCGTACTGCAAGGGATTCACATCCGGAAACTGGGTTTTGATCAACAGCGGGAACGCCGCCGAGTAGCCGATGAAGGAGCCGAAGGTGCCGGTGTACAGCCAGCACATCAGCCAATTGTGCTTGCGCTTGAAGATCACCGCCTGGTCGGCGAACGACGCCTTCGCCGACGCCAGGTCGTTCATGCCGAGCCACGCCAGTAGGCTGCTGACCACAATGAACGGCACCCAGATAAAACCGGCGTTCTGCAGCCACAGCGTCGAGCCGACACCCGCCTTGACCGCCGTTTGCGGCTCGCCGCCGATGGCGCCGAACACGCCGGCGGTGATCACCAGCGGCACCACGAACTGCACCGCCGACACGCCCAGGTTGCCCAGGCCGGCGTTCATGCCCAGCGCATAACCTTTTTGCGATTTCGGGAAGAAGAAGCTGATGTTGGCCATCGACGAGGCGAAGTTACCGCCGCCGAAGCCGCACAGCAACGCCAGGATCAGCATGGTCGGGTAGCCGGTGTGGATGTCCTGCACCGCGAAGCCGATGCCGACGGCGGGAATCAGCAGCGAGGCGGTGGAGATGGTGGTCCATTTGCGGCCGCCGAAGATCGGCACCATGAAGGAGTAAAAAATCCGCAGCGTGGCGCCGGACAGGCCGGGCAGCGCCGTCAGCCAGAACAGTTGGTTGGTGCTGTACTTGAAGCCGATGGCCGGCAGGTTGACCACCACCACGCTCCACACCATCCAGATCGCAAAGGCCAGCGCCAGTGCGGGAATCGAGATCCACAGGTTGCGGTTGGCGGTGCTGCGCCCGCCGCTACCCCAGAACGCGGTGCTCTCTGGCTCCCACGTATTAATCATGTACTTGCTCATACGGTTCTCCTTATTTAGTCAATTGAGGGCGGAACGAGTAATGCATCCACACCAGCGACACGCACACCGCGCCATACAGCAGCATGAAAGCGCTCGAGCGCACGCCGGTCAGGTCCAGCAAGGCGCCGAACATGATCGGCAGGATGAAGCCACCCAGGCCGCCGGCCAGGCCCACCACGCCAGAGACCGCGCCGATGTTGTCGTTGAAATCGTCGGCGATGAATTTGAAGACCGAGGCTTTACCCACCGCCATCGCGGTCCCCACCACGAACAGGATCGAAGTGAAGACCCATGGCGACAACGCCAGGTTCAGCAGCACGTCGCCGCGCGTGGTCTGGATGGTCATCGAGGTCGGTGGATAGGACAGCAGGAAGAAACATATCCAGCATACCCACATCACCCACCACGTGACCTTGTAGGCGCCGTAGCGGTCCGAGATCCAGCCGCCCAGCGCGCGCAGCACGCCGCCCGGCAACGAGAAGCAGGCGGCCAGCAAGGCGGCCAGGCCCAGGTCGAAGCCGTATTCACCGACGTAGTATTTGGTCATCCAAAGCGCCAGGCCGACATAACCGCCGAACACCACCGAGTAGTACTGGCAGTAGCGCCATACGCGGCGGTCCTTCAGCACCTTCATTTGTTCGGCGAACGGCACGCTGGCGCCACTCTGGTGCGACGGATCGGTGGCCGAGAACACCCAGAACAGCAGCGCGGTCACCAGCATGGCGATCGCATACACGGTGGGCAGCGCCTGCCAGCCCCAGGCCGCGATAATGGCCGGCGCCACGAACTTGGTCAGCGCCGAACCGGAGTTGCCGGCGCCGAAAATGCCCATCGCCAAGCCGCGGCGCTCTTTCGAAAACCAGCGCGCCACATACGGCGTGCCGACCGAGAACGAGCCGCCCGCCAGGCCGACGAACAAGCCAAGCACCAGGAACTGCCAGTAGGCGGTGGCTTTGCCGATCAGGTAGATGCCCGGCACCGTGGCCAGCATCAGCAGGAAGAACACGATGCGGCCGCCGTATTTGTCGCACCAGATGCCCAGCGGCACGCGCACCAGCGATCCGCTCAACACCGGCATGGCGGCCAGCAGGCCGAATTCGGTTTCGTTCAGGCCGAGCATTTTCTTGATCGGGATGCCCAGCACCGCAAACATCATCCAGATCGCGAAGCAGATCGTGAACGAGACCGTACTGCTCACCAGCACTTGAACTGCCTTGTTATTGTTTGACACTTTGCCACTCCTGATACACATAGGGATGACATCAGGGTACGCGCGGGCGCAACGGCCGCCAATCGGCATGACGGATATCCCGCCTAGGCCGAAATGACTAGACGCGGCCTGATATAACCTGCATCAAGAAAATCCCAGGTCAAATAGGCAAGGCAAAAACACGCGCCTAGAATTTGCGCTGTCGATCCGACAAGCACAAATAAAAAAGGAACCATGCCATGCACGCTACACGCAAGCTCTGGACCTGGCTCGCCATCATCTGCGCCCTCTCCTTCGCCGTCCTGGCCTGGGTGGGCGCGGAAATCTACCTGACGGCGCCACCCATTCCCAAACAAGTCATCAGCGCCGACGGCGAAGTGCTGTTCAGCGAAGGCCAGGTCGATCGCGGCCAGCAGGCCTGGCTCTCGGCCGGCGGCCAGCAGCTCGGCACCGTCTGGGGCCACGGCAGCTATGTCGCGCCGGACTGGTCCGCCGACTGGCTGCACCGCGAGGCGCTGGAACTGCGCCAGATCTGGGCCAAACGCGATTTCGGCGCCAGCTTCGATGACCTGAACAAATCCAGCCAGGCCGCGCTCAACGCCCGCCTCAAGGAGGAAATGCGCCGCAACAGCTATGACGCCGCCGCTGGCACCATCACGCTATCGGCCGACCGCGCCGTCGCCGTGCGCGCCGTGGCGAAGCACTACACCGATTTGTTCGGCGACGCCCGCAGTCTCGATCATCTGCGCGAACAATATGCGATGAACGCCAATTCGGTGACCGATGCGGACGATCTGCGCGCACTGCCGGCCTTCGTCTTCTGGTCGTCCTGGGCCGCCGCCACCGACCGTCCGGGCGCGACTGACCTGAGCTACACCAGCAACTGGCCGCATGAACCGCTGATCGACAACCGTCCGAGCACCGGCGCCGGCATCTGGTCCATCGCCAGCGTGATCCTGATGATCGGCGCGATCGCCGCCATGGTCATGGCCCATGCGGCCGCAAAAGAGGAAGCCGATCCGGAGCCGCCCAAGGCGGACCCGCTGTTCAACCTGAAGCCCACGTCATCCATGCTGGCGACCAAAAAATACTTCTTCGTGGTGATCGGACTGATACTGGCGCAGGTCGGCATGGGCGTCATCACCGCGCACTATGCGGTGGAGGGCCACAGCTTCTTCGGCTATCCGCTGGCGGACATCCTGCCGTTCGTTGTCAGCCGCACCATCCATACGCAGTTCGCCGTTCTGTGGATCGCCACCGCCTGGCTGGCCACCGGCCTGTATATCGCGCCGGCCATCTCCGGCCACGAGCCGCGCTTCCAGAAACTGGGCGTGAATCTGCTGTTCTACGCGCTGCTGTTCATCGTGGTCGGCTCGACCGCCATGGGCTGGCTCGGCTCGGTGCAGCACAAAGGCACGGCGTTCGCCTTCTGGCTCGGCAACCAGGGCCTGGAGTTCACCAGCATGGGCCGCATCTGGCAGATCCTGCTGTTCGTCGGCCTGCTGTTCTGGGTCACGCTGCTGGGCCGCGCGCTGTGGCCTGCGCTGAAAAAACCCTCGGACAGCCGTGGCCTGATCGTCATGGTGTTCCTGTCCGCGCTGTGCATCGGCGGCTTCTATGCGACCTCGCTGACCTGGGGCCAGCATAGCCACTACTCGATGATCGAGTACTGGCGCTGGTGGCTGGTGCATCTGTGGGTGGAAGGCTTCTTCGAGGTATTCGCCACCGCCGTGATCGCACTGCTGTTCACCCGCCTGGGCCTGATCCGCGCCGCCACCGCAAACAACGCCATCGTGCTGGAGACGATCGTGTTCCTGTTTGGCGGCATCCTGGGCACGCTGCACCATCTGTACTTCACCGGCACGCCGACGTTTGTCATCGCCATCGGCGCCATGTTCTCGGCGCTGGAAGTGGTGCCGCTGTCGCTGATCGGCATTGAAGCCTGGCGCAACTACCAACGTTCCAAGGCCGCGCCATGGGTGCAGAGCTATCGCTGGTCGATCCTGTGCTTCATCGCCGTCGGTTTCTGGAATACCGTGGGCGCCGGCCTGCTGGGCTTCTCGATCAATACACCGATCGCGCTGTACTACATGCAAGGCCTGAACATGACCGCGGCCCACGGCCACGCGGCGCTGTTCGGCGTGTACGGCATGCTGGGCATAGGTCTGCTGCTGTTCTGCCTTCGCGGCCTGAGCGACCGCCTGGCATGGTCGGACAGCCTGCTGCGCCCGATGTTCTGGTGCCTGAACATCGGCCTGGCGATGATGGTGTTCATCTCGCTGGTCCCTGCCGGTATCTATCAGGCGTGGGCCAGCATCAGCACCGGCATGTGGTTTGCGCGCTCGCCGGACGTCATTCACTCGAAGCTGATGGAAACCCTGGTCTGGATGCGCGTGCCGGGCGACGTGGTCTTCGCCATCGGCACGCTGTTCCTGGCGTTGTTCGCGTGGCGCCTACTGGCCCGGCGCAAGGCGCGCAGTACAAGTCCCTATTTAACCGAAGGAGAACAAGGATGAAAACGCCACTCAAGCTTGCCGCCGCAGCCGTCGTTTCGGCGCTGCTGGTCGTATCCCAAAGTTTCGCCGAACCCGCACTGCCCGTCATCCATCAGCAGCTGCTGGCGCCGCCGCAACTGCCGCCGCAGATCACGCGCAAGACTCCCGCCCACGTGGTGGTCGACCTGACGGTGGAGGAAGTCCAACGCGAAATCGCGCCGGGCACGCTGTACACCTTCTGGACCTTCGGCGGCACCGTGCCGGGCAAGATGATACGGGTGCGCGAAGGCGACACCGTCGAACTGCACCTGCAAAACCTGCCGGACAACAGGCTGCCGCACAATATCGACCTGCATGCGGTGACCGGTCCTGGCGGCGGCGCGGCGCAGACGCTGATCGCGCCGGGCAACGAGGCCAGCTTCACCTTCAAGGCGCTCAATCCTGGCTTGTATGTGTATCACTGCGCCACCGCGCCGGTGGGCATGCATGTGGCGAATGGCATGTACGGCATGATCCTGGTCGAACCGAAAGAAGGCATGTCCAAGGTCGACAAGGAATACTATGTGATGCAGGGCGATTTCTACACCAGCGGCACGTACCGCGCGCCAGGGCCGCAGGCTTTCGACCAGCAGAAAGCCATAGACGAGAAGCCGACCTATGTGATCTTCAACGGCGCCGACGGCGCGCTGACCGGCGCCAATGCGCTAACCGCCAACACCAACGAGAAGGTGCGCATGTTCTTCGGCGTCGGCGGGCCGAATATCACGTCCAGTTTCCACATTATCGGTGCGATTTTCGACAAGGTTTACACCGAGGGCGGCAAACATTACCAGGAGCAGGTTCAAACCACCATGGTGCCGGCCGGCGGCTCGACCATCGTCGAGTTCACGCCGCGCGTGCCGGGCAATCTGACGCTGGTGGACCACTCGCTGACACGGGCTTTCAACAAGGGCGCGATCGGCCTGCTGACGGTGAGCGGTCCTGAGCAGCTGGACATCTACGGCAAGGGCATGAAAAAGCCGCTGGCCGCCAAGACCGCCGCCGCGCCGACGCCAAAGCCGGCGGCACCGACGCCGGACAAGAGTCAGTTCGCACGCGGCAAGGCGGTATACGACGGCAGCTGCATCACCTGCCATCAGCCCAAGGGCGAAGGTGTTGCGGGCGTTTTCCCTCCCCTGGCCAATTCCGACTTCTTCAAGGAACGGCCCTATGAGATGGCGCACATCGTGCTCAATGGCCGCAACGGCGAGATTGTCGTCAACGGCGCGCACTACAACGGCGTAATGCCGCCGCAGGATCTCAGCGACGACGACATCGCCGCCGTGATCAACTACGTCAGCGTGGACCTTAACCAGGGCAAGCCGGTCGTCACACCGGCGCAGGTCCGCGACATGCGCAAGTCGCGCCAGCCATGAAAGCACAGCTCGCGCTGGCCCTGGCCATCGCTTGCGGCGCCACCGCCGATGCGGCCAACGATCCGTTGCCTGAAGCCGGTGACGATATCTGCCGCGCCAGCACCGGCGTAGCGGAATATCGGCCGATCGCCGGTGGTTCGCTGCGCAGCGTGCTGCCGGCAGATGGCGTGACGGCGAAGGCAAAGGTTGCACCTTTCCTGCTGCGCAGCCGGCTGGTGACCAACCGCGAATTCGCCGTCTTCCTGCAAGCGTCGCCATCCTGGCGCCGCGGGCAGGTGACGGCGCTGTTCGCGACACCCACCTACCTTGCCGGCAACGGCAGCGTTGCGGGCGACGCTCCCGTTGTCCATGTCAGCTGGTACGCCGCCCAGGCCTACTGCGCGTCCGAAAATGCGCGCCTGCCACGCTGGTACGAATGGGAGTTCGCCGCCGCAGCCGACGCCACCCGCGCCGACGCCCGAGACGACGACGTCTGGCTCTCCGACATCCTGCGCTGGTACGCCGATGCCGGCAAAGCGCCACCCGGTCGCGTGGCCGCCACGCCGGCCAACTACTACGGCATCCACGACCTGCATGGCCTGGTGTGGGAATGGGTGGAGGACTACAGCGGCTTGTTCGTCAATGCCGACAGCCGCGCCAGCGGCGATCAGAAACAGCTCGATTACTGCGGCGGTGCGGCCGTGTCGCTGGCCGACCGCCGCAACTACGCCATTCTCATGCGCCTGGCCCTGCTCTCCGCCATGGAGGCGCGGCAGGACGGCGCCAACCTGGGATTCCGCTGCGCGCGGGATCCCGCCCCTAACAATCAAGGAGTCTCGCCATGAAATCCTTCGCCATAGTATGCATCGCCGCCCTCTTCGCATGGAGCGCGCCAGCGGCAGCGGCGCCGGTCATCCCTACCAACTCCATTTACCAGCTCACCACGCCGATGACCGACGCCGCCGGCCAGCGCTTCACGCTGCACGACATGTCTGGCGCGCCGCTGCTGGTCACCATGTTCTACGGCGACTGCCACTCCGCCTGCCCGGTGGTCATCGAAACGCTGAAGCGCACCGTCGCCGCGCTGGGGCCCGATGGCAAGCGCCTGCGCATCCTGCTGATCAGCCTCGATCCCAAGCGCGATACGCCGCAATCACTGGCGATGATGGCGCAAATGCAGCACCTCGATCCCATGCAATACCGTCTGGCCGTGGCCCACGACGACAGCGACACCCGCATGCTGGCGTCCACCCTGAACATCCGCTTCCGCGCGCTGGACGACGGCGAAATCAACCACACCACGCGCATCGCCCTGCTCGACGCCGCAGGCGCGATGCAAGCCGACAGCACCCGCCTCGACGTCGAACCTGATCCTGCTTTCATCAAGCGGATCCGTCAGGCATTAAAAAGATAAGCCAGATCAAGAAATCTACAGATAGTGGCAACCCTCGTCAAAAACACCATATATAGTGGACAAACAATCAAATCAACTAGATATGGGGCGAGCATGGAAGCACTGTTTCACACCACGATCACCAAACGCGACGGCAGCGAGCAGACCTTCAACCTGGTCAAGATCGAAAGCGCCGTGCTGCGCGCCGGCCGCGCCAGCGGTGAATTCGATACCGACAAGACGCTGCAACTGACCGAAGGCGTGCTGCTGCACCTGTCGTCGCTTCCAGCCGACGAAAAGCTCACCGTCGAACTGGTGCAGGACACCGTCGAACGCGTTCTCTACGACGCCGGCCACCGCAAGACGCTGCGCTGCTACGTGGTCTACCGCGAGCAGCACGCCACGCTGCGCCAGGACCGGCATTCGCTGGTCGATGTCGCCTCCTCGATCAACGAATACCTGGACCGCCAGGACTGGCGCGTCAACGCCAACGCCAACCAGGGCTACTCGCTGGGCGGCCTGATACTCAACGTCTCCGGCAAGGTCATCGCCAACTACTGGCTCAATCACGTCTATCCGCCGGAGATCGGTCGTGCGCACCGCGAAGCGGCGATCCACATCCACGACCTGGACATGCTGGCCGGCTACTGCGCCGGCTGGTCGCTGCGCACGCTGCTCAATGAAGGCTTGAACGGCGTGCCGGGCAAGGTGGAATCCAGCCCGCCGCGCCACATGTCGAGCGCCATCGGGCAGATCGTCAACTTCCTCGGCACGCTGCAAAACGAGTGGGCCGGCGCCCAGGCCTTCAGCTCCTTCGATACCTATATGGCGCCCTTCGTGCGCAAGGACAAACTGCGCTACGACGAAGTGAAGCAGTACATGCAGGAGCTGATCTACAACCTCAACGTACCATCACGCTGGGGCACGCAAACGCCGTTCACCAACCTGACCTTCGACTGGGTCTGCCCGGAAGACCTGCGCGAGCAGATTCCCTACATCGCCGGCGAGGAAATGCCGTTCGCCTACGGCGAGCTGCAGGAAGAGATGGACATGATCAACCGTGCCTACATCGAGATCATGATGACCGGCGACGCCAAGGGCCGCGCCTTCACCTTTCCTATCCCGACCTACAACATCACCGAGGACTTTGCGTGGGAAAGCCCGAACGCCGAACTGCTGTTCGAGATGACGGCCCGCTACGGCCTGCCCTACTTCCAGAACTTCATCAATTCGGAACTGAAGCCGAACATGATCCGCTCCATGTGCTGCCGCCTGCAACTGGACCTGCGCGAGCTGCTCAAGCGCGGCAACGGCCTGTTTGGCTCGGCCGAGCAAACCGGTTCGCTGGGCGTGGTCACCATCAACTGCGCGCGCCTCGGCTACCTGCATCGCAACGACGAAGCGGGCCTGCTGGCGGCGCTGGACCAGTTGCTGGAACTCGGCCGCGACAGCCTGGAGATCAAGCGGAAGGTCATCCAGCGCCACATGGACAACGGCCTGTTCCCGTACACCAAACGCTATCTCGGCACGCTGCGCAACCACTTCTCCACGCTGGGCATCAATGGCGTCAATGAGATGATACGCAACTTCGATCCGACCGGCCAGCATGACATCACCACGCCATGGGGCCGCGCCTTCGCGCTGCGCCTGCTGGACCACGTGCGCGCGCGCATGGTGGAATTCCAGGAGGCGACCGGCCATATGTACAACCTGGAAGCCACGCCGGCCGAAGGCACGACCTACCGCTTCGCCAAGGAAGACCTGAAGCGCTATCCGAACATCCTGCAGGCGGGCACGCCGCAACAACCCTACTACACCAACTCCTCGCAGCTGCCGGTCGGCTTCACCGAAGATCCGTTCGAGGCGCTGGAACAGCAGGACGCGCTGCAACGCAAGTACACCGGCGGCACCGTGCTGCACCTGTACCTGACCGAGGCGCTGTCCAGCGCCGCCGCCTGCCGCACCCTGGTACGCCGCGCGCTGGGCCGCTTCGGCCTGCCCTACATCACCGTCACGCCGACGTTCTCGATCTGTCCGACGCACGGCTACCTGAACGGCAGCCACGAGTTCTGCCCGAAATGCGACGCCGAGATCATCGCGCGCAAACAAGCCACACTTCACCAACCAGCAAAGGAAACGCCATGCAAAGCATGAACCAGCCCACCATCCAGCTCGACGACTCGGAACGCCAGCGCTGCGAAATCTGGACCCGCGTGATGGGTTATCACCGCCCGGTTTCGTCGTTCAACATCGGCAAACAGGGTGAGTTCAATGAACGCAAATTCTTCCGCGAGCCGCATGCACAAAGTGCTTCTTAAAGAGAAAGGCCGCCTGCTGCGCGTGGGCGGCTACACGCCATTCAGCGCCACCGAATTTCCCGGCCTGCTGTCGGCCGTGGTGTTCGTCCAGGGCTGCCCATGGAACTGCGGCTACTGCCAGAACACGCATCTTCAGGAGCGCACGCGCGACAGTCCCATCGCCTGGAAGGAGATCATCACCACGCTGGAACGGCGCGCCGGCCTGCTGGACGCCGTGGTGTTCTGCGGCGGCGAGCCGACCATGGACCCGGCGCTGTACGACGCCATCGCGCAGGTGCGGGCCATGGGCTTCAAGATCGGGCTGGAAACCGCGTGCATCTATCCGGCGCGACTGAAAAGCGTGCTGCCGCTACTGGATTGGGTGGGATTCGATGTCAAGACGACGTTCAAGCGCTATGCCGACGTCACCGGCGTAACGGGCAGCGGAGAGCCGGTGCGCGATTGCGTGGCCGCCATCCTCGCCAGCGGCGTCGCCTACGAGTGCCGCACCACCGTGCATCCGGCGCACCTGCCACCCGGTCTGCTGGTCGAACTGGCGCAGACGCTCGCCTTCATGGGCGTCCGCAATTACGTGATTCAGGAATTCCGCCCCACCGGCTGCGGCGATGAGGCGTTTGTGGCCAGCGCCTTCCCCGGTTACCCGCAGGACGACATACTGGCCGAGATAGCGCCGCTGTTCGCCAGCTTCAGCGTGCGCCGCGCCGGCCAGGCAATGCGCTGAACAGGCGCGCCAACGCCTGGCGGCCCAGTTCCGTCACCGGTACTTCGATCGCATCCAGCGTATTCTTCACCAGCAGGCCCAGTTCCGTATCCCCTTCCATCGACAGGCGACGCGAGAAGAACAGCGTATCCGGGTCCTGCTCGCGCTTCGCCAATGCGATGAAGTCACGGGTGCAGGCGCCGATTTCCAGATCCGCCACGCCGGCGCCGCGCAAGGCGGCAAAGCCGTCGCCACGCCAGGTGAAATCAAACGCCACACCGGCATCGCTGACGCGCACGCGCAGATGGCGGCCGGCCAGTCCGGCGCGCACGTCGTCCGGCAGGTGCGGTTTCAGCACGAGATTGAGCGCGGCCACGCACAGCAGCGAGCCGGGATAGGCCGGCAGGCGCTGGCCCAGCGTCGCCAGCAAGGCAGGCAGCGGCTGGGCGGCGCCGTAATTGTGTTGTGCCATAGGGTTCATGCTGCATTCTCCATGCGATATTCCAGACCGGGTTTGCCATACCAGTAGCCGTTGCACGCTTCGGCGGGCAGCAGCGGCGAGATGGTCTCGGCGGCTTTGCGCGGCGGCACGGCGCCGCTACGCGCGGCGTCGAAGGCGGCGATGATCTCTTTCATATTGGTCGACTGGGGACTCAGGCGCGCCACGTCCACGCCCAGTTCGACCATCTGTTCCATCTCCGCCGCCAGGTTGTACACCAGCGCCGACTGGCTCTGGATGCCGTTCAGGATCAGGAACTGCTGCTGCTCCCGCGTTTCCATCATCAGGCCATCCGGATGGTCGATGCAGCTGAAGCGGCAGTCATCCTTCGGCAGGTTGCGGTTGCGCGCCGTGAAGCAGCGCGCGGAAAACGCCAGCGGCATGCGGCCGAAGGCAAACACCTCGGTCTCCATGCCAGGCGGCCGCTGGCGCTGCATGTGGCGGAGGCCGTCGCGGCCCATCTCCAGCGGCATCACCCAGCGCTTCGCACCCAGTTCGTGCATCAGCGCCAGCGTCGGCGGGTTGTAGATGTTGAGATGCGGCCCGGCGACGAAGGACTGGCCGGACAGCATATGCGCCGCCCCCATGTCGTTGGCCTCCACCTGGAAGCGGCCGTTGGCCACCAGCTTGCGCTGCGCGCCGACGTCCGCGCTCGACTCGATCAGCGCCAGCGTCGATATCACCACTTCCTTGCCGCGTCCATGCAGCAGTTCGGCCACCGCCAGCCAGTCGGCGGTGCGCAGTTCGTGGCGGCGCGAGCACACGGTTTCGCCGAGGTAGACGATATCTACCGGGCTGGCCGCGATCTCTTCGTAAAATTCCATGACCTTGGCGCGCGGCCAATAGTACAGCAGCGGCCCGAGGGCGAGTTTCAGCATGACTTCTCCGTTGTTATTTCCATGAGCGGTGATAGGCGCCCAGTGTGTGCTGCTGGCCTTCCGCCAGCGTATTCAGTTCCGACATCCAGCCCGGCTTGACCGAGTAGCGCGCCGTGTTGTGCAGGCATTCGTCCAGCGCCGCGCGCCACACGCGCGTCACCTGCGACACATAGGCCGGGCTGCGCTGGCGTCCTTCGATCTTCACCGCGCGCACGCCCATGTCCAGCAGCTGCGGCAGCAATTCCAGCGTATTCAGGCTGGTGGGTTCCTCGATGGCGTAATAGGTTTCGTCCTCCACCTCGAAGCGGCCCTTGCACAGCGTCGGGTAGCTGGCGTTTTCCTGCGGCGTGTAGCGGTCGATCATCACGCCGTTCAGGCGCGACTCCAGGCCTTGCGGATTCTGCTGCCAGCGCACCGCCTTGGCCGGCGAGCAGACGCCGTGGGTATTCGGCGATTCGCCGGTCACATAAGACGACAACTGACAGCGGCCTTCGACCATCACGCACAGGCTGCCGAAACCAAACACCTCGATCTCCACCGAAGTGTTCTTCACCACGTGCTCCACCTGCGCCAGCGACAGCACGCGCGGCAGCACCGCGCGCGCCACGCCGAACTGCTTCTGATAGAAGTTGATGGCTTCCGCATTGGTGGCCGATCCCTGTACCGACAGGTGCAGGCGCAGTTCAGGGTAGTGGTCGGCGGCGTAGCGCATCAGGCCCGGATCGGCCAGGATCACCGCGTCCACGCCGGCGCTGGCGGCGCGGTCGATGGCTTTCTGCCACAGCGCCGTGTTGTCCGGCTGCGGATAGGTGTTCAGCGCCAGCAGCACCTTGCGGCCGCGGTCATGCGCGTAGGCGATGCCGGTGCTGATGGCGGCGTCGTCGAAATTCAGGCCGGCGAAGTTGCGTGCGTTGGTGGCGTCGCGAAAACCGAGGTAAACACAGTCGGCGCCCAGGTCGATGGCGGCCTTCAAGGCCGGAAGGCTACCCGCCGGGCATACCAGCTCGATGGGGGGAGATTCAGATTGATTCATATGATCTTGGTAGCTAAGAAGGGCGAACGAACTGTATCGCTTCGTGATCCCGGAAATCCTTGATGTGAATCAAAGAATTTGTGCTTTACCGGGTGGGACAATGCATGCAGTTGAATCAAGGACAAATGAGATGCACAAGATCGCTACCTATCTCGATCAGGATCATCGCCGGTGCGACGATCAGTATTCGATGGCGGAGTCGGACGTCATCCTGCGTAACTGGGAAGCCGCCAGCGACCATTTCGGCACTTTCCTCAGCATGTTTTACCGCCACCTGGACAAGGAAGAACGCATCCTGTTCCCGCGCCTCGACCACGCGCTGGGCAATGGCTACGGTCCCACGGTGGTGATGCGCGCCGAGCACCGTCAGATGCGCGCCATGCTGCTGGAGATGAAAATCGCCATCGATCGCCACGATTGCGAAGCCTTTTTCGGCCAGGGTGACATGCTGCGCATCCTGATGCGCCAGCACAGCCTCAAGGAAGAAGGCATTCTCTACCCGCAGGCCGACTTCGTGCTGGCCAAGCAGGCCGACGCCGTCGTCGCCAGCATGGAAAACATCGACCACGCCGAAGAAGCCGGCGCCTGGAGCGCGGCATGAACGCCCTGATGGAGCACGGCGAAAGCGCGCGCCTGCTGGACGTGGGCGGCCTGGAACCACCGGAACCGATGGTGCGCATCCTCGAAGCGCTGGACACGCTGGGGCCGGACGAACGGCTGCGCGTGATGATAGACCGCGAGCCGGTGCCGCTGTACCGCATACTGCTGCGCAACGGCTACCAGTACCGCACCACGGTGCAGGATGACCAGCGCTACGAAGTGCTGGTCTGGCTGGTTCCCGACGCATGAAACCTGTCGACGCGCCGCAGCGGGCACTCTCCTTCGGCGACACTCCTCCGCTGTCGCTGCCGATGCGCTTTTTCCTCACTGCGCCATTGTTCGCGGCGCTGGCGGCGGGCTTCCTTGCCTGGCAGGGAGAGCCCGCGCTGTTGACCCGCTGGTCGCCGCTGACGCTGGCCATCACCCACCTGCTGGTGCTCGGATGCCTGAGCATGACGATGATCGGCGCGCTGCTGCAAATATTGCCGGTGGTGGCGGGCATCGCCGTGCCGCGCGCCGGCCGCGTCGGCGCGGCGGTGCACCTGTGCTTGTGCGCCGGCACGCTGGCCCTGGCCGCCGCGTTCTGGCAGGGGAGCCCCGTCCTGTTCCGCGTCGCCATGGCGCTGCTGCTGGCGGGACTGCTGTTATTTACAGGCGCCTGCACGGTCGCCATGTGGCAGCCGCACCGCCCCGGCTCCGACGCGGTGATGGCCGGCATCCGCCTGGCGCTGGCGGCGCTGGTGGTGACCATGACGCTGGGCGGCATGCTGGCCAGCGTATTCGCCTGGCCCGGCCTGATCCAGCTGCCCTTGCAGCGCCTGACCGGCTTGCACGCCATGTGGGGCATGCTGGGCTGGGTGGGCCTGCTGGTGATCGCCATCGCCTTCCAGGTGGTGCCGATGTTCATGCTCACCGAACCCTATCCGCGCCACCTGACCGGCGCCTACGCCACCGCCATGTTCCTGCTGCTGGTCGCCGCCTCGCTGTCGAGCGGCTGGACCGGCCGTGGCGAACTGCTGCACCAGGCCTGCGTGGTCCTGCTGGCCGCGGGTTACGCGCTGTTCGCCGGCGTCACGCTGGCCATGCTGGCGCGCCGCAAACGGCCGCGCGCCGATCCGGCCACGCTGTACTGGCGCACCGCCATGGTCAGCCTGCTGGCGGCGATGGCGGTCGGGCTGACTGTGCCGCTGGCTGCGGGCGTGCTGCTGATCTGCGGCTTCGCGCTGTCGGCCATCTGCGGCATGCTGTACAAGATCGTGCCTTTCCTGACCTGGTATCGCCTGCAGGACATGCGCGCCGTCAGCGGCCGCAAACCGCCGAACGTCAACCAGCTCCTCTCCGAGCGCCATGCGCAGTGGCAGTACGGCGCCCACCTCATCGGCCTGCTGCTGTTGCTGGCCGCCTGCTACCAACCCGCACTGGTGCGTCCGGCCGCGGCGCTGATGTGCGCCGCCTGCCTGGCGCTCTGGCTCAACCTCACCTCTGTATTTTCAAAATCATGAATAGCGAATTTTATATCGATGCCGTCCTGCGCCAGGCCAAACCGCGCCTGAGCACCCTCTTGAAACTGATGTTCAGCGAAGCCCAGGCCTTCGGGCAGAAGACCCAATGGCTGGGCAGCGTGATCGCCCTGCTCGAACCGCTCGGCTTCCAGGAGCGCACCATCCGCACCGCCCTGTTCCGCCTGGCCGAAAGCAAATTGATCAAGATCGAACGCCACGGCCGCCGCAGCCTGTGCATGCTGACGCCGCCCACCGCGGCGGCGATCCTGTCGGCGCGCCAGCGGCTCAACATTCCGGCCGCGCGCAGCTTTGGTGAGGACTGGACCATGCTGGTGCACACCGGCGGCTTCAGCGCCGCGCGCTACGCCGCCGCGCGCAAGCAGCTGCTGGACCTGGACTACTGCGTGCTGGCGCCGAACGTGATGGCGCGTCCCGCTTCGTACACGCGCGGCATCCAGGCCGGCGAAGACCATGGCCTGGCCTTGTTTGAAGTGGCCGGCGCCCAGCTGGCGGCGGCGGTGCGCCAGCCGCTGTTCGGCAAGTGCGACTGGGACCTGGAGACGCCGACCGAATTGTACGAACAGTTCCAGCAGCGCTTCATGCCGCTGCGGCAGATGCTCGGCCAGCGCGGCGCCTTCACCGACCAGCAGGCCTACATGGTGCGGCTGCTGGTCAGCCACGGCTACCAGCAATGCCGCCGCAGCGACCCGCTGCTGCCGCACGAGCTGCTGCCGGCCGACTGGCCGGCCATGACGTCCTACCAAACCTATGTGGCCCTGTACGCAGGCTGCGCCGCCCAGGCGCGCCGCCACATCCTCAAGATCACTGAATCGCCGGCGCTGGAACAGCCAGTCATTGCAGCGCCATCGAGCCGGCAGGTGGTGCGCCGGTCTAGCGTGTACATGACTGCTTAAATCGAAAGAGAATCAAGATGGAACTGGAAATGGCACAGGAAATGGCACAGGAATACTACGACGGTCCAACGTTGAGCGTGACCGTCAACCGCGAAGGCGCGCGCGTGCACCGCCTGATCGATGACACCAACTATCCGACGCGCGCGAAAAAACTGAGCATCCGCCGCGACCCGATGGTGGAGGCGCTGTTCGGCGCCGCCGCGGAGCATGCTCCGCAAGCAGCGCCGCCACGCAAGATCAAGGCCGGACGACGCTGAACGGCGTGGATGCAAGGGCCTCTTCGGAGGCCATGATCGACAGCGGCACGCGCTTGCGGCGCGCGCCCAGTCGAAGCACATTGGATGAAGTGCTGCATCCCACCAGCTTGAACTGGCAGATCAGATTCCCAAGTTGCAGCGCCTGCTGCTGCATGCGTTGAGCGGCCAGCGCCGCCTCCTCCACCACCACGGCATTCTGCTGGTTGATGGCGTCGATATGCGCCACCGCCTGGTTGATCTGTTCAATGCCGGAGCTTTGCTCCTTGCTGGCATTGCTGATATCCCCCATGTACTGCTCCACCTTGCGCACCGACTCCACGATGCCGGCCATGATGCGGCCGGCGTCGGCGGCCTGGCGGCTGCCGCTGGCGATTTCGCCGACCGAGTGCGTGATCAGATCCTTGATCTCGTGCGCCGCCGTCGCCGAGCGCTGCGCCAGGTTGCGTACCTCGGTGGCGACGACGGCAAAGCCGCGTCCCTGCTCGCCGGCGCGCGCCGCCTCCACTGCGGCGTTCAACGCCAGAATATTGGTCTGGAAGGCGATGCCGTCGATGACCGAGATGATGTCCGCAATACGGGTCGAGCTTTGGCGTATCGACTCCATGGTGTGCACCACCGCGTTGACCGCCTCGCCGCCCTCGCCCGCCACCCTGGCGGCGGCCAGCGCGAGATCGTTGGCGTCGTGGGCGGCATCGGCGTTCTGGCGCACGGTGCCGGTCATCTGCTTCATCGAGGCGGCGGTTTCCTCCAGCGAGCTGGATTGGCCTTCGGTGCGGGCGGAGAGATCGGCGTTGCCATGGGCGATATCGTTGGCGTCGGCGCTGACGACGGTGCTGGCTTCCTTGATCTGGCCGACCAGCGATTGCAGGTTGATTTGCAGGATGCGCAGCGCGTGCAGCATCTCGATGGTCTCGCTGCTGCCGTGGACGTCGATGCGGCCGGTGAGATCGCCGCCGCTCATCTGGTCGAGGTAATCGCGCATGGCGCTGAGCGGCGCAATCGCGGTTTGACGCAGCAACATCAGCCCGGCGACGGCCAGCAATATATCGACGCCGATAATAGTTTTGGCCGTTGGAAATAATAATGAAACCAGCATCAAGCCGATTATCAAAAAGAACAAGACATTCAGCGTCAGCGACAGCGAGATATTACGCTTTTCTTTAAATTGCAAATTCTCCGTCTTATACAGACGTTCCGCCGCCTCGACTTTTTCGGGACTGGGCTTTACCCGGACCGACGTATATCCGACGATCTTTCCATTCTCCAGATAAGGCGCGGCATTCGCCTCGACCCAATAGAAATTACCGTTTTTACAGCGGTTCTTCACCAAGCCATTCCAGGCCCGGCCTTGCTTCAAGGCCCGCCACAGGTCCTCAAACGCGGCGGGCGGCATGTCGGGGTGGCGCACGATATTCTGTGGCGCCCCGATTAACTCCTCCTCGGAATAACCACTGACATTAATAAAATCCCTATTAACATAAGTAATGTTTCCATTAAGATCAGTTTTTGAGACAATCGTTTCCGACTCATCCAGAATATATTCAGTATTGCTGATAGGTAAGTTTAACCGCATAATCTCATTCAGTAATAAATATTACTATCGATTATATAGTCACGGCGACAACAAAGTTAATCAGAATAAAATAAATATTTATTCACATTCAGTTTGATATAAATCAAGGAATTAGTTCAATCGCGATCGCAATCCCCTGCCCGACGCCAATGCACATGGTGCACAGCGCGTAGCGTCCACCGCTGCGCGCCAGCTGGTACATGGCGGTGGTCACCAGGCGCGCGCCGCTCATGCCAAGCGGATGGCCCAGCGCGATGGCGCCGCCGTTCGGATTCACGCGCGGATCGTCGTCGCGCAGACCCAGTTCGCGCAGCACCGCCAGCCCCTGCGCGGCGAAGGCTTCATTCAGCTCGATCACGTCGAACTGCTCAAGCGTCATGCCGGTCTGGCGCAGCAGCTTCCGCACCGCCGGCACCGGGCCGATGCCCATCACGCGCGGCGCCACGCCGGCCGTGGCCATGCCAATCACGCGCGCGCGCGGCGTCAGGCCGTAGGCTTGCGCCGCTTCCGCATTCGCCAGCAGCAGCGCGCAGGCGCCGTCGTTGACGCCGGAGGCATTGCCCGCCGTGACCGTGCCGCCGGCACGCACCACAGGTTTCAGCTTGGCCAGCGCTTCGATGCTGGTTTCGCGCGGATGCTCGTCCTGCGCAAACGCCAGCGGCTCGCCTTTCTTCTGCGGCACCAATACAGGCACGATCTCGTCGTCAAACACCTTGTCGCGCTGCGCGCGCGCGGCCTTGGCCTGGCTGGCCAACGCAAACTGGTCCTGGTCGGCGCGGTTGATGCCGTAATCGTCAGCGACGTTTTCCGCCGTCTCCGGCATCGCATCGGTGCCGTACAGCGCGTGCATCCGCGGATTCGGGAAGCGCCAGCCGATGGTGGTGTCGAAAATCGCCGCGCCGCGCGAGAACGCCGATTCCGCCTTGCCCATGACGAAAGGCGCGCGCGTCATCGACTCGACGCCGCCGGCGATCACCAGCCGCGCCTCGCCGCTGCGGATGGCGCGCGCCGCCGTACCCACCGCGTCCATGCCGGAACCGCACAAACGGTTGACGGTGGTGCCGGGCACTTCCTGCGGCAGGCCGGCCAGCAGCAGCGACATGCGCGCCACGTTGCGGTTATCCTCGCCGGCCTGGTTGGCGCAGCCGTAGATCACTTCATCGATGGCGCTCCAGTCCACGCCGGGATTGCGGCGCACCAGTTCGCGCAGCGGCACCGCGCCCAGGTCGTCGGCGCGCACGTCTTTCAGCGCGCCGCCGTAACGGCCGATCGGGGTGCGGATGGCGTCGCAGATAAATACATCGGTCATGCTGTTACTCCTGGTTGGGTTCAGCGGGCAGCAGCTTGGCCGCGGTTGCCGCTTGCAGATCGTTGAAGGTCAGGCCGGGCGCCATCTCGCGCACGCGCAGGCCCTGCGGCGTCACGTCCAGCACCGCCATGTCGGTGTAGATGCGGCTGACGCAGGCGATGCCGGTCAGCGGATAGGTGCACTGCTCCACCACCTTGCTCTCGCCGGTCTTGGTCTGGTGCTCCATCATCACGAACACCTGCTTGGCGCCCAGCGCCAGGTCCATGGCGCCGCCGACGGCGGGAATCGCATCCGGCGCGCCGGTGTGCCAGTTCGCCAGGTCGCCGCCGCCCGATACCTGGAACGCGCCCAGCACGCAGATGTCCAGGTGGCCGCCGCGCATCATCGCGAACGAATCGGCGTGGTGGAAGTAGGCGCCGCCGGTCAGCAGCGTCACCGGCTGCTTGCCGGCGTTGATCAGGTCTTCGTCTTCCTCACCGGGCGCCGGCGACGGGCCCATGCCGAGCAGCCCGTTCTCGCTGTGCAGGAACACTTCGCGTTCGGCCGGCAGATAGTTGGCGACCTTGGTCGGCAGGCCGATGCCGAGGTTCACATACGCACCTTCCGGAATATCCTGGGCCACGCGTTCGGCCATCTGGTCACGGGTATAGCGGCTCATGCGGCCTCCTTCACGACACGTTGTACAAAGATGCCCGGCGTGATGATCGCTTCGGGATCGAGTTCGCCAAGCGCCACCACATCGACCACCTGGGCGATGGTGGTCTTGGCCGCCATCGCCATGATCGGGCCGAAGTTGCGCGCCGTCTTGCGGTACACCAGGTTGCCCCAGCGGTCGCCGCGCAGCGCCTTGATCAGCGCGAAGTCGGCGCGGATCGGCGTTTCGAACACGTAGTGGCGGCCGTCGATCAGGCGCGTTTCCTTGCCCTCGGCCAGCTGGGTGCCGTAGCCGGTGGGCGTGAAGAAGCCGCCGATGCCGGCGCCGGCGGCGCGGATGCGTTCCGCCAGATTGCCCTGCGGCGTCAGTTCCAGTTCGATTTCGCCGGCGCGGTACAGTGCGTCGAAGTGATGCGAATCGGCCTGGCGCGGGAACGAGCAGATGATCTTGCGCACGCGTTTAGCCTTGATCAGCGCCGCCAGCCCGGTTTCGCCGTTGCCGGCATTGTTGTTGACGACGGTGAGGTCGCGCGCTCCCTGCGCCAGCAGCGCGTCGATCAGCGCCGACGGCATGCCGGCGTTGCCGAAGCCGCCGATCATCACGGTGGCGCCGTCGTGGATGTCGGCTACCGCGCTTTCCAGCGTTGCAAAGGTCTTGTCGATCATGATGTTGTGATCCTCCATTATGGCTTTTGTGCGATAATCGAACACATAGCCGTTTATCGCACAAAAAGTCTACGCCTGTTTCCCCGTTGAGGTCAAGCGCCATCGTTTACAATCCTGCCATGCCGACAACTCCTGCTCCCACCATCGCCGACGAAATCGAGGCGCTGACCGATCCCGATTTCATGACTTCCCTGGCGCGCGGCCTGGCCGTGGTGCGCGCCTTTGCCGATTCGCGCCAGCCGCTGACCATCGCGCAGATCAGCCAGCAGACCGGCATTCCGCGCGCGGCCGTGCGGCGCTGCCTGCACACGCTCAAGCAGCTGGGCTATGTGGATGCGGAGCTGAAGAATTTCACGCTGCGACCGAAGGTGCTGACACTGGGGTATTCCTATCTGTCGTCGACGCCATTGACGCTGTCGGCCCAGCCCTGCCTGGATCAGATCAGCAAGACGCTGGGGGAATCGAGTTCGCTGGCGGTGCTGGAGGAAGACCAGGTGCTGTACGTGGCCCGCGCGGCCGCCTCGCGCGTGATGTCGGTGTCGCTGAGCGCCGGCAGCCGCTTGCCGGCCTACTGCACCTCGCTGGGCCGCGTGCTGCTGGCGCATCTGCCGGCGGCGGAGCTGGACGCCTATCTGGCGCGCGTGACGCTGACGGCGCGCACGCCCCACACCATCACCGATGTCGATGCGCTGCGCGCCGAGCTGGCGCGGGTGCGCGAGCAAGGCTATGCGGCCAATAACGAGGAACTGGAACTGGGCTTGCGCTCGATCGCCGTGCCGGTGCGCGGCGCCTCCGGCCGCGTGCTGGCCGCGCTGAACGTCGGCGCCCAGGCCATCCGCGTCACGCCGGAGCGCATGGTGGAAGAATTCATGCCTGTGCTGCGCCAGGGCGCGCAGGAGCTGTCGGTGCTGCTGCCTTAAAGCGTCTCAGGCGTGTAGGCGATGCCCAGATCGTCGTAGATCGAATACACCGCCGCCAGCAGGTTGCCCAGCTCCGGCGAACGGTCCATATGCCGCACGCCAAACAGGATAGGCGAGAACGCATGCTTGTCCTCCAGCGGCCGGTACACCACGTTCCGGTGATGCATGGCCTGTACACTCTCCGGCACGATGGTGATGCCCTGCCCGGCCGCCACCAGCCCCATCGCAATCTGCAACTCGCGCACCTCGGTCACCACACCGGGCGTGACATTCGCCTCGCCCAGCACCGCCAGTACCTGGTCGGCAAAGCTGGGCCGCGGCGACTTCGGGTACACCAGCAGCTTCTCGTGCACCAGGTCGCGCAGCCGCAGTCCGCCCTGGCGCTCCACCAGCCGGTGATTCGGCGACAGCGCCACCACCATGCGCTCATTGCGCAGCAGGATGCGGCGGATGCTCGGGTCTTCGCTTTTCAGCCGGCCGAAGCCGACATCGATACGGCCCTCCTTCAGCGCCTGCATCTGCTCCACCGTCATCATCTCGTGCAGCGTCACCTCCACCTCGGGGAAGCGTTCGCTGTAGCGCCGCACGATATCCGGCAGCTCGCCATACAGCGTGGAGGCCACAAAACCGATCGACAGCTTGCGCTCAAGCTTGCCCACCCGCTGCGTCATCGCCTTCAGGTCGCGCACCTGATCCAGCACCGTGCGCGCGTGGGCCAGGAAGAATTCGCCGGCCTCGGTCAGCCGCAGCGGCCGCGAACCTTTTTCGATCAATTCCACGCCCAGCATCTCTTCCAGCTGCTGGATCTGCCGGCTCAACGGCGGCTGGGCCATGTGCAGGCGCTCGGCCGCCCGCGTGTAATTGCGCTCTTCCGCCACAGCGATGAAGTAGCGCAGATGCCGTAATTCCATCGATTCATACCCTCAAGGTATGGAAGCCATACCAAAACAGTGTTGGACCCGCAACCTTCGCAGGAATATCGTAAGCATACCTGACGGATTATACGGAATAAATATGATTCAAAATATCGACACCTACCTTGTAGACGTGCCAACCATTCGACCGCACCGCCTGTCCGTCGCCACCATGAACACGCAGACGCTGGTGCTGGTCAAGGTCACCTGCGACGACGGCATCCTCGGCTGGGGCGAGGCCACCACCATCGGCGGCCTGAATTACGGCGAAGAGAGCCCGGAAAGCATCAAGACCAACATCGACACCTACATCGCGCCGCTGCTGCTCGGTATGGAAGCGAGCGCGGTGGCCAAGGCGATGGCGAAGATCCGCAAGACCATCCAGGGCAACCGCTTCGCCAAATGCGCACTGGAGACCGCGCTGCTCGACGCCCAGGCGCGCCGTCTCAACGTGCCGCTGTCCGAACTGCTTGGCGGCCGGGTGCGCGACGCGCTGCCGGTGGCGTGGACGCTGGCCAGCGGCGACACCACCAAGGACATCGCCGAAGCGGAGCAGATGCTGGAACTGCGCCGCCACCGCATCTTCAAACTGAAGATCGGCCTGCGCGACGTGGCGGCCGACGTCGCCCACGTGCTGGCCATCAAGCGCGCGCTGGGCGACAAGGCCAGTGTGCGGGTGGACGTCAACCAGGCCTGGACCGAGGGCGAAGCGGTACGCGGCATCGCCGCGCTGGAAGCCGGCGGCATCGACCTGATCGAACAGCCGGTCAAGGCCACCAATGTAGCGGCGCTGGCGCGCCTCAAGCAGCGCTTCGACGTCGCCATCATGGCCGACGAAGCGCTGCACGGCCCGGACGACGCCATGGCGCTGGCGCGCGCCGATGCCGCCGACGTCTACGCGGTCAAGATCACCCAGTCCGGCGGCCTGCTGCCGGCGCTGGAAGTGGCGACCGTGGCGCGCCTGGCCGGCATCGAACTGTATGGCGGCACCATGCTGGAAGGCGGCATCGGCACCGCCGCCACCGCCCACGTGTGCTCCACCTTCCCCACGCTGGCCTGGGACACCGAATTGTTCGGACCTCTGCTGCTGACGCAGGAAGTGCTGCGCGAGCCGCTGGTCTACAAGGACTTCATGCTGCAGGTGCCGACCGGCCCTGGCCTCGGCGTGGAAATCGATACCGACAAACTGCACGCCATGCGCCGCAAATAACCAGGAGATGAATGATGCTGTTCCATGTACGAATGAACGTCAACCTGCCGATGACCATGCCGGCCGAGCAGGCCGCGCAACTGAAAGCGGATGAAAAAGCGCTGGCGGCGCGCCTTCAACACGAAGGCAAATGGCGCCACCTGTGGCGCATCGCCGGCCAGTACGCCAACATCAGCGTGTTCGATGTGGCCAGCGTGGACGAGCTGCACACGCTGCTGACATCCCTGCCGCTGTTCCCCTACATGCAGATCCAGGTGATGCCGCTGTGCCGCCATCCTTCCTCGGTCCGCGACAACGACCTTTAAACTCTGACATAGAGGAGACCTGAAATGAACCATGCAGACATCGATAAACTGGTAAAAACCTGGATCGTAGACGCAGCCCAAGCCCCGGCCAATCCGCGCGTGCGGCAGGTGGTGGTGCGCGTGCTGGGCGACTTGTGCAAAGCCATCGAAGACCTGGACGTGACGCCGAATGAATTCTGGAGCGGCGTGTCCTACCTGTCGGCCGCCGGCGCATCGAGTGAACTGGGCCTGCTGGCCGCCGGCCTGGGGCTGGAACACTTCCTCGACCTGCGCGCCGACGAGGCGGAAGCCAGGGCCGGCCTGGCCGGCGCCACGCCGCGCACCATCGAAGGCCCGCTGTACGTGGCCGGCGCGCCGGAAAGCGTGGGCTTCGCGCGTCTGGACGACGGCAGCGAAAGCGAGCGCGCCGAAACGCTGCTGATGCAGGGCACCGTGTTCGACGAAGACGGCAAGCCGCTGGCCGGCGCCAGGGTCGAAGTCTGGCACGCCAACCTGCTCGGCAACTACTCCTTCTTCGACCGCACGCAGTCGGACTTCAATCTGCGCCGCACCATCATCACCGATGACCAGGGCCGCTACCAGTTCCGCAGCATCATCCCGGTCGGCTATGGCTGCCCGCCGGATGGCACCACGCAGCAACTGCTCGACCTGCTGGGCCGCCACGGCCAGCGTCCGGCGCACATCCACTTCTTCATCAGCGCCGAAGGCCAGCGCAAGCTGACCACGCAGATCAACATCGACGGCGACAAATACCTGTGGGACGATTTCGCCTTCGCCACGCGCGAGGGCCTGGTGCCGGCGATAGAGCGCATCAGCGATCCGCAAAAGCTGGATGCGGCGCGCCTGCGACAGCCCTACGCCTCGATCGATTTCGACTTCCACATGACGCGCGAACGTGACGCCTTGCCGGACGCCGAGGTTGACCGTCCACGCGCCGCCGCGTGAGCACGCACCGGAGAACACTATGCCTTATCTGGAAGTAGCCGGCGACCGTCTGCATTACCGCACCGACGGCGACGCCGCACACCCCTGCGTGGTGCTGTCAAATTCCCTCGGCACCGATCTGTCCATGTGGGATGCGCAAGCCGCCGCATTGGCCACCGACCATTACGTGGTCCGCTACGATGCGCGCGGCCATGGCCAGTCGCCGGCCGGCAGCGCGCCGGTGGACCTGGCACGGCTGGGGCAAGACGTGATCGCCCTGCTCGACCATCTGCACATCGACCGCGCCGCCTTCTGCGGCATCTCAATGGGCGGCATGACGGGCCAGTGGCTCGGCATCCACGCGCCGCAGCGCTTCACGCAACTGGTGCTGGCCAATACCGCGGCACGCATCGGCAGCGCCGACGGCTGGCTGACGCGCGCCGCGCAGGTGCGGCAGGACGGCATGGCCGCCATCGCCGACGGCGCCGCTGCGCGCTGGTTTACGCCAGCCTTCATCGAACGCGAACCGGCCATCGTGGCGCAGCTGGTGGATCGCCTGCGCGAACAGGACGCCGGCGGCTACGCGGCCTGCTGCGAAGCGCTGGCGCATGCCGACCTGCGCGCCGACGTGGCCAGCATCACGGCGCCATGCATGATCGTGGCGGGCCTGTCCGATCCGGTCACCACACCGGCCGACGGCGCCTGGCTGCAGCAGCAGATCCCCGGCGCGAAGTTGACCACGCTGCCTGCATCGCACATCTCAAACATCGAAGCCGGCGCGGCGTTCAGCGCGCTGCTGCGCGCTTACCTGGAGTAAGAAGTAATGGATACACGTTTAATGATCATCGGCGGGGTGATGGTGGCCTATTTCGGCCTCATGTCCTGGATTACCTACAGTGTGCGCAAGCACGCCAACAGCAGCGAAGGCATGACGGCCGGCGGCCGCAACTTTCCGGCTTATTTGATCGGCGCGCTGATGCTGTCGGAATTCATCGGCAGCTCGGTCAGCATCGGCACGGCGCAGAAAGGCTATGAAATCGGCATCTCCGCCGCCTGGAACCTGGTGGCGCTGTCGCTCGGCTTCCTGCTGCTGGCGGTGGTGCTGGTGAAGAAGTTCAAGGAGAGCGGACAGACCACCATTTCCGGCATCCTGGCCGCCGCGTATGGCGAGCCGGTACGCTATGCGGCTTCGGTGCTGACCATCGTGGCCTTGAGCATTGTCGCCGTGGCGCTGTATGCCGGCGGCGGCGCGGTACTGGCGGCTGTGCTGCACATTAACAAGAGCCTGGCGATTCTGCTGGTCGGCGCAATCACCGTCATCTACGTCAGCCTGGGCGGCATGCGCTCGGTGGTGTACACCAATTTCGCCCACGCCATCGTCAAGTATGTGGGCGTGATGCTGGCGCTGGCCTATGCGCTGGAAGCCAGCGGCGGCATCGCCACCTTGCAGGCGCAGCTGCCGGCGCAGATGTTCAACTGGACCGAGATCGGCTGGGGCCAGATCGTCGCCTGGATGATCGGCGGCATCGGCTCGATCTTCGCCACGCAGTACGTGATCCAGGCGCTGGTGGGCACCGACAATCCGGCCGTGGCGCGCCGCGCGTGCTACTACGTGTCGTCGCTGATGATTCCCTTCGGCCTGATGGCGGCGCTGATCGGCATGTGCAGCGCGGTGATGTGGCCGGGCATGAAGTCGATCGACGCCTTTCCCAAGCTGATCGCCCACATGCCGGCCTTCTCGGCCAGCATCATGGTGGTGGGCCTGGCCGGCGCGCTGTTCGGCGGCATTTCGGCCACCACCCTGGCTTCGGCCACGCTGGCGATGAAGGACTTCTACAATCCCTTCTTCAACAAGGCCAAGAGCGACGCCCGGTCGGTGCTGTTCCTGCGCGTCGCCATTGCGGTGACCGGCCTGCTGCCGCTGGTGCTGGCGCTGTATGCGGAAAAGCTGCTGATGATCGCCTTCCTCGGCAAGGCCTTACGGGCGACGCTGGCGGTGCTGATCCTGATGGCTTTCTATGCGCCGAAGTTCGGCACGCCACGCGGCGCGTTTGCCGGCGTGATTCTGTCGGTGATTGCCACCATCGGCTGGTTCCTGGCCGGAAATCCGTTTGGCGTCGACAGTTCCTACCTGGCGCTGGCCGGTCCGGTGCTGACCATGGGCATCAGCGAACTGTTCAAGCCGGGTGCACCAGCCACATCCAGGCACTCAGCGTAAAGAACGACGCCACCATGCAGATCAATAGCGCGGTGGCGCTGCGGTCGGCCTCGCCGTAGGCCTGGCCCAGGATAGGATAGATGCTCAGCATCGGCATGGCGGCCATCAGCAAGGCGGCGGCGCGCAGGTCCGGCGCCATCGGCGTGATGCCCAGCAGCGGCACCAGCGAAGCGATCAGCAATACCGCCAGTGGATGGCCGATCAACTTGCCGGCCACCAGCGGCACCACGCGCTGCCAGCCCGTGCTAAGCGACAAACCGACCAGCATGCCGCCGATGGCAAACAGCGACAGGCCGCCGCTGGCCTGAGCGAACAGCGTCACCGTGCGGATGACCGGCTGCGGCAGCTTGAGTTCCGACAGGCTGACGATCAGGCCGGCCGTCACCGAAATCACCAGCGGATTGCGCATCAGCCGCTGCGCCGACTGGCGGATGACCTGATGCCATGCGCCGCCTCCGCCGCCCCGGCCGTGCTCGGCCATCGCCAGCAGCAACGGCAGCATCACCAGGTTTTCCACGATCACGTTCAGGCCCAGCGCCACGCCGGCCACCGGCGCCACCATCAGCATCAGGATAGGAAAGCCGATAAAGCTGCTGTTCGAGCACGACACGCCCATGGCCATGAACGTGCTGCGTATCAGGCTCAATCGGAGCAGGCGCCGGCCCAGAAAGAACGCCAGCGCCAGCATCAACAGCGAACCGAACAGATACGACAGCAGATACGCCGGATGCAGAATCTCCCGGATATGCCGCTGCGCCAGCGCATTGAAAATCAACGCCGGCAGCGCCAGGTTAAACACAAACTTCCCGAACACCTGCATATCCGCCCGCGCAAACAACCCGCCACGGGTAGCGGCATAGCCAGCAAGAACAATCAGATAAATCGGACAAGTGATCGCAAGAATTTCAAGCATACTAGCAATCAGCCTTCCCACGGATTGATGACTTTGACACCGACGGCCTCATACGGCCCGTGTCACGCGACGCGACGATAAAGCCGCGCGCGGCCGCAATCGCGGCAATGTAAGCATCCGGAATGGGAAAAGCCCGCCCAGCCTTTTTTGCAATGACTGCCAACTGCGCATAACGCCCCGCCGCCTCGGTGTCGAATGGGAGAATTTTGTCTTTGAACATACTCAGCAAATCGTCGAGTCCCTGGGCCAGCTGGTTCTTGCGTTTTCCCTTTGGAAGAGAACCTATACCCAGCAGCAACTCGGCCAGGGTTACGCTCGACAGATAGAGTGTCGCCTCGACTTGGCTATTCAGCCAGTTCCGTACTGCTTGGTCAGGGCGCTGCTTCATCGCCTCGGAGATGACATTGGTATCGAGAATAATCATTCAAAGCTCATGGGCTTGGATGGCGTTCTGACGCGGACCTGATCGAGGCTCTCTGCATCCTCGTCTGTGAAGCCGATTTTTCTGCCCAGCGCCGCAAGCGCATCGCCCATCAACACACGCTGCTCAGGCTTGACTGCAGCAGCCAGAATTTCCCGCACCTCGGCCTCCGTGCTCCGGCCATGCTCGGCAGCACGCACCCGAAGCGCGCGATGGACATCATCAGGAAGGTTACGGATTGTCAGCATCGCCATGATATGGCCCCTCGTCAGCATGCAATGCATTCATCTTATGCTTTTGCATGCAAAGCTTCAAGCACGCTCAGCTTGTACGATCAATGATGACGTAGTGTTTTTTGACCGGCTCGACGACTTCGAACACGCCTTTGAAGCCGGCGGGGATGACCAGCGCATCGCCGGGGCCGGCTTCGGCTGCGTGGCCTTGTTCGTCGATGACGCGGCAGCGGCCTTCGAGGACGTAATAGTATTCATCCTTGTGCGGACCGAAGGCGATCCGCCAGCTGCCCTGTTCGCAGGCCCAGATGCCGGCGCTGACATCGCCGCTGGCATCGGTGAAATGGTTCCAGGTGGTACGCTGCGGATTGCCTTCAAGACGGCGCTCGGCGCGCGGATGGTCATATTCGGGCGTCGGCGATTGATGGCGGAATTCGGTGATGGTGGGCATAATGCTTGGCAGAAGTCATGTTTCCAGAGATTGACTTTACCATTAGAGAGGAACCCCATGCTAGACCACGTGTTTTTGTCGGTACGCGACCTGCCCGCTTCCATCAAGTTCTACGAGCAGGCGCTGGCGCCGCTCGGCATCCTGCACGTCCACGATTACGATGGCGCCGACGGGCCGAAAGGCCATCCCGACCTGAAGGGATTCGGCAGCAACAACCGGATTTACTTCTGGCTGCGCGACGGTAACGTCGATGCGCGCGCCGCCCATGTCGGCTTTGTCGCCAACAGCGAAGAACAGGTGAACGCCTTCTACGCCGCCGCGATGGCAGCCGGCGCCACCGACAACGGCGCACCAGGCGCACGGCTATACTACGACCCGCGCTACTACGCCGCCAACATCTTCGATCCCGACGGCTACAGTATCGAGGTGGTCTACAAGAGCTGGCAGCACGCCGCCGCGCCGACGGCATAAGCGCTCATCGCGAGCAGCGCGGTCATGCTTATTTCACTGCGGCGTTGAGTTTTTTCGCCATGTCTTCATGGTGCGCAACGGTCGGCTCCAGCTTGGTCGCCAGCGCCTTGACGTCCGCGTCCTTGCTGTCGGCGATGTCTTTTTTTAGCGCTGCGTGAACCTTGGTGTGGTCGGCGACGCCGGCCTTGCTCACGTAGGCCTTGTCGAATGCTGCGCCGGACAGTTTCTGCAAGTCCGCCGCCATTTTTTGATGGGCGGCGTCAGGATCGGTAGGCAGGGTGACATTCTTTGCCATCGCTACCTTCCTGGTTTCATCCAGACCTTTGCCATGATCGTCGATCATCATCTGCGCGAATTGCTTGACGTCGGCGTTGGCGCTTTTCTCCAGCGCCATCTTGCCGGCCGCGACTTCAGCGATGTTGGCCTGGGCGATGGCGACCAGACGGCCTTCGTCCGCCTTGTTCAGCGCGGCGGAGGTCTGCGCGGCGGCGAATTGCGTGATAGCGCCAAGAATGCATGCGGATGCCAGATGTGCGGTTTTCATTTTTCGGTCTCTCCAGGTGAACTAAGTGTTCCTGAAATGTAGACCTGAAACCGTGCCAAAACGGTGTGCCAGCGTACCGATACCGCTACACGCAACCAGTAACGCTCACGGTTGCTGGTCGCCCTGCGCGCGCAGTTGCTTGAGGGCGTCCAGTCCGGCTTGCTGCGCCGCCTCTTCAGCGTCAGCCTCACTGGAAAAACTCACGTCGGCCGCGACACGCTGCCGGGGATAAATGTTAGCCAGATGCATGGGATTGTCGGAGGGCGCGAAGATCGCAACGTATGCGCCCCACTCGTTCGTTCCCGCAAGCGGTTCCGCCGTAAATTCAATTTCGTAGCCATCTATATTTGTCGTGGACATCGCCGGCTCCAGCTGAACATTATCTAGTGATTCGCGTGCTTCCCGGTTTTTGCCGGCTTGGCATCGACCACAGCACGCTTGCGTGCTTTCTTGGGCAACAGCGAGTGGCTCGCCAGTCCCGTCGTCGAACAGGCGGCGATCAATCGCAACGCCGGCATTAGTTCGCTGAACGCAACTTCCGAAGCCTGCGCCAAAGTTTCAGCGGAGGTCGGCAGGTCAGTGGAAAACTTGCCTTCAATACTCAAATGACCGACTTCGTGGATTTGTAATTCGAGGGCGATGGATTCCTGGCTGGTGCTGCTGGCGATGCGCTGACCGTCAATCTCCAGCGTCATTTCAACCACGCCTGCCACGCGGGAAAATGTAACATTAGCAGATTTCATATGGGCTCCTGATTTTCAAAATTTTGAGCAACAATGTGCTCTCCGCCGCAGAACTAGCCCAGTTCTGGCGGCGTTTCCAACAATGCGCAACCTTAGCAGATTCGTCAGGCATGCGAAAGTACAGCGTTTATTGCGCGTCGATTTTCGACAGTTCATTGGCAATCGCCGCGCGATCCTGAGCCATCAACATGCGGCACGCAGCACGGACCAACACGCTTTTCTTGATCTTGCCGCCGGAGGATTCTCCGAGTTCCAGACGCAAGGTCTGCATGGCGTCATATTCCGGTTCTGGCAACGAAACAGTCCAGGTAATCTGCTTGGGTGGTTTGCTGGATTTCATGTGATCCTCCTCTATCAGAAAAATCAGCATGCACCTGAGTCCCTTGCGCACATTTATGCACTTTTAGATCCACGTCAAACGCCGGTGACAAATGTCGACCGGGGCTCCGCCGAAATGGCGACGCGGCAAGCAATGCATTAGGCTATGCTAGCGGTTTTCCTATTCTCATCGCATTATGGAACCTCTCGATATCGTCGACACACAGAACGAACCGCAACAGCCGGCTGGCCGCAAGCTCAACGCCACCGTCGCCATCACGGTGGCCTTGCTCGCCACCTTCATGGGCATCTGCAAGGTCAAGGATGACAACATCAACCAGAGCATGCAGCAGGCACAGGTCAACCGCGTCGATCACTGGGCCTTCTATCAGGCGCGCAATGTGCGCGAGGAAGTTGCCAAGGCGACAGTGGTGCAGCTGAAGCTGGCAGCGGCGGGCAGGCCGGCCGGCGAACAGGCCGGGTATCAGGAGGCGATCAAGCAGTACGAAGCGCTGGCGCTGGAACAGGGCCACAAGAAAGCCGAGGCCAAGGCGGATGCCGAAAACGATCAGAAGCTGTATGATGCGGCCAACTTCAAGGACGACCAGTTCGACCTGTCGGACGCCCTGCTGGCCATCGCCATTTCGCTGCTGGCCATCACCGCGCTGACGCAGCTGTGGGCGCTGTACTTCGTGGCACTGGTGCCGACCGCCTTCGGCGTGCTGATGGGACTATCCGGCCTGGCCGGCTGGGCCATCCACCCGAACGCCCTCACCGCCCTGCTCTCCTGACGAAAAGCAAGATCGGCCGCTCGTGCGGAAGCGAACATACACGCGCGGCCGCTTGTCACATCCTAAGTCTGCTACCAATACCGGGAAACAGACCATGTCCAAGACCGTCGCAGAAGCCATCATCGAAACCCTGCAGCAAGCAGGCGCCAAACATTGCTGGGGCGTCCCCGGCGATACCCTGAACCACATCACCGACGCCATCCGCCGCAGCGAGATCGACTGGGTCCACGTGCGCCACGAGGAAGCCGGCGGATTCGCCGCCGGCGCCGAGGCCATGCTCACCGGCCGGCTGACCTTGTGCGCCGGTTCCTGCGGTCCCGGCAGCCTGCACTTCGTCAACGGCCTGTTCGAGGCGCACCGCAACCGCTCGCCGGTGGTGCTGATCGCCAGCCAGATCGTGCGCGACGAACAGGGCTTCGACTTCCCGCAGGAAGTGGATTACAAACCCATCTACGACCAGTGCAGCGTGTTCTGCCAGGAGATCCGCACGCCGGCCCAGGCACGGCGCGTCACCGCGGCGGCGGCGCAGGCCGCGCTGACCAAGGGCGGCGTGGCGGTCATCATCGTGCCGGCGGATATTTCGAAGGAAACCGCCGCTGACGAACCGCCATTCGCGGTGCATCAGCCGCGCCCGCAAACGCGGCCCTCGGACGACGAACTGGCGCGCATCGCCGAAGTGCTCAACACCGGCAAGAAAATCGCCATCTACGGCGGCTCCGGCTGCCAGGGCGCGCACACGGCGCTGATGGCGGTGGCGGCACGGCTCAAGGCGCCCATCGCCCACACCTCGCGCGCCAAGGATTTCGTTGAATACGACAATCCGCACAACGTCGGCATGACCGGCATCTTCGGCGTCGAATCCGGCTACCACGCGGTCAGCGAGTGCGACACCTTGCTGCTATTAGGTTGTGACTTCGCCTGGCGCCAGTTCTACCCGGCGCACGCGCGCATCATCCAGATCGACATCGACCCCACTCACCTGGGCCGACGCCATCCAATCGAACTCGGCGCGGTGGGCGACATCGGCGCCACGCTGACGGCGCTGCTGCCGCTGTTGCAGCAGCATGACGACGCCAGCTTCCTCGACCACTGCGTCGAGCGCCACCAGAAAGCCCTCGCCCACCTCAACGAACGCGCCACGGCCGGCGACAACGGCACCATCCGCCCGCAATACCTGACGGCGACGATCGACAAGTACGCCGACGACGACGCCATCTTCACGGCCGACGGCGGCTCGCCCATGGTCTGGGTGCTGCGCCACACGCGCGCCAACGGCCGCCGCCGCACGCTGGTCAGCCTGACCCACGGCACCATGGCCAACGCCATGCCGCAGGCACTGGGCGCCAAGAAAGCCTTCCCGCAACGGCAGGTGATCTCGCTGTCGGGCGATGGCGGCCTGGCGATGCTGATGGGCGATCTGATTACGGCGGTGCAGGAAAACATCGCGATCAAGGTCGCGGTCTACAACAACAGTTCGCTGGGATTTGTGGAGCTGGAACAGAAAGTCGAAGGCTTGCTGGACGCCTATACCGACTTGAAGAATCCGGACTTCGCGCGCGTGGCGGAAGCCATCGGCATCTACGGCCAGCGGGTCGAAACGCCGGCCCAACTGGAAGAGGCGGTGCAGGCCTGGCTAGCCCATCCGGGCCCGGCGCTGCTGGATGTGACGACCGACCGTTTCGAACTGGTCATGCCGCCCACCTTGGAAATGAAGCAGGTGCTGGGCACCGCCCTGTATTCTGCCAAGGCGGTGCTGAGTGGACGAGGCCAGGACGTGATCGACCTCGTCAAGGACAACCTGACCAAATAAGCTCAGCCGGCCTTATTCAGCAGCGAGTGGTGACGGGCATAGGTGAAGTACACCACCAGCCCGATCGCCAGCCAGATGGTGAAGGCGATCCAGGTGATCGCGCTGAGGAACACCATCAGCGCGCCGCAGAACAGGATCGCCAGGCCTGGAATGACCGGCACGCCCGGGCAGCGGAAGGCGCGCGGCAGGTCCGGACGCTTCCGGCGCAGCACGATCACCGCCACCGACACCAGGCAGAACGCGGCCAGCGTGCCGATGTTCGCCAGCTCGCCCAGCACTTCCAGCGGCACCAGCGCGCCCAGCAGGCCGAACACGATGCCGACCAGCCAGGTCGCCACGATCGGCGTGCCGGCGCCGTTCAGCGCGGACAGGCGTTTCGGCAGCAGGCCGTCGCGCGACATCGCATACAGCACACGGCTCTGGCCGAAGGCCATCACCAGGATCACGGTGCTCATGCCCAGGATCGCGCCGAGGTCGACGAAGCCGGCCACCCAGTTTTCGCCGGCGAATTGCAGCGCCAGCGACACCGGATGATCGATGCCCTTGAACTGGGTGTACGGCACGATGCCGGTCATGATGGCCGACACCACCACGTACAGCACGGTGCAGACAGCCAGCGAACCGATGATGCCGATCGGCAGATCGCGCTTCGGCTGCTTGACCTCTTCCGCAGCCGTGGTCACCGCGTCAAAACCGATGAACGCGAAGAACACCAGCGCCGCCGCGCTCATAACGCCGGTGGCGCCATACGGCATGAAGGGATGCCAGTTCGGCGGCGACACGTGGCGCGCACCGACAAAGATAAACAGCAGCACCACGCTGATCTTCACCACCACCATGATGTTGTTGACGCGGGCGGATTCACGCACGCCCAGCGACAGCAGCACGGTCAGCACCATCATGATCAGGAAGGCCGGCAGGTTGAAGAAAGTGGTCACGCCAGGCAGCGCACCCGGCGCGGCGGACAACGCCACCGGGATGTGGATGCCGAAGCCGCTGATCAGCGACTGGAAGTAGCCCGACCAGCCCACCGACACGGCGGACGTCACCAGGCCGTATTCCAGGATCAGATCCCAGCCGATCATCCAGGCGATGATCTCGCCCAAAATGGCGTAGCTGTAGGTGTAAATGCCGCCGGCCACCGGCAGGATGGAGGCGAATTCCGCATAGCACAGCGCGGCAAAGCCGCAGGCAAACGCGGCCACCACAAAGGACAGGGCCAACGCCGGACCGGCCGTCGTCGCGCCGCTGCCCGTCAGCACAAAAATACCGGTGCCGACAATGGCGCCGATGCCCATCAAAATCAGATCGACCGGTCCGAGGACTTTCTTCAGCCCGCCAGGTTTGGCGCTGGCTTCGCGCATGGCGTCCAAGTCCTTGGTTCTAAAAATACTCACTACAGCCTCCATTGCTTGTTATTCATTCATCCCAGATGCAAAAAAGGGCAGCCGCAGCGGCTGCCCTCAAGGGCCGGGGATTTTACCACGCTTTGTTTTCAGGAAACGCCGTACCACTTCCAGCAACAGCATGCCGAGGACGATGCCGAACAGCCGCTGCAGCCCTGTCGCGGCGTCCACCGACGCGTAGTTGTCCGGCACCAGCACCACCAGAAACGCCAGCGCCAGCTGCGTGCCGACGTACTCGATGCCGCGCCCGGCATTCTCGATATGGCGGCCGGCCGCCACGCCCAGACAGGCCGCCAATGTCATGACGATGGGCGACGCATGGCTCAATAGCAGAATGCCGGTGGCCAGCAAACCGCCGATGCAACAGCCGAAAAACCTGTGCCGCAGCCGGGTCGCGGCCGGGCTGTCCGATGCGGCAAGGTCCGCCGCCGGCACCATCATCACCGCCATGATGGTGATGCTGCTCTGGCTGAGCGCCTTGATGTGCCATGCCGTCCAAACCCAGGGAATCAGCGCCAGCGCCAGTGCGCCCTGCAAGGCATGCAGGCAAGCCGCCTTGTGCCAGAACTGCAGGACCGGCGCCGCAACCGCCCCCGCCGCGCGCTGCATGACCAGCGCCGAGAGCGCACTGACCAGCACCGCAGCGGCAGTGCCGACAGATACCTCGGTGAGCCGCGCCCGCGCAAACGCCGCCAGCGCCACGCTGGAATCCTGCATGCCGTCAATCAGCACCATCGCAAAGCTCAGGCCGGCCAACAGCCAACCGTAGCCGCGCCGGTCCAGCACGCACAGATACAGTGTGGCGCCGCCCACCACGGCCAACGCCAGACTGAGCAGGACGGTCGAACCAAGCAACACCGGCGCCAGCAGCCACGCCAGCGTCACGCCGGCGGCCGTGCCCGCCACGCGCAGCGCACCACGCCACGCGGTGTCGGCCAAGGTGCCGCGTATCACGATGAAGGCGCTGAAGGCGGCCCAGCCGACATTGCCGATGCCAAGCATATGCGCTGCGGCGATGGCCAGCAGCACGGCCGCCAGGCAGCTGACCTCATCGACAGCGCGCGCGCCGGACATGCGCCACGGGAGGAAGTCGCGCGCCACGCTGGCGGCGGCGGCGCTCCATCCTCTGATGCCGTTACCGTCCATTGAGCCCGGGCCAGTCGGAATAGCCGGTGGCGTCGCCGCCGTACCAGTATTCCTTCGGCGCTTCGGCCAGCGGCGCGCCGGTGCGCAGGCGCTCGACCAGGTCCGGATTGGCGATGAACGGCCGGCCGATGCTGAACAGGTCGGCATCGCCCGCCGCCAGTGTCTGCTCGGCCAGCGCCAGCGTGTACTGGTTGTTGGCGATGTAGGCGCCGTTGAAGCGTTCGCGCAAGGCCGTGAAGCTGATGCCGTCGGTGGCCTCGCGGCTCAACTGGGTCACGCCTTCGATGTCGTGAATGTACAGCAGGCCCAGTGCCGACAGCGCATCCACAAACGCACCGAAGGTGGCCATGGTGTTGCTGTCGAGCGGCGTATTGCCCGGCGCGGTCGTCACCGGCGAGATACGAATGCCGACGCGGTCGGCGCCCCAGACATCCACCACCGCGCGCACCACTTCCAGCGGGAAGCGCAGGCGGTTTTCCAGCGAGCCGCCATATTCGTCGCTGCGATGGTTGGTGCTGTCGCGGACGAACTGCTCGAGCAGGTAGTTGTTGGCCGCATGCACCTCCACGCCATCGAAGCCGGCGCGCCTGGCGTTTTCGGCGGCGCGGCGGTAATCGTCGACGATGCCGGGCAATTCGCTGGCGTCCAGCGCACGTGGCGTGACGAAGTCCTTCATGCCGTCGTGCACGCGGATCTGCCCTTCCGGCTTGATCGCCGATGGCGCCACCGGCAGGCCGCCGTTGTGCAGGTCCGGATGCGACATGCGGCCGGTGTGCCACAGTTGCAGGAAGATCTTGCCGTCGCGTTCGTGCACGGCGTCGGTGACGCGGCGCCAGGCGGCGACCTGTTCCTCGGTCCAGATGCCGGGCGTGCGCGGATAGCCACGGCCCTGCGCCGAGATGTTGGTGGCTTCCGTGACGATCAGGCCGGCGCCGGCGCGCTGGGCGTAATACGCTGCGGCATACTCCGGCGGCACGCCGGCGTCGTCCGAGCGGCTGCGCGTCATCGGCGCCATGACGATGCGGTTTTTCAGCGACAGGCCGCCGATGGTGACGGGCTGAAGAATTGGGCTATTGGCATGCATGATGTTCTCCTTGTTAGTCAACGGTTTTGGCCCATACGGCCTGTGCATTGGTGAATTCGCGCAAGCCGAAGTGCGATAGCTCGCGGCCGTAACCGCTCTTCTTGACGCCGCCCACCGGGATGCGTGCGTTCGACGCCGGATAGCCGTTGATGAACACGCCGCCGGTCTCCAGGCGACGGGCGATGCGCTGGGCGCGGGCGATGTCGCTGGTCCACAGGCTGCCGCCCAGGCCGTAGTCGCTGGTATTGGCCAGCAGAATGGCGTGCTCGGCGTTGTCGGCCACGGTGATGGCGGCGACCGGGCCGAAGGTTTCCTCGTCAAACGCGGCCATGCCAGGCTGGACATTGGTCAGCACCGTCGGCGCGTAGTAATTGCCCGGGCCGTCCAGCTTGCGGCCGCCCACCACCAGCGTGGCGCCGGCGGCGATGGTGCGTTCCACCTGCTGATGCAGCTCGTCGCGCAGGTCGCCGCGCGCCATCGGGCCGATGGTGCTGGCCGGGTCGAGCGGGTCGCCGGCGGTCATCTGCTGGACGGCTGCCACGAATTTGCGGGTGAATTCCTCGGCGATCGGCTGTTCCAGGATGAAGCGCTTGGCCGCCAGGCAGACCTGACCGGCGTTCTGGAAGCGCGCTTCGACGCCGGCCTTGACCGCCAGGTCGATATTGGCGTCCGCCAGCACGATGAAGGCGTCGGCGCCGCCCAGTTCCAGCAGGCTCTTCTTCAGCGCCTTGCCGGCGGTGGCGGCGACAGCGGAACCGGCGCGCATGCTGCCGGTCAGCGTGACGGCGGCCACGCGTGGATCTTCAATGGTGCGGGCAACGGTGTCGTTGTCGGCGATCAGGTTGGCAAACAGGCCTTTCGGGAAGCCGGCGGCTTCGTAGGCTTCTTGCAGCGCATAGGCCGAACCCATGACGTTAGGGGCGTGCTTCAGCAGGAAGCCGTTACCGGACAACATGATCGGGCCGGAGGCGCGGACCACTTGCCACAGCGGGAAATTCCATGGCATCACGGCCAGCACGGTGCCAATTGGCAAATAGGAAACGTGCACCTGGTCGTCGCCGTCCACCGACACCGGTTCGTCGGCCAGGATGGCGGGGCCGTTGTCGGCGATCCAGTCGATGGTGGCGGCGCATTTTTCCACTTCGGCGCGGGCGGCCTTGATGGTTTTGCCCATTTCGGCGGTAATCAGCGCGGCCAGCGTGTCCGAACGGTCGCGCAGCGTGGCCGACAGGCGGCGATAGGCGGCGACGCGTTCGCGCATCGGCGTGGCGCGCCACAGGCGGAAGGCGGCGCTGTTGGCGTCGAGCAGGCGTTCGACTTCGCTTGGGGTCTGGTATGCGTAGGTGGCGATCAGCTCACCGTTGGCTGGATTGCGCGAAACGGCGACGTTGTTGGTTGGCTGGGACATCGTTCTTACCTCCTGGATGGTTGGATGCAGTGCGTGATGCACTGCCATGACCATCAGTGTAGGTAAGTCGAATCGGGCGAAGAAGGCGTCTTGTTATCCTATGACTGTGGGTCATAGGCAGCGTGGCGGGGGATGTAGGTGACCAGCGACAGGTCCGGCCTCCCCTCGGGCGTCAGCGCCACATAGGTGAAATCGATGTAGCCGTTGGTGGGATGCAGCAGCCGTTTGCGGCCCTCGTCGAAGCCTTTTACCTCGGTATCCGGCCACCAGTCGCGGAATTCGGGGCTTTCGGCCGACAATTCCTCGATCAGGCTGTCGAATGGCGCCTTGTCCTGCGCGTGGGCGCGGGCGGCGCGGAACGTCGAGATCATGCCGCGCGCCATCTGCTCCCAGTCCAGGATCAGGGTGCGGTACGGGATGTACAGGAACAGCAGGCGCAGCGTGTTGCGTTCATGCGGTTGCAGCGAGCCGTAGTCGACAAACATGTCGGCGATGGCATCGTTCCAGGCCAGGATGTCGAGCCGGGGATTGCGCACATAGGCCGGAATCGGGTTAATCGCCCGCACCAGCATTTCCAGTCCGGCGCTGACTTCACCGGAGGTTTCGACGGCGGGCGCTTCCAGCGAGGACAGCGCGAACAGGTGGGCCGATTCCACCCGGTCCAGCTTCAGTACCTTGGCGATGCGGCGCAGCGCGTCGGCCGAGGGCTGGATGTCGCGCCCCTGCTCCAGCCAGGTGTACCAGCTGACGCTGACGCCGGCCAGCACCGCCACCTCCTCGCGCCGCAGGCCCGGCGTGCGCCGCGGCCCTTCCGGCAGGCCGAACTCCTTCGGTTGCAGGCGCGCGCGCCGGCTGGAGAGGAAGGCGCCAAACTCGTGGCGTTGTTCGGGAGTAGGTCTGCTGGCCATGGACAAAGAGGTACATTGTGGTGACAAGCTCTATTCTAGCGACAAGCAGCGCCTACGGGGGGTTACGCCGGCCGGTCGACACCACGCGCTGCAGCAGCTCGTCGAAGCGGGCCGGCTTCAGCAGATAATCGTCGAAGCCGCTTTCGATGGCGCGGCTGCGCGTGGCCGGGTCGTTCCAGGCGCTGTAAGCGATCAATACCGGCTGGACCGGCACGGCCAGTTGCCGCACGGCGGCGGCAACGGCAAAGCCGTCCACCACCGGCATGCCCAAGTCGAGCAGGACCACGTCGGGCGCGAACGCCGCCGCCGATTCGATGCCGGCTTCGCCGCCGTAGACGGCCGCCGTGACGTGACCACTCAATGCGAGCAGTTCAGCGACCAGGTCGGCCGCATCGCGGTTGTCATCGACAACGAGAATACGTTTGGGAGAAAATTGGGAGGCCATGATGTTTCCGGTCAGTGACGCCAGCGACGCTGCGTCTGCATACGGCAAACATGGGGCCGAGGTGAATGGTGCGGACGATAGGGGCCGCGCCATGGAAATTCGATTATACGCGAGAAAGCCTTCGCTCCGATTGCATGACTTGGGCTATCATCAGCTGCTGACCTTCTTTCTCTGCGTGCCGATCCTGGATGAGTAGCCCTACGCCATCTGATGTTGAAATAGTTCAATCCATTGCGGCGGTGCCGAGGATGCTGCGCGTCATTGCCCACACCACCGGGCTGCGCTGGGTGGCGGTGGCGCGGGTGACGGCCAGCGACCTGACCATTTGCGCCGTGCATGACGAGCTGGCGTTCGGCTTCGCGCCGGGCGCCGTGCTGGAAATCACCAAGACGCTGTGCGACAAGGTGCGGCGCGAGCAGACCAGCATCATCATCGACAATGTGGCGACCGACCGCGACTACCACGAGCATCCGGTGCCGCCGATCTACGGCTTTCAAAGCTATTTTTCCATCCCCATCCACCGCAAGGGCGGCGAGTTCTTCGGCACGCTGTGCGGACTGAACACTGCGCCAGCCAAGCTGTCCGACGAGGCCACGCGGGAATCGCTGGAACTGTATGCCCAGTTACTGTCGAGCCAGATCGACGACCGCCACAGCCTGAGCGCGGCGCGCGAAGCGCTGGTGGAGGAGCAGGACATCAGCAAGATGCGCGAACGGCTGATCGGCATTCTCGGCCACGACCTGCGCACGCCGCTGTCGGCGATTTCCGCCTGCGCCGGGCTGGTGCGGCTGATTTCCGAAGACGAGCGCACGCTCAAGGCCATGTCGCGCATCAATCTGAGTGTGGAACGGATTTCCATGTTGATCGACAGCGTGATGGATTTCACGCGCAGCAAGGTGGGCGGCGCCCTGGCCTCCAACCTTGAGCCGCATTGCCAGATGCAGCAGGTGCTGGCGCATGTGATCGAGGAGCTGAAGCTGGCGTATCCAGACCGCACCATCACGGCCGACCTGTCGCTGACCGACCCGATTTCCTGCGACGCCATGCGGATCGCGCAGCTGGCCTCCAACCTGCTGGTCAATGCCCTGCTGCACGGCGACCAGCAGGCGCCGGTCAGGCTGGAGGCGCGCACGGCGGACAATCGCTTTACGCTGGCGGTGACCAACAGCGGCGACGTCATTCCGGCGGCGCGGCTGGCCACCCTGTTCGATCCGTTCTCGAAAACCGACCGCAAGGGCAAGCAAGGCGGTCTGGGGCTCGGCCTGTATATCGCGGCCGAAATCGCCAAGGCCCATCACGGCGAACTCGGCGTCGAGTCGAGCGCCGGGAAAACCGTGTTTACGTTGACGATGCCGCTTTAGCGCGCGCCGCGTGCAGCTTGCGGTAGCTGTCGATCAGGCGGTGATGGCGGTCCAGGCCTTCCAGTTGCATATTGGTTGGCGTCAGGCCGTGGAAGCGTACAGTGCCTTCCAGCGAGCCCAGCACCGCGTCCATGCGCTCGTTGCCGAACATGCGGCGGAAGTTGGCTTCGTAGTCGTCCATGTCCAGCTCATCGTCCAGCTCGACTTCCAGCGCCGCGTTCAGCGCCTGGTAGAACAGGCGGCGCTCGACCGTGTTGTCGTTGTATTGCAGGAAAGCGCCAACCAGATCATGCGCGTCTTCAAACTGCTGCAAGGCGACGTGGATCAGCAGCTTCAGTTCCAGCACGTTCAGCTGGCCCCAGTCGGTGTTCTCGTCAAACTCGATGCCGATCAGCGTGGCGATGTCGCCGTATTCGTCCAGCTCGTTGTTTTCCAGGCGGTCCAGCAGCGCTTCCAGGCGGGCGTCGTCCAGGCGGTGCAGGTTCAGGATGTCTTCCCGGAACAGCAGCGCCTTGTTGGTGTTATCCCAGATCAGGTCTTCCACCGGATAGACTTCCGAATAGCCCGGCACCAGGATGCGGCAGGCGGTGGCGCCCAGGTCGTCGTAGACGGCCATATAGGCTTCCTTGCCCAGGTCCTTGAGGATGCCGAACAGCGTCGCGGCTTCCTCGGCGTTGGAGTTTTCACCCTGGCCCGAGAAATCCCACTCGACGAAATCGTAGTCCGCTTTCGCGCTGAAGAAACGCCACGAGACGATGCCGCTGGAATCGATAAAGTGCTCGACAAAATTGTTCGGCTCGGTGACGGCGTTGCTGACGAAAGTCGGCGGCGGCAGGTCGTTCAGGCCCTCGAAGCTGCGGCCTTGCAGCAGCTCGGTCAGGCTGCGTTCCAGCGCCACTTCGAAGCTTGGATGCGCGCCGAACGAGGCGAACACGCCGCCGGTGCGCGGATTCATCAGCGTCACGCACATCAGCGGATACACGCCGCCCAGCGACGCGTCCTTGACCAGCACCGGGAAGCCCTGCTCTTCCAGGCCCTGGATGCCGGCCACGATGCGCGGATATTTCGCCAGCACTTCCTGTGGCACGTCCGGCAAGGCGATTTCGCCTTCCAGGATTTCGCGCTTGACGGCGCGCTCGAAAATCTCGGACAGGCACTGCACCTGCGCTTCGGCCAACGTGTTACCGGCGCTCATGCCGTTGCTGACGTAGAGGTTTTCCACCAGATTCGACGGGAAGTAGACCACCTCGCCGTCCGACTGGCGCACGTAAGGCAACGAGCAGATGCCGCGCTTGGCATTGCCGGAGTTGGTGTCGATCAGGTGCGAGCCGCGCAGTTCGCCGTCCGGATTGTAGATGGCCAGGCTGTAGGCATCGAGGATCTCGGCCGGCAGCGCGTCCTTGCGGCCCGGCTTGAACCAGCGCTCGTTCGGATAATGCACGAAGTCGGCGTTGGCGATGTCCTCGCCCCAGAAGGCGCCGGCGTAGAAGTGGTTGTTGTTCAGGCGTTCGATGTATTCGCCCAGCGCCGAGGCCAGCGCGCTTTCCTTGGTCGAGCCCTTGCCGTTGGTGAAACACATCGGCGAGTGGGCGTCGCGGATGTGCAGCGACCACACGTTCGGCACGATATTGCGCCACGAGGCGATTTCAATCTTGATGCCCAGCTTGGCCAGCACCGACGACATATTGGCGATGGTCTGCTCCAGCGGCAGATCCTTGCCCGGAATATAGGTGCTGGCTTCGGTATCGGGATTGACCATCAGCAGCGCCTGCGCATCGGCGTCCAGGTTGGCCACTTCCTCGATCACGAACTCGGGACCGGCCTGCACCACCTTCTTGACCGTGCAGCGGTCGATCGAGCGCAGGATGCCCTGGCGGTCTTTTTCCGAAATATCTTCCGGCAGCTCGACCTGGATCTTGAAGATCTGCTGGTAGCGGTTTTCCGGATCGACAATATTATTCTGCGACAAACGGATGTTTTCGGTCGGAATATTGCGGGTATTGCAGTACAACTTCACGAAATAAGCCGCGCACAGGGCCGACGACGCCAGGAAGTAGTCGAACGGTCCCGGCGCCGAGCCGTCGCCCTTGTAGCGGATCGGCTGATCGGCCACGACGGTGAAATCATCGAACTTGGCTTCCAGGCGAAGCTTGTCGAGAAAGTTGACTTTAATTTCCATGAGAGATGTCCAAATCGTTTCTGTAGCGGCCAACAAGGCAAAAAGGGCAGCCATACCGGCTGCCCTTCTGAGTAGGCGGCAAGTATACCACACTGCGCAGCGTGTATGATTCCACCGTCTTTTCACGGAATCACTGCATGGCACGCGATAACATCAACGATATCCTGGTATTTCTGGCGGTGGCGCGGGAGCGCAGTTTCACGCGCGCGGCCGCCAAGCTGGGCATGACGCAGTCGGCGCTGAGCCACATCATCCGCGCGCTGGAAAGCCGCATGGGCGTGCGCCTGCTGACACGCACCACGCGCAGCGTATCGCCCACCGAGGCCGGCGAGCGCCTGCTGCAAAACGTCGCACCACGGCTGGAGGAAATCGAAGCGGAGATCAACGCCATCAGCGACCTGGGCGACAAGCCGGCCGGCACCGTGCGCATCACGGCGATCGACCACACGGTGGATACGGTCTTATGGCCGCGCATCGCCCCGCTGCTGCACGAGCACCCCGACCTGCGGGTCGAGATCAGTTCCGACTACCGGCTGGTCGATATCGCCGCCGAACGCTACGACATCGGCGTGCGCCACGGCGACCAGGTCGACAAGGACATGATCGCCGTGCGCCTGACGGCCGATGTGCCGATGCGGATCGTCGGCGCGCCGTCCTATTTCGCGCGCCATCCCAAGCCGACCTCGCTGCAGGAACTGCTGCGCCACAACTGCATCAGCCTGCGCCTGGCCGGCAGCGGCGCCTTTTATGCGTGGGAACTGGTGCACCAGGGCCGCCCGGTCGAGGCGCGCGTGCGCGGCCAGACGGTGTTCACCAGCATCTATCCGATGCTGGATGCCGCGCTGGCCGGCTTCGGTCTGGCGTTCCTGCCGGACAGCCTGGTCGGCGAACATATGCGCGCCGGCCGCCTGGTCAGCGTGATGCAGGACTGGTGCGCCCCATTTGAAGGGCTGTACGCCTACTATCCCAGCCACCGCAACGCCTCGCGCGCCCTGGCGCTGGTGATCGAGGCGATCCGGCACAAGGAATGAGCGCTTACGCCATGCTGGCGTTGTCGATCACGAAGCGGTACTTGACGTCACCCTTGAGCATGCGCTCGTAGGCGGCGTTGATCTCGTCCGCGCGGATCAGCTCGATATCGGCGACGATGCCATGCTCGGCGCAGAAGTCCAGCATTTCCTGGGTTTCGGGAATGCCGCCGATCATCGAACCGGCCAGCGCGCGGCGCTTCATGATCAGGTTGAACACCTGCGTCGACGGATGCGGCGTGGCCGGCGCGCCGACCAGCGTCATGGTGCCGTCGCGCTTGAGCAGCACCAGGAAGGCGTCCAGGTCGTGCGGCGCCGCGACCGTGTTGAGGATGAAGTCGAAGCTCTTGAGGTGGGCCGCCATTTCATCGGCATTGCGCGACACCACCACTTCATCGGCGCCCAGCGCCTTGGCGTCCGCGCGCTTCGATTCCGAGGTGGTGAACGCCACCACGTGCGCGCCCATGGCGTGCGCCAGCTTGATGCCCATGTGGCCGAGGCCGCCGATGCCGACCACGCCCACCTTCTTGCCGGGACCGGCCTGCCAGTGGCGCAGCGGCGAATAGGTGGTGATGCCGGCGCACAGCAGCGGCGCCACCGCCGCCAGATCCTGCTCCGGATGGCGGATGCGCAGCACATAGCGCTCATGCACCACGATCTGCTGCGAGTAGCCGCCCAGCGTGTGGCCCGGCGCGTCGGCGGTCGGTCCGTTGTAGGTGCCGATCATGTTGTCGCAATAGTTTTCCAGGCCGTCTTCGCAATCGGCGCAATGCTGGCAGCTGTCGACCATGCAGCCGACGCCGACCAGGTCGCCGGCCTTGTGGCGGTTGACGTGGGCGCCGACCGCCGTCACGCGGCCGACGATTTCATGACCGGGCACGCAGGGAAACTGCGTGCCGGCCCATTCCGAGCGCGCGGTGTGCAGGTCGGAGTGGCAGACGCCGCAGAACGCGATGTCGATCTGCACGTCGTGCGCGCCGGGTGCGCGGCGGGTGATGTCCATCGACACCAGGGGTTGATCGCTGGCGTGGGCGCCATAGCTTTAACCGTCATGGGAATTCCTTTCGTTGCTGGAGTCAGGCATCTTACCGGCGAAACCAAGGGTCAAACGGACTGGAATTTGCATGGGTTTATGATGCCAGCTCATAGATCTCCGGCATGAGAAAATTTCCAAAATAAAATTTATAATGGTCATTTGCAATGATCCTGCAACAATTCCGGTGTAGATTGACTGATTTCTACATAACCAACGGAAGCACAACCTATGCAGCATGAGGACACCGGCCTGGCTGTTCGTCATAGTCGACGAGCGCTGCTGTGGCCTGGCATTGCCCTGCTCTCCGTGATCGCGCTGTGGGGCTTCACCCTGATCAAGGGCGGCGCCGAAACCCGCAACGCCGAACTCGCCGCGCACAAGGACGCCAGCGGCTATGCCGAAGGATACGAGCAGTACATCACCCGTTCGCTGATGCAGATGGACCAGATCACCATGCAACTCAAGCAGAGCTGGGAACAATCCGGCGGCAAGCTGCATGTCGAGGATCTGCAGCGCGACGGCATGTTCACCGACCGCGCCTTCATCGCCGTGCGCATCGCCGACAGCAACGGCCGCGTCGTCACCACCACCGAGCGCCAGGCCGGCCCGGAAAACATGGCGCGCGCCGACTTTTTCCGCTTCCACCGCAACAACAACTCCACCTCGCTGAGCATCAACGTCCCGACCCAGCAACGCGATCCGATCCAGCGTTCGATCGAGTTCAGCCGCCGCCTCGAGGGGCCGGACGACAGCTTCGCCGGCGTCGTGATCGTGACCGTGGCGGCCGATTACTTCACCTCCTTCTACAGCGCCCGCACGCTCGGCGACGAGGGCATGGTGACCATGTTGAGCAGCAGCGGCACGCTGCGCCTCGAACAGCATGGCGGCGGCAGCGCCAACGACGACGCCTCGCTGCTGCTGGGCCAGCCCGAGCTGCCGCAGGACAGCGGCAGCCGGCTGCTGGACGGCGGCAGCTTCAGCGACGGCAAGGCGCGCATCTTCGGCTGGCGCCGCTCGCGCGTCTACCCTGTCGTCGCGGCGGTCGGCCTGGCGCAAAGCGAAGCGATGGCCGCCGCCAACGCCGCCAATCTCAACCGGACCCAGAGCGCCATGCTGGCCACGCTGGTGCTGGTGCTGCTGGGCGCCTGGGGCCGCGTGGTGACGCAGCGCGCGCTACAACGCCGCCACGAGGAGGAGGAAGTCCGCCGCGCCTACCGCACCGCCACCGAAAGCGCCACCGACGGCTTCTACATGGCCATGGCGCTGCGCAATGAAGCCGGGCAGATCCGCGATTTCGAAATCGTCGACTGCAACGAGCGCGGCGCCTTCTTCTTCGGCGTGACCCGCGCAGAATTGCTGGGCCAGCGGGTGTCGTTGATGGTCAACCATCTGTTTGCCGAATCGCTGCTGCAAACCTATCTGGCGGCCATGTCGAGCGGCTACCTTGAAGACGAGCGGGAAATGCCGGCCGATAACCGGCTCAACATCGGCTGGTGCCACCGGCGGCTGGTCCGCGTCGGCAATGGCCTGGCCGTCACGCTCAGCGACGTCAGCGAGCGCAAGCGCCACGAGGCCGAACTGCAGCGCATGGCCAATGAAGATGCGCTGACCGGCCTGCCGAACCGCCACTGGCTGGAAGAATTTTTCCGGCACACCCTGTCGCAGGCCTATGCGGCCGAGCACGCGGTAGCCCTGCTGTTCATCGACCTGGACGACTTCAAGCACGTCAACGACACCCAGGGCCACGCCGCCGGCGACGAACTGCTGCGGCAGGCGGCGGCGCGCCTGAAGTCGCTGCTGCGTCCCAGCGATCGCGTGGTGCGCTTTGGCGGCGACGAGTTCGTGGTGGTGATCAGTCCGGCCGATTCCGACGCCCACAGCAGCGCCGTGGCCGAACGCATCCTGCAGGCGTTTTCCCAGCCCTTCATGGTGGCCGGGGAAAAGCAGTCGGTCGGCGCCTCGATCGGCATCAGCGTCTTCCCGCGCGACGGCGCCGATGCCGAAACCCTGATCCGCCACGGCGATATCGCCATGTATGCGGGCAAGAGCGACGGCAAGGGCCAGTACCGCTTTTTCGATCCATCGCTGTACCACCAGATCAAATCGCGCACCCTGCTCAAGCAGCACCTGATCGAGGCGATCGAGCGCGACCAGCTGCAACTGTACTATCAGCCACGGGTGGATACCCACAGCGGGCAGCTGTGCAGCATGGAAGCGCTGGTGCGCTGGATTCATCCGGAGCAAGGCGTGATCCCGCCGCTGGACTTCATTCCCATGGCGGAATCAAACGGGCTGATCGTGCGCATCGGCGAACTGGTCATCGCCCAGGCCTGCGCCCAGCTGGCGCAGTGGCGGGCGCAGGCGCTGCCGCTGGTGCCGATTTCCGTCAACGTCTCGCCGAAGCAGTTTTCGCATGGCGGCATCCACCGCCATCTCGAAGCGCAACTGGCCCGGCACCAGCTGCCGGCCAGCCTGATCGAAGTGGAGATCACCGAATCCGCCATGCTGGGCGAACATGAATCGATCCTGGCGCAGCTGGAAGCGCTGCGGGCGCTGGGCGTCAAGCTGCATGTGGACGATTTCGGCACCGGCTACTCGTCCCTCTCGCAGCTGCAAAAACTGAAGATGGATGTGCTCAAGGTCGACAAGGCTTTCACCTCCCAGCTGGGACTGTCGACCGAAGGGCGGGTGTTCTTCCAGGCCATCGTCTCGATGGCGCACGCGCTGGGCATGACCGTGGTGGCGGAAGGCGTCGAGACCGCCGGCCAGTTGAACATCCTGCGCGACCTCGGCTGCAATGAGGTGCAGGGGTATTACATCGCCCGCCCGATGCCGGCGCAGGACATGGCGGGCTTGCTGCAGCAGCTGCCGTCAGGGAAAGGTCAAGTCCATCCCGAGCATCTTGATCAGCAGGAAGGTCACAATTCCCAGGCCCAGCAGCAGCAGCACGAAGAGCGCGACCACCTTGCCGCTCGCGCGTAGCACCGTGCGCATATCCCGCGCCTTGCCCTTCTTCCCTTGATCGTAATGCCACTTGATGGCGTAGAACATGCCCGTGCCGAGCACGAGAAACTTAAAGATCACAAAGACTATCGGGATCCAATCCATCATTTTGAGTATTCCAGTCTTTTACTTGACACCATCTTATTGCGAGGAGCACTACCCGACGTCAGCGACTGCCATGCAAGGATGGTGTTGCTGCACGTTCTGAAGCATACTACTTAAAAACAATTTCCATACATTGAGACAAAATGTCCCAGTTGAGAACCATACAAGATGAAAATTTGACAACCTGGCTGCCGCGACTGGCCATGCATGGCGGGCCGCGTTTCCTGCAGATTGCGGACGCGTTGCAGGCGGCGGTGGTGGACGGATCGCTGAAGCCGGGCGACCGCCTGCCGCCACAGCGCCAGTTGGCCACGCAGCTGGCGGTCGATCTGACGACGATCACGCGCGCCTACGACGAAGCCAGACGCCGCAACTTGCTGGAGGGCCGCGGCGCGCGCGGCACCTACGTCGCGGCGCCGAAAGTCGAATTGACCTCGATCCTCGACCTGAGCATGAATACGCCGCCGCCGCCGGATGGCGTGGACTTCGATGACCTGTTGAAGCAAGGTCTGTCTCAAGTTCTGATGCGGGCCGATCCTGAATTGCTGATGACTTACCACCTGGCCGGAGGAAGCGACTCCGACCGCAAGGCGGGAGCCCGGTGGCTGCAGCCGATGTTTGGAGATCTGGACCCGCGGCAGCTGGTGGTCTGTCCGGGTGCGCAAGCGGCGATCGCCGCATCGATTCTTGCGTTGACGCAGCCAGGCGATGTGATCCTGGCCGAGCCGACGACTTATCCCGGCCTGCGTGCCGCCGCGGCCCAATTCGGCCGCCACCTCGTCGCGGTGGCGGCCGACAAGCACGGGATGGTGCCCGAGATGCTGGAACAGGCATGCCGCCTGCACCAGCCCGGACTGGTGTTCCTCAATCCGACCTTGCAGAATCCGACCGCCGTCACCATGCCGGCACGCCGGCGCCAGGAGCTTGCCGGCATCGTGCAGCGCTGCAATGTACGCATCGTCGAGGACGATCCCTACTGGCTGCTGGCCGATGCCCCGCCGCCGCCCATCGCTTCCTTTGCCCCGGAGCAGGTGTACTACATCTCAACCCTGTCAAAATGCCTGACGCCCGGCCTGCGTGTCGCCTTCGTGCTGATCCGCGACGCGCAGGAACGCGAACGGTTCCTGGCCGCGCTCAGATCCTTTGCGCTGATGGTCGCGCCGTTGACGGCCGCACTGGCCACCCAGTGGATACTCGACGGTTCGGCGGACGGATTGATGGACGGCATCCGCAACGAGGCGCGCCTGCGCCACCGGATGGCGCGGGATATTCTGGCGGGGCGCTACAGCGGCGCCGGCGACGGCCTGCATGTCTGGCTCGAATTGCCGGCGTACTGGAACTCCTCGCAGCTCGCGCGTGCGGCCGACAGCGAGGGCATCGCCGTCACGCCGGCGGAGGCCTTCGCAACCGGCGGCGGATCGGTGAACGCCATCCGGATCTCCCTGGGAAGCATCAAGGACCGCGGACGCTTGCGGGCGGGCCTGCAACGGCTGTCCCAGCTGCTTGCGCGGCGGCCGGAGTCGTTCAGCACGGCGGTGGTGTAACGGGCCGGAAAACAAAAAGGGCAGCCACATGGCTGCCCTTCTTCAATACTGGAGCGGGAGAAGAGTCTCGAACTCTCGACCTCAACCTTGGCAAGGTTGCGCTCTACCAACTGAGCTACTCCCGCTTGGAGTCGTTTTGGAGGCGAGGATCGGAGTCGAACCGACCTAGACGGCTTTGCAGGCCGCTGCATAACCGCTTTGCTACCTCGCCAGAGGAAACTTTTTACTAAAACCGCAGCGGGTTACGCGCTGCGATCCAGAATTCTGGAGCGGGAGAAGAGTCTCGAACTCTCGACCTCAACCTTGGCAAGGTTGCGCTCTACCAACTGAGCTACTCCCGCTTGGAGTTACTTTTTTTACTGCGCCACCCGGTTTCCGAAGAAACTGGAGCGGGAGAAGAGTCTCGAACTCTCGACCTCAACCTTGGCAAGGTTGCGCTCTACCAACTGAGCTACTCCCGCATTTCGAGTCCAGCATATTAGCAGGTGACTGCTGTTTTTGCTAGTACTACTTGTTTTTGATGACTTCGTTTGGAGCGGGAGAAGAGTCTCGAACTCTCGACCTCAACCTTGGCAAGGTTGCGCTCTACCAACTGAGCTACTCCCGCTTTGCTGCGTTGTCATCAACAACAGGCCAGCATTATAGAGGATCTACAGAGCCTGTCAATGCCCAATGAAAATATTGTTTATACGGTTAGAGTTGACCCGATTTTTCCTTGATCAGCGGCCACGCCAGGCGCAGATAGTAGAACATCGACCACACCGTCAGCACCGCCGCCACCTCCAGCAGGCGCGCGCCCCAGAACTGCGTATCGACCGCGCCGAACAGCACGTCATGGAACAGCAGCAGCGGAATCGCCATCATCTGCGCGGTGGTCTTGATCTTGCCCAGCGAGCTGACCGCCACCGACTTCGACGCGCCGATCTGCGCCATCCACTCGCGCAGCGCCGAAATGGCGATCTCGCGGCCGATGATGACGAAGGACAGCACGGCATTGGCGCGGTCCAGCTGCACCAGCACCAGCAAGGCGCCGGCCACCATCAGTTTGTCCGCCACCGGATCGAGGAAGGCGCCGAAGGCCGAAGTCTGATTCCAGCGCCGGGCCAGGAAGCCGTCGAACCAGTCGGTGACGGCGGCCACGATGAAGACCAGCGTGGCCGCCAGATTCTGATCTGCTACCGGGAGCATGGTGGTCGGGAGGTAGTAGACACCCACCACCAGCGGGATCAGCGCAACGCGCAACCAGGTCAACAGGATCGGAATATTGAAGGGCATAAGCTAAAAGTGATGTGCGGCCATGAAATTGTGTAATGCGCCGCTAGTCTACCTTGACATAGCACATTAAACCAGCACCGTTGCACCGCCGCGCCCGTCAATGCAGCTGCTTGTAGATTTCTTCCGCCAGCGCGCTGGAAATGCCTTCTACTTGTTTCAGATCCTCGATGCTGGCGTCGACCACGCCGCGCAGGCCGCCGAAGCGCGCCAGCAGGCGTTGCCGGCGCTTGGCGCCGATGCCCTCGATCTCCTCCAGGCGCGAGGTCTGGCGCGTCTTGGCGCGCTTGGCGCGCATGCCGGTGATGGCGAAGCGGTGCGCCTCGTCGCGGATCAGCGCCACCAGCATCAGCGCCGCCGACTCCTTGCCCAGTTCCTGCGACGGCCGGCCGTCGACGAACATCAGCGTCTCCAGGCCGACGCGCCGCCCTTCCCCTTTGGCGACGCCGACGATCAGGCTGATGTCCAGCCCCAGCTCGGCAAATACCTGGCGCGCCATTTCGATCTGGCCCTTGCCGCCGTCGATCAGCACCACGTCCGGCATCACGCCGTCGCCGTTGGCGACCTTCTCGTAGCGGCGGAACAGCACCTGGCGCATGGCGGCGTAATCGTCGCCCGGCGTGATGTCGTTGATGTTGTAGCGGCGGTATTCGCCGTTCTGCATCTGGTGGTGATGGAACACCACGCACGAGGCCTGCGTGGCCTCGCCCTGCGTGTGCGAGATGTCGAAGCATTCGATGCGCAACGCGTCGATGTCTTCCGGCTCCAGCTGCAAGGCCTCGACCAGCGCGCGCGTGCGCGACTGTTGCGAGCCCTGCTCCGACAGCAGCCGCGCCAGCGAGATCTCGGCGCCCTTCTGCGCCAGCTCCAGCCATTTGCGGCGCTGGTCCTGCGGCTGGAAGATCAGGTTGATGCGGTGGCCGCACTGCTCCTGCAAGGCCTGGATCAGCGCCGGGTGGTTGAATTCGATATTCAGGATCAGCGTGCCGGGAATGAACTTGTCGACGTAGTGCTGCGCCATGAAGGCGGCCAGCACCTCGACTTCGATCGACTCCTCGGCGATCGCCTCGGCGTCGCTGAGGTGCGTCGGGAAGTAGGCGCGGTCGCCCAGGTGGCGGCCGCCGCGCACCATGGCCAGGTTGACGCAGGCGCGGCCGCCCTGCACCAGCACCGCGATGATGTCGACGTCGGCGTCGCCGGTGGTCTCCATGCTCTGCTGGTGCAGCACGCGCGACAGCGACTGGATCTGGTTGCGCACCGACGCCGCCTGTTCGAACTTCAGGTCGGCCGCGTAGGCGTGCATTTTCTTTTCCAGGTCTTCCAGCACCTCGGACTGGCGGCCGCGCAGGAAGCGTGCGGCATTGTCGACGTCGAGCTTGTAGTCTTCCTTGCTGATCAGGTCCACGCACGGCGCGCTGCAGCGGCCGATCTGGTGCAGCAGGCAGGGACGCGTGCGGTTGGCGTAGACGCTCTCCTCGCAGGTGCGGATCTGGAACACCTTCTGCAGAATCTGCATCGATTCCTTGACCGCCCACGAGCTGGGGAACGGGCCGAAATACTGGTTCTTCTTGTCCACCGCGCCGCGATAGTAGACCATGCGCGGAGCATCGCCGCCGGTGATCTTCAAGTACGGGTACGACTTATCGTCGCGGAACAGGATGTTGAAGCGCGGGCTGAGCGCCTTGATCAGGTTATTCTCAAGGATCAGCGCTTCCGCCTCGCTGTGCGTGACGGTGGTTTCCAGCCGCGCGATACGTTCGACCATCATGGCGATGCGCGGGCTGCTCAGGTTTTTCTGGAAGTAGCTCGACACGCGCTTCTTCAGGTCGCGCGCCTTGCCGACGTAGAGCACCTTGTCCTCGGCGTCGAAATAGCGGTACACGCCCGGCAGGTTGGGCAGCTTGGCAACGGTGGCTAATACTTTTTCGCGCGGATCGCTGACTTCTTCACTCACTTTTCCTGCTCCACGATGACGAAGGCGACCGCGTAGTCTTCCTCGTCGCTGACGGTCACCTGGGCCGTCAGCTTGTTCTTGTCCATGAACTCTTTCAGCACACCGCTGCACACGATCATCGGCTTGCCGCTGGGATGGTTGAGCATCTGCGCGGCGGGCCAGGTCATCGGCATGCGGATGCCGAGGCCGATGGCCTTGGCGAAGGCTTCCTTGGCGGCGAAGCGTGTCGCCACGAAGCGGATGCCGCGCACCGGGTTCTTGGCCTTGCGCGCCAGGTATTTTGCCATTTCCTGCGGCCCGAGGATCTTTTTCGCAAAGCGGTCGCCGTGCCGCGCCAGCGCCGCTTCAATGCGCGGAATCTTGCAGATGTCGGTGCCGATGCCGTAGATCACGACGCGCGTCCGATGCGGGTCGAGACCATGATGGCCTTCATTTCGCGCACGGCGTTTTCCCAGCCGACGAACACCGAATGGGCGACGATGGCGTGGCCGATATTCAACTCGGCAATCTCAGGAATCGCGGCGATCGCCTGCACGTTGGTGTAGTGCAGGCCGTGGCCGGCGTTGACCTTCAGGCCTTTGCCGACGCCATACAGCACGCCGCGATGGATGCGTTCCAGCTCTGCGGCCTGCTCGGCGCCTTCGGTGTCGGCGTAGCGGCCGGTGTGCAGTTCGATCACCGGTGCGCCGAGGGCGGCGGTGGCGTCCATCTGCGCTTCTTCGGCGTCGATGAACAGGCTGACGCGGATGCCTTCAGCCTGCAACTGCTTCACGGCGCGCTCGACGGCGTTGTAGTTGCCGGCGACATCGAGGCCGCCTTCGGTGGTGACTTCGGTACGTTTTTCCGGCACCAGGCAGACGTCGGCCGGCTTGATCCTGCAGGCGAAGTCGATCATTTCCTGCGTCACGGCGGCTTCCAGGTTCATGCGGGTGATCAGCTGCGGCGCCAGCGCGATGACGTCGGCGTCCTTGATGTGACGGCGGTCTTCGCGCAGGTGCAGCGTGATGCAGTCGGCGCCGGCCTGCTCGGCCAGCAGCGCCGCGCGGATCGGGTCCGGATACTTGGTGCCGCGCGCGTTGCGCAGGGTGGCCACGTGGTCGATGTTCACGCCGAGGTCGATGATGGTGCCGGATGGTTGCAGGAAGCTCATTGTTTTTTCTCTTATAACTGGGACAGATCCACGAGGATCTGGCGGGTGTTCAACGGCGCGCCATTCAGGTGGTGCGCGACCAGGAAGCGCATCAGCTGCTTGCTCTGGGCTTGCGTGGCGACGTCTTCATAATTTTCGCATTCCATGTCCAGCAACGTCTTGCCGGCCACGCGCGGCCACGGATCGGCGGCGCGTTCGGGACGCGGCCCCCGCTCGGGATCGACCACATAGGTGACATCGGCCTGCACGCTGCGGCGCGTTTCCACGCAACGCGTCAGGTCGGCGGCAACGCCCGTCTCTTTAAGTAGGGCCCGTTCGAATTTTCTCAAGACGATGGAAGCAGGTTCGTTGTGCGCCAGCTGGTTCAGCGTCGAGACGTAGTGGTCGAACAGCGCCGGGTGGGCGTCATCGCGCGCCAGCAGCTTGACCAGCAGTTCGTTCAGGTAGAAGCCGCACAGCAGCGCGGTTTTCTCCAGCGGCAGCATGCCGCCCACCCATTCGGCCTCGGTCAGCGTGCGCAGTTCCGATTTGCCGACCCAGCTCGACGACAGCGGCTGGAAGGTTTGCAGCACGCCGCGCAACTGCGAATGCGGCCGCTTGGCGCCCTTGGCGATCAAGGCCACGCGGCCGAAGTCACGCGTGAACAGATCGATGATCAGGCTGGTTTCTTTGTAGGGATAGCTGTGCAGCACGAAGGCCGGCTGGCCGGCGACCTTGGTGCCGATGGTGCGTTCGCGCGACGGTGCGCGCGGGCGCTTGGCCGGCGCCGGCGTGATGACCGGCGCGGCAGGCACGTCCGCCTCCGCCGTCACCGCCGCTGGCGGTGCGTCCAAGGTGGCGTCTGGCGTGGTGGACATGCTGGTGATGGATTACTCGTAACCGTAAGCGCGCAGGCCCGCTTCGTTGTCGGCCCAACCGGATTTGACCTTGACCCAGATTTCCAGGTACACCGGGCCGCCGAACAGCTTTTCCATGTCCAGGCGCGCTTGCGTCGACACTTCCTTCAGGCGCGCGCCCTTGTTCCCGATGATCATGGACTTGTGCGTGTCGCGCTCGACCAGGATGGCGGCAAACACGCGGCGCAGGTCGCCCTCCTGCTCGAATTTCTCGATCAGCACGGTGCTGGTGTACGGCAGTTCGTCGCCGACAAAGCGGAACAGCTTTTCACGGACGATTTCCGACGCCATGAACTTTTCGCTGCGGTCGGTGATGTCGTCCGGTCCGAAGATGGCTTCGTTCTCCGGCAGGAATTTCTTCAGCTCCTTTTCCAGGCCGTCGAGCTGGAAGCGCAGCTTGGCCGAGACCGGCACGATGGCGGCGAAGTTGAACTTGGCCGCGACCTGCTGCGCGAACGGCATCAGCGCGACCTTGTCCTTGACGCGGTCCGACTTGTTGATCACCAGGATCACCGGCACTTCGGTCGGCAGCAGATCCAGCACCTGCTGGTCGGCCGGGCCGAAGGTGCCCGCTTCGATGACGAACAGGATCAGGTCCGACGAAATCAGGGTGTTGGTGACGGTCTTGTTGAGCGTCTTGTTCAGCGCGTTGGCGTGGCGGGTCTGGAAGCCCGGCGTATCGACGTAGATGAACTGCGCGTCGTCATAGGTCTGGATGCCGGTGATGCGGTGGCGCGTGGTCTGCGCCTTGCGCGAGGTGATGCTGACCTTGGCGCCAATCAGCGTATTCATCAGCGTGGACTTGCCCACGTTCGGGCGGCCCACAATGGCGATGTAGCCGCAACGGAAGTTGCTGGCGGAGGTCGTTTCGGTCGTCATGGTATTTCTCTTTTACTTGTTGGCTGCCTTGGCAGGCGGCGACGGTGCGTCGCTGCTCTGCACGGTGGCGATGCCGGCCAGCTTGAGCTGGGCGGCGCGCGGCTTGGACTTGCGGGCGGCGGCAGGCGCTTTTTGCGCCGCTTGTTCCGCAGCGGCCAACGCCAGCTTGGCGGCCGCCTGTTCGCCGGCGCGGCGGCTGCCGCCACGGCCGAAGACCTGGATGCCCAGTTTCGGCACCAGGCATTCAATCTCGAATTCCTGGCTGTGCGCGGCGCCGTGGGTGGCGATCACGTTGTACAGCGGCAGCGAGATTTTCTTGCCTTGCAGGAATTCCTGCAGCAGCGTCTTGGCATCCTTGCCCAGCGTCTGCGGATCGACCGTGTCGAGGATAGGGATGTAGAACGAGCGGATCGCCGCGCGCGCCGGTTCGAAGCCGCCGTCGAGGAAGATGGCGCCGAGCAGCGCTTCGAGCGTATCGGCCAGGATCGACGGCCGGCGGAAGCCGCCGGATTTCAGTTCGCCCTCGCCCAGACGCAGGAAGTTGGACAGTTCCAGCTTCTGCGCGATCTCGTACAGCGACTGCTGCTTGACCAGGTTGGCGCGCAGGCGCGACAGATCGCCCTCGTCGATGTCGATGTAGCGCTCGTACAGGATCGAGGCCACCACGCAGTTCAGGATCGAGTCGCCCAGGAACTCCAGCCGTTCGTTATGCAGACTGCTGTGGCTACGGTGCGTCAAGGCTTGCTGCAACAGGCCAGCATCCTGGAACGTATAGCCTAAACGCGTTTGCAATAACTGGAGATTCATGGGTGATCGGTTCTTTATTCGGTTTTCGCGGGTTTGGCGCCAGCCTTGTCGGTGGTGCCTTCATATTCAAGCAGCAAACTGGCCGGTCCGACCAGCGGGATTTTCTTCTCGTAGGCGAAGCTGATTTCAGTTTCGCCGTTCACTTTTTCGATGATCAGGTCGCGGCTGCTGATCGAATCGATGTAGCCGGCCGCGACGCTGGCGTCAAACGAGCGCTGGATCTCGGCCACGCCGCCGCCAGTGGCCTTGGCCGTGACGATGGCGTTCTTGATCGCGCGGTATTCGGCGTAGGTCGGCACGATCTTCAGCGCCAGCAGCACGAAAAACCCGAGCACAGCCAACACACAAATCAGTCCGACCAGCGAAATGCCACTCTGCCGTTGTTGCATCTTAGTCCCTTTCGAGCCGCTGTGCCGCGCGTTGCACATCAATGGATGCTGCCGATACGGCGCAGGTTACCCAGATTCATCCAGACAAAGAATGCTTTACCAACAATATTCTTGTCCGGCACAAAGCCCCAGTAGCGGCTGTCCGCGCTGTTGTCGCGGTTGTCGCCCATCATGAAATAGTTGCCTGCCGGAACCGTGCAGGTGAACCCTTCATAGCGGTAGGTGCACGCCTCGCTGTTCGGGAACTGCAGCACGTTGTCGCGATTGTAGGTCGGCGCGGCAGCGTTGTTCAGGATACGATGGCTGACGCCGCTCAGGTTTTCCTCGAACTGCTTGTTGTAGACCAGCTTCTCGTCTTCCAGGTAATCGTCCAGCGGGGTGTACTTCACTTCCACGCCATTGACGGTTAAGCGCTTGTTTTCATACGTGATTTTATCACCCGGCACGCCGATCACGCGTTTGATGTAATCCTGGCTCATGTCCATCGGATATTTGAACACCATCACGTCGCCGCGCTGCGGGTCGTTGATCTGGATGACCTTCTTGTTCAGCACCGGCAGGCGGATGCCGTAGGTGAACTTGTTCACCAGGATCAGATCGCCCACCAGCAGCGTCGGCACCATCGACGACGACGGAATCTTGAACGGTTCGTACAGGAAGGAACGCAGCACGAACACCAGCGCGATCACCGGGAAGAAGCTGCCCGAATACTCGATCCAGGTCGGCTGGCGCAGGATGCCGGCTTCCAACTGGGCGCGGTTGCCGCTGTTGTCGGCCTGGATGCCGTCGGCGGTCAGGCGGGCGTTGCGGGCGTCGTACTCGGCCAGCGCGCGGTTGGCGGCGGCACGGCGCTGCTTGGCCAGGTAAAACACGTCGAGACACCAGATCACGCCGGTGATCACCATCAGCACGAACAGGATTAATGCAAAGTTCCCTAAGATGACTTGCAGGCTCATTTATCGTCCACTTGTAAGATTGCCAGGAATGCTTCTTGTGGAATCTCGACCGAGCCCACTTGCTTCATGCGTTTTTTACCGGCTTTTTGCTTTTCCAACAGTTTCTTCTTACGGCTGACGTCACCGCCGTAGCACTTGGCCAGCACGTTTTTGCGCAGCGCCTTGACGTTTTCACGCGAAATCACGTTGACGCCGATGGCGGCCTGGATCGCCACGTCGAACATCTGGCGTGGGATCAGTTCGCGCATTTTCGCCGCCACCTGGCGGCCGCGGTAGGCCGAGTTGGAGCGGTGGACGATGATCGCCAGCGCGTCGACCTTCTCGCCGTTGATCAGCATGTCGACCTTGACCACGTCGGAGGCGCGGTATTCCTTGAACTCGTAGTCCATCGAGGCGTAGCCGCGCGAGGTCGACTTCAGCTTGTCGAAGAAGTCCAGCACGATCTCGCCCATCGGCATTTCGTAGACCAGCTTGACCTGGCGGCCGTGGTAGCTCATGTCCATCTGCACGCCGCGCTTGCCGATACACAGGGTGATCACCGAACCGACATACTCTTGCGGCATGTACAGGTTGACGGTCACGATCGGTTCGCGGATCTCGTTGATCTTGGTGTTTTCCGGCATGCGCGACGGGTTGTCCACCTTGACGATGGAACCATCGCGCATCTCGACTTCGTACACCACGGTCGGCGCGGTGGTGATCAGGTCCATGTCGAACTCGCGCTCGAGACGTTCCTGCACGATCTCCATGTGCAGCAGGCCCAGGAAGCCGCAGCGGAAGCCGAAGCCCAGCGCCTGCGACACTTCCGGCTCGTACATCAGGGCGGCGTCGTTCAGTTTCAGTTTTTCCAGCGAGTCGCGCAGCGCGTCGTACTGGTTGGCCTCGACCGGGAACAGGCCGGCGAACACCTGCGGCTGCACTTCCTTGAAGCCCGGCAGCGGCGCGGCCGCGCCATGCACCGCGTGGGTGATGGTGTCGCCCACCTTGGCGGCCTTCAGCTCCTTGATGCCGGCGATGACGAAGCCCACCTGGCCGGCCGACAGCTGCGGCAGCGAGAACGAGCGTGGCGAGAAAATGCCGACGTCTTCCACCAACTGCAGCGAATCGGTCGCCATCAGCTTGATTTTTTCTTTCGGTTTCAGCGTGCCGTTGACCACGCGCACCAGCATCACCACGCCGACGTAGGCGTCGTACCAGGAGTCGACGATCAGCGCCTGCAGCGGCGCGGTCGGGTCGCCCTTCGGTGGCGGCACCTTGGCGATGATCGATTCCAGCACGTCTTCCACGCCCAGGCCGGTCTTGGCCGAGCACTGGACGGCGTCGCCGGCTTCGATGCCGATCACGTCTTCGATTTCGGCGATCGCGGTGGGCGGATCGGCGTTCGGCAGGTCGATCTTGTTCAGCACCGGCACCACTTCCACACCCAGGTCGAGCGCGGTGTAGCAGTTGGCCACGGTCTGGGCTTCCACGCCTTGCGAGGCGTCGACCACCAGCAGCGCGCCTTCGCACGCCGACAGCGAGCGCGACACTTCATACGAGAAGTCGACGTGGCCGGGGGTGTCGATCAGGTTCAGGTTGTAGACCACGCCGTCGCGGGCCTTGTACTGCAGGGCGGCGGTTTGCGCTTTGATCGTAATGCCGCGCTCGCGCTCCAGATCCATCGAATCGAGCACTTGCGCCTCCATCTCGCGGTCGGACAAGCCGCCGCACAGCTGAATGATGCGGTCGGCCAGCGTCGATTTGCCGTGGTCGATGTGGGCGATGATGGAGAAGTTGCGTATGTTGTTCATTAACAAATATTCAAAAACGGGTTTGACACGACGGGGCGCAAAGGTGCGCGCAATACAAAAAAAGCGCTCCGAGCGGGGCAGTTGCCCTGATGAGCGCCTTGAAGACATTTTCTACCCCCGGCATTTTACCGGATTTCAGAGTGGAAAGGCCGACTTATGCAGCGAGAAATGCAAAAGCTTAGTCTTTTAACACTTCCCGGACTTTGCTTTCGTCCAGGAAGTAGTGGCAGAGCTCAGGCTGGGCCAGGTCGGCGAACAGCACCGGCACCAGCTCGTCGTAACGGGCCAGCAAGGCCGGATCACCGGCCTCGTCGATGTCGATCACGTCCACGGTGAACGGCCGCTGCGGCGTTTGCAGAAGCAGCAGCGCGTCCAGCATGTCCTGGCACAGGTGGCAATAGCTGCGGGAATAGAGGGTGAAATGCATGCGTTGCGCCCTCCGGCCACAGCCGGAGGGCCTGCTCCTTACTTCGCGGTTGGACGCAGCGAAATGAAGCGGGTCGAACCGTCACGGAACACCAGCACCACCGACGCTTTCTTCGGATCGAGCTTGGCCACCGCGGCGTTGAACTGCTTGACGTTCCTGATCTCGATGTTATTCAGCTGCAACAGCACATCGCCCTCTTCCAGCTGGGCATTGGCCGCCACACCTTCCACCGAATCAACCAGCACGCCGCCATCGACGCCCAGCTCCTTCTTCTGCGCATCGGTCAGGTCGACCACCTTCAAGCCCAGCGCGTTGGCCTTGGCGGCTTCCGGCGCCGGCTTGGCGCCCTTGCCTTTGCCGGCCTTGGCGGTCTTGTCGGCGTCCAGCTCGGCCACCGTGACCGGCAGCGTCAGCTCGGCGCCCTTGCGCCACACGGTCACCGACGCCTTGCTTTCCAGCGCAGTATCGCCCACCAGACGCGGCAGATCGGACGAACGGTTCACATCCACGCCGTTGAACTTCAGGATGATATCGCCCGCCTTGATGCCGGCCTTGTCGGCAGGACCGCCCGGCTCCACCAGCGCCACTTCGGCGCCCTGCGCGCTCTTCAGGCCCAGCGACTCCGCCACTTCCTTGCTGACTTCGCCGATCTGCACGCCGATGCGGCCGCGCGTGACCTTGCCGTTTTTCTTCAGCTGCTCGGACACGCGGATCGCCTCGTTGATCGGCACCGCGAACGAAATACCGTTCGAGCCGCCCGACAGGGTGGCGATCTGCGAGTTAATCCCGATCACCTCGCCGCGCATATTGATCAGCGGGCCACCCGAGTTGCCCGGATTGACCGCCACATCCGACTGGATCAGCGGCAGATACTCGCCGGTATCACGCGCCTTGGCCGAGATAATGCCGGCGGTGACGGTGTTTTCCAGGTTGAACGGCGAGCCGATGGCGATGACCCACTCGCCGGCGCGGATCTTGTCCGAGTTGCCCATCACCAGGAACGGCAGCTTGTCGCCCTCGATCTTCAGCACCGCCACGTCGGTGCTGGCGTCGGCGCCCAACACCTTGGCCTTGAATTCGCGCTTGTCGGTCAGCGTGACGAACACTTCGTCGGCGCCGTCCACCACGTGGGCGTTGGTCATCACATAGCCGTCGGCCGACAGGATGAAGCCGGAACCGACGCCGCGCTGCACCGGCTCGTCGGATGGCGTCTGGCGGCGCGGCGAACGGCCGTTCGGCACCGCGCCCGGCGGCAGGCCGCCGCCGAAGAAGCGGCGCAGCAGTTCCTGCATGTCTTCATCGCCAGGCAGGCCGTTGGCGCCGCCCTTGCCTTGTTTCGGCCGCTCGGTGGTGCGGATATTGACCACCGCCGGACCAACCTGGTCGACCAGGTCGGCAAAGTCCGGCAGGCCGATGACGGCGCCGGTGACCGGCGAGGCCGCCATCGCGGGCGACATGCCCATGGACACCCAGAAGCTTGCGCCGAGAACCAGCGCGGACAACGTTTTACGACCAGCAGAGAAGTTATTTTTCATGGAGTATCGGTCTCTTCTTTAAAGTTCGGGATGCAAGCGCCCTGCCCGTCGCAGCGATGTGGCAGGCGCGCGACGTGAGGCTAGCACATGGTAAGCGAAATGTCGCTATACCGTATGCCCGGAATAATTATAAGGGTATGTGCTTAGGGGAAAATGATGGCGGCCGGCTGATCTTCAAGCGCCGGCGCTTGCGCCGCAACCGGGGCATGCGCCGGCTCGGCCGCCAGACGCGCGGCCAGGGCCGCGCCGAAACCGTCGCTGAGGTCGCCGCCGGGCGTGCTGCGCAGCACGTCGCCGATCAGGTGGTAGGCGCGCCAGGCGGCCCGCCCGTTGCCCGTGTCGAGCGCGGCCATGGCCAGTTCGCGCTCGCTGTCGGGCAAGGCGCCGTCCGCCAGTGCCGAGATATGTTCACGCAGTTTTTTGTCGGTGTCCATTGGTATCCCGCCATCTCAAGTTGCCGAATGTCATCCATCATTCCTGCCTTACCAGCGCTTGTCAACCGGCATGTCCAGTAAAGGCTTCAATTTTTCGGCGATGACTTCGCGGGCGCGGAAGATGCGGCTGCGCACGGTTCCGATGGGACAGGCCATGATGTCGGAAATCTCCTCGTAGCTCAGTCCCTCGATCTCGCGCAGCGCGATCGCGGTACGCAGGTCCACCGGCAAGGCGTCCATGGCCGCGTTGACGGTCTGGGCGATCTGTTTGCTGGCCAGCATGGACTCTGGCGTATTGATGTCGCGCAAATGCTCGCCATCGTTAAATCCTTCAGCTTGTTCGCTATCGGCGTCGGTGGACGTGGGCATGCGTCGTCCCTGCGTCGCCAGAAAGTTTTTGGCGGTGTTGATGCCGATGCGGTACAGCCAGGTGTAGAACGCCGAGTCGCCGCGGAAATGCCGCAACGCCCGATACGCCTTGATAAAGGTTTCCTGCACCACGTCCTCCGCCTCGGCCGGGTCGTGCACGATGCGCGACAGCAGACGCATCAGCCGGCGTTGGTACTTCGCCACCAGCAAATCAAACGCCTGCTTATCGCCATCGCGGACCCGCTCGACCAGCAATTGGTCGCACTCACGTTCTGTCGTCACTCCTGCATTCCTCGGTGGCCCACAGCGCAGCCGATTCGTATAGCCATATGCTATAGAGTTAGCCCGCTGCAAGAAGTTCACACTGCCGGCGTGTTTATTTCGCTGCGCGCAGCCGCGCGGCAGGCCAGCGCCACAGCACGCCACTCGACGGGCGTCACGCTGTCCGGCAGCACCGCCAGCACCCGCACCTTGCCGCCGGCGTCGCACAGCCGCAGCAAGAGCAGGCGCGGCCATAAAGTCGAGCCGCCCAGCAGGCGCAACGCACAGCCCTGATGCGCACCCGTGTTGTGCTGGTATACCGCCAGCCGCACCTGGCCGACACCGGATATATCAAGCTGGCGTGCAATAGCTGGCGGGCGGCCGCCCAGCCACGCCAGCGCGCCGGCCAGCAGACACAACAGAGGCGCCACCACGCCAGGGCACACGGCGGCGGACGCCATCACGCAACAGCACACGCCGGCATGCGCAACACGCAGGCCGAACGAGGGGCGAACGATGACAGACACCGCAATCGACATGACGGCAGCACAACAAACACATGAATAAAAATGGGGGATACTGCCTGGAAGCGCCGGCGCGAGGCCGGGCAATTCAGGCGCCGGCGAGTGCCGGCGCCGAATTCTCGCTCACCCTGTTTGGACAGGACAAGACGAGAATTGGTTCAAACTTTTTTACACTTTACCGAAGACCAGCGAGCCGTTGGTGCCGCCGAAGCCGAACGAGTTTTTCAACGCGTAATCGATCTTCATGTCGCGCGCCGTATTGGCAACGAAGTCCAGGTCGCAAGCCGGGTCCTGGTTGAAGATGTTGATGGTCGGCGGCGACACCTGGTGGTGCAGCGCCAATACCGTAAACACCGACTCCAGGCCGCCCGCGCCGCCCAGCAAGTGGCCGGTCATCGACTTGGTCGAATTGACCACCAGCTTTTTGGCGTGGTCGCCGAACGTGCGCTTGATGCCCTGCACTTCCGCCACGTCGCCTTGCGGCGTCGAGGTGCCGTGCGCGTTCACATACTGCACCTGGTCCGGATTGATACCGGCGTCGGCCAGCGCGGCTTGCGCCGACTTGCTGCCGCCGCTGCCATCTTCCAGAGGCGAGGTCATGTGATACGCATCGGCGCTCATGCCAAAGCCGAGCACTTCCGCATAGATCTTGGCGCCGCGCGCCTTGGCGTGTTCGTACTCTTCGAGCACCATCACACCCGCACCTTCGCCCAGCACGAAGCCGTCGCGGTCCGCATCCCATGGACGGGAAGCGGTCGCCGGATCGTCGTTACGGGACGACAGCGCCTTGGCCGAGGCGAAACCGCCCAGACCCAGTGGCGACACGGTCGATTCAGCACCGCCGGCCACCATGACGTCGGCATCGCCGTACTCAATCATGCGCGCGGCAGCGCCGATGCAATGCAGGCCGGTGGTGCAAGCCGTCACGATCGACAGGTTAGGACCACGCATGCCGTACTTGATCGACAGGTTGCCCGAGATCATGTTAATGATCGATGCCGGCACGAAGAACGGCGAGATACGGCGCGGACCGCGCTTGTCGTAGTCTTCCTTCTGCTCTTCGATCATCGGCAGGCCGCCGATGCCGGAACCGACGATCACGCCGATACGGTCGGCGTTTTCTTCGGTGACAACCACGCCGGAGTCTTGCACAGCTTGAATGCCGGCCGCCATGCCGTAATGGATGAAGGTATCCATGTGGCGGGCTTCTTTCGCGGAGATATAGTCCTCGATATTGAAGCCTTTGACTTCACCGGCAAAACGGGTGCTGAAAGCTGTTGCGTCAAACTTGGTGATGGTGGCAATACCGGATTTGCCCTCGGTGGCCGCTGCCCACGAATCGGCGATGTTATTGCCGATCGGAGTGACGGCGCCCAGGCCGGTAATGACAACACGACGGTTTTTAGAACCTCTCAAGCGATTCTCCTAAAGTCGATCGGGCAGAAATTACGCCTTGACGTGCGCGGTAGCGTAGTCGATCGCTTGCTGCACGGTGGTGATTTTTTCTGCTTGTTCGTCAGGGATTTCCATTTCGAACTCGTCTTCCAGGGCCATCACCAGCTCGACGGTGTCCAGCGAGTCAGCGCCCAGATCGTCAACGAACGACGATTCGGTTTTGATGTCTGCTTCGGCGACGCCCAGTTGTTCAGCGACGATTTTCTTAACGCGTTGTTCGATATCCGACATGTTATGGCTCCATTTGTTTGTTACGGAAAGCGCGCATTTTATCAGGTTTGCGCACTGAAAAACTAATTTCGGTGTCTGCTGCTAAATATTCCGAAATCACTGCTAAAAGATTTGAAACGGCTTTATTTTTATGCCGTTCCGCATCAGTTCATATACATACCGCCATTCACGTGGAGGGTGGTGCCGGTAATATAAGCGGCTTGCGGCGACGCCAGGAAGGCGACCGCCGCGGCGATGTCCTCTGGCTTGCCGAGGCGCGCCAGCGGAATCTGCGTCAGCAAGGCGGCGTGCTGTTCTTCGCCCAGCGCCTTGGTCATGTCGGTATCGATAAAGCCCGGCGCCACGCTGTTGACGGTGATGTTGCGGCTGCCGATTTCACGCGCCAGCGCGCGCGTCATGCCTTCCACGCCAGCCTTGGCGGCGGCGTAGTTCATCTGGCCCGGATTGCCGGACGAGGCCACCACCGAAGTGATGTTGATGATGCGGCCGTTCCTGGCCTTCATCATGCCGCGCAGCACGGCGCGCGACAGGCGGCCAACCGAGCTCAGGTTGGTGGCGATGACACTGTCCCACTCTTCGTCCTTCATGCGCATCGCCAGGTTGTCCTGGGTGATGCCGGCGTTGTTGACCAGGATGCCAACCGCGCCCCAGGTTTTGCTGATGTCGTCGATGACGGCGGCGCAGGCTTCGGCGTTGGTGACGTTGAGCACCATGCCCTTGCCTGCCTCGGCGCCGATTTCAGCCAGGTAGGCGGAAATGGCTTCCGCGCCGGCTTCGGTGGTGGCGGTGCCGACCACGCGCGCACCCTGACGCGCCAGCTCTTGAGCAATGGCCTTGCCGATGCCGCGCGATGCGCCCGTTACCAGGGCGACTTGATTTGCTAAAGTCATGTAAATCCTTCTACAGTAAATACGGAGTGTGCCTGAAACCGCAAACGCTTATTTGAGCTCGCTCAATACGCGTTCCAAGGTAGCCTGATCGTAAATGGCGTCGCCCATCAGGTTGGCGTCGATGCGCTTGGTCAAACCCATCAGCACCTTGCCCGGACCGCACTCCACCACCTTGGTGATGCCGTCGGCGGCGATCTTCTGCACGGTTTCCACCCAGCGCACCGGCGCGGCGGCCTGGCGCACCAGCGCATCCTTGATCGCGGCCGGATCGTTCAGCACGGCCACGTCGACGTTGTTGATCAGCTGGATCTGCGGCGCCGAGAACGTGATGTTGGCCAGGTAGTCGCGCAGGCGGTCCGACGCCGGCTTCAGCAGCGACGAGTGGAACGGCGCCGACACCGGCAGTTTCATGGCGCGCTTGGCGCCCTTGCCCTTGGCAATGTCGCAGGCGCGTTCGACTGCGGCGGTGTCGCCGGCGATCACCACTTGCGCCGGCGCGTTGAAGTTGACGGCTTCCACCACGCCACCGCCAGCGGCGGCTTCGGCGCAGGCGGCGCGCACGTCGTCATCCGACAGGCCCAGCACCACAGCCATGGTGCCCTGGCCGACCGGCACAGCCTCTTGCATCGCTTGCGCACGGAAACGCACCATCGGCACGGCGTCCTTGAACGAGATCACGCCAGCGGCGACCAGCGCCGAGTATTCGCCCAGGCTGTGGCCGGCCACGACCGACGGCACGGCGCCGCCGGCGGCGATCCACGCGCGGTAGGTTGCCACGGCAGCGGTCAGCATCACCGGCTGGGTGTTGGTGGTCAGGTCCAGCTCTTCCTTCGGACCTTCGGCGATCAGCTTGCCGAGGTCGAAACCAAGCGCTTCCGACGCTTCAGCGACGGTCTGCGCAACCACCGGATTGCCGGCAAAGCCGTCCAGCATCGCAATCGCCTGCGAGCCCTGGCCTGGGAATACAAAAGCAAATTTAGTCATGACTTCCATCCATCTCTTTTATTATTGGCAGCAAAGCTATCATGCAATCATGACAGCACTGCTACTGTTGAGTCCGTTAGAACTCTAATTCTAATTCAGCTTAAAAACGAGCCAGCACCGCGCCCCAGGTAAAGCCGCCGCCCACGCCTTCGAGCATGATGTTGTGGCCCGGCTTGACGCGGCCATCGCGCACGGCGGCGTCGAGCGCCAGCGGAATCGATGCGGCCGAGGTATTGCCGTGCTGGTCGACGGTGACGACCATCTTTTCCATCGGCAGGCCCAGCTTCTTGGCGGTGCTGCTCATGATGCGCAGGTTGGCCTGGTGCGGAATCAGCCAGTCGATCTGCTCCGGCTGCATGCCGGCCTTTTCCAGCGCCTCGTCGGCCACCTTGGCCAGTACCGACACGGCCAGCTTGAACACCGCCGGGCCGTCCATGTACAGATAGGCTTCGCCGGCAATCGCGCCGCCGAAGGAATTCGGCATGCACAGGATGTCGCCATGGCTGCCATCAGCGTGCAGCGCGGTGGCCAGGATGCCCGGCTCTTGCGAGGCGGTCAGCACCACGGCGCCGGCGCCGTCGCCGAACAGCACGCAGGTGGTGCGGTCGTTGAAATCAAGGATGCGGGAGAACACTTCGGCGCCGATCACCAGCACGTTCTTGTGCACGCCGGCGCGGATGAAGGCGTCGGCGGTCGACAGCGCGTAGACGAAGCCGCTGCAGACGGCCTGCACGTCGACGGCGGCGCCGTGGTTGGTGATGCCCAGCTTGCGCTGCACGACGCAGGCGGTGCTGGGGAAGCTGCCGAAGAAATCCGGGGTCGAGCTGGCAACGATGATCAGGTCGATATCGTTGGGCTGCAGGCCCGCCATGTCCAGCGCGTTCCTGGCGGCGATGACGGCCAGGTCGGACGAGTTCTGGTCCGGTGCGGCGAAGTGGCGCGCCGCGATGCCGCTGCGGCTGACAATCCACTCGTCCGACGTCTCGATGTTTTTGGCAGCGAGTTGATCAGCCAGCTCCTGGTTGGTCACGCGCTTTTCCGGCAGATAGCTGCCGGTGCCGATAATTTTGCTATACAAGGTCATGCCGTTTTACCGTCCACTAAATAGTTGAGCTTGGTACTTCCGGTGTTTCGGTGTTACGCGGCATCAGCTCGGCGATCAGGGTCGAAATGTGCGGCAACACGTCATTTTTTGCAGCATCATACGCCCGCTTGATCGCCCATTCAAAGGAATATGCGTCGGCGCCGCCATGGCTCTTGAACACCAGGCCGCGCAGGCCCAGCAGGCTGGCGCCGTTGTAGCGCGATGGCGACAGGCGTTTTTTGATGTTGTTCAGGGCGCCGCGGCCGATCAGTGCGCTCAGCATGGTCAGCGGGTTGCGGGTGAATTCCGATTTGACGGTATCGGCAAAGAAGCGGGCCACGCCCTCCACTGCCTTCAGCGTGACGTTGCCGGTAAAGCCGTCGCACACCACCAGGTCGGTGGTGCCCTTGAAAATGTCGTTGCCCTCGACGTTGCCGAAGAAGTTCAGCGCGCCGCGCTCATGATCGGCTTGCAGCAGCTTGCTGGTGGCCTTGACCACGTCGTTGCCCTTGATGTCCTCGGTGCCGACGTTCAGCAGGCCGATGGTCGGGCGCGCGATGTTCTCCATCGACGACACCAGCACCGAACCCATGATGGCGAACTGGTGCAGGTGGTGCGGTTCGCAGTCGACGTTGGCGCCCAGGTCCAGCATATAGGTCGGGCCGCCTTTTTGATTCGGCATGATGCTGCAAATCGCCGGGCGGTCGACGCCGCTCATGGTTTTCAGCACGTAGCGGGCGACGGCCATCAGCGCGCCGGTGTTGCCGGCCGAGACGGAGGCTTGCGCCTTGCCGTCCTTGACTTGCTCGATGGCGACGCGCATCGACGAATCCTTCTTGCGGCGCAGGGCCACTTCGAGCGGATCGTCCATGGTGACTTGTTCGGAGGCGTGGACCACGCTCAGACGCGGATGCGCGTCGGCATGGTGTTTCTTCAGTTCGGCGCGGATGACGTCTTCGAGACCGACAAGGATCAGCTCGGCATCAGGCTCACGTTTAACGAAGGAAACAGCTGCGGGAATAGTGACTGAGGGGCCATGATCGCCACCCATGCAGTCGATAGAAATTTTGATTGTCATTGTTATGGCAAGCGGCAGAACCGCAACATCCGGAATCCGCGTTGGAACATGACGGTATGCAAAACCAAATTGCAGCCGATTAAAAAAGAAAAAGCGATGCTACACAAGTCAGCACCGCCTGTTTCTGTGTCCAGCAAAAGCGACAATTACTCGTCGTTTTTGGTTTTCAGGACTTTGCGACCACGGTAGAAGCCGTTAGGACTGATGTGGTGACGCAGGTGGGTTTCACCGGTGGTTGGCTCGATTGCCAGTTGTGGAGCAACCAGGAAATCGTGCGAACGGTGCATACCGCGCTTCGATGGGGATTTTTTGTTCTGTTGAACTGCCATGTTAATGACTCCTAATACATAAGTTCTAAAATTCTAACACAATCGACCGGCATAAAACATGCGAATCGAGCCCTACTACTTTGCACTGCTAACTTGCCAAGACTCGATGTACTCGCCGCGCATTGACACGTTCTTTACTACGAAGTCGCTTCAAAAGGCCGCAGCTTCGTTGCCTCGCTGCGACCATTTTGAATCAACTTCTAACTACTTATTCGGATTTGAGGCTCTTCAGAGCGTCGAATGGCGAGATCTTCTCGCTTTTTGCCTTGTCCAGCAGGGCTGAGTCGGGGCAGACATCGTGTTTCGGCGTGTGCGGCAGGGCCAGCAGCGCTTCGTCTTCCACCAGGTACATCAACTCCATACTGCGGCTGCCGACGATCACGTCGATCGATTCGTCAGCAATTATCTCTTCAATTTCGTCCGCCTGTTCATCGTCCTTACCCAGCATCAGCACCGTCGTCGAAGCGAGGTGGTGAGCGTAAGGCTGCAGGCAGCGCTGGCAGACCAGCTGCACGGTGCCGTTGACCGACAGCGTCATTTGCGGAAAGCCCATCTTGCTGGTGCTTCCTGCGACTTTCCAGGCGATCTCGCCGGAGGCGTCCGCGCACTCCTTGGCCAGACGGGTCATTTCAGCGACAGGCGTCACGCCTTCCTGCTTACCGTTGATCCGACAAAATTCAAAGGTGTCGATCACAAAAGCATTCATTACAGAAAATTCCCCGGAAAACCTGCGATAATAGCAGGGTTTTCGACATCAAGTCAAAGCCTTAGCGATTTTTTGCGACATTTTTGTCGCTGGCCGTAACTCATATCACCGTCATATCGCCGGCGACAGAGCATATAACATTCCCCTCATGACATCAAGTTTACTCGTACTGGCTTCCAGCTCGGCCTACCGAAAAGAATTATTATCACGCCTACAACTGCCGTTCGAGGTGGCCATTCCGGACATCGACGAAACGCCGCTGGCCGGCGAAACGCCCAGCGCCACCGCCCTGCGTCTGGCGCGCGAAAAGGCCGCCGCCGTGGCCGCCAGGATGCCGGGCGCCATCGTCATCGGCTCCGACCAGGTCGCCACGCTGGATGATGAACAGATCGGCAAACCGGGCAATCACGCCAACGCGCTGGCGCAATTGCAGAAAATGCGCGGCCGTGAAGTCATCTTTCACACCGCGCTGTGCGTGTGGGACGGCCGCGACGGCACCGCCCAGGTCGAAGACATCCAGACCGTGGTCAAGTTCCGCGACCTGCCGGATGCCGAGCTGGACGCCTACCTGCGCATCGAACAGCCCTACGACTGCGCCGGCAGCGCCAAGAACGAAGCCTTGGGCATCGCCATCCTGGAACGCATCGACAGCAGCGACCCGACCGCCCTCACCGGCTTGCCATTAATCGCGCTGACAGGCATGCTGCGCAACATTGGCGTCACCTTCTTTCAAAATAAACAATGACCGGCACCCTCTTCTTAATTCCGAACACCCTGGGCGAGACCGAAGGCCTCGACTATGTGCTGCCTGAACAGGTCCAGCGCATCACCTCGCAGCTGGACTACTTCGTGGCGGAAAACGCCAAGACCGCGCGCGCCTTCCTGAAACTGGTCGGCGCCCAGCACCCGCTGTGCAAGCCGATGCAGGAAATCAAAATCGCCGAACTGAACGTCAACACCCCGGCCGCCGCGCTGGCCGACCTGCTGGCGCCGCTGCTGGCCGGCCAGGACGGCGGCCTGGTGTCGGAAGCCGGCGTGCCGGCGGTAGCCGATCCCGGCGCCGACCTGGTGCGCCTGGCGCACCAGCACAAGATTCCGGTGCGGCCGCTGGTCGGGCCGTCGTCGCTGCTGCTGGCCGTCATGGCGAGCGGCCTGAATGGCCAGAGCTTCGCCTTCAACGGCTACCTGCCGACCGATGCGGCGCAGCGCGACAAGCGCATCAAGGAACTGGAACTGCGCTCGCGCAAGGAAAAGCAAACGCAGCTGTTCATCGAAACGCCGTACCGCAACGCCGCCATGCTGGAAGCGCTGATCGCCGCCTGCGCGCCGGGCACGCTGCTGTGCGTGGCGACCGACCTCAGCCTGCCAACCGAAACCATCCGCACGATGACGGCCGCGCAGTGGAAAACCGCGCCGGCGCCGGACTTCCACAAGAAGCCGACCGTGTTCCTGCTGCTGGGCCAATAATGACGTCGCCCTATGAATGGCTGATTGGCGTGCGCTACCTGCGCGCCGGCCGCCGCAGCGGCCGCAACAGCTTCATTTCCTTCATGTCGCTGGTGTCGATCGCCGGCGTCGGCCTGGGCGTGGCGGCGCTGATCGTCGTGCTGTCGGTGATGAACGGCTTCGAGCGCGACGTTGGCGCGCGCATGATCTCGGTGCTGTCCCACATCGAAGTATTCGATGCGCGCGGCCTGATGCGGGACTGGCAAGCCACAGCGCGCGACGCCGAACGCAATCCGGCAGTGCAAGCCGCCGCGCCCTTTGCCGAAGTGCCCGGCATGCTGCTGCAGGAAGACACGATGAAGCCGGCGCTGCTGCGCGGCATCCTGCCGGAGCAGGAAGCCAAGGTGGCCGACTTCATGAAAGGCAAAAACGCCGCCGCGCTCGACATGCTGAAACCCGGCGCCTGGCAGATCGTGCTCGGCGCCGAACTGGCCAAGGCGCTGCACGTCAAGGCCGGCGACCACGTCATCCTGGCGATGCCGTCGCAGCAATCGTCGCTGAACAACGTCATGCCGCAGACGCGCCGCTTCACCGTGGCCGGCACGTTCGAGGTGGGTCATTTCGAGTTTGACTCCGGCATGGCCTTCATCCACATGCAGGACGCCGAAGAACTGCTGCACGTCGACGCCCCGATCGGCCTGCGCCTGCGCATCGCCGACGCCAACCAGGCGCCGCAAGTCGCCCAGGCGCTGAAGAACAGCCTCAACGGCGACTATCTGGTGCGCGACTGGACCCAGCGCAATTCAACGTGGTTCGCCGCCGTACAGAGCCAGAAGCACATGATGTTCATCATCCTGACGCTGATCGTGGCGGTGGCCGCCTTCAACGTGGTGGCCATGTTGGTGATGTCGGTGACCGACAAGCGCGCCGACATCGCCATCCTGCGCACGCTGGGCGCGCGGCCGTCGTCGATCATGAAGATCTTCATGGTGCAGGGCCTGCTGTCAGGCTTGATGGGCGTACTGGCCGGCACCACGCTGGGCGTGCTGATCGCCTGGAATCTGCCGGACATCGCCAGCGGCATCGAGCACCTGCTGGGCGTGCAGCTCCTCGACAAGAACATCTACTTCATCAACTCGGTGCCGTCGCAGCTGCTGTGGAGCGACGTGACAGGCGTGGTGGGCGTGGCGGTGGCGCTGTCCTTCCTGTCCACGCTGTACCCAAGCTGGTGGGCCACCCGCACCAATCCCGCCGAAGCCCTGCGCTACGAATAAACTCCGGGGTCAGGTCCCCCATTTCTACACGAGCTCTGCCGTGGCGGCCGCCACGGCAGAGCTCGTGTAGAAATGGGGGACCTGACCCCGGATTAGATGTTACGGGTGTATTCGGTCACCCATTCGATTGCGGAGAGCTGGATGTTGTACAGTTCGGCCGGTCGCAGGTCGAGCTGGTGCAGCATCTGCGCCAGCTCGCGGCCGTCGTGGCCACGCTCGATGTGTTCGATCAGGCTGAGCATGGCACCATAGTCGCCGGAGCGGTGCAGCAGCGCGGCGCGCACGTCGTCCAGCACGTTGACGCTTTCCAGCACGTCGCGCATGTGGATCGAGAATAAGGTATCCATCAGCGACATCACGCCCACTGTGAAGCCGATGTCGGCACTCACACGCTGCCCCGGCTTGCGGTGCTCCACCATCAATTCCATGGTCTTGCCGCGCGTGGTGGCCAGTTGCAGCAGCGGCGAGGTGAATTCCTGCGTGCCGCCATTCTTCACATACAACAGGATCTGCAGCCAGCGCCGCAACTGGCGCCGTCCCAGCACCATCAGCGCATGCCCAACCGAGTTGATACGCTGCCGCGCGCCCACCGCCGGCGTGTTCACCAGCCGCAGCAGGTTCAGCGTGATCAGCGCATCGTGCTTGACGCTGCGCTCGACTTCCTGGCTGCTGGCATCGCGGTCCAGCAGTTCCAGCAGATGCAGCACGCTCAATTGCGACGGCGAGATCTTCTTGCCGCTCAAGATCACCGGCCGCGCAAAATAATAGCCCTGGAAATACTCAAAGCCCAGTTCCATGCACTCCTGGAACTCCTCGATGGTCTCGACCTTTTCCGCCAGCAGCTTCTGCCCCGGCGTCTTCAGCACCCGCGCCAGCGCCGGCAAGGTGCCGGGCTGCATGTCCTTGATGTCGACCTTGATCACATCGCACAGCGGCATCAGCTTCTGCACGTCGTCGGTCTGACCGATCACATCGTCCAGCGCGAACTTGAAGCCGGCCTGCTTGAGCTCGCGCACGCGCGCCAGCACTTCCGGCGTGGCTTTGACGGTTTCGAGGATTTCGAGGATGACTTTGTCGTTGGGCAGGAAGCGGATGAAATCGCTCATCAGGCCCACCGCGTCGACGTTGACGAAGGCCATCTGGTCGCCCACCACCTGCCCCAGGCCCAGCTCGGCGGCGTTGGCGATGACGGTGGCGGTCGCTTCCGCATCGTCGGTGACCTGCGCGCCGTTGTAGGCAGCGGCGCCGCGGAACAGCAATTCATACGCTACCAGCCGCTGTCCCCGGTTGAGGATGGGCTGGCGCGCAAGGAAGAAATTATCTGCTAACTTGGATGGCGCCGGTGACGAGGCTATCATCATGGGACACTCCCATTCGATCTGCTTGTCACCAGCCTACGCCAGTTTATGAACTCTTGACAATGTTTTTCTGACGGACAGGGGGGCGGCGCTCGCTATTGTTGCGCGTACCCGTCGCCTGCGTGCCCTTCTCCAGCGTGAAGCGGGCGCCGCTGTCCTTGCCCAGCGCCTTCACCAGCCACGGCATCACTTCCTTCAACATCGGTTCCAGCGTGTACGGCGGATTCAGGATGAACATGCCGCTGCTGTGCAGACCGAAGCCGTCCGGCGTCGGCTTCTTGGTGGTCAGCACCACGTTCAGCCATTCGGCGGCCGGCAGCTGCTTCAGCTTGTCGGCGAACTGGCGCGATTCCATGCGTTGCAGCAGCGGATACCACACGGCATAGGTGCCGGTCGGGAAGCGGCCCAGCGCTTCGGCCAGCACGTCCTTGGTCTTTTTGTAGTCCTGCTTGTCTTCATACGGCGGGTCGATCAGCACCAGCGCGCGGCGCGACGGCGGCGGCAGCAGCGCCTTCAGCGACGCGAAGCCGTCGCCACGGGTGACCAGCACGCGCTTGCCGCGCACGGTCGGGCGGATGCCCTGCGCCGCCGCGTGCTCTTCCAGCTTGCGGAAGTTATCGGCCAGCAGCTTGGAATCGGCCGGATGCAGTTCGAACAGGCGCAGGCGGTCCTGCTCGCGCGCCACCTGGTCGGCGATGTACGGCGAACCAGGGTAGTAGCGCATCTTGCCGCTCGGGTTCATGGCGCGGATCAGGTCGACGTATTCCTTGATCGGCGCCGGCATGTCGGTCAGGTTCCACAGCGGGCCGATGCCGGTGTCGTATTCGGCGTTCTTGGACGCGAACGCGCCGTCCAGCTCGTAGACGCCGGCGCCCGAGTGCGTGTCGATGTAGCTGTACGCCGTGTCCTTCTGGTTCAGGTACTGGAGCAACTGGATGGTGATGAAGTGCTTCAGCACGTCGGCGTGGTTACCCGCATGGAAGGCGTGGCGGTAAGAGAACATAAGCTGGTGATCCTGATTGATTCAATCCGACATTATCCCTCAGAACGCGCCGGCGACCAAAAAAGCGCGCACATCGTTTGCATCAAGGTGTGGCGATGTCAGCTGACTAAGATGGAACTGCCACGCCGGCATCCGCTGGCGCGACATACTTTCATGGAGGAGATTATGGCTTTTAACAACGTAGGGCCGCTGACCTTCCTGGCGCCTGGTCAAACCGCGTTCTGGAGCTACACCTATGGCGGCGACCGTGGCACCCAGTTCGCCTCGGCGGATGTGAAGACGCCCAACCAGGGCGCCGTGCACCTGGCCGACCAGCAGCGCAAGGCCAAGGACAACAACGGCAACGCCACGTACTTCGTCGCCATCCACAACCAGGGTGTCGGCGGGTGCTTCCACAACCTGCAAGGCGGAGGTATGTCATGAAGATGACCATCGTAACGGACGTGCACGGCAACGTGCTGGGCGCCGTCCAGGGCCACAACCTGACGGAAAACAAGGATGGCGTGGAGGCGACCGTATCGTTCGCGCCCGGCCACGCCACCCACATGGTGGAAGTCGACGATGACCTGACCACGGTCGATGACGTCGAGGAATTCCAGCAGCGCCTGCGCCGCCATCTGCAACAGCATCAACAGCAACCGTAACAGCATGACAGCCGCGCCCAGTCCGGCGCGGCTGTTTTCCTAGGCCAGCTTCTGCTGCGCCACCAGCACCCCATCCGCATCGGCATAAATCCAGTCGCCGGGATTGACCGGCACGCCGGCGATGTGCACCCGCAGGTTGCGCTCGCCCACGCCCTTCTTGCTGCTTTTCTGCGGATGCGCGCCGAGCGCGCGCACGCCGATGTCGCAGGCGTTGAGTTCATCCGTATCGCGGATGCAGCCATCGACGATGATGCCGGCCCAGCCGTTGTCCTGCGCCAGCAGGCCAAGCTGGCCACCGACCAGCGCGCGGCGCAGGCTGCCGCCGCCATCGACCACCAGCACATTGCCCTCGCCCGGCGTTTCCAGCATGGCGCGCACCATCGCATTGTCTTCATGCACCTTCAGCGTCACCACGCGGCCGGAAAAGCGCACGCGCTGGCCGTAGTGGCGGAACACCGGCGGCAGCGCGGCCAGGCGGCCGTCGTCCAGCAGGTTGGCGTGGTCGTCGCATAAATCGGTGGTGGCAAAGCTCATGGTCGTCCCTCTCGCATTGTTGAAATAATTTTAATTCTATGCGGTTTTCGGCGCCACGGCCACGCGGGTGTTGCTGCCGACACCGACCGCCGTCAGGATCACCAGCGCCTGGAAGATGCCGATGAACACGAACACGCCGGCCGGATGGTGCGCATCCATCAGCGCGCCGAACAGCAGCGGACCCAGCGCCAGACCGCTGTCCAGGCCGGAATACACGACGCCGAACACGCGGCCGGTGGCATTGGCCGGCGCCGCGCCGCGTATCATCAGGTCGCGCGACGGACCGGAGATGCCGGTCACCAGGCCGATCAGTCCCATCAGCACCACCGCCATCCACGCCGGCACCACGGCCGCCGCAAGCACCAGCGCCAGCACCGCCGCCGTGCCGAAGGCGAGCATGATGATGCGGTCATGGTTGCGGCTGCCGGCACCGAGGAAGCCGCCATACGCCATGCCCAGCGCCGAAGCAAACATGAAGCAGGTGTAGGCCGACGTCGCCGTACCCAGCGACATGCCGTACAGGCTGACCAGGCTGGTCGCGGCAAAAGTCTGGATGCCGGCCAGCGCCACGGCGGAAATCAGGAAGAAGGCAAAGCACAGCCACACCACCTTCAGCTTGAGGAAGCCGAAGGCGCTGGCATCGGACGCGCCAACGCTTCTGCCGGCCGCCGGCAGCGCCGCCGGTTCCGGCCGCAATGCATGACGATTCCAGACCAGCAGCGCCAGCACGGCCAGCGGCAGCAGCGAGGCGCACAGCAGCGCGGTACGCCAGTCGGTGCGGTCCGCCACGAACGTCAGGAACAACGGCGACAGCGCCCAGCCGATATTGCCGCTGATGCCGTGCACCGAAAAACCATGGGCCAGGCGCGCCTTGGACACGCGCTGGTTCAGCAAGGTGTAGTCGGCCGGATGGAACACGCTGTTGCCGCAGCCGGCCACCAGCGCGCCAAGCATCAGCTGCACATAGCTGTGCGCGCTCGACAGCAGCACCGCCGACACGCCCAGCAGCGCAATGCCGCTGAACAGCACGGTGCGCGCGCCGAGGCGGTCGACCACGAAGCCGGCCATCGCCTGCCCCACGCCGGAGACAACAAAGAACACCGTCATCAGCAGCCCCAGCTCGGAATAGCTGAGGCCGAATTCCGGCTTCAGCCACGGAATCAGCGCCGCCAGGATCACGTGATAAAAGTGCGAAGTGCCGTGCGCCAGCCCTACCAGCGCAATCACCCGGGCGTCCTGACGCCATAAAGTCTTGTCGTTCATACCGCTCTCTCTGTGGTTGTTTTGCCGAAGTGTAAGCAATTTGCCATGGTCTGATTTAAGATAGAGCGACAACATTTATCGCATTTCTGCCATGCCTATTCCCATCGTCAGCCACACCCACTTCAACTGGCATAACGACCAGCCGAGCGCCGGGCGGCCGCTGACCATGGCCGGCCGCGACCTGCAGGCCACCGCCATGCTGCCGCCCCACCATCACGAATGGGGCCAGTTCACCTACGCCCTGCGTGGCGTGATGCGCGTCGACGCCAACCACAGCAGCTGGATCGTGCCGCCGCAGCGCGCCATCTGGATACCGCCGGGCGTCGAGCACAGCGTCACGGTGCTGGAAAACACGGACCTGCGGCCGATGTCGGTGTACGCCGGGCGTTCCCCCTTCGCCGGCGGCGAGTGCAAGCTGCTGGAGCTGTCCGGCCTGCTGCGCGAACTGCTGGTGGCGCTGGAACAGCACGACCGCGACGAGCAGTCGCCGCGCGAGCAGCTGCTGATGGAAATGATCCTGGACGAAATCCCGCGCTGCGCCGTGCGCCCGGTGCGCGTGCCGCTGCCGACCGACAAGCGCCTGAAGGCCTTGTGCGACGCCCTGATCGCCGAACCGGGCGCCGAGCACACGCTGGCGGCGTGGGCCACGCAGGTCGGCGCCTCGGAGCGCACGCTGGCCCGGCTGTTTGAGCGCGAACTCGGCATGGGCTACACGCAATGGCGCCAGCAGGTGCGGCTGGCGCACGCCGCGCCGCTGATCGCCAGCGGCGTGCCGCTGTCGCAAGTGGCCGCCGAGCTGGGCTACGCCAGCCAGTCCGCCTTCTCGGCCATGTTCAAGAAGACCTTCGGCTGCTCGCCGTCGACCTTCTTTGGCTAACAACAATAGTGACCGTTCGTTAAGTTTTCATTTTTTCTGCCGATAACGTTTGCTTGGACAAAAGTACGGTACATTAGTGGAAACTGATCAATTAGAAAATCGATATCGCATGGCGGACCTGTCCCTTTTTTCAAACGAACAGATCGCGGCACTGCTGGCGGCATTGCCAGACCCGGCATTCATCCTCACCCGCAGCGGCCGCTACGCCGCCGTCTTCGGCGGCACTGACAGCCGCTACTACCATGACGGCAGCGGCCTGGTCGGCAAGTCCATCTGCGACGTACTCAATCCCGAAAAAGCCGCCTGGTTCGAGACACAGATTGCCATCGCACTGGCTTCGCATGGCCTGCATGTGGTCGAATATCCGCTGGCGCGCGAGGACATCAAGGGGCTCGGCGGCGACGGCCCGGCGGAAGTGATCTGGTTCGAGGGCCGCGTGCAGCCGCTGGACTACCAGGTGCTGGATGAGGAGGCGGTGCTGTGGGTCGCCAGCAACATCACCGCCAGCAAGAAGCTGGAAACGCTGCTGCGCACGCAGAGCGAGACCGATTCGCTGACCGGCCTGTTCAATCGCCGCAAGCTGATGAGCGGCCTGACCGAGCATTTCGAACTGTTCGCCCGCTACAAGACGCCGACCTCGGTGCTGATCTTCGATATCGACAAGTTCAAGGGCATCAACGACGAATACGGCCACCTGGCCGGCGACAAGGCGATCGCCACCACCGCCGACGTCTGCCGGCGCGAACTGCGCGCCACCGATTTTCCGGCGCGGCTGGGCGGCGATGAATTCGTGGTGCTGATGCCGCACACCGACGGCGAGCAGGCGATGCCGATCGCCGAACGGCTGCGCCACCGCATCGCGGAAGCTTTACAGAAATTGGGAACGCTGGGACCAGGCGCCACCATCAGCGGCGGCCTGAGCGAGATGACCGCGGGCGATCTCTCGTATGAGGAAGTATTGAAACGGGCGGACGATGCGTTGTACCGCGCAAAGCGCGACGGTCGCAACCGCATCATCCGCCACTAGCGCCAGGCTTAGCCGCCGAAGGTCAGCGCGCCGTCGGTCACATCCACCTTGATGGTGTCCTTCGGTCCGAACGTCCCTTGCAGGATCAGCTTGGACAGCGGATTTTCGATCTGCTGCTGGATCGCCCGTTTCAGCGGCCGCGCGCCGTACACCGGATCGTAGCCCGCCTCGGCGATCTTGTGCAGCGCCGCGTCGGTCACCTGCAAGGTCATCTCCATCTTGGCCAGACGACGCTCCAGGATCGCCAGCTGAATCCGCGCAATCGCGCCGATGTTCTTCTCGTCGAGGCCGTGGAACACCACAATCTCGTCGATCCGGTTGATGAACTCCGGACGGAAGTGCGACCGCACCTCGGCCATCACCGCCAGCTTGACCACGCCCGGATCGGAATCCTCCATCGACTGGATCTTATGCGAACCCAGGTTCGAAGTCATGATGATGACGGTGTTCTTGAAGTCCACCGTGCGGCCCTGGCCGTCGGTCATGCGGCCGTCGTCCAGCGCCTGCAACAGCACGTTGAACACGTCCGGATGCGCCTTCTCCACCTCATCGAGCAGGATCACGCTGTACGGCTTGCGGCGCACGGCTTCGGTCAGATAGCCGCCCTCGTCGTAGCCCACGTAGCCCGGCGGCGCGCCGATCAGGCGGGCCACCGAATGCTTCTCCATGAACTCGCTCATGTCGATGCGGATCAGCGATTCCTCGGTGTCGAACAGGAAGCCGGCCAAAGCCTTGGTCAGCTCGGTCTTGCCGACGCCCGTCGGGCCCAGGAACATGAAGGAACCATACGGACGATTCGGATCGGCCAGACCGGCGCGCGAACGGCGGATGGCGTCGGCCACGGCGGAAATCGCCTCGTCCTGGCCCACCACGCGCTCGTGCAGCTTCTCTTCGATGTGCAGCAGCTTGTCGCGCTCGCCCTGCATCATGCGCGACACGGGAATGCCGGTCGCGCGCGACACCACTTCGGCGATCTCTTCCGCGCCCACCTCGGTGCGCAGCAGACGTTGCTTCGGCGGCGTGTTCTTTTCCAGCGACACGCCCTTGGCCGACGCGGCCTCGGCCTGCTTCAGCTCCGCCTCCAGTTGCGGCAGGCGGCCGTATTGCAGCTCCGAGACGCGCTGCCAGTTGCTTTCGCGCGTGGCCTGCTCCATCTGCAGCTTGATGCGGTCGATCTCTTCCTTGATGTGGGTACTGCCCTGCACCACGGCTTTTTCGGCCTTGAGGATTTCCTCGAAGTCGTTCAGCTCGCGCGTCAGGCGCACGATTTCCTCGTCGATCAGTTCCAGGCGCTTGCGCGAACCCTCGTCCTTTTCCTTCTTGACGGCTTCCTTCTCGATCTTCAACTGGATCAGGCGGCGCTCCAGCTTGTCCATCACCTCCGGCTTGGAGTCGATCTCGATCTTGATCTTGGCCGCCGCTTCATCGATCAGGTCGATGGCCTTGTCGGGCAGGAAGCGGTCGGTGATGTAGCGATGCGACAGTTCCGCCGCCGCGATGATCGCCGCGTCCGAAATGGCTACCTTGTGGTGCAGCTCATACTTGTCCTGCAAGCCGCGCAGGATGGCGATGGTCGCCTCCACGGTCGGCTCGTCCACCAGGATTTTCTGGAAGCGGCGCTCCAGCGCGGCATCCTTCTCGATGTACTTGCGGTACTCGTCGAGCGTGGTCGCGCCGACGCAGTGCAGCTCGCCGCGCGCCAGCGCCGGCTTCAGCATATTGCCGGCGTCCATGGCGCCATCGGCCTTGCCGGCGCCGACCATGGTGTGCATCTCGTCGATGAAGACGATGGTCTGGCCTTCGTCCATGGCCAGTTCCTTCAGCACGGATTTCAGGCGTTCCTCGAACTCGCCGCGGTATTTCGCACCGGCGATCAGGGCGGCCATGTCCAGCGCCAGCACGCGCTTGCCTTTGAGCGAATCGGGCACCTCGTTGTTGACGATGCGCTGCGCCAGGCCTTCGACGATGGCGGTTTTACCCACGCCAGGCTCGCCGATCAGCACCGGATTGTTCTTGGAACGGCGTTGCAGCACCTGGATCGCGCGGCGGATTTCATCGTCGCGGCCGATCACAGGGTCGAGCTTGCCCAGGCGGGCGCGCTCGGTCAGGTCGAGGGTGTATTTTTTCAGGGCTTCGCGCTGGCCTTCGGCTTCCTGCGAATCCACCTTGGCGCCGCCGCGCAGGGTGTCGATGGCGGCTTCCAGCGATTTACGGGCCAGGCCGTTTTCGCGCGCCAGCGTGCCGGCGTCGGACTTGTCTTCGGTCAGGGCCAGCAGCACCATTTCGCTGGTGATGAACTGGTCGGCGCGCTTCTGCGCTTCCTTGTCGGCGAGGTTGAGCACGGCGCCAAGCTCGCGGCTGGCCTGCACGTTGCCGCCGGTGCCGGACACTTTCGGCAGGCGCTCCAGCGCGGCCGTCAGCGCCTTGGTCAGGCCGCCGACATTGACGCCGGCGCGTTGCAGCAGCGAACGCGCACCGCCGTCGTCCTGGTTCAGCAGGGCCGTCAGCAGGTGCAGCGGTTCGATGTATTGATTGTCATTGCCCACGGCCAGACTCTGCGAGTCCGACAGGGCTTCCTGGAGTTTGGTGGTGAGTTTGTCGTGACGCATGGTGTTGCTCCGATATATTTAACTATCGCTAACATAGGGATCAGCGATGCGTTTTCAAGGAGCAGCTACAACCATTTGTTAAGCGCCTGGTCGTCGCTGACGCGGGCATCCACCCAGCGCGCGCCATCGGGCGTCTGCTCCTTCTTCCAGAACGGCGCTTCCGTCTTCAGATAATCGATGATGAACTCGCTGGCGGCAAACGCCTCGCCGCGATGTGCGGACGTGACCGCCACGAGCACGATCTGATCCTTCGGCTTGAGCGGACCGACACGATGTATCACCAGCGCACTGAAAATCGGCCAGCGCTGCCGAGCCTTGTCAATAATGTCACTGATAGCCTGTTCGGTCATGCCCGGATAGTGCTCCAGCTCCATCTCCGACACAGTAGCGCCTTCATTCAGATCGCGCACCGTGCCGACGAAGGTGACCACGCCCCCTACTTTGGGATAATCCGCGCGCAGTTGAGCAACTTCCGTGGACAGATCGAAATCCTCGGTCTGGATGCGGACTTCATTCAAACTCATGCGCGCTCCGAGGCGCCGATGCGGCGGAACAGTTGTTCGATGCGGCTGGCGGTACGGGCGTCGGCCAGGGCCGGCATGGCGCACAGTTGCAGATAGGCAGCGGTGGCCGACTGCGGCTTCTGGCCGGATTTCAGCGACGATTGCAGCACTTCCACCTGCATCTTCAACCGTTCGCGGGCGAACTCGGCGCCGCTGTCGACGCCAGCCACGATTTCCAGGCGCAGCACCTCATCCAGCAGTCTGGCGCGATTGCGCTCCAGCTCCTGCGCGTAGGCGGCGCGCTGGCCATCGACGGCCGCCACGGCGGCATTGAAACGGACTTGCAGCGCGCGCTCGTAATCGTTGCCCAGCGACGGCAGCGCCGTCCACTTGGCTTGCCAGTCCGCAACATCGATGGCATCCGGACCGGCGATGGCGGCTTCCAGTCCTTGCGCCAGGCGCAGCTTGTCGCGCAGCGCATTGGCCTGGGCGGCGCCGGCGCGGCGCTTGATCGCATCCGCCTGCGCCTGCACCTTGCCGACGGCGTTGTGGTAACGCTGGTTGATGCGGACCTCGGCGGCGCGCGGCACGACGCCGGCGGCGTTCCACGCCGTCGCCGCATCCTTCAGCGTCTTGGCGATGGCGGCCAGCTGGGCCTTGTCCTCGCCGCTGAAGGTGGCGTCCTCCAGTTCCTTGCAGATGGCCTCGCGGGCATGCAGGTGCGCCTTGCGCTCGTGGTCGGCGGCGTGGGCGGTTTCCTTGCGCTTGGCGAAAATGGCGTCGCACGCGCTGCGGAAACGCTGCCACAGCGCCTGCTCCACCTTGCGTTCCAGCGGCAGCGCCTTGGCCTGCTCCTGCCAGCGTTCCTGCAGCCGGCGCAGCTTGTCCAGCGTGTGACGGTCGGCCGGCTCCAGCGCTTCGGCTTCGGTGATCAGCTCCTCGCGCTTGGCGGCTTCCACCTTGCGCTGCTCGGACAGCGGCGCCAGCATGTGGGCCAGCACCTTGTCGAAGGTGTGATCCAGCTTGCGCTTTTCCTTGCGGTCGATGGTGCCCAGGCGGGTCCACATCTGGCGCAGGCGCTGGCCGGCGGCGGCCACGTTCTTCAGGTCGGCGCCCTCGGCGGCGGCCGATTCGCCCAGCGCGCGGGTTTCGGAAATCAGCGCCTCGGCCTTGGCGGCGTTGGCGTGGCGTTCGTCGGCCAGCTGCTTGAAGTGGGCGGCGGCCGGGGCGTAGGCGCTGGTGCAGGCGGCGTCGAAGCGTTCCCACAGGCTTTTCGGCGCGTGGCCGGAGACGGCGTCCAGCTGCTTCCAGCGGTCGCGCATGCTGCCGACTTTCTTGGCCAGCTCGCTCATCGCCAGCTTCTGGGCCGGCAGTTCCTCCACGGCCTTGACCAGTTCTTCGCGCGAGATGTTGCCGCCCCAGCGCGCCCAGTCGCCCAGACGCTTCAGTTCAGCGCGGACGTGGTTCAGGTGTTCGGTTTGCGCCGGGCTGAGGCGGGTTTTGTGGTCGCGCAGCCATTTGTCGTGCTCGGCGGCGGCGTGCAGCTGGCCTTGTTCCAGGGCGGCCTCCAGGGCGTCCATGGTTTCCAGGAATTTCTTGTCGGTTTCCTTGGGCGCTGGCTTGGCCTGTTTCGGCGGTTTGGCGGGTGCAGCTTCCGCGGCCTGCGGCGCGTCAGGCGAGGCGGCGGATGTGGACGCGGCGGACGGCGCCGGCTTGGTTGGCGCGGGCGCGACGGCGCTGGCGGCCGGGGCGGCCGGCTTCGGCGGCGCCGTCAGCGTGGCGCGCGTTTGCTCCAGCGCCTGGGCGTAATCGCTCAACAGGTGGCGCGGCAAGGCGTTGTGCTCCGGCGCCTGCTGGTAGTCAGCCTGGTCGGCGGTGTGGCGTTCGAGGGCTTGCAGCGCCTCTTCCGTCGGCAGGCCGCTGTCCGGCAGCTTGCGCACGGCGGCCAGCGCGTCGATGATGCGGCGTTGCAGGTTGACCTGCGCTTCCAGCCGCGCGGCCAGGGCGGCGCGGGCGGCGGCGAAGGCATCGACCAGCGTTGGCACTTCGGCAACCACCAGCCACTGGCGATCCAGTTCGGCCACCTGGTTCGGCGTCAGTTTCTCATCTTGCAACAGGCGCTGCGCCTGCTCCAGGCAGGCCTGGGCTTTTTGCTGCTCGGCCTGGCGGTAGCGGATGGCGTCCAGCCGGCCCTGCATCAGCTTGGCGACGCGGCGGTCGGTGTTGCGCACCGCGTGCAGCACCTGCTCCAGCGCCGGCTGCGACTGTACGTGCTCGGCCGCGCTCAGGCGCACGCCGGCAAATTCACTCTCCAGGATTAACGCGACCGCGGCCGCTTCATTGCCATTCAGCGCGGCGGCGCGCTGCGTCTGTTCATCACGGCGGCTGGCGGCAGCGGCGCTGGCCGCGTCCTGCTCCGGCGTCGCCGCGGATGCTGTGGGAACGGCCGAGGCTTCGGTCGCACGCTTAAAGAGGAAATCAAACATTGTGCGCTATGGTGATGGCTAAAACCACCATCATAGCAGCGCAGGGAAAATTTGCCCTGCTAGTGCGCTACGGGGCGGTTATTTCATAAGTGCATCGTCACGCGGCGTGGACCGCGTGGGCCTTGGCGCCGGCGCCGCCGGAGCGTCGTCGAGGCTAATAATCGGCAATACCTGCAGGCCGGGGATGGAAATCTGGCCGTCGTCCATCTCCCCGCCCGGCAGCGCCCGGCGCCGCGCCGCCACCTGGGCGGCTTCGGCCGGCGGCAGGCCGGAACGTTTCATTTCATCCAGATGCTTGTCGTGCATCATCAACTGGTTGGCGATCGAGAACCAGGTTTCGCCGGCGATGGCGTTGCGCGCCAGGGCGAACAATTCCTGCTCTTCTTTTTCCAGCCGCTTCAGCAGCGCCGCGCAAAAGGCGTCGATGCTGTTGCACACTTCGCTGACCTGCTCGTCGCGGACGTCCGCCAGCGAACCCAGCTTGTCTTGCAGCACGCGGATCGACAGCAAGGCGGACTGGTTCAGGCGGTTGAGTTCTTCCAGCAGGTGGTCGGCGCGCTCGGTGGCGTCGCGCAGCGCCGGAATCAGATACATCTCGGTCTTGCGCCAGTGACAGGCCTGGTATAGCGTATTGAGATTTTCGCAAGCATATTCCAGCTGCGACAGGGTCATGCGGTTCTGCTGCATGAGCGTGGTGCGCACATACTTCTGGAACGATAGCAGACTCAGGCGAACGCTCGATTGCTCGACCGATAGGGCTACCAAGGTGTATGTGGCGGTTAACATTCTGACTCCCAGGGCGATGTAGCGGAAGTAAAAGTGTAAAGTTTCCCGACAACCGCGCTTTGAGCTAGCACAAACCCGCCCTGCGCTTTTATATGACGCTAATGCCCCCAATATATCTCAACCGTGCGGCGAATGCTATCGCAAAGGCAGTTGCAGCCGCACCATTCCTGCTTCCGGATGCGGCAATACCACGCCGCCGAAATGGCGGATCAGCTTTTGCACGCCGCCGTTTTCCGACAAGGCGTCACCGACGATTTCGCGCGTGCCCCTGGCGCGGAAATAATCGACCAGTTTCTGGAACAGAATGTAGCCGAGTCCCTTCCCTTTCAAATCGGAACGCACGATGATGGCGAACTCGGCCGACTGGTTGTCCGGGTCCAGCACGGCCCGCACCACGCCCAGCGTTTCCGGCTGGCCGCTGGCGTTGGGCCGGGTGGCGATGAAGGCCATGGCGCGGTCGTAGTCGATCTGCGTCAGCCGCGCCAGCTGGGCCGGCGGCAGCTCGCGCATGGCGGAGAAGAAGCGCAGGCGCACGTCATCGGTCGCCAGCGCGCTGAAGAACTGCTGGTGCTGCGCGCCATCTTCCGGCTTGATCGGCCGCAGCAGGATTTGCCCGCCGTTCCAGTCCACCCGCTCTTCCAGCTCCTGCGGGTAAGGCCGGATCGCCAGTTCCGCGCGCCGTCCGCGCGCCTTGGCCAGGTGCATGCGCGCGCCGAGCGCCACGGCGCTGCCGCCGATCGCCAGCAGCGGATTGAGGTCGAGCTCGGTCAGCTCCGGCAGGTCGGCCACCATGTCGGCCACCTGCACCAGGGTGCGGATCAGCGCTTCGGCGTCGGCCGGCGTCTGGCCCTGCGCCAGCAGGCGCGAGACGCGGGTGCGGCTGACCATGTCGCGCGCCAGCGCCATATTCAAGGGCGGCAGACCGGCGGCGCGGTCGGCCGCCACATCGGCCGCGATGCCGCCCTGGCCGAAGAACACCACCGGCCCGAACACTGGATCGTGACTGATCTGGATGCGCGCCGCCGCCAGCGTGGCGCCGGTCAGCGCCGCCTGCTGCGGCATGGCCAGCGCGATGCCATAGGCCGCCATCAGCGAGCGCGCCTCGGCGTCCGACAGCTCGCTGCGGCCGGCGTGCAGCGCCGCCTGCACCAGCGCGCGCGCCGCCGAGCGCTCGCCGGCGCTGGTGGTCGGCACGCCGACCGGCACTTCCATCAGCAGTTCCTGGTTGCGGCGGTACTGGGCGATTTGCAGGAAGCCGTTGACGGCTTTTTCCGGCGTGTCGTAGGTCGGCAGGCCGGCTTCCGCGAACACCTGGCGCGCCTTGGCCACCGAGCTGCCGCCCAGCCAGCAGGACAGCACGTTCTTGCCGGCCGCCTGCATCAGCGGCGCCACCGCGTGGGCGATCAGATCGCTGGCCACCATGGCGGTCGGCGCGTGCAGGAACAGCAAGGCGTCCGCCTGCGGCTCCTGCAACAGCGCCTGCACCGCGCCGGTGTAGCGTTCGACCTGCGCGTCGGCCAGGAAGTCGACCGGATTGGCGGTAGGCGCGCCGGCTTGCGCCAGCCGCTTCTGCGTTTCCGGCGACAGCGCGGCCAGTTGCGCGCCGCTGCACGCCAGCGCGTCGGCGGCGATCAGGCCCAGGCCGCCGCCATTGGTCAGCACCGCCAGCCGCTCGCCGCGCTGCGGCCGCTGGCGCGCCAGCGTTTCGACGGCGTCGAACAGGTCTTCGGTGGAGTACACGCGCAACATGCCGGCGCGGCGGATCGCCGCGTCGAACACCAGGTCCGCGCCGGGCGCCGGATCGCGGCCCACCTTCAGCACGATGACCGGCTTGCCGCGCGCCGCCAGCCGGCCCGCCGACATGAACTTGCGCGCGCTGCTCACGCGCTCGATGCACAGCAGGATCGCTTCCGTCTCGCCGTCGGCGGCCAGGTAGTCCAGCATGTCGCCGAAGTCCACGTCGACGCCGTCACCCATCGCCACGAAGCGCGAGAAGCCGATGCCGCGCTGGCCGGCCCAGTCCAGTACCGCCGTCGCCAGCGCGCCGGACTGCGACACGAAACCCAGCTTGCCCTTCCCCGCCGCCATCTGCGTGAAGCTGGGATTCAGGCCCAGCGCCGGCGATTGCAGCCCGGCGCTGCCGGCGCCGAGGATGCGCAGCAGGTGGGGCCGCGCCGCCTCCAGCATCGGCTGGTGCATGTAACGGCCGCCGCTGTGGCCCGGATCGGCGGTCATGACGATGGCGGCCTTGCAGCCGGCCGCGCCCAGTTCGCCGATCAGCCCCGGCACGGTGGCCGGCGGCGTGCAGATCACGGCCAGGTCCGGCGCCGCCGGCAGGCCACTGACGCGGGCGTAGCTTTGCAGGCCATGCAGTTTCTGGTGCTTGGGATTGACCGGCCACACCTTGCCGCCGTTATGCGTGAAATCGCCTTCCAGCAGATTGGCCAGCACCCGCGTGCCGATGCGCTGCGGATTGTCCGACGCGCCGATCACGGCCACGGAACGCGGTTGGAACAGACGGTCGAGATTGCGGATGCTCATGTCAGGCTACCAGCGGGATGAATGGTCTTCGGTCACGCCCATCAGCTGCGTGACCATGCGTTTCGGTTGGTCCGGCGCGGCGCGCACCCAGCCGCTGAAGGTGCCGACCGGCTGCAGATAACGGCTGGCCGCCACCACCATCTTCTTGTCGTCGCGGCGCGCGCCGTCCGGCGTGAAGATCAGGTCCAGCATATCGTCCTCGGTGAAGATGTGCCACGGCGACAGCGCGTCCTTTTTATCGTACAGGAAGTGGGCCGGCGCCAGCGCGATCAGGTCGCCGTCCAGCCACAGCGCGTTTTCGTGGCCGCCGAAATAACCGGCCTGCAGGTTGAAGCCCAGCTCCACATTGTGCGCCGAGGCCCAGCGCCAGGCGGTGTTGCGCGCCAACAGGCCGTTGGAATAATCGAAGCTGGCGACGCCGCCATCGAGCTTGAATTCGTCGCGCCAGGTGCGCACCTCGCCGCGCAGCGGCATGGCGGACGATTTCTGCGTCGCGTGCACCGAGCCTTTGTCGATCGGCCCGGTAGCCAGCAGCAGCGGCGACGGCGACGGGCCGAAGGCGGCGTCGATTTCCAGATAATCGCAGCGCAGCGTCAGCGCATAGCTGCCGTCGCCGTTGGTCTCGATGTTGATATGACTGCTGCCGCGTTTAAAGCTGCTCGATTCGCCCGCATGGTTGGCCAGCCGCGCCGACACCAGCGGCAGGCCGTCCTGCGAGAAGTTGGCCAGCATGTCGCCGTCCTTGCGGTCGAAGGCGTAGGCGAAGGCGGTGCTGATCCAGCCCAGATCGACGATGGCGACCGCGCAGAACACCTCTTCCGTGCACAGCGCCACGTAGTGCCAGCGCTTGTGGTGGAAGCGCCGCCACAATGGGCTGCGCGAAAACGGCCGGGCCAGCTGGCTCCAGTCGATATTGCCGACCTGGCCGGCGTAGCGTCCAAACAGCGGCTGGCCGTCGGCGCCCAGCAGGCTGACGGGGGCGGCGGGCAAGGTCATGCGGCTTCCTTTGTCGGTTCGGCCGCGTCCAGCGCGGCTTGCAGCTGCGCACCGAAAGCGGCGGGCGTGGCTTGGGTGATCTGTATCCGCGGGCAGGCGTGCCAGTCGGCCAGCCGTTGCAGCGCGGCGGCGATGTCGCGCGTGAAGCGGTCGCTGATGCGCGCTCCAGGTTCAAGTATCAGCGACTTCAGTTCGAACACGCCGTCGCGCCGGTGCGCCTTGGCGTCGACGCGGCCGACCAGTTGGCCGCGCCGCAGGATGGGCAGCGTGAAATAGCCGTATTTGCGCTTGTCGGCCGGCGTGTAGCATTCCAGCCGGTAGTCGAAGTTGAACAGTTCCAGCGCGCGGCGGCGGTCCCACACCACCGGGTCGAACGGCGACAGGATGGTGGTCAGCGTCGGCGCCAGCGTGCCGGCGGCGGCGCTGTCCAGCAGGTCCGCATGGTCGGGATGGACGTAGATCGGATCGTCCCAGTCCGCCACCCAGGCGCGCAGCAGGTCTCCCTGCGCCACCAGCGTTTCCGGATCGAGGCGCGGCGGCCTGGTGCGGAAATAGTCGCTGATCCACGGCGCGCGCGCGCAGCCCATGGCCTTCACCGCCTTGAGCACCAACGCGCGGCGCACCTCGTCCATGTGCGGCAGCTGGCTGTCATCCCAGTGCGGCAGCACGCGTTCGGCCAGGTCGTAGATGCGCTGGAAGTTGTGGCGCGCGGCGATCATCAGCGCGCCGGTGGTGAACAGCACTTCCAGCGAGCGCTTCTCCGGCTTCCAGCTCCACCAGCCGCCGCTCTGACCATCGGTGCGTTCGAAGTCGGAGGAGCGCGTCGGGCCGTTGACGCGGATATGCTCCAGCACCGCATCCACCTCGGCGCGGCGCTCCTTCATCCAGGTGGCCGAATACTTCCAGCCCATGGCCTCCGGGTCCAGCATGCGGTGCCGATACAGGCCGTAGTCCTCGACCGGCACGAAGCAGGCCTCGTGCGCCCAGTATTCAAACAGCTCGCCGGCGGCCAGTGCCTGCTCCAGCCACGGCTGCGGGTAGTCGCCCAGGCGGCTCCACAGCACCAGGTAAGGGCTGCGCGCCACCACATGAATGGTATCGATCTGCAGCACGCCCATTTGCCGGATCGCCGCCAGCAGGTCTTCCTGGCGCGCCTTGCGGCGGCGCGGCTGCAACAGCCCTTGCGCCGCCAGATGCAGCGCCCGCGCGGCGGACAGGCTCAATATCGGTTCAGTCATGACCGCTATTCTAATAAAGAAATCAACATTGCCTGTGAACGGAATATGTTTTTTTTCACAGCTTTCACGCCAAAAGCGATATTTCCGTGCAGAATAACCGCAAACACCCGGCCCACCGATGAGGACTGCTGCCAGATGCTGGATTTTTTTCGTCGTTTGTACCGCGCGATACTGCTGCCCGCCTTCGGCGCGGCACTGCTGATCTTTACCTGGGCCTCCGTCACCTATCAGGTCCGGCAGGAACAGCAGACCGCCCACTACGAGGCGGTGCTGCACAGCCAGTCGCTGGCGCACACCCTGGCCGAGCACACCAACCACCTGCTGCGCCAGCTCGATCACGCCACCCAGCTGTTCAAGCTCAAATACGAGGAAACCGACGGCGCGCTGCGGCTGCCCGAATTCACCCGCAAGAACGGCCTGCTCGACTCCCTGCTGCCGACCAAGCTCGATCTGCCGATGGCCATCCTGGACCAGAACGGCCACATCGTCGACAGCATGAACGGCTACTTCACGCCGGACCTGAAGCACCAGCCGGTGTTCAGGAAACACGCCGGCAATCCGGCCGACGTCTCGCTGGTGGCCACGCCGGTGATCGACAGCCGCACCAAGAAATGGCAGATCCAGATCTCGCGCCGCCTGAACCACGCCAACGGCAGCTTCGCCGGCGTCGTCATGGTGATGATCGACCCGGCCTATTTCGTCGAGGACTACGACCGCCTGAACGTCGACAGCGGCGGCGCGGTGATGCTGATCAGCCGCGAGAACGGCATGTCGGCCGCCCGCATCGACGACCAGATCATCATCAGCGACAGCATCGACTTCCGCGTGGCCCAGGTCAGCGCGCCGCAGCCGTCGGAGGAATTCCTGCTCAAGCGCCCGTTCGACGCCATCGACCGCATCTACGGCTACGCCGAAATGCCGCGCTACCTGCTGACGGCGGTGGTCGGCAATCCGACCGGCACCGCCATGGCGCGCTTCTACAGCCGCCGCAATATGTATTATTGCGCCGCCGCCGTCGCCTCGGCGCTGGTGCTGCTGTTCGTCTACCTGCTGGTGCAGCAGGCGCACCGCCTGCGCCGCAGCGCCAGCATGGTGATCGAGGCGCAGCTGATGCTGCGCGCCGCCGCCGACGCCAGCCTCGATGCGGTGTTCATGTTCAAGGCCTGCCGCATGCGCGGCGCGCGGCGCGAGATCCTCGACTTCACCATCGCCGACCTCAATGAACGCGGCGCACAGCTGCTGGGCTACCGCAGCGAAGACATCAAGGACAAGCGCCTGATCGAGGTCATGCCGGACCTGCATTCCAAGGGTTTCGTCGAAAAATACCGCCATGTGCTGGAAAGCCGTCAGCCGCTGGAAGAGGAATACGCGGTCGACTTCCTGCCCAACGCCGCCGTCCACTGGCTGCACCACCAGATCGTGCCGATCACCGACGGCGTGGCGGTCAACGTGCGCGACATCACCTCGCGCAAGGAAACCGAACTGGCGGCGCGCAAGAACCAGGCCGAACTCGCCGCCGTCAACGACGCCTCGCCACTGGGCCTGCTGCGCGCCGACGCCACAGGCCACTGCACCTACGTCAACCGCACCTTTGAAACCATCACCGGCCTGACGCGCGAGGAAGCGCTGGGCGACGCCTGGATGCGCGCGGTGCATCCGGCGGACCGCGAGGTGCTCAAGTCGGCGCTGAACCACATGGTCCGCACCCGCGCCCCGTTCCAGGACACGCTGCGCTGCGTGCACCCGGACGGCAAGATCATCTGGGTGTCGTTCAAGATCGCCGCCATGGTCGTCGACGGCAATATCTACGGCTATGTCGGCACGGTGGACGACATCACCCACATCCGCAAATCCGTGATGGCGCTGCGCGAAAGCGAATCGCGCCTGCGCACCATCGCCGACACGCTGCCGGCCATGGTGGCCTATATCGACGCCGAGCAGGTCTACCGCTTCCACAACGTCGCCTACGAGCGGGAATTCAACCGCAACGGCCCCACGGTGCTGGGCCGCAGCATCCGCGAAACCATGGGCGCGGAGCGCTACGCCTTCCTCGAACCCTATGTGCTGCAGGCGCTGCAAGGCGAAACCCTGACCTTCGAGGAAGACGACACCAGCGACACCATCGAACGCACCTACGAGGTGGTCTACATTCCGCAGATGGACGAGGACGGGGTCGGCGTGATCGGCTTCCACGTCATGCGCCAGGACATCACGGTGCAGAAGCGCGAGAAACAGCGTTTGCTGCGGCTGTCGCAGGTCGACGCGCTGACCGGCCTGACCAACCGCGCCGGTTTCCTGCAAAAGCTGCACGACTCCATGGCCAACAGCCGTGACAACGCCAACCTGATGGCGGTGATGTACATGGATATCGACCGCTTCAAGCCGGTCAACGACACCTACGGCCATGCGGTCGGCGACGCCCTGCTGAAAGCCTTCTCGGCGCGGCTGACCCACACCATGCGCGCCAGCGACACCATCGCCCGGCTGGGCGGCGACGAATTCACCATCATCATGGAGCGCATCCACCGCATCGACGATGCGGCGGCGCTGGCCGCCAAGATCGTCTCCGCCATGCAGGCCGATTTCGACCTCGATGGCACGGTGGTGTCGATATCGACCAGCATCGGCCTGACCTACTACCGCGACGAAGACGTCAGCCCCGCCGAACTGCTGAACCGCGCCGACATCCTGCTGTACGAGGCCAAACAGGCGGGCCGGAACACCTTCCGCGCCGGCCAGGTGATCCCGCCACCAGAGAGCAACGCGGCATAAATCAAACCGGGTGCGGCCGGCTTGCGCTATATTGAGCGCTTTCCGGCTGTTTCATCACATTTTTTCATGCGTCTGCTGCACACCTCCGACTGGCATCTCGGCCAATCCCTGCATAATTTCGAGCGTCATTACGAACACCAGCGCTTCCTCGACTGGCTTCTGGACGCCATCGTCGCCGAACAGGCCGACGTGCTGCTGATCGCCGGTGATGTCTACGATAACGCCAACCCGTCGTCCGCGACGCAGAAGCAGCTGTACCGCTTCCTGCGACAGGCCAGGGAACGCGCGCCGCACCTGAACCTGATCGTCATCGCCGGCAACCACGATTCGCCGGGCAGGCTCGATGCGCCAGGTCCGCTGCTGGAAGCGCACGGCACGCGCGTGATCGGCGCCGTGCAGCGCAATGCCGACGGCGAGATCGACATCGAATCGCTGGTGCTGCCGCTGACCGGCCGCAGCGGCGCGGTCGAGGCGTGGTGCCTGGCGGTGCCGTTCCTGCCTCCCGGAGACGTGCCGCGCGGCGAATTGCCCGAAGGCGCCGATCCCTACCTGGCCGGCATCGCCCTGCTCTACCGGCAGGCCTTCGAACTGGCGCAGAGCAAGCGCCAGGACGGCCAGGCCATCATCGCCATGGGCCACTGCCACATGGTGGACGGCCAGATGTCCAACGACTCCGAGCGCCGCATCGTCATCGGCGGCACGGAAATGCTGCCGGCCGGGATATTCGATCCGGCCATCGCCTACGCGGCGCTGGGGCATTTGCATCTGGCGCAGAACGTCGGCAAGCAGGAACATATCCGCTACTCCGGCAGCCCGCTGCCGCTGTCCTTCGCCGAGGTCAATTACGCGCACCAGATCCTGCGCATCGACCTCGAAGGCGCCGCAGTGCGCGAGATCGCGCCGGTGCCGGTGCCGCGCGCGGTGGAGCTGCTGCGCGTGCCGTCCAGGCCTGCGCCGCTGACGCAGGTGCTGGAAGAACTGGCCGAGCTGGCGCCGCCGGATGCGCCGCCCGAGCAGCAGCCGTATCTGGAAGTACGCGTGCTGCTGGAGCAGCCGGAACCCGGCCTGCGCGCGCGCATCGAGGCGGCACTGGACGGCAAGCCGGTACGGCTGGCGAAAATCGAAACCTCGACCGCCGCCCGCGCCTCGTCCATCGACAAGGAAGTGATGACGCTGGACCAGCTGGAAAAGCTGAAACCCGACGACATCTTCCGGCAGCTCTATGCGCAGCGCTTCGGCAACGAGGCGCCGGCCGATCAACTGAGCGCGTTTGCGGAGTTGATGCTGCCATGAGAATCCTGAAAATCAGCGGCAAGAACCTGGCTTCGCTGGCCGACGAATTCAGCGTCAATTTCGAGGCCGAGCCATTGGCCTCCACCGGTCTGTTCGCCATCAGCGGCCCGACCGGCGCCGGCAAGAGCACCTTGCTGGACGCGCTGTGCCTGGCCCTGTACGACGCCACGCCGCGCCTGTTGCGCGTGGTAGGCCGCAATTACCTGGCCGACGTCGGCAACGAGACCGTCTCCACGCAGGATCCGCGCAACCTGCTGCGTCGTGGCACGGCGGAAGGCTATGCGGAAGTGGACTTCGTCGGCAGCGACGGCGCCTCCTACCGCGCGCGCTGGAACGTGCGCCGCGCCCGCACCAAGGCCGAAGGCGCCCTGCAGCCGACCACCATGTCGCTGCATCTGCTGCCGGCCTTGCAGGCCATCGGCGGTACCAAGACCGAGGTCAAGGCGGAAATCGAGAAGCGCATCGGCCTGTCGTTCGAACAGTTCACACGCGCCGTGCTGCTGGCGCAGAACGAGTTCTCGGCCTTCCTGAAAGCCGAGGACAACGAGCGTGGCGAGCTGCTGGAAACGCTGACCGGCAGCACCGTCTACTCTGAAATCTCGATCCGCGCCTTTGAGCGCAACAAGCTGGAACAGGCGGCGCTGCAAAAACTGAATCTGCGCCTGGCCGACCAGAAGCCGTTGAGCACCGACGAGCGCGCGGACCTGACGTCCAGGAGCACCGACGCCGGCACCGCCCTGCAAGCGCTGGACCAGCAGAAAGCGGAACTGGAACAGGAACTGCGCTGGCATCAGCAAGCCGAGCGACTGGCCCAGGAAGAACAGGCCGCACAGCAGGCCAGCGTCACCGCGCTGGCGGCGCTGGAAGAAGCCGCGCCGCGCCACGCCGCCCTGGCGCGCATCGACGCGGTGCAGCAGGCCCGCCCGTTGGCGGAAGACATCCGCCGCATCGACGCCGACATCGCCGCCACGCAGGAAGCCATCGTCGCCAGCACGCAGCATGCGCAGCAGGCCGCGCTGGCGCTGGAACAGGCCAACGCGGCGCAACAGCAAGTCGCCACCGGCCAGCAGGAAGCCGAGGCAGCACAGCGCGCGGCGGCGCCGCAACTGGACCAGGCCAAGGCGCTGGACGCCCGTATCGAAGCGATGCTGCCGGCCTGGCGCCAGGCTGCGGCGGCCTGCGAAAAAGCCGACCATGCCGACGCCGCCGCCAAGGCCGCGCTGCAATCGCGCCAAAGCGAGCATGCGCGCCTGGCCGCACAGCAGCAGGCCGGCGTCACGTGGCTGGAGCAGCACAAGCACTGGAAAGCGCTGGCGCAGCAATGGGAACGCTGGGACGTGCTGTTCGTCCAGGCCGGCCAGCAGGCGGCGATTGCCGAACGCCTGCACGCCGGTCTGTCGCGCGTGCAGCGCAACGCGCAGATGCACCGCGACGAGGAAGCCGACGCCAGCACCAAGCTGGCCGGCGCCGTCGAAGCGCTGCAATCGCTGGACCTCCAGCGCCAGCAGGCCGCGCAGAACCTCGCCGCCTACTCGATCGAACAGTTGCAGGCATCGCGCACCAGTTGGGAACAGCACCGCGACCTGCTGGCCGGCGCGGAGAAAATCTGGCTGGACCTGGAGTCGCGCCAGACACGCAACGCCCAGATCGAGGCGCAATCGGTCCAGCTGCGCCAGGCCATGAAGGCCGCCGAAGCGCAACTGACCGCCGCGCAGCAGGAAGGCATCGCCATCCTGGCAACCTTCGCGCAGGCCGAACGCTCGCTCAAGCTGGCGGAAGCCGCCACCGCCGCCAGCGTCGAATCGCTGCGCCAGACGCTGGAAGACGACACGCCCTGCCCGGTCTGCGGCGCCAAGGATCATCCTTACCGACACAACGACGACAGCCTGCAAACCATGCTGCGCGAGCTGCAAGGCGATGTGGCGCGTAGCCGCCAGCAGATGGAAGCCAACGTCAACCAGCAAGCCGCTCAACGCGCCACCGCGCAAGCCAGCGCCGACCAGTTGAACGTGCTGGCCGCCGAGCAGCGCTCGGTGCAGCAGGCGATGGAACGCGTGGCCGCCGCGTGGTCCGCGCACGCCATCGTCAACGTCAAGGCGCTGCCGGCGGAGGCCGAGCGCACCGCATGGCTCACCGCGCAGCTGGGCGAAGCCTACAAGGGACTGCAAGCCGTCGAGCAGCAGGAGCGCGAAGTGCACGCGGCACGCATCGCCCGCGATCAGGCGCAAACCGCCTACGAACGCGCCGCCGCCGAGCACACGCGCCTGCAAACCGTGGCTGCCGCCGCCAAGACCGCGCTGGCGCAATCGAACACCGAATACAAGGCGCTGGAAGACCAGCGCATCGAAGTGGCGCTGGCACTGAGCGCCCTTCTGTCCGATCTGGATGCGGCCTTCAGCGGCGGCGACATTCCGAGCGAGGAGTGGAAGGAAGACTGGAAGTCCGGTCCGGCGCGGTTCTACGAAGCGCGCCAATCCGAAAGCAAGCAATGGCTGGCGCAGCGCGCCGCTTATGACGAACGCGCCGCCTCCCTCGCGGCCTTCGAAGCCGAGCTGAAAACGCTGAACGAAACGCTGGCCCGCACCGGCCACGACGCCCTCGCCGCCCGCGATGCCTTCACTGCCGCCGATACGGCGTTGAAGGCCAATCAGGAACAGCGCATGGCCATGTGGGGCGGCAGGGAAATCCGCGACGTGGAAACCGCGCTGCAAGCCGCCATCGACGCCGCCAAGGCCCGCTACGCCGCCAGCCAGGCCGCCGCGCAGCAGGCCACACAGGCCAAAACACGCTGCGATGAAGCGCTCGCGCAGGCCAACCACCGCCTGGCAACGTTGCAGGCATCCGCCACGGCCGCCGCCGCGCGCCTGGCCGACTGGCTGACCGCCTTCCAGCAGCGCCAGCCCGACGCCGGCCTGCAAGACCTGGCGCAATTGCGCGAACTGCTGGCGCTCAGTCTCGACGACATCGACGCCGAACGCGCCGCACTGCAAGCGCTGGCCCGCGCCGTCGACCAGGCCAACACCGTGCTGCAGGAACGCCAGCGCCAGCGCGCACAGCACCAGCTGACCGCGCCGCCGTCACGCATCCCCGCCGCACCTCGGCCAGCCGACGCCGAGACCAGCCACGCCGACAATGCCGCGCCAGCGACCGCCGACCTGTGGGCCGACGACGCACCGCAAGACACCGCAGCAACCGGCGAGCCGCCGGCGTCGGCAGAATCGCCCATCGATGCCGTCAGCGCCGCGCTCAACGCCCTGCTGGCCGAACGCAAAACCGCCAACGACCACGCCACCGCCCTGCAACTCGCGCTGGCGCAGGACGACGACAAGCGCCACCGCTCGCAATCCATGCTGGCCGAAATCGAAGCGCAGGAAACCATCACCCAGCGCTGGGCGCGCATGGATGACCTGATCGGCTCCGCCGACGGCAAACGCTTCCGCAACTACGCCCAGCAATTCACGCTGGACGTCCTGCTGGGCTACGCCAACGCGCACCTGAACCACCTGTCGCGCCGCTATCAGCTGGAGCGTATCCAGAACAACGCCAACCCATCCCTGGCTCTCCTGGTACGCGACCAGGACATGGGCGGCGAAATGCGCTCGGTGCACTCGCTGTCCGGCGGCGAATCGTTCCTGGTCTCGCTGGCGCTGGCGCTGGGACTGGCGTCGCTGTCCTCCAACCGCGTGCGCGTCGAATCGCTGTTCATCGACGAAGGCTTCGGCAGCCTGGATGCCGACACCCTGCGCGTGGCCATGGACGCATTGGACGGCCTGCAAGCGATGGGCCGCAAAGTCGGCGTCATCTCCCACGTGCAGGAAATGACCGAGCGCATCTCTGCCAAGATCCTGGTCCAGCCATCCGCCGGCGGCCGCAGCGCCATCACCGTTCAATAGGAACGCCATGCGTGCCTTGCGTCTCGGCCTTTGCCTGCTGTTTCCCTTGTCGGTCAGCGCTGCTTCCTGCGCCCTGCCCACCGTGCAGACCGACGGCTGGGAGCTGAGCACGCCCGAAGCCAGCGGCTTCAATTCCACCACGCTTTGCATGACGCTGACCGCCATCGCCCGGGGCAAGGACAACATCCACAGCATCATTATCGAACGCCACGGCAAGCTGGTGGCGGAGATGTACCGCAGCGGCAAGGACAAATCGATCGCGCGCGGACTGGGCGTGTGGCCGCCGTTCGCGCCGACCATCGACTTCGGCCCCGACACGCTGCACGACGCCCGTTCCATCGGCAAGAGCGTCATCGATCTGCTGGTCGGCATCGAGAAACAGCAGGGCAAAATCGCCAGCCTCGCCACGCCGGTGCTGGACTACTACCCGGAACACAAGGACCTGCGCTCGCCGGCGCTGGACGCCATCAACCTCGAACACCTGCTGACCATGAGCGGCGGCTGGAAGTGGGACGAAGGCGCGCAGCCCAACAACGAGATGCGGCTGTTCTGGAAATCCGATCCGGTGCGCTACGTGCTGGGACGCCCGATCGAAGCGGCGCCCGGCGCGGTGTGGAACTACAACGGCGGCGGCACCCTGATCCTGGCCGACATCGTCAGCCGCGTCGCCGGCAAACCGTGGCTGGACGTGGCCAATACCGAGTTGTTCGCGCCGCTCGGCATCACGCAATGGCAATGGGTGACCGATCTGCGCGGCCGCCCCGCCTCGTTCGCCGGCCTGCGCCTGCGGCCGCGCGACATGGCCAAGCTGGGACGGCTGATGCTGAACCACGGCCGCTGGAACGGCCGCCAGGTGGTGGCGGAAGACTGGATCGACGCCTCGCTGACGCCGCGCCTGAGCGTCGGCTTCAAAAGTCCCGGCGATCAGCCGGACGAAATCCACTACGGCTACCAGTGGTGGGCCGGCACGGCGGCGTGGAAGGACCATCGCGTGGCCTGGAACGCCGCCTTCGGCAACGGCGGGCAGCGCATCTTCATCGTGCCGGAGCTGGACATGACGCTGGTGGTCACCGCCGGCGACTACGGTTCCGACGAAATGGGCGCCAAGGTCAATCGCCTGCTGCACACCGTGGTGGCCACTGTGGCCCGATAGCGACGACCCGGCGCTGTTTTTTTGCTATCATTCAGGGACATGTACGGCAGCGGCCTGTCATCCCATGAATATCGGCGCCATCACCTCCAGTTACGCCATCAGCCCGGCGACGCGCGCTGCGCCGCCTGCAGCCACGGCGTCGACCCAGCTCTCGCCCGAAGCGCTGGCGGTACTCGACAAGCTCAAATCGCGCGACCTCGAAGTGCGCCAGCACGAGGCGGCCCACATGGCGGCGGCGGGCGGACTGGCCACCTCCGGCGCCTCCTTCACCTATGAGCGCGGCCCGAACGGCGTCAATTACGCCATCGGCGGCGAGGTCAATATCGACACCTCGCCCGGCGCCACGCCGGAAGAAACCATCGAACGCGCCCGCACCATCCAGGCTGCGGCGCTGGCGCCAGCCGCACCGTCGGACGCCGACCGCGCGGTGGCGGCCCAGGCGCAGCAGATGGAAAGCCAGGCCCGCGCCGAGCTGGCGAAGCAGAAAACCGACAACGCCTATGGCGTAGCGCCGGCCGCAACGTCCTCGGTGAATGTGTATGCGTGAGTGATAAAATCCCGCCTTCGCCTTTTCAAGTCATCGAGCAATCATGTTAAAAGCACCACGCACCCTCACTTTCAAATGCGTCAAATGCGCCAAGGCCGTGCAAGCCCGCCTGCAAAAGGTCTCGGCCTGCTCGCACATTCAGCCTTACCTGGGCATTTGCGCCTGCGGCGAAGTGAAACACCACGCCATCGGCCAGAAAGACGCTGTGGCTTCCTACCTGGCCGCGCCGGAAGGCTGGACCCACCACCACTAAATTGCGCGCCGCACCCTCAAGTATTCATCCAGAATACCGTTAAAGAGTTGTAGAAGTTATATCGAACACGGAATTCACCATGTCTATCATCTCCAACCTGGGTGCGCGCTCGCCGGCGTCGCTCTATACCGGCAACCAGAAAACCGACAGCCAGACCTCGGCCCTGCAAAAAACGCAAGCCACGTCACCTGCCGCCAGCCAGTCCGCCAAGTCGCTGGACCTGGAAAGCCGCGTCGCCTCGATGGGCAACGCCACGGTGGATTTCGCCCAGAGTTTCGTCAACAGCTTCACGCAAGCGCTGTTCGGCGACGCCGCCAAGGGCGCGACGATCGATTTCGACTCGGCCAGCCTGGAAGCCAGTTCCAGCCTGGCGGTGGGCTACCAGCACACCCAGGGCGCCAACGGCACCAGCGACGCGGCGGCCTTCAGCCTGACCGACAGCTCGCACTTCATCGGCAAAGGCACCATCACCACCGCCGACGGCCGCAAGTTCGATTTTGAAGTGGAAGTCCAATACAACGCCGAACTGAGTGCCGCCGCCAGCCAAAGCAGCGACGCGGCCAGCCAGCCGGCGCAGGACCAGTCCAGCAGCGACAAGCCGTCCGCCTCGCTGCCGACCTTGCAGGTGCCGAACATCGACTTCCCCGGCACGCTGGCGGACCTGTTCCAGCTGATCGGCCGCGACCTGCAAACGGCGCTGGGCTCCAACGGCAACAGCAACAGCAAGACAGACGACGGCATCGACCACAACACGCTGCGCGGCCTGTCGCTGCGCCTGCTCAACCTGGTCGACAGCAAGGACGTCAACACCTACAACGCCCCCACCGCCGCAGAAAAGGCCAAGGCGGCGACCAGCGCCACCGACACCCCGGCCACGATCGAAGCGCCGGCAACCACGCCTGCCGCCAGCGATGCCGCAGCCGCTGCGGCAAGCGACACGGCGCCCGTCCAAACCGCATCGACGTAAGCGCGGGCCGGCGCCCGGTATAATAGCGACACTTTCCGCTGCGCCGCCTGGCGCAGCGCGTCCTATTTCCTGTCGATTGCCCCCACATGCCTGAACAAACCTCCTCCGCTCCGATTCCACAGCAAATCCACTGGGAGGAAAACGGCGAACCACGCTCGGCGCGCTGGCGCTCCGAAGCCGGCATGCCGCCGCCGAAGCGCGTCGTCATCGCCGACGACCGCACCAACGCCGATGTCGCCTACCGCCTGGCCTGCGAAGGCACCGCCCTGCTGTGGCGCGGCGACTTCCAGAACGCGCGCCAACTGCTGCAGGCGCTGGCGCGCCGCGCCGACCACAAAGGCAAGCCGGCCAAGAAGAACAAGCCCGCCAAGATTCCAGCCACGCCGACCGACGCGTTCAACCTGCATCGCCAGGCGCAGTCGCAACGCGCCCGCACGCTGGCCATGCTGCTGATTCCTTTCGACGAGGACTACAGCATCCCGCTGCGCCGCGCGCCGGAAGTCAAGCTGGCCTGCAACGAAGCCTACGGCCGCTACGAAGAACCGTTCATCGCCTCGATGCGCGAGCTGCTCGGCGTGATCGGTGCGCACGAATGGCGCCGTACCGGCGTCGAGATTCCGGCGCTGGGCGCGCGCATCCATCCGCATTATGGCGTGTTCTCGCCAGTGCGCGGCGAGTATGTGCAGATGGTGGCGGATGCGCCGCTGCCTTCGGGCGTCAAGCTGGCGTTCGACATCGGCGTCGGCACCGGCGTGCTGTCAGCGGTGCTGGCCAAGCGCGGCATCGCCCGCGTGATCGGCACCGACCAGGACCCGCGCGCGCTGCGCTGCGCCCGCGAAAACCTGGCGCTGCTGAATCTCGACGACAAGGTCGAGCTGCTGGCCGCGGACCTGTTCCCGGAAGGCCGCGCGCCGCTGGTGGTGTGTAATCCGCCGTGGGTGCCCGCGCGTCCGAGCTCGCCGATCGAATACGCGGTCTACGATCCGGACAGCCGCATGCTGCGCGGTTTCCTCTCCGGCCTGTCCGCGCATTTGACGCCGGGCGGCGAAGGCTGGCTGATTCTGTCGGACCTGGCCGAGCATCTGGGCCTGCGTCCGCGCGAGCAGCTGCTGGCATGGATCGCCGCCGCCGGCCTGAAAGTGCTGGACCGCCACGACGTCCGCCCGACACATCCGCGCGCCGCCGACGCCACCGATCCGCTGCACGCCGCCCGCGCCGCCGAAGTCACCTCGCTGTGGCGCCTGGCTGCCATATAAGCATCAAAATATAAGGCCTTGCGCAATTCATCGCGCTTGTATATAATTATGGCCTCAGACGCGGGGTGGAGCAGTCTGGCAGCTCGTCGGGCTCATAACCCGAAGGTCACAGGTTCAAATCCTGTCCCCGCAACCAGAATACGCAAGCCGTTGATTCCTTTAGAAGAATCAACGGCTTTTTGCTTTTATGGCGCGTCCGCCGAGGCATGTGGGCCAGATCCGAAAAGCCCTGGTCGCGGCGATGTGCGTCAGGCTCGTATCCGACTGTAGCTGGTTGGTGGCACCAATAATCATGCTCGCAAGCCGCAACTTGCCAGTTGTGATGCCCATCGCCTGCAACGCCCTCTCCAGCGTCCGCTTTCCGCAGCCATCCATTTGCAGCTTTCTTCATTTCAGGCCTTTTGCAAATTGATATAAAAATTCCGCAGCATGTCGCATTGGTTCAAGCGCAGGAAGAAACGAAGCAATAGAATAATTTTTCCGATATTAAAAGGTAAATATTATGCTAGTGGACGCCAAAACCGAAGCGGCGAGAAATCAGGCAATCAGCATCCTGGGCCTGGCATTGTTAATGGCTCTGCCGGTCATCGGACAACTCAGCGCGGCAATCGTGCTGATCGTGCTGGTCACGCAAGTCCTCAGCAAGTCGGCGGATCGGACCAAGGACCTTGGCTTCCTGTTGTGCGCAGCGATCCTCTATGTATTCGCGCTGTTCGTGGCGGTACTCGGCGCCAACGGACTGCGCGGCATCCCACTGCTCTATCTCATACCGCAGTGGCTGTTCGTTCTGGCCGCTATCGCCATGATGGTGTGGGGACGCGGCATTGTCCGTGCGCTTGGCGCCATTGGTCTGGCGCTGTCCCTGTCGGTGTTCCTGGAAGGGCTGTGGGGACCGACTGCCAGCGTGGTGATACGCATGGGCATCTTGCTCTTTGCAGTCAGCTATTGGGCCCTGTCACGCATGAAAGTCTTCCTTTTCGCTCGATAGCATTGCACCGGTCCAAGACGACTCAAGCCGCTGGTTCCTTGAAAGATCAGCGGCTTTGTGCTTTTTTGCGCCCACCGCAGCACCTTTGGCGTATCATTGCTGGCAAATATGCGCAGTGGCCCCAATCCTCGCCCGCTCCAGTTTACATATGTCCATAACAATTTCGCGAGGAAGCCCTGCGGCATGCTGGCATCAGATCAAAAAATGAACGCAAACGGCTTGTCGGCCACGTCCAAGCAAGTGCTCGCGATGCGCGATGCCGTGTTCGCGGAATGGGAAAGCCAGGTGCGCCGCCTGATCAAGGATGCACGCCACATCCTGCATCCCACGCTGCTGAATACCCTGCCTGTCTTTTACGACAATATTGCGGAAGCGCTCACGCCGAATCATCCGCGCAGCAACGCGACCAGCAACAACGACATCGCCGCCGCCCACGGCGACGAGCGCGCCCGCATGACTTCCTACGAGCCGGAACAGATCGTCCACGAATACCAGCTGTTCCGCGACGCCTTCTCGCAGGTCGCCGATGAGCAAGGCGTGACGCTGACGCGCGCCGAATGGGGCATCGTCAACAGCTCGATCGACAGCGCCGTGCGCGAGTCGATCCGCAAGTTCACCTCGATGCACGACTCGTTCCGCCACAAGATGGCGGCCTCGCTGTCGCACGACATGCGCAATCCGCTGTCGGTGATCGTCAGCGCCGCGCACGTGCTGTCGCTCGGCGCCAATCCGGACCGCACGCCGCTCATCGCCACGCGGATACTGGACAACGGCAAGCGCCTGGCCACCATGATCGAGGAACTGCTGGATGCATTGAGCTTCAACCGCGGCGAAAAACTGCCGCTCAATCTCAGCGAATTCGATGTGCAGGATCTGGCCAGGACTGTGTGCCGCGACACCAGCGTCGGCGACGATGCCGAATGCGCGGTGGTGGGCGCCTCGGTGGTCGGCTACTGGTGCGAAGACTCGTTGCGTCGCGCGCTGGAAAACCTGGTCGTCAACGGCATCAAGTACGGTGACGGCAACGGCGTGCAGATCAAGATCGATGAAGCGCACGGCCGCATGCTGCTGTCGGTGCACAACAGCGGCAATCCGATCGCGCCGGAACACCACGGGCAGATCTTCGAATACCTGTGGCGCGAAGGCGGCGCCAAGGACAAGCGCGGCTGGGGCATGGGCCTGCCGTTCGTGAAGAGCGTGGCCGAGAGCCACGGCGGCAGCGTCGCGGTGGACAGCTCGCCGGCCGGCGGCACCACCTTCCTGATCGATATCCCGGTCGATTGCCGGCCGTTTGTCGAAACGGACTGAAACCTGTTGCATACCCAATTGGTCGCAAAGCTGTCACAATTATCGTTTTAGCTTAGCCGGGGAGTCGCGCGTGAAGGATCAAACAATCGCAGCAGCACAACAGCAGGATGCACCAGTCAGCCCTTCGCGCCGCCGCATCTTCCAGGCCGCCGGCGCCGCCGGCCTGGCGACTTCCCTGCCCGCGCTGACCGAAGCCGCGCCGGCCAGGACCGCCGCCAAAGGCTCGCTCGATGACAAGATCAAGGCCAACATCAAGAACGTGGTGGTGATCTACCTGGAGAACCGCAGCTTCAACAACCTGTTCGCCAACTTCCCCGGCACCGCCAGTCCGCTGTCGTCCGTCGCGCCAGCGGCCAGCCAGCAGCGCGACCGCGACGGCTCGGTGCTGCCGGTGCTGCCGAAAATCTGGGGCGGCATGGTGCCGAACACGCAGGACATCGGCGGCAAAAAATACGCGATCAAGGAAGACGACATCAAGAACCTGCCGAACGGCCCGTTCAAGCTGGTCGACACCGAAGGCAAGCCGCTGCCGGAAGGCGTGATCACGCGCGACCTGTGGCATTTGTTCTACCAGAACCAGATGCAGATCAACGGCGGCAAGAACGACGGCTTCGCCGCGTGGGGCAACACCGGCGGCATGGTGATGGGCTACTACGGCGAAACCAGCAAGAACCTCGGTCTGTGGAAGATCGCCGAACAGTACACGCTGTGCGATAACTTCTTCATGGCGGCCTTCGGCGGCTCCTACCTGAACCACCAGTTCCTGATCACCGGCCGCGTGCCGGAGTACTTCAACGCCAAGGACACTGCGGCCAAGAAGAAGATCGCGGTGCTAGACGACGGCCCGACCGGCATGCGCCTGTCCACCGCGCCGGACTCCCCTGCTTCGGCGCTGGACGGCCATCCGCACTTCGTCAACAACGGCGCCATCACGCCGGACGGCTACGCGGTCAACACCATGGCGCCGCCGTATCAGCCAAGCTACATCCGTCCGGCCTACGACGGCGATCCGCTGCATGCCGATCCGAAGGACGCCGGCACCCTGCCGCCGCAAACCTACGACACCATCGGCGACCTGCTGTCGCGTAAAAACGTGAGCTGGGCGTGGTACGGCGGCGCGTGGCAGGCGGCGCTGGACGCGCGCGGCGGCGGCGAGAAGCCGAACTTCCAGTACCACCACCAGCCATTCAACTACTTCAAGCAGTTCGCGCCGGGCACCGCCGCCCGCACCGAACACCTGCGCGACGGCGGCCTGGGCGACAGCCCGATCTCCAACAAATTCATCGCCGACGCGGTGGCCGGCAAGCTGCCGGCCGTGACCTTCTACAAGCCGCAGGGGAATCTGAACCTGCACGCCGGCTACTCGGACATCGAAGCGGGCGACGCCCACATCACCAACGTCATCGAGCACCTGAAGAAGTCGCCGCAGTTCAAGAACATGCTGGTGGTGATCGCCTTCGACGAAAACGGCGGCTGGTGGGACCACGTGGCGCCGCCGAAGGGCGACCGCTGGGGGCCAGGCTCGCGCATCCCGGCCATCGTCATTTCGCCGTTCGCGAAAAAAGGCCACGTCGACCACAGCTTCTACGACACCACCTCGATCATGCGCTTCATCACCCGCCTGCACGACCTGCCGCTGCTGGAGGGCCTGAAGACCCGCAACGAAGCCTTCGCGGCGCGCCACGCCACGCCGCCGGGCGATCTGACGGGGGCGCTGAGCTTCCGCTGAGTTGCGCTTTGCAGCAACAGTTTGTGTTACACTGCGCGCAATTAATCCAGTAAGCTACCGGAGCCCGACTACTACAGCCGGGCTTTTGTTTTTTCCCCGATGAGAGATAAAAAAGATAACGCTACGTTCGACCTGCCGGGCTTTGCCCCTGCCGCGCCGCTCGAACCGGAAGCAAAACGTCCAACGCCGCCGCGCGGCAAGCGTGCCTCGCTCAAGCAGGAACAGCTGGAACTGCTGGAACCGACCGATACGACCGGCCTGCCGGTCTGGGTCCGCGACGAGAATCTCGACCTTACCGGTTTGCCGGTATGGAAGCGCGACTGATACGGTACAGCTGCTGCAAGCCTCACAAACACCTTCCGCACAGTGGGCCAGGCTACGGTTAGCCTGTTAGACTGTGCCCACATCCTTTTTGAACAGGGTCCGCCACCATGACTTCCACCTCCTTTGCCAGCCTGCCGCTGAGCCCCGCCTTCCTGGACAACCTCGACTCGCTCGGCTACAAGGAAATGACGACCATCCAGGCGCAAAGCCTGCCGTCGGTGCTGGAAGGCCGCGACCTGATCGCCCAGGCCAAAACCGGCAGCGGCAAGACCGCCGCCTTCGGCATCGGCATCCTGGCCAAGCTGAATCCGGCCTGGTTCGCGGTGCAGGCGCTGGTGCTGTGCCCGACGCGCGAACTGGCCGACCAGGTGGCCGGTGAGCTGCGCCGCCTGGCCCGTTCGACCGGCAACGTCAAGGTGCTGGTGCTGACCGGCGGCTCGCCGATGCGCCCGCAGATCGCTTCGCTGGAACACGGCGCCCACATCATCGTCGGTACGCCCGGCCGCGTGCGCGACCACCTGGGCCGCGAAACCCTGGACCTGTCGAAAGTGAGCACGCTGGTGCTGGATGAAGCGGACCGCATGACCGACATGGGCTTCTACGACGAAATCGCCGGCATCGTCAGCGCCTGCCCGAAACGCCGCCAGACCTTGCTGTTCTCGGCCACCTACCCGGACGACATCCGCCGCGCCACCGACGACTTCCTGGCCGATCCGGTCGAGGTGACGGTGGAAGCGCAGCACGACAACAGCAAGATCGAACAGCTGTTCTTCGAAATCGGCTTCGACCAGCGCAACGACGCCGTGGCGCGCCTGCTGGGCCACTACAAGCCGGTATCGGCCATCGCCTTCTGCAACACCAAGGTGCAGTGCCGTGAACTGGTGGAGTCGCTGCAGGAGAAAGGCTTCTCCGCACTGGCGCTGTACGGCGAGCTGGAACAACGTGAACGCGACGAGATCCTGATCCTGTTCGCCAACCGTAGCTGCTCCGTACTGGTGGCCACCGACGTCGCCGCGCGCGGCCTGGACATCCCGAACCTGGAAGCGGTGATCAACGTCGACGTCTCCAAGGACACCGAGGTGCACATCCACCGCGTGGGCCGCACCGGCCGTGGCAACGAACAAGGCCTGGCCCTGTCGCTGTGCGCGCCGAACGAGAAGAAGTGGGTCAAGCTGATCGAGGAATATCAGGGCCAGCCGGTCGAATGGTTCGACCTGAAAAGCCTGGACGACAACGAATACGGCGTCGACCCGGCGCCGATGATGACGCTGGTGATCTCGGGCGGCAAGAAGGACAAGCTGCGCCCGGGCGACGTGCTGGGCGCGCTGACCGGCGACGCTGGCCTGAGCAAGGAACAAGTCGGCAAGATCAACGTGACCGAGTTCCAGACCTACGTCGCCATCGACCGCCGCGTGGCCTACGACGCCTTTGCGCGCCTGAACAAAGGCAATCCGCTGGGCGGCGATTTCGGCGCCATCAAAGGCCGCAACTTCAAGATGCGCTTCATCGACGCCTGATTCAAGCAGTGCCGCTTAGTGCTTCTGCTGCTCGATGTGCGGCAGCAGCACCGTCAGAATGCCCAGCAGCGGCAGGTAGGAACACAGCTTGTAGACGTAGGCGATGCCGCTGACGTCTGCGATGTGGCCCATGGCGGCGGCGCCGATGCCGCTCACGCCGAACATCAGACCAAAGAAGATGCCCGCCACCATGCCGACCTTGCCCGGCATGAGTTCCTGCGCAAACACCACGATGGCCGAAAACGCCGACGAAATCACGAAGCCGATAATCACCGTCAGCACCGCGGTCCAGAACAGGCCGACGTAAGGCAGCGCCAGCGTGAACGGCGCCGCGCCCAGGATCGAAATCCAGATCACGCGCTTGCGGCCAATGCGGTCGCCGATCGGGCCGCCCATGAAGGTGCCGGCAGCGACAGCCGCCAGGAACAGGAACAGATACATCTGCGCATTCGCCACCGACACGCCGAATTTATCGATCAGGTAGAAGGTGTAGTAGCTGGTCAGGCTGGACATGTAGATGTACTTCGAGAAGACCAGCAGCGCCAGCACCGTCATGGCGCCGTACACCTGCGATTTAGGCAGCGGCGACACCGGCGCGGCGGCAGCCTTCTTCGGCTGCGCCAGATGGTGACTGTGCCAGCGGCTCACATACACCAGCACCACGATCGCGGCCAGCACCAGCAGCGCGAACCAGGCGATATTGCCCTGGCCACGGCCGATGATGACAGCAGCCGCCAGCACCGGACCAAGCGCCGAACCGGCATTGCCGCCCACCTGGAACAGCGATTGCGCAAAGCCGAAGCGGCCACCCGAGGCGGCACGCGCCACGCGCGAGGCTTCCGGGTGGAAGGTCGAGGAGCCGACGCCGATCAGCGCGGCCGACACCAGCAGCGCCGGGAAGGTCGAGGCGAAGGACATCATCAGCACGCCGACCAGCGTGGCCACCATCCCCATCGGCAGCAGGAAAGGCATCGGGCGCTTGTCGGTGTACAGGCCGATCCACGGTTGCAGCAGCGAGGCGGTGCACTGGAACGTCAGCGTGATCAGGCCGACCTGGGTGAAACTCAGGCCGAATTCGGCCTTCAGCATCGGGTAAATCGACGGCAGCATGGCCTGGGTCAGATCGTTCAGCAGGTGCACCAGCGCGACGGCGCCCAGGATCTGCATGACGGTTTCGCCGTGGGGCCGGCTGATGGTGGCGGTAGCGGTATTCATAGTAGAGACCTTGTTTGAGGATAAAGCAGTGTAATATGGTCGGCAAAGTTTGATATTCCAACTTTCGTCGAATAAGTGACAATGCCTACCATCCCACGCAGCAGCGACCACCGCGATTACCAGCGCGTCCCCCGCACCGTCACCGCCATGGCGCGCGACGAGGAACACGGCGTTTCCGGCACGCCGCACAGCCACGAACGCGCGCAACTGCTGTACGCCACACAGGGCGTGATGCGGGTGCACACCGAAACCGGACTATGGATACTGCCGCCGCGCCGCGCGCTGTGGATACCGCCCGGCGTGGTGCACCACTGGACAGCGCTCAGCAAGGTCACCATGCGCACCATCTACATCGAACCCGGCGTGGCGGCGGCCTTTGGCGACAGCTGCCGCGTGATCGAAGTCAGTTCGCTGCTGCGCGAGCTGATACTGGCGCTGCTGGACGAGCCGATCGAGTACGCGATACTGGGACGCGGCGAGCATCTGGCGATGCTGATCCTGTCCGAATTGAAGGCGGCGGAGACGATACCGATTGCGATTCCGTGGCCGCACGACCGGCGCCTGGTAGCCGTGTGCTCGGCGATACTGGCCGATCCGGGCAGCAGCCGCAATATCGAACAATGGGCGGACGAGGTGGGCGCCAGCGCGCGCACGCTGATCCGTCTATTCCCCAAGGAGACCGGCCTGCACTACCGCCAGTGGGTGCAGCAGGTGCATCTGGCCGAAGCCTTCAACCGGCTGGCGCATGGCCGCAGCGTGGGCGAGATCGCGGCGGCGCTGGGCTACGCCAGCCCGAGCGCGTTCAGCGCCATGTTCCGCCGCATCCTGGGCAAAACGCCGCAGCACTACCTGACCGAGTGGCGCCAGCCGCTTACGCTGCATCCAGCGTGAAGCGGAACACCGCGCCCTGATCCGGCTCGCTCGCCAGTTCGATCTTGCTGTGATGGAGTTGCAGGATGCGGTTGACCGTCAACAGTCCCAGTCCGCCGACGCGGTATTCGCCCTGCAGGGCCACCGGGCGGTGGAACAGGTTCTCGCGCATGGAGGCCGGCACGCCAGGGCCGGTGTCGGCGACGGTCACCGCCACCTTGCCGCCGTCGTTGGGCGCGACGGTGATTTCCACTTCGCCGCCCGTCGGCGTGTGGCGGATGGCGTTATCGAACAGATTGGTCAGCACGCGCTCAATCATGCCCAGGTCCGCGCGCACCATTGGCGCCGGATGCGGCAGCGTCGCCATCAGGCGCACCTGGCGTTCGGCCGCCTGCAGTTCGAATTTCTGGAACACGTCCTGTATCAGGTCGGACAGCGAGAAGGCTTCCAGCTCCGGCTGCACCGAGCCGTGTTCCAGCCGCGCCAGTTCGAACAGGGCTTGCGCCAGCCGCCCCACCTTCTGGCTTTGCGCCAGCGCGATGCCGAGGTAGCGCTGGCGTTCGGCCGCATCCAGCGTCTCGTCCTTCAGCGAAAGCGTTTCCAGGTAGCCGTGCAGGGAGCCGAGCGGCGTGCGCAGGTCGTGCGAAATATTCGCCACCACTTCGCGCCGGTCGTGGTCCAGCTGGCGCATGGTTTTCCATTGGTCGTTGATGCGCGAGGCCATATCGCCGAACGCATGCTCCAGGATCGCGATTTCGTCGCGCTGGCCGGCCGCGCTGGGCGCCGGCAGCGCCAGCTGATCGGCCTTGGTGTCGATCTGCTGCATGGTGGTGGTCAGCCGGCGCAGCGGACGCGTGATGAGGCGGAAGGCAATCAGGCCGGCGATCAGCACCAGTCCCGCCACCACCACCATCGACCACAAGGTGGTGCGCAGCACCGAACTGGCCGAGGCGCGCGCGGCCAGTCGGTCATGCTCTTCGCTTTGCAGGATGACGTAGATATAGCCGACCTTGCGTTCACCGGCACGCAGCACGGCCACACTGAACACCTTGCGGCCCGTTTCGCTGCGCGGGTCGTCGCCCTGGATCGGCAGCGGCTCGTTGGCCAGCAGGCGGCGGATCGGCTCCAGGTTGACCTGGTCACGCTTCAAGCTGCCTTGCGGCGCGGCGTGGCCGACCACGCGGCCGTCCATGTCGAGCAGGTAGACCTCGACGTTGGGATTCACATCCATCAGGCGGCTGAACAGGCGGCGCACCGCTTCGGGGCTGATCCCTTGTGTGGCGGTGGTGTCGTCCTCCGCGTGCATCAGCTGCGCGTCCAGCGCGATGCTGCGCGCCAGCCCGCGCGACAGTCCCTGCACCACTTCCTTCTCGTGCATGATGTTGGCGCGGATCTGCAGCCATGCGGAGGCGCCGCAGCAGGCCAGCAGCAGAATCGAAAATACCAGCGACAGGCGCTGCGATAACGTCAGATTCATGCGGCCCCGCTGGCGTATCGATAGCCCTTGCCCCACACGGTGAGGATGCGTACCGGGTCGGCCGGATCGGTTTCGATCTTGGCGCGCAGGCGGTTGATGTGGGTGTTGACCGTGTGTTCGTAGCCGTCGTGCTGGTAGCCCCACACCTGGTTCAGCAAATCCAGCCGCGAGAACACTTTTTCAGGGTGCTTGATGAAAAAGTACAGCAGGTCGAATTCGCGCGGCGTCAGGTCCAGCGCATTGCCGTGGACGGTGGCCTGGCGCGTCAGCGGATCGACGCGGACACCGTTCAGCTCCAGCGCGCCGCCGGCGTTGCGCTGGCTGCGCGACATGGCGTCCGCACGGCGCAGCAGCGCCTTTACGCGCGCCACCAGTTCCAGCACCGAGAACGGCTTGGGCAGGTAATCGTCCGCGCCCAGCTCAAGACCGAGGATGCGGTGCACTTCGCTGGAGCGCGCGCTGGTGATGATGATCGGCGTATAAGTGGTCATTGCACGCGCCTGGCGGCAGATTTCCAGCCCATCCACGCCGGGCAGCATGATGTCGAGGATCAGCGCATCCCAGCCGCCGGCGCGCACCTGGGCCAGGCCCTGGGTGCCGTCGGCGCAGTGGGTGACCTGATACCCCTCATCCTGGAGGTGCATGCGCAGCAGATCTGCGATATGAAAGTCGTCTTCGACGATTAATACACGTTTTGCGGGTTCCATGGACGCCATTGTGCAGGATTCCGGGCCTGAAAAGTATCACAATTAGTTTAAGTTTACGTGAGGATTTTGTCACCACTGCGGGCGCAGAATGGCTCCATCGATATTCCACCCACGGAGAAAATCATGACAACGAGACGTTCCTTCATCCTGACCAGCGGCGCCGCCCTGCTGGCCGGCATCGCTTACCGCAGCACCGTGGCAGCGCCGGCCGCCGCCTGGGAAGTCACGCATACCGACGCCGAATGGCGCGCCCTGCTCTCGCCCGCCCAGTACGAGGTGCTGCGCAAGCACGGCACCGAGCGCCCGTTCAGCAGTCCGCTGTACAAGGAACACCGCGCCGGCAAGTTCCTGTGCGCCGGTTGCCAGAACCCGCTGTTCTCGTCGAAGAACAAGTTCGACAGCGGCACCGGCTGGCCCAGCTTCTGGAAACCGCTGGAGCGTGGCGTCAACACCAGCCGCACCACGTCGCTCGGCATGTATGGCGTGGAAGTGGTGTGCCGCCGCTGCGGCAGCCATCTCGGCGACGTGTTCGACGACGGCCCGGAACCGACCGGCCTGCGCTACTGCATCGACGGCGTGGCGCTGAACTTCGTCGCCGGCGAAGCTTAAGGGGAGGATGCCATCATGTTATTGATACTGCTCTCTTATCTCGGCGGCGCGCTGACCATCGTCAGCCCTTGCATCCTGCCGGTGCTGCCGTTCGTATTCGCCCGCACCGGCCAGCCTTTCGTGCGCAGCGGCCTGCCGCTGCTGGCCGGCATGGCGCTGACCTTCGCGCTGGTGGCCACGCTGGCTGCGGTGGGCGGCGGCTGGGTGGTGCAGGCCAACCAGTACGGCCGCTGGGTCGCGCTGGTGCTGATGGCCTTCTTCGGCGTGACCTTGATGCTGCCGCATCTGGCCGACCGCCTGACCAAGCCATTGGTGGCGCTGGGTGATCGCTTGTCCAACAAAGCCGCCAGCGGCGAGCGCTCGGGCATCAGCTCTTCCTTCCTGCTTGGCGTGGCGACCGGTTTGCTGTGGGCGCCGTGCGCCGGCCCGGTGCTGGGCCTGGTGCTGACCGGCGCGGCGCTGAATGGCGCCAGCGTGGGCACCACCTTCCTGCTGCTGGCGTATGCGGCCGGCGCGGCGACTTCGCTGGGACTGGCGCTGCTGGTCGGCGGCAAGGTCTTCAGCGCGATGAAACGCTCGCTGGGCGCCGGCGAATGGATACGCCGTGGCCTGGGCGTGGCGATGCTGGCCGGCGTGGTGGCGATTGCCACCGGCGTGGATACCGGCCTGCTGACACGTGTATCCAGCGTGGCCACGGCCAGCGTCGAGCAAACGCTGATCGACAAGCTGGCGCCGCGCGGCAATCCAAACGGCGACGCCGCACCGGCCGCCAGTGGCGCCATGATGCGCAGCGCCGCAGCCAATGACCAGGCGCCCGAAGGCGGCGCGATGATGCGCTCCGCTGTGGCCACCGGCGAGAATGCCGTGCCAGGCGGCGCCATGATGTCGCGCAACGCCGCCGGCCCGGCCATGATGGCGATGCGCGCCGTGGCGCACGGCGCCGACGAACTGCCGGTCGAGGGCAAGCTGCCGCAACTCGACGGCGCGATCGAATGGCTGAACACCGCCCCGCTCACCGCCGCGCAACTGAAAGGCAAAGTAGTGCTGGTCGACTTCTGGACCTACTCCTGCATCAACTGCCTGCGCAGCCTGCCCTACACCAAGGCCTGGGCCGACAAGTACCGCGACCAGGGCCTGGTGGTGATCGGCGTGCATGCACCGGAATTCGCCTTCGAGCGCAACGTCAACAACGTGCGCAAGGCGGTGAAGGACCAGGGCATCACCTTCCCGGTGGCGATCGATAACAACTACGCGATCTGGCGCGCCTTCAACAACCAGTACTGGCCGGCGCACTACTTCATCGACGCAAAGGGCAACATCCGCTTCCACCACTTCGGCGAAGGCGAATATGCCAAGTCGGAACAGGTGATCCAGCAGTTGCTCGAAGAAGCTGGCCGCAAGGACGTGACCAACACCGTGGTCAGCGCCGAAGACGCGCACGGCGTGCAGCAGCAGTCGGACATGGGCCAGGTCGGCTCGCCGGAAACCTATCTGGGCTACGAGCGCGCCGAGAACTTCGCCTCGCCGGAGAAGCAGGCCGCCAACGCCGCCCGCCAATACACGGCGCCCGCCAAGCCGGCCCTGAACCAGTGGGGACTGGCCGGCAACTGGCTGTCGCAGGCGGAACAGATCACGCTCAACCAGGGCAGCGGCAGCATCGTCTACCGCTTCCATGCGCGGGACGTGCATCTGGTGCTGGGACCAGGCAAGGACGGCAAGCCGGTGCGCTACCGCGTAACCATCGACGGCGCCGCGCCAGGCAAGAACCACGGCGCCGACACGGCGGCGGACGGCAGCGGCAAGATTGACAGCCAGCGCCTGTACCAGTTGGTGCGCCAGGCCGGCGACAGCAGCGAGGTCCGCGACCACACCTTCAGCATTGAGTTTCTCGATCCCGGCGTACAAGCCTACGCCTTCACCTTCGGTTAAGCAGGAGAATCAGACATGAAAAACATCGCACTCAAACTGGGCGCACCACTCGCCCTCCTCGTTGCCGTCGCCTTCCAGCAGCATGCCGCATCGGCGGCGGAAGCCGCAGTGGTCATCGCGCCGCCTGCGGTCGATGAACCGGCCAGCAGCGAACACTCCGCCACCGCCGTCTTTGCCGGCGGCTGCTTCTGGGGCGTGCAAGGCGTGTTCCAGCACATGAAAGGCGTCAGCAACGCCGTCTCGGGCTACACCGGCGGCGAGGCGCGTACCGCCAGCTACGAGATGATTGAAACCGGCGAGACCGGTCATGCGGAATCGGTGAGGATCACCTACGACCCGACGCAAGTCAGCTACGGCAAGCTGCTGCAGGTGTTCTTCTCCGTCGCGCATGATCCGACCACGCTGAACCGCCAGGGGCCGGACAGCGGCACGCAGTACCGCTCCGCCATCTTCCCGCAAACGCCGGCGCAGCGCGCGGTGGCCGAGAAGTACATTGCCCAGCTGGACGCCTCGCGTGCCTTCAAGAAGCCGCTGGTGACCAAGGTCGAAATGGACAAGAAGTTCTACGCGGCGGAGTCCTACCACCAGAACTACCTGACGCTGCATCCGTCCGATCCGTACATCGTCTTCAACGACCTGCCGAAGGTGGCGAATCTCAAGCGCGTGCTGCCGGACCAGTACCGCGCCGATGCGGTCCTGGTGCGCAAGGCGATGTAATCAGAGCTTGACCTGCTGGAGCACTTCCAGCACGGCGTCGGTCACGGCCTGCGGTTTCTCCGCCTGGATCACGTGGCCAGCGCCCTCCACCACGCGCTGTGTACCGCGCGTGGTGAGCTTGAGGTACTCCTTCTGTACCGCGAAGTTGGCGTCCTCAATCGCCTTGTTGGTGGCGCTTTGCGGCTGGTCCGGAATGCGGTACGGGCTGACGCCGCGCGTCAGCACCACAATCGGCAGGTCGCCGAACGGACGGCGCAGCTTGCGCAGCTGCGCGTCGCTGGTGTCGACCGCATCGTACTCGTCCACATTGGCGCGCCAATAGCTGGCTTTTCCGCGCGATACCGCAACGGCCACGCCCAGCTTCGGCCCGAAGATTTTCCCCAAGTCCTCCGCGCTGCCGACACACATCGCCTGCTCGTCGCTGCCAGGCTTGAAGCCTTTCTGGGCGGCGGCCAGGCAGTTTTTATTCTGATCCGAGACCATCTTGTAGAACGCCTTGATCTTGCCGCCGCTGGCCTTGTCCGCACGTTCGGTTTCGTCCTCGTGCTCCGCCTCCACCAGCACCAGGCCTTTCACTTCCTGCGGATAGCGGTAGGCGTAGACCTGCACATTGGCGCCGCCCAGTGAATTGCCGACCAGGATATACGGCGCCTTCTCGCCGGCGGCCGCCAGCAGCTTGTGCAGATCCTCGACCACGTTCTCGGAAGTGTTCGGACGCTTGGACAATTCGCTGAAGCCCATGCCCGGCCGGTCGAACACGCAGGCACGCGCATGCCTGGCCACGTCCGGCTGCACCTTGGACCACGACCATCCCGCATCGCCCGACGGCGAATCAAACACCACGGTGACCGGGCCTTTGCCGCTGCAGTACAGATTCATTTTGTGACCGTCGACGGCGATCATCCGATGCGGCACGGCGAAATCGTCCGCCATCGCCCCACCAGCACTCAAGGCCAACACTGCAAGAACAGTTTTACGCATCAAGCCAACTCCCAGGTAATGCAGCTCCACGGCTGCGGCAAGGTGATAGTACAATGGATTGATGCAAAAACTAACTTCTGAACTGCGCAGGCTTTATCTGTTTGGCGACCAGCCTTTCGATCCGGCTGCGCCATCGATAGACCTGGTCAACGGCGGCATGGTGCGCGCGCTGGCCATCGACTTCCACAAGGCCGCCGACGAGCAGCATTGGGTGCGCCTGTGCGATGTGGCGAACGCCCTGCAAACGGAACTGGGTCTGCCGGCGCCGGCCGTCAGTGTCGACGGCGGCAGCGCCTACCGACTGTGGCTGTCGCTGGAAAAGCCGGTGCCGGCAACGCAGGCGACACAGTTCCTGGCCTTGCTGCACAAGGCTTACTTTGAAGACGAAGCGATTGAGCTGGGCCGCAGCCGCATTGACCTGCCGCCGGGACTGAACGGCGCGACCGGACTGTGGTCGACCTTCATCAATCCCAGCATGGGTGGCGCACTGGCCGAGGATCTGGGTCTGGAGATGGCGCCGCCGGAATCGCCGCAGGCGGCCTTCCTGGAAAGCCTGCACAGCATCAGCGAGGAAGAGTTCGCGCACGCCCTGGCCACGCTGCGACACCGGGACGACGTGGCGCCCGCAGCGCCGCACGCAAAAGCAAGCACCAGCACCACGCCGGGCGGCCTGCTGCTGAAGGACGCCACGCTCGAAGACATCGTCCGCCACCTGCATGCGATGGGCATCGAGCCCACCTTCCGCCACGTGCTGAAGAACTAGCGCGCCGCCAGCGACACGCTTGGTGGGAACAGCGGCGCGCGCCGGTGCAGCGTCGCCTGTTCATACGCATACGCCATGCGGATCAGCGACGCTTCGCTGTACGCCGTGCCCACGAACGACAAGCCCACCGGCAAGCCGTGCACATACCCTGCCGGCACCGTGATGTGCGGATAGCCCGCCACGGCCGCCGGCGACGAGAAACCGCCGGTGAAATGGTCGCCGTTGATGAAGTCCGTCAGCCATGCCGGGCCGTCGGTGGGCGCCACCAGCGCGTCGAGCTTGTGCTCTTTCATGACCTGATCGATGCCTTCGGCGCGCGCATAGCGGCGGTTGTTGGCCAGCGCATCCTTGTAGGCCGGCGTTTCCAGATCGCCCTTGGCCTGCGCCTGCTCCAGATATTCCTGCCCGAAGTACGGCAGTTCCTGCTGGCGGTGCTGCTGGTTGAAGGCGATGACGTCGGCCATGTTCGACACCGGTGCATTCGGCGCATACTCTTTCAGATACGCGGCCAGGTCGGCCTTGAACTCGTACAGCAGCACTTCGGTTTCGGTTTCGCTGTACTTGCCAATATTCGGCACTTCGGTATCGACCAGCACCGCGCCTTGCGCCTTCAGGTCGACCAGCGCTTTCTCAATCACCACGTCGCGCTCCGCATGCTGGCCGAAGAAGTTGCGCGCCACGCCGATGCGCATGCCTTTCAGGCCGCCCTTGTCGAGCGCCGCGCGGTAGTCGCCGACCTTGCCGGCGCTTTCCTGGGTGATCGGATCTTTCGGATCGATGCCGGTCATCGCCGACAGCATCAGCGCGGCGTCGGCGACGCTGCGCGCCATCGGTCCGGCGGTGTCCTGCGAATGCGCGATCGGGATGATGCCGCTGCGGCTGACCAGTCCCAAGGTCGGCTTGATGCCCACCAGGCCGCAGATCGACGCCGGCGACACGATGGACCCATCGGTTTCGGTGCCCACTGCCAGCGTGGCCAGGCCGGCCGCGATCGCCGCGCCGGAGCCGGAGCTGGAACCGCTGCAATTGCGGTCCAGCGAATACGGATTCAAGGTCAGGCCGCCGCGTCCGCTCCAGCCGCTGACCGAATGGGTCGAGCGCATATTCGCCCATTCGCTCAAGTTGGTCTTGCCGATGATGACCGCGCCGGCCGCACGCAACTGCGCCGTCACGTGCGCGTCGCGCGCGGCGCGCACGCCGGCCAGCGCCAGCGAGCCGGCGGTGGTGCTCATGCGGTCGGCGGTGGCGATGTTGTCTTTAAGGAGAACCGGGATGCCGTGCAGCGGGCCGCGCACGCGCTTGAGTTTGCGCTCGCGGTCCATGTCCAGCGCGATCTTCAGCGCCTCGGGATTGATTTCGATGATGGCGTTCAGGCGCGGGCCGGACTTGTCGATGGTCTTGATGCGCGCCAGGTACTGCGACGTCAGCGCATGCGAGGTCAGCTTGCCGGCCTCCATCATCTGCTGCTGTTCCCACACGCCGGCGTCGAGGATGCCGCCCGTGCCCAGTTGTTTGGCCGCGCCATTACCGGTGGCCGCCAGCACCCGGTTGCCGCTTGTGGCAGCGCCCGCCGCCAGGCCCAGTTTTACGAAATCCCTGCGATCCATGCCATCCTCGTGGTTGGTTTTGCCTTGATCACTAATCCGCCGCATTTGTTGCGTCGCATAAATATATCAGCGCGTTAACACTTCCACCACAAAAATTAATGAAAAACCAGAAATATTTTCAACTGAACGACAATTGCAAATATATAATGTATTCTTCTAGCAACTATGGACGCCCGTCGTCTCCATCATGTCTCTGATTACCATTACCACCATCGCCGGCAAACTTCGGGGACACGATGTGGGCGCGACCATTTCCGGCAACGGCAATTACGTGTTCTACACAACCGGCTGGGATGTCGGCCGCGACGATCCGCGCTTTTATGACGAAGACCTGTTTCGGGTCGATCTGCAAACCGGCGCCACCATCCAGGTGTCGCACAAGACGTCGCAATATGGCGCCAGTTGGTATCCCGAAGTCAGCGACGATGGCCAGCAAGCAGCCTACACCTTGCTTGAGGGGGACCGTGTCGACACTGCGGTAACCAATATAAGCAACGGCGTGCGCACCACGGTGTCGCTGAACCCGGCAGGTCGTCCGGACAACGGCGTCAATACCCACGTCGCCCTCTCCGGTGATGGTCGCTACGTCGCCTTCGCCAGTGACGCCACGGATCTGACCGGCACGCCAGACCGCAACGGCGTACAAGACATCTTCGTCAGGAACCTGCAGACCGGCGGCCTGGTCAATGCCTCGACCAACAGCAATGGCACGCAATTGACGGCAAGCAGCAACAGCCCCGAACTTTCCGCCGACGGTCACCTCGTTGTCTTTAACAATGGTAGCCAAATCTACGCCAAGAATCTGCTGAACGGCGCCCTGACGCTGGTCACCACCAACTCGGCCGGCCAGCAAGGCAATGGCTATCTCAGCGGATCGGGCGACAACGGCCGCCACAATCTGGCGGTGTCGGACGATGGCCGCTATGTGGTGTACGCCAGCAGCGCCAGCAATCTCGTCAGCAACGATACCAACGGCCTGGTCGATGTCTTCCGCAAGGATTTGCAGACCGGCCAGGTGGTGCGCGCGTCCGTCAACAGCAGCGGCCAGCAATATGGGGATATCCAGTCCGTTGGCGACGTCGCCATCTCGGCCGACGGCCGCTATGTGGCTTTTACGGCATCCATCGCCAGTGCCGGCGGACCAGGCCTGTATTTAAAAGATCTGAACAGCGGCGCAATCATGCAGGTGGCTGCCAATACCATCAACGCCTTCGCGCTCAGCAGCGATGGACATAAGCTGAGTTATCTGGGCACCACGGCAGACACGCATGAATCGCGCATCCTGCTGGCCACGGTCAGCAGCGATTTCGGCAAACCGAGCCTGACCAGCACCGCCGGCAACGACACCCTGACCGGCGGCGCCGGCCTCGATACCGCCATCTACCACGGCAACCGCAGCAACTACACCATCACCGTCAAGGACAACGGCGTGGTGACGGTCGCGGACAAAGCCGGCGTCGACGGCACCGACACCTTGACCGGCATCGAACGCCTGCACTTCAGCGATGTCGAGGTGGCGCTGGACATCAGCGGCGTGGCCGGCCAGGCCTACCGCATCTATCAGGCGGCGTTCAACCGGGCGCCGGACCAGGCCGGCCTCGGCTACTGGATCAAGCAGATGGATAACGGCGCTTCGCTGGAACAGGTCGCCAAGGGGTTTTTACAGTCGCAGGAAGCCCAGAAACTGTATGGCGCGGCGCCCGGCAGCGCGGCGCTGGTCGACAGCCTGTACCACAACGTGCTGCATCGCGCGGGCGATGACAAGGGCTTCGCCTACTGGAAGGACATCCTCGACCATAATCCCGGCAGCCAGTCGCAGGTGCTGGCCTCGTTTGCGGAAAGCGCTGAAAACCAGGCGGCGCTGGTCGGCGTGATGACCAACGGCGTCAGCTACACGCCCTATACCGCCTGACGCTGAACGAAAAAAAGCACGCCGGCTTGCGCGGGCGTGCTTTTCTAAAAGGAAATCGACTTAGTTACGGACGATTTTCTTGTATTCGTTGGTGCGGGTGTCGATCTCGATCACGTCGTCCTGGCTCACGAACAGTGGCACTTGAACGGTGAATTGTTTCGATTCGATGGCGTTTTCGATACGCGCTTCCTTCAGGACGTTGCCCGAAGTGTTGCCCTTGACTGCAGGCTCCGAGTACACGATCTGACGCTGGATGGTGGTTGGCAGCTCCACCGAGATTGCCTTGCCATCGTAGAACACGGCTTCGCATTCCATGCCGTCTTTCAGGTAGTTCAGCGCGTCGCCCAGGTTTTCTTCTTCGATTTCGTACTGTTCGTAGTCAGCGTCCATGAACACGTACAGCGGGTCGGCGAAGTACGAGTAGGTCACTGGCTTCTTGTCCAGAACCACGACGTCGAACTTGTCGTCGCCACGGAAGACGTTTTCCAGTGGGCTGTTGGTCAGAAGATTTTTCATCTTCCATTTGTAGGTGAAGCCCGTGCGGCTCGAACCGTTGACGTCGGAGCGCAGTACGATGAATGGCTTACTGTCAACCATGATGATATTGCCAACACGAATTTCTTTTGCAGGTTTCATAGCGATTCTACTTAATAAGGTGGTTGCGTAAAGATCATCGTCGCCACGCAGGCTTACGCTTGATCGGGTAAAAAATGCGTCATAGAGATTAACCCGGCATTGTACATTGTTTTTCCGGCAGCGCCTATCTCAGCGTGGCCGCAAACGACAGCAGATTGCCGGCCAAATCGCCGTGCCCCAGCATCTGTTGTTGCCATGCCTCAGCACGGGCGGTCGCGGCGGCGCTTTCCGCCGCCAGCGCCGCCCACAGCGCGCGCCAGTCGCCGGCTGCGCCATCGTCGGCGCCGTTCCAGCGCAGCGAGAAATCGGCCAGGTGCGGCAACTCCCCCGCGTAACGCTGCAAAAAGGCACGCAGCTTCTTGTGGTGCAGTTTTTCGTCCTGCGGGTAGATGTGCCAGATGAAGGGCTTGCCGGCCCACTGCGCGCGCACGAAGGAATCCTCGCCGCGCACGAAGTTCAGGTCGCAGGCCCACAGCAGCTTGTCGTAATCCGGCTGCGGCACGAAAGGCAGCACGCGCAGCGTCAGCGCGCCGTGCGTGGCCACCGTCCCTGCCCTGCCGTCGCCGCCAATGAAGGCGCGTACGGCGTCGGCCGCCACACCTTCCGGCACCAGGCAGGCGATCGGCGCGTCGCCGTGCTGCCAGGCGTCAAACAAGGCCGGCACCGGTGCGTGCGGATAGCAGAACAGCGATACCTTGGTGGCGGCGATCTCCGCCGGCGTCAGCCCCAGCTGATGCAGGAAAGCGGCCGGCTCGAATTGCAGGCGCTGCTGCGCCAGCTCCGCCTCGCGCAGCAGGCCGCCGGTTTTATCGGTGAAGCCAGGGAAGAAGAAATGCTTGGTCAGCCCGCGCGGCTGCATCGACGACAGGCGGTGGCAGCCCTCCACCCACTCCTCCGCCGTCAGCCCCTCCAGGTTGAACCACACCGGGCGCGGCGCGCACTGCGCCATGGCGTCGATATAGCCGGGCGGGAGATCGACCGCGAAGAATTCGATCACGATGTCGGCCACGTCGGCCGGCGTGTAGACGCCGTCCTGGTCGCGCCAGTGCTGCACGGTGACGCCGTCCACCTGCTGGCGTTCGGCCGCCACGTCCACCGCCGGGCAGATGCGCTTGAAGCTGGCGAGGTCGTCGACGTACAGCGTGACGGCCAGGCCGTGCTCGCGCACCAGCTGTTTGGCCAGGCGCCAGCAGATACCGATGTCGCCATAGTTATCGACAACGCGGCAAAACAGGTCCAGGCGGCGGAATTTCATGATGTCTACGGGCAGAAAAGTCGGGGCTGGATGATACCTGATTAAGGCGCGACGGCCACCAAGAATACCAAAACTTCGCGCGCGCCTTGTCAGTCCAATCGTACCAGCGCGGCCTACCGGCCCGCTGCGAACCGAAACCACAACAAGGAGATGTCATGAACGAGTTTCAACAATACTATGGACAACCACAAATGATGCCCCAACAATACGGCGACCTGGCCCCGCAAGGCTTCCTGGGCGGTCTGATCGGCGCGCCGCTGGGCGGCCTGATCGGTCGCGGGATCGGCGGCCTGTTCGGCAATGCCAACCTGGGCCGCCAGATCGGCTCGGCCGCCGGCGGCATTGGCGGCGGACTGCTGCCGTTTGGCGTGGACCCAGTCACCGCTGCCTATGCGCAGCAAGCACAGCAACAACAACTGCTCCAACAGGCCCAACTGGCGCCGCAAGGCTGGTTCGGCAACATCATCAAGAGCGTGGCGCAGCCGCTGGGCGGCGCCATTGGCGGCGCCTTCGGTAACGCCGGCCTGGGCAACACCATCGGCGGCATCGCCGGCCACCTGGGCGGCATGCTGCCGTTTGCCGCCGATCCGGTGACGCAAGCCTATGCGCAGCAAGCCCAGCTCCAACAGCTACAACAGCTGCAACAACAAGGCCTGGCGCCGCAAGGCTGGTTCGGCAATATCATCAAGAGCGTGGCCCAGCCGCTGGGCGGCGCGATTGGCAGCGCTTTCGGTAACGCCGGCTTGGGCAACACCATCGGCGGCTTCGCCGGCCAGCTGGGCGGCATGCTGCCGTTCGGCGTCGACCCGGTGACGGCTGCCTACGCACAACAGGCACAGCTGGCGCAATTGGCGCAACTGGCGGCACAGCAAGGCAACACCGCGCTGTACGGCCAGCAAACCCTGCATTGATCGCGGCGGCGGCGCCCGGACGCGGGCGTTCGCCTATCGGCCCTCCGGCGGTTTGCGCTGCCGGAGGGCGCTGTGCTTTAAGGAGAATTCCTCATGCCTGAAATCTCAAGCGCCACGCAAGCCATGCCGGACAAGGCGCGCTTTCTGGTCCACGCCGCGCGCGGCGCGCCGCTCAACGACTTCCTGGCGGTGGCTTCCACCGATCCCGAAATCGCCGTGGTCGATGTGATCGGCCCGCGCGACCGGCCGCACACGGCGGTGGTGGAAATCAGCCCGGACAAGGCGCGCGTGCTGGACCAGCATTTCCGCAGCACCGGCACGCCCACGCACCAATTGACGATAGAGCCGGACCGGCCGCTGTCCATGTTCGACGGCGGCCCGTTCGATCCCCTTTGAAAGGAACATCATGCCCAAGAATCCCAATGGCGGCAGCAGCACGCCGCCAGACCTCACCACGTCCGTCACCGACGGCGACACGGCCGGACCGGCCGAAACCAGCATGGCCGGCAGCGGCCGCCGCTCAACTGGCAGCAGCGCCGGCGGCGCCGAAGCGCGCACCACCGACACGCTGGCCGGCGGCGCCGACGGCGAAGCCGCGCCGCACAGCAACGGCCACGCCGGCAGCGCCGGCCGCAATGTCAGCGCGCGCAAAAAACAATTCGTCATCGCCCCGCGCAATCCGCCGGAAGGCTTGCAGACGCTGGGCTTCCAGCCGCTGGCGTTCGACGCGCTGGAGCAGGCGCTGCGCAACAGCAGCGATATCGACGTGGTCGACAAGGTCGGCCCGCGCTCCGTGCTGAGCGCACTGGCCAACGGCAGCGGCAGCGCCCAGGGCGTGCTGGTGGCGCGCATGACCGAGCAGAAAGCCGCCGCGCTGCACCAGCAAGGCCAGGGCCGGCTGCTGGTCGAGCGCGACCAGCATCTGGCGCTGATGGACCCGAGCTTGCGGCTGCCGGCCATGGTCACCGGCGTGACGCCCACCAATGGCGGCGGCCCCGTGCTCAACGCCGTCATCAGCGTGGTCGGCAAGGACGGCGCGCCGCAGGCCAACGCCGAAGTGTCGCTGTTCGGCAGCATGCTGCCGGCCAGCGGCGTGACCGACGCCAACGGCCAGGTCACGCTGTCGCTGTTCGGCGAAACGCCCGACACCGTGCGCGGCCTGTACGTCAAGCCCAAGGCCGATCACTGGAGCTTCTACCAGAGCGATCCCGACATCAGCAACGACCAGCCGAACGTGGTGGCGCTGCGCGCGCTGTCGGACTGGCCGGCGCTGTCCGGCTTCCCGCGCCAGCGCTGCTACGGCTGGGGCCAGAAAGCGATGCGGCTCGACCAGCTGCCGGGCAACTATCGCGGCCAGGGCGTGAAGATCGCCATCATCGATTCGGGCGCCGCCACCTCGCACGACAACCTGCACGGCATCCGCGCCGGCTTCGACGTGCTCAACAAGCAGACCAGTCCCGACAGCTGGGACCACGACACGCTGGGCCACGGCACCCACTGCGCCGGCGTCATCGCGGCGGCCGACATCGCCTCGGGCATCCGCGGCTTTGCGCCGGACGCCGAAGTCCACGCCTGCAAGCTGTTCCCCGGCGGCCAGGTCAGCCAGCTGATCGACGCGCTCGAGTACTGCATCGACAAGCAGATCGACGTGGTCAACCTGTCGCTGGGCGGCGCCGAAGTGTCGGAGGCGCTGGAGCAGCAGATCATCCGCGCCAAGCGCGCCGGCGTGGCGTGCGTGGTGGCGGCCGGCAATTCCGGCGGTGCGGTGCAATATCCCGCTTCGTCGCCCAACGTGCTGGCAGTGGCGGCCATCGGCAAGCTCGATGAATTCCCGGCCGACAGCTACCACGCGCAGACGCTGGACAGCAATGTCGACGCCTACGGCTACTTCACCGCCAAGTTCAGCTGCTTCGGACCGCAGGTGGCGGTGTGCGCGCCAGGCGTGGCGATCACCTCCTGCGTGCCGCCGAATAACTTCGCCGCCTGGGACGGCACCTCGATGGCGACCCCGCACGTGACCGGCCTGGCGGCGCTGACGCTGGCCCATCATCCGGACTTCCAGGCGGCGCAATACAGCACGCGCGGACCGGAGCGGGTCGAGCGCTTGTTCCAGATCATCCGCGCCAGCGCGCACCGCGTCAGCCAGGCTGATCAGAGCCACATTGGTTTCGGCCTGCCGGATGTGCTGGTGGCGGTCGGCCTGCAGACGCAGCCGGGACAGCAGCCGCCGCAACCGGTGGCGCCACAGTCGGCCGGCGTGATGGCGCCGATGGTGGCCGGGCTCATCGTCGGCAATCCGGTGGTCTATGATCCGCTGGGACTGGATATGGCGCGGGCGCAGATGCTGTACAACCCGCACTGGCAAGCGCTGCATGTGGGCCAGTTCCCGCTGCCCAAGCCGTACAACCCCATCATGTGGTAGGGCCGGAAATGCAAAAAGCCGCTCAAGGCGGCTTTTTGCATGATTTGGCGTCCCCAGGGGGATTCGAACCCCCGTACTCACCGTGAAAGGGTGATGTCCTAGGCCTCTAGACGATGGGGACAGAAACTGTCCGTACTGGCCGTTTGAAAATGTCGTTTGGCGTCCCCAGGGGGATTCGAACCCCCGTACTCACCGTGAAAGGGTGATGTCCTAGGCCTCTAGACGATGGGGACATTTCCAAGGCGCGAATCATAGCAGCCAAATTCCGCGAACGCAATACCAAACCCTTGTTTTTGCAGGAAAATCACAGCAAGCTTGGCAGCGCTGCAACGTTGCCGCCGTGACGCGATCAGAGCTTCCCCACCTCGCTGTAGCCCGGTATGCGGGCCAGACGCAGCTCCACGGCACGAGAAATGATCTGTACATTCTCGCCGAAATGGACCTGGTCAATTTCGGCGAGCACGGTTGCAAGATCCCGCGCCGTCGTTTCGCCCTCGAATTGAATCTCCACGTCGACGACGCCATTGGTGGTGGCCGATGCCAGCCGCGTAATCCGCGCCAGCCTGGAAAGAACGCGTTCGACCGGCAAGGCCACGGTCTCGGCCAAATGCGCGGGAGCCCGTTCGCGCACCAGATAATGAACGGACACCACAGTCGGTGGCGGCAGCGCCGCCCTCACTGCCTCGCCGCCATGAATGCAGGCGCCTTCGGACAGGGCGTATTCGCCGTAGTTTCTTCGGATATTTTTGTTGGCGTCCGGCCGGGCGCCGGTTGGTTCGAGCGACAGCTTGCCGCTCTGCCCCTTCCGCTCAAAGGTTCCCCGGCCGGCGTTCCCCCATCCGTCATCATCGAAGTGGAAGGACGCCACGCCATTGTGATCGTCGTCGACCGGAGTTTCCACCTGCAATATCTGGCCGGAGTCCGGCATATCCACGCTGAACATGATCCCCGCCTCCGACATCCTGACGCAAACCATCAGGTAGCCAAGCGGAATTTCCTTCCCCTCGCCGGTGCGGCCATACAAATACTCCATCAGCGCGAACGACTCCGGCGCGGCAAATGCCGGCGCGCTGCGGGCAGCGAGCAAGGACAGACAACCCGCCACAAGGACGCGTCCAATAACGCAATAGGAATGGAATGTCATCGGCAGGATTCGATCAGAACAGTTGGGCGCAGCACATAGGCCAAGTGCCACACTCGAAGCCGACAGAAAATAAAGGCAGTCAACACATCGGATTCAAGTCATTCGCAATGTTGTCCAGAATAGCAGCTTGTCCGGGCAGAAAATGCGTACTTTGTCACGCCTGCGCAATCAGGAATGTTTGCGCTGTAGCTGGAACACATCGACCAGGCGCGCGAGGCCGACCGCCTGCTCGCGCATCGCACCGGCCGCCGCGGCGGACTCCTCCACCAGCGCCGCGTTCTGCTGCGTCACGCGATCCATATCGCTGATGGCCTGATTGACCTGCTCGATGCCGGCCCGCTGCTCCTGGCTGGCATGACTGATTTCCGCGATGATGTCGCTGACACGGCGCACACTGTCCACCACGTCGCCCATCGTGGCGCCGGCCCGGTCGACCAGCGCCCCGCCCTGCTCCACATGGGCGCCGGACGCCTCGATCAGCACCTTGATCTGCCGCGCCGCATCGTGGCTGCGTTGCGCCAGCGTCCGCACCTCGCCGGCCACCACGGCAAAGCCGCGGCCCTGCTCGCCCGCACGCGCCGCCTCCACCGCCGCATTCAAGGCCAAAATATTGGTCTGGAACGCGATGCCGTCAATCGCCGCAATGATGGCGCCCATCTCACGTCCCGCCTGGCGGATCTCGGCCATGGTGGCCACCACCTGCGCCACCGCTTCGCCGCCGCGCTGCGCCACTTCCGCCGCGCCGGCCGCCAACTGGCGCGCCTGGTTTGCATTGTCGGCGTTCTGGCGCACCGTGGCGGTCAGCTCCTCCATCGAGGCCGCAGTTTCTTCCAGCGCACCGGCCTGCTGCTCGGTACGCGCGGACAGGTCGGCGTTGCCGGCCTCGATTTGTCCCGACGCCGTCACGATCGCCTGCGTGCCGCCGCGCACTTCGGACACAATCCGGTGCAGGCTGGCGGTCATCTCGCCCAACGCGCCGAGCATCTGCCCCAACTCATCGCGCCGAGACGCCGGCTTGTCACCGCTCAGATCGCCGCTTGAAATAGCTTGCGCCACCGCCAGGGCGCCGTGCAACGGGCGGATAATCGACCGGCTCAACGCCAGACTGGCGCCGATCGCGAGGGCCGACACCAGCAGCATCAGCACCGCCGTCAGATTGAACGTGCGCTTGCCGCTGGCGGTGGCAGCGTCGGTGATGGCGGCGCTGGATGCGGTCAACTGGCCGATAGCCTCGGCCAGCAAGCTGGCCGGCTCGGCATCAATGCCGCGCACGGCAGCGTCGGCAGCGGCAACCACCGCACTACCGGCGCCATCGGTCAGCATGGCGCGGGCTGCGGCATAGCGCGTCCGCTGCTGCGCATGCAGCTCTACAAAGCGCGCCATGGTCTGGCGCGCGTCGCCATCCAGTTGCGACAACACGGCGCGCGCCTTGCCATCGACTTCCGCCTCGGCCGCCAGGTAAGCATTCCATTGCTGCTGTTGCACAGCCGGGTCGGCGGCACGCAGCAGCGTATTTTTCCAGTGCAGCACCTCCACCTTGTAAGCGACCGCGATGTAACCGACGACGCGCTCGCGCGCAAAACTATCCTGCACCGCTTTGCCGGAATCCACCACCACATGGTTGAGCGTGTAGATACCCGCCAGCCCGGCCGCCAGCGCGACCAGCAGAGCGGAAATAAAGGCAAGAGGGAGTTTGAAACTGAGCTTCATGGCGGCGGCTTTCGATGGAAAGCGCGCAAGTATGAGCCCTCGCAGAGCTTGGGCAAAACGGAAAGTTTGGGGGGATACGATCGAAGAAATCGAAAATCCCTATGACGCAGACAGCAAAGCCTCAGTCCCTACGAGGCGTCCGCTAGATGACACGCTCCGCGTTGAGGACTTGCAACTGGTACTCGAACGGGATCAGGATGAGATCAATACCGCGCAGGAAGCCAATATAGTCACCGAAACCACGGAAGTAGTCGACCACAAACTGCGCGTCGGTCTTGTGGATCTCGATGAACAGTATCGGCCGGTGAGTACGAATGGCTTTCTCAGCTCCCATCAACACCTTGTCTTCCATTCCCTCGACGTCGATTTTGATGAAATCCACCTTCTCGTTGAACGAGTCGAGCCGCAATGTCCTGACGATTTCCTTCGTGGACCGCGAAACGTGCTGCTGGTCGGAGTGCTTGGGAGGGACAAGCTCCAGCGCGCCGAAGTTGTTGGGCGTGTTGTAGTCTAACAGCGCGATTTCCAGCGCTTCGTCGTCGACTGCGCCGACAGCGTTGTTGTGGCAGAACACGTTTGACAAACCATTCAACGCAATAGTACCGCACAGCATGTTGAAAACTTGGCGCTGCGCCTCGAAGGCGCGAATCGAAATCTTGTCCCCCAGACTTTTGCCCAGTGCCAGCGAGTGAGTGCCGATGTTGGCACCGACGTCGTACATCCTCACCGTGCCGTGCCTGGCGATCTGCGCTTCCAGCAAAGTCTTGATCAGATTGATGTCTTGGGTTGCCCAATATCCATTCTGGCTGATGTGCTTACCAATCACCGAATCGTTGACGTTGATGATGATCGGCCCATAGTCCGAAGAGATGACTGCATTGGGATTTTTCATGGAGATGGGCCTCAAGTATTTTGTAATATTCTACATTAAGTTGCATACAAGAATACATTCCGCCCGAAGCTGGCCGGTTTCAGAAAAAACGACCATCGTTGTAGTGAACTCTACGCTCCGCGTTGCTCCATCATTTTCATGAACCGCTGATGGCTTTCTGAAAATTCCTCATCGCTCACGAACTTGGCAAAGTAGCCTGCTTGCAAACTCTCTATAGCCGCCTCATCGCCTTCTTTAGGATGCACCACTCCAAGCTCATCCGCCATCCAATGATGAACGTCCACAATAGTCCCACCATGCATGCAAGCGCCAAAGATGAACTTCCCAATGCGCTCGTACCTCACTTGTGGAATCATGGGATTTCCTTTGTGCTGTAAATTCGGCTGATAGCGACTCTTGCCTGCATCAGATCGGAATGTTGTTCAGGATAGCATTTTGCCCAGATGAAAAAATGCATACTTTGTCACGTTGCGTGACCATGCTGGGCTTGGGAGGATGGAGAATAAAGAGCGCAGACAACAAAAAAGCCGCTCATGGCGGCTTCATCATTTTTTGGCGTCCCCAGGGGGATTCGAACCCCCGTACTCACCGTGAAAGGGTGATGTCCTAGGCCTCTAGACGATGGGGACCTTGGAACTACGGTTTTACAACAATTGCCTTCCGCGCTGTTGGTGGAGGTAAGCGGGATCGAACCGCTGACCTCTTGCATGCCATGCAAGCGCTCTCCCAGCTGAGCTATACCCCCCGGGCGCAGAAAACATTTACTACTTTTGCCATCGCTGGCGTCCCCAGGGGGATTCGAACCCCCGTACTCACCGTGAAAGGGTGATGTCCTAGGCCTCTAGACGATGGGGACCTCGGAACTACGGCACTACTCTCATCCTCTGTGCGGTGGTGGAGGTAAGCGGGATCGAACCGCTGACCTCTTGCATGCCATGCAAGCGCTCTCCCAGCTGAGCTATACCCCCTCTGGCACAGATTATTTACTACTACCAGCCTTGGCGAAGCTGGCGTCCCCAGGGGGATTCGAACCCCCGTACTCACCGTGAAAGGGTGATGTCCTAGGCCTCTAGACGATGGGGACCTTGGCACTACTACGGTACTACAACCTCTGCAAACTGGTGGAGGTAAGCGGGATCGAACCGCTGACCTCTTGCATGCCATGCAAGCGCTCTCCCAGCTGAGCTATACCCCCGTTTGCGCGAGAGACAAGAGTATAGCAGAGGCGCCGTATTATGCAAATACCCTTTTGCAACTTTGCCCCTGCTTCAATGAATTAATTAAAGGAACTTGGCGAGGCGCGCCACAACGGTGTCGCGGCCGAAAATTTCCAGCACCGCGTCAATCGCCGGCGTCTGCAGTTGACCGGTGATGAACAGGCGCAGCGGCATGGCGATCTGCGGCATCTTCAGGCCGTGGGCCGCCAGCACTTCCTTGATCATCGCGGCAATCGCGGCCTTGTTCCATTCCACGGTTTTGCAGCGCTCGGCAAAGTCGGCCAGTGCCGGCTTGACCGCGTCGGTGACGTGCTGGGTCAGCAGCGCGGCGTCCGGTTGCGGCTCGCGGTAGAACAGCATGGCGGCGTCGGCCAGTTCGTTGACGGTGTTGGTGCGCTCTTTCAGCAGACCCAGCACGGTGGACAGCGCTGGTGCGCCATCAAACACGGCGCCGGCGGCCAGCATGCGCGGCTTGGCCAGTTCGGCCAGGCGCTCGTTGTCGGCCTGCTTAATATAGTGGTTGTTCAGCCAGTTCAGTTTTTCGATGTTGAACTGCGCCGCCGAGTTCGACAGGTGCGAGCCGTCGAACCATGCGCACACCTGCTCCATCGAGAACACTTCCTCGTCGCCGTGGCTCCAGCCCAGGCGCGCCAGGTAGTTCAGGATGGCTTCCGGCAGATAGCCTTCGGCCGGATATTGCATGACGTTGACCGCGTCCTTGCGCTTGGACATCTTGGCGCCGTCCGAACCGAGTATCATCGGCAGGTGGCCGTACTCCGGCAGCGGTGCGCCGATGGCGCGCAGGATGTTGATCTGGCGTGGCGTGTTGTTGACGTGGTCGTCGCCGCGCAGCACATGGCTGATTTCCATGTCCAGGTCGTCGATGGCGACGCAGAAGTTATAGGTCGGCGTGCCGTCGGTACGGGCGATGACCAGGTCGTCCAGCTCTTTATTGCCGATGGTGATCGTGCCTTTGACGAAATCGTTCCAGGTCACTTCGCCATCCAGCGGATTCTTGAAGCGGACCACCGGCTTGCGGCCTTCCGGAATCGCCGGCAGGGTCTTGCCCGGTTCCGGACGCCAGGTGCCGTCGTAACGCGGCTTCTGGCCGGCGGCGGTGGCGCGGTCGCGCATCGCCTGCACTTCTTCCGGCGACGAGTAGCAGTGGTAAGCGGTGCCGGCTTCCAGCATCTGGCCCACCACTTCGCGGTAGCGGTCCATGCGCTGCATCTGGTAGAACGGGCCTTCGTCGTGATTCAGACCCAGCCACGCCATGCCTTCGATAATCGCCTGCACGGCTTCCGGGGTCGAGCGCTCCAGGTCGGTGTCTTCGATACGCAGCACGAAGGTGCCGCCGAAGTGACGGGCGAAGGCCCACGAATACAGCGCCGTGCGGGCGCCGCCGAGGTGGAGGTAGCCGGTCGGGCTGGGTGCGAAACGGGTGCGGACTGGCTTGGCTGGTGCGTTGGTCATCGAAGTAAAAAAGCTGAGATATAAAAGCGCTATTTTACAGTGTCGGCGAGGGCTTGGCGCTCAAAGCTGGCGCGGTACTTCTCGTGGGCGTCGGCGCGGGTGTTCATTTCGAACAGCAGGCCGCCGGGCGCCTCGCAAAAGAAGCGCGAGCCGCGCTCGTGCTGGAACATGCCGGTTTTCATGGTCACGCCCTGCGCCAGCAGGTGCTGGTACAGCTCGCTGACCGCGTCCACCGTCGGCAGTTCGAAGCCGAGGTGGAAGTTGTGCGGCCAGACCACGGTATGGTCCTTGGCCTCGATGACGATGTCGAAACCGGCGCGCTTGAGCATGGCCGCCGCCGGGCTGATGAACTCCAGCGCGCAGCCAAGGTGCTGTACGAAGAAGTTGGCGGTGGCCTTGACGTCGCTGGATGGGAAGCTGAGGTGGTTGAATTTCATGGGTCTGACTCCTGTTGGTGAAGCCATCAGAATAAGACCCGGACGCCCTGCCCTCAACTCGCTTTCCGTCCGCAGAAAAGCCTTTCCCATCAACGACTTAACGTCGCCGCCAGCGGATTGCTCGCTTTTACCAGCCGCTGAAGCGCGGCCACACCGGCCAATCGCCGCCATCCTGCGGGATCACGTGGTACTGCCCATGCTGCGCACCGCTCGCGCAGGCGTGATTCGGCAGCACGCGCAGGCTGCTGCCGACCGGGAAGCGCTGGACGATGTCCACGCCCGCGTCACCGCGCCATTGCAGCACGCCGTGTTCCTGGTTGGCCTTGCCGAAGCCGAGGTCGGAAATCGGCTGGCCGTCGGCATCGCACACCACGCCGTAGCCGTGCTCCTGGCGGCCGAGATCGCGGCTCATCGCCATCCAGCCGCCATCGGTAATGATCCAGCCTTGCGCCGGCTGGTGGCCGATCACGGTACACAGCACGCTGATGGCGATCTCGTCCTGCGTGCACACGCCGACGTCGGCCATCACCATGTCGAAGAAGACGTAGACGCCGGCGCGCACCTCGGTCACGCCGTCCAGATGGCGCGCGCTCAGGGCGGTGGGCGTGGAGCCGACGCTGACCACTTCGCACGCATGGCCCGCGCCGCGCAGCAGCATGGCGGCGGCCACGCAGCGGGAGCGCTCCTGTTCCGCCATCGCTTCCAGCGCTTCCGGCGTGTTGAGGTCGTAGGATGCGCCGGCGTGCGTCATCACGCCCTTGAGGCGAGCGCCGCCCTGCAGTGCGGCGGCGATATCCAGCAGCATCGGATCGGCAGGCTTGACGCCGGAGCGGTGACCATCGGTATCGATTTCAATCAGCACCTCGTAGCACACGCCGTGTTCGGCGCCGTGGCGGGCCACCTGCTGCGCCATCGCCACCGATTCCACCAGCAGCGTCAGGCGCAGTCCGGCGCGGATCAGCTTCAGCGCGTGGTCCAGCTTGTTCGGCACGATGGCGACCGCGTACAGAATGTCCTCGACGCCGGCGCGGAAGAACTCTTCCGCCTCCTTCAAGGTCGATACAGTGATGCCGCGCGCGCCGGCGGCGGTCTGGCGACGCACCACCTCCAGGCATTTGCTGGTCTTGACGTGCGGGCGGAATGACACGCCCAGCTTGTCCATGCGGTTCTGCATGCGCGCGATATTGTGCTGCATGCGGCGCTCGTCCAACAACAGGACCGGGGTTTCCAGGATGTTTTGCATGACCAGCTCCTTATTTGCGATAAAATACATTCTATCCAATTTTAGACAAATTAGCCAATCATGCGCAATCAAGCCCAACTTCTGCTTCTGGACCGCGACGCGATCGCCGGCCTGCTCACGCCGGAAATGGCGCTCACAGCGGCGAGCACCGCATTCACACTGCAGGGGTCGCAGCAGGGACGCATCTTCCCGGTGGTGCGCGAGGCGCTGGCGACGGGCGGCGTGTTCGGCATCAAGTCGGGCGATATCGCCAGCCAGGACGTGCTTGGCTTTAAGGCGGCCGGTTTCTGGCCAGCCAACCGCGCGCTGGGCGGCGAGCCGCATCAGGCCACGGTGATGCTGTTCGATCCGTCGACCGGACGGCCGCGCTGCATCATGGACGGCAACGCCATCACCACCGCGCGCACCGCGGCGGCAGGCGAACTCGGCTTGCGCATGCTGGCGCGGCCGGATAGCCGGACGCTGTGCGTGTTCGGCACCGGCGTGCAGGCCGCCGCGCACACCGCGGCGGCGCTACGCGCCCTGCCTTCGCTGAAAGAGATACGCTACGTCTCGCACAGCGGCGCACCGGACGCCGGCTTTGAAGCGCAACTCGCCGGCAAACCCGTGCACGCGGCCGATGCCGATGCGGCGGTGGCCGCCAGCGACGTCGTCATCACGGCAACGCCGGGCCGTGGGCCGCTGTTCAGCGCCGGCGCGGTGCGGCCCGGCACGCACATCAACTGCGTCGGCGCCGACACACGCGGCAAGCGCGAGCTGCCGGCGGGCCTGCTGCAACGGGCGCGCATCGTCGTGGACGACCAGGCCCAGGCCGGCGCGCTCGGCGAAATGCAATGGACCACCGGGCTGGCATGCATCCAGATGGGCGATCTGCTGGCCGGCCACGCATCGTTCACGCGCGAACCGGCGGACATCACGGTCTTCGACATGACCGGCCTGGCCTTGCAGGATCTGGTGCTGGGAGAGCATCTATATAAAGCGGCGCAACGGGATGGCGCCGGCCTGAACGTGGCCTGGCCTTGGTAGCAAGCTAGCCGTTCAGTATGCCGAAGGCCGCCGCGCGCACGCGGCGCGCCAGATCGTCCACATCGCGCTCGCCGCGCTGGCCGGCGGCGTCCACCAGCCCACGGATGATCACGAACAGATCGGCAGCGGCAACCGAGCGGCGCGCGGCGTCCCGCAGATGCGGCGGCGCGTCGGGCTTGTCGAGCACGATGAGCAGCAGGTCATGGAAGCTGTGCTGTCCCGCCATCGCCGCGCGGATCTCCGGACGGCCCTCCTCCTGGTCCAGCAGCCGCGCCAGATTCGGCCGCGTCAGCTGCTGCGCCACGCCGACATCGATGAAAGCAGTCAGCGCATCGCGCCACGACGGCAGCGCTGCGGCCGCAGCCGCTGCGGCGTGCGACCTGGCTTCCTCGCGCATCAGCAGCGCAAGCGTCAATGCATCCTTGCTCGGGAAATATTGGTACAGCGTGCCGATGCTGGCGCCGGCACGGCGCGCCACGGCATTGGTGTTGAAGCCCTCCAGCCCTTCCGCCTCCAGCACCAGCGCAGCCGCCTCCAGCAGCGCCTCAACGGTGTGGACGGCGCGGCTCTGGCGCGGCGCTTTGCGGAGACGAAGTGCGGCAGACGGCATAAAACAGGCTGTGCGTGAAAACCATCATTTTAGCGCGCCGCCAGATATTCGAGTTGACATCCAGATAATTTGACAGCAAACTACTCTGCATTACAGAGTACTCTATAGGACATCAATGAATCAGCAACTGGCGCGCGACCTCCTGGCGGAAATTGAAGAAACGCAGCAACGCAGCGAGCAATACCTGGGCTACTGGCGCCGGGGGCCGATCGTGCAGCTGTGGGGCGTGGTGTGGATCGTCGCGCACCTGGCCTGCTACTGGCTGCCGGGCAAGGCCGGCAGCATCTGGATGCTCTGCGACGTCGCGGGCTTTATCGGCACCATCGTGCTGCGCTGGCGCGAGAGCGGCGGCGCGCGGCAGCCGAACGACCGGCGGCTGGCGTGGGCCGGCTGCATCCTGCTGGGGTTCGGCATCATCGTCTCCATGCTGATCGGCCCGCGCGGCCGCAGTATCGAAGTGTTCTGGACCTGTCTGGCGATGAGTACCTACATGCTGCACGGCCTGTGGTTCGGCCTGCGCTGGACCGTGCTGGGCGGCCTGGTGATCGCCGTCAGCCTGGCGGCGTATCTGCTTCAAAGTCCATGGTACGACCTGGTCATGGCGGTTGCGGCCGGCGGCGGCCTGCTGCTGGGCGGCACCTGGATGCGCCACGCGCGCTGAGGACGACGGCAATGGACGGCCTTGACGAAGTCATACACCAAAGCACACGGCTGCGCATGATGACGGCGCTGCACACCCTGAAGAAGGACGAATGGATTGAATTCGTCCGCCTGAAGTCGCTGGTCAACGCCAGCGACGGCAACCTCGGCGCGCACCTGGAAACACTGGCGCGCGCCGGCTATGTCGAGATCGACAAGCAAATCGTCGGCAAAAAGCCGCTGACCCGCATCCGCACCACGCCTGCCGGCCGCGCCGCCTACCGCCACCACGTGGCGCAACTGCGCGCATTGCTGGATATGTAATCACCTGACCTGAGAGGAACACCATGCATATGACTTTGATCGGCTGGCTGCACACCCTGGCCTGTTTCTACGCGCTGGCAATCGGCGGCGTGCTGCTGTGGCGCGCCAAGGGCGGCGCCACGCACCGGCGCGACGGCCTGCGCTACATCTACGCCATGCTGTGCGTGAACGTCAGCGCGCTGTGCATCTATCAGCTGGGCGGCTTCAATGTGTTCCACGTGCTGGCGCTATGCACGCTGGCCAGCCTGGCGATCGCCTTTGCCAGCGCCCGCTGGCGCAAGCCGGGCCGCCACTGGCTGCGCGCCCACCTGACCGCCATCGTGTTCAGCTACTACCAGCTGATCGGCGGGCTGATCAACGAAGCCTTCGTGCGCGTGCCCGCCCTGCAGGGCGAACGTGCGCTGGTCGGCCTGGTGCAGGGCGTGACGATGATGGCGTTCCTGATGCTGCTGGCCTATTTCTGGGGGCGGACGGCGCGCGCCGGCATGGCGGCCGTGGCGCTGGCGGCCATGGCGACCGCCTCGCAGGCGGCCACGGTGACGCTGGATCTGAAAGATGTCGTGCCGGGCAAAGGCACGCTGATGATCGCCGTCTACAACAACAGCGAGCAGTTCCTGCGCAAGTCGATGAAGAAGCTGACGGTGCCGGCCGGCGACGCGGCCATGCAGGTCAAGCTGGACGATTTGCCGCCGGGCGACTACGCGATCGTGCTGTTCCAGGATGTGAACAGCAACGGCAAGATGGACACCGTGATGTTCGGCATTCCATCCGAGCCAACCGGCTTCAGCAACAACGCCGAAGGCAAGTTCGGGCCGCCGAAGTACGAGGCCGCGCGCTTCACGCTGCCCGCCGACGGCACAACCATCGCCATCACGCTGCACAAGTAATTACTTGACGGTGATCTTGATTTCCTTGTTCATGCCCGGACCGTAAGCCTGGTGCAGGCCGTTGGCAAACTGCATGGTCAAGGTGTAGTTCCCCGGCGGCAGGGTCAGTTCGGTTTCGGTCTGGCCCTTGCCGAAGTGCAGGTGCTTGTCGTCCACTGGAATGACTTCGCCGGCCTTGACCGGCGTGGTGTTGATCAGCAGATGATGGTGACCGGTATTGGCCGTCATGTCGCCGGCCGGCTTGACGCTCATGCCGGCCACCGCGAACCTGACCTTGAACGGGCTGCTCACGGTCGCGCCGTTGACCGGCTCGACAAACGACACCGTTTGCTGCGCCCACGCGCTGGCGCCCAGGGCCAGCAGCGTTGCCGCCAATACCGATTTCATCATGGTTGCTCCTGTTAGTCGTTTTTGACGACGATCGTAGGGAACTTGCTGGTCATGTCCTTGGCTTTTTCCGACACCTGGATCGCCACCTTGCGCGCGATGGCTTTATAGATGGCAGCCACCTGGCCGTCCGGATCGGCCACCACGGTCGGCTTGCCGGCGTCGGCCTGTTCGCGGATCGCCATGGTCAGCGGCAGCGCGCCGAGGAAGTCGACGTGGAAGTCCTTGCACATCTTCTCGCCGCCGCCGTGACCGAAGATTTCTTCCGCATGGCCGCAGTTGGTGCAGATGTGCACGCTCATGTTTTCCACGATGCCCAGGATCGGGATGCCGACCTTCTCGAACATCTTCAGGCCCTTGCGCGCGTCCAGCAGCGCGATGTCCTGCGGCGTGGTGACGATCACCGCGCCGGTCACCGGCACTTTTTGCGACAGGGTCAGCTGGATGTCGCCGGTGCCTGGCGGCATGTCGACGATCAGGTAGTCCAGGTCGCGCCAGTTGGTCTGTTCCAGCAGCTGTTGCAGCGCCTGGGTGACCATCGGGCCGCGCCACACCATCGGCTCGTCCGGATCGATCAGGAAGCCGATCGACGATACCTGCACGCCGTAGTTCTCCAGCGGCTCCATCGATTTGCCGTCCTTGGTTTGCGGACGGCCGGACACGCCCAGCATCATCGGCTGCGACGGGCCATAGATGTCGGCGTCCAGCAGGCCGACCGACGCGCCTTCGGCCGACAGCGCCAGCGCCAGGTTGACGGCGGTGGTCGACTTGCCGACGCCGCCCTTGCCCGAAGCCACGGCGATGATGTTTTTGACATTGACCATCGGCTTCAGGCCGCGCTGCACGGTGTGGGCGATGATCTTGCTGTACACGCTGACGCTGATGTTGCCCACGCCCGGCAGGGTTTTCAGGCCGGCGATCACGCTGCTGCGGATGGCGTCGATCTGGCTTTTGGCCGGGTAGCCGAGTTCGATGTCGAGCGAGATATCGCCGCCATCCACCTTCAAATTTTTGACGGCCTTGCCCGATACAAAATCTTTCGTTGTGTTCGGGTCAACAATTTTCGACAAGGCGGCCTTGACGTCTTCTACTGCAATGGTCATGTAACTCTCCGTGAAATATGCCGCCATTCTAGCGCAACCTGCGCAAGTGCCGCATCCGCTGGTAAAATGCTCCTTTTCCACCCACAAAGTGCAACAACCATGACTCGCAAGCTGTTCGTCACCACTGCCCTGCCCTACGCAAACGCCGCTTTCCATATTGGCCACATGATGGAGTACATCCAGGCCGACATCTGGGTCCGGTTCCAGCGAATGCAGCGCGACAATGGTGTGGCGCGCGAAGTCCACTTTGTGGGCGCCGACGACACGCACGGCACGCCGATCATGATCGCCGCCGAGAAGGAAGGCATCACGCCGCAGCAGTTCGTGGCCAAGATCGCCGCCGGCCGCGCCCAGTACCTCGATGGTTTCCACATCGCCTTTGACAACTGGTATTCGACCGACTCGCCGGAAAACGTCGAGCTGTCGCAAGGCATTTACCGCAAGCTGCGCGACGCCGGCCTGATCCAGACCAAGATCGTGCCGCGCTTCTACGACCCGGTCAAAGGCATGTTCCTGGCCGACCGCAACATCAAGGGCGAGTGCCCGGTGTGCCACGCCAAGGACCAGTACGGCGACAACTGCGAAGTGTGCGGCGCCGCCTACCAGCCGACCGAACTGATCAATCCGTTCTCGGTGTTTACCAACGCCACGCCGGTGCTGAAGGATTCGGAACAGTACTTCTTCAAGCTGTCCGACCCGCGCTGCTACGAATTCCTCAAGGAATGGCTGAACACGCCTGGCCGTTTGCAGCCGGAAATGGTCAACAAGGTGTCCGAATGGCTGGGCGAAGCCGGCGAAAAGCTGGCCGACTGGGATATCTCGCGCGACGCGCCCTACTTCGGCATCCCGATTCCTGACGCGCCGGGCAAGTATTTCTACGTCTGGCTGGATGCGCCGGTCGGCTACCTGGCCTCGCTGAAGAACTACTTCGACAAGAAGGGCCTGGACTACGACGCCTTCCTGCGCGATTCGAACACCGAGCAGATCCACTTCATCGGCAAGGACATCGTCTCCTTCCACCTGCTGTTCTGGCCGGCGATGCTGAAGTTTGCCGGCCACCCGACCATCGAGCGCATGCGCGTGGCGGTGCACGGCCACCTGACCGTCAACAACGAGAAAATGTCCAAGTCGCGCGGCACCGGCATCTCGCCGCTGCGCTACCTGAACCTGGGCATGAATCCGGAATGGCTGCGCTACTACATCGCCTTCAAGCTGAACTCCAAGGTGGAAGACCTGGACTTCACCGGCGACGACTTCGTGGCCCGCGTCAACTCGGACCTGATCGGCAAGTACGTCAACATCGCCTCGCGCTGCGCCGGCTTCATCGCCAAGAAGTTCGACGGCAAGCTGGCCTCCAGCCTGTCCGACAACGCCCAGGCGTGGATCAAGCGCGCGCTGGTGACGGCGGACGGCGTCGAACGCCAGGCCAATATCGCCGCCAATTTCGAGGCCCGCGAGTACGGCAAGGCGCTGCGCGAAATCATGGAAATCGCCGACATCACCAACCAGTACGTCGACGAGAACAAGCCGTGGATCCTGGCCAAGGACGAATCGAAAGTCGCCGAGCTGCACGACGTCTGCACCACCGCGCTGATCCTGTTCCGCCAGCTGACGCTGCTGCTGTCGCCGGTGCTGCCGGGCGTGGCCGCCAACGTGGCCAAGTTCCTCAACGACGAGCAGCTGCTGTGGGACGATACCAATGTCGCCAGCGGCGTGGTGTCGAGCGCCATGCTGGGCCGCACCATCGGCGCCTACGCGCACCTGATGACCCGCGTCGACGCCAAGATGATCGAAGACCTGTTCGACGCGCCGCAAGGCGCCGCCGCGCAAGCCGCCGCGCCGGCGGTCAAGGCCGAGAAACCGGCCAAGGCCAAGGCCGCGCCGGCGGTCGCCGTGACCGAAACCGGCATTGAAGTGATCGCGCCGGAAATCTCGGTGGACGACTTCTTCAAGGTCGACCTGCGCATCGCCAAGATCGTCAACTGCGAGCACGTGGAAGGCTCGGACAAGCTGCTGCGCCTGACGCTGGACGCCGGCGAAGGCCGCCTGCGCAACGTCTTCTCGGGCATCAAGTCGATGTACCAGCCGGAAGACCTGATCGGCAAGCTGACCGTGCTGGTGGCCAACCTGGCGCCGCGCAAGATGAAGTTTGGCGTGTCGGAAGGCATGGTCATGGCGGCCTCGGCGGTTGATGAGAAGACCAAGCCAGGCATCTACATCCTGAACCCATGGCCGGGCGCGGAACCTGGCATGCGCATCAGTTAAGGAATCCGGCATGAATCTGATGGTGCGAGAAGCAACAAAGGACGATGCCAAACTGATCGCCGAACTCACGCGTGCCGCGTGGGCCGGCAAGGTGAGCGTCACCTCCAGTGGCCACCGCGAAACCGCCGTCATCGTCGCAGAACACCTGCGCGATGGCGGCGGTTTTGTTTTGGAGATCGATAACCGCGCGGTCGGCTCGGTGCGCTGGCTGCCGCTGGACGCGGAGCAGGACGTGTGGGAAGTGTGCCGCATGGGCGTGCTGCCGGAGTATCGAGGAAGCAATCTTTCCCAGCATTTGCTGGAGGCGGTGATCCATCACGGCCTGGCCACCGGCGTCGAGGAAGTACGGCTGGCGGTGCGCGCCGACCAGCCCAAGCTGATCGATTTCTACACCGCCTACGCGTTCGAACTGGCCGAGGAACTGGAATATTCCCATGCCAATCCGCTGGAACCGGCGCCGCTGGTCATGCGACGTCTGCTGCGACACTGACAGGCATACGAGAACGAGTCCTACGCGCGCGGCGGCGCTCGCATGAAAGAATGACTGTTCATTCTCTTAGGAGCAAAACATGAACAGCAAACTGATTGCACTGATCGCCGCCGCCAGCCTGAGCGCCGCCGCCATGGCGCAGACCACCGCCCCCACCGGCTCCCAGCCGCTGACGCAAGGCGCGGTCCCCACCGGCACCCCCAACAACGCCCTGCCGCTGAATCAGCCGCGCAGCACGCTGAACAGCAACCTCAACACGCCAAGCAATCCAAGCGCCAACCTGAACAACAATCTCAACAATTCGAACAACCTGAACAGCCTGAACAACAACCTCAACACCAACAGCACGCTGAATAACAACAATCTGAACAATAACAGTCTGAACAATAACAACCCGAACAACGTCAACCGCAACAACTCGGTGAACTGCGTCAATGGCGTCAATACCGCAGCGGGCACGATCGGCACAACGGGCACGACCACCGCCACGGCCACCGGCCAAGCCCGTGTCGACACCGCCCCCAACGTTGCCTGCAACAATGGTCAGGTGCGTCCATGAAACACCTGACGACTCTCTGCATGCTCGCATGCTGCCTGAGCGCACCCGCCTTTGCGCAGCAGACCTCTCCTGATCCGTCCGTCAAAACGGGCGACGGCAAGACGGCGCCGGCCAAGAAGTCCGACAAGCCGGCACAAACCGCCTGCGGCAACATGCAGGGCGGCACGGAAGCCAGCGGCGGCGAGAGCGTCGAGGCGCACGCCAAGACCGGCAAAGCCCAGACCGCGAACTGCGGCAAGGAAAACGGCAAGGCCTCATCGCCCCATGCCGCCCCCACCACGCCCAATCCGGACGTGAAACGTTAAACCCACCACAAGGAGTCCATCATGAACAGCAAACTGATCGCCATCATTGCGGCGGCATGCATGAGCACTGCCGCCGTTGCCCAAACCTCGGGCACCTCGAACACCGGCACGCCAGCCACGGGTGAAAGCAAAGCCACCAGCGGCGAGCAGAACGCCACCACCATGCAGAACAACTCCAACATGCAGAACACCGCACCGGCAAAAACCGCGAAGGACCGCAAGGCGCGGAAAAACGCCAACGCCGACTGCAATACCGTCCACACCGACGGCAACGCCACCGCACCGGCCCACGCGCCATGCGAAGACACCACCGTCAAATCCAAGCGTTAAGCCGCAGCGGTCTTACAGCGCCAGCGTGATCGGGCCGCTGCCGGCGCGCGGCGCTGTCGAGCACAGCAGCACCTGCCCGTCTTCCGGTTGGGCGCTGCATGTGCGCGTGTAGGCCGCTTCGCCACTTTTCAAGCCGACCGCGCAGGAACCACACACGCCGGAGCGGCAGCCGGAAGGCGCCTGCACGCCGTTGGCCTCCGCCAGATCGAGCAGGCTGGCATGTGAACCGTCCCAGGTCGCCTCAACGCCGGACCCGGCGAAGCGCACGGCGACCGGCTGCCGCGTCGCCTGCGGCGCCGGCCGCGCCGTCTCGCGCTTCACGCTGGCCGGACCGAACCCCTCGAAACGGATGCGCGCGTCGGCCACATTCAGCTTGCGCAAGCCATCGTACATGGCCTGCATGAAGCCCGCCGGGCCGCACAGATAAAAGTCGTAATCGTCAAACGGCAGCATCTCCTTCAGCAGCTGGATGCCGATGCGGCCCAGCTGCACGTGCACCATCAGATTGCCATGCGACGCCGCCAGCGTTTGCAGATGCACGCCAAACGGATGGCCGGCATCGCGCGCACCGTGGATGAAGTAGATCGGATGCTTGTGCCGCGTGCGGCTGCCGTTCACCAGCAGGCCGTTCAGCATGGCGATCATCGGCGTGATGCCGATGCCCGCCGACAGCATCACCACCGGCCGCTGCGTACCTTCTTCAAACGTAAAATCGCCGCCCGGCCCCATCAGCTCGATCTGCGCGCCCGGCGCCAGGTGCGCATGCAGCCAGCGCGACACCACGCCATCGCGCTTGACGCTGATGCGGTAGCGGCGGCCGTCCGGCGCGTCGGAAATGGTGTAACTGCGGATCTGCGACGCGGCGCCGTCACCGGCCCAGGCCGGCACGCGCAGCGTGATGAACTGGCCCGGCACGTGCGCCGCCACGCCCATGCCGTCGGCTGGCTCCAGGTAGAACGAACGCACGTCGGCACTTTCAGCCGCCACGTCCACCACGCTGAACGGCCGCCAGCCCTTGGGCATCGACGACGCCGCCTGCACGCTGTCCGCCTCGCTCCAGTTGCCGGTGCGGACGAGCTGTGCGGCCGGCTTCGGCTCGCTCCAGCGGAACGGCAGCGCAGCCACATTGCGCACCACTTCGCGCACATGAAAACGCAGCAGCTTTTCGGCGCCGGCGAAGGCTTGCAGCTGCGGGCCATCCCAGATGATTTCCGCCTCCACCGCGACATGCAGCATGTCGCCGCGCTCGAAGTCGATGAACAGCAGGCCGGCGCGCGGATGCTCCAGCAGATTGCCCAGCGTGTTGAAGAAGTAGTTGCCGACGAATTCAGGCGCGGTCAGCGTGCGCTCATCGTCCACCCGCACAAAGCCGGGCCGGCCGCCGCGGTGCGAAACGTCCACGCCGCGCCCCCTGCCGGCATCGGCCGACATATTGGCGCTGGCGATGAAGAAGGTATCGGCTCGCGCGATCAGCTCGCGGTCGGCCGCGCTCAAGGCCACGCCGCGCAGCAGCTGCACTTTGTGGCCATCGGCCGGCGCAGCGGTATGCTGGCGATGCTGGATGTACTGCGGGCAGTTGCCGAAACTCTGCGTGACGGCGATGCGCAGGCTGCCATCGTCGGCCGCCACGATCTCGCCGTTGACGCGGTTGCGGCGGCGCGTGGCCGGCGCCAGCCCCAGTCCGCCGACGTGGGCGCCGGCATGCAGCTGGCCTTCCAGCGGATCGCCGGGCAGCATGCCGCCGTTGATGCGCAACGTGCGCGCATCGGGCGTGACGATGAAACCGGGATCGGCCGCCAGCATGGTCGCCCACGGCTGCCCCGCCGCGTCCAGCGCGCCAAGGAAGAAGAACGGCAGCTCGTGGAAGAACTCGCGGTGCTGTTCCGGCATGTGATCGCGAATGTATGCCGTCGCACCAGCCATCTGCTCGCGCACGCCTGCGCGCTCCTGGATCGCCAGTTCACCGGCATGGAAGACAGTTGCGACGGCATTCATGATTACACCTCCTCGGGAGCGAGACCGGCCTGGGTGGCCGGCATGGCGACAAAGCCGGGCAGCGCGCGCACATTGTCCAGCCAGGCGCGGATGTTCGGGTACGGCTTCAACGAAACGCCGCCTTCCGGCGCGTGGGCGATGTAGCTGAAGCCGGCCACATCGGCGATGCTGGCGTGCTCGCCCACCAGCCAGCGGCGGCCTTGCAGCTCCTGCTCCATCACGTCGAACAGGCGCACCGCGATGTCCTTGGCAACCTGGTGGTCGCGCGGTGCGTTGAATACGGTGACCAGGCGGGCGGCGGCCGGGCCGTAGGCGATTTTGCCGGCGGCGGCCGACAGCCACCGCTGCACGTTGGCGGCGGCCACCGGATCGCGCGGCAGCCAGCGGCCGCTGTCGTCGTACTTCGAGGCCAGGTAGACCAGGATGGCGTTGGAATCGGCCAGCGTGACGTCGCCGTCCTGCAGCACCGGGATTTCGCCGAAGGCATTCAGCGACAGGAAGGGCTGCTGGCGGTGTTCGCCGGCCCCCAGGTTGACCTGTACAAATTCATGCGGCAGGTCCAGCAGGCTGAGGAACAGGCGTGCGCGGTGGGTGTGGCCCGAAAGTGGAATGCCGTACAGCTTCATGATGCGTCCTTGGTTGGTGAGTGATGACGCCAGTATAGGGAGCGCGCATCGTGCTGATAAGACGGACAAAATCGGAATCACCATCCACTTAAAGTGTACAATCAAGCCATGATAGATCTCAGCACCATCAACCTGAACCGCCTGACCACCTTTGTCGCAGTGGTCGAGGCCGGCTCCCTGACGGCCGCCGCCGAACGGCTGGGGCTGGTCAAATCCATGGTCAGCAAGCACATGCAGCTGCTGGAACAGGAAATCGGCGTCGGCCTGCTGCTGCGCTCCACCCGCAAGCTGAGCCTGACGGAGGCCGGACGCACGTTCTACGAAGCCAGCCGCCAGCTGCTGCAGGCGGCCGAGCAGGCCATCGAGCAGGCGCGCAGCGGCCGCGATACGCTGCGCGGCACGCTACGTGTCGCCTCGCCTATCGACTATGGCCTGATCGTGGTGTCGCCGCTGCTGACGCAGTTGCGCGCGCGTTATCCGGAACTGAAGATCGACCTCACCTGCGGCGACCACATCATCGACCTGATCGCCGAAGGCATCGACGTCACGGTAAGGCTGGGCAAGCTGGCCGATTCCGGCCACATGGCGGCGCGGGTGGACACGCTGGTCCGCTGGCTGGTGGCCAGTCCGGACTTCATCGCCCGCCACGGCATGCCGGCCACGCCGGACGCCTTGCCGCAACTGCCCTACGTGTCGCTGTCGGTGCTGGCGCAGCCGACGCAGTTTTCGCTGACCGACCGCGCCGGCAACCAGGTCGATGTACGCATGCAGAACACGGTGTTCTCCTCGAACACCGCCTACGCCACGCGGGCGGCGGCGCTGAGCGGCGACGGCGTGCTGCGCGCCACCGTGTTTTCCGTGAAGGACGATGTGGCGGCGGGCCGGCTGGTGCGACTGCTGCCGGAATGGTCGCTGGCGGAGAGCGACATCCACGCCGTCTATCCCGCCACCGCCCACGTGCCGCAGAAAGTGCGCGTGTTCATCGACGCGCTGAAGGCGGCGACGGCCGGCTAGCGGCCTTGCGCCGGCGGCGGACAATCAGCGCCGGCGTCGCCAGCACCGTGGCCGCGATGCCGCCCCAGGCCCAGGTGGCAAGCGCCGAAGGCGGCCGGCGCTCCTTCGGCGCGGCGGGATCTTTGAACGTGGCGGGAAACGCGCGCGGCGCCACCGGCACAATCTTCCAGTCGGCCCGGTTGGCCGGCGCGCGCTGCTGATATTCGTGCAGCGACAGCACCGGATCGCTGCCCAACGCGCGCGACGACGGGAATTGCGGAATCCGCACGAACAGCAGCGCTTCCAGATCCTGGCCCAGTTGCGCCTCCAGCCCGCCGCGGGCCGCGCCGGCCGCCAGCCGCTTGAGCACATCATCAGCGATGGTGTTGAAGGCCACGAACGGCAGCAGCTCGGTGCGCTCGGTCTTCAGATAATCATAGGCGCTCTGTCCGCTGGCCAGGCTGACCTCCTTGAGCGCCATGTACGGCAGCGCCATCGCCGCCTTCAGCGGACTTTCTCCACCGAGACGCGGAATCTTCCAGCCCAGCGTACGCAGGGTCTCGACATTGATGCCGGCGCAATTGGTGCTGGCGTGGCGGTAGTGAAAATCCTGCCGGTAGAAGTGGCCGAACACGCGGCTGATCGCCTGCTGGTACAGCGCCGGCGCGCGCTGGTCCTTCAGCACCGCCACCAGCATGTACGAGGGCCGATACCAGGCCTGCCCGCTGTTCAGGTCGCCCATATACGCGTCCATCGGCAGCGTCGAGGCGATGACGCCTTTCTCGCTGACGGACGCCAGGCTGTAGAAATTATTCACCAGCCAGTCGTCCCATTCGCCGCCCGGACCAAAGCGGCCGGTGGCGACCGCGAAGTGGCCGCCGAGCGATTCATCGTCATCGCCCTGCGCGCCGTTGAGCATGAAGGCCAGCACCGGCTTGCCGGCCAGCGGCAGCGGCTGCGTGCCGCCGTCGCGCCGCCACAAGGTGCGCGTGGCGTAGGCGGCGGTGGCGCCGCGCACCAGGCTTTCGATGGTTTCGCCGCCCGCCAGCGGCCGGCTGGGCGCGGCTGTGCCGATCGCATAGCGCTTGGGCCACAGCGTGCGGATCACGAAGCGCTCTTCGCGCAGCACGCCGCGCGCCTTGACGTCGCCATTCGCGAAGAAGGACAGGCTGCTGTCGTTGACGTAGGAACGGTTAGTCGACAATTTCGGCGTCAGCGCCACCGCCAGGGGCGCGGCGTTGCCGGGGCGGGACAAGTGGCCGTCCGCTTGCAGCCGGCCCTCGGCCACGTGCGGCGAACCGATCCACACCAGCGGCGGCGCCTGGTCGCCTGCCTTGCCGCCGCTCCCGGCCAGCCAGGCCTTCACATCATCCTGGGCGCGCAGGCTACGCGTGTAGCCGACGGCGTCCGACCTGGCGGCGGCGATCATGTCATCCTGGAAGTACCACAGCGCCTGCTCGCTGGCCAGGCAGTCGTTGCAGCGACCGCTGGTCAGCTTGAAGCGGTCGGTGGAATACAGTCCCAGCAGGCCCGGCGCGAGCGCGTCGCGGACGCTGGTGTCGGCGGCCTGCGCGGCGGCTAGGCATAGCGAGGTCGCCGCCAGCGCGGCAATCAGGGGACGTTGCGGCATGGTGCGCTCCGTGTGTCATGGCGGAGTTGCAGTGTAGAACGCTGTTCGGCGAAGCTTGTTACGCTCCGTCAAGGTTTCTAGCCGCGCCGCGCCGAGACGACGATGCCGCCGACGATCAGCGCAAAGGCGGCCGCATGGTAGCCATGCGGCGCCTCGCCCAGGAAGGCCGACGACAGCATCGCGGCAAACAACGGCGTCAGGTTGACGAAGAAGGCGCCGACCGCCGGCCCGGCCGCCCGCACGCCGGCGCCCCAGCAGCCGAAGGCGATCACCGCCGGGCAGGTCGCCACGTACAGCAGCGCCAACGCCAGCGTCCAGCTCCATTGCACCGGAATCGCGCCCAGCGCCTGCTCGCCCAGCGCGAAGCCGCCCGACCACAGCACGCCGAACGCCACCTGCGCCAGCAGGAAACTGGCCCAGTTGGCGCGGATGTCGGCCGGTTCGGTGGCGCGCGTCAGCATCCAGCTGTAGACCGACCAGGCGATGGTGGCCAGAATCATGAACAGGTCGCCCGCCACCAGCCGCAGTTCCAGCACATGGCGCCATTCGCCGCGCGCCAGCACCAGCAGCACGCCGGCGATCGACAGCACCGCGCCCACCACCTGGCGACGGCTGACCGGCACGCCGAAGAACAGCCAGCCGGTCAGCATCATCCACACCGGCATGCCGGACGCCACCAGCGTGACGTTGATCGGCGTCGAGCTTTGCAGCGCCATGTATTGCAGCGCGTTGTACATGCCGATGCCGAGCAGGCCCAGCATGGCGTAGGTTTTCCAGTGCTTCCACAGCCCCGCCTCGCGCCGGAACACCGGGCCGGCCAGCGGCAGCAGCAGAAAGAAGGCGATGCCCCAGCGCATGAAGTTCAGCAGCACCGGCGGCAGCTGGTCGTGCACCAGGCGGCCGACAATGGCGTTGCCGGCCCACAGCAGGGGCGGCAAGGTCAGCAGGAAAATGGTTCTGGACGAGAGGCGCTGGTTCATTTTTGATATTTGCACAACATTATTTGCAAGAGCATACCCGATCCGCCATGGGGCGAGCGATAGAAATAGCTTTGCAACGCCGGGGCGCGGTAAAATAGCCGTTGCTGATCCACCCACTTAGATAATATGAAACTTTCTAAACAACATTCGATGTACGAATCCGACCACACCCTGTTCATCAAGGCGTTGAAGGAAAAGAACCCAGGCATTGAAGCCGGCCAGCAACAAGGTCGCGCGCTGCTGTGGGATCGTCCACCGGTTTCGCTGGATGAGCAGCACCGTCAGCTGGAGTCGGCCGTCAAGCAACAGCCTTACGTCTACCAGAACAAGGTCTAAGCCACACGCGGGGCGGCAAGGATGTTGCCAGACGATACGGCTGACGTGCAGCCGCCAGTACCGGAAGCCGACCACGGCGCGCCGGAGGACGGCGCCCATGCGCTCGTCGACGCCGGCGCTGCCGCTGCGGCCAACGACGCTGCGGTTGAAGCCGCCGCCGTCACGGCCGAAGTCTCCGCCCTCGCCCGCCTGTACGGCGAGCCGCTGCTCAAGCTGCCGACCGACCTGTACATCCCGCCGGACGCGCTGGAAATCTTCCTTGACGCGTTCGAAGGTCCGCTGGACCTGCTGCTCTACCTGATCCGCAAGCAGAACTTCAACATCCTCGACATTCCGATGGCGCAGCTGACGCTGCAATACCTGAAGTACGTCGACCAGATCCGCCTGTCCAACCTGGAGCTGGCGGCCGAGTACCTGCTGATGGCGGCCATGCTGATCGAGATCAAATCGCGCATGCTGCTGCCGCAGCGCCAGGTCGATCTGGACGCGGAAGCCGATGATCCGCGCGCCGAGCTGGTGCGCCGCCTGCTGGAATACGAACAGATCAAGCTGGCCGCCTACGACCTCAACACGATTCCGCAGGTGGACCGCGATTTCGTCCGGACCCAGATCTTCATCGAGCAAAGCCTGGTGCCGACCTGGCCGGAAGTCGAGGCCATCGATCTGCAGCAAGCTTGGCTGGACGTGATGAAACGCGCCAAGCTGACCCAGCATCACAAGATCAGCCGCGAAGAGCTGTCCGTGCGCGAGCACATGACCGGCATTTTGCGCCGCTTGCAGTCGAGCCGCTTCGTCGAGTTCGCCGACCTGTTCGACATTGCCGGCGGCGTGCCGGTGGTGGTGGTGAACTTTGTCGCGCTGCTGGAGCTGGCCAAGGAAACCCTGATTGAAATTACCCAGGCCGAACCGTTCGCACCGATTTACGTGCGGCTGGCCTACTCGCCGGCTTGATGCAGCCGGCGCCTATCTACGCTTAGGCGACTACACCCATGAAAATTATCACCTCCATTGAAGAATTGCGCGACCAACTCAGCGGCCAGCTGCGCACGGCCTTTGTCCCGACCATGGGCAATCTGCACGAAGGCCACCTGTCGCTGATGCGCCTGGCGCGCAAGCACGGCGACCCGGTGGTGGCGTCGATCTTCGTCAACCGCCTGCAGTTCGGCCCGAACGAGGATTTCGACAAGTATCCGCGCACCTTCCAGGCCGACGTCGAGAAGCTGGAGAAGGAAGGCGTGTACGTGCTGTTCGCGCCGACCGAGAAGGATCTGTATCCGGAGCCGCAGGAATACCGCGTGCAGCCGCCGGACGGGCTGGGCAACACGCTGGAGGGCGAGTTCCGCCCGGGCTTCTTCAACGGCGTGTGCACGGTGGTGACCAAGCTGTTCTCGTGCGTGCAGCCGCGCGTGGCCGTGTTCGGCAAGAAGGATTACCAGCAGCTGATGATCGTGCGCAACATGGCGCGCCAGTTCGCCATGCCGACCGAGATCATCGCGGCCGAGACCTGGCGCGCCGACGACGGCCTGGCGCTGTCGTCGCGCAATATGTATCTGTCGGCGACGGAGCGCGCCGAGGCGCCGGTGCTGTATCAGACCTTGAATTTTGTCGCCAATGAAATGCGTTCCGGCCATCTGGACGTGTTCCAGCTGGAGCACAAGGCGATGGACGATCTGGCCAAGCGCGGCTGGAAGCCGGACTACATCTCGATCCGCAAGCGCAACGACCTGCAACCGCCGAACGCCGGCGACCTGGCGCAAGGCACGCCGCTGGTGGTGCTGGCCGCCGCCAAGCTGGGCACGACGCGCCTGATCGACAACCTGGAAATCTAAGGCTTGCCCGCAGGCGCGGCCGGCAACACGGTCGCGCCTTGCGGCGAGAGCTGGATGATGACGGATGGCGTGCTGACGGCTGGAATGCGCGCAGGGGCTTGCCGGTCTGACAGCAGCGTCACCATCAGGCCGGCAGCGGCAATAAACAGCGCAATCATTGCAACCATGATTGCGGCCAGCCATTTGGTGAGGTCGGCGACCGCCTTTGCAACCGTGCTGTCGATGACCGCGAGTGTCTCCGTTCGATAAGCGGCAAGCATTCCATTCATCGTCTCGAACCGGTCGTTTATTACAACGCGCAGGTCGTCCACGGCGGTGCGGACGTCGCCCACCTTGTTGTCGATGTACTCCCTGTCCGAATTCGCGTTCATGCGGCCATCTTGCGCCGCGCAAGCCGCAGCGTCAACCGCCGTGCGTGAGGTGTTTGAGACCGCTCAAGCGGCGACGTTCTGGGCCCAGGCCAGGGCTGACAGGTGGGCCTTGTTGACGTCCATCGGACTCAGCTTCAAGGTGGCGGCCAGCGAGGCCACCAGGTCGGAGTTGAGCTCGCAGGCCTCGGCCAGCGCCAGGTAGGGGCCGTATTTGCCGCTGCGCGTCAGCAGCGCCGCCACCACGTCGTCCGACAGCTGGACATTGGCCAGCACTTCCTGCATCGGAATGCCCAGCAGCCGGTCCAGCAGCGAGAACATGCCGGCCACGAAAATATTCTCCGCCTCGCTCTTGCCCAGGGCCGCCTGCCCCAGCAGCTCGGCCAGACGGCCGCGCACCACCGCCGTTTCCAGCAGCACCGGCGAATAGCCCGAGGTGCTGGCGGTCGCCAGCAGCAAGGTCAGCCAGCGGTACAGCGGCGTGTAGCCCAGCAGCGTCAAGGCCTGGCGCAGCGACTGCACCTCCCTGCCCGCGCCGAAACCGGCCGAGTTGATGAAGCGCAGCAGCTTGTACGACAGCGTGGCGTCGCGCTTGAGCACCGCTTCCAGCTGGGCGATGTCGGCGTTCTGCCGCACCATCTGCATCAGCTGCATGATGATGGTCTGGGCCGGATTCAGGCCCTTGCTGTCGGCCGACGGCCGCGGCGTCAGGTGCAGCTTGCCGACAAAGGCGTTCAGCCCCAGCGCCGCGCAGGCGTCAAAGTCGGTCCAGTTGCTGACCGGACGGGCGATCATGCCCACCGTCGATTGCTTCAGCGCCGCATAGGTACGCGCCTGCGCGCCGACGTCGGCGCCCGAGAAGCGCACCTCCACATACGAGGCCATGGTCGGCAAGCGGGCGCCGATGCGCGTCAGGTCGGCTTCGCGCAGCAGCACGCCGACGCCGCCGGCGCGCAAGCCCTGCACCGCCGCCATGGTGTCCGGATTGGCCAGCTCGGCCGCGCGGATCGACAGCACCGTATGCTCCGGCGGCAGCGCATGCAGGGCGTCGGTCGACAGCATCGCCGGCACCGCCTCCAGGAACAGGATCTTGTCGCGCAGCAGCCAGCCGTCGTCCTCGTCGACCACCTGCCCGGCCACAAAGCTGACCAGCGATTCCAGCGCCGCCAGCGTCGATGCCGCGCCGGTGCTGGCTTGCTGCCAGCACAGCTCGTAACCGACCACGCGCTGCTTGGGATCGAGCAAAGGTTCGCGGACGATGAAGTTAGTCTGATGCATGGCTCTCAGGAGGATGAAAAAGGCCCGCCGGAGCGGGCCATACAAATCAGAAACCCGGACGACCGCATGCGTCGCCCACAGGAGCGGCGACAGCGGCGGCGCCACCGATTTGTTACGTCACGGCGATCAAGCCCCGAGTTTCTCGAAGATCTTGTTCAGTTTTTCGTCCAGCGTGGCGGCGGTGAATGGTTTCACCACGTAGCCGTTGGCGCCGGCCTGGGCCGCCGCAATGATGTTTTCCTTCTTCGCTTCGGCGGTGACCATCAGCACCGGCAGTTTGGCCAGGGCTGGATCGGCACGAATGTTTTGCAACATCGTCAGACCGTCCATGTTCGGCATGTTCCAGTCGGACACGACGAAGTCGAACGATTCGGCGCGCAGCTTCGCCAGCGCCATCACGCCGTCTTCTGCCTCGTCGACATTGGCATAACCCAGTTCTTTTAACAGATTCCGGACGATGCGACGCATCGTCGAAAAATCGTCAACAACTAAAAATTTCATCTTTGGATCAGCCATGAATTGCTCCGTTGATTCTCTACGCGGTTGTTAATAGTGCCTACTAATAGTGCCCACATCGGCAATAAGTTGTAGGATAGCATTTCCGTTGCCTTAAGGCGAACAAAGTAGCAGTAAAACGTCACAGTTGCACGATTAAACACGCAAGGCGCGCATACCATGTTGTGCCAGATGGCCGAGCACCATGCCCGGCAGTGCCTGCAACGCACCGACTTCGTGCGCCGCCCCCACCGCGATCGCCTCGCGCGGCATGCCGAACACCACGCAGCTCGCCTCGTCCTGGGCAAAATTATACGCCCCGGCGTTGCGCATCTCCAGCATGCCGGCCGCGCCGTCCTTGCCCATGCCCGTCAGGATAACACCGACCGCGTTCTTGCCCGCGGCCTGCGCTGCGGAACGGAACAGCACATCGACCGACGGCCGGTGGCGGTTGACCGGCTCGGCCTGGTCGATGCGGGTCATGTAGTTGGCGCCGCTGCGGGTCAGGTACAGATGCGAATGGCCGGGCGCGATGTAGGCGTGGCCCGGCAGCACCCGCTCATTGCCCTGCGCTTCCTGCACCGAGATCTTGCACAGCGAATCGAGGCGCTTGGCGAACGAGCGCGTAAAGCCTTCCGGCATGTGCTGGGTGATCAGGATGCCGGGACAGTCGGACGGCATCTGCATCAGGAATTCGCGGATCGCCTCGGTGCCGCCGGTGGAGGCGCCGACGATGATCAGCTTTTCCGACGACAGCAGCGGGTTGCGCAGCGCCGACAGCGGCGTCGCCGCATGGCCTTCGGCGCCCGGCTGCGGCAGGCGGCGCGCCTGCACCCGGGCCTTGGAGGCGGCGCGGATCTTGTCGGTGATCAGCTCGGTGTATTCGCGCATGCCGGCCTGGATCGAGATCTTCGGCTTGGTGACGAAGTCGACCGCGCCCAGCTCCAGCGCGCGCATGGTGATTTCCGAGCCGCGCTCGGTCAGCGACGACACCATCAGCACCGGCATCGGCCGCAGGCGCATCAGTTTTTCCAGGAAGTCGAGGCCGTCCATCTTCGGCATCTCGACGTCCAGCGTCAGCACGTCGGGGTTGGTTTGCTTGATCAGCTCGCGCGCGACCAGCGGATCGGGGGCCACGCCGACCACTTCCATGTCGGGTTGGGAGTTGATGATCTCGCTCATCACGCTGCGGATCAGTGCGGAGTCGTCGCACACCAGGACTTTGATCTTCATAAAACTACCTTCTTGTTATTTAAAACAGATCGATTTCACCTGCCACCGGCGCCACTTTGAGGCGGCTGGCGTATTCGATCTCGCGTTTGACCAGCGTGTCGTTATGGCTTTGCATCAGCTTCTTGACCAGCACCTTGCCGGTGCGCGGGAAGAAGTACACCTTGCGCGGATAGATATCGTTCAGATCTTCCGCTACGACGCGGATTTTTTCCACCTTCAAAAAGTTCAGGACGAAGGCGGCGTTGCGCTCGCCGACGTTGATCGCGGTGAAGCCTTTCAGCACCGCGCCGCCGCCGAACACCTTGGCTTCCAGGTTTTCGCGGCGCGCCCCGGCCTTCAGCAAATCATTGATCAGGATCTCCATCGCATAAGTGCCGTAGCGCGCCGAGGCCGACACCGGGCTGCCGTTGTCGCCGCCGCCGTCCGGCAGCATGAAATGGTTCATGCCGCCCAGGCCGGTGACGCGGTCGCGGATGCAGGCCGACACGCAGGAGCCGAGCACCGTCACGATCAACATGTCCTTGTTGGTGAAGTAGTACTCGCCCGGCAAAATCTTGGCTGCCTGGCAGTCGAACGTTCTATCGAAATAGACGTTCGTGGCAAATTGTTCGAGGTCCATGTTCTATTCTCATGTGCGTTGCGGTGCTTTACGGGCCGCAGCGGTGTCGTCCAGTTCGTAGACGGTCTTGCCGCGCAATTTCAACGACTCCGAGACATACAGGAAGTTCTCCGAGTGCCCTGCAAACAGCAGCGCATCCGGTTTCATCAGCGGGACAAAGCGGGACAGGATCTTGCGCTGGGTCGCCTTGTCGAAGTAAATCATGACGTTACGGCAAAAAATCGCGTCGAACTGGCCGCTGATCGGCCAGCTGTCGGCCAACAGGTTCAACTGCTTGAACGTGATCATATTACGCAATTCCGGGCGGACGCGCGCCATCCCCTCGCGATCGCCCTTGCCCTTGAGGAAAAAGCGGCGCTGGCGCTCGGGCGACATCTTGTCCAGCCGGTCCATGCCGTAGACGCCGTTGGCGGCGGTGGCCAGCACATTGGTGTCGATGTCGGTGGCGACGATGGTGACGTTGGGCGTCAGCGTGTTGAACGCTTCGCACACCGTCATGGCGATCGAATACGGCTCCTCGCCGGTGGAGCTGGCGGAACACCAGATGGTCAGCGGCTCGCGCTTGCCCTTGACGTGCTCGGCCAGCAGCGGGAAGTGGTGGGCTTCGCGGAAGAACGAGGTCAGGTTGGTGGTCAGGGCGTTGGTGAACGACTCCCACTCCTCGCCCAGCTTGCCCGATTCCAGGTCGTCCAGGTACTTGGCGAAGGAGTCGATGCCGGTGGCGCGCAGGCGGCGCGCCAGGCGGCTGTAGACCATCTCCTGCTTGCTGTCGGCCAGCGAGATGCCGGCGCGCTTGTAGATCAGGCCCCGGACCCGTTCGAAATCGCGGGCGTTGAAGTCAAATTCCTTGACCGTGTCTTTTGATTGCGGCATATGTTAAATCCTTTTTTGGCTATGCTAACTATGCCACGGGTGTAGCTTAAAACTCTTCCCACTCGTCGGCGCCGGATGGCGCTGGAGCGGCTTTCTTCGGTGCGGCCGGACGCGGCGCCGGCGCCGGACGCGGTGCGGCGATGGCCGGTGCCGCAGCCGCAGCCGGCTTCGGCGCGG
>NZ_WKJN01000089.1 GCF_009674495.1 Duganella alba | reverse complement strand
CAGGCGCACGGCGCGGCCGGCGCGTTTGAAGCGGCGGTGCCGCAGCTGGCCGCCGCCATCGCCGATGCGCGCGATGCGCTGGCCTTGTCCGAGATCGACAGCAGCGTGGACGACGCGCTGCGCTGGCGCATGGACTTCGACACCGCGGTCGAACTGCTGGCGCGCTTCGCCACCGACATCATCGCCTTCGCCAGCGTGTACGACGGCCTGGCGCAACGGCGCCGCATGCAGGCCAGCGAGCCGCGCGCCTATGCGCCGAAAACGCCGCCGGGCATCGTCGCCGCCAACGGCCTGCGCGCCGCGCTGATGCTGCTGGCCGCCGCCGGCATCTGGTACTGGCTGGAGCTGCCGTCGCTGTCGAGCATGGTCGTGATGGGGGCCATCTTCGGCGCGCTGGCGTCCTCGTCGCCGCGCCCGCGGCAGATGCTGAAGCAGGTGATGAGCGGCTTCCTGCTGGCGGTGCCGCTGTGCTTTGTCACCGTGTTCTACCTGATGGTGCAGGCCATCGACTATCCGACGCTGGTGCTGGCGACGATGCCGCTGATGGCGTTCAGCGCCTGGCTGATCAGCAATCCGCAGCGCGCCGGCATGGGCGTCGGCATGGCCATGTTCAGCAGCATCTTCCTGGCGCCGACCAGCCGCATGGCCTTCGACGCCGTCAATTACTTCAACGTCGCGCTGGCGCAGCTGATGGGCGTGGGCCTGGCCTACGTGGCCTTCCTGGCGTTGCTGCCGGAGCACACCATGGGCAACCGCAAGCACGTGGCCGCGGCCCTGTGGCGCGAAGCGCTGGGCGCCTGCACCGCGCGCCTGCCGGCGGCCAGCCTGCACGCCGCGCGCGGCCTGCGGCATCGCTTCGACAACCGCGTGCGCGACCTGCTGAGTCAATTGAATGCGGCGGCCGGTCCGACGCCGAACGCGGAAACCCGCGCCGTGGTGCGCGACGGCCTGACCTTGCTGGAACTGGGCCATGCCACCATCGAGCTGCGCGCCGTGCTGGCGACCTCGCCGTCGCCGGCGGTGCGCGACGCGCTGCAGCGCGTGCTGGTGGCGCTGGCCGCGCA
>NZ_WKJN01000088.1 GCF_009674495.1 Duganella alba | reverse complement strand
GTCCACTCCGGTCCTCTCGTACTAGGAGCAGCCCCCTTCAAATTTCCAACGCCCACGGCAGATAGGGACCAAACTGTCTCACGACGTTTTAAACCCAGCTCACGTACCACTTTAAATGGCGAACAGCCATACCCTTGGGACCGGCTACAGCCCCAGGATGTGATGAGCCGACATCGAGGTGCCAAACTCCCCCGTCGATATGAACTCTTGGGAGGAATCAGCCTGTTATCCCCAGAGTACCTTTTATCCGTTGAGCGATGGCCCTTCCATACAGAACCACCGGATCACTATGTCCTACTTTCGTACCTGCTCGACTTGTCAGTCTCGCAGTTAAGCACGCTTATGCCATTGCACTATCATCACGATGTCCGACCGTAATTAGCGTACCTTCGAACTCCTCCGTTACACTTTAGGAGGAGACCGCCCCAGTCAAACTGCCTACCATGCACTGTCCCCGATCCGGATAACGGACCAAGGTTAGAACCTCAAACAAACCAGGGTGGTATTTCAAGGTTGGCTCCACGAGAACTGGCGTCCCCGCTTCAAAGCCTCCCACCTATCCTACACAGATTGGTTCAAAGTCCAATGCAAAGCTACAGTAAAGGTTCATGGGGTCTTTCCGTCTAGCCGCGGGTAGATTGCATCATCACAAACATTTCAACTTCGCTGAGTCTCGGGAGGAGACAGTGTGGCCATCGTTACGCCATTCGTGCAGGTCGGAACTTACCCGACAAGGAATTTCGCTACCTTAGGACCGTTATAGTTACGGCCGCCGTTTACTGGGACTTCAATCAAGAGCTTGCACCCCATCATTTAATCTTCCAGCACCGGGCAGGCGTCACACCCTATACGTCCACTTTCGTGTTTGCAGAGTGCTGTGTTTTTATTAAACAGTCGCAGCCACCAGTTTATTGCAACCCGTTCGCCCTACTGAAGTAAATCAGCCAAGCTACAAGGGCGTACCTTTTCCCGAAGTTACGGTACCAATTTGCCGAGTTCCTTCTCCCGAGTTCTCTCAAGCGCCTTAGAATACTCATCTCGCCCACCTGTGTCGGTTTGCGGTACGGTCTCGTATGACTGAAGCTTAGAGGCTTTTCTTGGAACCACTTCCGATTGCTACGTGAACAAGTTCACTCGTCCCAGCCCCTTGGATTA
>NZ_WKJN01000087.1 GCF_009674495.1 Duganella alba | reverse complement strand
TCAATGCCGCGCCGGGCGCGCTTGGCGCGCCCGTCAAACCGGCCGTCACGCCGGCTGCGGCGGTGCCGGCGGCTCCGCCGCAGCCGGTGCGGCTGAATATCAATGGCAAGGACTATCAGCTGTCGCTGGAGCCGCGCGTGACGCTGCTCGACGCGCTGCGCGAAACCATCGGCCTGACCGGCACCAAGAAGGGCTGCGACCGCGGCCAGTGCGGCGCCTGCACGGTGATGCTGGACGGCCGCCGCGTCAATTCCTGCCTGACCCTGGCGGTGATGGCGGAGGACCGCAAGATCGTCACCGTCGAGGGACTGGGCGGCGAGACGCTGTCGCCGCTGCAGGCGGCCTTCATCGAGCATGACGCCTTCCAGTGCGGCTACTGTACGCCGGGCCAGCTGTGTTCCGCCACCGCGCTGCTGGGCGAGCTGCGCGCCGGCGCCGCCAGCGCGGTCACGCCCGATGTGCGCGGCCGGCCGGCGCTGACCGACGAGGAAATCCGCGAGCGCATGAGCGGCAATATCTGCCGCTGTGGCGCTTATCCGAACATCGTGCGGGCGATCCGCATCGTGGCCGCCGGCCAGGTTTGAGGAGAGCGCCCATGCAAGCGATTTTTGTCGACCGCGCCACCGATGTGGCGCATGCGCTGCGGCTGGCGCAGCAACCGGGGGCGCGCTTCATCGGCGGCGGCACCAATCTGCTGGATCTGATGAAGGGCGATGTGGAGCGGCCGGCGCGGCTGGTCGATATCACGCGCATGGGACTGGACCGCATCGAGACGCTGCCGGGCGGAGGCCTGCGGGTCGGCGCGCTGGTGCGCAACAGCGACCTGGCCGACCATGACCTGGTGCGCCAGCGTTATCCGCTGCTGGCGCAGGCGCTGCTGGCGGGCGCGTCGGCGCAGCTGCGCAATATGGCGACCACCGGCGGCAACCTGCTGCAGCGCACGCGCTGTTCCTATTTCACCGATACGGCTTTCGAGCATTGCAACAAGCGCGTGCCCGGCTCCGGCTGCGCGGCGCAGCGCGGCGTGCACCGCATGCACGCGGTGCTGGGCGCCAGCGACGCCTGCATCGCCGTGCATCCGTCCGATATGTGCGTGGCGCTGGCGGCGCTGGAGGCGACCGTGGTGGTGGCGTCGGCGAGCGGCGAGCGGCGCGTGGCGATGGCGGACTTCCACCGGCTGCCGGGCGCGGCGCCGCAGTTCGACACCACGCTGGCGCCGACCGAACTGGTGCTGGCGGTGGAGCTGCCGCCGTCGGCGTATGGGGCGCACGCGCATTATCTGAAGCTGCGCGACCGCGCCAGCTATGCGTTTGCGCTGGTGTCGGTGGCGGCGGGGCTGGAGATGGAGGGCGCGACGGTGCGCTCGGCGCGGCTGGCGCTGGGCGGCGTGGCGGCCAAGCCGTGGCGGGTGCCGGCGGCCGA
>NZ_WKJN01000086.1 GCF_009674495.1 Duganella alba | reverse complement strand
GCCACTGAATGTAAGTCGCTGACCCATTATACAAAAGGTACGCAGTCACCCCACAAGGAGGCTCCTACTGTTTGTATGCACACGGTTTCAGGATCTATTTCACTCCCCTCCCGGGGTTCTTTTCGCCTTTCCCTCACGGTACTGGTTCACTATCGGTCGATTACGAGTATTTAGCCTTGGAGGATGGTCCCCCCATATTCAGACAGGATTTCTCGTGTCCCGCCCTACTTGTCGTACGCTTAGTACCACCGGTCTGATTTCGTGTACGGGGCTATCACCCGCTATGGCTGCCATTTCCAGAGCATTCCACTATCAGTCCGACTATCACGTACAGGCTCTTCCCATTTCGCTCGCCACTACTTTGGGAATCTCGGTTGATTTATTTTCCTGCAGCTACTTAGATGTTTCAGTTCGCCGCGTTCGCCTCACACACCTATGTATTCAGTGAGTGATACCCTAAAAGGGTGGGTTTCCCCATTCGGAAATCTGCGGATCAAAGCTTGTTTGCTAGCTCCCCGCAGCTTATCGCAAGCTACTACGTCCTTCATCGCCTGTAATCGCCAAGGCATCCGCCATGTGCACTTATTCACTTGTCCCTATAACGTTAGCCCCTTACGACTAAACAAAGGAGCGATTATAGGAATAAGACATTACGTTGTTACGTTTGATGATTCAATCATTACCCACCCACGCAGTTGCCCGCATGGGTCATAACAATTACTTACTTCTTCCAGATTGTTAAAGAACGATTACTGCTTTTACCTAAGCATCTGTGCTTACGTAAAAACAGGTGGTGGAGGATGACGGGATCGAACCGACGACCCCCTGCTTGCAAAGCAGGTGCTCTCCCAGCTGAGCTAATCCCCCATTGGTGCAACTGGTAGGGCTGGTTGGACTCGAACCAACGACCCCCGCGTTATCAACACGGTGCTCTAACCAGCTGAGCTACAGCCCCAAATTTGCTGTTCTTTGTTGTCTACAGTCGATAAGTGTGAACGCTTGATGTGGTTGCTAGAACCAGTGCTACTCTAGAAAGGAGGTGATCCAGCCGCACCTTCCGATACGGCTACCTTGTTACGACTTCACCCCAGTCACGAATCCTACCGTGGTAAGCGCCCTCCTTACGGTTAAGCTACCTACTTCTGGTAAAACCCGCTCCCATGGTGTGACGGGCGGTGTGTACAAGACCCGGGAACGTATTCACCGCGACATGCTGATCCGCGATTACTAGCGATTCCAACTTCATGCAGTCGAGTTGCAGACTACAATCCGGACTACGATACACTTTCTGGGATTAGCTCCCCCTCGCGGGTTGGCGGCCCTCTGTATGTACCATTGTATGACGTGTGAAGCCCTACCCATAAGGGCCATGAGGACTTGACGTCATCCCCACCTTCCTCCGGTTTGTCACCGGCAGTCTCATTAGAGTGCTCTTTCGTAGCAACTAATGACAAGGGTTGCGCTCGTTGCGGGACTTAACCCAACATCTCACGACACGAGCTGACGACAGCCATGCAGCACCTGTGTTACGGCTCTCTTTCGAGCACAACCAAATCTCTTCGGTCTTCCGTACATGTCAAGGGTAGGTAAGGTTTTTCGCGTTGCATCGAATTAATCCACATCATCCACCGCTTGTGCGGGTCCCCGTCAATTCCTTTGAGTTTTAATCTTGCGACCGTACTCCCCAGGCG
>NZ_WKJN01000085.1 GCF_009674495.1 Duganella alba | reverse complement strand
CATCGGCCGGCCGGCGCCCGCGCTGCCAGCGCAGCAGCCACAGCAGCCCGGCGGCCAGCGCCGCACCGAGTGCCGTGCGCCAGTTGCCGACGGCCGCGCCTAGTTCTTCAAGGAAACTTCGCTGCCTCTCGGGATTGTAATCCAGTACCCATTGATTCCAAGAATTATTCAACGCGGCATAGGCGAATCTGAGTTGCGCCAGCCACGAATCCGGATCGTTCTGCAGGTCGAGCAGCGGCGCCAGGCCGAAGGCGGCGGGGCGCGGCAGCGCGCGCGCCAGGTTGCGCTCGACGCGCTCGGGGGCGACGGCGGCGGTCGGATCGACGCGGCGCCAGCCGCCGGCCTGGGTCCAGAACTCGGCCCAGGCGTGGGCGTCGGATTGGCGCACGGTCAGGTAGCCGTCGACCGGATTGCGCTCGCCGCCCTGGTAGCCGGTGACCACCCGCGCCGGCACGCCCATGGCGCGCATCAGCACCACGTAGGCGCCGGCGTAGTGCTCGCAGAAGCCGGCCTTGGTGGTGAACAGGAAATCGTCGACGGCGTTGGCGCCGGTCAGCGGCGGCTCCAGCGTGTAGCGGTAGCCGTCGCGGCGGAAGCGTTGCAGCACGGCGTTGCTCAGTTGCTGCGGCGTGTCGGCGCCGCTGGCCGCCGCGCGCAGCTGCTGCGCCAGCGCCAGCGTGCGCGGATTGACGCCGGCCGGCAGCTCCAGCCAGTGCGTCATGCGCTGCGGCCGTTCGCCGGCCTGCAGCGTGAAATCCAGGTAGGCGCTGGCCTCGAAGCGCACGCGGTGGCTGATCGGATCGGTGGTGAACTGTTCCATCTCGTCGGAATCGCGCAGCCGGTAACCGGGCACCTGCAGCGTGGGGCCGGCCAGCTCCAGCAGCGCCAACCAGCGCGTGTTGCTGGCTTCCATCGTGGTTTCGTAGCGCAGCGGCGCGCCGCGCGCGCTGACCGCCACGTCCAGCCGCTGCAGGCCGCGCTTGCGCGGCACGCGGGTCCAGGTGCGGCCGTCGTAGTCGCCCAGCACGATGCTGCGCCAGTACAGCTGCGGCTGGGCCGGCACGGCGCCGAAGAAGCGCACGCGGAACGCCACCTCGTCGGACTGCGCCAGCGACGACAGCGTGCCGGGCGCCATGCTGTCGGACAGGCCGGTCTTGCCGCCGGCGGCGTCGCCCGGCAGGCCCCACAACGGACCCTGGATGCGCGGGAAACCGACAAACAGCAGCAGCGCCAGCGGCGCCGCCAGCGCCGTCAGCCTGGCCGTGGTGCGCAGGCGGCGCGCCAGCGGCGGCACGGCGCCGGTGTACTGGAACGACTGCTGCGCGGTCAGCAGCATGGCCAGCGTCAGCGCCACCCACAGCGCGGCCGGGATCGACTGCGAGTAGAAAAAGCTGGTCAGCAGCACGAAGAAGCCGAGGAAGGTGACCACGAACAGGTCGCGTTTGGCGTGCATCTCCAGCAGCTTGAAGGCCAGCAGCAGCACCAGCATGGCGACGCCGGCGTCGCGGCCCAGCAGCGTGTGGTAGCTGCGGTAGACGCCGGCCATGGCGGCCAGCGCGATCGGCAGCAGCAGCCACACCGGCGGCAGGCGCTTGCCGAGCCAGGTGAGGGCGGCGCGCCACAGCAGCGTGGCGCCGGCCAGCACGCCGATCCACGGCGGCAGATGGCTGAAATGCGGCGCCAGCACCATCAGCGCGGCGGCCAGCAACAAGAGCGTGTCGGCCTTGTCGCGCGTCAGCCGCTGCGCCAGCGGCTGGCCGGCCGGCGCGGCGGGCGGTCGTGGCGGCGTGGCGCTCATGGCTGCTCCGGCTGGCCGAACAGG
>NZ_WKJN01000084.1 GCF_009674495.1 Duganella alba | reverse complement strand
CGCCGCCTGTCAGCCAGCCCTGCTCCACCGTCACCGCAGCCGGATCGGCGCCGTACAGCGGCGAATCGCGGTCGGCCACCGCCAGCGCCACCGCCTTGGCGCGCACCGCCGCGCACGCGGCCTGCACCGCCGGCCCCACGCTGGCCACGCTCATCGAACCGCCCGACACCGGCGCCTCCGGCAGCGTGGTGTCGCCCAGCTCGAAGCGCACCTTCTCCACCGCCAGCCCGAGCGCATCGGCCGCCACCTGGCTCATCACCGTGTAGGTGCCGGTGCCCAGATCGTGCGTGCCGCTGCGCACCACCGCCGTGCCATCGGCCAGCAAAGTGGCCGAGGCCTTGGCCGGCTGCCGGTTGGCCGGATAGGTGGCGGTCGCCATACCCCAGCCGACCAGCTGCTCGCCGGCGCGCATCGAACGCGGCTCCGGATTCCTGCGCGACCAGCCGAAGCGCGCCGCCGCCTCGCGGTAGCACTCGCGCAGCGCCTTGCCCGACCACGGCAGCTGCTTGTCCGGATCGGTCTCGGCGTAATTGCGCAGCCGCAGCGCCAGCGGGTCCATCTTCAGCGAATACGCCAGCTCGTCAAGCGCCGACTCCAGCGCAAAGCTGCCGCTCGATTCGCCCGGCGCCCGCATATAGGTCGGCACGCCGAGATTGAGCACCGCCAGCCGCTGCGACGTCTGCGCGTTCTCCGCCTGGTACAGCATGCGCGTCAGCAGCGTGCACGGCTCGACGAATTCATCCTGCACCGCGCTGCTCGACAGCGACGCATGGCGCACCGCCGCCAGCGTGCCGTCGGCCGCCGCGCCCAGCTGCAGGCGCTGCTCGGTCATCGGCCGCGCGCCGACCGGCGCGAACATCTGCGTGCGTTCCAGCGCCAGCTTGACCGGACAGCCGGCCTGACGCGCCGCCAGCGCCGCCAGCATCACGTGCGACCACGCCGTGCCCTTGCTGCCAAAGCCGCCGCCGACGAAGGGGCAGATCACCCGCACCTGCGCCGGCGCGATGCCGAAGGTGCGCGCCGCGCTCTTCTTCACGCCCGACACGTTCTGCGTCGAGTCATACAGCGTCAGGCTGTCGCCATCCCAAGCCGCGATGGTGGCGTGCGGCTCCATCGGATTGTGGTTCTCCAGCGGCGTCGTGTACACCGCATCGACCGTCGCCGCCGCGCCTTTGAGCCCGGCGGCGACGTTGCCGCGGTTGCTGTCGTTGGGGCGGTCCGGCTGCTCCTTCGGCCGCCGCGGATGGCGCGCCGCCTGGCGGAAGTCCAGCGCCGCCGCTTGCGCGCCGGTGGCCGCCGCATAGCGCACCTTGATGCGCCGCGCGGCCGCCTGCGCCTGCTCCAGCGTATCGGCCACCACCACCGCGATGGGCTGGCCGTTGTAGTTGACCACATCGTCCTGCAGCAGATTCAGCTTGACCGGCGGCGGCTGGTCCTTGGCGTCCGGCGGTTTCGGCTTGGGCAGCTTGAGCGCGTTACGGTGCGTCAGCACCAGCCGCACGCCCGGCATGGCGGCGGCCGCCGCCGTGTCGATGGCGGCGATCTTCCCCTTTGCGATCGTACTCTGCACCATCACCGCCTGCGCCAGCCGTGGCAGCTTGTGCTCGGCGGTGAACGTCGCCGCGCCGGTGACCTTCAGGCGGCCGTCGACGCGGTCCATGCCGCGCCCCACCACCACATCCTGCTTTGCCTCGCTCATGCCCGCTCCCCTGTCAGTGTGTCGTTGCCGCCCGCCTGCGCCGTGCCGGCCGCCGCGCGGCGGATGGCGCGCACCACGGCGCGCTGCGCCAGTTCGATCTTGAAGCGGTTGCCGTCGAAGCCGCGCGCGCCGGCCAGCAGCAGCTGCGCCGCCTGCCGGCTG
>NZ_WKJN01000083.1 GCF_009674495.1 Duganella alba | reverse complement strand
CGGAGACGCGGCCGCGAGGCGGCGGGCGTGGCGGCGAGGCGGCTGGCGGTGCGGTGGCGGGCGTCATGCGCGGCCTCAGATGGCTTTGCGGTGCAGGTCGAACAGCGCGGCGGCGGCCATCAGCACGACATAGATGGCGGTCTGCGTGCCGATCGCCGCCAGGTCGGCGGCGGCGCCGCTGTGATACACCAGCCAGTCGCTGCGCGTAAACTGGTCCAGATGCGGCAGCAGCAGCGCCAGGCCATCGATGCCCATGTTGAGCGCCTGCTGGCCGCTGCTTTGCGCGGCGCCGGCGCCGTGGCCGAGCAGTTGCAGCGCGCCGATCACGCGCGCCAGCAGGTAGAACGCAAACGCCGCCGCCAGCGCCGGCAGCACCTGGTTCAGCGTCAGCATGCACAACACGCTGAAGGCGGCGACGATCCAGCATTCGCACAGCAGCGAAAACGCCCACAGCGCGGCCTGCGCCGGCGGCGCGAAGAACAGCGCGAGCGCGCCAAACAGCAGCGCCGGCAGCACGGCCAGCGCGCCAAAGCCGGCCAGCTTGCCGAACAGGTAGACCGCGCGCGGCATGGGCAGCGCCATCAGCAGCTCCAGCCCCTTGTCACTGGCCTCGCTCGCCATGCTGGTGACGACGAAGGTGGCGATCAAAAACACGGCGGCAAAGCGCAGCACGGCGCCCAGCAGGGCGGCCTGCAACTGCCGGCTTTCGGTCAGCGCCAGCTCGTTGAGGAAGCCGCTGACGGCGATCGCGCCGGCCATCAGGACCAGCAGTAGCCACAGCAGCCGGTTGCGCAGGGCTTCCAGCAGCGTGTAGCGGGCGATGGTGAGCGCTGGCCGCATCATGGCAAGCGCTGTGCCGCCACCATGCGGTTGTACAGGATGTTCGGCGAGATCCATAGCACGATGTCGTCGAAGGCGCCGCCCGGCGCGCGCGCGTCTTCGCTGGTGTCGCGCATGATCAGCGCGGTGCCGCTGCCTTGCAGGTTGGTCTTTTCGTCGATATTGCCGATGCCGGCGTCGCTGATGAGAATGTCCTGTGCGCTGGTGGCGCCGTAGCCGTTGTGGCCAAACGAGATGATCGCCGCCGGAATATCGCTGATGCCGGATAGCGCCACCAGCTGGCCGTTGGCGCTGCGGGTGCCGATGGTGACGTCGCGCGGCGTCTTCAGCGTGAACAGGTTCACCGAGTTGGCGAACGCCGGCGTGACAGTATAGGCCATCAACCGGTCCCACCCATCGAGCCGGCCGACGCCCAGCGTCGCCCACGGCAGATAGCCATAGCGCTTGTTGCAGGCATTACCGGTGCGGTCTTCCAGCCCGTTGCTGGACGAGATGGCCGGGCAGGGCAGATAGCCGTTCTGCAGCGCGAAGCCGAGCAGCGCTTCGCGCGCATCCTCCATCGCGCGCCGGGTGTCGCTGACGCGGCGCTGCTCCATCTGCGACGACAGCGGCGCCAGCATCCCGCCCAGCAGCAGGCCGACGATCAGCAGCACGATGGCGATTTCCACCAGCGTGAAACCGGATGCGCGGCGCGGCATGGTCCTATTGTTCATTGACGTCCTTGATGCGGCCTTCGTTCAGGTCGTAGCGCTGGCCGGTCTTGAGTATCACTTTTTTCCCCGACGGCAGCGTGACCGTCACGCCGGGCGTGGGCGAACCGTCGCGTTGCAACAGGCTTTTCTGCACGCCGTATTGCGGCTGGTCGTTGAGCCACACGATGGTGCTGTTGTCGCCGCGGCGCAGCACGCCGCTCATCACCAGCGCGGGCGGTGGCGGCGGCGGGCCATCCTTCGCCCCGGCGGGAGCGCCAGGCTGGCCGGGCTGACCTGGATCGGCGGGCGGACCGCCCGGCGTGCCGGCTG
>NZ_WKJN01000082.1 GCF_009674495.1 Duganella alba | reverse complement strand
AATGCACCGCCACGTCCCAGCCGGCGCGCGCCAGGCCGAGCGCGATGGCGCGGCCGATCCGGCGTCCGGCGCCGGTGACGAGGGCCACGCGCTGGCCCGGAGCTAAGTTGTCCTGTGCTGTCATCATGTTGAACTGGATATAATGCCGGGATGTCCTTACCCGTACCTTCTAGCGACGCGCTGGCCGCGTCCCACGCCCTGCAGACCCTGATCGCCGCCGACATCGAACGCCACGGCGGTGCGATTTCCTTCGCCCGCTACATGGAACTGGCGCTGTATGCGCCCGGACTGGGCTACTACAGCGGCGGCTCCGCCAAACTGGGAAAAGATGGCGATTTTACAACCGCTCCCGAGCTGTCGCCGTTGTTCGGCGCGGCGCTGGCGCGGGTTGCAGCCGCTATTATCGCCCAAAGCGCGCCGCGGATCCTCGAATTCGGCGCCGGCACCGGCAAGCTGGCGTTCGACATCCTGACCGAACTGGCCGCGGCCGGGGTGGCGGTGGAGCGCTATTTCATCGTCGAGCTGTCCGGCGAACTGCGCGGGCGGCAGCAGGAAAAGCTGCGCGACTTCCCGCAGGTGCAGTGGCTGGACGCCTTGCCGGCGTCGTTCGACGGCGTGGTGTTCGGCAACGAAGTGCTCGATGCGATGCCGGTGCACCTGGTCAGCAAGCATCCGGAAGGCTGGCAGGAATTGCAGGTGACGGTGGCCGACGGCCGCTTCCAGTATCTGGAAACGCCGGCCGGCGACGAACTGCTGGCGCAGGTCGCGCGCCAGATTCCGGAGCACGAACAGCTGCCGGCCGGCTATGTGACCGAGCTGCACGGCATCGCCAGCAGCTTCATGGCGACGCTGGCGCGCATGCTGGCCAGCGGCCAGGCCAACGCCGCCTTCCTGTTCGACTACGGCTTCCCGGCGCACGAGTATTACTTCGACCAGCGCGCCGCCGGCACGCTGATGTGCCACTACCGCCATCACGCCCATCCGGACCCGTTTTATTATCCGGGCCTGCAGGACATCACCGCCCACGTCGACTTCACGGCGATGGCGCTGGCGGCGCAGGACGCCGGCATCGACGTGCTGGGCTACCTGAACCAGGCCGGCTTCCTGATCGGCGCCGGCATCGGCGAGCTGCTGCTGCGCACCGATCCGGCCGACGCCATGGCCTACCTGCCGCAGGCGCGCGCCATGCAGAAGCTGGTGTCGCCGGCGGAAATGGGCGAGCTGTTCAAGGTGCTGGTGGTGGGCAAGGGCGTGGAATTGCCGCAGGCCCTGGTGCTCCAGGACCGCACCCATCGGCTGTAGACAAAAAATCACATTGGGTAGAAAAGCAAGTCAAATCCTTGTCTGATCTCGGGGTTGCATGCGCTAAGATGGGCTATGATGATTGATTCTGCGTCGATTTCCAGTTATGGCCAAGATTCACACCCACTATGACAACCTGAAAGTGTCGCGTATGGCGCCGCAGGAGGTCATACGTGCCGCGTACAAGGCGCTCAGCCAAAAGTACCACCCGGACAAAAATCCGGGGGATGAGAAGGCTGCGCGCATCATGGCCATCCTCAACAGCGCCTACGAGACCCTGTCCGACGCCCAGCGCCGCAAGGAGCACGACGAGTGGATCGCCTCGGAGGAGTGGGAAATCGAGTGGCTGGAGAGCACCCGCAACGAGGACGGCCACCGCGGCGACAAGCACAAGCACGATGCCGGCTGGCATCCCGAACACGTCAACGACAGCGTGCCGAAGCGCGGCCGCCGGCGCGACTGGCGCACCTGGGCCGGCCTGGCGGCCTGCCTGGTGCTGGGCTGGATCGGCGGCGCCACCATGATCGCCGAACCGCAGCTGATGGGCAACCTGAGCAGCGCCTGGGGCGGCAAGGGCGGCATCAACGCCAACGCGGCCACGCCCGACGCCGCGCCGCGCGGGCGC
>NZ_WKJN01000081.1 GCF_009674495.1 Duganella alba | reverse complement strand
GCCCGGCCGCGGCGCCGTCAGCCTGCGCGTGCGCGATAACGAACTGCCGGCCCTGCGCGCACGCGCCGCCAGCATTGCCGCGCTGCTGGCCTTGCCCTCGACAGCCGCCGCCGCGCCGCTGCTACAGGCGCGCATCGAGATCCAGGCGCCTGGCCAGGCGGCCGTCAGCCTGCCGTTTGCCGACCGCGACCTGGGCTTGCTGAAGGCCGGCACGCGGCTGCGGGTGGTGGTCGACAACGGCGGCGAAGGTTCGGTCGATGTCGGCATCGTGCACCTGCCGCTCACCGGGCCGGCGACGCGCGTGTTCCCGCCGTTCGATGGCGACAGCAACCGTTTGTCGCCCGGCATGCCGGCGCAGATGAGCCACTTCGAACGCGAATTCGAAGTCACCGCGCGCGGCGCCGCCGGTGCGCCGGAATGGCTGGCGCTGGTGGCCGCGCCGGCCGCCAACGGCGCCATGCCGCGCCGCTTCGCATTGCTCGACGCGCTGCGGCCAGGCAGTGCCGCAACGGACGCGGCGTCCGCACGCGGCGCCTCGCTGGCCGCCGGCCACAATCCGGACCAGGCGCAGGTCGCTCGCGTCAGCTGGCGCGTGGCCGCGGGAGCCGCACGATGAAGCGCGTGCTGACATGGGCGGCGTGGCTGTGCGTGGCCGGTGCGTTGTCGGCGCCGGCGGTCGCCGGCACCTGCCAGCCCGCCGCCGGCGAATTGATCGCGCTCGGCACCAAGGCGTCAGACAAGGAGAACTATCAGGAAGCCCTGCCGTCTTTCGAGCAGGCGTTGCGCCTGTGCCGCGAGGCCGGCGACCAGGGCGGCATCGCCGACAGCCTGCTCGCCTACGGCCAGACGCTGGACATGCTGAACCGCTACGCCGACAGCGAGGCCGCGCTGCTGGAAGGCTGGGCCCTGCGCCAGCAGATCGACAACAGCGCCACGCCGGACGGCGATCCCGGCCACCAGCGCATGTACTATCCGGCCGAGCTGATGTATCTGTATCGCCAGTCCAGCCGTTTCGACAAGGCCTGGGAATGGGGCGACGTGGCGCTGCGCGCCAAGGCGCAAATCATCGGCACCAATACCGTCAGCTATGGCACCAGCCTGTCCAATCTGTCGGGCATTTCGCTGCTGACACGCGAGTATGATCGCGGCCTGGTGTATGCGCGCCAGGCCATGGACACCTGGGAACGCACCTCGGGCAAAGACAGCACCGACCATGCCTGGGGCATGCGCGACGTCGGCGTGCTGCTGCTACGCCAGGGCAAGCAGCAGGAAGCCTACTACTATCTGGAGCGCGCCTACCGCATCCGCCTGGCGGCGTTCGGCCCGGACGCCACCGAAACGCAGACCAGCGTGCAGGACATGGCCGCCTGGAACACCGAGGTCGGCAACGATGCGGCGGCGCTGGCTTACGCCGAACTGGGCCTGGCCAGCGCGGTGCGCCGGTTTGGTCCCGATGCGCTTGGCACCAGCTTCGCCCTGACGCGGGTGGCCGCCATTCACCTGCGCCTGGGCCAGGCGGCGCAGGCGGCCGGCGAGGCCGAACACGTGCTGCGCATCCGCCGCGCCGCGCTGGGCGATCAGAATGTGCAAACCATCACTGCCTGGCAGGATGTGGCGTCGACCCAGCTGGCCAACAACCGTCTCGGCCGCTCGGCGGCGGCCGCGCAGGCGGGCTACGCGGCATGCCGCGCCATTCCGGGCCGCATCGCCGCCTCGTGCGTGTGGCTGCAACTGGCCCACGCCAAGGCGCTGCTGGCGCTGGGGCAGGCGCAGGCGGCGCTGGAGGAGGCCGAACGGGCCGGCGAGCTGGCCCACGCCACCAACGGTCAGATGAGCAACGACGAACGCATCGCCGCCATGCTGGCGGCACAGGCCTTGCGCGCGCTGGGCCGCCAGGAGCAGGCGGAAAGCACGCTGGCCGCATTGGCGCAGCGGATGGCATCGCTGCCCGATCCGGTCGCCAGCGGCCAGATCGAAGTCGAGCTGGCGCTGAACATGGTGCGCGCGGAGCGGACAGGGCTGGATGCGGCGGCGCTGTCGGCGCTGGCCGAACGCAGCGGCGTGCTGGCGCAGCAACTGGCGGCGCAGCGCGGCCTGTCCCATCCGGCGTATGCCGAGGCGCTGCTCGACGCCGCCAGTCTCAATGCGCGCGGGCCGGATCTGGCGTTGGCGCGACAGCAAGGCGCGCGCGCCATGGCGATCGGCCTGGCCAACCGCACGACGCTGCTGCAGGCACGCGCCGCCGCGCAAATGAGTGCGCTTGACGACGGCACGCAGGCGGTGTTCCTTGGCAAGCAGGCCGTCAACGCCTTGCAGGCGGCGCGCGAAAACATCACCGGCTTGCCGATCGAGCAGCAGCATAGCTTTGTGCAGCTGAAGCAGGCGGCCTATCAGCAACTGGTCGATCAGCTGCTGGACCGGCGCCGCATCGGCGAGGCTGAGAGCGTGCTGGCGATGGTGGAGGAAAACGAGTTTCACGATCTGCTGCGCGGCGCCGATAGTGCTGCCACGGCAAGCGATGCGCGTGTCGCGCGGTTGAATTTCGACGGCGCCGACCAGGCGGCCGCGCAGCAGTTCGCGTTGCGCGCGCAAGCGCTGGAGCAGGCGGCGCAGGCGCTGGCGCAGGCACGCGAGCACCAGGCGCAGGGCAGCGCCGGCGGTG
>NZ_WKJN01000080.1 GCF_009674495.1 Duganella alba | reverse complement strand
GAGGTCGGGGGCGCCGGCCGCTAACGCGCCGCGCGCGCAGAGCAAGGCGGCGCCGGCGGGCGACGACTGGGAGGAATTCTAAACGTGTCGGCGCCCGCGCCTGCCCCGTATGCGGATGGCCGCCTGCACGCGCGGCCCGACCTGCTGCGGCAAATCGCCCACCAGCGCCAGCCGGCGCTGGACGCCGGCACGCACCAGCTCTCGTTCGCCGACGGCCGCAAGGCGGTGCTGCACGTGCCGCCGCACCTGGACTCGGGCGCCGGCGCCGAAGGACGGCCGCTGCATCTGCTGGTGCTGCTGCACGGCGCCGGCGGCCAGCATGGCGGCGGCGATCACATCGCGCTGGCGCATGCGATCCGCCACGGCGCGCTGCTGCTGATTCCCGACGCGCTGTCGACCAGCTGGGACTTGCTGCGCGGCGGCTACGGCCCCGACCTCGCCTTCCTCGACCGCGCGCTGCTGTGGACCATGCAGCGCTACGAGGTGGACGAACAGGCGATGGCGATCGCCGGCTTTTCCGACGGCGCTTCCTACGCGCTGTCGGTGGGCCTGATGAACGGCCATCTGTTCAGCGACATCCTGGCGTTCTCGCCCGGCTTCATGGCGCCGTTGCGGCGTGAAGGCCGGCCGCGCATCTTCGTCGGCCACGGCAAGGACGACCAGGTGCTGGCGGTGCAGCGCGGCCAGGAGATCGCCGCCCGCCTGACCAGCGAAGGCTACGCAGTCCAGTACGAGGAATTCGACGGCGCCCACATCGTCTCGCCGCCGGTGGCGCGCGCCGCCCTTCTGCGGCTGGAAACCACCTAGGGGGCCAGACTCAGGCGATTGCGCCCCTCCGACTTGGCCACATACAGCGCCTTGTCGGCCGCCTCCACCAGCATGCCGGCCAGGTGCACGCCGCGCTGCGGCGCAATGGTGGCGATGCCGGCGCTCAAGGTCACCACGCCGAACGGACTGCCATTGTGCGGCATCTGCAACTGCTCCACCGCCTGGCGGATGCGCTCCGCCACCGCCTGCGCGCCATGCAGGTCTGTATTCGGCAACAGGATGCCGACCTCCTCGCCGCCGTAGCGCGCCGTCAGGTCGCCGGGCCGCTTCGGCGTCAGCGCGCGGATCAGCTTGCTCACGGCGCGCAGCACCTCGTCGCCGGCGCTGTGGCCGTACAGGTCGTTGTACTGCTTGAAGTAGTCGACATCGATCATGATGAAGGCCAGCGTGTCCTGGTGCCGCATGGCGCGGCTGAACTCGTTGCCCAGCGTGACGTCGAACTGGCGCCGGTTGGCCAGCCCGGTCAGGCCGTCCTGCATGGCCTGGCGCTCCAGCGTGCGGTTGGCGCTCTCCAGCGCGTCGCGCGCCTGGCGCAGCTCGGCCTCGGCCTGCGCGCGCAGCTTGATCTGGTCCACCAGCCGCTTGCCGAAAAAGCCCAGCAGCGCCGCCAGCACCACCACCCCGGCGGAACTGGTGAAGGTGTCGCGCCGCCAACGCTCCAGCATTTCCTCGCGCGACAGCGCCGCCGTCACGAACAGCGGATAGTGTTCCAGCGGGCGGAAGCTGTTGAGCCGCACCGCGTTGTCGTGGAAGGAGTGGAAGAAGGCGCTGCCGGTGCGCGCCGCGCCGCGCTGCTGCGCGTAGTGGCGGAACAGTTCGCTGTCGCGCATGCTGCTGCCGACGCGCGAACTGTCGAACGGCTGGCGCAGCAACAGCACGCCGTCGTCCGACAGCAGCGCCACCGCGCCGCGCGCGCCGACGTCGAAACTCTGGTAGAAGCGGCGGAAGTAATCGATGTCCAGCGTCGCCAGCACCACGCCGCCGAAGCTGCCGTCCGGCTTGTTCAGGCGGCGCGACACCGGCATGATCCACCTGCCGCTGGAACGGCTGATGACCGGATGGCCGACGTGCGGCCCGCGCTCGGGATGCGTGCGGTGGTGGATGAAGTATTCGCGGTCGGCGTTGTTGTAGGCCTGGCCCGGCGTGCCGCGCGAGTTGACGATCCAGCGGCCCTGCTCGTCGTAGACAAACAGCCCGACCAGCTGCGGCAGGTTGATCACCTGCGTCTGCATCTGCCGCTGCACCCGCGCCAGCGCGCGCGCGCCAGTGCCGTCGGTCTCGATGCGCTCGACCACGTCGGCCAGCGCGGTGTCGGCCGCCTTGATGGTGTCGTCGGCCTGCTGCGCCATGGCGCGCGCCAGGTTGGCGCCGAGCCGTTCCATCTCCGCCAGCTGCTCGCTGCGCGCGTTCAGGCTGCGCCAGACATCGACGCCGACCAGCGACAGGCACACCACGCCGACAAACACGGTGGCCCAGAAAGTGATGGAAAGGCGCTTGAACATGGGGGACACCCAGGTATTGCTCGTACTGCTCTTATACAACAAATCGGCGCGCTATGCAGCCAGCATCGGCTGCAAACGCTGCCATGCCAGTTCCGGCGCCAGCTTGACCATGCAGTCGTGGTGCCCCAGCGGGCACTCGCGCTGCTTGCACGGCGAACAGTCGAGGCGCAGCGAAATCGAGGCGGCCAGGTCGGAGAACGGCGGCGCGTGGTCGGGATCGGTGGGACCGTACAGCGCCAGCACCGGCCGGTTCAGCGCCGAGGCGATGTGCAGCAGGCCCGAATCGTTGGCCACCACCGCCGCCGCGCGCGCGATCAGGGCGATCGCCTCGGCCAGGCTGGTGGCGCCGGCCAGGTTGAACACCGCGCCGGCCGGCAACCCGGCCGCCACCTCGGCGCAGGCGTCCCGGTCTTTCGGCGAGCCGAGCAGCGCGATCTGGGTCGACGGGTCGCGCGCCAGCACGGCCTGGGCCA
>NZ_WKJN01000007.1 GCF_009674495.1 Duganella alba | reverse complement strand
CCGGATCGGCCGGCGCGCCGTCGCCGAGCACGGCGTTGACCGGCCCCCGTTCGAACGACAGCTTTTCCGCCGCCACCATGGCCGCCTGCGTCAGGCGCAGCGCCTGCAGGCCGGTGCTGGTGGCGTCGTAGCGGCGCCAGGCGTCGTGCGCGATGTGCCCCAGCATGCCGCACACCAGCAGCGCCAGGACGGCGGTGGACAGCGTTAGCAGACGGGTCAGCTTCATGAAAATAGTTGAATATGTTTACACGGAAACAATATGCCACAAAGCCGCGGCGAGCGGGGGGAATGCGGCGGCGGCAGGCGGCAAATGGTACAATGCCGCCCTCGCGTCGCTGCCTCTGCCTGGACACGATGCCAAGTTTGAACGATTACTATCGAGGGAAAGAATTCTATGCAACGTATTATGCTGCGCTCCAAGCTGCACCGCGTGACGGTGACCCAGGCCGACCTGAACTACGAAGGTTCCTGCGGTATCGACGTGGACCTGCTGGAAGCCGCCGATATCAAAGTCAACGAGCAGATCGAACTGTATAACGTGAACAACGGCGAGCGCTTCGCCACCTACGCCATTCCCGGCAAGCGCGGCAGCGGCGAGATTTCGCTGAACGGCGCCGCCGCCCGCAAGGCGCAGCTGGGCGACCTGCTGATCATCTGCACCTACGGCCCGATGACCGACCAGGAAATCGAGACCCACGTGCCGAAGCTGGTGTTTGTCGATGAAAACAACAAAATCAAAAGCATCAAGCAGTAAGTAAAAAGCGCTCCCCGGAGCGCTTTTTTTTTATGCCTTGCTGCCGTCCTGCCGCAGCAGCTGCGACATGTACTGCGGCGTGATGCCGAGGAACGACGCCACCACCTTCTGCGAGATGCGCTGCTCCAGTCCCGGATATTCGCGGCGGAAGGCGATCAGGCGGCCCTGCGCCGGCGAGGCGTTGAGGTACAGCCGGCGGCTCTGGTCGATGATGCTGCGCTGGGCGGCGCCCAGGTAGTAGTCGCGCAGGTCGTTGTTGCGCTTGTACAGCGCGCTGACTTCCGACCAATCCAGCCGGTAGCCGTGGACGGCGGTCTCGGCCACCACGAAGTTCAGCGCCGGCACAGCGTCGCACGAACGCAACAGATCATCGTGCGCGCCGACCGGTTCACCGTCGCTCTGGAAGTGCAGCGTGACCTCGTTGCCGGCGTCGGTAATGAAACCGGTGCGCGTCACGCCGCTGTGCAGCCAGTGAATATACTGCGCGGGAGTGCCGATGCGTTGCAGGTATTCGCCCTTGCGCATGCTGAAGGGCACCGCCAGCGGCGCCAGCAGGCGCGATGCTTCATCGTAGAGTTCGGGAGTCACGCCATAGCGGCGGGAGACGACTTCGCGGTATTTCGCGCGGTGTTCTTGGAATGCGTTGCTCATCTCAGTTTCTTAGGAGTGGCGGTGGTCGTCCACAATGTTGCATTTGAAATCCAGCTATGTAAACGGCCGTACAAAAGGAACTTCAAAGTGTAAACGTTTTCACAGTCTGCGACACAATATTTGTTGCAGATTAGAATGAAAATTAAAATTTATTCCAAACTTCACTCAGTTGAAGAAGTTGCTTTTATTCATGCCTTTAGCGTTACTATAAGAAAATAATCCGCACCGGAGACTTCGCATGAAAATTCACGACCTCAGCATCGGCCGGCGTCTGGCCCTGGGCTTTGCCATCATTCTCGCCGTTCTCATCCTCAATACCGGTCTCGGCATCTACCGCCTGCAAGGCGTCGCCTCCGCCACGCGCGCCATGATGGAAACGCCGCTGGCCAAGGAGCGCCTGATTTCCGACTGGTATCGCACCGTGTTTGCCGGCATCCGCCGCACCACCGCCATCGCCAAGAGCGCCGACCCGTCGCTGGCCACCTTCTTTGCCGACGAGGCCAAGGAAGGCGTCAGCTTCGCCTCCAGCCTGGTCAAGCAGATCGAGGCGCTGACCAACGACAGCGACCGCAAGCTGATGGACGAGCTGGTGGAGATGCGCAAGCTCTACGTCAGCTCGCGCGACAACGTGATGAAGGCCAAGAGCGCCGGCGACGCCGCCGAGGCCACGCGCCTGCTGGAGCAGGTTTACCTGCCGGCGGCCAAGACCTATGAAGGCATGTTGCAGAAAATCCTCGATCACCAGCGCAAGGAGATCGACGCCGCCGCCGCCCGCATCGACGAGGTGGCCGCGCAGAGCCGCAACCTGCTGGTGCTGCTGGCGGTGCTGGTGGTGGCGTTCGGCGTGGCCTTCGCCTGGTGGCTGACCACCGGCATCACACGTCCGATCAACGAGGCGGTGGCGCTGGCCGAGAACGTGGCCGAGGGCGACCTGGTCGACCGCAGCGGCCGGGCCCACACCGATTACAGCAAGGACGAACCGGGCAAGCTGCTGCACGCCCTGAACCGCATGTCGCACAGCCTGGTGGGCATTGTCAGCGAGGTGCGCAACGGTACGGACACCATCTCCACCGCCTCGTCGGAAATCGCCGCCGGCAACCTGGACCTGTCCTCGCGCACCGAGGAGCAGGCCAGCTCGCTGGAGGAAACCGCGTCGTCGATGGAGGAGCTGACCAGCACCGTCAAGCAGAATGCCGAGAACGCGCGCCAGGCCAACCAGCTGGCGGCCAGCGCCGCCGAAGTGGCGCAGCGCGGCGGCGCCGAAGTGTCGGACGTGGTGCAGACCATGGCGTCGATCGACCAGTCGTCGAAGAAGATTGTCGACATCATCGGCGTCATCGACGGCATCGCCTTCCAGACCAATATCCTGGCCCTGAACGCGGCGGTGGAAGCGGCGCGCGCCGGCGAGCAGGGACGCGGCTTTGCCGTGGTGGCGTCCGAGGTGCGCAACCTGGCGCAGCGTTCGGCCAGCGCCGCCAAGGAGATCAAGGCGCTGATCGATGATTCGGTGGGCAAGGTGGAAACCGGCACGCGGCTGGTCGGCCAGGCCGGCAACACCATGGAGGAAGTGGTGCGCAGCATCCAGCGCGTGACCGCCATCATGGCGGAGATCAGCAACGCCAGCGTTGAGCAGACCCACGGCATTGAACAGATCAACATGGCCATCTCGCAGATGGACCATGTGACGCAGCAGAACGCCGCGCTGGTGGAGCAGGCCGCGGCGGCGGCCGGCTCGATGCAGGAACAGGCCGCGCAACTGGCCGCAGCCGTCAGCATCTTCAAGCTGGACGATGCGGCGGCGCCGCGCCGTGTCGGCCTGTCGGGCGCGAAGCTGCTGGCGTAATTCCGTCAGGCTGGATCGGCCTTGCCGATGACGCGGTAGACCGCCGCGCCCAGCAGGGCGCCGGCGACCGGCGCCGCCCAGAACAGCCACAGCTGGCTCACCGCCCAGTCGCCGACGTACAGCGCGACAGCGGTGCTGCGCGCCGGGTTGACCGAGGTGTTGGTGACCGGGATCGAGATCAGGTGGATCAGCGTCAGCGCGAAACCGATCGGCAGCGGCGCGAAGCCCTTCGGCGCGCGGGCGTCGGTGGCGCCCAGGATCACCAGCAGGAACATCATGGTCATCACCACTTCCGACACCAGCGCGGCGGTCAGCGCGTAGCCGCCCGGCGAGTGCGCGCCATAGCCGTTGGCGGCGAAGCCGGCGCTGACATCAAAACCGGCCTTGCCGCTGGCGATCACATACAGCACGCCACCGGCGACGATGCCGCCCAATACCTGCGCCACGATGTACGGCAGCAGCTGCCTGGCCGGGAAGCGGCCGCCGGCCCACAGGCCGATCGACACCGCCGGGTTCAGGTGGCAACCGGAGATGTGGCCGATGGCGTAGGCCATGGTCAGCACCGTCAGGCCGAAGGCCAGCGCCACGCCGAGCAGGCCGATGCCGACGCCGGGAAACGCCGCCGCCAGCACGGCGCTGCCGCAGCCGCCAAGCACCAGCCAGAAAGTACCAAAGAATTCCGCTCCATACTGCTTCATGTCCGACTCCAAAATGATGTTGAGTAATTTACAAGCTTGCCAATGTACTAGCAAGCGCGCAAAAAGTCGAGCCCCCGCCGCAGGCGCATATGATGCAGCTGCGCAACAAGCGACTAGCAAGATGGATGCTGTTGCGATTAAAGGAGCCCTTTGCGTGCAAGGCTTCCCGGGGCGTGCGGCGGGCGCGCCGTCGCTTGCATAATTGCGCGCCGCAGGCGATTTGCGCCGCTGCCGCGCGAAACTCCAGCTACAATGGATTCGCCTGTCGCACTGTGGCGTGGGCTGGGTTTCTGGGATACAGTTGGACTACCGGGGCATGCTGGGACAGCGGACTCCGAGATGACAGCGGGGTGGCGTCCAGTGAAGAACGATACCGGGTTGAACAGCAAAATTCTCGCGCCCTTCGGGCTGGCGATCGCCGGCGCCTTGGGCACCATCGCCGCGGGCTGGAGCGCCTGGGGCTGGTACACCTTGATCTGGGCCGCGCTCCTGCTGGCCGCCGCCGCGTGGCTCACGCGCGATAGCGGATTCGGCGCCACCAACGCCACCGGCGACAACTCCATGATCGACCATTATCTCGCCGGGCGCGAACGCTTCGGCGACGCCGTGCTGCCCGTATGGTGCCGGCATATCGAAAACTCGCGCACGCAGATGGAGGAGGCGGTGTCCGACCTGGCGTCGCGCTTCTCCAGCATCGTCGATAAACTCGACAACGCGGTGCACGTCTCCAGCGCCAACAACCAGAACGGCAGCTCGATGACCGAGGTGTTCGCGCACAGCGAAACGCAACTCGGCTCGGTGGTGACGTCGATGAAATCGGCGATGGCGTCCAAGCAGGCCATGCTGGCGCAGATCAAGGATCTGGAACGCTTTACGCGCGAGCTGCGCGGCATGGCCGAAGGCGTGGCCAGCATCGCCGCCCAAACCAATCTGCTGGCGCTGAACGCCGCCATCGAAGCGGCGCGCGCCGGTCCCGCCGGCGCCGGCTTCGCGGTGGTGGCGCAGGAGGTGCGCATGCTGTCGATGCGCTCGGCCGAAACCGGCAAGGAGATCACCAACCGCGTGGGCCTGATCAGCAGCGCCATCCTCGCCGCCAGCCAGGCGGCCGAACAGTCGAGCGAATCGGAAGACAAGTCGATGCAGTCGGCCGAAGGCATGATCGATTCCGTGCTGGCCGAGTTCCGTCAGATCACCGACGCGCTGGTGCAATCGTCCGACCTGCTCAAGCAGGAGAGCATCGGCATCCAGGGCGAGGTGGGCCAGGCGCTGGTGCAGCTGCAGTTCCAGGACCGCGTCAGCCAGGTGATGTCGCACGTGCGCGAGAACATGGAAAGCCTGCCGGCGCTGCTGCGCGAGAACCGGGCGCAGTATGAATCCAGCGGCGTGCTGGAAGCGCCCGATCCGGACCGTCTGCTGCACGAGCTGCAGAAGACCTACGCCATGGCCGAGGAACACGCGGTGCACAGCGGCGCGCGCCTGGCCGCGCCGGCCGCTTCCGAAGCCGATGAAATCACTTTTTTCTGAGGGTAGATGAGATATGGGAAAAACCATCATGGTGGTCGATGATTCGGCCTCGCTGCGTCAGGTAGTGGGGATTGCGCTGAAAGGCGCGGGATACGATGTGATCGAGGGACGGGACGGCGTTGATGCGCTGTCCAAATGCACCGGGCAGAAAATCCACCTGGTGGTGTGCGACGTGAACATGCCTAACATGGACGGCATCACCTTCGTCAAGCAGTTCAAGCAGCTGCCCAACTATAAATTCACGCCGGTGATCATGCTGACCACCGAGTCGCAGGAGAGCAAGAAGGAAGAGGGCAAGGCGGCCGGCGCCAAGGCCTGGGTGGTCAAGCCCTTCAAGCCCGAGGTGCTGCTGGGCGCCGTGGCCAAGCTGGTGCTGCCATGATCGATTGTGCTATTTGAGCGGAGGCTGCGATGGCGGACGACGTTACCCGGATTTCCCTGGACGGCGAAATGACGATCTACCGCGCCGCCGATCTGAAAGTCAGTGTGCTGGAAGCGCTGCGCAAGACGCGCGTGCTGGAGATCGACCTGTCCGGCGTGACCGAGCTCGATACCGCCGGCCTGCAGGTGCTGATGCTGGCCAAGCAGGCCGCCGCCGCCGACCAGCGCGAGCTGCGCCTGCTGCAGCACAGCCCCGCCGTAGTTGAAATCTTCGAGATGCTGGACCTGGTCGCCTTCTTCGGCGACGCCGTGCTGATACACGCTTGAGGGGAAGCCATGAACCTGGATGACGCGCTACAGACATTTATCGCCGAAAGCCGCGAACTGCTGGAGGAGATGGAAAACGCGCTGCTGAATGTCGACCTGGCCGGCGACCAGGGGGAGGCGATCAACGCCATCTTCCGCGCCGCCCATACCATCAAGGGATCGGCGGGCCTGTTCAGCCTTGACCACATCGTCGCCTTCACCCACGTGGTGGAAAGCCTGCTGGACAAGGTGCGCGACGGCAGCGTGACGCTCAACGACGAAATGGTGGTGCTGCTGCTGTCCTGCTGCGACTACCTGTCCGGTATGATCGACGCGCTGGCCGCCGGCCGCCACGACCAGGACCCCGACACCGCGCCGGAAGGCGAGATGCTGCAACAGCAGCTGCGCCGCCACATGGACGGCGAGGCCGCGCCGTCCATCGCTTCCGGCCTGGCGGTGCACGCGGAACCGGGCGTGGAGCGCATCGACCAGGAGCGCGGTGACAGCGACTACTGGCATATCTCGTTGCGCTTCGGGCGCGGCGTGCTGCAGAACGGCATGGACCCGATCGCCTTCCTGCGCTACCTGGGCAAGCTGGGACGCATCGTCGGCATCGCCACCATTCCCGATGCGCTGCCGGCCGCCGATGAAATGGATGCGGAGCTGTGCTACCTCGGTTTTGAAATCGCCTTCGACAGCACGGCCGACCGCGAGGCCATCGCCGGCGTGTTCGAATTCGTGCAGGACGACTGCGAGATCCGCATCATCCCGCCCAACAGCAAGGTGTCGGAATACGTCAACCTGATCCGCGCCCTGCCGGAGCGCGCCGCGCGCCTGGGCGAGATCCTGGTCCGCTGCGGCAGCGTCACCGCGCACGAACTGGAAGGCGCGTTGCAGCAGCAGTCCGGCAAGCAGGAGGACGCGCCGCAGCAACTGGGCAGCATCCTGGTCGGCGCCGGCAATGTGCCGCCGGTGGTGGTGGAGGCGGCGCTGGCCAAGCAGAAGCAGGTCACCGAGCAGAAGGCGCAGGAAAGCCGCTCGATCCGCGTCGACTCCGACAAGCTGGATCGGCTGATCGACCTGGTGGGCGAACTGATTATCGCCGGCGCGCGCGCCAGCATGATCGGCCAGCAGATCCACAATACCGACCTGCTGGAATGTACCTCGACGCTGACCGGCCTGGTGGAGGACGTGCGCGACGCCGCGCTGGAACTGCGCATGGTGAAGATCGGCGCCACCTTCAACCGCTTCCAGCGCGTGGTGCACGACGTGACGCGGGAACTGGGCAAGGACATCGGCCTGATTGTCGACGGCGAGGATTCGGAGCTGGACAAGACGGTGGTGGAAAAAATCGGCGATCCGCTGATGCACCTGGTGCGCAACGCCATGGACCATGGCATCGAGCCGGCCGACGTGCGCGTGGCGGCCGGCAAGCCGGCCAAGGGCATGATCAAGCTGAACGCCTTCCACGAATCGGGCAGCATCGTCATCGAAGTGAGCGACGACGGCGGCGGCCTGCGCAAGGAGAAAATCCTGGCCAAGGCCATCGAGCGCGGACTGGTGGACCCGGAGCGCAAGCTGACCGACAGCGAAATCTACAACCTGATTTTCGAAGCCGGCTTCTCGACGGCGGAGAAGATCACCAACCTGTCCGGGCGCGGCGTCGGCATGGACGTGGTCAAGCGGAATATCCAGGCGCTGCGCGGCAGCGTGGATGTCGGCAGCCGCGAAGGCCAGGGCACCACGGTCACCGTGCGCCTGCCGCTGACGCTGGCCATCATCGACGGCTTCCTGGTGCAGGTGGGATCGTCGGTGTTCGTCATCCCGCTGGACATGATCGAGGAGTGCATCGAATACGCCACCGAGCCGGGACAGGACTACACCGACCTGCGCGGCCAGGTGCTGCCGCTGGTGCGCCTGCGCCAGCTGTTCCGCATCGACGGCGCCGCCACGCGGCGCGAGAGCATCGTGGTGCTCAAGTTCGGCAACCACCGTGCCGGGCTGGTGGTCGATACGCTGCTGGGTGAATTCCAGACCGTGATCAAGCCGCTCAGCCCCATGTTCAGCGAAGTGAAATGCATCAGCGGCTCCACCATCCTGGGCAGCGGCGAAGTGGCGCTGATCCTGGACGTGTCGGCGCTGATGCACACCGTGGCCGGCAAGGGCGCCGTGGCGGCGCTGGCCGCATAGGAGGAGAATGAGATGAGCGCCGCAATCGACACTTCCAACGTGGTCACCTACGGCAGCAACGCCATCGTCGCGCTGCAAAGCGGCGCCGCGCTGCCCAGCCAGTTCCTCACCTTCATGCTGGGCGAGGACCAGTTCGCGGTCGGCATCCTGCACATCAAGGAGATCATCGAATACGGCAGCCTGGCCACCGTGCCGATGATGCCGGACTGCGTGCGCGGCGTGATCAACCTGCGCGGCGCCGTGGTGCCGGTGATGGATCTGTCGGCGCGCTTTGGCCGCGCGCAGAGCGTCATCGGCAAGCGCAGCTGCATCGTCATCGTCGAGACGGGCGGCGAGGATGGCGAGGGCAAGCAGGTGCTGGGCATGCTGGTGGACGCGGTCAACGCGGTGGTGGAAATCGCCGCCAGCGACATCGAGCCGGCGCCATCGTTCGGCACGCGCATCCGGCCGGACTTCATCGCCGGCATGGGCAAGCTCACGGACAAAAATCGCGGCCGCTTCGTGATCCTGCTGGACATCGAGCGCGTGCTGTCGAGCGAGGAGATCGTCGAGATGGCGCGCGGCACCGCCGCCGCTGTCGCCTGACAGGCGGTGTCCCATGAGCGTGGCGACCATCACCGAGCGCGAGTTCTTGCAGTTCCAGCGCTTCATCTTCGACGCGGCCGGCATCACCATGGCCGACGGCAAGCAGGCGCTGGTCAGCGGCCGGCTGGCCAAGCGGCTGGCGCATTACCAGCTCGCCAGCTATGGCGACTATCTGCGCCTGCTGGAGAGTCGCGCGCAGCCGGCCGAATTGCAGGTGGCGGTGGACTTGCTGACCACCAACGAGACCTACTTCTTCCGCGAACCGAAGCACTTCGCGCTGCTGCGCGACCTGGCGCAGGAGGCGCATGACAAGAACCGCGCGTTGCGCGTATGGAGCGCCGCCAGTTCCAGCGGCGAGGAACCGTACAGCATCGCCATGGTGCTGGCCGACGTGATGGGAGACGACGCGCCGTGGGAGGTGCTGGGCACCGACATCAGCACCCGCGTGCTGCAACGCGCCCGCAGCGGCCACTACCCGATGGAGCGCGCCACGCAGATGCCGCCGGCCTACCTGAAGCGCTTCTGCCTCAAGGGCCAGGGCAGCGAGGCGGGCACCATGCTGATCGAACGTTCGCTGCGCCAGCGCGTGCAGTTCCAGCACCTGAACCTGAACGCGCCGCTGCCCAAGGTCGGCACCTTCGATGTGATCTTCCTGCGCAATGTGATGATCTACTTCAGCCTCGAAACCAAGCGCCAGGTGGTGGCGCGCCTGCTGGCGCAACTGCGGCCCGGCGGCTACTTCCTGATCGGCCATTCGGAAACGCTGAACGACATCAACGACACGCTGACCGCGGTCGCGCCTTCGATTTATCGCAAGCCATGACAGACGCCAAGCTGATTGATATCTTCCTGATGCCGGGCGATTACTTCGTCGGCGATGGGCGGTATCGCGTGCGCACCTTGCTGGGTTCCTGCGTGTCGGTCACGCTGTGGCATCCGGCGCTGCGCATCGGCGCCATGTCGCATTTTCTGCTGCCGGGGCATGGCCGGCGCAAGAGCGACCGCCCGTCCGACAAGCCGGGCATGTACGGCGCTGACGCCATGCAGCTGCTGGTGGAAGGCATGGCGCAGCATGGCGTGCCGCTGGTGCAGTGCCAGGGCAAGATCTTCGGCGGCGGCGCCATGTTCCCGCGCAGCGACAAAGTGCGCGACATCGGCATGCAGAACGGCGACTATGCGCGCAGCATGTTGCAGCAGCACGGCATACACGTGGTGTCCGAGAGCCTGTTCGGCGAAGGACACCGTCAACTTATCTTCACCATCCGTAACGGCGAGGTGCTGAGTCGCCAGGTTCCGCCGGAGCCGGGATGGAGCAATGCAGGAGCAAGGACCCAGGCATGAGTGGAATAAAGGTCATGATCGTCGACGATTCGGCCGTGGTGCGGCAGGTGCTGAGCGGGCTGCTGAACGCGGCACCGGGCATCACCGTCACCCATGCGGTGGCCAATCCGCTGCTGGCGATGGAGCGCATGAAGGTGCAATGGCCGGACGTGATCGTGCTCGACGTGGAGATGCCCAAGATGGACGGCATCACCTTCCTGCGCAAGCTGATGACCGAGCACCCGACGCCGGTGGTGATCTGCTCGACATTGACCGAGAAGGGCGCGCAGACTTCGGTGGAGGCGTTGACCGCCGGCGCGGTCGCCATCATCACCAAGCCGCGCCTGGACCTGAAGCAGTTCCTGCATGACAGCGCGGATGAACTGGTGTCCGCCGTGCGCTCGGCCGCCGGCGCGCACGTCGGCAAACTGGCCGCGCGCGCGGCGATGCCGCCGCCACCGGTGACGGTCAAACTGAATGCCGACGCCATCCTGCCGCCCACCGACGCGCGGCCGATGACCGCCACCACCGAACGCGTGGTGGCCATCGGCACTTCCACCGGCGGCACGCAGGCGCTGGAGGAAGTGCTGACGGCGCTGCCGCGCGTCTCGCCCGGCATCGTCGTGGTGCAACACATGCCGGAGAAGTTCACGGCGGCCTTCGCGGCGCGGCTGGACAGTGTGTGCGCGGTGCGCGTCAAGGAAGCGGAAAACAACGACCGCGTGCTGCAAGGGCAGGTGCTGATCGCGCCCGGCGGCAAGCACATGCTGCTGCGTCGCACCGGCGCACAGTATTTCGTCGAGGTGGTGGACGGGCCGCTGGTCAACCGTCATCGGCCGTCGGTGGATGTGCTGTTCCGTTCCGCCGCGCGCGCGGCCGGCGCCAACGCGCTGGGCGTCATCATGACCGGCATGGGCGACGACGGCGCGGCCGGGCTGCTGGAGATGCTGAAGGCCGGCGCACGCACCGTGGCACAGGATGAAGCCAGCTGCGTGGTGTACGGCATGCCGAAAGAGGCGGTCAAGCGAGGCGGCGTGGAAAAGTCGGTGCCGTTGAACGCGATCTATCGCGAAATCCTGCAACAGCTGCAGCACTGATCATGCATACGCCCACGCCCAGCGATACCACCGCCCAGCCATGGGAGGGCCGCCGTGTGCTGGTGGTGGAGGACAGCGCGGTGCAGCGAGGCTATCTGGTCGGCCTGCTGCGGCAACTGGCGTTCGGAGAAATCTTCGAAGCGGCCGACGGCAATGAAGCCTTGCAGCTGCTGGAGCGCGAACAACACGACCGCATCTTCCTGGTGCTGACCGATCTGGAAATGCCCGGCATGGATGGCATCGAGCTGACCTGCCAGCTACGCGACCGCAACCTGGCGGACAACCTGATCGTGGTCAGCGCCCGCGATCCGCGCCTGCTGGAGATCATCGAGAACATGGCGTGCGAGGACGCCTCCATCGGCCTGCTGGGAACTTTGCTCAAGCCGGTGCAGCTGGAATCGCTGACGCAGTTGTTGTGCAAGGCTGGCAACCGCGACGCCGGCTGTGCGCCGGCCGCATCGCCATTGCCGGCCCAGGCCTCGCTGGAAGAGCTGGTGCAGGCGCTGGCGCGCAAGGAATTCCTGCCGTACTTCCAGCCCAAGGTCGCCATGCAGAACGGCCAGTTGAAAGGCGTGGAGGCGTTGGCGCGCTGGCAGCATCCGCAACGCGGCCTGCTGTCGCCGGCGCACTTCATCGACACGCTGGAAGGCCAGCCGCTGATGGCCGAGTTCACGCTGGTGCTGGTGCAGCAGGTGCTGGAGCACATCCTGCACTGGCAGCAGGCCGGCCTGCCGCCACTGACGGTGTCGATCAACCTGTCCGCCGACAACCTGGCCGAACGCGGCTTCATCGATCGCCTGACGGCGCTGGTGACCGGTTCCGGCGTGGCGCCGGCGTCGCTGGTGTGGGAAGTCACGGAGACCAGCGTGATGCGCCAGTTGTCGCAGGCGCTGACCAATATGGGCCGCCTGCGGCTGATGGGCTTCGGCCTGGCGATGGACGATTTTGGCATCGGTTATTCGTCGATGCAGCAGTTCGCCCGCTGCCCGTTCACGGAGCTGAAGATAGACCGCGCCTTCGTCAACGGCGCCGCGCAATGGCCGAACCGCCTGACCGTGCTGAAAAGCGCGCTCGATCTGGGGCAGAGCCTGGGCGTGGCGACGGTGGCGGAAGGTGTGGAAACGGTGGAGGACTGGAAGCTGTTGCGCGACCTCGGTTGCGACATGGCGCAAGGTTATCTGCTGGCCAAGCCCATGCCGGCCGAAGAGCTGGTGGGCTGGATGCGGCAGGACCGGCGGCGCTTGCGCGCGCTGGCGGGATCGGAATAAATAACTACAACCAATGCTGGGGAGATCGTCATGCTGTCAACGTTACAGGTGCGGACCAAGATTCTGATTTTGCTGGCAGTGGCGGTATTGGCGTTAGTGACGATAGTGGGCGTCGCCTTCACCGGCCTGAAGACGCAGGGCGAGATGCTGGCGCAGATAGGCCGTAACCGCATGCCGTCGGTGCAGGCGTTGCAGGCGATCAGCGAAGGACAGACGGCGTTGCGCTCGGCCAGCCGTTCGATCGATTCCACTTCCCAGTATGCCGACGAGATGGACAACATTCCGCACGAGATCCAGCGCAAGCAGGAGATCTGGACCAATATCGACAAGGCCTGGAAAATCTACGACGCCTTGCCGCAGGAGCCGGAGGAGGCGACGTTGTGGAAGACCTTCGTCACGCAATGGAACGCATGGAAGCAGCGCGATACCGTCATCAACGACCTGGCGGGACAGATCGTGCGCGCCGACGCGGCGAAGCGCAAGGAGCTGTTCACCACGCTGCACAACACGCTCAAGGACAACCGTACCGCCTTCCGCGACGCCGAGGAAAGCATCAACAAGCTGGTGGCGCTGAACGCCGGCTATGGCGACAGCGACGTCAAGAACGCGGAGAGCGCATCAGCCGCTGCGCTCAAGACCATGTACCTGTCGTCCGGCATCGCGCTGGTTTTGCTGGTGGCGATCGGGCTGTTCATCCTGACCGGGATCATGAAGCAGCTGGGCGGCGATCCAGGCTACGCGGCTGACATCGTGCGCCAGGTGGCGGATGGCGACTTGACGGCGGACGTGCAGCTCAAGCCCGGCGACACCAGCAGCCTGCTGGCGGCGATGAAGGGCATGATCGACAAGCTGTCGAACGTGGTGCAGGAGGTGAACAACGGCGCCGAGGCATTGGCTTCGGCATCGGAAGAAGTCAGCGCCACCGCGCAGTCGCTGTCGCAGGCGGCCAGCGAGCAGGCGGCGGGCACGGAGGAAACCAGCGCCTCGGTGGAACAGATGACGGCGTCGATATCGCAGAACACCGAGAACGCCAAGGTCACCGACAGCATTGCCAGCAAGGCGGCGGTGGAGGCGGCGGAGGGCGGCGAGGCGGTCAAATCCACCGTGGCGGCGATGCAGCAGATCGCCAAGAAGATCAGCATCATCGACGACATCGCGTATCAAACCAATCTGCTGGCGCTGAATGCGGCGATCGAGGCCGCGCGTGCGGGTGAGCATGGCAAGGGCTTCGCCGTGGTGGCGGCCGAGGTGCGCAAGCTGGCGGAACGCAGCCAGGTGGCGGCGCAGGAAATCGAGCAGGTCGCGGCCAGCAGCGTGGAGCTGGCCGACAAGGCTGGGCGTCTGCTGGACGAGATGGTGCCGAACATCCGCCGCACCTCGAACCTGGTGCAGGAGATTACGGCGGCGTCGGAAGAGCAGTCGGCCGGTGTAGGCCAGATCAACTCCGCCGTCACGCAACTGAGCCAGACCACGCAGCAGAACGCGTCCAGCTCCGAGGAGCTGGCGGCGACGGCGGAAGAAATGAGCGGCCAGGCGGAGCAACTGCAGCACACCATGGCCTTCTTCAAATTGGCCGGCGGCTCGCGCGCGGTGCGCACGCCGGTGATGACGCGCAAGCCGGTGCGTTCGCCAGGCGGCGTGGCGGCCATGCGTCGCATGAGCGAAATGAGTGAACCGGACGAATCGCACTTCGTCAAATTCTGAGCGAGGCGGGAAATGAATACCTTGGCCGTTGCCGGCACGCCGGCGCAATACCTCAGTTTCATGCTGGGGCAGGATATGTTCGCGATGGGCATATTGGCGGTGCGCGAGATTCTGGAATACGCCGGCGTGACGCCGGTGCCGCAAATGCCGCCTTCCATCTGCGGCGTGATCAACCTGCGCGGCACGGCGGTGCCGGTGCTGGACCTGGCGCGACGGCTGGACCGGCAGCCTTCTCCGATCAGCAAACGCACCTGCATCATTGTGGTGGAGGTGGACGGCGAGGACGGCCCGTTCGTGATCGGCATCCTGGTCGACGCCGTGAATGCGGTGATGGATATTCCCGCCACCGAGATCGAGCCGGCGCCGCGCTTCGGCGCGGTGAAGGCGGAGCTGTTGCATGGCATCGGCAAGGTGAGCGGCCGCTTCGTGCTGCTGCTGAATGTGCAGCACGTGGTATCGACCTTGCACTTGCAGGACTTCGTAGCGCAAATCCCCTAGGAGGCTTCATGTTCGTGAATATTACAGTCAGGACCAAGATCCTGGCGCTGATTGCTGTTGCAGTGCTGGCGTTGCTGCTGGTGGTGGTGATCGCTTTCCAGGGGCTGAAAAAGGAAAGCGAGATGCTGGCCGAAATCGGCAAGAACCGCATGCCTTCCGTGCAGGCGCTGATGACCATCAACGAAGGCAAGACCGGCATTCGTTCCGCCAACCGAGCGGCCGACGCCGGCGCCGCCTATCCCGAAAACATCGAGGAGATCGCGCAACAGATCAAGCGCCGTGCGGAGATCTTCACGCAGATCGAACAGGCATGGAAAGTCTACGACGCGCTGCCGCAGGCGCCGGAAGAAGCGACGGTGTGGAAGACCTTCACCAAGGCCTGGGACACGTGGAAGCAGAAGGACGCCGAATTCGGCGGCCTGCTGACGCAGATCCAGGGCGCGGAGCCGGGCAAGCGCAAGGAGCTGTTCGTCGCGCTGCACGCCAACCTGGCCGACAACCGCAATGCCTTCCACGATCTGGAAACGAATCTGGACAAGCTGGTGGAGCTGAACGTCAAGTATGGCGACGATGCCGTGAAGGAAGCCGACGCCGCATCGGCTTCCGCCACCTCCAGCATGTACACCGCATCCGCCATCGCCCTGGCGCTGCTGGTGGCATTGGGACTGCTGATCCTGCGCGGCATCATGAATCAGCTGGGCGGCGATCCAGGCTACGCGGCCGACATTGTGCGTCGCGTGGCCGACGGTGACCTGAGCGCCGAAGTGCAGCTCAAGCCCGGCGACACCAGCAGCCTGCTGGCGGCGATGAAGGGCATGATCGACAAACTGTCCGATGTGGTGCAGGAAGTGAACAACGGCGCCGAGTCGCTGGCTTCGGCATCGGAAGAGGTCAGCGCGACGGCCCAGGCATTGTCGCAGGCGGCCAGCGAACAGGCGGCGGGCACGGAGGAAACCAGCGCCTCGGTGGAGCAGATGACGGCGTCGATTTCACAGAACACCGAGAACGCCAAGGTCACGGACGGCATCGCCAGCAAGGCGGCGCTGGAAGCGGCGGAAGGCGGCGAGGCGGTCAAGTCCACCGTGGCGGCGATGCAGCAGATCGCCAAGAAGATCAGCATCATCGACGATATCGCCTACCAGACCAACCTGCTGGCGCTGAATGCGGCCATCGAGGCGGCACGCGCGGGCGAACATGGCAAGGGCTTCGCCGTGGTGGCGGCCGAGGTGCGCAAGCTGGCGGAACGCAGTCAGGTGGCGGCGCAGGAGATCGAGCAGGTCGCGGCCAGCAGCGTGGAGCTGGCCGACAAGGCCGGCCGCCTGCTGGACGAGATGGTGCCGAACATCCGCCGCACCTCGAACCTGGTGCAGGAGATCACGGCGGCGTCGGAGGAGCAGTCGGCCGGCGTGGGCCAGATCAACTCCGCCGTCACGCAACTCAGCCAGACCACGCAGCAGAACGCCTCCAGCTCCGAGCAGCTGGCGGCGACGGCGGAGGAAATGAGCGCGCAGGCGGAGCAGCTGCAACAGGCCATGTCCTTCTTCAAGCTGGCCGGCGTGGCGCGCGCGGTGCGGCCGATGGTAGTGACACGCAAGCCACACAAGCCCGCGCGGCTCGGCGGCGCGGTCTCCAGCCGTCGCATGCCGGAAATGAGCGACCCTGATGAGACAAACTTCGTGAAGTTCTGAGGCGGAAGGCCGCACCGTTATTTTTGGTGAGAATTGGAGAGAAATATTGGTTCACAATGAATTGTGATTCGTCTCTCCAAGGAGTATTCACCCATGTTCAATCAGATGAAAATGGAGACCCGGCTGCATGCCGGGTTTGGCCTTGTTGTGCTGTTGGTGGTGCTGATGGGCGTGATCGCCTTCAGCAAGCTGACGTCCCTGCACGATCACTGGGACGATTTTGAGAACATTACGCTGGCGCGCAAGAACGCCGTGCTGGAGGGCGTGACGGCGCATGGCCATGCGGTGCGTCACTTCAAGAACTATATCCTGCGTGGCGGCGACAATAATACGCAGTTCCGCGCCGACCTGGCTGTCATAGAAAAAGAGATGGCGGCTTATCGCGCTGCCGGCTCGCTGACGCCGGAAGAGCAGGTACTGCTGGGTGAAGTGCAGGCCGGCGTCAAGAGCTATGACAGCAGCATGGTGCAACTGGAAGCCATGCACGAGAAGGGCATGACAGCGCTGGAAATGGACAAGGACATCAAGGGCGCCGACGAAGCTATCGCCACCGCCTTCCGCAAGCTGTTGAAGGTGAACGACTCCGAAACCAAGGGCGAATCGGCGGCGATGACCGACGTGACCAACTCCGCCAAGCAGATGATCCTGGCGGTGGATGTGGTGATCGCGATTCTCGGCTGTGTGCTGGCGGTGTGGCTGGGCCGCAGCCTGTCGGGCATTGTGCGCGATGTGCAGATGGTGGTGGCCAGCCTGTCCGGCGCGGCGCAGGAAGTCAGCGCCACCGCGCAGTCGCTGTCGCAGGCGGCCAGCGAGCAGGCGGCGGGGGTGGAGGAGACCAGCGCCTCGATCGAGCAGATGACGGCCTCGATTGCGCAGAACACGGAGAACGCCAAGATCACCGACGGCATCGCCACCCAGGCGGCGGTGGAAGCGGCGCGCGGCGGCGAGGTGGTGAAGGCCACGGCGTCGGCCATGAAGCAGATCGCCGGCAAGATCGGCATCATTGATGATATCGCGTACCAGACCAACTTGCTGGCGCTGAACGCGGCGATTGAAGCGGCGCGCGCGGGCGAACATGGCAAGGGCTTCGCGGTGGTGGCGGCCGAGGTGCGCAAGCTGGCCGAGCGCAGCCAGGTCGCGGCGCAGGAGATCGGCGAAGTGGCGGCCGACAGCGTCAAACTGGCGGAGCAGGCCGGCGCGATGTTCGACGAGCTGGCGCCGAATATCCGCAAGACGTCGGAGCTGGTGCAGGAGATTACGGCGGCGTCGGAAGAGCAGAGTTCCGGTGTGCGGCAGATTAACGGCGCGGTGATTCAGTTGAGCGAGACCACGCAGGTGAATGCGGCCAGTTCGGAAGAGCTGGCGGCGACGTCGGAGGAAATGAGCGCGCAGGCGGAGCAGCTGCGGCGCTTGATGGCGGTGTTCAAGCAGTATGCGGTGGACGATGGGCCGCGCGTGGTTGCGCGGCGGCCAACGGTCATGAAACCCGCCACCGCAACCCGCCCCGCGCGCAACATCGGGTTGGCGTCCGACAGCGCCCCCGACGAAACCAAATTTACGCGCTTCTGATATAAACCCGCACGGCGGTCCGTCGCGGGGTCAGACCCCATGCGGGGTCTGACCCCTCTCACGTAGTGCGGGTTACGGCTTCACGAATTTGAGCGTCATGCGATCGCTCTCGCCAATCGCCTGATACTTCGCCCGATCCTCATCCTTGTTGGTATAAGTCGGCGGCAGCGCCCACACGCCGTTCTTGTGGTCGGCCGTATCCTTCGGGTTGGCATTCACCTCCGACTTGCCCGCCAGCTTGAACCCCGCCGCCTCCGCCAGCTTGATTACATACTGCTCATGCATATAACCGCTGCTGGCAGTCGCATCCTGCGTCTTCGACGCCGGCAGGCGATGTTCCTCCACACCCAGCACGCCGCCCGGCTTCAGCACGGTGTACAAACTGCCGAACAAGTCCTTCATCTTGTCCGGACCCAGCTCGATCCAGTTATGGATATTGCGGAAGGTAAGCACCATGTCTACGCTGTTGGCCGGCGCCATCTCGTATTTGCGGCCCGGCGAAAACACGCCGATGGCGACCTTGTTGTACACCTCCGGCTTGGCGTTCAAACGCGCCAGGAAGCGCTCCGCGCCCTTGCGTTCACCCTCGTTCGGCGAAGCGATGTCATTGCCGCCGGTGATCAGCTTGCCGTGGTCGCGCAGATAGGGCGCCAGGATCTCGGTGTACCAGCCGCCGCCCGGCGCCAGTTCCACCACCGTCATGTTCGGCTTGATGCCGAAGAAGGCCAGCGTTTCATACGGATGGCGGTAGACGTCGCGTTTGACGTTGTCCGGCGTGCGCGTTGGCGCGGCGATTGCCGCCTTCAGCGCGTCGTCGGCGTGCGCGGCGCTGGTGGCGCCGAACAGCATCGCTGTGGCCAAAGGGGCCAGGACCGCCAATACAAATGGTTTCATGCACAGTCTCCTCAAGTGTGGAAATTAGGCGACGCTTCCGCTCGCCCTGCGCGATCATCGGCCAAGCACGCAAACAGGTCAAGCGAAATGCCATCCCCGCACCGGCCGGGTGCGCGGACAGTCAGCGGACACTTCGCGGACACCGTTTCGGACACTCCGGACACCCGAATCAATCACTTGCAGAAGACTTGTCGATGGCATACATTTTGCCTATTCGCTACGTAATCCGCCGCTAATATTGGCAAATTCACAGAACAGGCGACGGATATTCTGCCAAATGGGCGGCTGGCCCACAACAATGTTGGAGATACTATGGAACGACGTGCTTTCCTCAATATCAGCAGTCTGGCTCTGGGTACGATGCTGCTGCCCGCCTTCGGTCGCGCCATCGCGGCGGAGGAGTTGCTGGCGCCTGTGGATGTGAAATTCAAAAAGGCCCTGGCCGACACCGCGATGACGGCCGCCACCCAGGCCGGCGCTTCCTACTGCGACGTGCGCGTGGGCCGCTACCTGAACCAGTTCATCACCACCCGTGACCTGAACGTGGAAAACGTCACCAACACTGAATCGGCCGGCGTCGGCGTGCGCGTGATCGCCGGCGGCGCCTACGGTTTCGCCGCCACCAACGACATGACGCCGGACGGCGTGGCGGCCGCCGCGCGCCAGGCGGTCGCCATCGCCAAGGCCAACGCCAAGCTGCAAACCGAACCGCTGATCCTGGCGCCGGTCAAGGGCGTGGGCGAAGTGTCGTGGGCCACGCCCTTCGTCAAGGACTGGCGCACGGTCGCCATCAAGGACAAGGCCGAGCTGCTGATCGCCGCGAACAAAGCCGGCATGGATGCCGGCGCCAGCTTCATGCAGTCCTTGCTGTTCCAGGTGAACCAGCAGAAGTACTTCGCCTCCACCGACGGTTCCTACATCGACCAGGACGTGCACCGCCTGTGGGTGCCGTTCTTCGCCACCGCCGTCGACAAGAAAGAGAACAAGTTCCGTTCGCGCCAGGGCCTGTCGGCGCCGGTCGGCATGGGCTACGAGTATCTCGATGCGCGCCCCGAGCACAAGCTGCAGGCGGCCGGCAACGTGACCACGCTGTACACCAAGTCCTATGACATCATTGAAGACGCGCGCCTGGCCGGCAAGCAGGCCAAGGCCAAGTTGAAAGCCAAGTCGGTCGAGCCGGGCAAGTACGACCTGGTGCTGTCGCCGGAACACCTGTGGCTGACCATCCACGAATCGGTGGGCCACCCGACCGAGCTGGATCGTGTGCTGGGCTACGAGGCCAACTACGCCGGCACCAGTTTCGCCACGCTGGACAAATGGCAGTCGAAGAAATTCAAGTACGGCTCGGACCTGGTCAACATCGTCGCCGACAAAACCACGCCAGGTTCGCTGGGCGCGGTCGGCTACGACGACGAAGGCGTCAAGTGCAAGAACTGGGACATCATCAAGGACGGCATCCTGGTCAACTACCAGGCCACGCGCGACCAGGCCCACATCATCGGCGAGAAGGAATCGCACGGCTGCTCGTATGCGGACAACTGGGCCAACGTGCAGTTCCAGCGCATGCCGAACGTCTCGCTGAAGGCCGGCGCCAAGAAGATGACGCCGGACGAAATGATCAAGGACGTCAAGAAGGGCATCTACATCGTTGGCGACGGCTCGTTCTCGATCGACCAGCAGCGCTACAACTTCCAGTTCGGCGGCCAGCTGTTCTACGAAATCAAGAACGGCAAGATCGGCCAGCAGCTGGAGGACGTGGCTTACCAGTCGAATACCCAGGAGTTCTGGAACGCCTGCGTGGGTATCTGCGACGAGCGCGATTGGCGCATGGGCGGTTCCTTCTTCGACGGCAAAGGCCAGCCGCCGCAAGTGTCCATCGTGTCGCACGGCGCGTCGACCACGCGCTTCAACGGCATCAACGTGATCAACACCGCCCGCAAAATCGGCTAAGTCCTGGAGAGAGACAAGATGAAATTCCTGAGTCAAGAAGAGACCAAGCGTATCAGCGACAAGGTGCTGGCGCTGACCAAGGCCGACCAGTGCGAAGTGACCATCAACGGCAGCCGTCGCGGCAACATCCGCTACGCACGCAACGCCGTGTCCACCGCCGGCCTGATTGAAGACACGCAGATGGTGGTGTCCGTCGCTTTCGGCAAAAAGCAGGGTACGGCATCGATCAATGAATTCGACGACAAGTCGCTGGAAAGAGCCGTGCGCCGCGCGGAAGACCTGGCGCGCCTGGCGCCGGAAAATCCGGAGTTCATGCCGACGCCGTCGAAGCAGGAGTACAAGGCCTCGCAGACCTTCTTCCAGAAGACCGCCGACATCGATCCTGAATTCCGCGCGCAGGTGGCGGCCTACAGCATCGAGAATTCGCGCAAGAACAAGCTGGTGGCGGCGGGATTTTTCACCGATGCCACGCAGTTCACCTCCATCGCCAACTCCAACGGTGTGTTCGGCTACCAGCAGGATACCGGCCTGGACTTCACGCTGACCGTGCGCACCGAAGATGGACGCGGCTCCGGCTGGGTCAAGCGCAGCGTCGGTGACGTCAGCAAGTTCGACGCGCGCGCCGCATCGGACGTGGCGATCGAGAAGGCGTTGAAATCGGTGGATGCCAAGGCGCTGGAGCCGGGCCGCTACACGGTGATCCTGGAGCCGGCCGCCACCTCCGACGTGCTGGCATATATGTTCAATTCCTTCGATGCGCGTTCGGCTGACGAGGGCCGCAGCTTCCTGTCGAAAAAAGGCGGCGGCAATCGCATGGGCGAGAAGCTGTTTGATGAGCAGGTCAATGTGTGGGCCGATCCGTGGGACAAGGACGTCGCCGTGCTGCCGTGGGATAACGGCAGCATGCTGGCGCGCGAACGCCAGGACATCATCAAGAACGGCAAGATCGCCAACGTGGACTACTCGCAGTACTGGGCCAGGAAGATGGGCAAGCGCGCCATCGGCACGCCGGGCAATATCATCATGGCCGGCACCAGCAAGTCCACCGAGGAGCTGATCGCCAACACCAAGAAGGGCATCCTGGTCACGCGTACCTGGTACATCCGCATGGTCGATCCGCAATCGCTGCTGCTGACCGGCCTGACGCGCGACGGCACCTTCTACATCGAGAACGGCAAGATCAAGCATCCGATCAAGAACTTCCGCTTCAACGAAAGCCCGGTGTCGATGCTGAACAATATCGACGAAATCGGCAAGCCGGAAATCCTGTCGGGCGACGAGTCGCAGTTCCAGCTGCTGATTCCGGCGATGAAGGTCCGCGACTTCAACTTCACGTCGCTGTCGGACGCGGTGTAAGCATGGAGCGCCGTTCATTCCTGAAGATAGGCGCCGCTGCGGGCGGCAGCCTGCTGGTGCCGGTCTTCGGCAACGCCATCGCCGCCGAAGAACTGCTCAATCCCATCGCCGTGCAGTTCAAGAAGTCGCTGGCCGACGCCGCGATGAACGCGGCCACCAAGGCCGGCGCGTCGTACTGCGACGTGCGCATCGGCCGCTACCTGAACCAGTTCATCACCACGCGTGACCTGAACGTGGAAAATATCGTCAACACGGAATCGTCCGGCGTTGGCGTGCGCGTCATCGCCAACGGCGCTTACGGCTTCTGCTCGACCAACGTGATGACGCTGGATTCGGTGGCCGACGCCGCGCGCCAGGCGGTTGCCATCGCCAAGGCCAACTCCCGGCTGCAAACCGAGCCGGTGGTGCTGGCGCCGGTCAAAGGCGTGGGTGAAGTGGCGTGGGCCACGCCGTTCAGGATGGACTGGCGCGCGGTGCCGATCAAGGACAAGGCGGACATGCTGCTGGCGGCGAACAAGGCCGGCCTGGATGCCGGCGCCAGCTTCATGGCGGCCAACCTGTTCCAGGTGAACCAGCAGAAGTACTTCGCCTCCACCGACGGCTCCTACATCGACCAGGACATCCATCGTCTGTGGTCGCCGTTCACCGCCACGGCGGTCGACAAGGCCAGCGGCAAGTTCCGCACGCGCGACGGCCTGTCGTCGCCGGCCAGCATGGGCTTCGAGTTCTTCGACTGCAAACCGGAGAACCGCGTCAAGGCCGCCGGCGGCGTCACCACGCTGTACAAGGGCGCCTATGACCTGATCGAAGACGCGCGCGCGGCGGGCCGCCAGGCGCGCGAGAAGCTGACCGCGAAATCGGTCGATCCGGGCAAGTACGATCTGGTGCTGTCGCCGGAACACCTGTTCCTGACCATTCATGAATCGGTCGGTCACGCCACCGAGCTGGATCGCGTGCTGGGCTACGAGGCCAATTACGCCGGCACCAGCTTCGCCACGCTGGACAAGTGGAAGTCGAAGAACTTCAAATATGGCTCGGAGCTGGTCAACATCGTCGCCGACAAGACCTCGCCGGGATCGCTGGGCCTGGTCGGCTACGACGATGAAGGCGTGGCGTCCAGGCGTTGGGATCTGATCCGTAACGGCATCCTGGTCAACTATCAGGCCACGCGCGACCAGGTGGCCATCATCGGCGAGAAGGAGTCGCAGGGCTGCTCCTACGCGGATAGCTGGAGCAGCGTGCAGTTCCAGCGCATGCCCAACGTGTCGCTGGAAGCGGGCAAGAAGCAGCTGACGCCGGACGAGATGGTCAAGGATGTCAAGAAGGGTATCTACATCATGGGACGCGGCTCGTATTCGATCGACCAGCAGCGCTACAACTTCCAGTTTGGCGGCCAGCTGTACTTCGAAATCAAGAACGGCAAGATCGGCCAGCAGCTGGAAGACGTGGCCTATCAGTCGAATACGCAGGAATTCTGGAACGCCTGCAGCGCGCTGTGCGATCAACGCGACTGGCGCATGGGCGGCTCGTTCTTCGACGGCAAAGGCCAGCCTAGCCAGGTCAGCGCCGTGTCGCACGGTTCGCCGACGACGCGCTTCAACGGCGTCAACGTCATCAACACCGCTCGCAAGATAGGATAAGACAGATGAAAATGCTGAATCAGGAAGAAGCAAAACGCATTTGCGACAAGGTGATGTCGCTGTCCAAGGCCGACGAATGCCGCGTGCAGATCAGCGGCAGCCGTAACGGCAATATCCGCTATGCGCGCAACGCCGTATCGACCGCCGGCCTGGCGGAGAATACGCAGCTGACCGTGAGCGTCGCCTTCGGCAAGAAGCAGGGCACGGCGTCGATCAATGAATTCGACGACAAGGCGCTGGAACGCGTGGTGCGTCGCGCGGAAGACGTGGCGCGGCTGGCGCCGGACAATCCGGAATTCCAGCCGGCGATCAAGAAGCAGGACTACAAGCCGTCCACCACCTTCAGCGACGCCACCGCCGCCATCGATCCCGAATACCGCGCGGAAGTGGCGGCGCTCAGCATCAACTCGGCGCGCAAGCAGGGGCTGGTGGCGGCGGGCTTCTTCAGCGATACCAACGGCTTTGAAACAGTGGCCAATTCGAACGGCGTGTTCGGCTACCAGACCTTGAGCAACCTTGGCTTCACGGTGACTACACGCACCGAGGATGGCCGGGGCTCCGGCTGGGTGACGCGTTCCGCCAACGACGCGCGCAAGTTCGATGCACGCGAGGCGTCGGAGATCGCCATCGAGAAGGCGCTCAAATCGGTGGACGCCAAGGCGCTGGAGCCGGGCCGTTACACGGTGATCCTGGAGCCGGCGGCGACGTCGGAAATCATCGGCCGCATGTTTGGTGCTTTCGATGCGCGCCAGGCCGATGAGGGCCGCAGCTTCCTGTCGAAGAAGGGCGGCGGAAATCGCCTGGGCGAAAAGCTGTTCGATGAACAGGTCAATATCTGGGCCGATCCGTGGAATCCGGATGTGCCGGTGCTGCCGTGGGACGGCGCGGCCATGCTGGCGCGCGAGCGTGCGGACGTGATCAAGGGCGGCAAGATCGCATCGCTGGACTATACGCGCTACTGGGCCGAGAAGCAGGGCCAGCGCGCCACGGGCCGCCACGGCAACATGATCATGTCCGGCGGCACCAAGTCGACCGAGGAGCTGATCGCCTCGACCAAGAAGGGCATCCTGGTCACGCGCACGTGGTACATCCGCATGGTCGATCCGCAGTCGCTGCTGTTGACCGGTTTGACGCGCGACGGCACCTTCTACATCGAGAACGGCAAGATCAAGCATCCGGTGAAGAACTTCCGCTTCAACGAAAGCCCGGTGTCGATGCTGAACAATATCGATGAACTGGGCAAGCCGGTGGTGATCGGCGGCGATGAAGTGCGCTACCAGATGCTGATTCCGGCGATGAAGGTGCGCGACTTTAACTTCACGTCGCTGTCGGACGCGGTGTAAGGACGGCAGTGGCCTCGTATGATTTCTATTTCACGCGCCTGACTTACGAGTCGGGCGACTGGGACGTGGATGTCCGCATGCCCAGCAACGTGCTCAACTCGCTGGTGGAGTACACCACCTTGCGGGTCGATCCCGTTGAGCGCATCGTCGCGCTGTCCGACCCGAAGATGCTGGAAGCGCCGTTCTGCTATTTCGCCGGACACAAGCTGGTGCAGTTCACGGCCGCCGAGCGCAAGAATCTGGAGCGCTACATCAAGGGCGGCGGTTTTCTGTTCGTGGACGACTGCAACCACGACATCGACGGGCTGTTCGCGAAATCGTTCGAGGCTGAAATCGGCCGCATCTTCGGCCCCAAGGCGCTGCACAAGATCCCCAACAACCACGCGATCTATTCCAGCTTCTTCAAGTTCGAGGACGGTCCGCCGAATACCGCCGTGGAGCTGAACGGCTGGGGCGACGATCTGGTGCACGACTATCTGAAGGCGATCGAGATCGGCGGCCGCGTGCGGCTTTTATACAGCAACAAGGACTATGGCTGCGAGTGGGATTACGACTTCCGCAACAAGCGGTTTCTCGCGATCGACAACACCCGCTTTGCGGTCAACATCATTCAATATGCGTTGGGAGCGTAGTTATGGCTGAAGGTATCGCCTGGAGCGAAAATGAAATCGGCGAACTGACCGCCAAGGTGAAGGCGCTGAAGGCCAGCATGGCGCGCGTAATCATCGGCCAGGAAAACGTGATCGACTCGCTGATCATCTGCCTGCTGGCCGGCGGCCATGCGCTGGTGGAGGGCGTGCCGGGACTGGGCAAGACGCTGCTGGTCAAGTCGCTGTCGCAGGCGACGGAGCTGGACTTTCATCGGGTGCAGTTCACGCCGGACCTGATGCCGTCCGATATCGTCGGCACCGAGATCCTGGAAGAGGACCATGCGACGCGCAAGCGCGAGTTCCGCTTCCAGCAAGGGCCGGTGTTCACGCAGGTATTGCTGGCGGATGAGATCAACCGCGCGCCGCCAAAGACGCAATCAGCACTGCTGGAGGCGATGCAGGAGCGCTCCGTCACCTTCGCAGGCCAGACGCACAAGCTGCCGAAGCCGTTTTTTGTGCTGGCGACGCAGAATCCCATCGAGCAGGCGGGCACCTATCCGCTGCCGGAGGCGCAGCTGGACCGCTTCCTGTTGCGCATCGACGTGGTGTATCCGACCGAGGCGGAGGAAATCGCCATGGTGTCCGCCACCACCAACGCGGGCCTGAAGGATGCCGAGCCGGTGATGGATGTGGCGACCTTGCTGCGCTTGCAGCAGTTGGTACGCGATATCGAGATCGGCGATCATCTGGTGGCCTATGCCACGCGCCTGGTGCGCGCGACGCGGCCGTCGCTGACGACGGTGCCGGCGGTGACCAAACATATCGGTTGGGGCGCTGGGCCGCGTGCGGGGCAGGCGCTGGTGCTGGCTTCCAAGGCGCGCGCGCTGATGCAGGGCCGCCTTGCGGTCACGCGCGAGGATATCGGCGAGATGCTGCTGCCGGTGCTGGCGCATCGCGTGCTGCGCAACTTCGAGGCGGAGGCGGATGGTGTCGCGATCGCCGACATCCTGCAATCGCTGCGCGAGCATATCCGCCCGGACTAAGCTGCCGATGCAACCGATTTCGAAGCCGCCTGCCGCCGCGCCGGCCAGCGCCATGACGGCCATGATGGCCCAGACCAGGGATCTGGAGCTGGTGATTCATCACGTCCTGGCAGGCCTCGGCCACGGCATTCATGCCGGCCGTGAGCGCGGCGCGGGCGTGGAGTTTTCCGAGTACCGCGCCTACGCGCCCGGCGATGAATGGCGCCGCGTGGACTGGAAACTGATGGCGCGTGCGGACCGCTACTTCGTCCGTGAGGCGGAACGCGACAGCCACGTCGCCACCTGGCTGTGGCTGGACGCTACCGCCTCGATGGCGGAGCCTAGCCGCGAAATCAACGGCGTCGATAAACTCTGGTTCGCGCGCACGGTGCTGGCCTGTGTCGCCGCCATCGCGCAGCGGCAGGGTGACGCCTTCGGCCTCGTGATCTGCACTGACGGCAAAGTCGAATTCACGCAAGCTTCGCGCGGACCGCGCCAGTTGCAGCGCGTGTTGGCTGCCTTGGCCAAGGCGAAGCCGGAAGGCCAGCTGCCGTCGGCCGAAGTGTTGAAATCCAATCTGCACTTCGCGCGCGCGCCAAGCATGATTTTTGCCGCCAGCGATTTCCTCGACTGGCCGTCGCCGTTGAGCGAGGTCCTGCTGCGGTTGCGGAACATGCGCCACGACGTTCGGTTGCTGACGTTGCGCACGCAGGCCGAAGTGGATGCGAGCTTCAAATCCGGCGCCGGCTACCGCGATCCGGAGCGCGACGATGGCCTGCACCGCATCGGCAACGCCGACCGCGCATACTACAAGCAGCAGAGCCGTGCACACTTCGATGCGGTGGCGGGTAGCTGCCGTCAAAACAATATCGTCCACTATGAGGCGCGCATCGAGCAGCCGCTGGGTGGTGTCTTGCGCGGCTGGTTGCAGTTGGCGGGAGCGCTGGCAAAATGATGCTGAGTTCTTATCCCTTGTGGTGGCTGGCGTTGCCGGTGCTGTTGCTGCCGATCTGGTGGCATCGCCAGAAGCGCCAGCGGCTGAAGGCCGAGCCGTTGGCCACCGCACGCTTCCTGCCATCCGCACCACCGGAGCAACTGCGCGTCTGGCAGTGGCGCGACAAGCTGTTGCTCCTGGTGCGCTGCCTGCTGCTGGTGGCGCTGATTGCGTGGCTGGCCGCCACGATCTTCCCGTGGCGTGGCGATACGGTGCTGGTGGATGCCGGCGTTGACAAGGCATGGGCAGAAAAGGAAATCGCCGCCGCGGGCTTTACCTCCGCTGCGCGCATCGATATGCCGCCGGCCGCGCTGTCATGGCTGCGACAGAACGAACGCGATTGGCGCACGGACGCCAGGCTGCTGATCATCGCCCGCGCCGACAGAATCGCCATGCCCGCGCGGCTGCCGCAATTCAGCCACCAGGTGGAACTGCGCACGAAAAACACCAGCACGCCTGCATCCCCTGCGGTCGCCGAGCAGATCGTGCTGCCCGCCGATACTGCCCATCTGCCGGCATGGCAAGCACTGTTCGCCGCCTTCAACAGCGCAAGCCCGCGCTACACAATAGCCACCGAGCCGACCGCCAGGACCTCGCTCATCATCTGGGATACGCTCAACGCCGCGCCACCCGCCAACTGGCATGCCACGAACTGGTGGGTCACCACGCCCACCGTCAGCGTCGCAACCGGTCGCGCCCCAGCCGCCAGCCGTGCGTCCACCGCTAGCGATACCACCGCCATTGTCGGCGACCGTACCGCCGCCAACGACCACGCCACCGTTGGCGCGACGACCAATGATCGCGCTGCCGCAGCGTTCCCCGAACTAGCCAAGGCCGACACGCTGACGATCAACGGCATTACGCTGAAGTACGCCGACACGCCACGCGGCCGCTTGTGGACTTCGGACGCATTCCCGCCGCGCGATGCCGACACTGCGCGCGCGTTGTACGAAGCCTGGCAACTGCTGGCAGCCGCTCCCGCGCCAGCCTACGCTACGCCATCCCAAACCTTCGCCGCCGCCCGCAGCACACCGCCTGTCACCGACGCCAAGCCTGCCGGCTGGCTCGCACTGGCCCTGCTGGTGCTCTTCATCCTCGAACGGACCCTGACTCATGCCCGGCGAAACTGACCACCTGCGCCGACGCCTCTGGACCGCCATCTGGCGCCGTCGCGGCCCACAATGGCTGGCCGCAGCCGTGCCGCTGGCCTTGGCCATCTGGCTGCTGCCCGCTGCCCGTCCGGCCATGGCCGTCGCCATCGCCGTTTGGGGCATATGCGCCGTCGCTGACGGATACCGCTGGCGCCACCGCATCAACCGGCAATGGACGTCCTGGCTCAACGCCGCCATTCCATTGCTGGAAGACAGCAGCGAACTGCTGGCCGCTGACGCCACCACGCCCATCGCCAGACTCCAGCAACAACGCCTGCAAGCCCGCCTTGCCAGCGTCTTGACCGAGGACGACTACTGCAACATCGCCCGCACGCGCGCCGGCTACATCGTCCTGCCGCTCGCTCTCAGCCTGCTGACCGTCGGCGCAGCGGCAGCCTGGCACGGCCGACAAGCCCCGCCAGCCGCGGCACCGCAAGCCACGCAGACCACAAAGCCCATCGTTGACGGCGAAGTCTATCTGCGCGTCACACCGCCCGCCTACACCGGCATCGCCGCCTTTGAAACCGGCGCCCGCGACATCCAGATTCCGCAATACTCCGAAGTCCGCTGGTGCGTCCGCAACCCAACCGGCGCACAGCCGGCGGTAGAACTGGGCGACGGCCAAAGCCTCGCCATTGGCAAGGATTGCGCCAAACTCCGCGTTGAAGACTCGCTGTTCTGGCGCACGCGCGGCGCATCCTCCACCCGCTACAACATCCGCGTCACAGCAGACCAGCCGCCGCAAGTCACCATCATCGAGCCGACGGAACTGATCCACCTGCTGCAAAAGGACGTCAAGTCCGTGCAAATCTCCGTGAACGCCCGCGACGACTACGCCATCGTCCGCGCCAGCCTGCACATGACCCTCGCACGCGGCAGCGGCGAAAACGTCCGCTTCAGCGACAAGGAAGTGCCGCTGCCGCAATCCAGCGATCCCAGATCGCGCACATGGAAAAAACAATGGACGCTGACGGAGCTCGGCATGGAGCCCGGCGATGAACTCTACTTCTTCGTCCGCGCCACCGACAACGCGCCGGACAATCCGCATACCACGCAATCGCCCACTTACACGCTGCGCCTGCCCGGCCCCGAAGCAGAGAGCCTGGACTCCACCGCATTGCCTTCCCTGAGCAAGCCGGAAAACCTGCGTAGCCAGCGCCAGATCATCATCGACACCGAACAGCTGGTGGCCGACCTGCAAGCGCATCCGACCATGCCGGCCGCCACGCTGCGCTCGCGCAGTGAAAGCGTCGCCGCGGATCAAGCGGCGCTGCGCCTGCGCTATGGCCAGTTCCTCGGCGAAGAATCCAGCCTGTTCGGCGACGAGGAACACGAGCATGAACACGAACACCACGGCAGCGAAAAAGCCGGCAGCGAGATGGCCGTCATGAAGGAGTTCGGCCACGCCCACGACCAGGAAGACAACGCCACCATCTTTGATCCGCAAACCAAGGCAGTCCTCAAGCGCGCGCTGGCCGCGATGTGGGATGCCGAGAAGTCGCTGCGCGCCATCGCGCCGAAGACCGCGCTGCCGCCGGAATACAAGGCGCTGGACGCCATCAAGGAATTGCAGGCGGCGGAACGCGTCTATCTGCACCGCACGTCCTTCGTGCCACCGGCATTGAAAGAAGAGAAGCGCATGACCGGCGACATCGTCGGCGCCATGAGCTACAAGCGGGAGCAGGGCGCGGCCAGCGATACCGTGCCGGCCGAGGTGCGCGATCTGGTGCAGGCGCTGTCGCGGGACGGCGCCTTGCCGGCGCTGTGGAGCAAGGCCGCGCGCGACACCATCGCCTCCCGCATCATCGATCAGGAACAGAAGCTTAACGCGCAGCGCGCGGTGCAGGATGTGCAGGATGGCTGCGTGCCGTGCCGCGCCGAACTGCGCGCATGGCTGCGCGGCACGCTGACCGAGGCTCCGGTGTTGCTGCAGGCCCGTCCCTCGGCGGATACGCCATTCCGTCAGGCGTGGCGCGGCAAGGAGGAGGTCAAATGATCCTCTCCACCGACCTGATGACGATTGCTCCGCCGCTGGCCGCACTGGCCATTGGTCTGGTCAGCGCCGCGCTGTACGCCGGCAAGCGCCGCTGGATCAACGCCGTGCTGGCTGGCGTGGCCGGTGCAGCATTGGCGGTATCGATTGCGGATGTGCACCTGCCTGCCGAAGCTGCCGCGCCGCTGGCCGTTGGCACGGAGGCAGGCAGCATCGGCGCGGCGGATATGGCCGCGATTCCAATCGCTTCCGGCATCGTCTTGAGCGGCGACGGCGTGCGGGAAGCCGAGTGGCGCGATCTGCCTGCGCGTCCGCTGCAATGGAAGCCTGCGGCGGATTTGCTGTGGCTGGATTTTCCACGTTCGATGTCGTTGGGCCGCATCTTTACGCTGACTGCGCGGCGCTCGCCAGCGCAGGCAGGATGGCGTTTGCAACTGCTGGCAGAGAACAGGCAGGTACTGGCCGATTCCGGCATCGCGTCCGCATCGCAGCTATCGGTGCAATGGCTGCCACCGGTGGCGGAGACGATGGTGCTGCAAGCGCGCATGCTCGATGCGAGCGGCAAGACCATCGCCCAGGGACCGATACCGTTGCAGATCAAGGATGCGGTGCCCTTGCAGATACAGGGCCGCTTCGATGCGCCGTCGTTTGATGCGCGCACTTTGAATCAGCTGCTGTCCGATGGCAGTGCGATCCTGGATTGGGATGTCACGCTGGGCAAGGCGATCAAGCGCAGCGAAACAGCGCGCGCGCCGTTGACTGCGCCGAACGCCGTGCTTGTCGATGCGGCGTATGTGGAGCATTTGAGTCCATCAGCGCGTGCCGCCTTGCTGGCGCAGGCGGGCAAGGGCGTGCCGCTGGTGATCCTCGGCGGGAATGCTGCGGATGCGGCCATGTGGCAGCGGGATTTCGGCTTGCCCCTGCGTCCGCAATCGCCGACGACGGAAAAGGAAGATGTGCGGCAGTTTGGCGCCACGCTGTTCATGCCGCCGGCGAACCTGAATCCTGCCGCGACTGCGGGCGAGTCGTGGTCGGTGCTGGCGCGCGATGGCAAGAAGCAGCCCTGGTTGTGGCAGCGCAGTGTTGGCCAAGGCCGCGTGGTATGGGTTGGCGTATCGGATTGGCACAAGTACGCGATCAGCGCGCCGCAGGCGTTGGCGTTGTGGTGGCAGTCGGCGATGGATTTGATGGCGCTGGATGGCGTGCAGAAAACGGTTTGGCAGATGAGCGATCCGATGCCTGTACCGGGTCTGCGCAGTGAGGTTTGCGCGCAGGGCGTGAAGGCCGGAACGGCGTTGGCCGCCGCCGGCTATGCGGCGATGACCTTGCAGACACGGACGGACAAGGCGGAGGGCGTGTGTGCTGCGTTCTGGCCGCAGAAGGCCGGCTGGGTGACGTTCAGCGCAGACGGCATGGTGGAGCCGGGCATGGAGTACGTCTACGCCGCCGGTGACTGGCCGTCGTGGCAGAAGGCGCTACGGCGCGACGCCACCGCGCAGTACGCGGCCCGCGCTGCCGGCGCGGCGGCGCAGCAGGCAGGCGCCGTGGCCGAAGCGCCGGGGCCGCGTTTGCCGGCGGCGCCGTTTGCCGTGCTGTTTGCGCTGTCGATGCTTGCGCTGTGGTGGCGCGAGCAATCTGAACGAAAAGACGCCACGGCAGGCTGATACTGCGCTGACTTACGGCTGATGCCAGCGCCGCACGTAGGCCGGCGCTTCGATGGTGCAGTCCACATGCCTGACCGGCGCTTGCGCAACGCGGGCGAGCGGCAGCACGCCTGCCCAAGCCGGCCAGCCCAGGTCTTCCTCGTCGTCATTCGGCGCGCCAGTGCGCATCTTGCACGCCGCTTCCGCCAGCGGGATGCGCATGACGGTGGTGGCTGCGTATTCCTTGTCCGAGCCGGGACGCACGTCGGCCTGCCGGCCCGGCGCCAGTTTTTCCATGAACGCCTCCATTGCGCGGCGCGCGGCATCGCCTTCCACCACTTCAAAGCGGCCATAGACCATGGCCGAGCGGTAGTTCATCGAGTGGTTGAACGCCGACCGCGCCAGTACCAGCCCATCCACATGCGTGATGGTCACGCAGCATTCGCCCTCCATCAGGCGCTTCAGCATGCGGCTGCCGTTGGAGCCGTGGATGTACAGGTGTTCGCCTTCGCGCCAGCACGCCGTCGGGATGCAGTGCGCGCCCTTGCCGTCGCTGAAGGCGATGTGGCACAGGTAGGCGTCGTCGATGATCGCGTGCAGCGTGGCGGCGTCGTAGTGGGCGTTGCTGGCGACGCGGCGGACACGGGTGCGGTCGGTGGGGGCTTCGTTCATGGCTCTCCTCGTAAAAATCCTAATATAATGAAATGCTGGTTCTTCAAAAAGGTCCAGCAATGACCTATTTAATGGAGCCATAATGCAGGAAATGACCGGCGCCACGCTGCAGGACATCATGCCTTCGTCGCCGTCGCCCAGACCGGCAGCTTCACCGCCGCCGCTGAACGGATGGGCACCAACAAGTCCAGTGTCGGCAAGGCAGTGCAACGGCTGGAAAAGCATCTGGCGACCCAGCTGTTCCAGCGCACCACGCGGGCGGTACACATCACCGAGGACGGCCAGATCTATTTATCGGCGGCGCGCGTGGCGATCGAACGCCTGCGCGAAGCCGAACAGGCGCTGGCAACCAACCGCGCCGAACCCGTAGGCCGGGTGCGCGTCGATCTTCCCGCCGGCTTCGGGCGCCTGATGCTGCCCACGCTGGGCGCGTTGCGCGCGCGCTATCCGCAGGTGGTGGTGGAGATGGCCCTGAACGACCGGATGTCCGATCCGGTGGCCGATGGCTGGGATATCGTGGTCCGGATCGGCCATCTTCCCGCTGACAGCGAAATGACGGTACGTAAAATCTGCGACCTGAAGCTGGCGCTGTATGCGTCACCGTCCTATCTGGCCCAGCGCAATCCCATCTTGTCGCTCGCGGATTTGCATGAGCATGACGCGGTGCTGTTCCGCAGCGCTACCGGACAATTGCGCGGCTGGTCGCTGAACGACGAGGGCCAGCGCCGCGAATTCATGCCAACGCCGGCGCTGATCCTGGCAGATGGGCATGTGCTGGTCGAAGGCGCGGCGCTCGGTGTGGGTGTTGCGCAGATCATCGACCGCTTCGCCCGGCCGTTTGTCGCGGATGGCCGTCTGGTACATATATTGCCGGATGCCGATGTCGCGGCGCCGCCGGTGCATGCGCTGATCCCGGTGGGGCATCGCATGACCGCCAAAACCCGGGTGGTGCTTGAACATATCGTGCAAACGCTGCAGGGGTAGCCGCCGCACTTAAAAGTTGTACCGCAATCCGGCCATGAACACATTCTGGCGTCCGGTCGATGATGGCGTGCCCACTTGCGAATCGCCCACCACGGCGACGGCATCCACCGGCAGCCCATCGGCGCCCAGCGTGCGGCCACGCGCAAGCTGGCGTGCCTGCGCCAGATAGATAGCCGGCATTCAGCGGTGAGCGCGACAGGCTGCCCGCCGCGTTCGGGTCCCAGGTGGCGCTGGACGGGCCGTTCTTCAGCAACTGGTAGCCAAGCGCGAGATGCCAGGGACCGCCGGCGTAGCGGACAGCCGCGCTATGGGCGCCGCCGCCAGCCTGGTGGCCGGCCTGCTCGCCAGGGCCGGCGGTCAGACCGGCTTGCACACCATGCCATACCGGCGAGGTGTAGCTGACGGCATTGTTGATCCGGCTGGCGGCGTCAAGGCCGTCGATGTCGCCAGGGTGGGCGTCGGTGGAGCCGGTGGGGGCGCCGGCCCGCACCAGCAGGCCGACGAAAAGATAGTAAGCCGGGTACTGGTGGCCGATGGTCACGGTGCCGTAGCGTTCATTGGCCAGGCCGACGAAGGACTGGCGGTTGAAGATCGAACCGGCCTGGGGGGCGGCGCCGGTGTCGAGGTTCACGCCGGCTTCGAGCACATACAGCGCCTGGGTGCCGCCGCCCAGGTCTTCGCTTCCCTTGACGCCGATCCGGCTGGCCAGCTGGTTGCCGCTGCGCAGATACGTATTCGACCGGCCGCGCCGGTCGCTCTCATAGAGCACCGCTGTGTCCAGCACGCCGTACAGCACCGGGTCGGTTGGGACCGCGTCAAGGTACATGGCCGCTGACTCAGTCGAGGAAGCGCGGGAACTTCGGCAGTTTCTGGTTGTCGACCGGCTCGTGCTGGATCACCAGCGTGGCGTGCGTCCGGGCGATGACGGCATCGAGTTTTTTGCCGGAGCTGATGGTTTCGTTGTGGTCGTAGTTCCAGCTTGGCACCTGGTGGCGTTCATAATTTTCAGTGAAGTGCCACTGGTCGCCGGACAGCACGTAATAGCCGGCGTTGTTCAGCTTCAGCAGCAGCGCCATGCTGCCCGGGGTGTGGCCCGGCGTCTGGAGCGTGGTCAGCGTGCCGTCGCCGAACAGATCGACGTCGCCATCGACCACGCGTACCCGGTCCAGTTTGGTCCCCGCGATGTGCGAGTTATACAGGCTGGCGTCGATGTAGTGGGCGGAAGCTTTCTTGCTGTCGGCCATGGCGTCGAGCTCGCCGCGCTGGATGATCAGGGTTGCATTGGGAAATTCATTGACCTGGCCGGAGTGGTCGAAGTGCGAATGCGACACGGCGACATACTTGATGTCGTCCGGACGCAGGCCCAGATCGCCGATCTGATCGACGATCGTGCGGTCCAGCTTGGTGGTAAAGCTGCCTTCGGTGAGCGGGCCGGCCAGATATTTCTTCGGCAAGCCGGTATCCCACAGCAGCCAATCGTTGCCGTGTTTGATCAAATAGCAGGACATGACGATGTCGTAGGACTGGCCGTGGTAGAGGCCTTCGTCCGACATCACCGACTTGTCGCCCAGCGTCATATGGCCGCAGTCCAGCCGGTACATCTTCATGTCGGGAGGCGCCGCATGCGAGGCGCCGGTTGCGGCAAACGAAAGGATGGCGAAGGCGAGACCTGATAATAACTGTTTCATGATTGAGCTCCTGAAGGATGTACGGGACATTAAATGGTGCAGATGCGGCAGTATGCCGAGTTGGCGTATCGCGATAAACCAGTCCGACGTCTACTCTTTGTTGCCCAAGGAGAGACAATGAAGGGGGAGAATATAATGCGCTACTGGCTCCTTGAAATTGAGCTTAATTGAGTAACTACATGGAGCCATGAATGGATCTCGTCCTGCTGATCTCCGGCTATTCCGCCCAAAACAGTCATCGCGGCTGGCCGCGCCAGCGCCTGCTGCACGAATGCCTGCGGGCGGCGATCCGCAATGGCACGCTGGCTGCCGGCGCGCGGCTCGCCGCTTCGCGCGCGCTGGCCGAGGAGCTGGGCGTGGCGCGCAACACCGTGCTGTATGCCTATGAACAGCTAGCCAGCGAAGGTTTCGTGGTCACGGACCGCCGTGGCACGGTGGTGGCTGCGGTGACGCCGGAGCGGGCGCCGGCCAGGCGCGCGCTTGCGGCGCCGCAGGCCGGCCTGTCGCAGCGCGCACGGAGCCTGCGCGCGGTGCCGGGACCGGCCGACCGCATGGGCGCCTTCGTGCCCGGTGTGCCGGCGCTGGAGCTGTTTCCGATGGCGTTGTGGCGGCGCATGCTGGAACGCGCACTGCGGGCCATGACGGTGGTGCAGCTGAATTACGGCGATCCGGCCGGCGAGCCGCAGTTGCGCGAGGCGATTGCCGACCACCTGCGCGCCGCGCGCGGCGTGGTGTGCGACGCCGCGCAGGTCTTCATCACCGACGGCACGCAGAGCAGCCTTGATCTGTGCATGCGCGCGCTGGCCGACGACAGCGACACGGTCTGGATTGAGAATCCCGGCTATGGCGGCGCACTAGCCGCCGCGCGCGGCGCCGGACTGGCGGTGGCCGGCATCGACGTGGATGACGAGGGCATGGCGCCGACGGCGGAGGACTGGCTGCTGCGGCCTCCGCGTTTGATCTACACCACGCCATCGCACCAGTATCCGATCGGCAGCGTGTTGAGTTTGCGCCGGCGCCTGGCGCTGATCGAGGCGGCGCGTGCGGCCGGCGCGCTGATCATCGAGGACGATTACGACAGCGAGTTCCGTCACGACGGCGCGCCGCTGCACGCGATGCAAGGGCTGGCGGCGGATGCGCCGGTGGTCTACCTCGGCACCTTCAGCAAGACGATGTTCCCGTCGCTGCGCATCGGCTTTGTGGTGGTGCCGGCGTCGCTGGCGGAAGCGTTCGCGCAGATGCGTGCGCAGTCGTCGTCGCGCGGCCGCGTGGCGGAACAGCTGGCGCTGGCGGAGTTCCTTCGCAGCGGCCAGTTCGTGCTGCATCTGCGGCGCATGCGGCGGCTGTACCGCCAGCGGCGCGATGCGCTGGTGGCCGCGCTGGCGCTGCACCTTGGTTCGGTGGCGACGGTGCACGGCGGTTCCTCCGGCATGCATCTGTCCCTGCGCTTTCAGGATGCGCGCATTGACGACGTGGCCATCGTCGCGCAGGCGCTGCAGCGTGGCATTGCCGTCAACGCGCTCAGCACGCATGACACGCAGGGTGATTCAGGCTGGAAGGGACTGATGCTCGGCTACGCACAGGTGCCGGCCGAGCAGATGGAGGGACTGGTGAAGCAGTTGGCGGCGCTGGTGCACCTTGCGGCCTACGCCGCCAACTGTTCAGCCGCCGGAGCGGCGCAGCTTAAAACGCCGTATCCGCCCGCACGTAGAACGAGCGGCCGTTCACGCCGATAGGGCAGGTTTCCCAGCAGCGGGTGAAGCCCAGTTTCGGGAAATCGCCGCCGTTGGCCCACAGGTTGGGCAGCTGGTTGAAGGCATTGTTCACGCCCACGCTGAGGAAGGTGCGCTTGCTGAAGCCATAGCGCACCGATGCATCCACCAGCCAGCGCGCGTCCCACTTCTGCAGAGGGCTGAAGTTTTCCGCTTCCACCGGACCGTAGTAGTTGGCGCGGGTGTTCAGGTTCCAGGCGCCGGTGGTGTAGTCGGCTGCCACCACGTGGTGCTTGCGCGGCTGACCGTGCTCGATCAGCGTCACCTGCGATTTGTCGAACAGTTTCTCGCCGCTCAGCACCGACGATGTCGAATGGCGCTTGGTCACCTCGGTCTTGTTGAAGCCCAGTTGGCCCGACAGCACCAGCGTCGACGAATCGAACTTGGTGGTGTTCTCGGCCACCACGTCCAGGCCGCGCGTGCGCGTATCGACCGCGTTGGTGAAGAACTGCGCCTGGCCCACGCCCAGCGGACGCAGGATGTTGGCGATCGGGCCGCCGCCGGCCTCCGGTGCGATCTCGCTGGAGAAGACGATGCGGTCCTTGATCTTGATCTCGTAGGCATCGGCCGTCAGCGAGAAGTTCTTCACCGGTCGCAGCACCACGCCGATGCTGCCGTTGGTCGAGGTTTCCTCTTTCAGCGGCTTGATGCCGAAGGCCTGCGTCACGGCGCTGCCCTGGCGCGCGGTCAGCGTCTCGGTCAGCACGCCGTTATTCAGGTTGGTGGAGACGGAGCTGTAGAACTCCTGCTGCACGCTTGGCGCGCGGAAGCCGGTGGACAGGCTGGCGCGGATGCCCACTTCCTTGGTCGGGTCGAAGCGGCCACTGAGCTTGCCGGTGACGGTGCTGCCGAAGTCCGAGTATTTTTCGTAGCGCACGGCGCCGCCCAGCGTCACCGTGTTGATCGGTTTGGTTTCGGCGTCGAGGAACAGTGCGATGTTGTGGCGGCCCGAATCCACCGCCGTCCCAGGCGTATAGCCGGGGAAGCCCTGGATGCCGGCGGCGGCGGTGGCGCCGCTCGGCGTGGTGATGGCGATGGCCGGATTGTTGGTGCGGCCGTACTGGTACGACACCGGATCGCCGGCGATGATCTGGTAGTTGTCCTGGCGGTATTCGAAGCCGGTGGCCAGCGACACTTCGCTGTCGCCGACCTTGACCGGACCCTTGATGTCGGCATTGAAGGTCAGCTGCGAGAAGCGCAGCGTGCCGGTGTCGGCCTCGCGCGGCGAGTCGGCGTAGACGCCGCCGCCCGGTTTCGGTTCGTACCAGTAGCTGACGTTCAAACTGTTCGATTCGTGGAAGGCCAGCTCGCTGCGGCCGTAGTTGATGCTGACGTCGGCCTTCCAGTCGCGCGGCAGGTCGTGGCGGTAGCCGAAGGCGAACGAGGCGTCCTTGATGTCGGTGCTGATCGCCGGCAGGAAGCCGTTCGGATACACGGACGACACGGTGCGGTCGTCGCCGGCCGAACGGAAGAAGCCATACGAATCGCTCTTGCGCTTGGAGACGCCGCCGAAGGCATAGAACTCGCTCTCCTTGTCGATCGGCAGCGCGCCGTTCCACCAGAAGTAGCCGTCCTTGGTGTTGCTGTCGCCGATGTGCTGCGTCACGCGCGGTGGATTGACGCGCAGCGAATCCGGGCCGGCGCGGTTGGTCTCGCCGCGCTTGCGGCCTTCCAGCGTCAGGTTGATGTAGCCGCCATTCTCGCCCAGCGCGAAGCCGCGGTTGGCGCTGGCCGAGTACAGGTCGCCGTCGCCGTCCGAGGTGGTGCCCAGCTGGCCGCTCAACGACGTTTCGCCGATGTTGGACTTGAGGACGATGTTGATCACGCCGGCGATCGCATCCGAGCCGTATTGGGCGGCGGCGCCGTCGCGCAGCACTTCGATGTGGTGGATGGCGCCCAGCGGAATGGCGTTGATGTCGGTGCCGGCCGAGCCACGGCCGACGGTCTGCTGCACGTTGACCAGCGCCTGCTGGTGACGCCGTTTGCCGTTGATCAGCACCAGCACCTGGTCCGGCCCCAGCGAGCGCAGGGTGGCGGGGCGGATCGAGTCGGTGCCGTCGCTGATGAAGGTGGTGGAGAAGTTGAACGACGGGTCCAGCGTTTGCAGCAGCTTGCCCAGTTCCAGCGGGCCGGCGGTTTGCAGGTCTTTGAGGCCGATCAGGCCCACCGGCGACGAGGTGTCCAGCGCCGTCTTGGCCACCGAGCGCGAGCCCAGGACCACCACGGTTTGTTCATCGGCCCTGGCGCTGCCGTCGGTGGACGTTTGCGCCTGGGCGGTTTGCGCTGCCAGCAGCAGGATGGCGCTGGCGAGCAGGGTGCGTTTGAATTGGGGTGCTCGGATCATTGTGCTCTCTCTTAGTTTTTTGAAAACGGCCTGCGGGGGTAAGGCCGTTGGAAAAATACTAAGTCGGCACGTGCAAGGACGACAACGCCGCATGCACCACAATGTTGCGAATTATGCACATTTGCACATAACTCGTGCACTGTAACGTAATGTATCGTAAGCTGGATGGCGGCCCGGCACGGGCCTGCCACATGCGGGCGCAAAAGTGTGGCGCGCGCGCATCGGTGTGGTGCGGACCTTGCTGACCCTACTGGTGGTCGCGCATCCACTCTTTCAGGCCGTTGACCCACGACTTGGCCGGCAGGTTCAGGCTTTTCTTGATCTCGCCGGCGCGCTCGTACAGTTCACTGAAGTCCAGCGACGGCGCGTTCTTGAACGCGATGACCACGATGTTGGCGTCGTGTACCTCCGGCAGCCACACTACGGCGTCGAACACCAGTTCCATCGTTTGCAGGTTCTTGTCGTAGTTGGAGAAATCGTCGCCGAAGACGTTGGTGGTCATGATGCCGCCGTCGCGCAGCACGTCGGCGCAGCCCTGGTAGAACTCCGGCGAGTCGAGCACCGGGCCGCGCGCTTCCTCGTCGTACAGGTCCACCTGCAGCACGTCGACGGTGTTGTGGTTGGCTGGATCGAGCACGAAGTCCATGGCGTTCATTTCGCGCACGTCCAGGCGCTCGTCGTTGGACGGCAGGCCGAATTGAGACTGACACATGGCGATCACGTTGGGATTGAGTTCGATGGCGGTCACGCGCGCCTGCGGCAGGCGGCGGTAGCAGAACTTGGTCAGCGCGGCGCTGCCCAGGCCCAGTTGCACGATGTGGCGCGGCTGGTCTTTGAAGAGCAGCCACATCATCATCATCTGCACGTATTCCAGCTCGATGTTGTCGGGCTTGGCGATGCGCATGGCGCCCTGCACCCAGGAGGTGCCGAGGTGCAGGCTGCGCACGCCCTGGAATTCGGTGATGGTGGCGGGCGGGTGACCGGGTTGGTCGAATTTGATAGGTGTACTCATGTTGGTAGTTTACCAGCCGGCTGCGGATTGATCCTCGCTGTAACCCTCAGGCCGAAGGGTCAGACCCCGCAGGGGTCTGACCCTGGTTCGCCGCCGTGCGGGGTAACAGGCGCCGCCGGCCCCTCAGCCAATCAGCGGCAGCATCATGGTGACGGTCAACCCGCCGCCCTCGCGGTTGGTCAGGGTGATGCGGCCGCCATGGGCTTCGGTGATTTCGCGCGCCAGGGCCAAGCCCAGGCCGGTGCCGCTGCGTTTCGTCGAGTAGAACGGCACCAGGGCGTTGGTCAGCACTGTTTCGCTCATGCCGGGCCCGCGATCCATCACGTCGATGCGGACCGCGTCGTACAGCCGGCGTACCTCCAGGCTCACCTGGTCGGCGGGCGAGCCGGATTCGTGGGCGTTCTTCAGCAAATTGAGCAGCGCCTGTTCCAGCTGGGCCGGATCGAAGGCGCATGGCTCGGCCGGCGGTTCGCCGATCAGCTGGAACACCACCTGTTCGCCCAGGTGTGTCAGGAAGGCTTGCCAGTGCCGGGTTTCCAAGCGCGGCGCCGGCAGCTTGGCAAAGCGCGCGTAGCCGAGGATGAAGCTTTCCAGATGGCGCGTGCGTTCCTCTATCGTCGCCAGGATCTGCGGCAGGCGTTCGGTCTGGCCGCGCCGCACCAGCTCCGCGCCGGAATGCGCCAGCGAGGTCAGTGGCGCCAGCGAGTTGTTCAGTTCGTGGCTGATGACGCGGATGACTTTTTTCCACGTCTGCACTTCCTGCCGGCGCAGCTCCATGGTCAGCTGGCGCAGCAGCAGCAGTTCGTGGTTGCGGCCATTCAGCTTGAAGGTGCGGCGCGCCAGGTGGTAGACGTCTTCTTCCTCGACGTCGGCGCCGGCCGCCTTGGTGGTGAACAGGCCGTCGCCGCCGCGCGCCAGTGCTTCCAGCAAGGCTGGCGACACCTTGGCCAGCACCTCGTCCAGCTTGTGGCCTTCCATGCGGCGGCCTTCGTACAGCAGCTGGCGCGCGGCGATGTTGGCGTAGACGATGGGGCCGGACTCGCTGATCAGCAGCATTGCCACCGGCGTGTTCTGCACCATGGTGTCGAGCAGCAGTTCGCGCTGCACCAGGTCCAGGCGCTGCGTGCGCAGCACGTCGCCGAGCTTGTTGTGGGCGGCCACCAGGTCGCTCAGTTCGTCGTTCTGCGGCCAGTGCAGGCTGAAGGAAAAATCGCCGTCCTGGTAGCTGGTGACGGTGCCGGTCAGCGCGCGGAACAGCGACAGCATGCGTTCCAGCTCGGCGCGGATGGTGATGATGGAGATCGGCAGCACGCACAGCAGGCAGATCGCCAGCACCACGCTGGAATTGTCGGGAAATATGCGCGTCAGCTCGAGCGCGATCAGGATGCCGACCGTCAGCAGCGTGCCGATCAGCGCGGTCCAGCGCGTCAGCAAGGAAAGGCGCAGGCCGCGCGGCTTGCGTCCTTCCTGCTGCGCTGGATCGTCGGGCGCCATCACGGACGGACGATGCCCAGCCGCTCCATGCGGCGGTACAGCGCCTGGCGCGACAGGCCCAGTTCCGCCGCCGCCTGCGCCACCACGCCGCCGGCGCGGCTCAGGGCCAGGCTGATGGCGTCGCGGTCCGGCTCGCGGCTGCCGTCGTCGGCGGTGGGCGTGCCCAGCGACGGCGCGGCCGGCAGGCCGAGGTCGGCGACCTTGATGATGTCGCCGCTGGCCAGCAGGCCGGCGCGCATCATGACGTTTTTCAGTTCGCGCACATTGCCGGGCCAGGGATGCGCCAGCAGCGCCGCCTGCGCGTCCGGATGCAGCTGGCGCGCCGGGCCGAGGAAATGCATGGCCAGCGGCAGGATGTCCAGCGGCCGCGCCGCCAGCGGCGGCAGGCGCAGTTCGATTACGTTGAGGCGGTAGAACAGGTCTTCGCGGAAGGTGCCGGCGCGGATCATGGCCGGCAGATCGGCATTGGTGGCGCTGACCACGCGCACCTTGACCTGGCGCTCGCGGTTGGAGCCGAGGCGTTCGAAGCGGCCGGTCTCCAGCACCCGCAGCAGTTTCATTTGTCCGGCCAGCGGCAGGTTGCCGATTTCGTCGAGGAACAGCGTGCCGCCGTCGGCCGCCTCGAATTTTCCTTCGCGCGCCTTGGCGGCGCCGGTGTAGGCGCCGGCGTCGGCGCCGAACAGTTCGGCCTCGATCAGTTCGGACGGAATGGCGCCGCAGTTGAGCACCACGAACGGGCCGTCGCGCACCGAGGAATTGGCCTGGATGATGTCGGCGATGCGCTCCTTGCCGGTGCCGTTGGGGCCGGAGATCAGCACCGGCACGTCGGCGCGCGCCACCTGGCAGGCCAGGTGGATCACGCGTTCGGTGGCCGGGTCCTGGTACACCATGCCGCGCAGGTCATGGCCGTTTTCCAGTTCGCGGCGCTGGCGCAGCTCGGCCTGCACGCGCTGCTGCAAGGCGCGCTTGGCCTGTCCCAGTTCGATCAGGTTGTTGACGGTGGCGATCAGCTTGTTGTCGTCCCACGGCTTGGCCAGGTAGTCGGCGGCGCCGGCCTTGATCAGGTCCACCGCCGCATCCAGGTGGGTCCAGGCGGTGAGCAGGATCACCGGCAGGTCCGGGTGGCGGTCGCGGATGGCGCGGAACAGCGCCGTGCCTTCCTCGCCCGAGGTGGTGTCGGCGGTGAAGTTCATGTCCTGCAGCACCAGGTCCACGCTGTGCTGCTCCAGCAGGGCCAGGCCGGCTGCGGGCGAGGCGGCGCGCAGCGCCTCGATGCCGTGCAGCGAGAACAGCACGTCCAGGGCCACGGACACGGCGGCGTTGTCGTCGATGATGAGTACAGTAGGCATGCCGTAAGCATAACATTGTCGCGCCATGCCCTGTACCCCGCCTGCGCCGTTCACGCGGTGCGGGTGGCGGTGGCCGGCGAAATGCTGGCCGCGCGCCATGCCGGGCCGTACACCGCGATGATGCCCAGCGCCCAGAAGATCAGCGATCCGCCGACCAGGTAGCCGGCCGGCAGGCGCGCCATTTCCAGCTTGCTGACGATCAGCTGGTTCAGGCCCAGCGCCAGCAGCACGCCGGCGCCGATGCCGGCGCTGGTGATCAGGATGTTCTCGGTGATGAAGTAGCGCAGGATGTCGACCCGGCGCGCGCCCAGGGCGCGGCGCACGCCGATCTGCTTGCGGCGCTGCGTCACCCACAGGCTGGCCATGCCGACGATGCCGCTGGCGGTGATCAGCAGCAGCAGCACGCTGACCGTCACCAGCATCCACGCCAGCGCCATGTCGGCGCGGTAGCGCAGCTGGCGGTACTCGCTCAGGGTCTTGGTCTTGACCACGATCGGTTCCGGCGAGGCGGCGCGCAGCGCCGCTTCGGTTTCCTTGATCACCCGGTCCAGCTGGCCCGGTTCGGCGCGCACCGTGTAGCCGTAGGCGGCGTCGCCGGACGAGCGGATCGGCATGATGATCGACTGTTCGCCCTTGGCGCCGATGGCGGCGTTCGGCGTCTGCAGTTTTTCCACCACGCCGACCACGCGCAGCGCATTGGCTTCGGCGCCGGTGCCGTGCAGGACTTCCTTGCCGATAAAGCTGGTGGCGTCGGGCCACAGGGCGGCGCCCAGCGCGCGCGTGATGATGGCGACCTTGGGCGCTTCCTTGCTGGTGGCGCCGTCGATTTCCGGCGTTTCGTTCGGCAGGAAGTCGCGCCCCTCGACCAGTTGCAGGCCCAGGGTTTTGACCAGCGAATCGCCGACATAGTAGACCGAGGCGGTGGCCACCGAGTTGACCTGCTTGCGGTCGGTCGCCATGCCGGAGTAGCTGCCGGAGCGCGACAGCGGCATCTGGCTGGTCTGCGCCACCGAGGTCACGCCGGCGACGGCGCGCATGGTGGCCACCTCGCCGCGCTGGCTGGCGATGCTGGCCTCGTGCGGCAGCGCCTTCAGGTGGCGGATCTGCACGCCGAACACTTCTTCCTCGTTGGCGACGCCGCTGGCGCGCGCCGACATGGCCTGGCGGTCCTGCACGATGTAGAGGGCGTTGGACAGGATGGCCAGGCTGAGGGCCACCTGCACCGCGACCAGGATCGGTCCGGTTTTATTGCGCAGCAGCGCGGACAGGATAGGACGGATTTCCATGAGGGGCCTCGCTTATTGGGATTTGAGTTGCAGCGCCGGGGTCACCTGGCAGGCGCGCCAGGTCGGCAGCAGGCCGGCAATGATGGCCGACAGCACCGCCAGCGCAAAGGTGGTCAGCAGCATGATCCAGTCCATCTGCGCCACGCTCGCCAGCGCCTTCGACTGCAGCGCGATCAGCGCCAGCGCGCCGAACGCCAGCAGCAGCCCGAGCACGCCGCCGACCAGGCCCACCACCGTGGTCTCGATCAGGAACTGGGTGAAGATCTCGCGGCGCGAGGCGCCGAGCGCGCGGCGGATGCCGACCTCGCTGGCGCGCACCGAGAACTTGGCCAGCAGCAGGCCGATGGTGTTGACCAGGCAAATCAGCAGGAAGCCGAACGACAGCCACACCGACAGCTTGTCGTCGTTGCCGACCACCTTGTTAAATTCCAGCCATTCCATCACGTCGTACAGCGTGTTGGGCGAGTTGCGTTTCAGGCGGCCCAACTTGCGCTGTTCGGCGGTGTAGCTGTTCAGGTAGCTTTGCAGGGTGTCGCGGTCGCGCGCGCTGGCGGTCTCGAACCAGAACTGGATCCACGTGCATTCGGAATTGATGAAGCCCTGGAAGCCCGGTTCGACCTCGCCCAGGCAGCCGGTGCTGCCGTTGCGGTCGACCTGGTGGCGGATGGCGGTGGCGAACGGGATGTACATGTCGTCCTCGTCGCCGAAGGCGCTGTCGCCGCCGATCAGGCGCTGGTAGCGCGGCAGCACGTTCCAGGTTTCGAGCACGCCGATGACCTGGTAGTCGAAGCCGCCCATGCGCACGCGGTGGCCGATCGGATCGGCGTCGCCGAACAGCTTTTCCGCCAGCTTGCGGCTGAGGACCGTGACGTCGTCGCCGCGCTGGTCGGCGTCCGGCGCCCAGCCCTGGCCGCGCAGGAACGGCGCATCGAACATATTGAAGTAGTCGGCGGTGGTGGCGGCGCCGCGCACCACGAACACGCCCAGGTCCTTGCGCTCCGGCTCCAGCGCCATGCCGACGCCGAAGATGGCGGTGCGGCGCTCGCCGCCTTTGCCGTTGAGCAGATTGACGGCGTCGCGGTAGCTCATCTGCTCGTCGTTCGGCTTGTCGCCGGGCTTGTAGCCTTCGAGCGGGCCGTTGTCGAACTGCGGCACGAACAGGCGTTCGCTCTTGGACGGAATCGGATTGCCTGACATGACGTGCAGGATGGTCAGCGTGGACACGCTGGCGGCCACGCCGATGGCCAGCGTCAGCACCATCAGCGCGGTCAGCGCGGGATTGCGGCGCAGGCTGCGCGCGCCGAGCAGGAAGTAGTATTGGAACATGCTGCGCTCCTTATGCCTGGGCGGCGTGGCCGACGGTGCTCAGCGACGGCGACTTGCGCACCAGGTCGGACACCTGGCCGTCGATGATGTGGACATTGCGCTGGGTGCGCACCGCCAGTTCCGGATCGTGGGTCACCATCAGGATGGTGGTGCCGGCGGCGTTGATCTCTTCCAGCAGCTCCATGACGCCGCGCGCCATCTGCGTGTCGAGGTTGCCGGTCGGTTCGTCGGCCAGCAGCAGCTTGGGCGAGCCGGCCAGCGCGCGCGCGATCGCCACGCGCTGCTGCTGGCCGCCGGACAGTTCGGCCGGATAGTGCTTCATGCGCGAGGCCAGGCCGACCTTGGCCAGCGCGTCCTCGATGCGCTCCTTGCGCTCGGCGGTGTTGAAGCCGCGGTAGCGCAGCGGCACGTCGACGTTGTCGAACAGCGACAGGTCGGGAATCAGGTTGAATCCCTGGAAGATGAAGCCCAGCTTCTCGTTGCGCAGGCGCGAGCGGGCGTTGTCGTCCATGCCCTTGACGTTGACGCCATCGAGCACGTACTCGCCGTCGGTGAACTCCTCCAGCAGGCCGGCGATGTTGAGGAAGCTGGTCTTGCCGGAACCGGAAGGACCGGTCACGGTGACGAATTCGCCTTGCTGGACATCGATCTCGAAGCCGCGCAGCGCGTGGGTTTCGATCATGTGGGTGCGGTACACTTTGCTCAGGTTTTTCATGCGCAGCATAATGGGCCTCTTAAAAAATTATTGATTGATCGAGACGCGTTCGGCGTTCTCAAAGGTTTCGGTGCCGGAAATAACAATTTTGTCGCCAGGTTTCAGCCCACCGAGGATTTCCACGGCGGAGACGCTGGTGGCGCCCAGCTTGACCGGGGTGCGGATGGCGGTGCCGTCGCGCACCACGTAGGCGTAACGGCCGCCTTCGGATTCGAGGAACGGGCCGCGCTGCACCATCAGCACGTCGCGCTTTTCGTCGATCAGCAACCGCGCGGTGATGCGCTGGCTCTGGCGCAGGCCGGCCGGCTGCTCGCCGTTGAAGCGCACGCGCGCCAGCACCTGGTTCTTCACCACTTCCGGCGACAGCGCCGACAGCTTGCCGGTGGTGGTGCCGGAACCGTAGTTCACTTCCGCCGTCATGCCGAGACCGAGGTCGGACACATAGGTCTCCGGCACTTCCAGCTCCACTTCCAGGCGCGACAGGTCGACCAGCGTCATCAGCGGTGTATTGGCCGGCACCACGCTGCGGTTGGCCACCGACAGCGTGCCGATGAAGCCGTCGACCGGCGCGCGCACCGTCAGCTCGTCGACGCGGCGCTGGGCGTTGGACAGCGTGCTGCGTTGCTGTTCCAGCTGCTTGATCTTCGATTCCAGCTCCAGCGCCACGTTGTCGCTTTCCAGCGCCGACGCCTGGTCGGCGTGCTTGGCGCGGATCGCGGCGGAATTCAGCGCGTCCTTGGCCTTCTGGTATTCGATCTTGGCGATGATGCCTTCGTTGGAGACGGCGTCGTAGCGCTCCAGCGTGCGCTGGGCGGACAGGCGCTCGATTTCGGCGGTGTCGGCGTCGCGCTGCGCCAGCAGCTTCTGCTTGCGCGCCAGGATGCGTTGGCGCGCCACGTCGGCTTCGATCTGCGCGTAGGCCGCCTGCTCCTTCTTCAAGGCGTCGGACAGGTCTGGCGATTCGAGGACCGCCAGTACCTGGCCTTTTTTGACGGTGTCGCCGGCATGCGTCTGCAGCGTGACGGTGGCCAGCGACGGCGCATACAGCGTCGGGCTGACGGCGGCGACGATGCGGCCGTTGACGGCGGCGTCGCGGATCAGCGTGCCGCGGCCCACTTCGGCGATACGCAGGCGCGAGACGTTGACCGAATGGTCGGTGTCGCGCCATTTGTGGAACAGGTAGCCGCCGGCGGCCAGCAGCACCACGGCGCCGGCGGCGATGATCAGGCGACGCCTGGTGGCTTGGCCCTTGGGCGCGGCGATGACGGCGTCTTGGCTGGAGGTGTCACGTATCATGATGGCTTTGCTGTGAATCTGTGAATGGATACGCAACGTTATGCAGAAAACGTGCCAACTTCTAAGTCATTGATTTATACGGAATAGTCCGCGCGTGTCCGCTGTCCGCGAGCGTCCGGTTTGTCCGCCTTGTCCGGCCGCACTTGAAAAATCGTCAACGCGCGCCATCTGCCGGCCCATGAACGATTATCCCTTTGTGCCCAGCGACGTCGCCCTGTACCGTCGCACCCTGTCCGACGCGGACACCATGCTGGACAAGCAAACCTGGGACGACCTGCTGCTGCCCGCCTACAGCGCGCAACTGGCGCGCGAGACCAGCATCTTCGGCCAGCAGGAGCTGCACCGCCGCCTGCATGCGGACGAAGACGTGAGCGCATCGTCCGACCGCGTCCGCGCGCTGCTCGCGGACGACGGACAACGCCAGCGCCTGACTGCCATCAACAGTTGCCTGCGCGGCGCCGACCGCGAAATCAGCGAGACCTTGTTTGGCGCCGCACTGCCGGCGTCGCCGCGCTGGCTGCCGGTACTGGGCTGGCTAGCGCCGGCGCTGCTGCTGTCGGTCGCGCTGGCGCTGGGCATGAACTGGCTGTGGATGTGGATCGTGGTGCTGGCCTTGTTCCTGACGCTGTGCGCGATCCAGGCGCGCCATTACGACGCGGTGCAGGAATGGAGGCGCATCCTGCACAGCACCCAGCTGATGCTGCGCGCGCATGGCCTGCTGGCGTGGGAAGACAGCGCCGCCGCCGCTGTACTGAATCGCCGCCTCAGTCGTTCGCTGCTGGCGGACCTGCCGGGCGCGCGCGACTACGCCGACTGGATGTTCCTGCAAAACGTGCGCCACTACTACCGCAGCCGCGCGGTGCTGCGCGCTAGCATAAGCTTCCTGCGGTCGAGCTTTGAACGCGTGGCGGCGCTGGATGCGGACCTGGCGCTGGCGCGCCACCTGTCACAGGCGCCGGTGTACTGCTGGGCCGAGCAGGGCGACGCGGTGGCGCTGGACGATGTCGTGCATCCGCTGCTGGAAGACGCCGCGCCGCTGACCTTCGGCATGGCGAAGCAGGGCGTGTTCATCTCCGGCCAGAACGGCATCGGCAAAAGCACGCTGCTGCGCACGATAGGCCTGAACCTGATCACGGCGCGGGCGTTCGGCTTCTGCTACGCGGCGCGCGCGGTCACGCCGCTGCAGCCGGTCTACACCAGCATGCAGAACGAAGACGCGATGGACAACGGCGAAAGCTTCTACATGGCGGAACTGCGGCGCGGCCAGGAGCTGCTGGCGCTGGCCGCGCGACGGCCGGCCATCTTCATCGTCGACGAAATTTTCCGTGGCACGAATTACCTGGAGTCGGTATCGGCGGCCGGCGCGGTGCTGCACACGCTGGCGCAGCAGGGGCGGGTGGTGGTGGCGTCGCACCATCTGGTGCTGGCATCCTTGCTGTCGGACTGTCTGCGGCCGTGGTGCGTCAGCCGCCGGGACGGCCGCTGGCAGCTGGCGCCCGGCCTGCTGCAGGATACCAACGGACTGGCGCTGCTGACCAAGCGCGGTTTCGACGCGGACGTTGTGGCCAGGGCCGGCAGCATCCATGCGCGGCTGCTGGCGCATGAACTGTCGCTATAGATTCAGGGCGTGCCGAAATTGAAGGCGACCGACACGCGCGGCCGGTTGCCGTAGAACGGATCGACCGCATGCAGCAGCCAGGAGGGAAACACCACCAGCAGTCCCGATTGCGGCGTGATCTTTTCGGTGTAGCCGGCGGTGACGCAGCCTTCGATGCGGAAGCGCAGCAGCGGGTCGTGCATGGCGGGCAGCAGGCCGCGCGGATCGTGGAAGAATAGTTCGCCGCCGTTGTCGCCGCCGGCGTCGCCGTCATCGACGTAGTACACGGCGGACCAGAAAGCGCCGGCGTGGCCGTGCAGGGCGTTGCTGGCGCCGGGCGGATTGACGTTGACCCAGGCGTTCACGCGCATCGGCAGGGAGGCTTCCACCAGCCCGCCCGGCGTCAGCACCGCCGTGGCGGATTGCACGACGCCGGTCACGATCCGGCACAGTTTTTGCGCCGCCGGCAGCTCCGATAACTGGAAGTCGTCGGCCGACTGCCAGCCGCCGAGGTTGGTGTGCTTGCGGCCCGCTTGCTGGCTGGCCCTGGGCAGGAAATATTCAAGCAGCGCCACGTTGAGGTCGGCCGCCTCGTCGATATTGGTCAGCAACAGCGGTGTGCTGAACAGCTTGTGCACGGTTAGTTCGGATGTGGACATGGAGAGCGTCGGCCAAACTTGAATGGTCTGCCCGCGTGAGGGGAGCGTCAATGGCCGGGCGGGTAAAACAGTGTAAAGACTTGCGTTGACTTTAACGAAAACCCGGCCTATTATTTCTGCATTGACAGAAATTAGAGAAAATCATGGAACTGACGCCGACCATCCAGAAATACATCCTGCACTGGGGCGAGATGGGCGCGCGCTGGGGCGTGAACCGCACGGTGGCGCAGATCCACGCGCTGCTGTTCCTGGCCAACCAGCCGCTGAACGCCGAGGAAATCGCCGACACGCTGAATGTGGCGCGCTCCAACGTCAGCAACAGCCTGAAGGAGCTGCAAAGCTGGGGCCTGGTGCGCATCACCCACATGGCCGGCGACCGCCGCGACCACTTCCTGGCCTTGCAGGATGTGTGGGAGATCTTCCGCGTCATCGTCGAGGAGCGCAAGAAGCGCGAGATCGATCCGACGCTGACCGTGCTGCGCGCCTGCGCGGTGGAGGCCGAGAGCGATCCGCAACTGGAGCAGGCCACCAAGGTCAAGATGGAGCAGGTGCTGGCCTTCCTGGAAATGCTGACCACGACCTATGACGACTACAAGCATCTGCCGCCGGCCACCATGCAGCGCTTCCTGAAAATGGGCGGCAAGGTGGCGCGTCTGCTCGGCGGCGATTAAAAAAATTTGACCAATAATTTCTGTTTTGACAGAAATAACAGACGGAGGCGGTATGAAAATCCTGATACTCGGCGCCACAGGTTTGATCGGCAGCCATGCATTGCAGGCCCTGCGCGGCGCCGGTTGCGCGGTGACGGGCCTGAGCCGCCGCCGTCCTGAAGGCGAACATGACTGGCTGGAGGCGGACTTCGGCAGCATGACTTCGGAGCGCGACTGGCTGCCGCTGCTGGCCGGTTTCGATGCGGTGGTCAACTGCGTCGGCATCATCCGCGAAAGCCGCGCCGGCGACTTTGATCGCCTGCACCGCGCGGCGCCGGTAGCGCTGTTCGCGGCCTGCGAGCGGCTCGGCGTGCGGCGCGTGGTGCAGGTGTCGGCGCTGGGCAGCCGTCCCGATGCGGCCACCGGCTACTGGCGCAGCAAGGGCGCGGCCGAAGTCGATCTGCTGGCACGCGATCTGGAGGCGTCCATCATCCGGCCGTCGCTGGTGTATGGCGAGGATGGCGCCAGCAGCGTGATGTTCCGCATGCTGGCCACCTTGCCGGCGCTGATGATGCCGATGGCGCACCATGCCAGGGTGCAGCCGGTGCATGTGAACGATCTGGCGGCGGCCATCGTCAAGCTGGTGATGGCGGACCAGGCGCCGCCGCGCGAGCTGGCCGTGGTGGGGCCGCGCGCGTCCACCATGGCGGGGTATCTGGGCGATCTGCGGCGCGGCATGCAGGCCGCGCCGGCGCTGGTGCTGGAGTTGCCGATGCCGGTTGCGCGCGTGGTCGCGCGGGTGGCGGCGCTGGCGCCATCGAGCGCGCTGACGCCGGAGTCGCTGCTGATGCTGGAACTGAGCGCCGACGGCAGCAATACGGCGGACGCCAGCGCCGTCGCCGCGCTGCTGGGCCGTCCGCTGCGCGACCCCGCCGGCTTTGCCCAACCGGCGCAGCGCATCGTCGCGGTGTGGGCATGGGCCGCCATGCTGATCACACTGGCCATGGCGGCCTTGTGGCTGTGGACCGCCGCCGTCTCGTGGTTCGGCTGGCCGCACGAGGAAAGCCGCGCATGGCTGGCGGCGTGCGGCGTGCCGGCCGCCGCGCAGGAGTCCGTGCTGCTGGCCGCCAGCCTGGCCGATGCGGCGATCGGCGTGCTGCTGCTGTTGCGTCCACGCCGCTGGCTGTGGGCGGCGCAGCTGGCGCTGGTCGGCGGCTACACGCTGGCGATGAGCGTGTTCCTGCCGGTCTTCTGGCTCCATCCCTTCGGCCCGTTGAGTAAAAATCTGCCCTTGTTGGCGTTGATGTTCCTGATGTGGAGAGCGAGCAGATAATGGACTACCTGGCGATCAAATGGCTGCATATCCTGTCGGCCACGGCGATGTTCGGCACCGGCTTCGGCACGGCGTTTTATATGTTCTTCACCAACCGCACGCGCAACGTCGCCGCCATTGCGGTGGTGACGCGGCTGGTGGCGCGCGCCGACTGGTGGTTCACCGCGCCGTCGGTCGTCATCCAGCCCTTGTCCGGCCTGTGGATGATTCATCTGGCCGGCTTTCCCTTCAGCTCAACGTGGATCGTGTGGTCGATCGCGCTGTATCTGCTGGCCGGCGCGTGCTGGCTGCCGGTGGTGTGGCTGCAGTTGCGCATGCGCGACATGGCGCAGCAGGCCGCGCGCGCCGCGGCGCCGCTGCCGGCGCGCTACTGGCGCTACGAAAAAATCTGGACCGCGCTGGGCGTGCCCGCTTTTGTGGCGCTGCTGATGGTGTATTGGCTGATGGTGCACAAGCCGGCGTAGCGGCCGCCCCACAAGTGTGCAAAAAGTTATTTCCCGTATCATGAAACTTCATAATTTGATATAATGTTTCTCTTCAGAAATGTCTAAATTTGGAGGCGACATGAATAAGGTCACGGTACGGGCGAGCCTGCTGGGCGTACTGGTGTTGTTTACGATGATGTTGCTGGCTGGTGCGGGACTGGGCATCTTTGCCTTGCAGCAGTCCAATCAGTCGATTGCGCAGGTGCATACCATCTCGACGCAGATCATCACCATCAATGACGCCTACAAAGACACCACCCGCACCCGCTCGGCGCTGACGCGCGGCTACGCGGCGCTGAAGGAAGGCGACAACAAGGCCGACCGCGATTCCGCGCTGACCAACGGCAAAAAATCCTACCAGCGCACGCTGGACTTCCTCGACAAGTTCGAGAAGGCGCCGGCCTTCCCCGGCCAGGATGACCAGCTCAAGAAAGACCTGGTCGATTCCGGCCGCAAGCTGTCGGCGGTGCTGGACCGCGCCTTCGAGGCGCTGGCCAAGGACGACACGGCCGCCTACTCGGCCATCAATTCCAAGGAGCTGACGCCGGTCGGCGCGGCGTTCTCGGCGTCGCTGGAAAAATTCCAGAAGCTCGGCGACGAACAGATCAATGAACTGGCCAGCAAGCGCGCCAGCGAATACACCATCGTCATGTGGCTGGTGGCGCTGGGCCTGCTGATCGCGCTGGGCGTGGTGTTCGGCACCCACCTGATGCTGCGCTCCACCGTGCTGCTGCCGCTGGAAGGCGCCGTCAGCCAGCTGGACCGCGTGGCCAGCGGCGACCTGACCGCCAATATCGAAGCGGATGGCGACAACGAAATCCAGCGCCTGCTGAAAGCCATCCAGCGCATGCAGGGCGACCTGCTGTCGACCGTGGCGCGCGTGCGCAATGGCGCCGACATCATCAACACCGGTTCGCAGGAACTGGCGGCGGGCAATATGGAGCTGTCGTCGCGCACCGAGACGCAGGCCAGCTCGCTGGAGGAAACCGCCGCCTCGATCGAGGAGCTGACCAGCACCGTCAAGCAAAACTCGGACAACGCCCAGCATGCGCGCTCGCTGGTGGAAGGCGCGTCCAACACGGCGGCGCAGGGCGGCAAGGTGATGACGCAGGTGGTCAGCACCATGAACGACATCAACGACGCCTCGCGCAAGATCGTGGACATCACCAGCGTGATCGACGGCATCGCCTTCCAGACCAACATCCTGGCGCTGAACGCGGCGGTGGAAGCGGCGCGCGCCGGCGAGCAGGGACGCGGTTTCGCGGTGGTGGCCACCGAGGTGCGCAACCTGGCGCAACGTTCGGCGGCGGCGGCCAAGGAAATCAAGGTGCTGATCGACGATTCGGTGCAGAAGATCCAGCTCGGCACCACGCTGGTGGAGCAGGCCGGCACGACGATGACCACGCTGGTCGGCAATGTGCATCAGGTGACGCAGATCGTCGGCGAGATCGCCAACGCCAGCCGCGAGCAGAGCGAGGGCATCGACCAGGTCAACCAGGCGGTGGCGCAGATGGACCAGGTCACGCAGCAGAATGCCGCGCTGGTGGAAGAAGCCGCCGCCGCCACGCAGTCGCTGCAGGACCAGGCCAGCGAGTTGCAGCAGACGGTCAGCGTGTTCAAGATCAACGACGGCGCCGCGCCATCCGCACGCCGCACCGGCAGCCAGCTGGCGCTGCGCTGAGCTGTTAAGTCACTGGCACGGTTCTGCCGTGCCAGCCTTCATTCTCTTCCGCGATGACCAGGTAGTCGCCGGGACCGGGCGCTTGCGCCAGCAGTGCGCCGCCCGGCGCCCAGAAGGCGCTCTTGCCGGCGACGGCGTAGCCGCCGGATGGCGCGGCGTGGTTGGCCATCAGGACGGCCATCCGGTGCTGTTCGGCGTAGCCGCGCAGCAGCGCCGCGTCGGCCGCATATCCTCCGTTGGAAATCAGCACGCCGGCCACGTACAGCGAGGCGCCGGCGTCCGCCGCCGCGTGCGCGTGTTCGGCGTGGGTGGTGTCGGCGCAGATGGCTTCCACGTAGCGCTGGCCGTGCAATGCATGGGCCTGGGCGCCGATCGCGCCGGGCTGGGCATGGACTTCTTCGCCGTCGTGCAGGTATTGCTTGCGGTAGGTCCGGCTGCCGCCATTCGCCGTGAAGGTTATGCTGGCGATGCACGGCTGCGCGGCGCCGTCGTCGATGAGGGGCGCGCCGATGATGATGGTCATGCCGGCGTCGATGGCGGCCGCGCGTAGCGGCGCCAGGCGGGCGTCGTCCGGCGCCAGCGCGCAGGCGCGCAACAGCGGCAGTGCGTAGCCGCACAGCGACAGTTCGGGAAATACCAGCAGCTGCACGCCTTCGGCGCGCGCGGCGGCGATGAAGCGCAGGTGCGTGGCCACATTGGCGGCGATGTCGCCCGTCACCGATGCGGTTTGTGCGGCGGCGATGCGGAGGCTCATGATTTGTCCTGTTTCAGTGGCTTGCCCTTGTCCATCACTTCGCGGCAGTCGCCTTTGAAGGTGGCGTTGTCGTAGTTGGTCCAGCCGTAGCTGTCGACGTAGCGCTTGTGCTGCTTGAACTGCGCGTTGAGGAAGCTCCATTCCAGCTTTTCATCGTCGTACTGGATGTCGCCCAGGTCCAGCAGCGTGTGGAACATGTTCTCGGTGGCCAGCCGCGCCTTGCGGTGCTTCATCAGCTGGCTGATTTTTTCCGGATAGCGTTCCTTGTATTCGTCCGAATACCAGACCATGGCCGGCACGTGGAATTCATACTGCGTGTTGTGGCCGTGGAAGGCGATGCGGCAGCTGCCGTCGTACAGCGTCTGGCCATGGTCGGCCACGTAGACCATCGAGGTCAGTTGCTGCGTGTCCTTCAGCTGGTGGATCACCTGCGACAGGAACCAGTCGGTGTACAGGATCGAGTTGTCGTAGCTGTTGTTCAGCTGCGGCTTGATTTTCAGGTCGGTGTAGACCGGCTTGTCGACGCCGAACAGCGACGGTTGCCACTTGTCGAATTCCTTCGGATAGCGCTGGCTGTAGTTCCAGTGGTTGCCCAGCGTGTGCAGCACGATCAGCTTTTTCGGCGCCGGGTCGGCGATCGCATGCTGCAGGGGATTGAGCAGGATCTGGTCGAAGTTGGAGTTGTTGGTGAAGCCGCCCAGGTTCATGAACTGGATCACGTCGGCCTCCTTGGCGAACACCGACACCGGCGTGTCGAACTGGCCGAACGAGATCTGGTTCGACAGCCAGAAGGTCTTGAAGCCGGCCTCTTTGTACGCGGTGAGGAAGGATTTTTCGTAGAAGCCGTCCTTCAGGCTTTGCGTGGCCGGCTTGCGCGAGATGATGACCGGCACCGACAGCCGCGTCGCCGAGACGGCGGTGATCACGTCCGGCAGCGCCACCAGGTTGGCTTCCTTGCTCAACAGCGGCGTGGTGTCGCGGGTGTAGCCGTTGATGCCCCAGCGGTCGTAGCGCGATGATTCGCCGATCACCATGATGACGATTTCCGGCGCGTCGTTTTTGGCCGGCTGGTGCGCGTGGAAGCTGAAGTTGCGGCTGCGCTGGCCCAGGTCGGCCAGGTATTCGCGCTCCTTGTAGAAGTCGATGCCGCGCGCGGTCAGGCCGAACGGCCACGAGGCGGCGAAGTCGCCGAAGCCGAGCGGCGCGCGCAGGCGCCAGGGCAGGGCGCCGAGCTTCCAGCCGGTGCGCTGCGCGCCGGCGATGGCGGCGTGTTCCGGATCGCTGGCGGCTTCTTCTTCAGACGCTTCCTCCTCGCTGGCCGAGGCCGGGACCGATGGCGCGCTGGCGTGCGCCGCAGGTTTGCCCTGCACGCCGAACTCGCGCCCGTACAGGACCAGCGCGGCCAGCGCCATTAATATGCCGAACACCGCCTTGCGGCTGTTGCCGCGCCAGGTCAGCATGGGGCTGCGGCGTGCCGCCGCCTGCACCGCGACCCACCAGGCGATCACGCCCAGCAGCACGGCCGCCATCAGCCATACTTTACTGCCGAGGAATTCCATCGCCTCCTTGGGGCTGGTCTCGGCGATGATGCCCAGGTGATGGGTGGAGATGCCCTGGCCGTAATAAACAAACAAGTAAATCTCGGTCGGCAGCGCCAGGAAGGCGGGGATCAGCAACCAGTGGAACCACGCCGGCCGGCCGATGACGCTCCACACCGCCAGCCAGGCCAGCGCCTCGACCAGCAGCACATGCCCCAGATCGGGCGCCGGATGACCCAGCAGCAGGGGCACGCAGGGCACCAGCGTCAACAGCAGGTAGCTGAGCAGCACAAACAAGGGGGCGGGGCGCAACAGGGATCGCATCAAAGGCTGGCGGCAGGAAAAAGGTAGAAAAGTCCGGATTATTTGCTATTATCAAGCGTTTCCCGACCTTTCTGCTAGTGCTTGCTTACCCGCTGCAAGCCGCGAAATAGATTGACTGAGCTGCCGTTCACGTCTATACTCGCGAGTTCTCAATTTATTCTGCACATCGTATACGCCGAATCAGGCCGCTCCAGGCGAGTGGCTGTTTGCGCCTCCGGTGTCCCAATAAACGGGAGAAGGTTTTTTGTCCCCGGCATTCTGTCCGGGTTGTTAATGTTGTTATTTAGTTGGGTTTAGAACGATGCCAACCATCAATCAACTGATTCGCCAACCACGTACCAAACTGGTCGTGAAGAGCAAATCGCCGGCGCTGGAAAACAGCCCGCAAAAACGTGGCGTGTGCACCCGTGTGTACACCACCACTCCTAAGAAGCCTAACTCGGCACTGCGTAAAGTTGCCAAAGTGCGTCTGACCAACGGTTTCGAGGTTATCTCGTACATCGGCGGTGAAGGCCACAACCTGCAGGAACACAGCGTTGTTCTGCTGCGCGGCGGTCGTGTCAAAGACTTGCCAGGTGTGCGTTACCACATGGTTCGCGGTGCACTGGATACCCAGGGCGTTAAAGACCGTAAGCAAGCTCGCTCGAAATACGGCGCGAAGCGTGCTAAACAGGCTAAGAAGTAATTTAATTAATTGAGTTGAGCCGGTCGCGAGACCGAGTAAGTGGTTGGCTATGATGGCCGCCGCGAGTGACCGCAAGGCACTCAACTGAAGATAGGAAGGAATTGACATGCCACGTCGTCGTGAAGTACCCAAGCGCGAGATCCTGCCGGATCCAAAATTCGGCAACACCGATGTCGCCAAATTCGTGAACGTTCTGATGCTGTCCGGTAAAAAATCGGTCGCAGAAAACATCATCTACGGTGCCTTCGAGCACATCGCCGAGAAATCGGGCAAAGACCCGCTGGAAGTGTTCGCTACCGCGATCAACAACGCCAAGCCGCTGGTTGAAGTGAAATCCCGTCGCGTTGGTGGTGCAAACTACCAGGTGCCGGTTGAAGTCCGCCCAGTGCGTCGTATGGCCCTGTCCATGCGCTGGCTGCGTGAAGCTGCCAACAAGCGCAGCGAAAAATCCATGCCACAGCGTCTGGCTGGTGAGCTGATGGAAGCCGCTGAAGGCCGTGGCGGTGCGATGAAGCGTCGTGACGAAGTTCACCGCATGGCTGAAGCGAACAAGGCGTTCTCGCACTTCCGCTTCTAATAAAATCGGCCAGATCCTTCGTGGTCTGGCTGTTATCCGTTGTTCGAGGCCGGGCTCATTTTTTCTCCAAAAAATGGCGCTCGGTTTTGTCCATTAAACGATTTAGGATTAATTATGGCCCGCAAGACCCCCATCGAGCGCTACCGCAACATCGGTATCTCCGCTCACATCGATGCAGGTAAGACCACCACCACCGAACGCGTTCTGTTCTACACGGGCGTGAACCACAAGATCGGTGAAGTTCACGATGGCGCCGCCACCATGGACTGGATGGAGCAAGAGCAAGAGCGTGGTATTACCATTACCTCCGCTGCGACCACCTGCTTCTGGAAAGGCATGGCGAACAACTTCCCAGAACACCACATCAACATCATCGACACCCCGGGCCACGTTGACTTCACCATTGAAGTTGAACGCTCGATGCGCGTGCTGGATGGCGCTTGCATGGTTTACTGCGCAGTCGGCGGCGTGCAGCCACAGTCGGAAACCGTATGGCGTCAGGCCAACAAGTACAAAGTGCCACGTCTGGCCTTCGTCAACAAAATGGACCGTACCGGCGCGAACTTCTTCAAAGTGTACGAGCAGATGCGCGCACGCCTGAAGGCCAACCCAGTCCTGATCCAGATCCCGATCGGCGCCGAAGACAACTTCAAAGGCGTGATCGATCTGGTCAAGATGAAAGCGATCCTGTGGGACGACGCTTCGCAAGGCATGAAATTCGACTACGTCGATATCCCTGCCGAGCTGGCTGATTCGGCTGCCGAGTGGCGCGAGAAGATGGTTGAAGCCGCTGCTGAAGCGACCGAAGACCTGATGAACAAGTACCTGGAAGAAGGCGACCTGTCGGAAGCCGAAATCAAGAAGGCACTGCGCGACCGTACCATCGCCTCCGAAATCGTGCCAATGATGTGCGGCACCGCCTTCAAGAACAAGGGCGTACAGGCCATGCTGGACGCGGTCATCGAGTACCTGCCGTCGCCGATCGACATCGCCGACGTCAAAGGCACCGACGAAGACGAAGAGCCAGCCACCCGTAAAGCCTCGGACGACGAGAAATTCTCGGCGCTGGCGTTCAAGATCATGACCGACCCGTTCGTTGGTCAGCTGGCCTTCTTCCGCGTCTACTCGGGCGTGATCAACGCCGGCGATACCGTGTACAACTCGGTCAAAGGTCGTAAAGAGCGTCTGGGCCGTATTCTGCAGATGCACGCCAACCAGCGTGAAGAGATCAAAGAAGTGCGCGCCGGCGACATCGCCGCTGCGGTTGGTCTGAAAGACGTGACCACCGGCGAAACCCTGTGCGATCCATCGTCGATCATCACCCTGGAAAAAATGGTGTTCCCAGAGCCAGTGATCCAACAGGCTGTGGAACCAAAAACCAAGGCCGACCAGGAAAAAATGGGTCTGGCACTGAACCGTCTGGCGCAGGAAGATCCGTCGTTCCGCGTCAAGACCGACGAAGAGTCGGGCCAGACCATCATCGGTGGTATGGGCGAGCTGCACCTGGAAATTATCGTTGACCGCATGAAGCGCGAATTCGGCGTGGAAGCGACCGTGGGCAAACCACAGGTTGCCTACCGCGAAACCATCCGCAAATCGGTGGCTGACGTTGAAGGCAAGTTCGTCAAGCAGTCCGGTGGTCGCGGTCAATACGGCCACGCCGTGCTGACCATCGAGCCACAGGAACAAGGCAAGGGCTTCGAGTTCATCGACGCCATCAAGGGCGGTACCGTGCCACGCGAATACATTCCAGCAGTGGAAAAAGGCGTGCGCGAAACCCTGAACAACGGCGTGCTGGCAGGTTACCCAGTGGTCGACGTCAAAGTCACCCTGACCTTCGGTTCGTACCACGACGTCGACTCGAACGAAAATGCATTCCGCATGGCCGGTTCGATGGCGTTCAAAGAAGGCTGCAAACGCGCCAGCCCAGTCATCCTGGAACCAATGATGGCTGTGGAAGTGGAAACGCCGGAAGACTACGCCGGTACCGTGATGGGCGACCTGTCGTCCCGCCGCGGTATGGTGCAGGGCATGGACGAAATCCCAGGCGGCGGCGGCAAGATCATCAAAGCCGAAGTGCCACTGTCGGAAATGTTCGGTTACTCGACCACCCTGCGTTCCGCAACCCAGGGCCGTGCAACCTACACCATGGAGTTCAAGCACTACTCCGAGGCGCCTAAGCACGTGATCGACGCGATCGTTACCGCGAAAGCGAAGTAATTCTGGTATTTTTGCGGCCGGGTAGATCACCTGGCCGCACATTTAAAACATTGTTCTAAGGAAGAATCAAAATGGCAAAAGAAAAGTTCGAGCGGACTAAACCGCACGTCAACGTAGGCACCATCGGTCACGTCGACCACGGCAAAACCACCCTGACCGCTGCAATCGCAACCGTTCTGTCGAAGAAATTCGGCGGCGAAGCGAAAGCCTACGACCAGATCGATGCTGCACCAGAAGAAAAAGCACGCGGCATTACCATCAACACCGCGCACGTCGAGTACGAAACCGCCGCACGTCACTACGCTCACGTTGACTGCCCAGGCCACGCCGACTACATCAAAAACATGATTACCGGTGCCGCGCAGATGGACGGCGCGATCCTGGTGTGCTCCGCAGCTGACGGCCCAATGCCACAGACCCGCGAACACATCCTGCTGGCCCGCCAGGTTGGCGTGCCATACATCGTCGTGTTCCTGAACAAGTGCGACCTGGTCGACGACGAAGAGCTGCTGGAACTGGTGGAAATGGAAGTTCGCGAGCTGTTGTCGAAATACGAGTTCCCAGGCGACGACCTGCCAATCATCAAAGGTTCGGCACGTAAAGCACTGGACGGCGACACCGGTCCGCTGGGCGAGCAAGCCATCATGGCCCTGGCCGACGCACTGGATTCGTACATCCCTACGCCAGAGCGCGCAGTGGACGGCGCCTTCCTGATGCCAGTGGAAGACGTGTTCTCGATCTCGGGTCGCGGCACCGTGGTGACCGGTCGTGTTGAGCGCGGCATCATCAAGGTCGGCGAAGAGATCGAAATCGTCGGCATCATCGACACCGTGAAAACCACCTGCACCGGCGTGGAAATGTTCCGCAAACTGCTGGACCAGGGTCAGGCAGGCGACAACGTTGGTCTGCTGCTGCGCGGCACCAAGCGTGAAGACGTGCAACGTGGTCAAGTTCTGGCAAAACCAGGCTCGATCAAGCCGCACAACCACTTCACCGGCGAGATCTATGTGCTGTCGAAAGATGAAGGCGGTCGTCACACCCCGTTCTTCAACAACTATCGTCCACAGTTCTACTTCCGTACGACTGACGTGACCGGTTCGATCGAACTGCCAGCGGACAAAGAAATGGTTATGCCAGGCGACAACGTGTCGATCACCGTCAAGCTGATCAACCCGATCGCGATGGAAGAAGGTCTGCGTTTCGCAATCCGCGAAGGTGGCCGTACCGTCGGCGCCGGCGTTGTGGCAAAAATCCTGGCCTAATTTTTAGTCCGGATTGAAACAGGGGCGGGATGGTGTGATACCATCTCGCCCTTGCGTATCAAACTCGTTCTTTTAAACATTGCTGGCGCTACAAAGTTGCCAGTTCGCTCTTTTGAGGAATTATCATGTCCGCACCAAACCAAAAAATCCGTATCCGCCTGAAAGCTTTCGACTACAAGCTGATCGACCAATCGGCCCTGGAAATCGTTGACACCGCTAAGCGCACCGGCGCCGTTGTCAAAGGCCCAGTCCCACTGCCAACCCGCATCCAGCGTTTCGACGTTCTGCGTTCGCCACACGTCAACAAGACCTCGCGCGACCAGTTCGAAATCCGCACCCACCAGCGCCTGATGGACATCGTCGACCCAACCGACAAGACCGTTGACGCGCTGATGAAGCTGGACCTGCCAGCTGGCGTTGATGTCGAAATCAAACTGCAATAATTGATTCAAGTTGGCAGCCTCGGCTGCTGGCTGATGATGGGGCCGGACGTGCAAACGTCCGGCCCCATTGTTTTGTGCAGCCCGTAAAAATATCCGCGCCGGTGGTTCGTCCTCTCTGTATGGACAACGCACACACCACCAGGCGCGCCGGCCTGTTTGAATCGGCGATACAGAAACTGTTCACGCGCGGCGCCCAGGTGCTGGCGGTGGACGAGATCGGCGGCGGCTTCCGCCTGCTCACGCTGGGCGGCGCCGCGCTCAGTCAGCTTGGCTTGCGCGATGCGCAGTACTGCGCGCGCATCCGGCGGCGGATATCGTGCTGAGCGGCCGGGCCAGCGCCATCCAGCACATGAGCCGGTTGCTGCGGCAGCACGGCGTGGCGGCGACACAGCGCCAGAGCAAGGCGTATTGGGCGGCGGGGAAAACCGGGCTGGACTGAAGCGGCGGCCTATGCCATCCGTTGCTGGGCGCCGGCGCCGATGCCATGGTCGGCAAACGGCCGCATCAGGTAGTGGCGCGCCATGGCGGCGCCGCCGATGGCGATGGTGTTGGCGCCGAACTGCGGCGTGCGCAGCGCCGGCGCCGGCAGCGAGGTGGCGCTGGCGCAATCGAGCAGCACCTGCCGCCCCGGCGCGATGAAGCGCTCGCCGAGCCGCAGTGCGGCGCCGCCGAGCACGATGCACATCGGATCGAACGCCACCCACAGATTGTTCAACAGCACGCCCAGGTTGCGGCCCGCCGCCTCGACCGCCGCCAGCGCGCGCTCGTCGCCGGCCTCGGCGGCGCTGAACAGCCGCTCCAGCTGCGCCGGCGTGGACGGTTGCTCCGGACCGTACACGGAATCCAGCAGCGCCTGCAGGCCGATCAGCGCATCGGCGCAGCCGCGCCGGCCGCAGGAGCACGGGGGGCCGCCCTGCTGCAGGATGGTGTGACCGACCTCGCCGGCAAAGCCGTACAGCCCGGTCAGCAGGCGGCCGTTGACGATGATGCCGGCGCCCACGCCGTAACCAATACTTACATAGATCAGCGGATCGGCGCCGCGCTGGCCGGAAAATTCCAGCTCGGCCAGCGCCGCCACATTCGCTTCGTTCTGGATGAACAGCGGCAGCGCCGCCAGCGCGCCGCCGGCCAGTCCGGCGCGCAGCAGGCCGGTGACGTCGATATTGCGCCAGCCCAGGTGGGGCGCGATGTGCAGCATGCCGGTGGCGTCGTCGACCGCGCCGTGCAGGCCGACGCCCACGCCCAGCATGGTGCGGCCGGCCAGCGCCGCGTCGCCGGTCAATGCGTTCAGCGCCTGCGCCACCTGGGCGATGCAGGCGGCGGCGTCGCTGGCGTCGTCGTAGGGCAGGGCGCGTTCGGCCAATACCTCACCCAGCAGGTTGGTGGCGACCAGGCGCGCGGCGCCGATGCCAAGGTCGGCGCCCAGCAGGGCCAGGCGGCTGTCGTCGAGGTGCAGCGGGGTGGCGCGGCGGCCCAGGGCGCCGGTGGTGCGCAGCGCGCTTTCGCTGAGCCAGCCTTCATCCATCAGCTCGCGCACCAGCAGGCTGACGGTGGATTTGGTCAGGCCGACCGTTTCGGAAAGGGCGGCGCGCGACATGCCTGGCGCGCTGCACAACTGGCGTACCAGGGCCATGCGATTGATTTGCTTGAGTAATTGCTGGTCACCGGCGACGATCATGAGGCTGTTCCGAAAAAGCGGTGCAGCGATCATACACCCGTGTCGCAGGTTCAAACATTATTACAACATAACGCCATTACGTAACGCGGGAATTTGCACGGAATTCGTTCGATCAATTGACGAATGGCAGCGTTTCTCCTATTCTGAAGTTGCCTAATTTGTCACAGCAATGAACTAATTAAGGCAACTGCCGGTCGATGTTGCGCCCCCGGCTTAAATCATAAATAAGGAGACAAAATGCAACGATCTTTGAAAACGTTTTCAGAGCTGGCGCGCCGACGCCGCTTGATTAGCCTGGCGGTCGCCGGTGCCTGCGCCACCTTCTCGGCGGCCCAGGCGCAGGAAGCGGCCAGCGCCACCGACAGCACCACCAACGCCCCATCGGTGATTGTGACCGGCATCCGCGCCAGCATGCAGTCCACGCTGAACATGAAGCGCAACGCCGACGGCATCGTCGACGGCATTGTCGCCGACGACATCGGCAAATTCCCGGACACCAACCTGGCCGAATCGCTGCAGCGCATTTCCGGCGTCTCGATCGACCGCAGCAACGGCGAAGGCCAGAAGGTCACCGTGCGCGGCCTGGGCCCGGACTTCAACCTGGTGCTGCTGAACGGCCGCCAGATGCCGACCACCGACCTGAGCGACCTGTCCGGCCGCTCGTTCGACTTCTCGAACCTGGCCTCGGAAGCGATCTCGCAGCTGCAGGTGTACAAGACCGGCCGCGCCGACAGCCCGACCGGCGGCATCGGCGCCACCATCAACGTCATGACCGCGCGTCCGCTCGACAATCCGGGCATGCATTCGAGCGTCGGCGTCAAGGCGGTCAAGGACACCTCCAACGACCACCTGCCCGACATGCTCAAGAACCAGAGCGTGACGCCGGAGTTCTCCGGCATCTACAGCAACACCAGCGAGGACGGCCGCTTCGGCGTCGGCGTCAGCGCCAGCTACCAGAAGCGCGCCTCGGGCTTCAACCGCGCCGGCCTGGCCAACGGCTACCAGGGCCCGTACCTGGGCTCGGACACCACCGCCGGCTCGACCCTGCCGCAGCCGGGCCAGCCTGGCGCGCAGAACATCACCAACCGTCCCGGCCCGACCGACCTGTACTCGATTCCGCAGAACTTCGGCTACGGCGTCAACGCCATCGAACGGCAGCGCACCAACGGCCAGCTGGTGCTGCAGTTCCGCCCGGTCAAGGAGCTGACCACCACGCTGGACCTGACCTATTCGGAAAACAAGATCCAGACCAAGCGCGACGAGCTCAGCGTCTGGTTCGGCCAGACCCCGACCTCGACCAGCACCTGGCCGAGCGGCCACGTGGTCTCGCCGCTGACCTACATGGAAACCTACCAGACGCCGCAGGACGTGTCGGTGGTGGGCGGCGACTATGCCACCAAGACCCAGAACAAGTCGATCGGCTTCAACGCGCTGTGGAAGGCGTCGCCGACGCTGCGCGTCGAGTTCGATGCCCACCATTCGACCGCCGAGTCCGGCGCAGACAGCCCGTTCGGCAGCGAGAACAACCTGTCCAACGCCAGCTTCAGCCGCGGCAACACCAAGATCGACTTCACCCATGAACTGCCGGTGCTGAGCATGCCGGCGGCCGACCTGGTGAACCAACCGATCCAGGCGGCCGGCTCGTGGTTCCACAACAGCTGGGAAAAAGCCACCGTCAACCAGGCGCAAGCCAAGGGCAATCTGCAATTGTTCGAAGCGTCGAACCTGAGCTTCGGCGTCGGCTACACCGACTCGACCAACCGTTCAACCTTCTCCAACGTGCAGAACAACACCTGGGGCGGCGCCACCAAGCCGTCGGATTACCCGGCCAGCATTTTCCAGGCCAATCCGCTGGGTTCCTACTTCAACAAGCTGGGCGGCCACGACGCGCCGGAACTGTTCGGTTCGCTGTACACCTTCAACTTCGCCCAGTTGCGCGCGCTGACGGCGCAGGCCACCGGCAACGCCGCCGGCTACCTGCCGAACTTCGCCAGCGCCGACACCGACCGCGAGCTGAAGGAAAAAACTAGCTCCGGCTACCTGTCGTTCGGCACCGACTGGGACACCGCGATTCCGTTCCACTCGTCGGTCGGCGCGCGCATCGAGCGCACCAAGGTCACCTCGGTGGCCCAGGTCTTGCCGGGCACCGCCGTGGTATGGGTGTCGCAGAATGAATTGCCGATCACCTTTGCCGGCAACTCGTACAGCAGCCAGGACGCGTCCTACACCAACGTGCTGCCGAGCCTGAACCTCGACTTCGACCTGCGTCCCGACATGAAGCTGCGCGCCAGCGCCGGCTCCACCATCGGCCGGCCGCGCTACGACCAGCTGCAGGGCGGCCTGACGCTGGGCACCATCGGCAACGTGTTCACCGGCGGCACCGCCTCGGTCGGCAATCCGGCGCTGAAGCCGGTCAAGTCGAAGAACCTGGATCTGTCGTGGGAATGGTATTACGACCAGCAAAGCGTGCTGTCGCTGGCCGGCTTCCACAAGAAGATGGACAACTACGCCGGCCAGACGGTGATCTCGCAGTCGCTGTACGACCTGCACACGCCGGTCGGCGGCGCCTACTACAACGCCGCCATCGCTGCCGGTTGCACGGCGGCCGACACCAACTGCCTGCGCAACTACATCCTGAGCCATTACGACGGCCAGCCTGGCGTGCAGAAGACCGGCGTCAAGTCGGACGGCAACCTGAACGGCAACATCACGGGCCTGCCGACCGATCCGCTGATGAACTTCCTGACCACCACCTACGCCAACCAGAAATCGGCCACCGTCAAGGGCGCCGAGGTCAACGTGCAGCATATGTTCGGGCGCAGCGGTTTTGGCGTGCAGGCCAACTACACGTATGTGACCTCGCCGACCAAGTACGACAACGCCAACACCAACGATCAGTTCGCGATCCTGGGGTTGAGCAATTCGGCCAACCTGGTGGGGATCTTCGAGAACAAGGACTGGTCGGTGCGGGTGGCCTACAACTGGCGCGGCGAGTTCCTGGCCTCGACGGTCGATGGCGGCGGCCGCGCGGCGCCGGTGTACACCGACGCTTACGGCCAGACCGACGTCAGCATCGGCTACACTTACAACAAGAACCTGAGCTTCCAGGTGGAGGCGATCAACCTGACCGACTCGACCCAGCGTCAGCATGGCCGCACCCAGGCCGCGACCTTGAACGTGACGCAGGCCGGTCCGCGTTACATGATCGGAGCGCGTTACAAGTTCTGATGCGCAGCGTCTGAGCAGCAGTGCAGGCCGCCGTGGTTCAGGCGGCCTGTTTTTCATGGGAGACCCGATGCAAGCAAGCCCCCGAGCGATCGCCGAGATCGACTGTGAGCGCAGCCGCCAGCTGCGCGGCGACGGCAGCCAGCCGCTGCCCGACGAGATCCTGGCCGCCACCGAGCCGCTGGTGCTGCGCGGCCTGGTGGCCGACTGGCCGCTGGTGCGGGCGGCGCGCCAGTCGGCGCCGGCGGCCGACGCCTACCTGCGCCGCTTCCACCGCGACGCCACGGTGCTGGCGACGCACGCGCTGCCCGAGACGGGCGGGCGGATCTTCTACAACGACGACCTGAGCGGCTTTAACTTCACCACCCAGATGGTCGGCTTCGGGCAGGTGCTGGACGCCCTGCGCGCGCACCTGGACGCCGCCGCGCCGCCGACCTTCTATGTCGGCTCGACCACGGTCGACACCTGCCTGCCGGGCCTGCGCGCCGAGAACGACCTGAACTTCGGCGCGCGCGACCCGCTGGCCAGCATCTGGATCGGCAACCGCACCGTCATTCCGGCCCACTACGACGTGCCGGACAATCTGGCCTGCGTGGCGGCCGGGCGCCGCCGCTTCACGCTGTTCCCGCCGGAGCAGCTGGCCAACCTGTACGTCGGCCCGCTCGACTTCACGCCGGCCGGGCAGTCGGTCAGCCTGGTCGACCTGCGCCGGCCGGACCTGGTCCGCTTCCCGCGCTTCGCCGAGGCGCTGCGCCACGCCCGCGCGGCCGAGCTGGGGCCGGGCGACGCGCTGTTCATCCCCAGCATGTGGTGGCACCACGTCGAGGGCCTGGAACCGTTCAACATCCTGATCAACTACTGGTGGCGGCAGTCGCCGGACTGGATGGACACGCCGTTCAACACGCTGCTGCTGGCGCTGATGACGGTGCGCGACCTGCCGCCGGCCCAGCGCGCCGCGTGGCAGGAGCTGTTTCGCCACTACGTGTTCGAGAGCGACGGCGCCGAGGCGGCCCACATCCCGCAGGCGGCGCGCGGCGTGCTGGCGCCGATCAGCAACCCCGGCGCCCGCGCCCTCAGGGCGCAATTACTCAAACGCCTGAACCGTTAACCCGCCGCCACGCTCAACGGTATTTTCCGGGCACCCGGCCGTTCTGTTGTATTTTCGCGTTGCAAATTGAACACAGCGACTCGGCAATATGACGGCAAGATGACAGAAGAAGGGCGCATTTCGGCCATAATGTTTTAAACAATTTAGTTTATTGCTAAATATTTCTTCATTTGCAAACGAAGATATGTGAAATTCGTATTTGCTACGCGAAATTTGGGTCTCTTTACAAGAGAGGAAACCAATTCTTACGTGGTATTACATAATTTTACAAAATCACTCGGGGGTCACTTGAAGAATCACATGCAATTAAAAAAGAGTGTGCTGGCTGTCGCACTCACCCTGGCATACACCCATGGCGTGCAAGCACAAACCGTCTCCAGCCAGGACAAGGAAGTGGAGTCGGTCTATGTGACGGGCTCCAACCTGAAACGCGTCGGCAAGGAAGGCAATTCGCCGGTGTCGGTCATCACCGCGCTCGACATCAAGGCCAGCGGCGCCTCCACCGTGGCCGAACTGATGCGCACGGTGCCATCGATGGGTACCGACAACAACTACGACACCAATGACGGCGGCTTCTCGCGCGGCGTCTCGACCGCCTCGCTGCGCGGCCTGTCGTCGACCTCGACCCTGATTCTGTTGAACGGCCGTCGCATGACGCCGTCGGCCTATGCCGATCCGAACGACGGCAACTCGACGCTGTACGACTTGAACAGCATTCCGCTGTCGGCGCTGGACCGGGTCGAGATCCTGAAGGACGGCGCCTCGGCCGTGTACGGCTCCGACGCGATCGGCGGCGTGATCAACTTCATCACCAAGAGCAATTTCGAAGGCCTGAAACTGTCGGCGCGCGTCGGCGCCAACGACAACAACAACTTCGGCCGCCGCGGCGCCAATGCCTTCTGGGGCAAGGGCGACGTCGAAGCGGACGGCTACAACGTCTTCATCGCGGCCGACATCTCCAAGCGCGACCGCGTGCAGCGCAGCGACGCCACCGACATCGAGTTCGACCAGTACAAGTTGCTCAACAGCCGTTACGCCACGCCGTACGGCAGCACGGTGTCGGCCAGCCCGTCGATCTACCGCGAAACCGCGCCGGGATCGAAAAACTTCGCGGTGTCGCAGGCCAACGCCGCCACCCGCCTGGTCACCCGCGTCAATTGCGACCCGTCGCAGCAACTGGTGGGCACCACCGCCATGGGCCTGCCGCGCACCAGCGTGTTCATCAACCGCACCTTCTGTAACTACGACACCACCAAGTTCCTGGAAGCGCAAAGCGAAGGCGAAGACGGCAGCGTCCTCAGCCGTGGCGTGCTGAAACTCAACTCGACCACCCGCGCGTTCGCCGAGGTGGCCTACAGCCGCACCGAGCGCAACTACACCGGCGCGCCGATCACCATCGGCCAGTCGTCGGTGACCAACTTCACCGCCACCGGCGTCGGCACGCCGTTCCAGGCGATCCTGCCGATCGGCCATCCGGACAATCCGTTCCCGGACGCGCGCGCCTCGGTCGGCTACCGCTTTGAAAACCTGCGCGGCGGCACGCAGACCATCAACACCGGCATCCGCACGCTGGTCGGCCTGGAAGGCACGTGGAACAGCTGGGACTGGAACACCGGCCTGCTGTGGAACCAGTCGAAGAAAAAGGACACCACCTACGGCCGCCTGTACCTGCCGACCCTGAACAAGCTCAACACCGGCACCTCGCTGGCGCAGCTGGCGGCCGATCCGACCCTCGGCCACGACGTGGTCACCGACAACAAGGCCTCGATCCTGCAATGGGACGCCAAGGCCAATACCGAGTTCGGCCATCTGCCGGGCGGTCCGGTGGCGTTTGCCGCCGGTGTCGAGGTGCGTCAGGAGAAGATCAAGCTGAACCCGGACGAACTGGTGGCGCGCGGCGACATCTACGGCCTGGCCAACACCGCCATCGACGGCAGCCGTGACGTCAAGTCGGCGTTTGTCGAGCTGCGCACCCCGCTGCTCAAGTCGCTGGAGCTGGAATTTGCCGGCCGCGTCGACAAATACGAAAACCTGAAACGCAACTTCGTACCGAAGATCGGCGGCAAATGGGCGCCAAGCGACATGTTCGCGCTGCGCGGCACCTACGCCAAGGGCTTCCGCGCACCTGGCCTGACCCAGGTCACGCCAGGCGGCGCGCAGTTCTTCCTGAGCGGCCTGTACGATCCGAAACGCTGCGAAACCGACGAGAGCACGCCGAAACCAGGCGCGACCGAAGTGGATTGCAACAAGTCCGCGGCCGGTACCGGCGGCGCCAACCCGAACCTGGTGCCTGAGCGTTCGAAGAGCCATTCGATCGGCCTGATCATCTCGCCGACCAGCAATATCGACCTGGTGGTCGACTTCTGGCGCATCCGCAAGGAGGGCGAGGTGATTCTGGGCAGCGCCTTCGACGCGCTGAAAAACGAAGACAGCAATCCTGGCCTGGTGGTGCGCGATACCAATCCGGTCAACTTCGTCACCGACGCCTCCGGCAAGCCGATTCCTGGCACCGGCCCGCTGCTGATGGTGCGCGAGCCATGGATCAACCAGGGTTCGTCCGAAGTGCGCGGCGTCGACCTGGAAGCGCGCTTCCGCCAGAGCCTGGGCGCGTGGGGCAGTGTCGACACCAAGGTCAGCTCGACCTACACCTCGCACTACTCGATCGCCGGCACCGCGGGTGATCCGGAGCACAACCTGGCAGGCAGCAACGCCGGCATCACCGACTGGGCGCTGAGCAGCGGCCTGGACATCCCGCGCTGGAAAACCACGCTGACCGCGAACTGGAGCCGTGGCGACCATTCCGTCAGCGCCAACGTCAACTACATCGGACCGGTGTCGCTGCTGCGCCGCTACGATGGCACCGACACCTTCGCGCAACCGTTCTGCCACTACGGCACGGCCAAGCCTACCGATGCGGAACCAGATCGCAACACCACGATCCCGCTGTACGAGGCTTACTATCCGAAGTGCGCGGTCAACAGCTGGACCACGGTCGGCATGGGCTACACCTACACCGGCTTTAAAAACCTGTCGCTCAGCCTGAACATCCAGAATCTGTTCGACAAAAAAGCGCCATACGATCCACGTTACGGCGCCACCTCCGGCGCACCGCTGGCCGGCTACAACGAAGGCCTGCATAACAACTACGGTCGTTACTTCACCTTCAACGCCACCTACACCTTCTATTAATTCCTGAAGGCGTAAGGCGGTGAGCGGCGGGACTTCGGTCCCGCCTTTTTTTTGTGCGCGCCGGTGCGCCGGTGTTACAGTTATCCGCCATGCACATTCCCAAAACCATCCTGATCGTCGAGGACGAGCAGGCGATCGCCGACAGCATCGCCTACGCCCTGCGCACCGAGGGCTTCACGCCGCTGCACGTGACGCTGGGCGCGCAGGCGCTGGCCGCCATGCGCGCCGATCCGGCGCCGCTGCTGGTGGTGCTCGACATCGGCCTGCCGGACCTGAGCGGGCTGGAAGTCTGTCGCCGGCTGCGCCAGTTTTCCGACGCGCCGGTGCTGTTCCTGACCGCCCGCAGCGACGAGATCGACCGCGTGGTCGGGCTGGAGATCGGCGCCGACGACTACGTCACCAAGCCGTTCTCGCCGCGCGAGCTGGTGGCGCGCATCCGCGTGATCCTGCGCCGCATGACGCCGCCGGCGCCGCGGCCGCCCGCCGCCACGGCCTTCGAGCTGCGGCCGCTGGAGGCGCGCATCCTGTTCCGCAGCCAGCCGCTCGACCTGACGCGCTATGAATATCTGCTGCTGAAGACTCTGCTGGAGCATCCGGCCCACGTGCTGTCGCGCGCGCAATTGATGGACCGCGTCTGGACCGATGCGCCCGACACGCTGGAGCGCACCGTCGACGCCCACGTCAAGTCGCTGCGCGCCAAGCTGCGTCTGGTCGACGCCGAGGCCGATCCCATCCTCACCCATCGCGGCATGGGTTACAGCCTGGTTTCATGAAGATCGGGCTGCGCATCCTGCTGGGCTACTTCCTGATCGTCGGCCTGGCCGCGTGGTTCCTGCTGAACGTGTTCGTGGCCGAGGTCAAGCCCGGCGTGCGCGCGACGCTGGAGGACACGCTGGTCGACACGGCGGAGCTGCTGGCCGGCGTCGTCGCCGGCGACCTGAAGAACGGCGTGCCGGCGCTGGCCAACGTCGAGCACTATGCGCGCCGCAGCATCGAGGTCAAGATCGGCGGCGTCCTCAAGCGCAAGCTGGATTTCCGCATCTACATCACCGACGCGCGCGGCATCGTCGTCTACGATTCCGCCAACCTGGCGCTGGGCCAGGACTACTCGCGCTGGAACGACGTCTACCTGACGCTGCAGGGCAAGTACGGCGCCCGCAGCACCCGTTCGGTGGAGGGCGACGACCGCAGCACCGTCATGTACGTGGCCGCGCCGGTGCGCGACGGCGAGCGCATCATCGGCGCGCTGACGGTGGCCAAGCCGATCGCCAGCGTGCAAGCCTTTGTCGACCGCAGCCAGCGCAAGATCCTGCAGCGCGGCACGCTGCTGCTGGTGCTGTCGCTGCTGATCGGGCTGGCGGTTGCGTGGTGGCTGGCGCGCGCGCTGCGCCAGCTGATGCACTATGTGTCCGAGGTCGAGGCCGGCCGCAAGGCGGTGCCGCCGTCGCTGGGCAACAATGAAATCGGCACGCTGGCGCGGGCGCTGCACGCCATGCGCACGCGGCTGGAAGGCAAGGAGTACGCCGAGCAGCTGATGCACACGCTGGCGCATGAGCTGAAAAGCCCGATCGCGGCGATCCAGGGTTCCGCCGAGCTGCTGTCGGAAGACATGCCGCGCGCCGAGTTCCGCCATTTTCTCGACAACATCCTGAGCCAGAACGCGCGCCAGAAGCAGCTGATCGACAAGCTGCTGGCGCTGGTGCGCGTCGAGCAGCAGCAGGGCCTGGAGGCGGCCGAGCCGGTGGCGCTCGATGCGTTGCTGCGCCAGGTGGCGGCCGACGCCGCCAGCCAGCTGCGGGCGCGCGCGCTGAACGTGCGGCTGGAATTGCCGGACACGCCGCTGTCGGTGCGCGGCGACGCGCTGCTGTTGCGCCAGGCGCTGGGCAATCTGCTGGACAACGCCATCGGCTTCGCGCCGGCCGGCAGCCAGATCGTGCTGGCGCTGGCTGCCGAGATGGCGCAGGCCGTGGTGAGTGTCGGCGACAGCGGTCCCGGCATTCCCGCCTATGCGCTGGACAAGGTGTTCGACCGCTTTTACTCGCTGCCGCGTCCCGGCGGCAGCAAGAGCACCGGACTGGGCCTGCCCTTCGTGCGCGAGGTGGCGGCGCTGCACGGCGGCACCGTCAGCGTGGCGAACGCCGGGGAGGGCGGCTGCCGCGCCGTGCTGCGCCTGCCCTTGCCGCTGGTGCGCTAGACTTCACACAGAACGCATCAACAACGCATGGTGCTTTTCTAGACTGGTTGCACTTTCAACCAGAGGAATCGCCATGCAAAAAAAGCTGTTTCAAAAATGCCTGATCATTGTCGCGCTGATGCTGCTGATCGGCCTGCCGTTGATGATGGTCGAGGGCGTCATCTCCGAGCGGATCAGGTTTCACGCGCAGGCGGTGCAGAGCATCGCCGACGACTCGGTGCGGACGCAGCACGTGATCGGCCCGGTATTGGTGCTGCCGTACAGCGAGGAAATCAAGGACGGCGACAAGGTGGTGACGGTGCAGCACCGCAAGCTGGTGTTTCCCAACGAGCTGAGAATCGCCGGCAAGATCGTCACCGAACGGCGCTATCGCGGCATCCACCAGGTGCTGATGTATAGCGGCGGCCACAGCTTCGCCGGCGACTTCACGCTGCCGGCCGCCGCCGATCTGCCGCGCGACAGCGGCGCCTCGCAGCTGACCATGCGCCAGCCCTATGTGGCGCTGTCGGTATCGGACGTGCGCGGCATCCGCGATATTCCGACCATGCTGGTGGCGGGGCGCCGCTACCGGTTCGCGCAGGGCGCCCAGCTGCCGGGCAACCCCAGCGGCATGCACGTGGCGCTGGACCTGGCCGACCTGAAGGCGGCCGGGGCGTCGATTCCGTTCGGCTTCTCGCTGTACCTGGCCGGCACCGAACGGCAGCATTTCGTCCCGGTCGGCAGCAACAACCTGGTGACGATGGAGTCCAACTGGGCGCATCCCCAGTTCGGCGGCAATTTCCTGCCGGAGGCGCGCACCATCAGCGACCAGGGCTTCCGCGCCAGCTGGCGCATCTCGTCCATGGCCAGCAACGCCCAGCGGCAGCTGGCGGCCATGGACCGTCCGGCGGAGGCCCAGGGCGCGGAGCCGGGGCTGGACAGCTTCAGCATGGGCTTCATCGAGCCGGTCAACGTCTATGCCCAGGCCGACCGCGCCACCAAGTACGGGCTGCTGTTCGTGGCGCTGACCTTTGCCGCCTTCTTCGTGTTCGAGATCCTCAAGCGGCTGCCGATCCACCCGATCCAGTACTTATTAGTGGGGCTGGCGCTGATCATGTTCTTTCTGCTGCTGGTCAGCCTGTCCGAGCACATCGACTTTCTGGTGGCGTACCTGATCGCCGGCGGCGCCTGCATCGCCCTGATCAGCTTCTACCTGAGCGCCGTGCTGCGCAGCCGCGCCCGCGCCGCCGGCTTCGGCGCCGGGCTGGTGGTGCTGTACTCGGCGCTGTACGGCCTGCTCATTTCCGAGAGCAACGCCCTGGTGCTCGGTGCGCTGCTGCTGTTCGCCTGCCTGGGCGCCGTCATGGTCGCCACCCGCCGGGTCGACTGGTATGGAATTGGCAAGATAGACGAGGCGGAAACGCCGTCGGCCACCCCGGCCTGAGCGGCCGCCAGCCCGCATGGCGCTGGGGTTTGGCGCCATGGCGGAATCCGGCGCAAAAAACTGACATACCTCGTACTAAGTTGTTGCGTCAACCCCCAAATCACGATACACTAGCCGGCTTCGGTATGGATTCGACTTTTTATTGGTCCGTACTAATTTTAGTAGTTCAACATATCCCCGCCCAATCGTAGGTGGGAATTGGAGAAAAAATGAGCCTTGGCCTCCTCGGTCGCAAGGTTGGTATGATGCGCATCTTCACCGATGACGGGGATTCGATCCCAGTCACCGTGGTCGACGTATCGAACAACCGTGTTGCGCAAATCAAAACCCCTGAAACTGATGGTTATACCGCGGTTCAGGTCGCATATGGTCAACGTCGCGCTTCCCGCGTGACCAAAGCCGTTGCTGGTCACCACGCTAAAGCCGGTGTCGAAGCTGGTACTCTGCTGAAAGAGTTCCGCGTTGACGCAGCTAAAGCTGCCGAACTGAAAGCTGGCGACGTCGTTGCCGTTTCCCTGTTCGAAGTCGGTCAAAAGATCGACGTTCAAGGTGTTTCGATCGGTAAAGGCTACGCCGGTACCATCAAGCGTCACAACTTCGCTTCGGGCCGTGCCACCCACGGTAACTCGCGTTCGCACAATGTTCCAGGCTCCATCGGTATGGCGCAGGATCCAGGCCGCGTGTTCCCAGGTAAGCGCATGACCGGTCACATGGGTGATGTCACCACGACCGTGCAGAACCTCGAAATCGCCCGTATCGACGCCGACCGTCAGCTGCTGCTGGTCAAAGGTGCGATCCCTGGCGCCAAAAACGGCCAGGTAGTGGTTTCGCCTGCTGTCAAAGTTAAAGCAAAGAAGGGAGCTTAAACGATGGAACTCAAGCTCTTGAACGCTCAAGGTCAAGCCGCCTCTAACGTTGCTGCCGCCGATACCGTCTTCGGCCGTGACTACAACGAAGCCCTGATCCACCAGATCGTCGTTGCTTACCAAGCCAATGCTCGCAGCGGCAACCGTAAACAAAAAGACCGTGAAGAAGTCCACCACACGACCAAGAAGCCATGGCGCCAAAAAGGCACCGGCCGCGCACGTGCTGGTATGTCGTCGTCGCCACTGTGGCGCGGCGGTGGTCGCATCTTCCCGAACTCGCCTGACGAGAACTTCACCCACAAAGTGAACAAGAAGATGTACCGCGCTGGTATCTGCTCGATCCTGTCGCAACTGGCCCGCGAAGAGCGCCTGGTTGTGGTGGAAGATTTCGCGATCGAAGCACCAAAAACCAAGCTGCTGTCGCAAAAGCTGACCGGCATGGGCTTTGATTCGGTACTGATCATCACCGACGTCGCCAACGAAAACCTGGAACTGGCTTCGCGCAATCTGCCGAACGTTCTGGTTGTTGAACCACGTCACGCAGATCCAATGTCCCTGGTGTTCTACAAGAAGATCGTGGTCACCAAAGCTGCATTGGCTAAGATTGAGGAGATGCTGGCATGAGCGCATTGAAATTTAGCGAAGAGCGCCTGATGAAGGTGCTGGTTGCTCCAGTGATTTCCGAGAAGGCCACCATGGTCGCGGAAAAGAACGAGCAGATCGTGTTCCGCGTCACCACCGACGCGACCAAGCCAGAAATCAAGGCTGCCGTTGAACTGCTGTTCAAAGTGCAAGTGGAATCGGTGCAAACCGTGAACCGCGAAGGTAAGCAGAAACGTTCCGGCGCCCACATCGGCCGTCGCAACCACACCAAGCGTGCTTTCGTGTGCCTGAAGCCTGGCCAGGAAATCAATTTCACCGAGGAGGCTAAATAATGGCACTCGTTAAGATGAAGCCAACCTCCCCAGGCCGTCGCGGCATGGTGAAAGTTGTGAACTCCGACCTGTTCAAAGGTCGTCCGTTCGCAGCCCTGGTTGAGAAAAAATCGAAAACTGCCGGCCGTAACAACAACGGCCACATCACCACCCGTCACATCGGTGGTGGTCACAAGCAGCACTACCGCGTGATCGACTTCAAGCGTAACAGCAAGGACGGCATCCCGGCGAAAGTGGAACGTATCGAATACGATCCAAACCGCACCGCGCACATCGCGCTGCTGTGCTACGCCGACGGCGCCCGTACCTACATCATCGCCACCAAAGGCATGGCTGTGGGCGACACCGTGATGACCGGCGCCGAAGCGCCGATCAAGGCGGGTAACTGCCTGCCGATCCGCAACATCCCGGTCGGTACCGTGATGAACTGCGTCGAAATGCTGCCAGGTAAAGGTGCCCAGATGGCCCGTACCGCCGGCGCCGGCGTGGTGCTGATGGCGCGTGAAGGTACTTACGCTCAGGTGCGTCTGCGCTCGGGTGAAGTGCGTCGCGTGCACATCGAGTGCCGTGCAACCGTGGGTGAAGTCGGCAATGCCGAACACAGCCTGCGTAAAATCGGTAAAGCTGGTGCGATGCGCTGGCGCGGTGTTCGTCCTACCGTTCGCGGTGTGGTCATGAACCCGGTCGATCACCCGCACGGTGGTGGTGAAGGTAAAACGGCAGCTGGTCGTCATCCTGTGTCGCCATGGGGCCAACAGACCAAGGGCAAGAAGACTCGCAGCAACAAGCGTACTTCTTCGATGATCGTCTCGCGCCGCGGCAAGAAATAAGGATAAATCATGACTCGTTCATTGAAAAAAGGGCCGTTCTGTGACGCCCACCTGGTGAAAAAAGTCGAAGCCGCGCAAGCGACCAAAGACAAAAAGCCAATCAAAACCTGGTCCCGTCGCTCGACCATCATGCCTGACTTCATCGGCCTGACGATCGCTGTTCACAACGGCAAGCTGCACGTGCCAGTGTACGTTTCCGAGAACATGGTTGGTCACAAGCTCGGCGAATTCGCGCTGACCCGCACGTTCAAAGGCCATGCCGCTGACAAGAAGGCGAAGAAATAATGGAAACCAAAGCTATCCTCAAAGGCGTGCGCCTGTCGGACCAAAAGGGCCGTCTGGTTGCTGACCTGATCCGTGGCAAGAAAGTTGACGCAGCACTCAACATTCTGCAGTTCAGCCCGAAAAAAGGCGCCACCATCATCAAGAAAGTGCTGGAGTCGGCCATCGCCAACGCCGAGCACAACGATGGTGCCGACATCGACGAACTGTTCGTGAAAACGATCTACGTTGAAAAGGGCCCGATCCTGAAGCGCTTCACCGCGCGTGCAAAAGGTCGTGGCGATCGTATCTCGAAACAATCGTGTCACATTTATGTGACCGTAGGCAACTAAGGAGCCAAGATGGGTCAGAAAATTCATCCAACTGGTTTCCGCCTGGCGGTTACCCGTAACTGGGCTTCGCGTTGGTATGCAGGCAATGGTAACTTTGCCGCCATGCTGAACGAAGACTTGAAAGCACGTACCTACCTGAAAGCCAAGCTGAAGAACGCTTCGGTCGGCCGCATCGTCATCGAGCGTCCAGCCAAGAACGCGCGTTTCACCATCTACAGCTCGCGTCCAGGCGTGGTCATTGGTAAAAAAGGCGAGGACATCGAAGTACTGAAGTCCGCGCTGACCAAGATCATGGGTGTGCCGGTGCACGTCAACATCGAAGAGATCCGCAAGCCAGAGATCGATTCGCAGCTGATCGCCGATTCGATCGCGCAACAGCTGGAAAAACGCATCATGTTCCGCCGCGCCATGAAACGCGCGATGCAGAACGCCATGCGTCTGGGCGCCCTGGGCATCAAGATCATGTCGTCGGGTCGTCTGAACGGTATCGAAATCGCTCGTAAAGAGTGGTACCGCGAAGGCCGTGTGCCACTGCACACCCTGCGCGCCGATATCGACTACGGCACCAGCGAAGCCTCGACCACCTACGGCATCATCGGTGTCAAGGTGTGGGTGTACAAGGGCGACCGCTCCGCCACCGGCGAAGCACCAGTCATCGACACCCCACCGGACGAGAAAAAGCCACGTGGCCCACGTCGTGAAGACGGCAAGCCAGCTGGCCGCCCACGCCCAGCCGGCGCGAAACCAGCCGCGCCAGGTGCCCGTCGCGCCCCGGCCAAACCGGCTGAGAAAGCAGGAGAATAATCATGCTGCAACCAGCACGCAGAAAGTATCGTAAAGAGCAGAAAGGCCGTAACACCGGCATTTCGCACAGCGCCGGCACTTCGGTGTCGTTCGGCGAATTCGGTCTGAAAGCTACGGTTCGTGGTCGTATCACGGCCCGTCAGATCGAAGCGGCACGTCGCGCCATGACCCGTCACATCAAACGTGGCGGTCGTATCTGGATCCGCGTCTTCCCGGACAAACCGATCTCGAACAAGCCTGCCGAAGTCCGTATGGGTAACGGTAAAGGTAATCCGGAGTACTACGTCGCTGAAATCCGTCCAGGCAAAGTCCTGTACGAAATGGATGGCGTCGCAGAAGAACTGGCGCGCGAAGCATTCCGCCTGGCCGCTGCCAAACTGCCACTGGCGACCACCTTCGTGGTCCGCCAAGTTGGCCAATAACAGGAGTGAATTATGAAAGCATCTGAACTCCGCGGCAAAGACCAGGCAGCTCTGCAAAAAGAGCTGAATGACCTGTTGAAGGCACAGTTCGGCCTGCGTATGCAAACCGCGACGCAACAGCTGAGCAACACTTCGCAGCTCAAGAAGGTACGTCGCGATATCGCACGCGTAAAAACGGTAATGAACACGAAGGAAGCAAAATGACCGAGCAAGTAAAGCTGAAGCGTACGCTGATCGGTAAAGTTGTGTCTGACAAGATGGACAAAACCGTTACCGTTCTGATCGAACGTCACGTGAAACATCCTTTGTACGGCAAGATCATCGTCCGCTCGAACAAGTACCACGCGCATGACGAGACCAACCAGGTGAAAGCCGGTGACACGGTGGAAATCGTGGAAGGTCGTCCGATCTCCAAAACGAAGGCATGGACCGTGACCCGTGTGGTGCAAGCCGCACAAATCGTTTAATTGAAGACGTCGCCTCCGATCCACGGATCGGGGGCGATTTTCAATTAGTTCTTGCAAGCCCGCAAAAGGTATGTAATACTTGCGGGCTTCGTTCATGTAACGCCGCAAAGTGTCTGGCCACAGACGCTGAACCGTGCGGTCAGTAGCAGTACGAAGGTCAAGCACCCAAACAGTGGGCTCTTCATGAGCGCTCTGGCGGGACCAAGACTGACCGCAGGTCCGCATTGTGTGGATTCTTCGGCTTAAGTTGGGAAAGAGAATACTATGATTCAAACTGAAAGCCGGCTCGAAGTGGCCGACAATACCGGTGCCAAAGAAGTCATGTGCATCAAGGTATTGGGCGGCTCCAAGCGCCGTTATGCTGGCATCGGCGACGTGATCAAGGTAACCGTTAAGGTTGCTGCGCCACGCGGTCGTGTCAAAAAAGGTGAAATTTATAACGCCGTGGTAGTGCGCACCGCTAAAGGTGTTCGCCGCCAAGACGGTTCCCTGGTGAAGTTCGACGGCAACGCCGCCGTACTGTTGAACGCCAAGCTGGAACCGATCGGTACCCGTATCTTCGGACCAGTGACGCGCGAGCTGCGCACTGAAAAGTTCATGAAGATCGTGTCCCTGGCACCGGAAGTCCTGTAAGGAGTCAGTAATGGATAAGATTCGTAAAAACGACGAAGTCATCGTTCTGGCCGGTAAAGACAAGGGCAAGCGTGGCGTAGTTTCGCGTCGAGTCGACGCAGAACACGTTGTGGTTGAAGGTGTCAACGTCGCCAAAAAAGCGACCAAGCCTAACCCAATGACTGGCGTACAAGGTGGTATCGTCGATAAGACCATGCCGATTCACGTGTCCAACGTTGCATTGTTCAATGCAGCGACTGGCAAGGCAGACCGTGTTGGTTTCAAAGATGTCGACGGCAAAAAAGTCCGCGTCTTTAAATCGTCCGGCGAAGTAGTGAAGGCTTAAGAAATCATGGCACGTCTCCAAGAATTCTATAAAGAAAAGGTCGTCGCCGACCTGACCGAGAAATTCGGTTACAAATCGGTGATGGAAGTTCCACGTCTGACCAAGATCACCCTGAACATGGGTGTGGGTGAAGCGATTGCCGACAAAAAAGTGCTCGAGCACGCTGTCGGCGACCTGACCAAGATCGCCGGTCAGAAACCAGTGACCACCAAGTCGCGTAAGGCCATTGCGGGCTTCAAGATCCGTGAAGGCTACCCGATCGGTACCATGGTCACCCTGCGTGGCGCCCGCATGTACGAGTTCCTCGACCGCTTCATCACCGTGGCCCTGCCGCGCGTGCGTGACTTCCGCGGTGTGAATGGCCGCTCGTTCGATGGCCGTGGCAACTACAACATCGGTGTGAAAGAGCAGATCATCTTCCCGGAGATCGAGTACGACAAGATCGATGCGCTGCGTGGTATGAACATTTCGATCACCACCACCGCTAAGACCGACGACGAAGCGAAAGCTCTGCTCGCCGCCTTCAAATTCCCGTTCAGGAACTAAGAGATCATGGCAAAACTCGCACTGATTAACCGTGAAGCGAAACGCGTGGCCCTGGCGAACAAATTCGCCGCCAAGCGCGCCTCGCTCAAGGCCATCATCGATGACCAGTCGAAATCGGAAGAAGAACGTTACGAAGCGCGCCTGAAACTGCAAGCGCTGCCACGTAACTCGGCTCCGACCCGCCAGCGTAACCGCTGCGCCGTCACCGGTCGTCCACGCGGCACCTTCCGTAAATTCGGTCTGGGCCGTATCAAGCTCCGTGAATTCGCCATGCGTGGTGAGATCCCGGGTATGACTAAAGCTAGCTGGTAATAGGAGAATAAGCAATGAGTATGAGCGATCCTATCGCCGATATGCTGACCCGCATTCGTAACGCCCAGGGCGTGCAAAAAACGACCGTGGCCATGCCATCGTCGAAAGTCAAAATTGCGATTGCCAACGTCCTCAAGGACGAGGGTTACATTGAAGATTTCGCTGTCGCTGAAACTGGCGGCAAAGCGGAACTGAAAATCGGTTTGAAGTATTATGTTGGCCGTCCCGTCATCGAGCGCCTCGAGCGCGTGTCCCGTCCAGGCCTGCGCGTCTACAAGGGCAAAGACGAGATCCCTACTGTGATGAATGGCTTGGGTGTGGCGATCGTGTCGACTCCGCAAGGCGTCATGACTGACCGCAAAGCACGCGCTACCGGTGTCGGCGGCGAAGTTATTTGCTACGTCGCATAAGGAGTTACACATGTCCCGAGTAGCTAAAATGCCGATCGCCGTGCCAGCTGGCGCTGATGTTGCCATCTCCGCACAAGCGATCACCGTCAAGGGCCCGCTGGGCGTCCTGACCCAGAACCTGAATGGCCTGGTTAAAGTAGAAAACAATGCAGGCACCCTGAGCTTCGAGCCGTCGAACGACAGCCGCGAAGCGAACGCCATGTCCGGCACGCTGCGCGCGCTGGTCAACAACATGGTGACCGGTGTGACCAAGGGCTTCGAGAAAAAGCTGAACCTGGTCGGCGTGGGCTACAAAGCCCAGGCCGCCGGCGACAAGCTGAACCTGTCGCTGGGTTTCTCGCACCCGGTCGTGCACGCCATGCCAGAAGGCGTGACCTGCGCCACCGCCACCCCGACCGAGATCGTCATCAAAGGCATCGATCGTCAAAAGGTGGGTCAGGTTGCTGCCGAAGTTCGCGCTTACCGCGCTCCTGAGCCGTACAAAGGCAAGGGCGTCCGTTATTCGGACGAAGTGGTTAAGCTTAAAGAAACCAAGAAGAAGTAATTAGGGGCTGACGATGGATAAAAAAGAATCTCGTCTGCGTCGCGGACGTCAAACCCGGATCAAGATCGCACAACTGAAAGTGAACCGCCTGTCGGTGCACCGCACTAACCTGCACATTTATGCGAACCTGATCAGCCCGGAAGCCAAAGTACTGGTTTCGGCCTCGACCGTAGAAGCGGAAGTACGCGCTGAACTGGCCGGCCAATCGGGCAAGGGTGGCAACGCCGCTGCCGCCGCACTGGTGGGCAAGCGCGTAGCAGAAAAAGCACTGAAAGCCGGTATCACCGAAGTCGCCTTCGACCGTTCCGGTTTCCGTTATCACGGCCGTGTGAAGGCGCTGGCAGAAGCCGCGCGTGAAGCCGGTCTGAAGTTCTAAGGAACGATCATGGCAAAAATGCAAGCAAAAATGGCAAGCGACAAGCCGGACGACGGCATGCGCGAAAAAATGATCGCGATCAACCGCGTGACCAAAGTGGTCAAGGGTGGTCGTATCATGGGTTTCGCCGCGCTGACCGTGGTTGGTGACGGCGATGGCCGCATCGGCATGGGCAAGGGCAAGTCGAAAGAGGTACCGGTCGGTGTGCAGAAGGCAATGGAAGAAGCCCGTCGCAACCTGATCAAAGTACCGCTGAAAAACGGCACCCTGCACCACACCGTCCTGGGTCGCCACGGCGCCTCGAAAGTAATGATGTCGCCTGCGAAACCAGGTACCGGCGTCATCGCTGGCGGCGCGATGCGCGCAATCTTCGAAGTCATGGGCGTTACCGACGTGGTCGCGAAATCGACCGGTTCGAGCAACCCGTACAACCTGGTTCGCGCCACGCTGGACGGCCTGGCTAAACTGAGCACTCCTGCTGACATCGCTGCGAAACGCGGCAAGTCGGTAGAAGAGATCCTGGGTTAAGGTGAACGACATGACTACGAAAACCGTCAAAGTACAACTGGTCAAGGGCCTGATTGGCACTCGTCAAGATCACCGTGCCACCGTTCGCGGTCTGGGCCTGCGTCGCGTCAACTCGGTCGCCGAGCTGCAAGACACCCCATCCGTACGCGGCATGATCAACAAAGTGTCGTATCTCGTTAAAGTAGTTGCGTAAGCCCCGGCTTACTCACGGAGAAATCATGGAACTGAATACCATTCAACCAGCCGAAGGCGCGAAGCACTACAAGCGCCGCGTCGGCCGCGGTATCGGCTCTGGCCTGGGTAAAACCGCAGGCCGTGGCCACAAGGGTCAGAAATCGCGTTCGGGCGGCTTCCACAAAGTCGGCTTCGAAGGCGGTCAAATGCCTCTGCAACGTCGTCTGCCTAAGCGCGGTTTCAAGTCGCTCAACGCCACCTTCAAAGCTGAAGTGCGTCTGTCCGACCTGAACAACCTGGCTGTTGGCGATGTCGACATTCTGGTGCTGAAACAAGCTGGCGTACTGAGCGTGCTGGCACGCGATGTGCGCGTCATTCTGTCCGGCGAGATCACCAAGGCGGTGAACCTCAAAGGCCTGAAAGTGACCGCTGGCGCGAAAGCCGCCATCGAAGCAGCCGGCGGCTCGGTAGCCTGAGCCCCGCACACAGCTTGATCGGAGCGAAAATTGGCGACTAATCCACAATTGGCTAAAAGTGCAGCAGCTGGTTTCCCTTGGGGCCGGCTCTGGTTCCTGCTTGGCGCATTGGTGGTTTATCGTATCGGCGCTCACATCCCGGTTCCCGGGATCGATCCGGTACAATTGGCCGCGCTGTTCAAGTCGCAAGAGGGCGGCATCCTGGGCATGTTGAACATGTTCAGCGGTGGCGCGCTCGCGCGCTTCACGGTGTTTGCGCTGGGTATCACGCCGTACATCTCGGCCTCGATCATCATGCAGTTGGTGTCGATCGTCTCGCCGCAGATGGAAGCGCTGAAGAAGGAAGGCGAAGCAGGCCGACGCAAGATCACCCAGTACACCCGGTATTTCACGGTGTTGCTGGCGGGATTCCAGGCGCTCGGGATTGCAGTTGCTTTGGAGTCGCAGGCAGGCCTGGTGCTGGATCCAGGTTATGCCTTCCGTTTCGTGACGGTCGTGACGCTGTTGACCGGAACCATGTTCGTGATGTGGTTGGGCGAGCAAATTACCGAGCGTGGTCTCGGTAATGGCATCTCGATCATCATCTTCGCGGGTATCGCCGCCGGCCTGCCGGGCGCGCTGGGTGGCCTCGGCCAGTCGGTGTCGAACGGTTCGATCGGCGCGCTGTCCGCGATCATCATCATGATCCTGGTAGTGGCGGTGACGTTCCTGGTGGTCTTCGTGGAACGTGGCCAACGCAAGATTCTGGTGAACTATGCGAAACGCCAGGTGGGTAACAAGATTTACGGTGGACAAACGTCGCACCTGCCATTGAAATTGAACATGGCCGGCGTGATCCCACCGATCTTCGCTTCGTCGATTATCTTGTTCCCGGCCACGATCGTGGGCTGGTTTACGACGGGCGCCGACACGGCCAACCCGGCGGTCCGGTTCCTGAAAGATTTGGCAGCATCGATGGGGCCAGGCGAGCCCATCCACGCACTGTTGTACGCCATCGCGATCGTGTTTTTCTGTTTCTTCTATACAGCGCTGGTCTTCAACAGCAAGGAAACAGCGGATAACTTGAAGAAGAGCGGGGCCTTTGTGCCAGGGATTCGTCCCGGTGAGCAGACTGCCCGCTACATCGACAAGATCCTGACGCGATTGACCCTGGCTGGCGCCATCTACATCACTTTGGTGTGTTTGTTGCCGGAATTCATGCAAGCCGAGTGGAAAGTACCATTCTATTTTGGCGGTACTTCGTTGTTGATTATTGTGGTTGTTACCATGGATTTCATGGCGCAAGTACAAAACTACGTGATGTCGCAGCAATATGAATCGCTGCTGCGCAAAGCAAACTTCAAAGGCGGAATTCCGACGCGATAAGCGCGGTTTCAAACATACCGAATGGCAAAAGACGACGTCATACAGATGCAGGGCGAGATCCTAGAAAATCTCCCTAATGCAACATTTCGAGTAAAGCTGGAAAACGGGCATGTGGTGCTCGGGCATATTTCGGGTAAAATGCGGATGAACTATATCCGCATTCTTCCTGGCGACAAGGTGACGGTAGAGCTGACACCTTACGACCTGTCCCGTGCCCGCATTGTGTTCCGGACCAAGTAATTTTAGATAATCGAACCAAGAAGAGAGTGCAAAATGAAAGTTAACGCCTCAGTCAAGCGGATCTGCCGCAACTGCAAGATCATCAAGCGCAAGGGCGTTGTTCGCGTAATCTGCGTCGAACCACGTCACAAGCAGCGTCAAGGTTAATAACCGTTATTTATCGAGGAATAACGAATGGCACGTATTGCAGGGGTTAATATCCCAAATCACCAGCACACCGTTATCGGCCTGACGGCCATCTACGGTGTAGGCCGCCCACGCGCGAAGTTCATCTGCGCGCAAACGGGCATTGCGACCGATAAAAAGGTCAAGGACCTGGACGACAGCGAACTGGAAAAGCTGCGCGATGAAGTAGCAAAATTCATCGTCGAAGGCGATCTGCGCCGCGAACTGTCCATGAACATCAAGCGTTTGATGGATCTGGGTTGCTACCGTGGTATGCGTCACCGTAAGGGCCTGCCGGTCCGCGGTCAACGCACCCGCACCAATGCACGTACCCGCAAGGGCCCGCGCAAAGCCGCTCAATCGCTCAAGAAATAATCTAGGGAAATCACATGGCTAAGCAACAAAGCAGCGCAGCAGCAGCTCGCGTACGCAAGAAGGTCAAGAAGAACGTCGCTGAAGGTATCGCGCACGTTCACGCTTCCTTCAACAATACCATCATCACCATCACCGACCGTCAGGGCAACGCTCTGTCGTGGGCGACCTCCGGTGGTGCTGGCTTCAAGGGTTCGCGTAAATCGACCCCGTTCGCAGCGCAGGTTGCTGCTGAAGCCGCTGGTAAAGTCGCGATCGAATGCGGCGTGAAGAACCTGGAAGTGCGCATCAAGGGCCCAGGCCCAGGCCGTGAATCGGCTGTGCGCGCGCTGAACAACCTGGGCATCAAGATCACCGAGATCCAGGACGTGACGCCAGTGCCACACAACGGCTGCCGCCCTCCAAAGCGTCGTCGTATCTAATGGCGTAGCCGGCTTGCCGGCAATGCTGTTACACAATTCAGCTGGTGCAGGCAACCGGTAACGGTTATACTGCCCGGCTATTGTCGTCTGCCGCTTGCGGCGGACTTAAGCCACGTCTGGCTCACCCGCAGACCAGACTAGCGTTCAGCCCCGAGCGGTTGGAACGTCATTATTTAAAAAAGGAAATACCGTGGCACGTTATATCGGACCTAAAGCAAAACTGTCCCGCCGTGAAGGCACTGATCTGTTCCTGAAGAGCGCCCGTCGCTCGCTGGACAGCAAATGCAAACTGGATGTCAAACCAGGTCAGCACGGCGTCAAGTCGGGCGCCCGTACCTCGGACTACGGCAACCAGCTGCGCGAAAAACAAAAAGTCAAACGTATGTACGGCGTGCTGGAACGTCAGTTCCGTCGCTACTTCGCAGAAGCCGACCGCCGCAAAGGCAACACCGGCGAAACCCTGCTGAAGCTGCTGGAAGCCCGTCTGGACAACGTCGCCTACCGCATGGGCTTCGGCTCGACCCGCGCTGAAGCACGTCAGCTGGTCTCCCACAAAGCGTTCACCGTGAACGGCCAAGTGGTGAACATCGCTTCGTACTCGGTCAAAGTCGGCGACGTCGTTGCTGTGCGCGAAAAAGCCAAGAAACAAGTGCGTATCGTTGAAGCGCTGTCGCTGGCGGAACAAGTCGGCATGCCAGCCTGGGTGTCGGTTGATGCCAAGAAAATGGAAGGCACCTTCAAGTCCCTGCCAGAGCGTAACGAAATCGCCAACGACGTCAACGAATCGCTGATCGTCGAGCTGTACTCGCGTTAATCTGTCGTCTAAGTAGCACCAAAACCCGCCCGCTCCCTTGAGCGGGCGTTTTCACTAATGCCATCAGCCTTATCGGCTTAACGCGCCGAGGGTATTGAAAAGGACATTTCATGCAAAACACTTTGTTGAAACCACGTATTATCGATGTAGAAGCCCTGGGCGCCGGTCACGCCAAAGTCGTGATGGAGCCATTCGAGCGCGGCTACGGCCACACCCTGGGCAACGCGCTGCGTCGCGTGCTGCTGTCGTCGATGGTCGGCTACGCGCCAACCGAAGTGACGATCGCCGGCGTGGTGCACGAGTACTCGTCGCTGGACGGCGTGCAAGAAGACGTGGTTGACCTGTTGCTGAACCTGAAGGGCGTTGTGTTCAAAGTGCACAACCGTGACTCCGTCACCCTGACCCTGAAAAAAGAAGGCGAAGGCGCCGTGCTGGCATCGGACATCGATCTGCCGCACGACGTGGAACTGATCAACCCGGATCACGTGATCGCTCACCTGACCGCCGGCGGCAAGCTGGACATGCAGATCAAGGTCGAAAAAGGCCGTGGCTATGTGCCAGGTAACGTCCGTCGTCTGTCGGAAGACACCAACAAGACCATCGGCCGCATCATTCTGGACGCGTCGTTCTCGCCAGTGCGCCGTGTGTCGTACTTCGTGGAATCGGCCCGTGTGGAACAGCGTACCGACCTGGACAAGCTGATCATCAACATCGAAACCAACGGCGTGATTTCGCCGGAAGAAGCGATCCGTCAATCGGCCCGCGTGCTGGTCGATCAACTGAACGTGTTCGCCGCCCTGGAAGGCACCGAAGCGGCTGCGGAAGCGCCTTCGCGCGCACCGCTGGTCGATCCGATCCTGCTGCGTCCAGTCGACGACCTGGAACTGACCGTGCGTTCGGCCAACTGCCTGAAAGCCGAAAACATCTACTACATCGGCGACCTGATCCAGCGTTCGGAAAACGAGCTGCTGAAGACCCCGAATCTGGGCCGCAAGTCGCTGAACGAGATCAAGGAAGTCCTGGCTTCCCGCGGTCTGACCCTGGGCATGAAGCTGGAAAACTGGCCGCCTGCTGGTCTGGAAAAATAACAGTTTGGGTGACAGTGCTGGACATCGCTCCGCGATGTTCTGCCCTGTTACCAACTGATTAGCAGTTTGCAGTACCCGCCCGCTGCATGTTGTAGCGGGCGTATTCACTAAAACCGGTCCGCGCTCATGTGAGCGATCGAAGAACTCGGATTTAAACATCATCGAAAGGAAGTACCATGCGTCACCGTCACGGCCTCCGTAAACTGAACCGTACCTCGTCCCACCGTCTGGCAATGCTGCGCAACATGACCGTTTCCCTGCTGCGTCATGAAGCCATCAAAACCACGCTGCCAAAAGCTAAAGAGCTGCGTCGCGTTGTTGAGCCAATCCTGACCCTGGGCAAGACCGACACCCTGGCTAACAAGCGTCTGGCATTTGCCCGTCTGCGTGACCGCGAAATCGTAGGCAAACTGTTCTCGGAACTGGGCCCACGCTACGCTGCACGTAACGGCGGCTACCTGCGCATCCTGAAAATGGGTTTCCGCGTTGGCGACAACGCTCCAATGGCTTACGTTGAGCTGCTGGACCGTCCAGAAGTCACCGCTGTAGAAGACGCACCAACCGCTGAGTAATCAGCCGGTTGTACGCAGTACTGAAAAAGCCAGGCTTAGCCTGGCTTTTTTTTCGTCCTTTTACATCCCAAACGGTTGACATTGGAATGAGAATCGTTATCATTCGTGATTCGATAAAAATGTCAAAACGGGGAAGTGATGGATAAGCAATTCAAGATGAAGCGTCTGGCCGTACTGGTCGGTCTGGCCCTGCCGCTGCTGGCGCAAGCGCAAGCGGGGGGCGACGACGGCGCGGCCGTGATGCCGACCGTGCAGGTGTCGTCGCAAAAGCTCGGCGACACCTCATACACCGTCGGCAAGGCCAAGGGCGGCACGCCGCTGGACATGGCGCTGCGCGACACGCCGCAATCGGTCACCGTGGTAACCCAGCAGCGCATTGAAGACCAGGGCCTGCAAACCGTCACCGACGTCGTCAACAACGTGGTCGGCATTTCGGTCAACCAATACGAAACCAACCGCGCCGGCTTCACCGCGCGCGGCTTCGACGTCGACAACCTGCAGATCGACGGCGTGCCGACCACCTGGGAACAATCGTGGTCCTCGGGCGAAGTCGCCAGCAGCCTGGCCCTCTACGACCGCGTGGAGGTGGTGCGCGGCGCCACCGGCCTGATGACCGGCGCCGGCAATCCATCGGCCGCCATCAACCTGGTGCGCAAGCGCGCCACCTCGAAGGAACTGACCGGCTCGGCCGAGATCGGCGTCGGCAACTGGAGCGCCCGCCGCGCCCAGGTCGACGTCTCGACCGCGCTGAACCAGAGCGGCTCGGTGCGGGGGCGCGTGGTTGGTGAATACACCGACGCCGACAGCTGGGTCAGCCTGTTGAGCAACAAGAGCAAGACCATCTACGCCACCGTGGAAGCCGACCTGACGCCGGCCACCGTGCTGGACGTCGGCTTCAGCCGCCAGGAAAACGACGTCAAGGCGCCGATGTGGGGCGGCCTGTCGTACTGGTACACCAACGGCAACCTGACCAACTGGGACGTGTCCAAGACCGCGGCCGCCAGCTGGACCCGCTGGAACACCTCCTACAACAACGGTTTCGCCACCGTCCAGCACACGCTGGACAATGGCTGGAAACTGGACGCCAGCGTCACGCGCGGCGACCGCAAGGGAGATTCGCAGCTGCTGTACCTGTACGGCTATCCTGACGCCAGCACCGGCGCCGGCATGTTCCCGTTCGGCGGCGCCTACCTGACCCGCACCGAGCAGACCAACGCCAACCTGCAGGCCTCCGGTCCGTTCCAGCTGTTCGGCCGCAAGCATGAAGCGGCGTTCGGCTATATGTATTCCAAGGCCGAGTTCACGTCGGACCGCCGTCCGGAAGGCGCGCTGGCCGACACCGGCAACTACAACAACTGGAACGGCGCCACCTATCCGGAGCCGACCTGGGGCCCGGCCACCTTCTACGAGCAAAGCACGACCAGGCAGGACGCTGTGTACGGCGTGGCGCGCTTCTCGCTGGCCGATCCGCTGAAACTGATCGTCGGCGCGCGCGTGACCAACTACAAGAAAACCGGCCAGGTGGTCGGCAGCGACGCCTATGAAGTGAAGAACGATAACGAGCTCACGCCGTATGCCGGCCTGGTCTACGACATCAACAACACCTATTCGGCCTACGCCAGCTACACCAGCATCTTCCAGCCGCAGAACTACAAGGACTTCGGCGGCAAGACGCTGGACCCGGTGCGCGGCAAGGCGGCTGAGGCCGGCGTCAAGGGCGAGTTCCTCGATGGCCGCGTCAATGCGTCGCTGGCGGTGTTCCACATCAAGCAGGACAACCTGGCGCAGGAGGCCGGCACCGTGCGACACAACGGCGGCTTGCCTGAGGCCTACTATGTCGGCGTCGACGGCGCCACCAGCCGTGGCGTCGAGCTGGAGCTGAACGGCGAGCTGACGCGCGGCTGGAACGCCAGCGCCGGCTACAGCATCTTCCGCGCCAAGGATGCGGATGGCGCCGACTTCAACAGCATCTACCCGCGCAAGCTGTTCCGCGTGTTCACCACCTACAACCTGCCGGGCGAACTGAGCAAGCTGACCATCGGCGGCGGCGTCAACTACGAAGGCCGCACCTACACGGTCGATCCAGGCGCGCCGAACTTCGCGGTCAACCACGGCGTGATCAACCAGGACGGCTTCACCATGGTGAACCTGATGGCGCGCTATGACATCAGCAAAAACCTGTCGGCCCAGCTGAACGTCAACAACGTGACCGACAAGACCCACTTCGGCATGTTTGCCGCATACGGCGCGATCACCTACGCCGCACCGCGCACCACGTCGCTGAGCTTGAAATACAAGTTCTAATGCAGTCAGCCGGGGCCTGCGTGGCCCCGGTTTTTTATGAGGATGGCCATCATGCGAGGCTTCTGGACCCTGGTACACCGATATGCCGGCCTGCTTACTGCGGGCTTTTTGTTTATTAGCGGCTTCACCGGCGCCATCATTTCGTGGGATCACGAGCTGGATGACCTGCTCAATCCGCACCTGATGGAGGCCCACACGCCCGGCACGCCGCAACCGGCGCTGCTGCTGGCGCGGCAGGTGGAGGCGCGTTATCCGCAGATCCAGGTGTCGTTCATGCCGGTGCAGGTGGAGCAGGGCGAGGCGATCGCCTTTGGCGTCTCGCCGCGCGTCAATCCCGCGACGCAGAAACTTTACGAACCGGGCTTCAACCAGGTATTCGTCGACCCGGTCAGCGGCGCTGAATTGGGCAAGCGCGAATGGGGCGCGGTCTGGCCGATTACCAAGGAGACTTTTGTTTCCTTCCTTTATCGCCTGCATTACACGCTGCATATTCCCGAGATGTGGGGCATCGACCGTTGGGGATTATGGCTGATGGGCGGTATCGCCATGATCTGGGTGGTGGATAGTTTTGTTGGTTTCTATTTGACTTTGCCGCTGCGTCGGCAGAATGCCGCCAAATCGTGGGGCCAGCGCTGGAAACCAGCCTGGAAAGTCCGCTGGAAAGGCGGCAGCAATAAACTGAATTTCGATTTGCATCGCGCATTCAGTTTATGGACATGGGGCTTGCTGATTGTTTTGTCCTTCACCGCATTTTCTTTGAATCTTTACAGCGAAATATTTTATCCGGTGATGAGCAAAATATCGAAAGTCACGCCGACGCCATTTGATACGCGTCCGATTGCCGATATTCATAAACCATTTACGCCGACGGTCGAATATGCAACGGTAATTGAAACCGCTACCAAAGAAGCAGCAAAGCGCAATTGGTCGGAGCCGGTGGGCAGCGTCTTTTATACCAACGCATTTGATGTGTATGGCGTGAGTTTCTATAAACCTGGCGATGACCACGGCGCCGGCGGTGTCGGCCCGGCGTATTTATATTATGACGGCGCGGGGAAACTGCTCGGCGAGCGCCTGCCGTGGAAAGGGACGGCGGCGGATATCTTCGTGCAGGCGCAATTCCCGCTGCACTCCGGCCGCATTCTTGGCCTGCCGGGCCGCATCCTGATTTCCTTCATGGGGATCGTGGTGGCGATGCTGAGTGTGACCGGCGTCATCATCTGGTGGCGCAAACGCGTGTCCCGCGCTGTCACCGCAGTGCGCCGCGCCGGCGATCTGATCGAGGCCTGATCCTTGATCGTGCCGAAAATTGGCACGATCAAGTCAATTTTCGGCGTGAACTACTTCAATCGGCGGTCGCCGGCGGCCTTGAATTCGGAGCCGGCATTCCACGTCGGCGTGGCGCCTTGGGCGATATCCAGGCCCACCTGGAACAGCAGCTGGATATCCTGCACGCCGCCGCTGAAGTCCCAGTCGCCATGGAAGCTGTCGGTAACCTGATGGTAGTCGTGGGTGAAATAATTATTCACGACCTCCGTTGCGTAATTGTCCGGTTTATTCAAATAGCCGCTGCGCGCCTTGGTATATAAAACCGGGACGCCGGCACGCGCAAATTCCAGTTGGTCGGCGCGGTAGAAACTGCCAAGTTCCGGACGCGAGTCATTTTCCATCCGGCGCCCCTGGCCTTGGGCATATTTCTCCAGCAGCCCATCGATGCTGGAATGTCCGGAGGTAACGTTCTCAATATGCGCCGTTTTGCCCCAGGCATTAATGCCGTCGATATTAATATTGGTGACCGTGTTTTTCAGCGGGTAGAGCGGATGCGCTGCGTAATATTTCGCACCCAGCAGGCCGCGTTCTTCCGCAGTCGTGGCGATAAACAGGATGGAACGCTTTGGCGCTTTCGGCAGCGCTTTATAGGCTTTGGCTAATTCCAGTAATGCCGCCACGCCTGAAGCGTTATCCAGCGCGCCATAATAGATCTTGCCCGTCTGTGCATCCATGCCCAAATGATCCCAGTGCGCGCTGTAAATGACGTATTCATTCTTGAGCTTTGGATCGCTGCCTTCGATTTTCGCCACCACATTATTCGAATTTACCGTGCGGGAGATATTCCCGATCCTGAAATCAGCCGTGCCTTTCAAACTGACCGGGCGGAACTCCCTGGTTAATGCCTGCTTTTTCAGCGTATCGAAATCGTAGCCGGCGGCGGCCATCATGGCCTTGGCTTTATCCAGCTGGATCCAGCCCGGCACCGTCGGCGCGTCCGGATCGTCGCCTTCGCGCAGCAGGCTGAACTGCTCCGCATTGCCGCCGCTGCGCACCACGTCCCACGGATAGGCGGCCGGCCTGGTTTCGTGAATGATGATGGCCGCCGCCGCGCCCAGCCTGGCGGCGATTTCGTATTTGTAGGTCCAGCGGCCGTAGTAGGTCATGGCCTTGCCCTTGAACATGGCCGGGTCGAGCTGGTCCGGATGGGCCGGATCGGGGATGGCCGGATCGTTAATCAGCATCAAAATGGTTTTGCCGCGCACGTCGACGCCCTTGTAGTCGTCCCAGCCGTATTCCGGCGCCTGCACGCCGTAGCCGACAAACACGATTTCCGAATTGTTGACGTTGACGACGTCCGGCTGACTGGATGAATGGGCAACATAATCGTCCGGAAAGCCCAGCGCGACTTTCTGGCCTGCTATGGTGTAGCTGAAGCTGGGCGTCGGTTTCTGGCCGCGCATCGGCACCGCCTGCACCCAGCTGCCGTCCGGATTGCCGGGTTTCAGGCCGAGTTTCTTGAATTCCTGCTGGATGTAGGCCACGCTTTTTGCCTCGCCGGCGGTGCCGGGCGCGCGGCCTTCGAAGTCGTCGGAAGCCAGCGTTTTGATGTGGGCCAGCAGATCCTGCGCGGAGATGGCGTTCAGCGCCTTGGCCGGCGCTTCAGCGCAGGCGGGCGCGGCCAAGGCCAGCGCGGCGAATAGCAGGGGACGTAGTGCGGACATGGGACAGCTCCAAACGGAAAGGGAAAATCGAGTTTCGCATAAAACAATGTTTTAAGGCCGCGTTCAGGCGGGAAAAACCCAAGCGGTGTACTATGCTGTTGCTCCAATGAACAGTGCCCCTGAGAGAAGATTTTATGTCCCGTTTCGTCCGTTTTATGGCGCCGCTGCTGGCGCTGATCGCGCTGCTGCTGCAGCCTGCCCGCGCTGAGGATTTCCTCGATCCGTCGGAGGCGTTCAAGTTTTCCGCGCGCATGGTCGATGGGCATACCATCGCGGTGACGTTCCAGATCGCCGACGGCTATTACATGTACCGCGAGCGCTTCAAGTTCAGCGCCACCGGCGCCAAGCTGGGGGCGCCGCAAATCCCGCCGGGCAAGGTGCACTATGACGAGACCTTCGCCAAGGACGTGGAGACCTACCGCAAGGCGGTGACGATCACGATTCCGGTGGAGGTGAACGGCGCGTTCACGCTGCAGGCGGGCGGCCAGGGCTGCTCGGAAAAAGGCCTGTGCTATGCGCCGCAGGATTACAAGGCAACGCTGACCGGCAGCGGCTCGGTGCCGGTGCCTGCCGCGCCGGCTACCGCGACGCCGGCCGTGGCCGCAGCGCCTGCCGCTGCACCGGCCACGCCAGCTGCCAGCGCCGCGCCAGCCGCCGCATCCGCCGCCGCGCAAGCCGCTGTCGGCGAGGGCAAGCCGGCCGCAGTCAGCCCCGGCGTCAAGATCTACACCATACCGAAGCCAACCGCCACCGACATCGCACCGCCGGCGCCGCCGGTGGCCGCGCCGGTCGCACCGCCAGTCAGCGAATCCGGCCGCCTGGAAGCCGCGCTGAAGAGCGGCAAGCTGATGGTCATCCTGCCGTTGTTCGCCTTGCTGGGCCTGGGCCTGTCCTTTACGCCATGCGTGCTGCCGATGGTGCCTATCCTGTCCTCGATCATCGTCGGCGAAGGCGAGAACACCAGCCGCAGCCGTGGCCTGATCCTGTCGGTGACCTATGCGCTGGGCATGGCGCTGGTCTACACCGCGCTGGGCGTGGCGGCCGGCCTGGCTGGCGAAGGCCTGGCCAGCGCGCTGCAGAATCCGTGGGTGCTGGGCGCGTTCGCGCTGCTGATGGCCTTGCTGTCGCTGTCGATGTTCGGCTTCTACGAACTGCAAGTGCCGGCCGCGCTGCAAAGCAAGTTGAGCACCGTGTCCAACCGCCAGTCGTCCGGCAAGCTGGCCGGCGTGTTCGTCATGGGCGCCATTTCCGCCTTGATCGTCGGCCCCTGCGTGGCCGCGCCGCTGGCCGCCGCGCTGGTCTACATCAGCCAGTCGCGCGACATTGTCATTGGCGGCAGCGCGCTGTTCGCCATGGCGGTCGGCATGAGCGTGCCGCTGATCCTGGTCGGCGTCTCGGCCGGCACGCTGCTGCCGAAGGCCGGCGTGTGGATGGATTCGGTCAAACGCTTCTTCGGCGTGCTGATGCTGGCGGTGGGCTGGTGGCTGGTGTCGCCGGTGCTGCCGGGCGCGGTGCAGATGATGGGCTGGGCCGCGCTGCTGGTCGGCTACGGCATGTATCTGCTGCTGAACCGCGGCCAATGGGTCGCGAAATCGGTCGGCGTGATCGCCGCCGTGCTGGGCGTGATGCAGCTGGTGGGCGTGGTCAGCGGCGGTCGCGATCCGCTGGCGCCGCTGGCGCACCTGACCGGCCAGGCGCATGAAACGCCGCTGGCCTTCCAGCGCGTGAAGACGGTGCAGCAACTGGACGCCATCCTGGCCCAGACCGGCGGCAAAACCGCCATCCTGGACTTCTACGCCGACTGGTGCGTGTCCTGCAAGGAGATGGAGAAACTGACCTTCGTCGATCCCGCCGTGCGCGCCAAACTGGCCAACACCGTGCTGCTGCAAGTGGACGTCACCGCCAACGACGACGACGACAAGGCCATGCTGAAGCGCTTCGGCCTGTTCGGCCCGCCGGGCATCATCCTGTTCGACAAGCAGGGCAGGGAAGTCCCGAATGCGCGCGTGATCGGCTTCCAGGATGCGGCGAAGTTCACCGCATCCCTGTCCGCCTTGAACTGATCAGCCTTTACGTTGGCCGCCCCAGCCTTCGTGCTGGTCGCCGCCTTCATGGCCCCAGCCGCGATGACCGTGGTGGCCCCAGTGACCACGGCGGCCGCGCTCGCCACCCAGGCCGTGTTCGTCAAACAGCGTTTGCTGCGCCGGATTCAGCTGGCCGTAGAAGGCGCTGACGGCTTTCACGCGGGTCTCCAGGAAAGCCTCGCGCTTCTTGGTCATGTCCAGCGCCAGGGTCAGGCGTTCCGGCGCGGTCAGCTTGTTGAACGGCTTGTGTTCCGGACGCTTGCCGTCGAATGCCGGCGGCTTGATCGCGGCCTGGTAGTTGGCCCACGCCGATTCCTGTTGCGCGGTCAGCTTCAGCAGGTCGTGCAGGCGCGCCTGGCGCTTGGCGTACATATCGGCCATCTTGGCCTGCATCTGCTCCTTGCTTGGATGGGCGTCGTGCTGCTTCGGCGCCGGTTTGGCTTCCTGGGCCTGCGCTGCGGCCATGCCCAGTACGGTGAAACCGATCAGTATGCTTTTGCGTAAGATGTTCATGGTCGTTCCTTCATTTTTAAGAGTTAAACAATCGCGGTTGTTTCCGCGCTTGTGACCATATTGGCGGCCGAAGGTTGCCCTTACGTTTCTCTGCCCGAAGTTTTTGTATCCAGATGTTTCCCCTGCAAGTAGCTCCTACCGCCTTATACAAGACGATACAATTGCTGCATCGCCTAGCATGGATAATGAGCGCATGGAACCGACATCTACTATTTTGATCGTTGACGACGATCGCGACATCCGCACCCTGCTGGCGGACTACCTGGAATCCAATGGCTACCGTGCACTGTGCGCCCCCGACGGCACCGCCATGTGGAAGCTGCTGGACGAAGGCCGTCCGGAACTGGTCGTGCTCGACCTCAACCTGCCGGGCGACGACGGCCTGACCCTGTGCCGCAAGCTGCGCGCGCATTCGACGCTGCCGGTCATCATGCTGACCGCACGCAACGAGCCGCTGGACCGCATCCTGGGCCTGGAGATGGGCGCCGACGACTATCTGCCGAAACCGTTCGAGCCGCGCGAGCTGCTGGCGCGCATCCGCAGCGTCCTGCGCCGCAGCAACGCCATGCCGGCCAGCAGCGGCGCCGACAAGGCGCAGCAGATGAAATTCTCGGGCTGGACGCTGGACCTGACCGCGCGCCACCTGCTCAATCCGGACGGCATCGTCATCATGCTGTCGGGCGCCGAGTTCCGCCTGCTGAAAGTGTTCCTGGAACACCCGAACCGCGTGCTCAACCGCGACCAGCTGCTGAACCTGACCCAGGGCCGCGACGCCGACCCGTTCGACCGCTCGATCGACATCCAGATCAGCCGCCTGCGCCAGAAGCTCGGCGAAGACGCGCGCATGCCGCAAATCATCAAGACTGTGCGTAACGGCGGCTATGTGCTGGCCGGCCAGGTCACCGTGGAGCCGACAGCGTGAGAGCATTCCTCGGTTCCATGACGGGACGCGTGTTCCTGGTGCTGCTGCTGGGGATCGTCGCCTCGGCGGCGCTGACCCAGTGGCTGGCGGTCAACGAACGCACGCGCGCGCTGGAGCGCTACCGCGACTTCCACGCGCTGGAACGGGCCGAGCAACTGATCACCACCGCCGACGTCATGCCCGACAGCGCCCGTCCGACCTTCCTGGTGGCGGCCGCGCGCGGCACCGTGCGGCTGGAAATGAGCGACCTGCCGCAAGCGCAGACGTTGCCGCCGACCGAATTCTCGACGTCGCTGCAACAGCGCCTCGGCGAGCGTTACAAGCTGGGCCCACTGTCCGAGCATCCGAGCGCCTGCGACCAGCCGCGCCAGACCACCAGCCTGTTCGCCTCCAGCCAGTGGAAGGGCACGTGCGAAACCATGAACGTGCAGCTGCACGACGGCCAGATCCTGAAGCTGACGGTGCTGCCGCCGCGCGCGCCGCCGGCCTCGACCAACAGCGAGCTGCTGTCGCTGCTGCCGTTCCTGCTGAGTATTGCCTTCCTGGCCTACCTGGTGGCGCGCATGACCATCGACCCGCTGAAGCGCCTGGCGCAAGCCGCCAAGGATCTCGGCAACGACATCAACCACCCGCCGGTGGTGCTGAGCGGCGCCTCGGAAATCCGCCAGGCCAGCGCCGCCTTCAACGCCATGCAGGCGCGCATCCGCCAGCACATCACCCAGCGCACGCAGATGCTGGCCGCTATCACCCACGACCTGCAGACGCCGCTGACGCGCCTGCGCCTGCGCCTGGAAAAGGTCGGCGACGCCGAGCTGCAGCAGCGCCTGATCGACGACCTGTCGGCCATGCAGCAGATGGTCAAGGAGGGCCTGGACCTGGCGCGCAGCATGGACTCCAGCGAGAACATGCAGGCGCTCGATCTGGACGCGCTGCTCGACAGCGTCTGCAGCGACGCCTCCGACGTCGGCCAGCAGGTCGAGCTGCGCGGCCGCGCCGCCATGGCGCTGATGGGCCGGCCGCTGGCGATCCGCCGCTGCCTGGTCAACCTGATCGACAACGCGGTCAAGTACGGCCACTATGCGCACGTCAAGGTCGAGCGGCTGGCCGGTTCGGCCCGCATCAGCATCCGCGACGGCGGTCCGGGCATCGCGCCGGACCAGATGGCGCGCGTGTTCGAACCGTTCTACCGCATCGAAACCTCGCGCTCGCGCGAGTCCGGCGGCACGGGTCTGGGACTGACCATTGCCCGCAACATCGCCGAGCAGCACGGCGCCAATGTCACGCTGGCCAACCACAAGGACGGCGGGCTGGAGGTGACGCTGGTGGTGCCGGAATACTACGTCGGCAGCTAACCAACACTCCGCAGAAAAAAGCGTCCTGCGGTAATACTGGTGCAGTTTTTCTGGTAGATACTATGCGACAATATTCCGCCCTTATGCACGGCGGCAATATTTTTCGATGGCAAAATTATTATTAAAATGAAAAAATCTTCCTTAGCATTTCTGGCCGGCGCCATCGTTGTCGTGGGTGGCGGCGTGTGGACCATGACCCATCACGGCGGCGAGCCGGCCGGCGGCAGCAAATTGAACGGCAACGGCCCGCAAGGCCCGACCACGGTCAGCGTCATCGCGCCGGAGCGCCAGGACGTGCCGGTGGTGCTGGAAGCCAACGGCACCGTGACCCCGATCAGCACCGTGGACCTGCATCCGCAGACCACCAGCACCATCGCCAAGGTGCACATCAAGGAAGGGCAGTTCGTCAAATCCGGCGAGTTGATGTTCACGCTCGACGACCGTACCGAGCGCGCCAACATCGACAAGGCCCAGGCCCAGGTCGAGCGCGACCGCGCCGCGCTGGCCGACTACGAGCGCCAGTACAAGCGCTCGATGGACCTGCTGGCGCAGAAATTCATCGCCCAGGGCGCCGTCGATACGCTCAAGAGCCAGGTCGATTCCGCCCGCGCCGTGCTGCAGGCCGACATCGCCGCCGTGCGCGGCGCCAACGTCGACGCCAGCTACACCGCCATTCGCGCGCCGATGACCGGCCGCGTCGGCGCCATCAACGTCTATCCGGGCAGCCTGGTGCAGATGACCACGCTGCTGACCTCGGTCACCCAGCTGGACCCGATCACGGTCGCCTTCACCTTGCCGGAAACCTCGCTGGCCGGCCTGATGGCGGCCCAGCGCGAAGGCGCGGTGCCGGTGCAGGTGACGCTGGATAACTCGACCCTGGCCGTCAACGGCAAGCTCAGCTTCATCGACAACACGGTCGATCCGGTGGCCGGCGTGATCCGCGTCAAGGCCCAGTTCGACAACAGGGACACCGCGCTGTGGCCGGGCCAGTACGTCAACACCAAGCTGATCTCGCACGTGCTGAAAGACGCGACGGTGATCCCGCAAAACGCTATCATTAGCAACACCCGCGGCACCTTCATCTACGCCGTGGACAAGGACCAATCCGCCAAGGTGGTCAACATCAAGCGCCTGTACGCCTTTGGCGAAAACGCCGCCGTCTCCGGTTTGAGCGGCGATGAACAAGTGATTGTCGACGGCAAGCAAAACCTGCGGCCGGGCGGCAAGGTGCGCGTCGCCTCGGCGTCGGCCGACAAGCCGGCCGATGGCAAGGTTGATGGTTCCAAGCAGAAAGGCTAAGCGATGAACCTTTCAGAGTTGTGCATACGCCGTCCGGTGATGGTGGTGCTGCTGTCGGCCACCCTGATCCTGGCCGGCGTGCTGTCGTATTTCTACATCCCGGTGGCCGCGCTGCCGAGCTACAACACGCCGGTGATCAACGTGTCGGCCGACCTGCCGGGCGCCTCGCCGGACACCATGGCGTCCTCGGTCGCGCTGCCGCTGGAGAAACAGTTCTCCACCATCGCCGGCCTGTCCCTGATCACCTCCACCAACACGCTGGGCAATTCCTCGCTGACCCTGGAGTTCGATCCGAGCATCAACGTCAACGAAGCGGCGGTCGACGTGCAGGCGGCGCTGCTGCGCGCGCAACGCCAGCTGCCGATCGAGATGACCGACCTGCCGTCCTACCGCAAGGTCAACCCGGCCGACGCGCCGGTGCTGTTCATGACCATGAACTCGCCGTCGCTGACCCTGTCCGAGCTGAACGACTACGCCGAAAACCTGATCGCGCCATCGCTGTCCACGCTGCCCGGCGTGGCGCAGGTGTCGGTCAACGGCCAGAAGCGCTTTGCCGTGCGCGTGCGCGCCAAGTCCGACCTGATGAACGCGCGCAACCTGACGCTCGATGAGCTGCAACAGGCGATCAAGTCCGCCAACGCCAACACCCCGCTCGGCATCCTCGACGGCCCGAGCCAGACGCTGACCATCACCGGCAACGCCCAGCTGATGAAAGCCGCCGACTACGCCGAGCTGATCATCGCCCAGCGCAACGGCCAGCCGGTGCGCCTGAAGGACGTGGCCGACGTGCAGGACAGCTTCCAGTCGACCAAGGCCGCCGGCAGCTACAACGGCGAGCGCTCGATCGTGCTGCTGGTGCAGCGCCAGCCGGACGCCAACACGGTGCAGGTGGTGGACGGCGTGCGCCGCCTGCTGCCGCAGTTCAAGGCCCAGCTGCCGGCCTCGATCAACATCAACCTGGTCAACGACCGCTCGGTGTCGATCCGCGAAGCGATCCACGACGTCAACCTGACGCTGCTGCTGACCATCGGCCTGGTGGTGATGGTGATCTTCCTGTTCCTGCGGCGCGCCGCCGCCACCTTCATCCCGGCGATCACCATGCCGATTTCGCTGCTGGGCGCGCTGGCGCTGCTGTACGCCTTCGGCTACTCGCTGGACAACGTTTCGCTGCTCGGCATTACGCTGGCGGTCGGCCTGGTGGTCGATGACGCCATCGTGGTGCTGGAAAACATCGTCCGCCACATCGAGATGGGCAAGCGGCCGCTGGAAGCGTCGCTGATCGGCGCCAAGGAGATGGGCTTCACCATCATCTCGATTTCGGTGTCGCTGGTGGCGGTGTTCATTCCGATCTTCTTCATGCCGGGCGTGATCGGCCTGATGTTCCACGAATTCGCCGTGGTCGTCGCGCTGTCGGTGCTGGTGTCGGCGGCGGTGTCGCTGATGCTGGTGCCGATGCTGGCCAGCCGTTTGCTGCCGGCCGACGCCATCGACCCGGAGCACGACCAGGGCAACTTCATCGGCCGCTGGTTTGAAGCCGGTTTCGGCGCGCTGCGCGACTTCTACGCGCGCACGCTGGACGTGGCCCTGCATCACCGCTACATCGTGCTGGTGGCCGCGCTGGGCACCTTCGCGCTGACCGCCGTGCTGTACGTCACCACGCCGAAGGGCTTCTTCCCCGAGGAAGACCTGGGCCAGATCCGCGTCAACACCGAGGCGTCGGAAGACATCTCGTCGTCGTCGCTGATGGAATTGCAGGACAAGGTCGCCGCCGTCATCAAGGCCGACCCGAACGTGCAGGACGTCACCTCCTTCGTCGGCGGCGGCAACACCGGCCGCATGTTCCTGGTGCTCAAGCCGCGCGGCGAACGCAAGCGCATGCCGGAAGTGCTCGACAGCCTGCGCAAATCGACCAAGCAGGTGCCGGGCATCGCCGTCTACCTGAGCCCGGTGCAGAACTTGCAGCTGGGCGGACGCCAGTCGAAATCGCGCTACCAGTACACGCTGCAATCGGTCAGCCCGGGCGCGCTGAACGAGTGGGCCGACAAATACATGGACCGCATGCGCGCCGACTCCGACTTCCGCGACGTCACCAGCGATTCGCAGAACAAGGGCCTGCAAGCCTCGCTGAAGATCGACCGCGACAAGGCCAACAACCTCGGCGTGGCGATCGGCGACATCCGCACCGCGCTCTACCTGGCCTTCGGTGAGCGCCAGGTGTCGACCATCTATTCGCCGGCCGCCAGCTACTACGTGATCCTGGAAGCGGCCGACGCCGACCGCCAGTTCGACAATGCGCTGACCAAGATCTCGGTGCGCAACAAGACCGGCCAGCTGGTGCAGCTGTCCAGCTTTGCCACGGTGGAACGCACCATCGGCCCGACCGCCGTCAACCACCAGGGCCAGTTGCAGGCGATCACGCTGTCGTTCAACCTGGCGCCGGACGTGCCGCTGGGCGTGGCCACCGCCAAGATCGACGCCTGGGGCGCCGACATGCGATTGCCGCCGTCGATCATCACCAACTACGGCGGCGACGCGGCCGTGTTCCAGAGTTCGCAGGGCAGCCAGCTGATCCTGATCATCGCGGCGCTGGGCGTCATCTACGTGCTGCTGGGCGTGCTGTACGAGAGCTACATCCACCCGCTGACGATTCTGGCCGGCCTGCCGTCGGCGGCGGTCGGCGCGCTGATCACGTTGCGCCTGTTCAACCTCGACCTGACCATGATCGCCATCATCGGCATCCTGATGCTGATCGGTATCGTCAAGAAGAACGCCATCATGATGATCGACTTCGCGCTGCACGCGCAGCGCAACGAGGGGCTGGCGCCGGACGTGGCGATCCGCCAGGCCTGTATCCTGCGCTTCCGTCCGATCATGATGACCACCATGGCGGCGCTGATGGGCGCGCTGCCGATCGCGCTGGGCCTGGGCGCCGGCGCCGAGCTGCGCCAGCCGCTGGGCCTGGCCGTGGTGGGCGGCCTGATCTTCTCGCAGGTGATCACGCTGTACATCACCCCGGTGATCTACCTGTTCCTCGACAAGTACAGCGGCACCGGTCCGATGAACGACGAGGAAATCGCCGCCGACGCCGCCATCGCCCCGGTGGAGCGCGAAGCGGTGCACGCCGTGCCGCTGAAGGCTGTGAACAAGCATTAAGTCCACAACCTTACGCATCCGTAATATGTCGGCGCGGTGTTGGATGGCCAACACTGCGCCACGGCTGCGGCGGCTAAAATGGCTGGGGAAAGCTCGAAAATCATGTCACTTTGCAAAGCAATTGATACACACGGTAACACCCGTCAAGAGCCGAAACTTGTAAAGTAGACAGTCTGGTGCCGTGCATGGCATTTGGAGCGGTTCCCAAAAGAGCGGGACTCTGGCACTATGGCCCCATTTTGACGACTTCTGCGTTCCACAAGGTTTGTATCTTGCACCACGACTCCCATATCCTCTCCGCGCATTCGGAATACTGCGAGACTTGCGGCCAACGCCTGCCGTCGGCCCAGGACGACTTTGCCACGTGGGACCGCAAGTCCAAGAACAACCGCATCGGCATCGGTATTTCGATCGCGCTGCACCTGTTGGGCGTGCTGTACTACCTGTTCGCGCCGTCGCCCAAGCAGACCCATTCGGCGCCGCCGAAGGGCGGGCACATGGTCTACATCCAGCCGCTGCCTGAGAAGGTCACGCCGAAGCCGATCACCAAGCCCAATCCAACGCCGTCCAAGCCGTCGTCCAAGCCGCCGCCGCCGCGCAAGCAGGTGGTGACCAAGGAGACGCCGGCCGCCGTCAAGCCGAAGCTGGAAACCTATGTGCCGCCGGTGCAGGCCACCATGACGCCGCCGCCTGAAGCGGACATGTCGGAAATGATCGCCAAGCGCCGCGCGGCGCGGGAAGCGCTGAATCCGCCGGCGCCGCCAGCGCCACCGGCCGAGACCGAAGCCGAACGCGCCAACCGCATCGCCAAGGCCAACATCGCCCGTGCCAACGGCGCCGGCCAGACCAGCGGCGCCGACCGCGACGACACCGGCGGCGTGTTCCAGGTCGACAAGAGCTTCCACAGCGCCGAAGTGAAGTTCCGTGGCTGGAACACCAACTTCAAGCGCAACTGGCTGCAGCAGATTCACGTCGAGCAGGGGGCGGAGCAGGATATCGAGACGGCGGTGGTCAAGGAAATGATCAAGATCATCCGCAAGGAGAAGCAGGGCGACTTCCAGTGGGAATCGCGGCGCCTGGGCAAGGTGGTCAACCTGAGCGCGCGCAAGGAAGACGAGAAGGAACTGACGGCCTTCCTGCTGAAAGAGATGTTCCCCGAATACACACGCGGGGCAGGCCGCTAAAACTCCGGGGTCAGGTCCCCCATTTCTACACGAGCTCTGCCGTGACCATGGCCACGGCAGAGCTCGTGTAGAAATGGGGGACCTGACCCCGGTTTTTATTTGGCGTTGAGCTTGCGCGCCACGTCCAGCGCGAAGTAGGTCAGCACGCCGTCGGCGCCGGCCCGCTTGAAGGCCAGGATCGATTCCATCATCACCTTGTCGTGATCCAGCCAGCCGTTTTGCGCAGCGGCTTTCAGCATCGCGTATTCACCGCTGACCTGGTAGGCGAAGGTCGGCACCTTGAACTCTTCCTTCACGCGGCGCACGATGTCCAGGTACGGCATGCCCGGCTTGACCATCACCATGTCGGCGCCTTCGGCCAGGTCCAGGCCCACTTCGCGCAGGGCTTCGTCGCTGTTGGCCGGGTCCATCTGGTACTGGTTCTTGTCGCCCTTGCCGAGGTTGGCAGCCGAGCCGACCGCGTCGCGGAACGGGCCGTAGAAGGCCGACGCGTACTTGGCCGAATACGCCATGATGCGCGTGTGGATGTGGCCAGCGGCCTCCAGCGCCTCGCGGATCGCGCCGATGCGGCCGTCCATCATGTCCGACGGCGCCACCACGTCCACACCGGCTTCCGCATGGCACAGCGCCTGGCGGATCAGCATGTCGGTGGTGATGTCGTTGATGACGTAGCCGTTGTCGTCGATCAGGCCGTCCTGGCCGTGGCTGGTGTACGGATCGAGCGCGACGTCGGTCAGGATGCCCAGCTCGGGGAAGGCCTGTTTCAGCGCCCGCACCGCGCGCGGCACCAGGCCGTCCGGATTGGTGGCCTCGACGCCGTCTTCGGTTTTCTTGGCTGCGTCGATCACCGGGAACAGCGCCAGCACCGGAATGCCCAGCGCTACGCATTCTTCCGCCACCTTCAGCAGCAGGTCGACCGAGACGCGCTCGACGCCCGGCATCGACGCCACCGGCTCGCGCTGGTGCGTGCCTTCGAGGATGAACACCGGGTAGATCAGGTCGGCCGGGGTGACCAGGTTTTCGCGCATCAGCGCGCGCGAGAAGGGATCGCGGCGCATGCGGCGCATGCGGATCGCGGGAAATTGGGCTGCAGCTTTACTCATTGCTATCGCTTCCTGAATCTGAGGTGGGTTCCGCGTCTTCCGTCAGCCCGGCCAACGCCAGGATCTTGTCGTTGGCTTCGTCGATGCCGATACGGTTCTGCGCCGAGAACAACTGGACGGTGAAGGGGAAGCCTTCGCCATCTTCATCAACGTAGCTGTCGAGCTTGGCCTTGGCCTGGCGCAGCACGTTGATCGAGTCGTTACGGTTTAGTTTATCAACTTTCGTCAAAATGCAATGAATAGGCTTGCCGGTGGGGGCAAACCACTCCAGCATCTGCACGTCCAGCTCGGTGAACGGACGCCGCGAATCCATGATCAGGATCAGTGCGGCCAGCTGGTCGCGGCGCTGCACATAGTCGCCCAGCAGGCGCTGCCAGTGCAGCTTGGCCGATCCCGATACTTCCGCATAGCCGTAGCCCGGCAAGTCGACCAGCAGCGCTTCGATCTCCTCGACAATGGTCGGATCCTTGCGGTGCTGCGCCACGTGGGCGCCGCCGATGGAGAAATAATTGATGTGCTGGGTACGTCCCGGCGTCTTGGACGCGAAGGCCAAGCCTTTCTGATTGCACAAAATGTTGATGGCGGTCGATTTACCGGCATTGGAGCGACCCGCAAAAGCGATCTCCGGCACCTGGGTGTCGGGGAGGTCGCGTAATTGGTTAACGGTCGTAAAGAAGCGGGCTTGCCAGAGTTTGGACATTGGGGATTGGGGAAAAAGCAACAGGTTAAAGCAGGGAATTTTTTAAGCTATTGTACAATGAGTGGTTACCAAGTGCTCCATGGCACGTTCCAGTGCATCGGTGGGCACTTCAGGTTCGACAACTTTTTAGACTCCTCTAAGGGTGCTTGAATGAATAGTGTGAACATGTTTTCACCGATTGTAAAATCCCTGCTCGTTGCCTTGCTGGCCGTTTCGGCCACGGCTTCCGCCGCTCCTAAAATCGATCCTGCCAAGGGCGCCAGTCTGTTCACCGACGGTGACGCCGCCCGTGGCTTGCCGGCCTGCGTGTCGTGCCACGGCGCCGGCGGCAATTCCACCATCACCGTCAATCCCAAGCTGGCCGGCCAGCACGAAGCGTATTTGTACAAGCAACTGGTGAACTTTACGACGGCGGACCGGAATCAACCGGTCATGACGACCTATGCGAAGATGCTGACCGACGAGGAAAAGCACAATATCGCGGCCTGGCTGGTGACGCAGAAGCCGAACCCGGGCGCCGCCAAGAACAAGGACACGGTTGAACTGGGCAAGAAAATCTACCGTGGCGGCATCGCCGAGAAGAGCGTGCCGGCCTGCGCCAGCTGTCACGGCGCCACCGGCGCCGGCATTCCGGTGCAGTATCCGCGCATCGCCGGCCAGCACCAGGACTACACTGTCGCGGAGCTGGGCCTGTTCAAGGCCGGCACCCGCAAGAGCCTGGAGATGGCGCCGATCGCCAAGCGCATGTCGGATGAAGAGATGAAGGCCGTCGCCGATTACATGGCAGGCCTGAAATAAAGTTGACGAATCCGCATGCATCGCATGCGGATCACCCAAAAGAAGAGGGCGGCAGCGTGAGCATGCCGCCCTTTTTCTTGTTATGCTGCCGCCTGCCAGCAACTTTTATTAAAGAATCTGAACACGCATGAGTAGCCCAAGCACCACCGGCATCCAGCTGAAAACCCGCCGCCCCGTCGTCGGCGAAATCGTCGAACTGATTTCGTCCATGCGTTTCGCCATCGCCTTGCTGGCGATGATCGCCATCGCCGCCATCATCGGCACCGTGATGAAGCAGGGCGAACCGTCGGCCAATTACATCAACCAGTTCGGCCCGTTCTGGTACGAGATCTTCCGCAAGATCGGCCTGTACAACGTGTACTCGACCTGGTGGTTCCTGCTGCTGATGACGGCGCTGGTCACCTCGACCACGCTGTGCATCGTGCGCAACGGCCCGAAGATGCTCAAGGACATGCGCAGCTGGCGCGAGAACGTGCGCGAGCAATCGCTGCTGAACTTCCACCACAAGATGCAATGGCGTTCGCCGCTGCCGCGCCAGGCGCTGGCACAGCAGAGCGCGGCGCGCCTGAAGGACGCCGGCTACCAGGTCAAGCTGGTGGAAAAGGACAGCGGCACGCTGGTCGCCGCCAAGCAGGGCGCGGCCAACAAGTTCGGCTACATCTTCGCCCACTCGGCCATCGTCATCATCTGTCTCGGCGCGGTGATGGATTCGGACGTGCCGATCCGCCTGCAGGAATGGTTCCTCGGCAAGACGCCGTTCACCGGCAGCGGCCTGATCTCGCAAGTGCCGCCGCAGCACCGCCTCAGCACCGGCAATCCCACCTTCCGCGGCAACACCATGATCCCGGAAGGGCAGAACAGCAGCACCGCCATCCTGGCCCGTCCGGACGGCGTGCTGATCCAGGAACTGCCGTTCACCATCAACCTGAAGAAATTCACCATCGATTTCTACAGCACCGGCATGCCCAAGCTGTTTGCCAGCGATGTGGAAGTGCGCGACAACCAGACCGGCGAAACGGTCAAGGGCACCATCGAGGTCAACCATCCGCTGATCTTCAACGGCGTGGCGATCTACCAGTCCAGCTTTGAAGACGGCGGCAGCAAGCTCAAGTTGAGCGGCTTCCCGATGAGCGGCGGCGACAGCAAGCCGTTCGAGATCGCCGGCGAAGTGGGCGGCACCACGCCGCTGAACGACGCCTACACGGTCGAGTGGACCGGCTTCCGCCCGTTCAACGTCGAGAACGTCGGCCCGACCGACGATCCGCGCGCTGTCACCAAGGGCAAGAGCCTGGAGGAAGAACTGGCGCAGAGCCTGGACAAGCACACCGGCTCGGCCGGCAAGAACGCCAGCAACAAGAACCTGAAGAACGTCGGCCCGAGCGTCAACTACAAGTTGCGCGACAAGACCGGCCAGGCGCGCGAATACCAGAACTACATGCAGCCGGTCACCGTCGACGGCGCCACCGTGTTCCTGGCCGGCGTGCGCGCCAATCCGTCGGACAACTTCAGCTACCTGCGCATTCCGGCCGACGACGGCCACAGCGTCAAGGAATGGATGCGTCTGCGCGCCGCGCTGCACGACCCGGCGCTGCGCAGCGCCGCCGCCCAGCGCTATGCCGAACGCGCCACGCCGAATTCGGCTGCGGGCGACGCCCTGCGCGCGCAGCTGCAGGCCTCGGCCGACAAGAGCCTGGGCATCTTCGCCGGCAACGACAAGTCGGGCGGCTTCATGGCCATCTCGCAGTTCCTGGAAAAGATTCCGCCGGGCGAGCAGGAAAAGGCGGCCGATGTCTTCATGAAGATTTTGAACGGCAGCCTGTGGGACTTGTGGCAGGTGGCGCGCGCCAAGGATGGCCTGGCCTCGGTCAGCGAGGACGAGAACCACGCGCGCTTCCTGCAACTGGCCACCAATGCCTTGTCGGACGCCTTCTTCTACGGCGGCCCGGTCTACCTGCAACTGGACGACTTCACCGAGATCAAGGCCTCGGTGTTCCAGGTGACGCGTTCGCCGGGCAAGAATGTGGTCTACCTCGGCTGCCTGTTCCTGGTGCTGGGCGTGTTTGCCATGTTCTACATCCGCGAGCGCCGCCTGTGGATCTGGATCAAGGACGATGCCGCCGGCGCCGAAGCGCTGATGGCCATGAGCACCCAGCGCAAAACGCTGGACTTCGAGCGTGAATTTGAAATACTGAAAGAAAAACTGCCACAGTCGGCAGCGTAAGCAGGAGAGAAAATGGACATCACCCAATCCCAGCAAACTTATTCCCAGGCGCCAGGCTACTTCAAGCGGCTGAACCCGGCCGACTGGCTGTTTGCGCTGGCGCTGCTGGCCGGCGCCGTGTTCGGCCTGAGCCGCTATGGCGCGTTCATGAACTATTACGAGCAGGTGATCCTGGCGGCGGCGGTGCCGGTGTTTGCCGCGCTGGGCTGGCACTGGAAGCCGGTGCGCTGGCTGATGCCGCTGATCGCGCTGCTGTCGTTGTGGGCGATCTCGATGTACGCCGGCGACCTGGATAACGGCACCAGGAAATTCTGGCTGCGCATGATGCTGTCGAGCCAGTCGGCGGTGCTGTGGATGAGCGTGATGTTCGTGATCTCCACCGTGTTCTACTGGATCGGCTTTGCCGGCCGTTCGGCCGCCTCGTCCAGCATCGGCTCCAAGCTGTGCTGGGCCGCCGTGGTGCTGGGCTGGACCGCGATGATGGTGCGCTGGTACGAGTCCTACCTGATCGGCGCCGACGTCGGCCATATCCCGGTGTCCAACCTGTACGAAGTGTTCATCCTGTTCTCGCTGATCACCGCGATGTTCTACCTGTACTTCGAACAGCGCTACGCCACCCGCCAGATGGGCCCGTTCGTGCTGCTGGTGGTCAGCGCCGCCATCGGCTTCCTGATGTGGTACACCACCTCGCGCAATGCGGCCGACATCCAGCCGCTGCTGCCGGCGCTGCAAAGCTGGTGGATGAAGATCCACGTGCCGGCCAATTTCATCGGTTACGGCAACTTTGCGCTGGCGGCCATGGTCGCGGCGGCCTACCTGCTGAAGACCTCGGGCTACCTGAAGGACCGCCTGCCGTCGGAAGAAGTGCTGGACGACGTCATGTACAAGGCCATCTCGGCCGGCTTCGCCTTCTTCACCATCGCCACCATCCTGGGCGCGCTGTGGGCGGCCGAGGCGTGGGGCGGCTACTGGTCGTGGGATCCGAAAGAGACCTGGGCCCTGATCGTCTGGCTCAACTACGCGGCCTGGCTGCACATGCGCCTGATGACGGGCCTGCGCGGCCGTCCGGCGGCCTGGTGGGCGCTGGTGGGCCTGCTGGTGACGACCTTTGCTTTCCTCGGCGTCAACATGTTCCTGTCCGGCCTGCACTCCTACGGCAAGTTGTAAACGGAAGTTTAATATTCGCTCCGGGAGATTCGTGTAAGGTTGAGCCTTACCGTTTCTTCTGGAGCCGACATGTTGATCAAGCGTCCCCCCAATGGCATAGACCTGCCGTTTTCCTCGGAAATCACGCCGCGCCAGGTGTACGAATCGCGCCGCAGCTTCATGAAGCAGATCGCCATGGGCGCGGTGGGCGGCGCGGCGCTGCTGGAGATGGCGCAGCGTGAAGCCTTCGCGCAGGGCACGGGCGCCAAGCTGCCCGCCAGACTGAATCCGGCCTATTCGGCGCTGGACAAGCAGACGCCCTACAAGGACGCCACCACCTACAACAACTACTATGAATTCGGCACCGACAAGAGCGAGCCGGCCATGTACGCCGGCACGCTGAAGACCCGTCCGTGGTCGATTTCCATCGAGGGCGAAGTCAAGAAACCGATGACCCTGGACCTGGACGCGCTGCTCAAGCTGGCGCCGATGGAAGAGCGCGTGTACCGCCTGCGCTGCGTCGAGGGCTGGTCGATGGTGATCCCGTGGATCGGCTATTCCTTTTCGGAGATCATCAAAAAGGTAGAGCCTACTGGCAACGCCAAGTATGTAGAATTCGTAACGTTGGCCGACAAGAAGCAGATGCCGGGCGTCGGCAGCCGCGTGCTGCAATGGCCGTACACCGAAGGCCTGCGCATCGACGAAGCGAACCACCCGCTGGCGCTGCTGACCTTCGGCATGTATGGTGAAGTGCTGCCGAACCAGAACGGCGCGCCGGTGCGCATGGTGCTGCCGTGGAAGTACGGCTTCAAGTCGGCCAAGTCGATCGTCAAGATCCGCTTCGTCAAGGAGCAGCCGCGCACTTCGTGGAACCTGTCGGCGTCGAACGAGTACGGTTTTTATTCGAACGTGAATCCGGACGTGGACCACCCGCGCTGGTCGCAGGCGTCGGAGCGCCGCATCGGCGAGGACGGCTTCCTGTCGCGCAAGCGCAAGACCCTGATGTTCAACGGCTATAACGATGTGGCCCCGCTGTACGCGGGCATGGACCTGAAAAAATTCTACTGATGCCGACAACGAAACAAATCAGCTGGATCAAGGGCGTCCTCTTCGTGCTGGCGCTGGCGCCCCTGCTGCGCATGGTGTACCTGACGGCGACCGGGCAACTGGTCGATCCGCTCGAATTCATCACGCGCGGCACCGGCGACTGGACCTTGTACTTCCTGTGCTTCACGCTGGCGGTGACGCCGCTGCGGCGCCTGAGCAAATGGAACTGGCTGGTCAAGCTGCGCCGCATGCTGGGGCTGTACGTGTTCTTCTACGGCTTCCTGCACTTCATGACCTTCCTGTGGTTCGACCATTTCTTCGACCTGGCCGAGATGTGGAAGGACGTGCTGAAGCGGCCGTTCATCACGGTCGGCTTCATCGCCTTCGTGCTGCTGATACCGCTGGCGCTGACCAGCACCAACGGCATGATCAAGCGCCTGGGCGGCAAGCGCTGGCAATGGCTGCACCGGCTGATCTACGTGATCGCCCCGCTGGCGATCCTGCACTTCTGGTGGATGAAAGCGGGCAAGCACAACTTCACCCAGCCGATCATCTTCGGCGCCATCCTCGGCATCCTGCTGTTGATGCGCATCTACTGGGCTGCACGCAAGGCTGCGGCACAATGAAAAAAGCCGCCGGCGGTGAGGCGGGCGGCTTGTTGGGGAATTACTTGATCAGCGATTCCAGCGCGTAGAGGTCTTCCGGCTTTTCGCGCTTGCGCACCAGGTGCGGCACCTCGCCATCGACGATCACCTCGGCGGCGCGGCCGCGGGTGTTGTAGTTGGAGGCCATGGTCATGCCGTAGGCGCCGGCCGTGTGCATCACCAGCAGGTCGCCGGCGGCCACCGCCAGCGCGCGGTCGCGCGCCAGCCAGTCGCCGGATTCGCAGATCGGGCCGACCACGTCGTAGGTTGCCGCCGCCGCGCCGCTCTGCACCACCGGCTGCATGTCCATCCACGCCTGGTACAGCGCCGGACGCGCCATGTCGTTCATCGCCGCATCAACGATGCAGAAATTCTTTTCTTCGCCGTGCTTGAGGAACTCCACGCGCGTCAGCAGCACGCCGGTGTCGCCGACGATCGAACGGCCCGGCTCGAAGATCACCTTGATCGCCTTGCCGTGGTGGCGCGCGGCGCGCCAGGCGTCGATCTTGGCGAACAGGCGGCCCAGGTAGTCGCCCACCGGCACCGGCGCCGCTTCGCCCGCTTCACGGTAGTCGATGCCGATGCCGCCGCCGATGTCCAGGTGGTGCAGTTCGATGCCTTCCGCACCCAGCTGGTCGATCAGCTCGATCAGGCGGTCCAGCGCTTCCAGCAGCGGCGCGTCGTCCAGCAGCTGCGAGCCGATGTGGCAGTCGATGCCGGCCACTTCCAGGTGCGGCAGCTGGGCGGCGGTGCGGTAGGTGTCCAGCGCATCGTCGAACGCCACGCCGAACTTGTTGGCTTTCAGGCCGGTGGCGATGTACGGGTGGGTCTTGGCGTCCACGTTCGGGTTCACGCGCAGCGAGATGCGGGCTTTCTTGCCCATCGAACCGGCCACCTCGTTCAGGCGGTGCAGCTCGGGAATCGATTCGACGTTGAAGCACAGGATGTCGTGCGACAGCGCCAGGCGCATTTCGTCCACGCTCTTGCCGACGCCGGAGAAGATCACCTTGCGCGGATCGCCGCCCGCCGCCAGCACGCGCAGTAGCTCGCCGCCGGAGACGATGTCGAAGCCCGCGCCCTGGCGCGCCAGCAAATCGAGGATGGCCAGGTTGGAATTGGCCTTCATGGCGTAGCACACCAGCGCGTCGCGGCCGGCGCAGGCGTCGGCGTAGGAGGCGAAGTTGGCCAGCAGCGCGGCCTTGGAATACACATAGGTAGGCGTGCCGAATTGCTCGGCGATCGCGCTCAGCGAAGCGCCTTCGGCGTGCAGCACGCCGTCTTTATACGAAAATTGCGACATAGACTTTATTGTTGGGGAGCGGGAGGCACCGGCGAGGTGGTAGGCGCAACGGCGCCGCTCTTGGCGGTGGGCTTGGCTGCAGGAGGCTTGGGCAGGTACAGCGGACCGGGTTGGCCGCAGCCGCTCAGCAATACGGTCAGGCACAGGATAGATGTGCCGATAATCAAACGGAAAGTGGACTTCACGATAAAATCATGGATTATTTAAGTGCAGATACTGGAGTGTAGCATGGGCGAATCAGAATTCATGGCGCAAGCCGAAGCCACCCTCGACGCCATCGAGGCCGCGCTGGACCGTTTGAACGACGCCGACATGACCGATGTCGAGTGCAGCCGCAGCGGCAACGTGCTCGAAATCGAGTTCATCGACAACGGATCCAAGATCATCGTCAACAGCCAGGCGGCGATGCAGGAGCTGTGGGTGGCCTCGCGCTCCGGCGGCTACCACTACCGCCAGAAGGACGGCAAGTGGCTCAACACCCGCGACGGCTCCGAGCTGTTCGCCACCCTGTCCGATGAAGTCACCAAACAGGGCGGCAGCCCGGTGGTCCTGACGCCCTAGAACAACTCGTTCTTGACGGCGTCCTTGGCCTTCTCTTCGGCCGGGGTGCCATGCCCCGGCGCATCGAGGTTGTTGACCCCGGTGCCCGGCGGATTTTCCGTGTAGTAGTACTCATCCCCCACCAGCATCACGCCTTCCGGCACCGCGCGTTCCTCGACCGGGATGCTCTTCAGTGCTTTCTGCATGTAGTTGATCCAGATCGGCAGCGCCAGGCCGCCGCCGGTTTCGCGGTTGCCCAGGTTCTTCGGCTGGTCGTAGCCGATCCAGGCGATGCCCACCAGCTTGGCCTGGTAGCCGGCGAACCAGGCGTCGATCGAGTCATTGGTGGTGCCGGTCTTGCCGGCGATGTCGCGGCGGCCCAGCACATTGGCCTTGGCGGCGGTGCCGAAGCGCACCACGTCCTTCAGCATCGAATCCATCAGGAAGGCGTTGCGCTCGTCGATGACGCGGTTTTTCTCGTCGCCGGCCAGGTCGGGATGGGCCTGCGACAAAATCTTGCCGTCGGCGTCGGTCACCTTGGAAATCAGGTAGGGGCTGACCTTGTAGCCGCCGTTGGCGAACACCGCGTAGGCGCCGGCCATCTGCAGCGGCGTGACGTTGCCGGCGCCCAGTGCCAGGGTCAGGTAGGGCGGATTCTTGTCGGCGTCGAAGCCGAAGCGGGTGGCGTATTCCTGGCCGTACTTGGCGCCGATGCGGTGCAGGATGCGGATCGAGATCATGTTCTTGGACTTGGTCAGGCCCTTGCGCATGGTCATCGGCCCTTCATACTTGCCGTCGTAGTTCTTCGGCTCCCACGCCTGGCCGCCGGTCTGGCCGGCGTCGAACGAGATCGGCGCGTCGTTGATGATGGTGGCCGGCGACAGGCCGCGTTCCAGCGACGCCGAATAAATGAACGGCTTGAACGATGAACCGGGCTGGCGCCAGGCCTGGGTCACGTGGTTGAACTTGTTGCGGTTGTAGTCGAAGCCGCCGACCATGGCCTTGATCGCGCCATCCTGGGTGCTGGCCGCCACGAAGGCCGATTCGATTTCCGGCATCTGCGCCACCAGCCAGTCCTTGCCCTCCTGTAGCACGCGGATCACGGCGCCGCGGCGGATGCGCTTGTTCGGCGGATTCTTGTCCGACAGCCAGGAACGGCCCTGTTCCAGGCCGGCGCCGCTGATCTTGATCTCCTCGCCCGAGGCGGTGACCGCGGTGATCAGCTGCGGCGTGGCCGACAGCACCACGGCGGCGATCAGGTCGTCGTTGTCCGGATGCTCGGCCAGCACGGTCTCGATGGCGTCGTCGGCGTCTTCCTTGGCGGCCGGGATGTCGATATAGGCTTCCGGGCCGCGATAGGCGTGGCGGCGCTCGTAATCCATCACGCCCTTGCGCAGCGCCAGGTAGGCGGCGTCCTGGTCGGCCTTGGTGATGGTGGTGAACACGTTCAGGCCGCGGGTGTAGGTATCTTCCTTGAATTGTTCGTAGACCAGCTGGCGCGCCAGCTCGGCCACATACTCGGCGTGCACGCCGAATTCGCTGCTGTCGGTCTTGACCTTCAGTTCCTCGGCCTTGGCGGTCTCGAACTGCTTGTCGCTGATGTAGCCCAACTCATGCATGCGCTGCAGGATGTACTGTTGCCGGGTGCGGGCGCGCTTCGGGTTGACCACCGGGTTGTAGGCGGACGGCGCTTTCGGCAGGCCGGCCAGCATGGCGGCTTCGGCGATGCTGATGTCGCGCAGGTTCTTGCCGAAGTAGATTTGCGCGGCGGACGAGAAACCGTAGGCGCGCTGGCCCAGGTAGATCTGGTTCATATAGACCTCAAGAATCTGGTCCTTGGTCAGGTTCTTCTCGATCTTCCAGGCCAGCAGCATTTCGTAGACCTTGCGCTTGATGGTCTGTTCGCTCGACAGGAAGAAGTTGCGCGCCACCTGTTGCGTAATGGTCGACGCGCCTTGCTTGCCGCCGCTGCCGATCGCATTGTGCAAGCCGGCGCGCAGGATGCCGGTGTAGTCGACGCCGCCGTGCTCGTAGAAGCGGTCGTCCTCGATCGCCAGCACGGCTTTCTTCATGACATCCGGGATGTCCTTGATGCGCACCAGGTTGCGGCGCTCTTCGCCGAACTCGCCGATCAGCACGTTATCGGCCGAGAAGATCCGCAGCGGCATCTTCGGCCGGTAGTCGGTCAGCGTGTCGAGTTCCGGCAGGTTGGGATAGGCCATCGCCAGGCCGAACACCACCAGCAGCACGCCCGTGATCCCCAGTCCGAGCACGGACAGGCCGGCCAGCAGGAAAAAGCGCGAGGAGCGCGACGCGACCTTGGCGGATTTGTTGTCAGCTTTATCAGGCGGGTTGGTTGGTGGCGGTGCCGAATTGGAAGTGGCCATGCAGTGCGATCTTTCTATGAATTGTCCGGGCCATTATAAGCGAGCGGCGCGCCGTTCCATATGACAGGAATATTTCTGCGTGAGCAACAAAACAACTGAGTTGTTTTTGCTGCCATGAAGGCAAAAATAAGTGTGGTGAAACCCTCACACCCACACAATTGTGCACAGTAGAAATACCTTTACACTTAAATAGGCTCGATTTAATGTACAGGCTGATATAAGCCGTCTAAATGCTGGTTTTCAAACGAGTTCCGTTATGCAAACAGTTCGACAACATGCTCGGATGCACTGCTGTGCTGGCGCCAGCCATGGCGCCGGAGGCCTCGTATGATCGATTTCAAGGCCCTGCTGGGCCAAGGCAGCCCGCCGCTGGTGGGCATCGATATCAGCACTTCCAGCGTGCGGCTGGTGGAACTGGTGCAGGGCGCCAAGGGCGAACTGAAGCTGGAACGCTACGCCGCCGAGCCGCTGCCGCGCAACGCCGTCACCGACGGCAACATCGAAAACATGGACCAGGTGGTGGAAGCGGTGCGCCGCGTCTGGAAGAAGAGCGGCACCCGCGCGCGCCACGCGGCGCTGGGCATGCCGCCGGCGTCGGTCATCACCAAGAAAATCATCCTGCCGGCCGGGCTGCCGGAAGACCAGCTGGAAGTGCAGGTCGAATCCGAAGCCAGCCAGTACATCCCGTTCGCGCTGGACGAGGTCAGCCTGGACTTCGACGTCATCGGCCCGGCCGCCAATTCGGCCGACGACATCGAAGTCATGCTGGCCGCCTCGCGCCGCGAAAAGGTAGAGGACCGGGTGGCGATCGCCGAAGCGTCCGGCCTCAAGGCCACCGTGATGGACATCGAATCCTACGCCGCGCGCGCCGCGCTGGACCGCGTCGTCACGCAACTGCCGGAAGCCGGCGCCGGCCAGGTCATCGCGCTGTTCCAGATCGGCGCCCAGGTCACCCATATTTCCGTGATGCTCGACGGCGTCACCGTCTACGAGCGCGAACAGCCGTTCGGCGGCAACGCGCTGACCCAGGACATCGTGCGCAGCTACGGCATGTCCTTCGACGAGGCCGAGGCGCGCAAGAAAACCGGCGACCTGCCGGACAACTACCATGCCGAACTGCTGACGCCGTTCCTGGAAAGCGCCGCGCTGGAAGTCACGCGCGCCATCCAGTTCTTCTACACCTCCACGCCGTACACCAAGGTCGACCAGCTGTACCTGGCCGGCGGCTGCGCGCTGATCCCCGGCCTGCTGGAACTGGTGGCCAGCCGCACCCGCATTTCCAGCGCGGTGATCTCGCCGTTCAAGGGCATGCAGATCGGTTCGTCCGTGCGCGAGTCGCAGCTGCGGCTCGACGCGCCGGCCTACCTGGTGGCCTGCGGCCTGGCCCTGCGGAGGTTCGACTGATGATACGCATCAACCTGCTGCCGCACCGCGAAGAAAAACGCAAGCAGAAGAAGCAGGCCTTCTTCGCCTTGCTGGCGCTGGGCGGCGTCATCGGCGTCGGCATCGTGCTGCTGGTGGGCGGCTACAACGCGCGCGCCATCTCGATCCAGGATGCGCGCAACACGGAACTGAAAACCGCCATTAGCGGCCTCGACAAGAAAATCGCCGAGATCGCCACGCTGAAGCAGGAAATCGAGGCGCTCAAGGCGCGCCAGCAGGCGGTCGAGGATTTGCAGGGCGACCGCAACCAGCCGGTCTACCTGCTGGATGAACTGGTGACGCAGACGCCGGCCGGCGTCTACCTCAAATCGTTCCGCCAGGACGGCCAGAAGGTGGCGGTCAACGGCTATGCGCAATCGCAGGAGCGGGTGTCGGAACTGCTGCGCAACCTGGCCGGCGTGTCGCCGTGGCTGGAACGGCCGGACCTGATCGAAGTGAAGTCCACCGGCCTGGGCCAGGGCAAGACCGCCAAGAAGGTGGTGGAGTTCAACCTGACCGTGTTCATCAAGCGGCCGCGCGACAAGGACAAGCCGGAAGAGGGGGCCAAAGCCAAGGCGCCCGGCGCACCGGCCAGCGGCCTGCCGCCGGCCAAAGCAGCGGGGCACGCATAATGGCCAAGGCAAACATCAACCTCAACGAATTGTTTGCGGACCTGGCCGACCAGTTCCGCGACCTCAACGGCCGCCATCCGGGCCAGTGGCCGCTGGCGCCGCGTGTGCTGTGCGCCATCGGCGTGGCGCTGGCGGTGTGCGCGGCCGGTTACTTCGGCTACTGGAGCTCGCAGTTCGAGGAGCAGGACGCCGGCCTCCAGCTTGAGGAAAAGCTGCGCGGCGAGTACAAGCTCAAGACCGCGCAGGCGATCAACCTCGATGCGCTGCGCGCGCAGAAGGCCCAGGTCGACCAGTACGTCGAGCGCCTGCAGAAACAGCTGCCAAGCAAGGCCGAGATGGCCGCGCTGCTGACCGACATCAACCAGGCCGGTTCCGGCCGCGACCTGCAGTTCGACCTGTTCAAGCCGCAGCAGGTGGTGATCAAGGATTACTACGCCGAGCTGCCGATCGATCTCAAGATCACCGGCAACTACCACGACATCGGCGCCTTCACCGGCGACATCGCCAACCTGTCGCGCATCGTCACCCTCAACAACCTGGCGCTGAACACCGGCAAGGACGGCACGCTGACCCTGGAGGCGGTGGCCAAGACCTTCCGCTACCTCGATCCGGAAGAGGTGGCCGCGCAGCGCAAGGCCGCCGCCGACAAGAAGAAGGCGGCGAAAAAATCATGAAGACGCTTCTCGCATCCCTGATGGCCCTGTGCCTGCTGGCCGGCTGCGGCGACAGCGACGTGCAGGAAGTGCGCAGCTGGATGAAGCAGGTCGACGCCCAGACCCAGGTGCGGGTGCCGCCCATCGCCGAACCCAAGGTGTTCATCCCCTACGCCTACGCGCGCAAGGACGAGATCGACCCGTTCAATCCCAACAAGCTGCTGGCCGAGCTGGCCAAGCAGGCCGCCAGCGGCGGCGGCAACGGCCTCAAGCCGGACATGGAGCGCCGCAAGGAATTGCTGGAGTCCTATCCGCTCGACACCATCAAGATGGTCGGCACCATCGAGAAGAAGGGCGTGATGCACGCCGTGCTGCAGGTCGACCGCGCCGTGCACCAGGTGGTGGTGGGCCAGCACCTGGGCGAGAACTACGGCCGCATCACCGGCATCAGCGACAACACTGTCACCGTCAAGGAAATCGTCCAGGACGCCACCGGCGACTGGGTCGAGCGCCTGTCCAAGTTGGAACTGCAGGAAAGCAAGGAGAACACCAAATGACCGCTCATCTCACGGCCCGGCGCGCCTTGGCCGCCGCCACTTGGGCGCCTGTGCTGGCCATCGCGCTGGCCTTGCAGTTCGCCGCCGGCGCCCAGGCGCAGACCGCGGCGCCGGCGGCGTCCAGCGTCGCCGCCAACGCCATCGAGGCGATCTCCGCCAGCCAGCAGGGCGCCAACGTCATCGTCCGCATCAAGCTGCGCAACGCGCCGGACAAGCTGCCGATCAACTTCGCCATCAGCAATCCGGCGCGCATCGCGCTCGACTTCGGCGCCACCGTCAACGCTACCGGCAAGACCTCGCTGGAACTGAACCAGGGCGAGCTGCGCGGCGTGAACTTGGTGCAGGCCGGCGAACGCTCGCGGCTGGTGTTCAACCTGAAGCGCTCGCTGAACTACGCCACCGCCATCGACGGCAACACGGTGATCCTGACCATCGACGGCTCCGGCGGCCTGGCCACGGCGGTCGACGGCGCCGGCCTGCCGGTGGCCAAGACGGCCGCCGCGCCGGCCGGCAAACAGCTGTTGCGCGATCTCGATTTCCGCCGCGGCGCCAACGGCGAAGGCCGGGTCGTGGTCGATCTGCCCAACAACCAGGTGGCGGTCGATGTGCGCCAGACGCCGACCGGCGTGGTGGTCGAGTTCCTCAAGACCGGCGTGCCGGAAAGCCTGCGCCGCAAGCTTGACGTCGGCGACTTCGGCACCCCGGTGTCGCAGGTCACCACCGTGCCGCAGGGCGAGAACACGCGCCTGACCATCGAGGCGCGCGGCCTGTGGGAACAGACCGTCTACCAGAGCGACACCCAGCTGGTGGTCGACATCAAGCCGATCAAGGAAGATCCGAACAAGCTGACCCAGGGTTCGCAGGGCTATCGCGGCGAGAAGCTGTCGTTCAATTTCCAGAACGTCGAAGTGCGCGCGGCGCTGCAGGCGATCGCCGACATCTCCGGTCTCAACATCATCACCAGCGACAGCGTCGCCGGCAACCTGACGCTGCGCCTGAAGGAAGTGCCGTGGGACCAGGCGCTGGACGTGATCCTGCAGGCCAAGGGTCTGGACATGCGCAAGAACGGCTCGGTGATCTGGATCGCGCCGAAAGAGGAATTGCTGACCAAGGAAAAACTGGAACTGGAGCAGCGCGCCCAGATCGCCGACCTGGAACCGCTAAAGTCGGAAATCTTCCAGCTCAACTACCAGAAGGCCGAAGCGTTCAAGCTGGTGTTCGGCCTCGACGGCGGCGACAGCAAGAACCGCATCCTGTCCAAGCGCGGCAGCGCCATCATCGAGCCGCGCACCAACCAGCTGTTCGTCACCGACATCCCGTCCAAGCTGGAAGACGTGCGCCGCCTGATCGCCAAGACCGACATCGCCACCAAGCAGGTGCTGATCGAAGCGCGCATCGTCGAGGCCAGCGACACCTTCACCCGCAACCTCGGCGCCAAGCTCGGCTTCACCGACCTGCGCACCCAGCGCGGCGGCGACTCCGGCTACCAGCTCGGCAGCGGCAACACCCGTATCGGCATCGGCGGCAACATCACCGGGGTCGGCGAAACCACCGGCCAGGTGGCGGTCGGCGCCAACAGCTACGCCAACAGCCAGTTCGTCAACCTGCCGGCCGCCAGCATCAACGGCGCCCAGGCCGGCAGCCTGGCGGTCAGCCTGTTCTCCTCGGCCGCCAACCGCTTCCTCAACCTGGAGCTGTCGGCGCTGGAAGAGGACGGCACCGGCAAGATCATCTCCAGCCCGCGCGTGATCACCTCCGACAAGTCGGTGGCGCTGATCGAGCAGGGCATCGAGCTGCCGTACCAGGTGGCCACCAGCAGCGGCGCCACCTCGATCCAGTTCCGCAAGGCCAACCTGCGGCTCGAAGTGACGCCGCAGATTACGCCGGACGGCAACGTCGTCATCGACGTCGACGTCAACAAGGACAGCGTCGGCCAGGAAACCCGCTCCGGCTTCGCCATCGACACCAAGCACGTCAAGACCCAGGTGATGGTCGACAACGGCGGCACCGTGGTGTTGGGCGGCATCTACCAGCTCACCGAGCGCAGCACCACCGACAAGGTCCCGCTGCTGGGCGATGTGCCGGTGCTGGGCTATCTGTTCCGCAGCAATACCCGCACCAACGACAAGACGGAGCTGCTGGTGTTTATCACGCCGAAGATCGTCGCCGAAAAGCTGTCCTCGGCACGCTAGGTTGAATCAATCGACAACGATGGGATGCATTCATGAATAAATTCAAGGAATGGCTGACGGCGCTTGCCTGCGCGGGCCTGTTAGCCGCGTGCGGCGGCGGCGGCGGTTCGCCGGGCACCAACAGCGCCGGCGTGGCGCCATCGAAGGCGGCCAGCGTGACGCTGACGGCCGACGCCACCACCATCGCCTCGTCCGGCCTGGACGGCACCGAGGTGACCCTGACGGCCATCGTCAAGGACGCCGGCGGCAATGCGCTGGCCGGTGAGACGGTCAGCTTCAGCGCCAGCTCGGGCACCATCACCAGCACCAACCGCAGCACCAACACCTCGGGCCAGGTGGTGGAAAAACTCAGCGTCAAGGGCGATGCGTCGCTGCGCACCATCACCATCACCGCCAGCGCCGGCAACGCCAAATCCAGCGCCATCACGGTACAGGTGGTCAACGCCGTGCCGACCCTGACGCTGACCGCCGACTCCGGCACGCTGCCGTCCGGCGGCACCAAGAACGTCACCGTCACCGCGCTGGTGCGCGACGCCAACAACAACGTGGTGCCGAACGTGACCGTCAGCCTGAAGTCCGATTCCGGCAGCCTGACCGTGGCCAACCCGGTCACCAGCGCCCAGGGCATCGTCACCGGCACGCTGGGCATCGGCAGCGACGCCACCTCGCGCAACATCACCGTCAGCGCCAGCGTGCCGGGCGCCACCGCCACGCCGATCGTGGTGCGCGTCAGCGGCAATGTGCTGACCATCAGCGCCGCGCCGACCATCAGCGCCGGCGCCAGCGCCGACGTCACCGTCAAGCTGGTCGATTCGGCCGGCAACGCGCTGGTCGGCACGCCGGTCAGCTACAGCGCCAACGCCAACTCGCTGACCGTCAAGGGCGGCGGCGCGGCGGTCACCAATTCCGCCGGCCAGCTGGTGCTCAGCTATACCGCCAGCGGCGGCACGGCCGACGTCATCACCGTCAAGGCCATGGGGGAAATCGCCTCGACCGGCATCAGCATCAATTCGTCGACCTTCGCGGTGCGCGTGCTGGACGGCAGCGGCAATGTCGAAGCGGCGGCGCCGATCGGCGGCTGCCAGCAGGTGGCCGTGACCAATGCGCCGGGCGCCAGCGTCACCCTCAGCACCTCGCGCGGCACCATCTACAGCGACGCCGGCTGCGGCGCGCCGCTGAACGGCGCGCTGGCCCTGTCCGGCGGCGCCGCCACCGCCTTTGTCAACGCCACCGGCCCCGGCGTGGCCACGCTGACCGCCAACGCCGCCGGCCAGACCACCCAGACCACGCTGGCGTTCTATGCGCCGGTCACCGGCTCGTCCACCATCACGCTGCAGGTCGATCCGGCCACCATCGGCACCAACACCGGCGGCAGCACCAGCGAACAGGCCACCCTGCGCGCGGTGGTGCGCGACGGCACGGCGCAGAATAACCTGGTCCAGAACGCCAGCGTGTCGTTCTCCATCCTCAGCGATCCGAGCGGCGGCCGCCTGACCGAGCCGTCGGTGGCGATCACCGGCGCCGACGGCGCCGCCACCGCCAGCTTCATCGCCGGCAGCTCGGTCACCGCCACCAACGGCGTGCGCATCCAGGCGCGCCTGAACGGTGGTTCCAACGCCAGCGCCACGGCGACCCTGACGGTGGCGCAGAAATCGATGTTCATCAGCGCCGGCACCGGCAACACCGTCGGCACGCCGGGCAGCACCACCTACCAGCTCGACTACGTGGTGATCGTCACCGACGCCGCCGGCAATGCGGTGCCGGGCGTCAACCTGACCGCCTCGGTGCTGCCGACCGTCTACTACAAGGGCGTGCTGGCCTATACCGCGCCGAGCGGTCCGTGGGAGCCGGTGTCGCGCACCGCCTGCGCCAACGAGGACGCCAACAACAACGGCATCCTCGACGCCGGCGAAGACGCCAACGGCAACGGCGTGCTCGATCCGGGCATTCCGGTCACCGTCACGCCGAGCGTGACCACCGACGCCAGCGGCCGCGCCACGGTGTCGCTGGTGTATCCGCGCGACCGGGTTTATTGGCTCGATGTCAACCTGACCATTCGCGGCCAGGCCAGCGGCACGGAGTCCCGCTACACCTCTCTGGTACACTTGATAGGATTGAGTACCGATTACACGTCGCAAACTGTCCGCCCGCCCGGCGCCAGCAGTCCATACGGGGTGTCGACGCAGTGCAGTAACCCGTTATAACTTGGATCGTGCATGCAAAATGTGTTTTTAGTCGGCCTGATGGGGGCAGGAAAGACCACCATCGGCCGCATCCTGGCGCGCAAGCTGGGGCTGAAGTTTATTGATTCCGACCACGAGATCGAGGCGCGCACGGGCGCGTCGATCCCGTGGATCTTTGAAATCGAGGGCGAAGCCAGCTTCCGCCGCCGTGAAGCCGAGGTGATCCGCGAGCTGTGCGGCCAGGAGGGACTGGTGCTGGCCACCGGCGGCGGCGCCGTCCTCAACGCCGAGAGCCGCGCCCTGCTCAAGTCGCGCGGCACCGTGGTGTACCTGCGCGCGACCGTGCACAGCATCCTGCAGCGCACCGCCCACGACAAGAACCGGCCGCTGCTGCAAACCGCCGATCCGCGCAAGAAACTGGAAGAATTGATGGCGGTGCGTGATCCTTTGTACACGGAAATTGCCGATTTGGTCATCGATACCGGCCGTCCTAACGTACAATCGATGGTTCAGACCATTTTGAACCAGTTGGAAACCCAGGCCTGCGAGGCCGCGCCCAACTGTGTGACCTACGCACAACCATCGATGAACGAACAATCCACCATCCTGTTAAACGTCGAATTGGGCGAGCGCAGCTACCCGATTTCCATCGGCCCGGCGCTGCTCAACGACACCGCCTTGCTGGCGCGCCATGTGCACGGCAGCAAGGTGGCCATCGTCACCAACACCACCGTGGCGCCGCTGTACCTGGAACGCGTCGAGCGCGGCCTGCGCGACGCCGGCAAGCAGGTCATGTCCGTGATCCTGCCGGACGGCGAGGAATTCAAGAACTGGACCAGCCTGATGCGGATCTTCGATGCGCTGCTGGAAAACAAGGCCGACCGCAAGACCACGCTGGTGGCGCTGGGCGGCGGCGTGATCGGCGACCTGACCGGCTTTGCGGCCGCCAGCTATATGCGCGGGGTCGACTTCATCCAGGTGCCGACCACGCTGCTGTCGCAGGTCGACTCGTCGGTGGGCGGCAAGACCGGCATCAACCACCCGCTGGGCAAGAACATGATCGGCGCCTTCTACCAGCCGCGCGCGGTGATCGCCGATACCTCGACGCTGGAAACGCTGCCGGCGCGCGAACTGGCGGCCGGCCTGGCGGAAGTGATCAAGCACGGCGCCATCATCGACGCCGCCTTCTTCGACTGGATCGAAGCCAATATCGGCAAGCTGGTGGCGCGCGACAAGGGCGCGCTGGCCTACGCCATCGCCCGCTCGTGCGAAATCAAGTCGGACGTGGTGCGCCAGGACGAGCGCGAAGGCGGGCTGCGCGCCATCCTGAATTTCGGCCACACCTTCGGCCACGCCATCGAAAACGGCCTCGGCTACGGCGAGTGGCTGCACGGCGAAGCGGTCGGCTGCGGCATGGTGATGGCGGCCGATCTGTCGCAGCGCATGGGCCTGATCGACGCGGCGTCGGTCGCGCGCGTGCGCGCGCTGGTGGCGGCGGCCGGCCTGCCGGTCAAGGCGCCCGACCTGGGCGCCGAACGCTGGCTGGAGTTGATGGAAGTCGACAAGAAGAACGAAGGCGGCGCCATCAAGTTCATCCTGCTCAATCCGCTGGGTGCGCCGAAGATCACCAACGCGCCGCGGGAGCTGCTGCTGGCGACGCTGGCCGCCTGCGTCTGAGCGGGGAGGCCGCGATGTCGCCGGAAGAATACCTCGCTCCCTACGCGGCCCATTCGGAAGGCGGCGCCGGCCGCCATCATCCGGAGACGGCGCATGCGTCGCGCAGCCAGTTCCAGCGCGACCGCGACCGCATCATCCACTCGTCGGCGTTCCGCCGGCTCGAGTACAAGACCCAGGTGTTCCTCAACCATGAAGGCGACCTGTTCCGCACCCGGCTGACCCACAGCCTGGAGGTGGCGCAGATCGGCCGTTCGCTGGCGCGCAACCTGCGCCTGAACGAGGACCTGGTGGAGGCGATTTCGCTGGCGCACGACCTGGGCCACACGCCGTTCGGCCACGTCGGCCAGGATGTGCTCAACGAGTGCATGCAGCACCATGGCGGCTTCGAGCACAACCTGCAAAGCTTGCGCGTGGTCGACGAGCTCGAAGAGCACTACGGCGCCTACGACGGCCTGAATCTGATGTTTGAAACGCGCGAGGGCATTCTCAAGCACTGCTCGCTGAACAATGCGCGCGTGCTGGGACCGGTGGCGCAGCGCTTCATCGACCGCACGCAGCCGTCGCTGGAGGCGCAGCTGACCAATCTGGCGGATGAGATCGCCTACAACAGCCACGATATCGACGACGGCCTGCGTTCCGGCCTGATCACCATCGGGCAGCTGGAGCAGGTGGATTTCTTTGCGCGGCTGTGGCGCGATGTGCAGCTGGCGTTTCCCGGCCTGTCGGGCCGGCGCGCGATTTACGAAACCTTGCGCCGCCTGATCACGGCGCTGGCGGACGACCTGATCGTCACGTCCAGCGCGCGCATCGCCGAGGCGGCGCCGAAGCATATCGACGACGTGCGCGCGGCGCCGCCGCTGATCCGTTTTTCGGAGGGCATGCGCAAGGATGCAACCGAGCTCAAGCGCTTCCTGCATGCGAATCTGTATCGTCACTACAAGGTCAACCGCATGCGGGTGAAGGCCAGCCGCATCGTGCGCGAGCTGTTCGAGTCCTTCATGGCCGAGCCGGTGCTGCTGCCGCCGGATTACCAGGACAAATCGGGCGACGTGAACAAGCAGGCGCGCAAGATTGCCGACTACATCGCCGGCATGACCGACCGCTACGCCATCCGCGAACACCGCCGCCTGTTCTCGCTCGACGAGCTCTGATCTGCCTCAAGCACGGCAAGCGCCGCGCTTGACGTTGCGCCTTGCGCGGTCGATGATGAGGAACGGGAGGCCGCCATGGATCAGCAAATCACCGAGCGTGTCAGCACATTGGAGACGGACGTCGCCGTCATCCAGTCCAATTACGTCCGCAGGGATGAATTCTCAGCGTTGCGCGAAGAAGTGGGCGTCGGCTTCGCCAAGACTGACGCCAGGATTGACATCGTTCGTAACGAACTCAACAGCAAAATTGACCTCATGCATGCTGAGTTCAACGCCAAGATTGACCTCCTGCATACCGAACTCAACGGCAAGATGGACGCTGGCTTTACCCGACTTGACGGCAAGATGGACGTTGGCCTTACTCGACTCGACGGCAAGATTGATCAGGTCCGCGAGGAACTCGGTGGCAAAATCGACCGGGCCATCGCCACCATGCTGCGGTGGACCTTTGGCTTGCAGCTCACCATCGTCGCGCTCGCCATTGCTGCCATCAAATACCTCTAGAACATCCGCTGCTGGGCCTCGCGGCTGTCGCCCACCAGTTCCAGCAGCAGCTTCTTGATCGGCGCCGGCAGGGCGGCGTCGGCGATGCGGGCGGCGTCGAGCCAGACGTGGCCGGATTCGGCGGCCATCGGCAACCGCTTCGCCAATGTCACGCGGTAGGGCGCGATGTGCAGCTTGTAGTGCGTGAACACATGCGTCACCGTCGACAGGCGTTCACACGATTCCATCTGGCCGAACTTGCCCACCGCGCGCAGCAAGGCATCGTCATCGGCCGGCGCCACCTCGTCATCCTCCGCCACCACGTGGCCGTCGAGTTCCGGCAGCGACAGCAGCCCGCCCCAGATACCGCTCGGCGGCCGCTGCTCCAGCAGCACCTGGCCGCCGTCGACGATCGCCAGCATCACCGCATGCTTCTCCGGCGTCGCCTTCTTTGGCTTGCGCACCGGCAGATCCTTGGTGCGGCTGGTGGCGAACGCCACGCAGCGCGGCTGCATCGGGCAACGCTCGCACGACGGACTGCTGCGCGTGCACAAGGTCGCGCCCATGTCCATCAAGCCCTGCGTGTACGACTCGATGCCCACCTCCGGCAACAGCGCCTCCGCGCGTCGCCACATGGCTTCCTCGGTCTTGCGCTCGCCCGGATAGGTATCGATGCCGAACACGCGCGCAAACACGCGCTTGACGTTGCCGTCCATGATGGCCGCGCGCCGGCCGCTGGAAAACGCCGCGATCGCCGCCGCCGTCGAACGGCCGATGCCCGGCAGCTCCGCCAGCAACAAAGGATCGGAAGGAAACACGCCGTCATACTCGGCCACCACGCGCTGCGCGCACTTGTGCAGATTGCGCGCCCGCGTGTAGTAGCCCAGGCCGCTCCACTGCGCCATCACATCCTCGACCGGCGCGGCGGCCAGGTCGCGCAGGGTAGGGAAGCGCTCCAGGAAGCGCGCGTAATAGCCCAGCACCGCCGACACCTGCGTCTGCTGCAACATGATTTCCGACAGCCAGATCAGGTAGGCGTCGCGGGTGTTCTGCCACGGCAGCACATGGCGGCCATGCACTTTTTGCCAGCCGATCAGGTCGGCCGAAAAACTCGGGTCTGCAAAATTCTCTACTGCTACAACTTTCATTCTGTTCCTAGATTAGGCGGCGGCGTCGAGCGCCACGAATTCCGCGTTGATGGCGATGCTGATCGCACCGGCCAGTTCATTCAGGCGCGTCTTCTGCACCTCCAGCTCCTGCTGGCTGTGCTCGAACGCGTCAATCTTCTGTTCCAGGCTGTCGGTCGCATCGTGGATGCGCTGGATCGAACCGAGCCGGTGCTTCAACTGATCCTTGTGCTGGCGGATCTGCGCCTCCAGCGGCGCCATGATCACCTTCAGCCACGCCTCGGCGTCGTTGTTCGCCGAGCGGAAGCAGCCGCGCACGCGCGAGGCGATGGTGTCGAAGAACTTCTCCATCAGGGTCACGCGGCTGGTGGTGATCAGCGTCGCCGTACCGAAGGTCTTGTAGTAGATCGCCTCGATGCTGGCCAGCTCGTCACGGTAGCGGTCCAGCGAAAACGGCATCGGCAGCGCCAGCGTCAGGCCGTGCTCGGCGGAGAAGCGGCGGTACATCACGCCCATCATCTCGCTGATTTCCAGCGTCTTGCGCTCGGCCGCGTCGAGGTTGGCGCGGGTGCGCTCGAAGTAGCCGCGCACCGCCTCGCGCACGCCAGTGAAGAAGCGGCTGCGCTGCATCTCCTGGCGCACCAGTTCGATGTCGTCGCGCACGATGTCCATGCCCATGCTGGTGTACAGCTCGGTCGACAAACGCGTGAACACGGCGCGCGTCGCCTGCAGCTTGAACAGGCTGGCGTCGAATTCTTTTTTCTCCACGTCGATGCGGCGCATCATGTGGGCGATCACGCTCTGGTTCTTGCCGCGCAGGCTGCGCAGCTCGTGCAGCTGCTCGACGATGCCGCGCGCGCGGCCGTTCAGCATGCCCAGCTGCGCCGTGTTCAGCGCCTGCAATTCCTCGGTCAGCTGCTTGCGCACGATGTCCTTCTTGGCCGGAATCAGCTCGTTGAACAGCGCGCCTTCCAGCGCGTGCAGGCGGCTGCGCGCGATCAGCGCCACGTCGCGGTTGATCTTGCCCACCAGCGCCTTCTGCGCCGACACCGGAAACACCTGGCGCGGCTCCAGCGCCAGCACATGCGCCACATTGGCCTGCTGCCGTTCGATCTCGGCGTTGACGTCGTCCTCGCTGCGCAGCTCGTCCCACATGCTGTCGATCTTGTTCAGCACCACCAGGCGGCCGGCGCCGGCGCCGATGTGGTTGCGCCAGACTTCGATGTCGCTCTTGGTCACGCCGGTGTCGGCCGCCAGGATGAACAACACCGCGTGCGCGTTCGGAATCAGGTTCAGCGTCAGCTCCGGCTCGGTGCCGATGGCGTTCAGGCCCGGCGTGTCGAGGATCACCAGGCCCTGCTTCAACAGCGGATGCGGGAAGTTGATGATGGCGTGCCGCCACAGCGAAATCTCCACCTGGCCGTGCTCGTCCAGCGTGACCGGCATGTCCGGATCGTCCTCGTCGTACAGGCCGTAGCGCTTGGCTTCCTCGACCGGCACGTAGCGCGTCTTGCTGACCTGCTTGAAGGCTTCGTGCATGTCGGCGCCGGCGTCCAGGTTCAGCGGCAGCACGGTCCACGCGGCCGGCTGCTCGCGGTAGTCGCTGGTGGACAGGTTGTCGGCCCGCGTCTCGATCGGCAGCAGGCGGATCGACGGCGCCAGCGTGTGGTCCCACAGCAGTTCGGTCGGGCACATGGTGGTGCGGCCGGCCGCCGACGGCAGGATGCGCTGGCCGTACTCGGCAAAGAAGATGGCGTTGATCAGTTCCGACTTGCCGCGCGAGAATTCGGCGACAAAGGCCACCGACAGCTTGTCGTCGGCCAGCCGCGCCAGCGTGCGCGTGATGCGCTGGTCGGTGGCGGCGTCGGTCAGGGATGCGCCCGCCACCCACGACTGATAATTCTTCAGTGCGGTGACCACGCCTTGCCGCCAGGCGCTGTATTGTTCGAAATCCCTGACCATCATCAGTCTGCCCTTATTTTTGGCAATTCACACAATAGAAGGTGGAGCGCTGGCCCTGCTTGATCTGGCGCACCGGCGCCGCGCACACGCGGCAGGGCACGCCAGCCCGATCATAGACGAAATACGTCTGCTGGAAATACCCGGACTGCCCGTTGACGCTGATAAAGTCGCGCAGCGTGCTGCCGCCCTGGACGATGGCCTCGGCCAGGATCTCGCGCACCGCCTGCGCCAGTTTCTCGTAGCGCGCCAGGCTGATGCGCTTGGCCGGCGTCTTCGGATTGATGCCGGCGCGGAACAGGCTTTCCGATGCATAAATATTACCGACACCCACCACGATATCGCCCGCCAGCAGCACCTGCTTGACCGGCGCGCTGCGCTGCCGGGTCTGATCGTACAGCAATTTGCCGCTGAAGCCCGCTTCCAGCGGCTCCACGCCGAGGCCGCGCAGCAGTACGTGGTGTTCCAGGTCGCCGTCGGCGTCGTCGTGCCACAGCACGGCGCCGAAGCGGCGCGGGTCTTTCATGCGCAGCACCTGGTTGCCTTCCGGACCGCTGACCTCCAGGTCGAAGTGGTCGTGCTTTTCCGGCTCGATGCCCGGCGCCATCACCCGCAAATGGCCCGACATGCCGAGGTGGATGATCAGCGTGCCATGCTCGAAATGGATCAGCAGGTATTTGCCGCGGCGGCCGGTGCGCAGCACCTTGCGCTGCGCCAGCAGCTGCGGCAGCTCGGGCGGGAAGGGCCAGCGCAAACCCTCGCGGCGCAGCACCACCTGGCGCACGGTGCGGCCTTCGACATGGGGCGCGACGCCGCGCCGGGTGACTTCGACTTCTGGTAATTCTGGCATCTGTCTGGCAACTGTCTCTTAGGGCTGAGGAAATAAAGGCGGGTAACGTCTGGCCGTGGCGGAATATTTGGTTACACTAGTCAAACTCCGCCCGCGATGCGATCGGCGTAAAATCTGACTGTACTTTGCTGACCTGCCAGGATCTACCCTTGAAAAACGCTTTCGCCATTGTAACCCTCTCTGCCATGCTGTCGGCGTGTGCCATCGCGCCGGAAAAACCGGCCGCGTCCGCCGCTGCGCCGCAGCCCGCCGCGCCCGCCGAGGCGGAAGCGCCGGCTGTCGCCGAAGCGCCGGCCCCGGCGCCGGAAGTGCTGCCGAATACCGAGCTGACGGGCGATCTGCTGTTCCGCATCACCAAGGCCGAACTGGAGTTCAAGAAGGGTCAGTGGCAGGGCCCGTACATCACCATGATGTCGCTGGCCCAGCAGACCCGCGATCCGCGCCTGGCCAAGCGCGCCGCCGAAATGGCGCTGACCGCCAAGCAGAGCGGCGAAGCGGTGGCCGCCATCCGCCTGTGGCGCAGCCTGGCGCCGGAGTCGGACGAGGCGGTGCAGTACTTCCTCGGCTTTGCCGTGGTGGCCGACGACCTCGGCGAGGCGGAAGCGCTGTTCGAGGAACGCCTGAAAAAAGCCAAGCCGGCCGCGCGCCCGCTGGTGATGTTCCAGATGCAGCAGTACCTGCTGCGCGCCAAGGACAAGAACGCCGCCTTCACGCTGCAGGAGCGCGTGCTGATGCCGTATGACGACACGCTCGAAGCCCACCTGATCCTGTCGCAGGGCGCGTTCAGCCTGAACGACCTGGCGCGCGCGCGCGACGAGTCGGCCAAGGCGCTGGCCATCAAGCCGGATTCCGAACTGGCGATCCTGACCAGCGCCCAGGTGTCGGGCGATATCGACGGCGCGCTCAAGCAACTGAGCGGCTTCCTGAACAAGTATCCGAAGTCGGCCGAGGTGCGCGCCGCCTACGCCCGCATCCTGGTGGACAACAAGCAGTTCGACGAAGGCCGCAAACAGTTCCTGATCCTGCTGAACGACCAGCCGGACAACATCGCCACGCTGTACGCGCTCGGCGTGATGTCGATGCAGTCCGACAATCTGCCGGAAGCCGAGAAATACTTCACCCGCTTCATCGCCGCGCTGGAGGATCATCCCAACGACGAGCGCGACCCCTCCAAGGTGCTGATGATCCTGTCGCAGATCGCCGAGCAGCGCGGCGACCTGGACGCCGCCTACAACTGGCTGGAAAAGGTCGACGGCAGCGATGAAAAAATCTACCTGGCCGCGCGCATGAAGATGGCGGTGCTGACCGCCCGCAAAGGCAATGTCGATGACGCCCGCAGGCAGCTGGCCGAACTGACGCCGGCCGATCCGAACGACCAGGCCCAGGTGTTCCAGACCGACGCCCAGCTGCTGCGCGACGCCGGCGACCACCGCGCCGCCTACGTGGTGCTGGAAAACGCGTTGAAGCGCTATCCGGGCAATCCCGACCTGCTGTACGACTTCGCGCTGGTGGCGGAAAAGCTGGGTCAGGTGGAGCTGATGGAAAAAGCCCTGCGCCAGGTGATGATCGCCGCGCCGGACAACCAGCACGCCTACAACGCGCTGGGCTACTCGCTGGCCGAGCGCAACGAGCGCCTGCCGGAAGCTTATTCGCTGATCGACAAGGCGATGAAGATGGCGCCGGGCGATCCCTTCATCATGGACAGCATGGGCTGGGTGCAGTTCCGCATGGGTAACCTGAACGAAGCGGAATCCTTCCTGCGCCGCGCCTACACCCTGCGCAACGATCCGGAAATCGCCGTGCACCTCGGCGAGGTGCTGTTCGTCAAAGGCGACGTCGCCGGCGCGCAGAAGCTGTGGCAGGAAGCGCACAGCAAGGACCCGAAAAACGACGCGCTGAAGAGCACGCTGGCGCGCCTGAATCAAAGCCTCTAATGCGAAGTGTATAAATGCTACGACCACTGCTGATCGCCCTTGCCCTGTCCACTGTTGCCGGCTGCGCCACCACGCCCTCCGGCCCGGTCTCCAGCGCCACCGTGGCGCCGTATCGCGACGAGGTCGCACTGGCCGGCCGCATCGGCGTCAATTACAGTCACGACGGCAAGAAGGAATCGCTGACCGTCTCCTTCAACTGGCAGCAGACCAGCACCACCACCGACGTCACGCTGACCTTGCCGACCGGGCAGACGGCGGCCGTGATCAATGTCACGCCGGCCTCGGCCACACTGACTGAAAGCGGCAAGCCGCCGCAGCGCGCGCCGGACCTCGATACGCTGACGCGCAAAGCGCTGGGCTGGACCTTGCCGGTCTCCGGCCTGCGCGAGTGGCTGCAGGGCTACGCCACCGACCGCGACGGCAAACGCTTTGTCGCCTCGCCCGCCAACGACACCGTCATCACGCGCGACGGCTGGAAGCTGGACTACGTCAGCTGGCAGGACGACCAGGCCGCCGTGCCGCAACCGAAGCGCATCGACGCCACCCGCATCGTGCTGGGCGAGGCGGTGGATGACGTCAACATCCGCGTCGTCATCTTTCCGTCCGAGAAGTAAAATGCCGGCATGACCGAACTCAACACTGCGCTGAAAAACTGCCCGGCTCCGGCCAAGCTCAACTTGTTCCTGCACGTGAACGGCCGCCGCGCCGACGGCTACCACCTGCTGCAAACCGTGTTCCAGCTGATCGACCATGGCGACATGCTGCACTTCACGCTGCGCGACGACACCGCGCTGCGCCGCGTGACCGACCTGCCCGGCGTGCCGGAAGAGAGCGACCTGATCATCCGCGCCGCCAGGCTGCTGCAGGCCGAGGTGCTGCGCCGCACGGGCGCCTTGCCGCGCGGCGTGAATATTGAAATCGACAAGATCCTGCCGATGGGCGGCGGCGTCGGCGGCGGTTCGTCCGACGCGGCCACCACGCTGATGGCGCTGAACCAGCTGTGGAATGCCGGCCTGAGCAAGCAGGAACTGATGGCGCTGGGCCTGCCGCTGGGCGCCGACATCCCGTTCTTCATCTTTGGCGAAACCGCCTTTGCCGAAGGCGTGGGCGAGGCGCTGCAGGCGGTATCGGCGCCGGAATGTTGGTATGTGGTTATCGAACCGGGCGTCATGGTGCCCACGGCTGCAATTTTTGGTTCAGAACATTTGACAAGGGACACGCCGCTCGTTAATATAACGGACTTTTCCAGCCACTCCAGAACATCGGGGTTTGGAAAGAATGACTTGCAACAAGTGGCAACGAAGTTATTCCCGCCGGTAGCAGAAGCGGTAGAATGGCTCGGTGCTTACGGCGATGCCAGGATGACTGGCTCCGGTGCATGTGTGTTCAGTGCGGTAGCAACCGAGGCGGACGCCGACGCGGTACTTGCAAAAGTGCCAGCGCAGTGGACAGCCTGGAAAGCCAAAGCGCTGAAACAGCATCCACTCATCGGAAAATTCAGTGCCAAGTTGTGAAGCGGCAAAAAAGATTTTGCGAAGCGTGAAAAAGGCTGTAGAATATCGGCCTGTAACGACGAGCAGTCAGTTGCGTAGGGGAATCGCCAAGCTGGTTAAGGCACCGGATTTTGATTCCGGCATACCAAGGTTCGAATCCTTGTTCCCCTGCCATTCGTTTGTATCTGGAACCGTCGAGGCACGAGTCTCCGGCCAGATAGAGCAAAAAGTGAGGCGCACGATGCGCCTCATTCCATTTAGTTCAGTGCCGCGCCGCTTGCGCTGGCTCTTCAAAGAATCTTCTACAACTTCTCTGGAATCCCAATGGCTTACGAAAACCTGATGGTTTTTACCGGCAACGCTAATCCTGCGTTGGCAGAGGGAGTCGCAAAAAATCTCGGCATCCCCCTCGGCAAAGCGAACGTTTCGAAATTCTCGGACGGCGAAGTCATGGTCGAGATCAACGAAAACGTCCGCGGTAAAGACGTTTTCGTGCTGCAATCGACCTGCGCGCCAACCAACGACAACCTGATGGAACTGATCCTGATGGTTGACGCCCTGAAACGCGCTTCGGCTGGCCGCATCACCGCTGCGATTCCTTACTTTGGTTACGCCCGTCAAGACCGCCGCCCACGTTCGGCGCGCGTTGCGATCTCGGCCAAAGTGGTCGCCAACATGCTGGAAGAAGCCGGCGTCGAGCGCGTCCTGATCATGGATCTGCACGCAGACCAGATCCAGGGCTTCTTCGATATCCCGGTCGACAATATTTACGCTTCGCCTATCCTGCTGGGCGACCTGCAGAAAAAGCACAACGAAGACCTGCTGGTGGTGTCCCCGGACGTCGGCGGCGTGGTGCGCGCCCGCGCCCTGGCCAAGCGCCTGGGCTGCGACCTGGCGATCATCGACAAGCGTCGTCCGAAAGCCAATGTCTCCGAAGTGATGAACATCATCGGTGACGTCGAAGGCCGCAACTGCGTGATCATGGATGACATGGTCGATACCGCCGGCACCCTGGTCAAGGCTGCGGAAGTGCTGAAAGAGCGCGGCGCCAAGAAAGTGGTGGCATATTGCACCCACGCTGTGCTGTCCGGCCCGGCAATCGACCGCATCAACAGCTCGTCGCTGGACGAACTGGTGGTGACCGACACGATTCCGCTGTCCGACGCCGCCAAGCAGTGCGCCAAGATCCGTCAACTGACCTGCGCACCGCTGCTGGCCGAAACGTTCAAACGCATCATCAAGGGCGATTCCGTGATCTCCCTGTTCGTCGACTAAGCAGTCTCGACAAGCCAAGTTTTTCAGGCGGCGCGCCCGGTTTTTTCCGGGCGCGCCGTTTTTCCCGAAGCGCGCCTGGTCGCGGGGCGCTTCATCACACGGGGCGCAAGCCCTGTTAATTATTGGAGTTACACATGAAAGTTGTTGCATTCAAACGCGAATTGCAAGGTTCCGGAGCGAGCCGCCGCCTGCGCAATTCGGGCCAAACCCCTGGCATCATCTACGGCGGTACCGAAGCACCGGTGACCATCGCCCTGGACCACAACGCCCTGTACCACGCGCTGAAAAAAGAAGCGTTCCACTCGTCGATCCTGGACCTGGAAATCGACGGCAAGGCAGAGAAAGTTCTGCTGCGCGACTTCCAGATGCACGCGTTCAAACAACTGGTTCTGCACGCTGACTTCCAGCGCGTTGACGCCGGCAAGAAAGTCCACATGAAAGTGGCGCTGCACTTCGCCAACGCCGATGTATCGCCAGCAGTCAAACTGCACGGCGCGACCATCAGCCACGTTGCCAACGAACTGGAAATCGAATGCCTGCCAGCCGACCTGCCAGAATTCATCACCGTTGACCTGTCGAACGTGGACGTCGGCCACTCGGTTCACGCTGCTGACCTGACCCTGCCAAAAGGCGTGACCGCTGTCACCCACGGCAACAACCTGACCATCGCTACCGCATCGGTACCTGCTGGCCACGTTGCTGCTGAAGCTGCTGCGACCACCGAAGAAGCCAAGAAGTAATTTAAACCGCTTCGCTAAAAAACCCTGTAGCCTGAACGCGCTCAAGATCGCGTTCAGCGCGACAGGGTTTTTTTTCGTCCATAATCACGTATCAATCACATCGTTATCACGTCATGCCCATCCGTCTTATCGTTGGCCTCGGCAATCCCGGCCCTGAATACGAACAAACGCGCCACAACGCCGGCTTCTGGCTGGTGGACAACCTCGCCAACGACACCGGCGCGCGCCTGCAGCGTGAAGCCAAGTACAACGCCATGGTGGCCAGGACCGCCATCGCCGGCCAGGAAGTCTATCTGCTGGAGCCGCTGACCTTCATGAACCGCTCCGGCCAGTCGGTCGGCGCGCTGTGCCGCTTCTTCAAGATCAGCGCCGACGAAGTGCTGGTCGTGCACGACGAACTGGACCTGCTGCCCGGTATCGCCCGCCTGAAAAAAGGCGGCTCCTCGGGCGGCCACAACGGCCTGAAGGACATCACCGCCGCGCTGGGCACGCAGGACTACTGGCGGCTGCGCCTCGGCATCGGCCATCCGCGCTCGCTGAACCTGGCGCAGCAGGTGGCCGATTTCGTGCTGCACCGCCCGCGCCGCGAAGACCAGGAACTGATCGAGCGCGCCATCGAAAAATCGCTGCTGATCATGCCGCAAATCGTCAAAGGCGAATTCCCCGCCGCCACCACCAAGTTGCATACCGAATAAAGGAAGCGATGAAACTCTTACCGATCGTTGCACTGCTGGCCGCCGCGGCCGCCCAGGCGCAGGATGCAGGCGCCCTCATCAACGGCATGTATCCGCAACTGGAGACGATCTACAAGGACTTGCACGCGCATCCAGAGATCGCCTTCCAGGAACAGCGCACCGCCGCCAAACTGGCGGCCGAAATGCGCACGATCGGTTTCGAGGTCACGGAGAAGGTCGGCAAGACCGGCATCGTCGCCATCTACAAGAACGGGCCCGGCCCGCTGGTGCTGGTGCGCACCGAGATGGACGCCTTGCCGATGGAGGAAAAATCCGGCCTGCCATACGCCAGCAAGAACGGCGCCGCCCACAGTTGCGGCCACGACGTCCACATGACGGCCTGGCTGGCCAGCGCACGCGCGCTGGTGGCGCTCAAGTCGCAGTGGCAGGGCACGCTGATGTTCATCGGCCAGCCGGCGGAAGAAACCGTGTCCGGCGCCAAGGCCATGCTGGAGGACGGCCTGTTCAAGCGTTTCGGCAAGCCGGACTACGCGTTCGCGCTGCACTCGTGGCCGCTGGCTTACGGCACCATCGGCTACAACAGCGGGCCGGTGTCGTCGAATTCCGATGCGATCGAGATCACCTTCAAGGGACGCGGCGGCCACGGCTCGGCGCCGGACAAGGCGCTCGATCCGATCACCATCGCCGCCCGCTTCGTGGTCGACGTGCAGACCATCATCAGCCGCGAGAAAGATCCGAAGGAATTCGGCGTGGTGACCATCGGCGCCATCAACGGCGGCACGGTCGGCAACATCATTCCGGACACGGTGAAAGTGCGCGGCACCATCCGCAGCTACAGCCCGGCGGTGCGGGAGAAAATCCTGGCCGGCGTGCGCCGCGTCGCCAACGCCTCGGCAGCCATGGCCGACGCGCCGGCGCCGGACGTGCAGCTGATCCCCGGCGGCGTCGCCATCGAGAACAACGAGGCGCTGGTGACGCGCACCGAGGGCGTGCTGAAGAAAGCCTTCGGCGACGCCAACGTGTCGCGCATGCCGGCCATGACCGCCAGCGAAGATTTTTCGCAGTACGTGAACCAGGGCGTGCCGGGCATGTTCTTCTTCACCGGCGTCTATGATCCGAAAGCGGTGGCGGAAGCGGAGCACGGCGGCAAGCCGGTCGCCTTCAACCACTCGCCATACTACGCGCCGGTGCCGGAACCGTCGATCAAGACCGCCGCCCAGGCTATGACGCTGGCGGTGATGAACGTGATGGCCGCACCAGCCGCCAAACCATAAAGCCCAGCACGGCCACGCCCAGCAGCAGCACGCCCCACAGCGCGATCAGGCGCCGCTGGGCCGCCGTAGCGGCTTCCAGGGCCGCGCTGGCGTCCTGCGCGCCGCTGCCTTGCTGCTGCGTGGCAGCGCCGGCGCTGACCTGCTCCAGCTTCTGCAATTCCGAATCCGAAAAACCCGGCGCCACCTGCGACAGCTCGCGCACCGCAGGCACGGCGCGTTCGCGGCCGACCGCCAGCGTGTAGGGGCCGTTGCCGCTGGCGAGGAACACCAGCGTGGCCGGCGGCCAGTTCAGGCGCAAGGCCGGCTTGACCGTCGCCGCTGCGTTGGTACGCAGCACCCATTGCGTCGCGTGCACCGGCGGCACATCCAGATCGCCGGAACTACGCGTCTGGTCATCCTGCATGATGCGGTAGAAGGTCGAGCTGACCAGCGGATCGAAACGCCACGTCGCGCCTTGGCCCACCTGGCGCGCCGGCAGTTCGCGGTACACGCCCAGCGTGCCTGCCAGTACCACATTGGTTTCGCTGAACTGCAAGCCGGCCGTGGCCGGCGCGATGGCGGGCGGCGTGGCGTACACCAGATCCTGCGGCTGCTTGCCAGTGGCGGCCGGAATCACCAGTTGCTCGCCGGCTGGCGCGGTGCTGGTTTCGGTCGGTTGTTCGGCGATGATGCCGGCGAATTGAACCGGCGTGCCGCTGCGCCAGCTCAGGCGCGCGTAATGGAAGCTGCGAGCGTCGAAGGCCAGGCGGTCGTTGGCCAGCGTTTGCGCATCCTTGTTCACCAGCCAGTTCAGCTCGGCCGCGCCGACGGTGTCCCAGCGCTTCATGTCGTTGCTGGTTTCCAGCCAGACCTGCGCGCTGTATTCCTGCACGCCGGCCGGCAGCGTGAAGCGCAGCGCGTCGATCGGTTTGGTGGCCGCGTCCTTGCCCAGATCCAGCACCAGCGCCGCCAGCTGCGGTTGCGCCGTCGAGGCGCCGGCTTCCGGCTTCAGCTTGACGGACAAAAGGCGGCCATCGGTCGAGGTGCTGACGTCCAGATCCATTTTGGATGCGGCGCCGGCTGTGCTCATCAGCGGGAAGATGGTCAGAGACCTGTCGCTGTGGCTGACGCGGGTGGCGAAGCTGGGCGTGCGCAGCGCGAACGGTTGCGGCGTGCCGCTGGCGTCGAACACGCGCAGGTCGTCCAGCATCGGCGAGCGCGCATGCAGGTAGACGTCCTTGGGCAGGCGCAGTTGCAGCACGCCCTGTTTGGCGCTGGTGGTCAGCGGCAGCACGTGGGTGTAGTCCTGCGGCGTGTCGCTGGCCGAAGCGGCAGTCGTCAGTGCGCCGGCGTATGCGGCGATCAGTATTTTCTTCATGCGGTCTCCGCTGTGTTTTCGGTTTGCGTCGGATACGGCGCCAGGTAGCCGATGCCGACCATCAGCGCACCAACGCCGACGAAGGATACGATGCGTTCGACGCCGCCCACGTTCGACAGGTCCACCAGGAACAGCTTGGCTACCACCAAGGCCAGCAGCGTGGCGCCGCCGATCCACACGGTGCGGATCGAACGCTTGGCCGCGAAGCGCATCAGCAGCAGCGCGGTGACGCTCCACACCAGCGACAGCATGGCCTGCACAAACTGCGAGCCGAACATGGCGTCGAATTCGTACGGAATGTTCATGTAGTTCGACACCGTGCGCAGCAGCGCCAGATTGAACCAGCCGTAGGCGACCAGCGCACCTGCCAGAGGCAGCACCCAGGCGGGCAACAGCGTCGCCGGCGTCTGGTGCAGCAGGCGGTAGCAGCTGTTGGCCAGCAGCAGGGCAAAGCAGGTGGTCAGGTCCAGCGGATTGGCCAGCGGGAGGTAGGGCAGCGGCGCCATGGCGCCGTTCTGCGACAGGTTCCAGACGGCGACCAGCAGCAGCGCCCACGTGCACGCCAGCGGGGTCAGGCGGCGCTGATACCACTCTGCAATCGGCGCGACCGGCCATGTGCCGGCACGGCTGCGCTGCATCAGCCAGCCGATCACGCCCATCATCAGCCAGGCTGGAATGAAGCGTGCCCAACTGGCGCTGGTTTCCCAGCCGGCCTCGGCCAGCATGCGCGCTTCCTCGCTGTCGCCGCCGTGCAGCCAGCGCGTGATCCAGATGGCCGCGACCGGCCAGATCATCAGCCACAGGCCGCCGGTGCGCAGGCTGTGCACCAGGCGCAGCGGCACCGCGCCGAGTTGCCAGCCGTTGGCGGGCCAGAGGCGCAGCATCCATTCGCCCGCCAGCCACAGCGCCGCATACGCCAGCCAGACCGAGGCGCGCGGCAGATGGTTGTCGAAATACAGTTGCACCAGCATGCCGGCGGTGGCGACTGCCAGTCCGATCCAGGCCGGCGTCGCCAGCACGCGCAGCGATGGCCATTGCAGGCGTTTCGCCAGAAGCGTCGCCGGGATGGCGCTGGCGGCCACCAGCATGCCGTAGACGGCCATGGCCAGCACGTCGGCGCCGTACCAGTTGTCTTTGCTCAGCAGCTCGTAGCGCACGGCCAGCCAGCCGGCCAGGTCCGGCGCGCTCATGATGTACCACCACAGGCCGCCCCACAGCATGGTGATACGCGACAGCGCGTGATTGACGGTGCCCGGCTTGGCACCGTTGTTGCGCATCAATGCCCAGCTGCTGAACAGGCCGGCTGCGCAGATCAGCAGCGCACCCAGGATGGGCTTGTCGAACAGGTTCGGCGAGACATGAAGCCAGTCTCCTTGCTGCGAGAACAGCACCTCCAGCGACACCAGTACGCCTAGCATCACGCCAACAATGGCTTGCGCGACCAGGGCGAGCGTGCTGGCCAGGCGCCACGTCATCTTGCGGGCGATAAAGTACAGCACCAGCGACGCCAGCAGTGCACTGATCACCAGCAGGTTGGCCTGCGCCACGCCGTTGGTGCGCAGGAAGATCTCCGTCCACGCGCCGGCGATCAGCCACACCGAGGCAAACGCCAGGAACACCGACGCCAGCATGGCAAACAGCCGGGTGCTACTGTCGTCCTGCGCACGGAAGCGCGTCGCCATCAGGAAGGCGGTGATGGATAGCAGGATAAAGCCCAGCCACAGATTCGATTCGATCGCCAGTTGCGGCGACAGGCCGGTGACAGTGCCGAAGAACGAGATCCATGCACCCGCCTGCACCAGCAGGCCGAACATCCACGCCATCTTCTGTTTCTGGCGCAGGCCGATCCAGACGATGCCGGCGCCTTCCAGCGCCCAGGCGCCGGAAGTCCAGCGGCCGTCGAGCGCGAACGGAATCGCCAGCGTGCCGAACACCACGCCCAGCGCGAGGAAGGCGTCCGACAGCAGCGCCAGCTTCGGCCGGCGGCGCAGCATGGTGGTCAGGCCGATGTAGAACAGGCCCAGCGTCAGCGCGGAAAACGCCACGCCGAATTGCATGTCCTTCACCAGGCTGAACTGCAAACCGAAGCCAGCCATCGGCGTGCCGAACACCAGCGTGCCGTCAACGTAGTTCTTCAGCTTGACCGACTGCTGGCGCGCATATGCCAACGGGATCGACACGTAGAAGGCAAAGAACAGCAGCAGGAACAGTTGCACCGACAGGTAGTTCTCCGGCGTGTAGCGCAGCACGCCCCAGGTGGTGCCGATGGCGAAGGTAAAGGCGAAGCCAAGCAGGTTCAGCGGACGCCACGAACGGTACAGCGCCAGGTACAGCACGCCGGCGTTCAGCAGTGCGTAGTAGCTGAACAGCCCGATGTGGCTGCCGCCGCCGCTGGACGCGAGAATAGGTGTGGCGAAGCCGCCGACGATGCCGAAGATCGCCAGCCACATCGCATCCTGCAGCACCGCCAGCAGGCATGTAAAGACGGTCAACACCAGCAACAGCGCGAACGCCATGCCGCCGGGGATCAGGTGGTAGAGCCGGAAGGCGCCGAAGGTGACCAGCATCAGCACCGCCAGCGCGGCGCCTTGCACCGGCAGGCTGATGGCGGGCCGGCGCAGGCGGATGCGCCAGGCCCAGGCCAGCGCCGCGATGTCCGCCAGGACGATGCCGGCCAGACGGAATTCGATCGGCAGGGTGACGCGCGCGGCGGTGTACTTGAGCAGGAAGCTGACGCCGATGAACAGGATCAGCAAGCCGAGCTTGGCGACCAGATTGCCGCCGAAGAGCCAGGTTTTGGCGGCCAGCAGCCATTTCGGCGGTTGGCTGGGCGGCGGTGGCGTGCGGATCGGCAGGCGCGGCGTTTCAGGGACGTCCGCCGGCAAAGTCTCGGCGTCTGGCACCGATGAGGCAGTTGCCGCGGCGCCGACCGCAAGCGCGGCCTCAGCGAGCGACTCCTCCGGCGCAACATGTGCCAGTGGCTCCGGCGTTGCAAGCGACTCCGACGGCGTTGCAGGCTCGGCCGCCGCCGGCGCAACTGATGTCGGTGGCTTGGGCTGCGCGGCTGCTTGCGCGGAACGCGCGACCACCACCGCATCTGGCGTCGTGGGCATCGGCTTGGTGGACGCCGCAGGCAAAGCATCGCGCAACGTCGCCAGCTCCTGCTGCAACTTATTGGCGATCCGTCTCGCTTCGCGGGCTTCGTTGCGCGCACGCCAGGCAACGCCCAGCGTGAACACGCCAAATACAAACAGCAGGAATTCCATCCGGCGGCTCCCTTGAGGCAATATCGCAAACTATCATATTTGCAACATTGTCTCAATCCAAACCGTCAATACGCATCAGCTCATTTTGTGCTTGCGATCCAGCGGTCGACACGCTGCTCCAGGATCGGCAGCGGCAGGGTGCCGTCGCCAATCACCACTTCATGGAATTTCTGATAACTGAATTTGTCGCCCAAGGCCATCTGCGCGCGGGCGCGCAGTTCCAGGATTTTGAGCGAACCGATCTTGTAGCTCAACGCCTGCGCCGGCCACACCATGTAGCGCTCGATCTGGTTGCGCGCGCGCGGCTCGCTCCAGCCCAGCGTATCGACCAGATAGGCGATGGCTTGCTCGCGCGACCAGCCCTTGGCGTGCATGCCGGTATCGACCACCAGGCGCGCCGCGCGCAGCATCTCCGCGTTCAGATGGCCGTAATAGGCGACCGGATCGTCGTACAGGCCCATCTCGCGGCCCAGCGTTTCGCAATACAGCGCCCAGCCTTCGGTGTACGCCGCGCTGTTCGGATTCTCGGTGCTGAACTTGCGGAAGTCCGGCAGGTCCAGTTCCTTCAGCAGCGCCGCGTGCAAGTGGTGGCCCGGCACGCCTTCGTGCAGGAACAGGCTGACCATGTCGACGCGGCTGTATTTCTTCGGGTCGTTCACCACCGGCCAGAACACGCCGGGATGCGAACCGTTGGCGGCCGGCGGCGTGTAGTGGTCGGAGGCGGTGGCGCGTGTCAGTTCCGGCTCCAGATGCAGTTCCAGCTTCGCTTTCGGGATCAGGCTGAAATAGGTTGGCAGCTTGGCCTGCACTTGCGCGTAGATGGTGCGGTAGGCGTCCAGCACCTGTTCGTCGGTGGTGAAGATGTCGAATTTGGTTTGCGCGCCGACCCATTGTGGCAGCTGCTTCTCCGGGCCGTCGTAGCCCAGCTTGGGACCGAGCACGGTCAGCTGCTGCTGGATGCGCGCCACTTCCTTCAGGCCCAGCGCGTGGACTTCGTCCGGCGTCAGCGGCAGATTGGTGCTGTCCTTGATGTGGGCCGCGTACCAGGCCATGCCGTTCGGCAGCGAACTCCAGCCGGTGCTGGCGCGGCTGGCCGGCAGGTACTGGTGTTCGAGGAAGTCGACCAGGCGGGTCAGCGCCGGTGCGATCTTGCTGTCCACCGTTTTCAGGTAGGCGGCGGTCAGTTGTTTTTTCTCGGCGTCCAAGAACGAGGCCGGGAAGCGCGTCACCGGCGAATAGTAGACGCTGGCTTCCGGCGTGGCGGCGCGCAGGTTCTGTAACTGCGGCAGCATGGCGACGGTGATCGCCTTCGGCTGCACGACGCCGGTGCGGATGCCTTCCTTCATGTTGGCGATGGCCTGGTCGATCCAGCCGGGCAGCTGGTTCAGGCGGCTCAGGTAAGCCTGGTATTGCTTGACCGTTTCCAGCGGCTGCGAACCGGTGCCGCCGGCGTAGTTGGCCAGCGTGCTGGGGACGTTGTCGAACTGGTTCAGCGGCAGCAGATGGTCGGGGAAGGACTCCAGCTGCATCGCGTTGTTCAGCTCATAGGTGAGCAGATCGTAGGTCAGCTGCTCCTGCGCGCCGAGCTGGTCGCGGCGCACCGCCATCAACTGCTTCTGCATGCCGCGGTACAGCGTGAATTGCGCCGCGCGCACCTTGGGCGAAATCGCCAGGCCGAGCTGATCGTCGTAGCGGCTGTCGCCGTTTGCGGTGGCAAACAGCAGTGGATCGAACTTGCAGCGCGCGGTATGGAAGGCCGCCGCGATCTTCGCCAACTGCTTCTGCGCCTGGTTGGTCTTGACCGCCGCCACCGCCGGCGTCGCCTGCACCGGCAAAGTATAAGCACCAGCCAGCATCAGGCTGGCAATCAGAACGGAGGTACGCAGCGGCGCGCGGCAACGAGAAAATGGCATGGGGCTTTCCTGATGAAGATGAATTATTTGAGTGCGACGACGAATGAGTCTAGCATCAAACAAGTCAGCCAAGAACAGCCAGCGTATTCAGCACTTCGCGCACGGCGGGTGGCACTGGGACAGCACGATTGCTGACGCGGTCGACGTAGACATGGACGAAGTGGCCGGCGGCGGCGGGCAGGGCGTCGTCGTTGCGGTAGAGGGCGACTTCGTAGCGGACGCTGGAATTGCCCAGCTTGGCGACGCGGATGCCGGCGTGCACCAGGTCCGGAAAGGCGATCGGGCTGAAGTAGGAGCAGCCGCTGTCCACCACGAAGCCCACCACTTCGCCCTGGTGAATGTCCAGCACGCCCGCCTCGATCAGGAACTGGTTCACCGCCGTATCAAAATATGAGTAATAGACAACGTTGTTCACGTGGCCATAGATATCGTTGTCCATCCAGCGGGTCGGAATGGCCTGAAAGTGGCGGAACTGGTCTCGTCCGGCGTCGCGCATCGTCATGCGGGCTCCTGTTTTTTGAAGAGTGGGGGCAAGGGAGGTACAATGGACCCTTGAACGCTGTAATCAGCTAGAACAGCAAGAATATCCAAAAACGCTGCCTGTGGGCCGTTTTCACCAGCCGCTTGCCGGCCATATTGATAATTTAAAGGTTTTTCATGAGTCTCCAATGCGGCATCGTCGGCTTGCCTAACGTCGGCAAGTCCACCCTGTTCAACGCCCTGACCAAGGCCGGCATCCCGGCCGAGAACTATCCGTTCTGCACCATCGAGCCGAACGTCGGCGTGGTCGAAGTGCCGGACCCGCGCATGGCCGCGCTGTCCGACATCGTCAAGCCTGAGCGCATGGTCAACGCCATCGTCGAATTCGTCGACATCGCCGGCCTGGTGGCCGGCGCGTCGCAGGGCGAGGGCCTGGGCAACCAGTTCCTGTCGCACATCCGCGAAACCGACGCCATCGTCAACGTGGTGCGCTGCTTCGAAGACGACAACGTGATCCACGTGGCCGGCAAGGTCAGCCCGCTGGACGACATCGAAGTGATCCAGACCGAGCTGGCGCTGGCCGACCTGGGCACCGTGGAAAAAGCCATCCACCGCGAAAACAAGAAAGCCCGTTCGGGCGACAAGGACGCCGCCAAGCTGCTGGCCATCATGGAACGCATCGTGCCGCACCTGAACGAAGCCAAGCCGGTGCGCGCCATGGGCCTGGACGCCGACGAGCTGGCCCTGATCAAGCCGCTGTGCCTGATCACCGCCAAGCCGGCCATGTACGTGGCCAACGTGTCGGACTCCGGCTTCACCAACAACCCGCTGCTGGACCAGCTGACCGCCTACGCCGCCACCCAGAACGCGCCGATTGTCGCCATCTGCGCCTCGATCGAAGCGGAAATCGCTGACCTGGACGACGCCGACAAGAGCGCCTTCCTGGCCGACATGGGCATGGAAGAGCCAGGCCTGGACCGTCTGATCCGCGCCGCCTACAAGCTGCTGGGCCTGCAAACCTACTTCACTGCCGGCGTGAAGGAAGTGCGCGCCTGGACCATCCACATCGGCGACACCGCCCCGCAGGCGGCCGGCGTGATCCACACCGACTTCGAACGCGGCTTCATCCGCGCGCAAACCATCGCCTACGACGACTACATCCAGTACAAGGGCGAGGGCGGCGCGAAGGAAGCCGGCAAGATGCGCGCCGAGGGCAAGGAATATGTCGTCAAAGACGGCGACGTGCTGAATTTCCTGTTCAACGTCTAAGCGCTCCCGAGCGGCAGTGCAAGGAGGCCCCGCAATGCGGGGCTTTTTTGTTGCAGCGGATGTTTTGAGAAAAAAACCAGCGGTATCCTTAATCTCCTTACAATTGGTGTCGCCTCTATGTAATATAGAAACATTTTCGTAAAGAATGATTGCTTGAAATGCTTAGTCTTCGTACCAGCCTCGCATCGTTGTCCAGTCAAAATGCGCTACGTCGCGCCAGTAGTACCCTGGCCACCTCGCAAACGCGCCTGAGCACCGGCTACCGCGTCAACTCCGCCATGGACGATGCCGCCGGTCTGCAATTGGCGACCCGGCTCTCGGCCCAATCGAGCGGGATGGCGGTCGCCATGCGCAACACCCAAAACGGTATTTCCATGTTGCAGACCGCGGACGGCATGCTCGATGAGGTCAGCAATTTACTGACGCGCTTGGGAGAGCTGGCGGTGCAGGCGGCGGACGGTTCCAGCACCCAGGCAGATCGGGATGCGCTACATGCCGAGTATGTCACGCAAAGCAAGCAGATCGATCAGATCATTAACGAGGGGGTGTACGCGGGCAAATACCTGATGCGATACATCGTTGCGCCGTCCGGTCCCGACGGCCCGGGCACACTGGGGGATAGCGCGATCACCTTCCAGACCGGCGCATCCGCGAAGGAAACCATCAATATCGATTTCCGTCCGTTCCTGGGACGGCTGAATGGTTCGCTGTATTACGCGATCGACGACGAAAGCCTGTCCGGCTTTCCGGTCGACGGCCCCGGCACCGAATTGACCTCGGCCGAGTCCGCCAATGCGCTGATCGGCAAGATCGCCGAGGCGGCGGACGATGTGGGCGCGCTGCGCGCGCAATTGGGCGCTACCAGCAATCGCCTCAACAGCGTCTTCCGCAACCTCGCCAATGTCCGCAACAACACGGAGGCGGCGCGGGGGCGCATCGTCGATACCGATTTCGCCACCGAGGCGGCCAACGCGACCCAAGATCAAATGCTCACGCAGAGCGCCAGCGCCATGCTGAAGCAATCCAATAGCCTGTCCCAACTGGTCATTACCCTGGTCCAGTAAGCGGTGCGCCTGTGCACCGCCGCGCAACGCAAGCTGTGCCGATAGCCGTGCGCGCACCGTTGTTGGGTATAATCGTCGGATTGCCGGATCGCTGGACCGCCGCGTTTGCCTCCCGCCCCCCTCACTCCTATACAAGAAAATACTTTTCATGGCATCTTCCAACGAAAACGTCAGCATGGCGCTGTTCTGCGATTTTGAGAACGTGGCGCTCGGCGTGCGCGACGCTAACTACGACAAGTTCGACATCAAGCCGGTGCTGGAGCGCTTGCTGCTCAAAGGCAGCATCGTGGTCAAGAAAGCCTATTGCGACTGGGACCGCTACAAGGGCTTCAAGGCGCCCATGCACGAGGCGAACTTCGAGCTGATCGAAATTCCGCACGTGCGCCAGTCCGGCAAGAACTCGGCTGACATCCGCATGGTGGTCGATGCGCTGGACTTGTGCTACACCAAGTCGCACGTCGATACCTTCGTCATCATTTCCGGCGATTCCGATTTTTCGCCGCTGGTGTCGAAGCTGCGCGAGAACGCCAAGAAGGTGATCGGCGTCGGCGTCAAGCAGTCCACCTCGGACCTGCTGGTGGCCAACTGCGATGAATTCATCTTCTACGACGACCTGGTGCGCGAGAGCCGCCGCGCCAAGCGCGAAAGCAGCGGCGCCACCGACAGCAAGCCGCAGGTCAAGCGCACGCCGGAAGAGGAACGCGCCCGCCGCGACGAGATGGAAAAACGCCGCAACCAGGCCGTGGAAATCGCCGTCAATACCTTCGAGGCGCTGGTGCTGGAGCGCGGCGACAGCGGCAAGATATGGGCGTCCGTGCTGAAGGAGGCGATCAAGCGCCGCAAGCCGGATTTCAGCGAGTCCTACTATGGTTTCCGCACCTTCGGCAATCTGATCGAGGAATGCAAGGCGCGCGGCTACCTGGAGTTCGGCCGTGACGAAAAATCCGGCGCCTACGTTTATCGCGGTAACGGCGTGCCGCAGGCCGCCGCCGAAGCGCCGCCGAACGCGGAAGGCGCGGCGCCAGCCGCAGCGCCAGCCGAAGGCGGCCAGCAGGAATCGCGCCGCAGCCGCAATCGCGGCCGTACCGCCGCCGAACGCTTTGCCGAGCGCCAGGCGCTGCGTCAGGGCCAGCCACAGCGCGGCGGCCAGCCGCAAGCGGATGCGCCTGCCAGCGAGGTGGTTGAAGTGGTGGCCGCGCCGGAAGTCGTGGCGCCGGTCGAGCCGGCGCCCGTGGTGTTGGAGAACGCGGCGCCAGCCAAGAAAAAGAATGGCGCCAAACCGCCTGCACGCAAGGTGAAAACCGCTGCCAAGAAGGGCAATGCGTCGACCGACGTCGAGGCGCCAGCCGTGGTGCAGGAAGCCGCGCCGGCCCCTGCGCCGACGCCGGAACCCGTGGCTGCCGAAGCCGCACCGGCACAACGTCCGGCCGGCAAGCAGAACGGCGGCAAGCAAAACGCCCGCAAGCCGAACGGCCGCGCCAACGGCGGCAAGCAGAACGCCAAGCCGCAGGCCGATGACGTGGTCGTCGCGGTGGCGGCGCCGGTCGCCGCCCCGGTTGACGCCGCGCCGGAAGCCGCCGCCGACAAGCCGGCCAAAGCCAGGCCGAAGGCCAAGCCTGCCGCCGCCGACAAGCCGGCGCGCAAGCCAGCCGCCCCGCGCGCGCCACGTCCGCCCAAAGCCGCCGCCACGCCAACCGAAGAGTAAGCCGATGCCAGTACTGTCCGCCATTACGCTGTACCCGATCAAATCCTGCGCCGGCATCTCGCTGGACGAAGTCACGCTGACCCCGCTGGGCCTGATGACCGAGCAGATTTACGATCGCGAATGGATGGTGGTGGACGGTAACGGCAACTGCCTGACCCAGCGCGAACATCCGCGCATGGCGCTGATCAAGCCCACGATCAAGGCCACCACGCTGGAACTGCAGGCGCCCGGCATGCTGCGCCTGGAAATTCCGCTGGGTCTGCCGGACCCGGCCAGCGCTCCATCGCTGAACGTGCGGTTGTGGGACGACACGGTCCAGGCCTACGACTGCGACGCGCTCACCGCCGAATGGATCAGCAACGCGGTCGGCGCGCCGTGCCGGCTGGTGCGCTTTCACGCCAATGCCGAACGCCCGGTCAGCACCAAGTGGACCGACGGCGTGCAGGCCACCACCATGTTCTCCGACGGCTATCCGATCCTGGTGGCCGGCAGCGCCTCGCTGGACGACCTGAACCAGAAACTGGTGGCCGCCGGCCGCCAGGCGCTGCCGATGAACCGCTTCCGTCCCAACCTCGTCATCGACGGCATCGAAGCCTTCGAGGAAGACTATGCGGAAAGCTACCAGATCGGCGAGGTGGTGCTGAAGCCGGTCAAGCCATGCCCGCGCTGCCCGATGCCGTCGGTCGACCAGGCCACCGGCGAGTTCGGTCCCGATCCGATGGACATCATGCAAAGCTACCGCGCCAAGCCGGAACTGGAAGGCGCGCTGTGCTTTGGCATGAATGCGATTTTGATTGCCGGCGACGACCAGCGTGTGCGCGTAGGACAAGAAATTGAAGTTACCTTGGCATTTTGATACCTCGGGGCATTCCCAAGCGCCGCAACTTGGCGTAAGGTGAGGGGTACGCAAGAAAGGCCAATGATGACGCACACCGCAACCGGGAAACTACCGCCAGACACCGATCACGCCGACGCTGCGCATGATCTGGCGGCCGAGAACCGGGCTTTGCGCGCGCGCATGGCCTATCTGCTGGAGCAGGCCGAACGCAACCACTCGATCATGACGCGCCACCAGGCCTTCGACCTGGAAATCGTCGGCGCCGGCAATTTCCCTGAACTGGTGGGCACCATCTTCCGCGTGCTGCCCGTCATCTCCGAGCTCGACAGCGTGACGCTGACGCTGATCGACGAAGACGCCGACATCCGCACCGTGATGCTGAAGCTGGATGTGGTGTTCGAAGATTTCCCCGACCTGATTTTTGTTGAAACGCTGGACGAGCTGGGCCTGGACCTGGCGCGCCGCACCGCCTATGCGCCGACGCCCAAGCCGCTGCTGGGCATGTATGACCGGCTGCGCCATGCGTCCACCTTCCCCCACGCGCCGGCCGGCCTGCAAAGCGTGGCGGTGGTGCCGCTGCTGCGCAACAAGCGCATCATCGGCAGCCTGAATCTGGGCAGCTGCGATCCGACCCGTTTCACGCCGAGCCTGGGCACCGATTTCATCGAGCACATGGCGTCCATCATCGCCATCTGCCTGGAAAACGTCATCAGCAACGAGATGCTGAAGTACATCGGCCTGACCGATTCGCTGACCGGCGTCTACAACCGCCGCTACATCGACCGCCGCCTGCTGGAAGAGATTGCGCGGGCGCGCCGCCAGCAGTATCCGATTTCCTTCATGTACATCGACATCGACCACTTCAAGCGCGTCAACGACACCGTCGGCCACGGCGGCGGCGACGAGGTGCTGCGCGAGGTGGCGGCGCGCATCAAGAACGAGCTGCGCACCTCGGACGCGCTGGCGCGCTTCGGCGGCGAGGAATTCGTGGTGCTGCTGATCGACGCCAACCTGGAAAGCGCGGCCTTCGTGGCCGAGCGTATCCGCGCCAGCGTGGCCGGCAGCATGATTACGCTGTCGCCGGAGCTGCAGCTGTCGGTGACCGTGTCGATCGGCGTGGCCTGCCTCGAGGTGGGCATGGCGGAGGGCGATCCGGAAGCCATCGCCCGCAACCTGATCGAGCGCGCCGACGGCCTGCTGTACGACGCCAAGGAAAATGGCCGCAACCGCGTCATCAGCTATCGGGCTGAATGATTTTCGCGATTTCATTGAAAGAGTTAGCTGATTAAGGGGATTTATCTGCGTTGATGCTGGAATAACATGGCTGCAACTTCATTCTCTTTGAAAGGCTGCCATGAAAACCCTGCGTATCGCCGCCGCCCTGGCGCTGGCTTTTTCCCTCCATGTCCAAGCCGCCGAGCCGGTGCCGCAGGAACGTCCTGTCGGCCAGGCCGAGCGCGTGTTTGTCTTCACCGGCGCCATGCCGACCGGTGTCAGCGTCTCCGAGACCGGCCGCATCTTCGTGAATTTCCCGCAGTGGGGCGATGACGTGCCGTTCGGCGTCGGCGAGATCCGCGATGGCCGCGTGGTTGCTTATCCGAGCGCCGCCGCCAACCGCGATTTCTCCAGCGTGCAGAGCGTGGTGGCCGACGGCCAGGGCAAGCTGTGGGTGCTGGATACGGCCGCGCCGGGCTTTGCCGCGCCGAAGGCGGGCGGCCCGAAATTGGTTGCCGTCGATCTGAAGACCGACAAGGTGGCGCAGACGGTGGTGTTTCCCTCCAACGTGATCCTGCCGACCACCTATGTCAACGACGTGCGTTTCGATTTCCGTACCGGCACCGCGTATGTGACCGATTCGTCGTTGAGCGGGCCGGGCGCGATCATCGTGCTGGACCTGGCCAGTGGCGCGGCGCTGCGGCGCCTGAGCGGCCATGCGTCGACCTCGGCCGATCCGGCCTTCGCGCCGATCGTGGAGGGGGAAAACATGAAGGTGCGCAATGCCGATGGCAGCACGCAAGCATTCACCGTGGCGTCCGACGGCATCGCCTTGTCGGCCGATGGCGCCACCTTGTATTACAGTCCGCTGTCCAGCCGCCACCTGTATTCCGTGCCGACGCGCCTGCTGCGCGATCCGGCCGTCAGCGAGCAGCAACTGGCGGCGGCGGTGAAAGACCTGGGCGAGAAGGGCGCATCGGATGGTCTGGAGGCGGACGCCGATGGCGCGGTGTACGCCAGCGACTACGAGCACAACAGCATCCGCAAGCGCGCGCCGGACGGCAGCTGGAGCACGCTGGCCAGCGATGGCCGGTTGCTGTGGCCGGATACGCTATCGATCGGTCCGGATGGCTATTTGTACTTCACCGCCAACCAGCTGCACCGCCAGGCCGGCTTCCATGGCGGCAAAGACTTGCGTGAAAAAGCCTATGGCTTATTCCGCGTGAAAATTAACGCGAAGCCGGCGCCGACGCGATAGCATGACGGGGTAAGTCGCGTGAAAAAGACGCGACGCCAGCGCCGACCCGATAGCATGCTGTCACCCCCAAGCGGCGCGCCGCCGTCGGGGTCTGACCCCGCAGGGGTCAGACCCCTTTCTGGCCCTGCGGGGTTCAGCGTAAAAGGCGTTGCTCCGCGCGGTTGACTGCGTCGGCTTCGCCGCGCAGCACCACCACATCGCCGGCTTGCAGCACAGTTTCCGGCGCCACTTCCAACCCACCCTTGCCGCGCCGGATGCTGGCCACTTCCGCTCCGCACCCCGCCACATCCACCGACCCCAGCGTCCGCCCGACACTGCTGGCGCTGCCCGTCAGCGTCACCGTATGCAACCTCTCCGGATCGGTCTCCTCGTCCGCATCGGTAATCCCGGGGAAATACCCGCGCAGCGACGCATACCGCTCCTCACGCGCCGCCTGCACCCGGTGCACCACGCGCCGCAGCGGCACGCCCAGCATCACCAGCGCATGCGAGGCCAGCATCAGGCTGCCCTCCATAATCTCCGGCACCACCTCGGCCGCACCGGCTGCCTTCAGCTGATCCAGATCCGTATCATCATGCGAGCGCACGATCACCGGCAGCGCCGGCGTCAGCTCGTTCACCTGGCGCAGCACGCGCAGCGCCGAGGCCGTGTCGGCATACGAAATCACCACCGCGCTGGCCCGGTAAATACCCGCCGCCACCAGACTCTCGCGCCGCCCGGCATCGCCATACGACACATGCGCGCCGGCCGTCTGCGCCTCCTGCACCCGTTCCGGATCAAGATCCAGCGCGTGATAATCGATCTTCTCCTCGGCCAGCAAGGTCGCCAGGCGCTGGCCGCTGCGGCCGAAGCCGCATACGATCACGTGCTTGTTGGTGGACATCGCCCGGCTGGCGATCTTGGTCAGCTGCAGCGACTGCATCATCCACTCGTTGCTGGAGAACTTCATGACGATCTTGTCCGACTGCGCGATGATGAACGGCGCCACCAGCATCGACAGCACCATCGACGCCAGCACCACCTGCACCACATACGATTCCATCAGGTTATGCCCGGCCGCCAGGTTGAGCAGCACGAAGCCGAACTCGCCCGCCTGCGCCAGCGCCAGGCCGACCCGCATCGACACGCCGTCCGACGAGCCGAACAGCTTGGCCAGGCCGGCGATCAGCGCGAATTTCATCAGCACCGGCACGCACAGCAGCAACAGCACCAGCCACCAGTTTTCCAGCACCAGGCGCAGGTTGAGCAGCATGCCGATGGTGATGAAGAACAGTCCCAGCAGCACATCGCGGAACGGTTTGATGTCTTCTTCCACCTGGTGCTTGTATTCGGTTTCGGAAATCAGCATGCCGGCCACGAAGGCGCCCAGCGCGAGCGACAGGCCGGCGCGCTCGGTGATCCAGGCCGCGCTCAGCGTCACCAGCAGCAGGTTCAGCATGAACAGTTCCTGCGAGCGGCGCTTGACCACGATGGTGAACCAGCCGCGCGTGACCTTGTGGCCGACCACGAACAGCAGGGCCAGCACCACCACCGCCTTCAGCGCGGCCCAGCCCAGCGTTTCCATCAGCGCGTCCGGGCGCTCGCCCAGCGACGGGATCAGGATCAGCAGCGGCACCACCGCCAGGTCCTGGAACAGCAGGATGCCGATGATCTTGCGGCCATGTTCGCTTTCCAGCTCCAGCCGCTCGGTCAGCATTTTCGAGACGATGGCGGTGGAGGACATGGCCAGCGCGCCGCCCAGCGCAAACGCGGCCTGCCAGCTCAGATGCAGCATGGTCGGCAGCTGGGTGGCGATGGCCCAGCCCAGGATCATGGTGGCGACGATGGTGAGCACCACCTGCGCCATGCCCAGCCCGAACACGATGCCGCGCATGGCTTTCAATTTGGGCAAGGAAAATTCGAGGCCGATGGAGAACATCAGGAACACCACGCCGAACTCGGCCAGGCCGTGGGTGGTTTCGCTCTGCTCGGCCAGGCCCAGCGCGTGGGGACCGATCAGGATGCCGACCGTCAGGTAGCCGAGCATCGGCGGCAGGTGCATCATGCGGAAAGCCACCACGCCAAGCACGGCGCTTCCCAACAGCAACAGTGTTAATTCCAGAGGTGAAAACGTCATTTCAACATCGCCGGTAAAGGTAAAGTTTTGTTGTTTGTGGGCCTATCCAGGCATCCAAGGGCGTTATGTTGCGACTGGCAAGTTTTTTGCTTTCTCAATTCGGCTATACTTGGGCATGAGTGTAACCCATGAAAAAACAATGCTGAAAGCTTTTGATGCAAAAACGGCACTGCGTCTTGCCCGAGACACGCTGCAAAACGAAGCGGATGCCATCAATGCCCTGAACGCGCGTCTGGAAGACGACGACAGCGTGGTGCAGGCCATCTCGCTGCTGCTGAACTGCACCGGCCGCGTGGTCGTGTCGGGCATCGGCAAGTCCGGCCACATCGGCCGCAAGATCGCCGCCACCCTGGCCTCGACCGGCACGCCGGCGCTGTTCGTGCACCCGGCCGAAGCCGCGCACGGCGACCTCGGCATGGTGACCCGCGACGACGCCTTCATCGCCATTTCGTATTCCGGCGAAAGCTCGGAGCTGATGACCATCCTGCCGGTCGTGAAACGCATGGGCAGCAAGGTCATCGCCATGACCGGCAAGCCCGGCTCCAGCCTGGCCACCATCGCCGACGTCCACCTGAACGTGGCCGTGGCCAAGGAAGCCTGCCCGATGAACCTGGCGCCGACCACCTCGACCACCGTCACGCTGGCGCTGGGCGACGCGCTGGCCGTGGCGCTGCTGGACCTGCGCGGCTTCAAGGAAGAAGATTTCGCCCGCTCGCATCCGGGCGGCGCCCTGGGCCGCCGCCTGCTGACCCACGTCAAGGACGTGATGCGCAGCGGCGACGCCGTGCCGAAGGTGCGTGCCGACGTCAAGCTGACCGAGGCGCTGCTGGAAATCACGCAGAAGGGCATGGGCATGACCGCCATCGTCGACGCCGACGACAAGCCGCTGGGCGTGTTCACCGACGGCGATCTGCGCCGCATGATCGAAAAAGTGCAGGACTTCACCCAGGTCGTCATCGGCGACGTGATGCACGCCAATCCGCGCAGCATCTCGCCGGAAAAAATGGCGGTGGACGCCGTGGCCGTGATGGAGCAGTACCGCATCAACCAGATGCTGGTGACCGACGCCGACGGCAAGCTGGTCGGCGCGCTGCACATCCATGACCTGACCCGCGCCAAGGTGATCTGATGACCGCCATGACCTATCTGGAGCGCGCCGCGCGCGTCAAGCTGATGATCTTCGACGTCGACGGCGTGCTGACCGACGGCAGTCTGCATTACGGCGCCGACGGCGAAGCGCTGAAGACCTTCAACGTGCACGACGGCCTGGGTATCAAGCTGATCCAGGAAGCCGGCATCGACACCGCCATCATCAGCGCGCGCAAGTCGCCGCAGGTGATCAAGCGCGCGGCCGACCTCGGCATCAACCACCTGCACCAGGGTGGCCACGACAAGCTGACGCCGTTCAACGCGCTGCTGGAAAAAACCGGCCTCACCGCCGAGCAGGTCGGCTTCATCGGCGACGATGTGGTGGACCTGCCGATCCTGTCGCGCGTCGGCTTTGCCGTCGCCGTGCCGAACGGCCGCCAGGAAGTGCTGGAGCGCGCGCACCACACCACCGTCGCGTTCGGCGGCCGTGGCGCGGTGCGCGAAGTGTGCGAACTGTTGATGCACGCGCAAGGCAGCTACGAGCGCGTGATGGCACAATTCCTGGTTTAACAAGGACGAGTCATGCGTAAAAGAACAGCACATCGCTGGCAGCTGACGTTGATCATGATGGTCGGCGTGTTCGTGGCCCTGGGCAGCTTCTGGCTGGTGCAGGTGGTCGACCAGGCCGGGCAGAAGGCGCAGGCCGACCGCTTCCGCGACGAGCCGGACTACATCATTGAGCGCTTCAGTACGGTACGCATGAACATGAAGGGCCAGCCGGCCTACATCATTTCCGGCGACAAGCTGACCCATCATCCCACCGATGATTCGTCGCTGATCGACAAGCCTTACGTGCACAGCCTGACCAGCGAACAGCCGCCGATGAATATCCACGCGCTGACCGCATATATCGATCAGGGCAATACGCGCGTCAAGCTGAGTGGTAATGTGGACGTGGTGCGACCCGCCACCAAGCAAGCGCAGGAGCTGCGCCTGAAGACCAGTACGCTGACCGTGTACCCGGACGAGGAGCGCATGCAGACCGACGCCGCAGTGGAGATGCTGTCCGGGCGCTCGACCGCCACCGGCACCGGCATGACGGCGAACAACGCCACCCGCCAGATCACGCTGGGCGGACGCGGAACTATTACGATGCCGCCGCGCGCGGCACATTGAGGAACGAGAGAGATGAACCGAATCAAGACCAACAAACTGATGCTGGCCGCCACGCTGCTGCTGGCCGCTGCCGCCGCCGGCGTCACGCACGCGGAAAAAGCCGACTCCAGCAAGCCGACCCAGATCACCTTCGACCAGCTGGACGCCGATGACGTCAAGCAGATCAAGACCTTCACCGGCAACGTGGTGCTGACCCGCGGCACCCTGCTGATGAAGTCGCCCAAGGCGGTGGTGACCGAAGATCCGGAAGGCTACCAGTACGTGGTGCTGAACAGCGCGCCCGGCGTGCAGGCCACCTTCCGCCAGAAGCTCGACGGCGCCGGCGACCAGTGGGTCGAAGGCAAGGCCGACCGCATCGAATACGATGGCAAGACCGAGCTGGTCAAGCTGTTCGCCAAGGCCGAGATCAAGAAGCTGGAAGGCCCGAAAGTCGCCAGCCAGGTCGATGGCGAATTCATTTCCTACGACAGCCGCAAGGAGTTCTTCGCCGTGAAGAACACGCCGGGCGGCGAGGGCAAGGTCGGCGGCGGCCAGAGCACGATGGTGATCCAGCCGTCGAACAAGCAGCCGGCGCCTGCCACCCAGCCTGTACCGGGGAAATAAGATGGAACCATCCTGCGGTAGCACCCTGATCGTCAAGGGCCTGCAAAAGACCTACGGCAAGCGCCAGGTGGTGCATGACGTGTCGTTGCAGGTGGAGTGCGGCGAAGTGGTCGGCCTGCTGGGGCCGAACGGCGCCGGCAAGACCACCTCGTTCTACATGATCGTCGGCCTGGTGCCGTCGGACGCCGGCAGCATCGATATCAGCGGCACCGATATCTCGTCGCTGCCCATCCATCGCCGCGCGGCGATGGGCTTGTCGTACCTGCCACAGGAAGCGTCGGTGTTCCGCAAGCTGACTGTGGAAGAAAATATTCGCGCCGTCCTCGAAATTCAGAAGGTGAACGGCAAGTCTTTATCCAAGGCTGAAATTGATGAACGGCTGAATACCCTGCTGGCCGATTTGCAAATCGAGAAGTTGCGCGAGAACCAGGCGCTGTCGCTCTCCGGTGGCGAACGCCGCCGCGTGGAGATCGCGCGCGCCCTGGCGACCAATCCGCGCTTCGTGCTGCTCGATGAACCATTCGCCGGGGTCGACCCGATTGCCGTGATTGAGATCCAGCGCATCGTGCGCTTCCTCAAGGAACGCAATATCGGCGTCCTCATTACCGATCACAATGTGCGCGAGACGCTGGGCATCTGCGACCGCGCATATATCATCAACCAGGGCTCGGTGCTGGCATCAGGCCGTCCGGACGACATCATCGCCAACGAATCGGTGCGTCGTGTCTACCTGGGTGAACACTTCCGCATGTAACCCCTAATGAAACAGTCTCTGCAACTGCGCACGTCGCAGCACCTGGCGTTGACGCCTCAACTGCAACAGTCGATCCGGCTGCTGCAATTGTCGACGCTGGAGCTGCACCAGGAACTCGAACAGCTGCTGACCGATAACCCGCTGCTGGAACGTCTCGACGATCCGCTCGACCATTCGCTGCGGCTGCTGTCCGACGGCGCCATCAGCCAACAGGCGCCGGTCGGCGACGCGCCGCCCGAAGGGCCGCCAGGCGACGCGCCGGCGCCGGAAGGCGACGCCTACGAAGGCCCGGCCGCCGACACCGAAAGCACCACCGCCGAAGCCGACGTCGACTGGAGCGACGCCGGCCGCAGCAAGGCGCCCGACGATGAAGACGCGCGTCCGCAACTGGAGGCGCACCACTGTACGCTGCGCGAACATCTGATGGAACAGATGCGCGTGACGGTGCTGGAAATGCGCGACCGCGCGCTGGTCGAACTGATCATCGACGCGCTCGACGAGAACGGCTATCTGGAAGAATCGCTGGAGGACATCCACGCGCGCCTGCCGGAAGAACTGGACGTCGAGATCGAGGAATTGCAGACGGCCTTGAGCATGCTGCAAAGCTTCGATCCGATGGGTGTCGGCGCGCGCAACGCGGCCGAGTGCCTGGCCTTGCAGATCAAGCGTTTGCCTTGCGTGCCGATGGTGACGCGGCGCATGGCGCTGGCCATCGTCGAGAATCACCTGACGTGGTTTGCGCAGCGCGATTTCAACAAGCTGAAGAAAGCGCTGCTGTGCGACGACGAAGATCTGCGTGAAGCGCAGGCCGTGATCCGCCAGTGCAATCCGCATCCGGGCGCGGCCTTCGCATCGGACGTGTCGGACTACGTGGTGCCGGACGTGATCGTGAAAAAATCGCGCAACGGCTGGCAGGTCAGCCTGAACAACGACGTCATGCCGCGCCTGCGCGTCAACGCCATGTACGCCAACCTGCTCAAGCAGGGCAAGGGCGAAGGCGCGATGGGCGCGCAGCTGCAGGAGGCCAAGTGGCTGATCAAGAATATGCGCCAGCGTTTCGACACCATCCTGCGCGTGGCACAGGCGATAGTAGAAAGACAAAAGAACTTTTTCTCGCACGGCGCGGTCGCCATGCGTCCCCTTGTGCTTCGCGAAATTGCTGATACACTGGGTTTACACGAGAGCACCATTTCTCGCGTAACAACTCAAAAATATATGCTGACCCCGCACGGCATGTTTGAGTTGAAATATTTCTTTGGTAGCCATGTCGCCACCGAAGCTGGCGGGGAAGCAAGTTCGACGGCGATACGTGCCTTGATAGTGCAATTGACAGGAGCTGAAGACCCTAAAAATCCTTTATCCGACAGTAAGATTGCGGACATGCTGGGTGAACAGGGCATGGTGATTGCGCGACGCACTGTTGCCAAATATCGCGAAGCCCTCAAGATCCCACCAGTCAGCCTCCGCAAGTCTTTGTAGTGTGTGGTTCCTGCGCGCCCGGCGGCAATGGGCGCAGCACTAACCGTCAAGCGACATCATCTTTAGGAGTGTGTATGAATCTCACCATCAGTGGACATCATCTCGAAGTGACCTCGGCTATTCGTGAGTACGTGCAGAACAAGCTGGAACGCGTCACCCGCCACTTTGATCAAGTGATTGATATTGCTGTCATCCTGACCGTAGATAACCTTAAAGAGAAAGAGAAACGTCAAAAGGCTGAAATCAACCTGCGTATGTCCGGCAAGACCGTGTACGTGGAGAGCCTGTCGCAAGACCTGTATGCCGCCATCGATACGCTGATCGACAAGCTGGATCGGCAGGTCATGAAATACAAAAACAAGGTGCAACAGCACGGGCATGATGCGATCAAGCATATTCCCGACAGCTACGAACCCGCCGCCGCCGCCGTCTGATTAGCGGTTTTGGCATCAACAACTAAGGGCGCCCTGAGCGCCCTTTATTGAGGTCTTATGGTTAAACGTTTAACTCTGATGATTTCGCTGGCGCTGGCCGGCGCTTCCGCCATGGCCGCCTGCGAGGCGCCGCCTCCGGCCCGGATCGACATCGACGCCAACAGCTATTACTCGGATGCCCATCACTCGGTGATCGATCCGGTGCTGCGGGCGCGCAATATCGCCAATACCAAGCCGATCGAGGATTTCCTGGCGCAGGTGGCCAAGGATGCCAACGCCGGCGGCGACGCCGCCTGTGCGCTGTCCTGGCTGACCAGCTGGGGTGAACAGAAGGCCATGCTGGGCAAGCTGTCCAGCGAGCAGGCCTACTACGTGCGCAAGTGGACCCTGGGCGGCCTGGCGCTGAATTACGCGCGTGTGCAGGCGCAGGCGACGCCGGCGCAGCGGACGGTGATCGATGGCTGGTTCAGGACGCTGGCAGACGCCACCATGGCGCATTCGGATGCCAAGAAGGGCGGCCGCAACAACCACTACTACTGGGAAGGTCTGGCGGTGACGTCGGTGGGCGGCGTGACCGGCGACAAGCGCTATCTGGACTGGGGCCGCAAGGTGCTTGAGCATGCGCTGGGGCAGATGGCCGAGGATGGCTCGCTGCCGGCCGAGATGGAGCGCGCCGGCAAGGCCTTGCACTACCAGGTGTTTGCGGCGACGCCGCTGGTGTTCATCGCCTCCATCCTGGACGTGCACGATCCGCGCCTGGATACGCTGGTGGCGTTCACCGTGGCGAGTTCGGCCGATCCTTCCGGCATCGCCAGGCGTACCGGCTTTGAGCAGGAGCCGGTGGGCAGCCGCGAGGTGACGATGGTTTACAACCGTCACGAGGGCAAGGCGCCGCCGCCGCGCGGCAAGGCGCTGTGGCAGCCGCGCATGGGCGGTTCGCTGGACGTGCCCAATCCGCTGGAGCATCTGAAGTAGAATATTCGCATGAGCGAATATATCCACACCAGTATCAGCAACGGCACCGGCTTGATCGTGCTCGATCGGCCGAAGGCCTTGAACTCCCTGTCGCTGGAGATGGTGCGCGCGATCACGCGCGTGCTGCGCGATTGGCGCGACGACGACAGCGTCGCCGCCGTGCTGATCCGCAGCAGCAGCGAGAAGGCGTTCTGCGCCGGCGGCGACATCCGTTTCTTCCACGACGTGGGGCGATCGACGCCGCAGGGCGGCAGCGCGCTGCTGGAGGATTTCTTCACCGAGGAATATTCGCTAAATCATTTAGTCCATTTTTATCCCAAGCCTTACATCGCGCTGATGGACGGCGTGGTGATGGGCGGCGGCATGGGCATAGCGCAGGGCGGCGTGCGCATCGTCACGGATAAGACCAGGATGGCGATGCCGGAGGTGAATATCGGCCTGTTCCCGGATGTGGGCGGCAGTTATTTCCTGTCGCGCGCGCCGGGGGCGTTGGGCTACTACCTGGGCGTGACTGGCGTGACGATCAATGCCGCAGATGCGCTGTATGCCGGGCTGGCGGATCATTATGCGCCGATGGCGGATCGTGCCGCACTGGATGCTGTGCTGTCCGCGACGCCGGGCGCTGAACTTGTGTCCGCACTTGCCGCCTACGCTGCCACGCATAACGCCGGTGACAGCCAGCTGGCTGCCGACCGCGCCGCCATCGATCGGCATTTCAGCGCTGGTTCCGTGCCTGCCATCGTCGCATCGTTGAAAGCTGATGACAGCGCCTTTGCCGCGAAAACGCTGCAACTGCTGTCGACGCGCTCGCCGCTGATGATGTCGGTTACCCACGAACTGATCAAACGCGGCGCCGCGCTCGATGTCGCCGATTGTTTGCGCATGGAGCGCACGCTGGTGCGTCGCAATTTTGAAAACGGCGAGGTCATTGAAGGTGTCCGGGCGCTGGTGGTCGACAAGGATAATGCGCCACAGTGGCAGCCGGCCACGCTGGAAGAAGTTACTACAGAAATGGTGCAGGGGATGTTTCAGCCGGTATGGCCTGATTATGCGCATCCGCTACGCCACCTGTCTACCCCGCAGGGCCACAGAGGGGTCTGACCCCGTACGGGGTCAGACCCCGGCGGCGGCGCACCGCTTGGGGGTGAAAGCATGCGCTGGCAAAATAAGCATGCGTTTTCACTGCGCTCCGCAGCGCCCCCTTATTGCTCGCGGTGGCGGAGAACGACGCGTTCGGTGGCGTGGAAGTAGGCGGCGAGTTTTTCGGCCATGTACACCGAGCGGTGCTGGCCGCCGGTGCAGCCTAGCGCCACCGTCAGGTAGCTGCGGTTATCCGTCTTGAACGATGGCAGCCATTTTTCCACGAAGCCGCGGATGTCGTTCAGCATCTCGCCCGCGCTCGGCTGGGCGTCGAGGAAGTCGATCACCGGCGCGTCGCGGCCCGTCAGCGGACGCAGCGCCAGGTCGTAATAAGGATTCGGCAGCGCGCGCACGTCGAACACGAAATCCGCATCCATCGGCACGCCCAGCTTGAAAGCGAACGATTCAAAGAACAGGGTCAGCGGCGCATGCTCGGTCAGCACCAGGTCCTTGACCCAGGCGCGCAGCTTGTTGGCGCTCAGTTCGGAGGTGTCGATCACATGGCCCAGCTGCTCGATCGTCGACAGCCGCTCGCGCTCTTCCATGATGCATTCGATCAGCGTGCGGCGCGCGCCCGGATTCTGGCCCGGACGCAGTTCGTGCGACAGCGGATGGCTGCGCCGCGTCTCGGAGAAACGCGCCACCAGCGAGTGCGTGTTCGCGGTCAGGAACATCACCTTGACGTCGTGGCCGAGCTCGCGCAGGCGCTGCACGTCGACCGGCAACGAGGCCAGCGATTCGGCGCTGCGGGCGTCAACCGCGACAGCGAGCGCCTGCAACCCTTCGTCCGTCAAGGTCTTGACGAGGCTGGAGAGCAGGGCGGGCGGCAGGTTGTCGACGCAATAATGTCCCGTGTCTTCCAGGACGTTGAGGGCGACGGATTTGCCGGAGCCGGAGATACCGGTGATGAGGACGATGCGCATAGCTTACGATGATACCATCGCGCGTTAGTCGCCGCTCATCGCTTGTCTCTGGCGCTCCATGAACTCCTGCAGCGTATCGATGCCGCGTAGTTGCAGGATGGTGTTGCGCACGGCGGCTTCCAGCAGCACCGCGATGTTGCGGCCGGCCGCCACCGGAATCACCACCTTGCGGATCGGCAGGCCCAGCACGTCCTCGGTCGGGAACTGGAATGGCAAACGCTCCACTTCCTCATCCGACGCGCCACGGCGCACCAGGTGCACGATCAGCTTCAGGCGCATCTTGCGCCGCACCGCCGTCTCGCCGAAGATGGCCTTGATGTCCAGCAGGCCCAGCCCGCGCACTTCCAGCAGATTCTGCAGCAGCGCCGGGCAGCGGCCCTCGATCATGTTCGGCGCGATGCGCGAAAACTCCACCGCATCGTCGGCCACCAGGCCGTGCGAGCGCGAAATCAGCTCCAGGCCCAGCTCGCTCTTGCCGAGGCCGGAATCGCCGGTGATCAGCACGCCCACGCCCAGCACGTCCATGAACACGCCGTGCATGATGATGCGTTGCGCCAGCTTCTTCGACAGGTACACGCGCAGGAAGTCGATCACCTGCGCGGCCGGCAGCGGCGTCGAGAACAAGGGGATATTTTTCTCGTCGCAAATCGCGAGAATGTCGGGCGGCGTTTCCAGGCCCTGGGCGATGATCAGCGCCGGCGGACCGCCAGCGATCAGTTCGCCAATGACGTGCGCGCGCGTCAGCGACTTCAGGCGCTGGTAGTAGTTGATTTCCTGGTGCCCGAAGACCTGGATACGGCCCGGGTGAATGGTGTTCAGGTGGCCCACCTGGTCGGCGGCCGAAGCGACGTCGCCGGAGATCAGGCGTTCGCCGCCGGGGAAGCCGGCGAACCAGCCAAGCTGCAAACTTTCGCGATTGTCGTCGTAAAGCCTTTGTATCGTCAGCGGAGTTTGCAGCATGGGGCGTCTTTATCGAATAGGTTGAACTGTCCTTAGTTTAACCTATTGTCAGACGTCAGCCAGCGGCTTGGAGGCTGGGCAGCCAGTTGATGATGCGCGAATGCACCGATTTCGGATCGTCGTCGGTGCTCAGCGCCACGCGGAAGGCGTCGTCCGAGAACATCTCGGCGATCTCCGACAGGATCTCCAGGTGCTGCTGGGTCACGTGGTCCGGAATCAGCAGGAAGAACAGCAGGTTGACCGGCTTGCCGTCCGGCGACTCGAACGGAATCGGCTCGGCCAGGCGCACGAACGCGGCCAGCGGCGACTTCAGGCTCTTCATGCCCTTGATGCGGCCGTGCGGCACGGCGACGCCGTGGCCCAGTCCGGTCGAACCGAGGCGCTCGCGCGCGAACAGGTTGTCCGAGACGGTGGAACGGGCGATGCCGCAGTTGTTTTCGAAGATCAGACCAGCTTGCTCGAAAGCGCGCTTTTTACTGGACACTTCCAAATCCAGCAGCACGTTCTCCAGAGAGAGTATTTTGCTCAGGTTATTCATAATACGAATGTAATGTTGCACCGCACAAGGGTGGCACGCGAGCAGAATTATAGGCTGGTTTCTGCGCCATGTAACATGAAATCGCTCATGCCGACGTTGCGTTTATGCCCGAACCGGGCGCAGCCACAGGCTGTTAAAAATGCACTAAAGAAAGAATCGCTATTTCTGATTAGAAATCGTGAAAAACGCCGGTTTTTCGCCAGAAGCCGGGGCATTTCGCCGTTTTTTGTCGTTTTCGCGCCGGCAACACCAGCTGGCGTAGCAACAGGCGTTGTAGATCACATCATACGCCTGATTGGGCGTTTCGGTAGTGTTTGGGGGCGACGCCAATCAAACGTTTGAAGGCATTGCTGAACGCGCTTTCGGAACTGTAGCCCAGCCGCTGCGCCAGCACGGCGATGGTGACCGCTTCGCTGCGCAGCGCGCGCTCGGCCAGCCGCATGCGCCATTGCGCCAGGTAGGCCAGCGGCGCCACTCCGGCCACCGCCTTGAAATGCGCGGCGAAGCTGGCGCGCGACATACCGGCCGCGTCGGCCAGCTCGGCCAGTTGCCAGCCGCGGCCCGGCTCCGCATGCAGCATGCTCAACACCGGCGCCAGGCGGCGGTCGCTGGCGGCCCGCAGCCAGCTGGCCGCGCCCGGTCCGGCGTCGGCCACGTGGGCGCGCAGGATCTGAATGAACAACAGGTGTACCAGCTGCGCCGAGGCCGCCGCCGTGCCGGGCAGGGCGGTGGCCTGCTCCTGCACGATCTGTCGCAGCAGCCATTGCATGCCGGCGGCGTGCGGCGTCCCGGCGCGGATGTGCAGCGTGGCCGGCAGGGCGTCGAGCAGCAGCTTGCCGCTGACCGCGTCCAGCGCGACTTTACCGCCAAGCATGAAGAAATCGTCGCCGTCGCCGAGCTGGCTGATGCCGTTCGCCTTGTTGGTCACCACGGTGTACAGGTCGACCGGCGTGGCGCCGGGATCGCTGCACAGCACCAGCTTGCGGTGCGCCGAGCGCAGGAAGATGTCGCCGGCGCCGATGCGCTGCGGCGCTTCGCCTTCGTGGATCAGCCAGCAGCTGCCGCGCAGGATGCCGAAAAAGTTGATGGTGCCGACGGCGGGAAAGGCGATCGCCCATGCGCCGCCCGCAGCCAGGCCGCCGGAAACCACCGAGTGCGCGCTGACGAGGCGCAGGACATCTGACAGGGGATCATCTTGCATGGATTGGATTATTACGCATGAAAGACCGACTTTCAAGCATTCAAAGTCTGGACGGCGCACGCTATCGTGGTGTTTTCACAGGAGCTACCCATGACACAACGTACCTGGCTGATCACCGGCATCAGCAGCGGCTTCGGCCGCCATATGAGCGAGCAACTGCTGGCGCGCGGCGAGCGCGTTGCCGGCACCGTCCGCACCCTGTCCAGCGTGGACGACCTGAAAGCGCGCTACGGCGACCAGCTGTGGCTGGCCCGCCTCGACGTTACCGACACGCCGGCCATCCGCGGCGTGGTCGACGCGGCGGTTGCCGCCCTGGGTCGCATTGACGTGGTGGTCAACAACGCCGGCTATGGCTTGTTCGGCGCGGCCGAAGAAGTGACCGACGAGCAGATCACGCAGCAGATCCAGACCAACCTGATCGGCTCGATCCAGGTGGCGCGCGCGGTGCTGCCGCATCTGCGCGCGCAGGGCGGCGGCCGCATCCTGCAAATCTCCACCGTGGGCGGGCAGGCGGCGTTTCCCGGCGCGTCGCTGTACCACGCCGGCAAGTGGGGCATCGAAGGCTTTGCCGACGCCTTGCAGCAGGAGGTGGCCGGCTTTGGCATCGGCGTCACCATCGTCGAGCCGGGCGGCGCGCGCACCGAGTTCCGCTACGGCAGCTCGCAACTGGCGCCGCGCATCGCCGCCTACGACGGCACGCCGGCCAGCATGGCGCGCCGCATGCTCGAAGAGCGCAAGGCGGTGCCGCCGGGCGATCCGGCCAGGATGGTGGAACTCATGATCGCCAGCGTGGACCAGCAGCCGGCGCCGAAACGGCTGGCGCTGGGCAGCGATGCCTATACCGCCATGCAGCGCGCGCTGTCGGCGCGGCTGGCGGAACTGGAGGCGCAGAAAGACCTGGCCTTCTCGACCGACTTTCCGGCCTGATTACTGGCGGGCGCCGCGCAGGTTCGGCGGTTTCTGCGCGGTGCTGAAGTTGCTGCGCCACGGGTTGATGTCCAGCCCGCCACGGCGGGTGTAGCGCGCGTACACGGCCAGCTGCTGCGGCTGGCACTGGCGCAGGATGTCGACAAAAATGCGCTCCACGCACTGCTCGTGGAATTCGTTGTGCTCGCGGAAGCCAATCAGGTATTTCAGCAGGCTTTCCTGGTCGATCTGCGGACCGCTGTAATGGATCTGCACGCCGGCCCAGTCCGGCTGGCCGGTGACCAGGCAGTTCGATTTCAGCAGGTGCGACACCAGCTTCTCTTCGACCGGCTCTTCATCGAGCGCGGCCTTCAGGATGTCCGGCGACGGGCTGTAGTTGTCGACCTCGATGTCAAGGCGGTCCAGCAGCAGGCCATCCAGTTCGCCCATGGCGATCATGCCGAATTCTTCCGGCTGGGTCAGCGTGATGTGGACGCTGGCGCCGGCCGCGTCGGACAGATCCTGTTGCAGCAGCATCTTCAGCGCGGCCACGCTGTCGAGCTTGGTCTGGTTGAAGGAGTTCAGGTACAGCTTGAACGACTTCGATTCGATGATGTTCGGCGAATCGGACGGGAAAGTCACGCGGGCGATCGCCACCTGCGGCTTGCCGCGCTGGTTCAGCCACGAGATTTCATACGCGTTCCAGATATCGACGCCGAAGAACGGCATCGTCCCCGACAAGCCCAGCTCGTCGCGTTTGCCCTGGCGCGGAATCGGGAACAGCAGTTCCGGCGCGTAATCGGTGCGGTAGGCGGAGGTTTTCCCCAGCGGGGACTGGTCGGCGGAATTGGTCATGGTGCGTGGAGCGAAATGGAGTAAGCGTCATTGTAACGCGGGCGCGGCACTCGGGCTGCGCTCACGCCTGGCGCTGGCCGCAATCGGTGCAAAACTTGGTACCCGGTTCCAGCATGGTCGAGCACGCGCTGCACGCGACCTGCTGCGCGGTCTTGTGGCCGCACTCGGGGCAAAACTTGGCGCCGTGGGTCTCCGTGCGGCACTCCGGGCACACCAGCTGCATCGTTTGCGTGACGTTGCGCTGCGCGCCGCGCGTCTTGCCTTCCTCGGTGGCCAGTTCGGACGCGCCTTGCACTTCGCCCTGCGCGCGGGCGCGGGTGATGGCGACGTTGACGTTGGGGGCGCAATTGAAGCACAGGCCGTTGGCGCTGTCGAAGCACGGGCTGCACACGTAACGGTGGCAATCGCCGCAGCGGTTGAAGTGGGCCTTGCCGGCGGCTACGGCGCCGGTGAAGGCGTCGTCGCGGGCGCTGTGCCAGCCGGCTTCGGCCACGCCGTTCAGCACACTGCTGGCGCTGCCGAGCAGGCCGCCAAACAGGCTGGCGCCTTTCTGCACCCAGCCCGAGGCCTGGCCGCTGCGGTAGGGTTCAAAACGGGTGCGCCAGCGGTCGTTGCAGCGCTGGCAGTAGAACTCGAACTGGAAGCCGGCGTCGACGCCGGAGGAATTGCTGAGATCCTGGTAGTTGCTTGAAAACTGCATATCGGTCGACATGGCTCTCCCGCCCTTAAGATAACCAGATGTAATTATATTAAGATTGTGGCGGAGGTGCTTTCAACCGTGCGCGGGCTTTTACCCCAACGCAAGGTGGGGTCGGACCCTGCGGGTCCGACCCCTAAGTGGTCACGCTGGCTTTGCCGCTGAAGGTTGCGGGGTCAGCCCAGGAACAGCTTGTAGACCGGGTTCAGGCTTTCATCCCAGTAGCGGTAGCCCAGGGTTGCCAGGAACTGGGCGAAGTCGCTCATTTCCTCCGGCGGCACCTGCAGGCCGATGACGATGCGACCGACGTCGCCGCCCTGGCTGCGGTAGTGGCACAGCGAGATATTCCAGTTCGGCGCCATCGAATCCAGGAAGCGCATCAGCGCGCCGGGACGCTCCGGGAACTCGAAGCGGTACAGCAGCTCGTTGTCCGCCAGCGCGCTCTTGCCGCCGACCAGGTGGCGCAAGTGGGTCTTGGCCAGCTCGTCATGGGTCAGGTCCAGCGCCTTGAAGCCGTGCTCCTCGAAGCGGCGGGTCAGCGCGCCGGATTCGTTGCGGTCGGCGATCTGCACGCCGCAGAACACGTGCGCATCGTCCTTGTCGCTGATGCGGTAGGTAAACTCGGTGACGTTGCGCGCGCCCACCAGCTGGCACAGGCGCTTGAAGCTGCCGCGCTGCTCCGGCAAGGTCACCGCGAACAGCGCCTCGCGCGCTTCGCCCAGCTCGGCGCGCTCGGCCACGAAGCGCAGACGGTCGAAGTTCATGTTGGCGCCGCTGGCGATGGTGATCAGCGTTTCGTTCTTGATCGGGTCCTTGGTCAGCGCGGCGCGTTCGATGTAGGCCTTGGCGCCGGCAATCGACAGCGCGCCGGACGGCTCCAGGATGCTGCGCGTATCGGTGAACACATCCTTGATGGCGGCGCTGATGGCGTCGGTGTCGACCAGGATCACGTCGTCCACGTACAGCTGCGCCAGGCGGAAGGTTTCCTCGCCGGCCAGGCGCACGGCGGTGCCGTCGGCGAACAGGCCGACATCGGTCAGCGTGACGCGTTCGCCGGCCTTCAGGCTGCGCGCCATGGCGTCGGAATCCAGCGACTGCACGCCGATGATCTTGATGTCCGGGCGGATCTGTTTGATGTATGCGGCAATGCCGGAGATCAGGCCGCCGCCGCCGATCGGCACGAAGATGGCGTGGATCGGGCCGGAATGCTGGCGCAGGATTTCCATGCCGATGGTGCCCTGGCCGGCGATCACGTCCGGATCGTCGAACGGGTGGACGAAGGTCAGCTTCTGTTCTTTTTCCAGCGTCAGCGCGTGGTTGTAGGCGTCGGTGTAGGACTCGCCGTGCAGCACCACCTCGACATCGGCACCGCCGCGCGCCTTGACCGCATCCACTTTCACCTGCGGCGTGGTGGTCGGCATCACGATGACGGCGCGGCAGCCCATGCGGGCGGCGGACAGCGCCACGCCCTGGGCGTGGTTGCCGGCCGAGGCGCAGATCACGCCGCGCTTGCGCTGCGCGTCGGTCAGGTGGGCCATCTTGTTGTAGGCGCCGCGAATCTTGAAGCTGAACACGCTCTGCATGTCCTCGCGCTTGAAAAAAATTCGGTTCTCGAAGCGCTGCGACAGGGTCGGCGCGAGTTCCAGCGGGGTTTCATCAGCGACGTCGTAGACGCGCGCGGTCAGTACTTTCTTCAGATAGTCGGTCGTCATGGTATGCAAGCAAAGTGATTCGGAGGGCTTCGATGCTAACTATCCGGCGGGTGACCGGGTGGAGCAGGGGCGCAGATCCTTGGCGGGTGGGCTCGGATCGGACTGTTCAATCGTGCGGTGTGCGGATCATTATAATGGCACCTTTGCCCTACACCCAATAAACAATGATCGAATCCGCAATTACCTGGCTGCTGCATGTGCTCGCCGCGCCCGAGGTAGGCCTGACATCGGTCTTCATCATCAGCCTGGTCTCGGCCACGCTGGTGCCGCTGGGTTCGGAGCCGGCGGTGTTTGCCGTCATCAAGGCCAACCCGGCGATGTTCTGGAGCGTGATCGGCGTCGCCACCGTCGGCAACACGCTGGGCGGCGCCATCGATTACTACATGGGCTGGCAGGCCAAGCAGAGCTTCGCCAAGGAGCGCAAGAGCCGCTGGTTCCACTGGCTGGAGCGCTATGGCGCCAAGACCATGCTGCTGGCCTGGGTGCCCGGCATCGGCGATCCGCTGTGCACCCTGGGCGGCTGGCTGCGGCTGCCGTTCTGGCCCAGCCTGGCCTACATGGCCATCGGCAAGCTGCTGCGCTACATCACCATGACCACGCTGCTGTTGTACGTGCCGGACGGCGTGTGGCACCGAATCGGACAAATGCTGGGCTAATTTGGTGCAAGTTATCCTCTTGCCGCATAAGCTTATGCATAAATTTCATTCAGTGTGATGCGTTGATTTGGCATCTTATTGCGCGGTGACGGGGCTATTTTCGAATTTTTGCCGGTTTTTGCACCCTTGCAGAGTCCCTCGGCGGCCTAAGGCTGTTCCCGCGTGGTGCGCTGCAATAGGCTAGAATGATCCTCCCGGTGTCTGTCTATAGTCCCTGCATAATGAACGCCCCTGCACAAATTCAAGCTCTGCTGGCGGAAACGCCTCACGGTCCGGAGGCCACGCGCCTGCGGGAAATTCCTTATAACTACACGTCGTTTTCCGATCGCGAGATCGTGATTCGGCTGCTGGGCGAGGAGTCGTGGAGCTTGCTGGATGCGCTGCGCGGCGCACGCCAGACCGGCCGTTCGGCGCGCATGCTGTACGAGGTGCTGGGCGATATCTGGGCGGTGCGCCGCAATCCGTATCTGCAGGACGACCTGCTGGATAACCCGAAACGCCGCCAGGAACTGATCAACGCGCTGCATCACCGTCTGGCCGAGGTGGACAAGCGCCGCCTGACCGTCGACGACAGCGAAGCCCAGACCGACGAAGCCGCGCGCCAGCGCAGCGCCAATGTCGCCAAGCTGCTGCGCGCGGCCGGCAAGGCCGTGGCCGACTTCGGCGAAGAATTCAAACAGGTGTACGACCTGCGCAAGCGCACCTACAAGGTGCTGGGCCGCTACACCGACAAGCACAACATCTGCTTCGATGGCATGAAGCGCATCTCGCACGTGACCGACGCCACCGACTGGCGCGTCGAATATCCGTTCGTGGTGCTGACGCCGGACAGCGAAGAGGAAATGGCCGGCCTGGTCAAAGGCTGTATCGAACTGGGGCTGACCATCATCCCGCGCGGCGGCGGCACCGGCTACACCGGCGGCGCGATTCCGCTGACGCCGATGTCGGCCGTCATCAACACCGAAAAGCTGCTCAACATCGGCGCGGTCGAAATGAAGGTGCTGCCCGGCCTGCAAAAAGACTACGCGACCATCTACACCGGCGCCGGCGTCATCACCAACAAGGTGTCGGAAGCGGCCGAGAAGGCCGGCTTTGTGTTCGCGGTCGATCCGACCTCGGCGCACGCCTCCACCGTCGGCGGCAACATCGCCATGAACGCGGGCGGCAAGAAGGCCGTGCTGTGGGGCACGGCGCTGGACAACCTGGCCTCATGGCGCATGGTCGATCCGAACGGCGACTGGCTGGAAGTCACGCGCCTCGACCACAACCTGTCGAAGATTCACGATACGCCGCTGGCCCGCTTCCAGCTGGAGTGGACCCATCCGAGCGCGAAGGGCGAAGCCAAGGGCGCGCCGTTCAAGACCGAGCTCCTGGAAATCGCCGGCCGCGTGTTCCGCAAGGAAGGGCTGGGCAAGGACGTCACCGACAAATTCCTGGCCGGCCTGCCGGGCATCCAGAAAGAAGGCTGCGACGGCCTGATCACCTCGGGCCGCTGGATTCTGCACAAGATGCCGAAGTTCACCCGCACCGTCTGCCTGGAGTTCTTCGGCCAGGCGCGCGATGCGATTCCATCGATCGTGGAAATCAAGGATTACCTGGACGGTCTGCCAGCCAAGGGCGAAGAGTTCGCCACGCTGCGCCTGGCCGGCCTGGAGCACCTGGACGAGCGCTACCTGCGCGCGGTCGGCTACGCCACCAAATCGAAACGCGGCGTGCTGCCGAAGATGGCGCTGTTCGGCGACATCGTCGGCGACGATGAAAACGCCGTGGCGCTGGCCGCCTCGGAAGTGGTGCGCCTGGCCAACACCCGCGTCGGCGAAGGCTTTGTTGCCGTCAGCCCGGAAACGCGCAAGAAATTCTGGCTGGACCGCGCCCGCACCGCCGCCATCGCCAAGCACACCAACGCCTTCAAGATCAACGAAGACGTGGTGATTCCGCTGAACCGCATGGGCGAGTACACCGACGGCATCGAGCGCATCAACATCGAGCTGTCGATCAAGAACAAGCTGCAACTGGTCGATGAACTGCAAGCCTTCTTCGCCGCCGGCAATCTGCCGATCGGCAAGAGCGACGATGCCGACGACAGTGTCGGCGACGCCGAAATGCTGGGCGACCGTCAGCAGCAGGCGGAAGCGCTGCTGACGCAGGTGCACGCGCGCTGGACCTATCTGCTGGCCGAGCTGGACAAGCCGCTGGTGGCGATTACCGCCGAACTAGCCGATCACGGTATGAACCGCCTGCTGCCGGTGTTCGAAGAGCGCCTGAAAACGCAGCCGGACGCCACGCTGTTCGACGTGGTGCAGGACCGCACCATCCGCGTCACGTGGAAGCAGGAAATCCGCGCCCAGCTGCGCCAGATCTTCAACGGCGCCGCCTACAAGCTGATCCTCGACGAAGCCACCGCCATCCACAAGCGCGTGCTGCGTGGCCGCGTGTTCGTGGCGCTGCACATGCACGCCGGCGACGGCAACGTCCACACCAACCTGCCGGTCAACTCGGATCACTACGAGATGCTGCAACTGGCGCACCAGGCCGTCGCGCGCATCATGACGCTGGCGCGTTCGCTGGACGGCGTGATCTCGGGCGAACACGGCATCGGCATCACCAAGCTGGAATTCCTGAACGAGGATGAAATCGGCCCGTTCCGCGACTACAAGCTGCGCGTCGATCCCGAAGGCCGCTTCAACAAGGGCAAGCTGCTCAACCTGGACGGCATGGAGGCCGACCTGTCCAACGCCTACACGCCGTCGTTCGGCCTGATGGGCCACGAATCGCTGATCATGCAGCAGAGCGATATCGGCGCCATCGCCAACAGCGTCAAGGACTGTCTGCGTTGCGGCAAGTGCAAGCCGGTGTGCTCGACCCACGTGCCGCGCGCCAACCTGCTGTACTCGCCACGCGACAAGATCCTGGCGACCTCGTCGCTGATCGAAGCCTTCCTGTACGAAGAGCAGACCCGCCGCGGTATCTCGATCAAGCACTGGGAAGAATTCGAGGACGTGGCCGATCACTGCACCGTCTGCCACAAGTGCGTGACGCCCTGTCCGGTCAACATCGACTTCGGCGACGTGTCGATGAACATGCGCAACCTGCTGCGCAAGATGGACAAGAAGACCTTCAATCCGGGCAAGGCGGCGGCCATGTTCTACCTGAACGCCACCGATCCGGCCACCATCAACGCCACCCGCGCGGCGATGATCGGCATCGGCTACAAGGCGCAGCGCCTGGGCAATGATTTGCTGAAGAAATTCGCCAAGAAGCAGACCAAGGCGCCGCCGCCGACCGTCGGCAAGCCGCCGGTGCGCGAACAGGTGATCCACTTCATCAACAAGAAGATGCCGGGCAACCTGCCGAAGAAAACCGCGCGCGCGCTGCTGGACATCGAAGACGACAAGGTCATTCCGATCATCCGCAATCCGAAGGCGACCACGGCCGATACGGAAGCGGTGTTCTACTTCCCTGGCTGCGGCTCGGAGCGCCTGTTCTCGCAAGTGGGCCTGGCAACCCAGGCCATGCTGTGGGAAGTGGGCGTGCAGACGGTGCTGCCGCCGGGCTATCTGTGCTGCGGTTATCCGCAACGCGGCTCGGGCCAGTACGACAAGGCCGACAAGATGATGACCGATAACCGCGTGCTGTTCCACCGCATGGCGAATACGCTCAACTATCTGGACATCAAGACCGTGCTGGTCTCGTGCGGCACCTGCTACGACCAGCTGGCCACCTACGAGTTCGACAAGATCTTCCCTGGCTGCCGCATCATGGACATTCACGAATATCTGAACGAGAAGGGCGTCAAGCTCGAAGGCGTGACCGGCACGCGCTATATGTACCATGAGCCGTGCCACACGCCGATGAAGCTGCAGGAAGCGACCAAGACCGTCAACTCGCTGATCCAGACGCACGACAACGTCAAGATCGAAAAGAACGACCGCTGCTGCGGCGACTCGGGCACGCTGATGGTGGCGCGTCCCGACATCTCGACGCAGGTGCGCTTCCGCAAGGAAGAGGAAGTCATCAAGGGCGCCGACAAGCTGCGCGCCGATGGCTTCGACGGCGAAGTCAAGATCCTGACCAGCTGCCCGGCTTGCCTGGGCGGCGTGTCGCGCTACAGCGAAGACGCCGGCACCACCGCCGACTACATCGTGGTGGAGATCGCCAAGCATCTGCTGGGCGAAAACTGGATGCCGGAATACGTGAAACGCGCCAATGACGGCGGCATCGAGCGGGTGCTGGTGTAATGGCCTGCGATCTGTGTCACCTGCTGGCGGCGCCGGGCGCCGCCTTGATCTGGTCCGATGACCGGGTGTCGGTGGTGGCGGTGGACGAGGCGGAATATCCCGGTTTCACGCGCGTGGTATGGAATGCCCACGTCAAGGAAATGACCGATCTGGCGCCGGCGGACCGCGTGCGCGTGATGGACGTGGTGTGGGCGGTCGAGTCCGCGCAGCGTGAGGTTTTGGCGCCGGAAAAAATTAATCTGGCCAGTTTTGGTAATATGACGCCGCACGTGCATTGGCACGTTATCCCGCGTTACCGCGACGATGCGCATTTCCCCAACCCGACCTGGGCTGTGGCGCAGCGCGCTTCGTCGGCGGAGGTGCTGGCGGCGCGTCGTGCGCTGTTGCCAACATTGCATGCGGCCATCGTCGAAAAAGTGAAAGCATTATGAGCAAACCTGTCCCTACCGGCCTGACGGTCCGCAACGTCTCCAAACTGCTGGAGATTGAATTTGATGACGGCAAATCGTTTTCGATTCCGTTTGAACTGCTGCGCGTGTATTCGCCGTCGGCGGAGGTGATGGGCCATGGTCCGGGCCAGGAAGTGCTGCAGGTTGGCAAGCGCGAAGTGGGCATTGCCGGCGTTGAGCCGGTGGGCAATTACGCGGTACAGCCGACGTTCTCGGACGGCCACAACACCGGCATCTTCACGTGGGAATACCTGTACAAGCTGGGCAGCGAGAAAGATGTGCTGTGGGCAGGCTATATGGACCGCCTGCACGCCTCCGGCTTCGAAGGCGACAGCGGCCGCGAAACCGGCATGTCCCTGACCGGTCCCTCGACCGCGCCGAAAAGCAGCGGCGGCGGTTGCGGCAGCGGCAGCTGCGGCTGCAAGTCCTGATTCTAAACCGTAACTTGAGCCCTCAGCATATAAAGCACCTTGGCGCGCGCTAACGGTTCAAGCTTACGAAGTGTGTTAATGCTGACGGTCACCGGCTTGCTGGGCTCTGGGCTTTCAGTTAATGCTGTGCGTGAGCCATCTTCCTCTATTTCCTCATAGTGGCGATGTAACGATGCATGTAACGCATCTATTTCCGCTATGGTTTCAGCACTAAGCTCCGGTACGTTAATGTCCTCTGGGATTTCTACGCCATCGAGTTTCATAGCTATTCTCCATTAATTCAAAAGGCGTTACGAGCTCAGGTAGCCAATACTCTCCATCGTCGACTAGCAGTCTTAGTAAGCCAAATTTTCGTGCGTTGGCGATATCTGCGCAGTTCCAAGTCAACAAAATTTCACAATGGTTAAAAGCGGCACAAGCAATGTGCTCTGCTGCTCGCTCAGCCTTCGCGGTTAGTCCACCTCCAAGCATTAAAAGTTCCGCCTTATTTGTTATATCCACAGATTTTGGGTATTTAGCGAGATGCTGTATCGCTTCAAGGCGTCGTCGTGCCCGTAGGGGATCGGCGCTTTCGATCTCGTCGCTCACATAGCTTGAGATGAATGTTCGAGACGGATCGCAGCGGGTGTGCCACCACAGTTGCGTTAGCTGTTGGCAGGCGCGGGTGATGGGATTGGTGCTTGGCGGATCGGTCAGATGGCAAATGACTGACGTTTCAAGATAGACGGTTGGCATGATGCCCTCGCTGGCTGAGTTGCCAGTGTGGGCGTCTCAGCGGGCGGGGGCTTTAGGTGGATCAAACTTACTTCGGTTGCCAGGCCCAGACGCGGCTGGCGATGTTGACTTGTTTTGGGATCAGCTTCTGCTGGTAGAACAGATCGGCCACGCGCTGCTGGTTGGCGACGATGTCCGGCGTGACGGGCGTGGCGCCGAAGCGCGAACGGCCCATCCACGTGGCCACAATGTCGGCCGGCACGCCGGTCTGCTGCGTCAGCAAGGTGCTGACTTCTTTCGGATGCCCGCTGGCCCATTTGCCAGTCAGCTTCACTTGCTCCAGCAACGCCGATACCAGTTGCGGCGATTGTTCGGCGAACTTGCGCGACGCCAGATAGAAACCATTCGCCAGCGGCAGCCCGGTGTAGTCGCTCAACACGCGCGCCTGGTAGGCCTTCTGCGCTGACGCCAGGTACGGATCCCACACCACCCACGCATCAATCCCGCCGCCGACAAACGCCGCCCGCGCATCCGATGGCGACAGGAAGACCGGCGTGATATCGCTGAACTTCAAGCCCGCTTTCTGCAACGCGGACGCCAGCAGAAAGTGCGAACCCGATCCCTTCTGAAACGCCACACGCTTGCCCTTCAAATCCGCCACCGTGCGCAGCGCCGAATCCTTCGGTACGATAATCGCCTCGCTGTTCACAGGCGCCGGCTCCGCGCCGGCGTACAGCAGATCCACACCGCCCGCCTGCGCAAACACCGGCGGCGGCGCGCCCGTGCTGCCGAAATCGATACTGCCCGCATTCAGCGCCTCCAGCATCTGTGGGCCGGCGGGGAATTCAATCCATTTGATCGTATGACCGGGCAGCGACGCGCCCTGCGTCTTCATCATGCTCAGCAAACCGGCGCTTTTCTGGAAACCGATACGCACTTCAGCGGCCGACGACAGCAGCGGCGCCACGAGCAACAAGCAAATCCATTTCTTCATCATCGTCCTTATGCGCTTTCGCGCTCTATCAATTCGCAGGCCAGCAGATTCAAACGCGAATCCGGTGCCGACGCGGGCAGCACACCCAGTTGTTCAAGAATGCGCAACGCGGCGATCTCGCCGATCTCGCGGCCCGGCGGGCGGATGGTGGTCAGGCTGGGCAGCAGCAGCGGCGAGAAGGCATAGTCGCCAAAGCCGACAATTGCGCATTGCCCCGGTATCTTCAGACCTGCGCGCTGGCCGGCGAGTAGAGCGCCCGCCGCCAGATTGTCATTGGCGAAGATGATTGCTTCCACGGGCCGCGCACGGCGCGCTGGGGACAACGCCAAGGCCTCAATCGCCTGCTTGCCCGCATCGAAAGGCGCCTCCGCTGTCGGCGCATAAATGATCGGCTCAAGACCGTGCTCGCGCATCACCGTCGCATAGCCGTCGCTGCGGTCCACCGCGCTCAAGTCGCCGGCAAGGCTGTTCTGCACAAAGGCGATGCGGCGATAGCCCTTGCCATACAAATAGCGCGTCGCCTGTTCGCCGACCGCGTTGTTGGAGTAGCCGACCTGTATCGGCTTGCGGCGCGGTTGGTAGTCCCAGGTCTCGACGACGGGAATGCCGGCGCTGGTGAGCAGCTTTTCCGTGGCGCGGTTGTGAAAGCGTCCCACCACTGCCAGCGCGGCGGGATTCCAGCCGAGGAAGGCGCGTACCGCGCTCTCTTCCTGCCTGGCCGAAAAGTAGCTGGACGCCAGCAGCAACTGGTAGCCATGGCGGTTCAGCGTGTCGCTGAACGTCTGAATGGTGTTGGCGAAGATCGGCCCGGAGATATTCGGGATCACCATGCCGACGATGCGCGCGCGCGAGGACGCGAGACCGCCCGCCGCCAGGTTCGGCACATAGCCCAACTCCTTCACCGCCGCCGCAATGCGCGCGCTGCGCTTGGCCGCCACGCGTCCCGGTTCGCTGAAGTAGCGCGACACCGTAATCGATCCCACTTCCGCCAGCCGGGCCACATCGTGAATGGTGGCGCGGCCCGATCCGCGGCGTTTTCGTGGTGCTGTTGGTTCGCTCATGTACGCATATTCCGAAAAGACATATCGATGATTTTTTTAATTCTTTGACTTCAAACCGGGCCGCCACGACACTAAAAAAAGGTACCGGTACCACTTAATTGTAGCGAAGCAGCTGACGCGCACTAAGCTGGTTCTTCGCCGATCAAAGCAGGTTTTCCGAATAAGACACAAGCGGCGCAAGGCGCGCTTTCCAATCAAGGGATCACAGCATGAAGAGCAATAAGAAAATTTTTTGCGCGCTGACCGTCGGCGCTTTGCTGGTGGCGACGGCGTATGCAGGCGCCGAGGAGACCGATCCAACGCCGCTCAAGAGCCGCGACGACAGCGCCGCCGTGCCCAGCGTGACGGTCAGCGCCACGCGCCGCAACGCCTCGCTGCAATCGGTGCCGGTGGCCGTGTCGGTGCTGGATGGCGATGCGCTGACCAACGCCAACCGCACCAGCATCGACACCATCGTGCAGGAAGTGCCGAGCGTGACCTTCCGCCAGCAGGGCGGCAACAAGGATTCCACCATCTTCGTGCGTGGTATCGGTACCATCTCCACTTCGCCGGGCGTCGAGCCTACGGTTTCCACTGTGATTGATGGCGTGGTGTATGCGCGTCCGGGCCAGGCCACGCTGGACCTGCTGGACATCGAACACATCGAAATCCTGCGCGGCCCGCAAGGTACGCTGTTCGGCAAGAACGCTTCGTCCGGCGTGCTGAATGTGATTGGCCGCAAATCGACGCAGGAAACCGCCGGCTTTGTCGATGCATCCTGGTATGAGGGTAATGAAAGGCGTGTGCGCGCCGGCGTCTCCGGCGCCATCCAGCCGGGCGTGGTCAGCGCCTCGGTCACCGGCCTGTATGCGGACTATGACGGCAACGTGAACAACGTCCACGCCGGCGGCGGCAAGCTGAATGGCTACGACCGCAAAGGCGTGCGCGCCCGCGTCGACATCACGCCGACCAGGGATCTGGATATCGCGCTGATCGCCGACTACCTGCGTTCGACGTCGTCGCCAACCTTCACCGCCTACAAATCGACGGCTGCCGCGTTCAACGCCGGCATTGCGCCGGTGTTGGCGGGCGCCGAGAACCGCCAGGTCAACACCGATATCCCGAGCGATATCCGCGACAAGAACAAAGGCCTGTCGGCGCAGGTGGACTACCGCTTCAACGGCTACACGCTGACCTCCATCACGGCGGTGCGCGACTGGGACAACACGCAGTACACCAGCACCTCGGCCATCGGCAACGCGGCGGAAGCGTCGCGCATCACGGCGGCGTTCCCGGCCACGCGCGACATCGGCACGGTGGAATTCAGCCAGGCGTCGCAGGAGCTGCGCCTCGCTTCGCCGAAAGACCAGTTTGCGGACTACGTGGTCGGCGCCTATTACCTGCACGGCAAGGACCGCGAGGTCTATCAGCGCATCGTCAACAACGGCACGGCCATCAATTCCGGTCGCGCGGATTACGGCGTGAAGAACGACAGCTACTCGCTGTTCGGCGAGAGCACGCTGAACTTCGCTGCGAACTGGCGCGCCATCGCCGGCGCGCGCTGGACGCGGGACGACCTGTCCTACGACCACGCCCGCACCTCGACGCAGACCGTGGCCTTCGCCGGCGTGCAGCCAGCCACGCAAAGCACCGGCTCCACCAGCGAGGATGGCTACTCTGGGCGCGTCGGCCTGCAATACGACATTGCGCGCGACGTGAACACGTATGCGACCTACTCGCGCGGTTACAAAGGGCCGGCCTACAATGTCTTCTTCAACATGTTGAGCCGCGATACGCTGGCACTGAAGCCTGAGACCTCGGATTCGTTTGAGCTGGGCCTGAAAGCCAGCGCCTTCGACCGCAAGCTGACCGCCAACATCGCCGTGTTCAACACCAGGTACTCGAACTACCAGGCCAACTTCTATGACACCGTGGCCGGTGCCGTGGTCACGCGGCTGATCAATGCGGGCGATGTCTCGACCAGGGGCGTGGAGCTGGATCTGAGTGCGCGTCCGACGCGCGAATTGACGCTGACGCAATCGCTGGCCTACACCGACGCGAAGATCGACAGCTTCAACTGCCCGGCCGCCGCTGCCGCATCCTGCAACCTGAATGGCCAGCCGTTGCCGTTCTCGCCGAAGTGGAAGTCCTTCACCCGCGCCAACTACGCGCTGCCCTTGCAGAATGGCCTGATTGTCGACTTGGGTGCGGACTACACCTGGCAGGCCAAGACGCAGTACGACCTGTTCCAGTCGCCGGATGCGATCCAGGGTGCGTATGGCGTCGTCAATGCGAGTGTGGCGCTGTCGTCGCCGGTGGGCGGCTGGCGCATTGCGCTGGTGGGCAAGAACCTGGCGAACAAATCGTATGCCACCAACCTGGTCACCTCGACGGGCTACGTCACCCGCGCCGTGCCGCGCGACGACGAGCGTTACTTCGGCATCACCGCCCGCAAGGAGTTCTGATGTCCAAGCAGTTGAGTATCGCCGCATTCATGATGCGCTATGGCCACCACGTCGCGGCGTGGCGGCATCCGGATACCGATCTGGAATCGAATCCGTTCAAGGTGTTCCGCGAACAGGTGCGCAACGCGGAGAAGGCCTGCCTGGACGCGGTGTTTTTCGCGGACAGCGTGGCGCTGACCGGCGCGCCATCACTGGAGCCTTTGACGCTGCTGTCGGCGCTGGCCGCATCCACCGAGAACATCGGCTTGATCGGCACCGCCACCACCACCTACAACGAACCGTACACGGTGGCGCGCCAGTTCGCATCGCTGGATCTGCTGTCGGATGGCCGGGCGGGATGGAACCTGGTCACCTCGGATAACGCGGCGGAAGCGGCCAACTTCGGCCGCGAGCAGCACGTGGCGCATGCCGACCGCTATGCGCGGGCGCGGGAATTTCATCAGGTTGTCACAGGACTGTGGAATAGTTGGGAACCCGGTGCGTTCGTCAACGACAAGCGCGGCGCGCTGCCTTACGATCCGGCCAGGGTGAAAAAGCTGAATCACCGCGGCGAGCATTTCGCCGTGGCGGGGCCGCTGAACGTGGCGCCTAGTCCGCAAGGACGGCCGGTGGTGGTGCAGGCGGGGAGTTCCGAGACCGGTCGCGATCTGGCGGCGGCAACGGCGGAGATGGTGTTCACCGCGCAGCCATCGCTGGCGAAGGCGCAGGCGTTCTACAGCGATCTGAAACAGCGCGTGGTGGCGAAAGGCCGCAGGCCGGAGTCGCTGAAGATCATGCCGGGATTGTTCGCGGTGGTCGGCCGCACGCAGGCGGAAGCGGATGCGAAGTTCGCGCAGCTGCAGGCGCTGATCGAACCGAAAGCCGGCCTGGCGCTGCTGGGGCGGATGATCGGCAATTTCGATTTGTCCGGCTATCCGCTGGACGGCCCCTTGCCGGATCTGCCGGAAACGCAGGACGGCCAGCGCAGCCGCCAGCAGTTGCTGACCGATCTGGCGCAGGGCGAGAATTTGACGATACGCCAGCTCTACGAACGTATCGCCGGCGGCCGCGGGCACTTCACCGTGGTCGGCACGCCGGAGCTGGTGGCGGATCAGATGCAGCAGTGGTTTGAGCAGGGCGCGGCGGACGGCTTCAATTTCATGGCGCCGGCGCTGCCCGGTGGCTTGGATGATTTCCTTGAGCTGGTGATTCCCGAGTTGCAGCGGCGCGGCTTGTTCCGCACCTCGTACTCGGGCAGCACCTTGCGCTCTCATTTGGGTTTATAGGAGAAGGCATGATAGGCAGGATGTTGGTGTTGGTGGCGGCCCTGGTCGCGGTGCCGGTGGGCGCGCAGGAATATTACGGCGACATGCGTCCGGATGCGCCGGAGCTGGCGGCGCGCGGCCCGTTGCAGGTCGGCGTGCGCACGCTGGTGGCGGAGCATAAGGACCAACTCGATATCCTGCATGCCAGCGCGGAACAGCCGAACCCGCGCTACAGCCGCAAGCTGACGCTGGAAGTCTGGTATCCGGCGCGCCTGGCCGCCGGCCAGAAAGAGCATACGGTCTACACCGACGTGCTGGGTTCCGGCCCCAACGATCCGGCGCGGCCGAACACGCCGTTCCAGTTCAACGGCCGCGCCGCCCGCGACGCCGCGCCGGCCGCAGGGCAGGGGGGCCGCTATCCGCTGGTGATCGTCTCGCACGGTTATCCCGGCTCGCGCCTGCAAATGAGCTACCTGACCGAGAACCTGGCGTCGAAAGGCTACGTCGTGGTCGCCATCGACCATCCCGAATCCACGCGCGCCGACAAGGCCGGCTTCCCCAGCACGCTGCTGAACCGCCGTCTCGACGACCTGTTCGTGCTGGATACCGTCGCCGCATGGGCCAAGCCGGGCAGCGGCAATTTCCTGGCCGGCGTGGTCGATGCGGACAACTCCGCGTTGATCGGCTACTCGATGGGCGGCTACGGCGCGCTGAACACCGTCGGCGCCGGCATCAGCGCTTCGGCGGTGGCCTATGTGCCGGGCGGTGCGCTGGCCGTCAACCAGCAAGGCAACGCGGAATATGAAGCGGCGCGCGATCCGCGCATCAAGGCCGTGGTGGCGTTCGCGCCATGGGGCGGCGCGCACAAGGTGTGGGACGAGGCCGGCCTGGCCGGGGTGCGCACGCCGATCCTGTTCATCAGCGGCGACCAGGATGACGTGGCCGGTTATAAAGACGGCGTGTTCAGGCTGTTCCAGGGCGCGGTGCACGCGGACCGCTACCTGCTGACCTACGTCGGCGGCCGCCATAACTCGGCGCCGAATCCGCCGTCGCCAGCCGCGTGGAGCAACTTCGACGACTTCATGGCCTATTCCGAGCCGGTGTGGGACAGCCGCCGCATCAACAACATCAATCAGCACTTTGTGACGGCTTTTCTGGGCATCCAGCTCAAAAAACAGCCCTTGCAGGCCTATCTGGAGCTGACGCCGCTGGGTGCGGATGGCACGATCAAGCCCGATCCGGGCCTGTGGAAGGGCTTCCCCAAGCGCGCCGCACTCGGACTGGAGTGGCTTCACCTCGTTCCGCAATAAGGGTCTTGTATAATGCAGGCAAACTAACAGGCCTGCATACCATGACCAATACCACTCACTTCGGTTACAAAACCGTCGCGGAAGAAGATAAAGTCCGCGAAGTTGCCAAGGTTTTCCATTCTGTCGCCGCCAAGTACGACATCATGAACGACGTCATGTCGGCTGGCCTGCACCGCATCTGGAAGATCTTCACCATCGCCAACGCGGCCGTGCGCCCTGGCTTCAAATGCCTGGACATCGCCGGTGGCACGGGCGACCTGGCCAAGGTGTTTGCCAAGCAGGCCGGCCCGACCGGCGAGGTCTGGCTGACCGACATCAACGAGTCGATGCTGCGCGTGGGCCGCGACCGCCTCTTGAATCGCGGCCTGTTGACCCCAACATTGTTGTGTGACGCCGAAAAACTGCCGTTCCCGGACAACTACTTCGACCGCGTCAGCGTGGCCTTCGGCCTGCGCAACATGACGCACAAGGACCAGGCGCTGAAAGAAATGCGCCGCGTGCTGAAGCCGGGCGGCAAGCTGCTGGTGCTGGAGTTTTCGAAAGTGGCCGAGCCGCTGCAAAAGCCCTACGACATCTACTCGTTCAAGGTGCTGCCGTGGATGGGCCAGAAGATCGCCGGCGATGCCGAGAGCTATCGCTACCTCGCGGAATCGATCCGCATGCACCCGGACCAGGAAACGTTGAAAACCATGATGGAAGAAGCCGGCCTGGAACGCGTCACGTATTACAACTTGACGGCAGGTGTGGCCGCTTTACACACCGGTATCAAAATGTAATGACTGGAAAGACCATGAACCTGAAGAAAATCCTGATTGGCGCGATCATCGCCGTCTCCGCCATGTCGATGCTGGCGGAAGCGACTGCGCGTCCAGCCGGCGGCGGCCGTTCGATTGGCCGTCAGTCGCAAAACGTCAACCGCATGCCGGCCCAGCCTGCGCCGCAGGCGCCGCGCCAGGCCGCGCCTGCGCCAGCGCCGAATACGCCGCCGCCAGTGGCGCCGCGTCCTAGCCCTTGGAAGGGCATCCTGGGCGGCGCGCTGCTGGGTCTCGGCCTGGGCGCCCTGTTCTCGCACTTCGGCCTGGGTGGCGCGCTGGGTGGCGCCATCGGCTCGATCATCATGCTGGCCCTGCTGGCGGGCGTGGTGTTCTTCATCTTCCGCCTGATTCGCGGCAAATCGCAGCCATCGGCCGCGCCTGCCGCGTTCGGCGGCAGCCAGAATGTGTACCCGATGCCGACGCAAGGCGGTTCGGCGACGCCGGAAATCGGCTCGCGCCTGCAGCCGGCGCCTGCCGCTGCGCCAGTCCAGCCAGCGCATCAGCAGTGGGGCGTGCCTGGCGACTTCGACCAGGCGAGCTTCCTGCGCGTGGCCAAGGGTAACTTCATCCGCCTGCAAGCCGCCTGGGACAAGGGCGACGTGGCTGATATCCGCGAATTCACCACGCCGGAAGTGTTTGCCGAGATGAAGCTGCAGATCACCGAGCGCACCGTGGCAGACTACACCGACGTGGTCAGCATCGACGCCGAGCTGCTGGGCATCGAGACCAGCGACACCGAGTATCTGGCGAGCGTCAAGTTCACCGGCATGATCAAGCCTGCGCCGGACGCGCTGGCCGAGCCGTTCCACGAAGTGTGGAATCTGGCCAAGCCGGTCAACGGTTCGAGCGGCTGGCTGTTGGCTGGTATTCAGCAGCTGGCCTGAAACCCCGCAGGGCCACAGAGGGGTCAGACCCCGTACGGGGTCTGACCCCGGCGGCTGCGCACCGGTTTGGGGCTAAAGCTGGCTTAACTGGTAAGATCAAAACCGCCCGCTTTTCCGGGCGGTTTTGTTTTCAACGGCTAGAACATGATTTCAATGAATCCAGGCAGTTTCTCCGCGGCGCCCGCCAGCGCCGCCATCAACCATTTGCTGGCGCAGGAGCCGTGGGCGCGCCAGGAGTTGCAGCGCCACGCCGGCAAGACCGCCAGCATCGACGCCGGCTCGGTCGCGCTGCGCCTGCGCGTGACGGCCGACGGCTATCTGGAACCGGCGCCGGCTGACGAGGCGGCCCGCGTCACCATCCGCGTCAAACTGTCGGATGTGCCGCTGATCCTGCAAAACCGCGACCGCGCCTTCTCCTACGTACAAATCGAAGGCGACGCCGAATTCGCCAACGCCATCTCCAGCCTGAGCAAGTCGCTGCGCTGGGAAGCCGAGCACGACCTGGAAAAAGTGGTGGGCCCGATCGCCGCCGTGCGCGCCGTCTCCGGCGCCAGGGCCGCGTTTGAAGCGGTGAAAAATGGCCATCAGAAACTGGCGGAAAACGTCGCCGAATTCCTGCTCGACGAAAAACAGGTGCTGGTGCGGCCGCAAACCGTGGAAGCTTACTCGGCCGACGTCACCCGCCTGCGCGACGACGTCGAGCGCGCCGCCAAGCGCCTCGCCAAACTGGAACAGAAACTGGGATCACAATGATGCGGAAATTCTTGCGCCTGCTGAAAATTCTGCGGGTATCGGTACGTTACGGCCTCGATGAAATCGCCATCTCCGGCTTGAAGAAACCGCGCATCACCAAGCTGATCGACACGGTATTTTTCTGGCGCGACCTGTCGGCGCCGCGCGGCGTGCGGCTGCGCATGGCGCTGGAGGAACTGGGACCGATCTTCGTCAAGTTCGGCCAGGTGCTGTCGACCCGCAGCGACCTGATTCCGGCCGACCTGGTGATCGAGCTGTCGCGCCTGCAGGACCGCGTGCCGCCGTTCGATTCCGATCTGGCCATCGCGCAGATCCGCAAATCGCTGGGCGCCCATCCGGATGAACTGTTCGCCACCTTCGAGCGCACGCCGGTGGCCTCGGCCTCGATCGCGCAGGTGCACTTCGCCACGCTGAAGGACGGCCGCCAGGTGGCGGTCAAGGTGCTGCGTCCGGGCATGAAGAAATCCATCGACGAGGACGTGGCGCTGATGCACATCGCCGCCGAGTGGATCGGCAACGTCTGGGCCGACAGCAAGCGCCTGAAGCCGAAGGAAGTGGTCGCCGAGTTCGACAAGTATCTGCACGACGAACTGGACCTGATGCGCGAGGCCGCCAACGCCAGCCAGCTGCGCCGCAACTTCGCCGATTCCCAGCTGCTGCTGGTGCCGGAAATGTACTGGGATTACTGCTCCAACAGCGTGATCGTCATGGAGCGCATGCACGGCATTCCGGTGTCGCAGATCGACCGCCTGGAAGCGGCCGGCGTGGACCTGAAAAAGCTGTCCAGCGACGGCGTGGAAATCTTCTTCACGCAGGTGTTCCGTGACGGCTTCTTCCATGCCGATATGCATCCGGGGAACATCCTGGTGTCGATCGAACCGGAGACCTTTGGCCGCTACATCGCGCTGGACTTCGGCATCGTCGGCACGCTGACCGACTACGATAAAGATTATTTGTCGCAGAACTTCCTGGCCTTCTTCCGCCGCGACTACAAGCGCGTGGCCGAGGCGCACATCGAATCGGGCTGGGCGCCGAAAGAGACCCGCGTGGACGAGCTGGAATCGGCGGTGCGCGCCTGCTGCGAGCCGATCTTCGACCGTCCGCTGAAGGACATCTCGTTCGGCCAGATCCTGCTGCGTTTGTTCCAGACCTCGCGCCGCTTCAACGTCGAAGTGCAGCCGCAACTGGTGCTGCTGCAAAAGACGCTGCTCAATATCGAAGGCCTGGGCCGCCAGCTCGATCCCGACCTGGACCTGTGGAAGACCGCCAAGCCCTATCTGGAAAACTGGATGGGCGAGCAGGTCGGCGTCAAGGGCTTCATGCAGCGCCTGAAGGCCGAGGCGCCGCGCTACGCCCACATCTTCCCGCAGCTGCCGCGCCTGGTGCACCAGGCGCTGGAGCGCCATGCCGAGCGGCCCAACGATAATACCGAGCTGATCAAAGTGCTGATCAGCGAACAGCAGCGCACCAATCGCCTGCTGAGCCTGGTGATCTACGTGGTGGGCGCCGTCGCGCTGGGCGTGGCCGGCTTCCAGCTGTACCACCGCTTCCATCACCTGCTGTAAGCGCCATGGCGGATTTCCAGCAGCGCGACCCAAGGTCGCCGGCGTTCTGGGATGAGCGCTTCGAGCGCAACTTCACGCCGTGGGACAAGGGCGGCGTGCCGCAAGCCCTGCGCGATTTCGCCGCCGGCAGCGGGCCGCTGGTCACGCTGATACCGGGCTGCGGTTCGGCCTACGAACTGGCGTTTCTGGTAGGACAGGGATGGGATGCGACCGCCATCGATTTCTCGCCGGCCGCCGTGGCGCAAGGCAAACACGCGGCCGGCGAGTATGCGGCGCGGGTGGTCGAGGCGGATTTTTTCGCATGGCAGCCGGAGCGGCCGCTGCAACTGATCTACGAGCGCGCCTTCCTGTGCGCGATGCCGCGCGCCATGTGGCCGCAAGTGGCGGCGCGCTGGGCGCAGCTGCTGGCGCCGGGAGCGCTGCTGGCAGGATTTTTCTTCTTTGACGAGGCGCCCAAGGGGCCGCCGTTCGGCATCAGCCGCGCGCAGCTCGATGACTTGCTGCGCGCGGATTTCGACTGCCTCGCCGACGACGCCGTCAGCGACTCCATCCCGGTGTTTGCCGGCAAGGAGCGCTGGATGGCGTGGCGCCGGCGCTAGTCCGGCTTAGTCGCGGCGCGGATTGTTGGGATGGTCGTCGCGGCCGTTCGGCACGCCGTCGTGGTCGTTGTCGCCACGGGCCCAGCTGCCACGCGACATTTCCCAGTGGCCGTTACGCTCGACCCAGGCTGGCTGATGATAGACATAGCCGCGGCGCTCGCGTTCCCAGTGGCCCTTGGTCCACACGTGGCGATTGTTGCGCCAGTCCCAGTAGCCCGGCGCCCAGACATAGCCGTGGCGTGGCGGCGGCACCACTTCATCGCGCGGCGGCGGCGGCGCGGTTTGCACCACGATCACGGCGGCGGATGCGGGGACGGTGAACGTACCAGCGGAAGCCGCGATGGCGGCGGCAAGCAGTAGTTTCTTCATCATAATGAACTCCTCCTTTAACGGTGTGCTTACCGTTATAAAGAGCCTGGCCGGCGTTGTCTGTGCGAGCGGCCGCTTATCGGCCCGATCTGCGGCCAACCGCTACGGGGCGCGGTTCGAGAACGCTTCTTCCGGCTTTTTATGCGCCACCAGGAACAGCAGCAGTGCGCCGCACACCATCAGCATCCAGCCGGACGGTTCCGGCACCGGGCTGGCGGCCGGCGGCGGCAGCGCCGCGTGGGGCGGCGCCTCGGCCAGCGGCTGCTCCGGCGCGAGCGTCAGCGCGGCGGCCGTGCCGGGCGCCGACTCCATGCTGATGACCGAGGTGACGCGGTCGGAAGGCAAGGTCACCTGCACGCGCTGGTCGGCGTCGATGAAGTCATGCGCGCGCATGGCCATCGCCGGGGCCGCACTGGCGGCCAGCAAAGCGCCGCACGCGATGAGCGACGCGGAGCGCATCACTTGTTGGTTTTGACTGGGCGACGGGTAGGCAGGTTGGGCATGTGGCGCAAATAATGCAGGCCGACCAGCACCGCCATGCACAACAAAACCGAACGTTTATGCAACGGTTCTTCCGGCGACTGGGCAACGAATTTGTTGTTGGCGGCGAAAACAGGAGCGCTGAGGCATGCGGCGAGGGCGCCGGCAAGCAGGTATTTTTTCATGGTATTTCCCAAAGAATCAAAGAGTTGGAGCGTCGTTCGTCACGGACGGCTAACGATGCGGCGATTCAGGGATTGGGAAATCAGCGCTTGTAGGATTGCATTTAAACATGCCGCAAAACAATTTGCGAATAGTTTTTTGCTATGAAAACGATTAGCCAAGTTGGCGTAACCACAGGAAACAGTCAGATGGCCGGCAAAAGGCTTTATAATTCAGGGTTTTGATGATTTTTGCGGAGTAATTGATGCCGATCTACGCGTACCGCTGCGAGGCATGCGGTTTTGCCAAGGATGTCTTGCAGAAGATTTCCGACCCGCAGCTGACTGTCTGCCCGTCGTGCGGCAAGGAGTCGTTTAAGAAGCAAGTGACCGCTGCCGGTTTCCAGTTGAAAGGTTCCGGCTGGTATGTGACCGATTTCCGCGGCGGCACGCCGCCGGCCACCGGCACCGCGCCAGGCAAGAGCGAGTCGCCCGCGCCTGCGCCGACCCCTGCGCCGACGCCGACGCCATCGGGCGGCTCCAGCGACACCTGAGGCACTCCGTCAACACAGAAGGATTTCGATGCGTAAATATTTCATTACCGGCTTGCTGATCCTGGTGCCCCTGGCGATCACCGCCTGGGTGCTGAACCTGGTGATCAGCACCATGGACCAGTCCCTGCTGTTCGTGCCGGAGCGCTGGCAGCCGCGTACCCTGATCGGCTTCGATATTCCTGGCCTGGGCACCTTGCTGACCATCGTCATCGTGTTCCTGACCGGCCTGCTGACCAACAACCTGGTCGGCAACTATGTGGTCAAGCTGTGGGAAAAGCTGCTGACCCGCATTCCGGTGGTCAGCTCGCTGTATTCGAGCGTCAAGCAGGTGTCCGACACGCTGTTCTCGTCGTCCGGCAATGCGTTCCGCAAGGCGGTGCTGATCCCGTATCCGCACCAGAATTCGTGGACCATCGCCTTCCTGACCGGCGCGCCGGGCGGGGACGTGAAGAACCACCTGGTCGGCGAGTACGTCAGCGTCTACGTGCCGACCACGCCGAATCCGACCTCGGGCTTTTTCCTGATGCTGGCCAAGAAGGATGTGGTGGAACTCGACATGTCGGTCGATGCCGCCCTGAAGTACATCGTTTCGATGGGCGTGGTGGCGCCGGAAGACGCGCCGAAAACCATCGTCCTGGCTGAAACTGAAACCAAGATTAACTGAGTAACTTAACCTGAACCGAGAAATAAACATGTCCTCAATGCGTACTCACTACTGCGGCCTCACCACTGAAGCGCTGCTTGGCCAAACCGTCAGCCTGTGCGGCTGGGTACACCGTCGTCGCGACCACGGCGGTGTGATCTTCATCGACCTGCGCGACCGCGAAGGCCTGGTGCAGATCGTATGCAATCCGGAACAGGCTGAAGTATTCAAAGCCGCCGAAGCCGTACGTAACGAGTTCTGCCTGCGCGTTACCGGCGTGGTCAAGGACCGCCTGGAAGGCACCGTCAACAACAATCTGAAATCGGGCAAGATCGAAGTGGTCTGCTCCGAACTGGAAGTGCTGAACGCCTCCGTGGCCGTGCCGTTCCAGCTGGACGACGACAACCTGTCGGAAACCACCCGCCTGACCCACCGCGTGCTGGACCTGCGCCGTCCGCAGATGCAGAACAACCTGCGCCTGCGCTACAAGGTCACCATGGAAGTGCGCAAGTACCTGGACGAACTGGGCTTCATCGACATCGAGACCCCGATGCTGACCAAGTCGACCCCGGAAGGCGCGCGCGACTACCTGGTGCCGTCGCGCGTCAACGCCGGCAGCTTCTTCGCGCTGCCGCAATCGCCGCAGCTGTTCAAGCAGCTGCTGATGGTCGCCAACTTCGACCGTTACTACCAGATCACCAAGTGCTTCCGCGACGAAGACCTGCGCGCCGACCGCCAGCCGGAATTCACCCAGATCGACTGCGAAACCTCGTTCCTGAACGAACAGGAAATCCGCGATCTGTTCGAGGACATGATCCGCAAAACGTTCAAGAACACCATGGACGTCGACCTGCCTAACCCGTTCCCGGTCATGAACTTCTCGGAAGCCATGGGCAGCTACGGTTCGGACAAGCCGGACATGCGCGTCAAGCTGCAGTTCACCGAACTGACCGACGTCATGAAAGACGTCGACTTCAAGGTGTTCTCGGGCGCCGCCAACATGCCGAACGGCCGTGTGGTCGGTCTGCGCGTACCGAAGGGCGCCGACATGCCGCGTTCGGAAATCGACGCCTACACCCAGTTCGTCGCCATCTACGGCGCCAAGGGCCTGGCCTACATCAAGGTCAACGAGAAAGCCAAGGGCCGTGACGGCCTGCAGTCGCCGATCGTCAAGAACCTGCACGACGCCGCGCTGGCCAAGGTGCTGGAACTGACCGGCGCCGAAGACGGCGACCTGATCTTCTTTGGCGCCGACAAGGCCAAGGTGGTCAACGACGCCATCGGCGCGTTGCGCGTGAAGATCGGTCACTCGGAATTCGGCAAGGCCGCCGGCCTGTTCGACGACGTCTGGTCGCCGCTGTGGGTGATCGACTTCCCGATGTTCGAATACGACGAAGAGTCGGATCGCTGGACCGCGACCCACCACCCGTTCACCGCGCCGAAAGACGGCCACGAAGACTGGCTGGAAACCAATCCGGGCGCCTGCATCGCCAAGGCCTACGACATGGTGCTGAACGGCTGGGAACTGGGCGGCGGTTCGATCCGTATCCACCGCGAAGACGTGCAGTCGAAAGTGTTCCGCGCACTGAAGATCGACGCCGACGAAGCGCGCCTGAAGTTCGGCTTCCTGCTGGACGCGCTGCAATACGGCGCGCCACCGCACGGTGGCCTGGCATTCGGCCTGGACCGTATCGTGACGCTGATGACCAAGTCCGATTCGATCCGCGACGTGATCGCCTTCCCGAAAACCCAGCGCGCGCAGGATCTGCTGACCCACGCGCCGTCGGAAGTGGACGAGAAGCAGCTCAAAGAGCTGCACATCCGTCTGCGCAGCGCCGAGCCGAAAGTGGCCGGCTAAGCAGCAATACAGAAAAGGCGCTGCGGCGCCTTTTCTTTTATCCTTATCGCATGAAGCCTTACAAGATTCCCGAATCGGTGCTGGTGCTGATCCACAGCGCCGACCTGCAGGTGCTGCTGATCGAACGCGCCGACAAGCCGGGCTACTGGCAATCGGTGACCGGCTCGCTGGACGCGCCGGACGAGCCGCTGGCGGCCACCGCCGCGCGCGAGCTGTTCGAGGAAACCGGCATCGTCGCCGACGGCGAGCGCATTGTGCTGCGCGACTGGCAGCTGTCCAACATCTACGAGATCTATCCCATGTGGCGCCACCGCTACGCGCCGGGCGTGACGCAGAACACCGAGCACGTCTTCAGCGTCGAAGTGCCGCGCGACATCGCCATCACGCTCAGCCCGCGCGAGCACATCAACCACGCCTGGCTGCCGTACCTGGAAGCCGCCGACCGCTGCTTCTCCTCCTCCAACGCCGAAGTCATCCTCCAGCTTCCCCGCCGGATCCGCTAGTTTGAGCCGGCTCAATCGGGACATGACAAGCGCGACCTAATATCGGAGGTCAGTCTACTTGGTGTACCGCTTGCCATGCATGTTCACGTGCGCGGCCCCGGCGGAGAAGCCAAAATCTGGCTGGAGCCGGAGGTGCGCTTGGCGAGCTATCGAGGTATCCCGCCCAAGACCTTGCGCGAGCTGCTTCGTCTGGTGCGCGAACAGCGCAGTCTATTTGTCTATTGTTGGAAGGATTACTTTGATGAATAACGCATTGGCAATCAGGCTGTCTTTCGATGAAGAAAACATGTGGGTTCATTTGGTAGATGGCCGTACATTGGGAATTCCTTTGAGTTTTTTCCCTCGCCTGCAAAACGCCACCGTGGAGCAGCGCGCACGATATATTTTCAGCGGTAATGGTCAAGGTTTGCATTGGGATGATCTGAACGAAGATATCAGCGTCGAACATCTTTTGATGGGATATCGCGATACTACGGTGACGAAACGTCAGGCGGCGACCGCTGGTTAATGTGCGCAGGCGCACGCCCGGAAATGCGATCTCGGGAGTAAAATGGGCCGCATGAAGATCCGAGTCGCTACCTACAATATCCACAAGGGCGTTTCCAGCATTCGTGCGGAACCGCGTGTGCTGGCGCTGAAACAGGCGATCGGCATGTTCGATGCCGATGTGGTTTTTTTGCAGGAAGTGCAGGGCAAGCACGACCTCAAGGCCGCCAAATACGGCGCCGAGCAGCTGGGCCACAAGCATTGGCCCGCTGCGGCGCAGCATGAATATTTTGCCGGCGAATCGCGCCACCTGCACGCGGCCTACGGCATGAACGCGATCTATGACCATGGCCATCACGGCAACGCGCTGTTGAGCGCTTTCCCGATCGCCAACCAGGCCAATCACGACGTCTCCGACCACGCCTACGAGCAGCGCGGCATCCTGCACTGCGTGCTGCACACGCCGAGCGGGCCGGTGCATTGCTACGTGGTTCACCTGGGCCTGTTCGAAGGCAGCCGCCGCCGCCAGACCCAGGCGCTGATTTCCGCCGTGCGTGAATCGGCGCCGAACGGCGAGCCGGTGGTCATCGCCGGCGACTTCAATGACTGGCGCAACACCCTCAGCGACGAGCTGCGCAACGCGCTGGGCGTGGTCGAAGCCTTTGATGAAATCGGCTCCAGTTCGGCGCTGGACGGCGTGCTGCGCACGCTGCGCCGCAAATCCAGCGTCAACCCGGCGCGCACCTTCCCGGCCGGCCTGCCGTTCTTCCGGCTCGACCGCATCTACGTGCGCGGCTTCAAGGTGGACACGGCCGAGGTGATGCACGGCAGTCTGTGGGCCAAGCTGTCGGACCACGCGCCCATCGTCGCCTCGCTGACGCTGGCGTGAGCGCGCGCTATGCGTCCAGTCAATTTCATCGCCGATAACGAAGTCACCCTGCTGCACACCGGCACCGATTTTTTCCCGGCGCTGGTGGCCGCCATCGACGCCGCGCAGTACGAAGTCTATTTCGAGACCTATATCTTTGCCGCCGACGACACCGGCAAGCTGGTGCTCAATGCCCTGATCAACGCCGCCCAGCGCGGCGTGCAGGTGCGCATGATCACCGACTGGTGGGGCACCGGCCGCCGCCAGGTCAACAGCATGCATGAACTGCTGCTGGCCAGGGGCGTCGAGCACCGCATGTTCAATCCGTGGTTCAAACGCGGCATCACGCGCACGCACCGCAAGATCTGCGTGGTCGACCGCCAGGTCGCCTATGTCGGCGGCATCAACATCAACGACGACATGTTCTGCGATTACGACCACAGCAAGGCGCTGTCGGCGCCGCGCTGGGATTTCGCGGTGCAGGTGCGCGGCCCGCTGGTGGCCGATATCCAGACCGAGGCCGTCACCCAGTGGCGCCGCCTGGGCAAGCTGGGCCTGATCAAGCGCCTCGGCCTGTACCGCGACATGCGCAAGGTCGAGAAGATCGCCGCCGAACACGCGGTGCAGGCCGGCTTCGTGGTGCGCGACAACTGGCGCAACCGCCAGACCATCCAGCGCGCCTACCTGTACGCGCTGGGCCGCGCGCGCAAGAGCGTGCTGCTGGCCAATCCCTACTTCGCGCCGGGCCGCAAGTTCCGCCAGGCGCTGGCCAAGGCGGCCGAGCGCGGCGTCGAGGTGGTGCTGCTGATCGGCGTCGGCGAAATCTGGCTGCAGGACGCGGTGGCGCATTCTTTTTATCCCAAGCTGCTTGCGGCCGGCGTCAAAGTGGTGGAATATCACAAGACGCAATTGCACGCCAAGGTCGCCGTCATCGACGACGACTGGGCCACGGTCGGTTCCAGCAATGTGGATGGGCTGAGCCTGTTCCTGAACCAGGAGGCCAACGTGGTCATCAAGGATGCGGCGTTTTCGCAAAGCCTGCGCTGCCACATCGAGGAAGCCATTGCCGAAGGCAAGGTGATTACCTATGATGACTTCAAGCACGTCGGCCATGTGCGCCGGATCGGCTACGAGATTGCGTTTGTGTTCTACAAGTTACTAATGCGGGTGTTCGCTGTGGGGAAATACGCGTGAGCGAAGGTGTACGACTGGATAAATGGCTGTGGGCCGCACGTTTCTTTAAAACCCGTTCGTTGGCGACGGAAGCGGTGGACCGCGGCAAGGTCACCGTCAACGGCGACCGCGTCAAGCCGGCGCGCAGTGTGCGCATCGGCGACGTGCTGGAGATCGACAACGGCTCCGATCAGTGGGAAGTCGATGTGATGGGCCTGTCGGACGTGCGGGCCGCCGCGCCGATCGCCCGCAACCTGTACGAGGAAACCGACGTCAGCGTGGCGCGCCGCGCCGCCGTGGCGGAAAACCGCCGCATGTTCCGCGAGCCGAGCGCGGATTTCAAGGGCCGTCCGACCAAGCGCGACCGCCGTCAATTGGGCAAACTCTAACTTAGTTTCCCGTCTGCATTGCTGCGCCGCAGCAATAGAACGCCACCTCTAAAGGTACTGTTTGACATTCACCCTCAAGTGGATAATAGTACGAGCGTTCGCAATTCTTTTCACACAGAGTAAATTTAAGTGGCGCAGAATATTCCTTTCTCTCCAATGACTTTTTACACTGGGATGCAATCTTATTAATACCTCAACTAAATTTATGCGCAAAGGCGAGCTAACCCGCGCGGCAATCCTGGACGTGGCGCTGGACCTGGCCAGCCGTGATGGGCTGGAAGGTCTGACCATTGGATTGCTGGCAGATAAGATGAACATGAGCAAATCCGGCGTGTTCGCGCATTTCGGATCGCGTGAAGATTTGCAGTTGGAAGTGCTGAAGCTGTATCACCATCGTTTCGAGCAGGAAGTGTTCTTCCCCAGCGTGAAGGAACCGCGCGGCATCCAGCGCCTGAAGGCGATGTTTGCGCGCTGGGTCAAGCGGGTCAGCGTGGAAGTGGCTTCGGGCTGCATCTACATCAGCGGCGCCGTCGAGTATGACGACCGTCCGGGCCCGATCCGCGAAGAGCTGATGGCCATGGTGGGCGCCTGGCAGGGCGCGCTGCTGCGCTGCGTGAAGCAGTGCGTCGAATGCGGCGACCTGAAGGCCGACACCGATCCGCAGCAGCTGGTGTACGAGATGTACGGCCTGATCCTGGCCCTGCACCACGATGCGCGCTTCCTGCGCATTCCGGGCAGCCTGGAGCGCGCCGGCACCGGCTTTGTACGCCTGATCGAGACATATCGCAATCCGCAAACACCGGCAGCGGTGCTTGCACAAGCCAATTAATTAATTCAAACACTAAAGTAGTCATCAGGAGAAAAAAATGGGTCAATACGTCGCGCCAATCCGGGATATGCAATTCGTTCTGCACGAGTTCCTGAAAGTGGAAGATGAACTGAAAGCATTGCCGGACTACAGCGAAGTCGATGCCGACATCATCAACCAGGTGCTGGAAGAAGGCGGCAAGTTCACCGCCGGCGTGCTGTTCCCGCTGAATCACTCCGGCGACCGCGAAGGCTGCAAGCACGACGCCGCCACCCATACCGTGACCACGCCAAAAGGCTTCAAGGAAGCGTACAAGCAGTACGTCGAAGGCGGCTGGGCGGCACTGGCCTGCGATCCTGAATACGGCGGCCAGGGCCTGCCGGTAGTGCTGAACAACTCGTTCTACGAAATGCTGAACTCGGCCAACCAGGCCTGGACCATGTACCCAGGCCTGTCGCACGGCGCCTACGAGTGCCTGAAAGAACACGGCACCGCGCAGCAGAAAGAAGTCTACCTGCCGAAACTGGTATCGGGCGAATGGACCGGCACCATGTGTCTGACCGAACCGCACTGCGGCACCGACCTGGGCATGCTGCGCTCGAAAGCCATCCCACAGGACGACGGCTCGTGGAAAATCACCGGCAACAAGATCTTCATCTCCGCCGGCGAACACGATATGTCGGAAAACATCCTGCACCTGGTACTGGCACGTGTACCGGACGCACCGGAAGGCTCGAAAGGCATTTCGCTGTTCCTGGTGCCGAAGTACCTGCCGAAGGAAGACGGCTCGGTCGGCGAACGCAACCCGATCACCTGCGGCGCCATCGAAGAAAAAATGGGCATCCACGGCAACTCGACCTGCCAGATGAATCTGGACGGCGCCAAGGGCTGGATCATCGGCCAGCCGAACAAGGGCCTGAACGCCATGTTCGTGTTCATGAACGCCGCCCGCCTGGGCGTCGGCATGCAGTCGCTGGGCCTGACCGAAGTGGCTTACCAGAACGCCGTGATCTACGCCAAGGACCGTATCCAGATGCGCTCGCTGACCGGCCCAAAAAATCCGGAACAGCCAGCCGACCCGATCATCGTCCACGCCGACGTGCGTCGCATGCTGCTGACCGGCCGCGCCTACGCCGAAGGCGCGCGCGCTTTCACCTCGTACGTGGCGCTGCAGATCGACCGCGAACTGCACCACCCTGACGAAGATGTGCGCAAGGAAGCCGCCGACGAAGTCGCGCTGCTGACCCCGATCGTCAAGGCCTTCATCACCGACAACGCCTGGATCGCCACCTCGGAAGCGATGCAAGTGTTCGGCGGCCATGGCTACATCGCCGAATGGGGCATGGAGCAGTACGTGCGCGACGCCCGCATCAACCTGATCTACGAAGGCACCAACACCATCCAGTCGCTGGACCTGCTGGGCCGCAAGATTCTGGGCGACAACGGCGCCAAGCTGCGCAAGTTCGGTGAAAAAATCAAATCGTTCGTGGAAGAAAACGGCCTGGACGAAAACCTGAGCGAATTCATCACCCCACTGGGCGAGCTGGGCGACAAAGTCACCAAGCTGACCATGGAAATCGGCATGAAGGCCTTCCAGAACGCCGACGAAGTGGGCGCCGCCGCCGTGCCTTACCTGCGCGTTGTCGGTCACCTGGTGTACAGCTACTTCTTCGCGCAAATGGCGAAGATCGCGCTGGAAAAACAAGACAGCACCGATACCTTCTACAAAGCCAAGCTGGCGACCGCGCGTTTCTACTTCGCCCGCCTGCAACCAGAAACCGCAACCCTGATCCGTCAGGCGCGCTCGGGCTCCGCCAACCTGATGGCACTCGACGCCGACCTGTTCTAAGAGGAAACGACAATGACCAATTTCATCGTTAAAAAAGTAGCCGTGCTGGGCGCCGGCGTGATGGGCGCGCAAATCGCCGCCCACTGCGTCAACGCCAAAGTGCCTGTGGTGCTGTTCGATCTGCCGGGCAAGGAAGGCACGCCGAAAAACGGCATCGTGCTGAAGGCCATCGAAAATCTGAAGAAACTGTCGCCTGCGCCGCTGGGCAACAAGGACCACGCCGCGCTGATCGAAGTAGCCAACTACGAGGACGACCTGGCCAAGCTGGCCGAGTGCGACCTGATCATCGAAGCCATCGCCGAGCGCATGGACTGGAAGCATGACCTGTACAAAAAGGTCGCGCCGCACATTGCGCCTAACGCCATCTTCGCCTCGAACACTTCGGGCCTGTCGATCACCAAGCTGTCCGAAGGCTTCGACGCCGACCTGAAATCGCGCTACTGCGGCGTGCACTTCTTCAACCCGCCGCGCTATATGCACCTGGTCGAGATCATCCCGACCGAGTTCACCAAGCCGGAAATCGCCGACCAGCTGGAAGGCTTCCTGACCTCGACCCTGGGCAAGGGCGTGGTCCGCGCCAAGGACACGCCGAACTTCATCGCAAATCGCGTGGGCGTGTTCGGCATCCTGGCCATCGTCCACGAAGCCGAGAAATTCGGCCTGTCGGTGGACGTGGTCGATGATCTGACGGGCGCCAAGCTGGGCCGCGCCAAGTCGGGCACCTTCCGCACTGCGGACGTGGTTGGCCTGGACACCATGGGCCATGTGATCAAGACCATGCAGGATTACCTGCCGAACGATCCGTTCGCCGCCGTCTACAAAACCCCGGCCGTGCTGGCCAAGCTGGTGGAAAAAGGCGCGTTGGGTCAGAAGACCGGCGCCGGCTTCTACAAAAAAGTAGGCAAGGAAATTCAACGCCTGGACTTCGCCACCGGTGAATACGTCGCCGGCGGCGCCAAGGCAGCCGACATCGTCGCCCGCATCCTGAAGGAAAAGGATCCGGTCAAGAAGATGAAAGCGATGCGCGAATCGACCAATCCACAGGCGCAGTTCCTGTGGGCGATCTTCCGCGACGCCTTCCACTACATCGCCGTCCATCTGGACACCGTGGCCGACAACGCGCGCGACATCGACTTCGCCATGCGCTGGGGCTTCGGCTGGACCGTCGGTCCGTTCGAAACCTGGCAGGCCTCGGGCTGGACGCAAGTCGCCCAGTGGGTCAAGGAAGACATCGACGCCGGCCACGCACTGTGCAACGCACCGCTGCCAGCCTGGGTATTCGAAGGTCCGGTCGCTGAAAAAGGCGGCGTCCACACCCCTGAAGGTTCGTGGTCGGCTGTGTCGAAATCGTTCGTGCCGCGTTCGGAACTGGCGGTCTACAAGCGCCAGGAATTCCGTGCCCCGGTACTGGGTTCGGGCGAAGCCACCGGCCGCACCGCCGGCACCACCGTGCATGAAGACGACGACGTGCGCCTGTGGCACTCTGGCGACGACATCCTGGTGATCTCGCTGAAAACCAAGCTGCACGTGATCAGCCCGGGCGTCATCGCCGGCTTCAAGAAAGCCCTGGCGGAAGCCGAGAAGAACTTCAAGGGCCTGGTGATCTGGAGCGCGGACGCGGCCGACGGCGGCGCGTTCTCGGCCGGCGCCGACCTGCAATCGGCACTGCCTGCCTTCATGAGCGGCGGCGCCAAGGCGGTCGACCCGATCATCAAGGAGCTGCAAGACACCTTCATGGCGATGAAATATTCGAACGTGCCGGTGGTGGCGGCGGTGGCCGGCATCGCCCTGGGCGGCGGCTGCGAAATGGCGCTGCACTCGTCCAAGCGCGTGGCGCTGATCGAATCGTACATCGGCCTGGTGGAAGTGGGCGTGGGCCTGATCCCTGCCGGCGGCGGTCTGAAGGAGGCGGCACAACGCGCCTACAAGGAAGCCAAGGGCACCGACATCCTGCAATTCCTGAAAACCGGCTTCACCAACGCGGCCACCGCCAACGTGTCGAAATCGGCACTGGAAGCACAGGCCATGGGCTACCTGAAGGAAGACGACGTGATCGTGTTCAACCCGTACGAACTGCTGTACGTGGCCAAGACCGAAGCACGCGCCATGTTCGACAAGGGCTACCGCGCGCCGCTGAAGGCGCCGATCCAGGTCACCGGCCGTTACGGCTGGGGCACCATCAAGGCGCAACTGGTCAACATGCGTGACGGCGGCTTCATCTCCGCGCACGACTTCAAGCTGGGCGACATGATCGCGCAGATCGTCAGCGGTGGCGACATCGACCAAGGCTCCTTCGTGAGCGAACAGTGGCTGCTGGACATGGAACGCAAGGCCTTCCTGGAGCTGCTGAACCATCCGAAGACCCAGGAACGCATCATGGGCATGCTGCAAACCGGTAAGCCAGTCCGCAACTAAGGAATAAGACAATGAGCAAACAAGTTCAAGACGCATACATCGTCGCCGCGACCCGTACTCCTATCGGCAAAGCGCCGCGCGGCATGTTCAACAAAACCCGTCCGGACGACCTGCTGGTGCGTGTCATCCAGTCGGCGCTGGCGCAGGCCCCTGGCCTGGACCCGGCGCTGATCACCGACGCCATCATCGGCTGCTCGTTCCCGGAAGCGGAACAGGGCTTCAACATCGCCCGGCAATCGGTGCTGCTGGCCGGCCTGCCGAAGACCGTCGGCGGCGTTACCATCAACCGTTACTGCGCGTCGGGCATCACCGCCCTGGCCATGGCGGCTGACCGCATCCGCGTTGGCGAATGCGATGTCATGCTGGCTGGCGGCGTCGAGTCGATGTCGATGGTGCCGATGATGGGCCACCACCCATCGATGAACCTGAACATGTTCACCGACGAAAACGTCGGCATGGCATACGGCATGGGCCTGACCGCCGAGAAAGTGGCCGAACAATGGAAAGTGTCGCGCGAAGACCAGGACGCGTTCTCGGTGGAGTCGCACCGCCGCGCCGTCGCCGCGCAGCAGGCCGGCTTCTTCAAAGATGAGACCACCCCGGTGGAAATCATCACCCGCACGCCGGATCTGGCCACCGGCGAGATCAAGGTCAAGACCCGCACCGTCGATACCGACGAAGGCGCGCGTCCGGAAACCAGCATGGAAACCCTGGGCAAGTTGAAGCCGGTGTTCGCCGCGAAGGGTTCGGTCACCGCCGGTAACAGCTCGCAGATGTCGGACGGCGCCGGTGCGCTGCTGGTGGTCTCCGAGAAGATTCTGCGCGAGCACAACCTGACCCCGTTGGCCAAGTTCTCGTCGTTCGCCGTCAAAGGCGTGCCACCGGAAATCATGGGCATCGGTCCGAAGTTCGCGATTCCGGACGCGCTGAAAGCCGCCGGCATCACCCAGGACCAGCTGGACTGGATCGAGCTGAACGAAGCGTTTGCCGCACAGGCGCTGGCCGTCATCCGCGACCTGGGTCTGGACCCGGCCAAGGTCAACCCGATGGGCGGCGCCATCGCCCTGGGCCACCCGCTGGGCGCGACCGGCGCGATCCGTGCCGCCACCGTGGTGCACGCACTGCGTCGCAACAACCTGAAGTACGGCATGGTCACCATGTGCGTCGGCGCAGGCATGGGCGCGGCAGGCATCATCGAGCGCGTGTAATCACTACACCGCAATAATCAAGGGCGCTGCGGCGCCCTTGTCATTTGGAGACAGACATGGAAATTTTGAGCAGCATTGAAAACGGCATCCTGACGCTGGAATTCAACCGTCCCGAGCGCAAGAACGCCATCACCGCCGCGATGTACCAATCGATGGCCGACGCCCTGACCGCTGCCGAAACCGATGCATCGGTACGCGCGATTCTGCTGGTCGGCAAGCCGGAGATTTTCACCGCCGGCAACGACCTGGAAGACTTCATGAAAAACGCCCCGAGCAGCGGCGCGATTGAAGACCGTTCCGTGTACAAATTCATGATGGCCCTGAGCGGCGCCAGCAAGCCGGTGGTGGCGGCGGTGTCGGGCAACGCGGTCGGCATCGGCACCACGCTGCTGATGCACTGCGACCTGGTCTACGCGGCCGACAACGCCAAGTTCTCGATGCCGTTCGCGCAGCTGGGCCTGTGTCCTGAATTCGGCTCCAGCCTGCTGCTGACGCAAATCGCCGGCTACCCGCGCGCCGCCGAAAAGCTGATGCTGGGCGAAGCCTTCGGCGCGCACGAAGCGCTGGATATGGGCCTGATCTCGAAAGTGCTGCCGGTGGAAGAGCTGCGCGCCTTCGCCGAAGGCCAGGCCGCCAAGCTGGTCGCGCTTCCAGCGAGCTCGATCCGCACCACCAAGGCCCTGATGAAAGCCGCCCGCACCGCGCCCACCGCGCAAGCCATCGCCGAAGAAAACAAACACTTCGGCGCCATGCTGTCGTCGCCGGAAGCCAAGGAAGCCTTCATGGCCTTCTTCCAGAAGCGCAAGCCGGACTTCACGCAGTTCTCGTAAGGCGCTGACGGTCAACGGTCGATGACGTTGAGTGACACAAAAGCCGAGAGTTTCGTCACCTAGTAAGAGATTTTTGCCAAGAGACCTGAGATTGGTGGGGGAACTTTGAATTGGCAGGAAGAATCGGTGGACCGCTTACTTGCAGTGCATTTGCAGCTAAGTATGGCTCGATTTGGGCATGAAATGATTCGCTCTGCAATCCTGTACGTGCGAATGCAGAATAGTTGGAATTTTCCGCTGAATATTTTTTGAACTGTGTCTGGACCAGCTAGTGCGGGCTAATAAGTTCGTAGTCAGGGAGACATCATCAGCTGCTAAGGCGGTGATGTTCTCTCAATAATATCTTGCAGTTGGAGGGTCGTTGCTTCCTGCATCTGGTCGCAGAAAGGGCCGCGCGTATTACTTCCTTGCCTATGTTTTGGGGGATCTTTCCCGTATAGTTATCGCTGCAATCCGCTACGGGGATGATGATCCCGCAAATGCATTCGTTAATTTAAAGCGTGAGCAATGAGTCCTCCATTCACAGCCAGAGACAAAGAAGCAGCAATGCTCGATCGATGCCTACTTGTTGCGCGAGATACTGAAGCGAAAATCGATCCCGCGAGCGGGAGTGAAGCGAACGTTTTCCGCGTCGCCGCAATGGTGATTCAATCTCGGTACCCAGTTGAGGCCAAGGCCTTGATGGAGTGTTCTAATCGATATTTCGCTGTTTATCCAAACGAATGTGGACCCGTAGTCGAAGTTTTGCACCGAGGCGATGTCATAAGTCTGCCGAGACTCCGAGACGCGCTCACCCTGAAATTTCGCGGAGTGATTTAAACTGTTGGCCGGAGCGATTTCTTGATAAGTTCGATTCGTGCAGCACCGGTGCTGGGTTGTTTCACAAGTGGGACGCTTTCCTCGGTACCTAAGGCGCTCGAGCGGAGCCGGTCACGCTCAAGAGACAATGTGCCAAAATTTATCTTTGCTTCGTCATGGTCAATCAAGCCGAGCAATTTCCCCATCCGAACTGCCCCACGTAAATAGTAGATGCGGCAGTCAATTTGGATGAGGACGTCGTGCCTCTCAGATTGCGTGCCAAGCTTTCCAATGGCCTGCTGCAGCTTGCTGCGTTCCGCATCAAGGAGAAGCTCGAAGTAGTTATGAAAATGATCTCTTAGGTCTGACTCGGCAGAAGAATGGGTGCTATGTACCTTAGGCATCGAAATCTTAGTTCTTTGCGTTGATCAAGATTTTGAGCCTTGCAGCAGTTTCTTCTGCGTAACGCACAGACGACATGGGCATCTTAATGACAGGACGTTTTATGTCGTTGGTCGTGATCTCAAGGAAGACTTTGTCCTGCGTGGTATGTGCTGACCCAACAGTCACTATGCCAAACTGAGCGCCGTTGCCACTCGTTTTTTCGCGCCACGTAACTCGCCAAGATTGTACGAATTCGTAGCCAAGTACCTCAATACTCTTACCTCCCCTCGTGAGGTACGCAATCTTTCGGCTGGCCTGATCGAAGGCCAATGCGCCGCCTTCACGCAAGTTAACGCCGACGACCGTCGCTTTATCTTCCGGAGATTTCCCGAAGCTCGTGCCGTAGCGTTCGTTAGTTTCGGCCAGCAGGCGCCAAAAATTGGCGATACCTTTTTTCCACAACACTAGGAGAACCCAACCGAGCAGGATTGCAACCAGCACTACTGAAGTTGTCTTTTCCATCTAAACCTTTCCATCTAGAAGTGAGCGCGCAGATGTCATAGCTCAGAGGCTGCTGCATTACAGTCGCGGGCCTCTTTTGGGCGCTTATGCTTTCGACAGGATGGGCATATAGCAAAGGTAGACCCCCTCTCGAATTAGCAATTTACGCATAAATTCACAATATATTGTGAAGACTAAATAATAGCCGAAGCCCACCATTTCTACCAATATATTGGGAGAAATGTTTGGAGCCTTCTATCGCGTTTGGTCAAGTACTCCGGTCCCTACGACGCGAAGCCGGGCTGTCGCAGGAACAGCTTGCGTTAACCGCTGAGGTCGAGCGGAACTATGTCAGTTTGATTGAACGTGGTGTCAATCAGCCAAGTATCCGAGTGCTTTATAAGCTGGCTGACGCTCTCTGCATACCAGCTTCCCAAATGCTCGTACTTGTTGAGAGGAAGATGCGGGAAGCGTCGGATGCTGAGCGCACTTAGTCCCCTGGGACGTTATGCTGCAACTGATGGGGGATCGCCCCGTAGCTTATCGCTTTCATCCGGCATCTACCACGTGATCATCTAATGCACATGCCTCGCAACTGCTCATTGCCAATCACGCTCAGTATTTCTCATCGGTCGTTATGCCGTAGGCAATTGCCGGGAGCAGCTCAAGAAAATGTGGATACGTACGAGGAGTCGATATGAAGGAAATTAAAGCGATTGATCGCTGGCTTACCTCTTTGCTGCCGGAACTTGAGACCGGGGATAGTGTTTCGTTCGCTCTCAAGCTCGTAGCAGGCCTCACGTCTGACATACTGGTGCGCTTTCGAGAGAGAAAATTAATCCTAAAGGCACCAGCCGAATCAAGGATGGCCATTGCCAGAGTCCTTTATGAATCTACTGAAGCATCGATTGCCCATCCTGAACGAGAACTCTTTTTTAGATATCTTCAACTTGCGATAGTCATCGATTCATCTAGACTAAAATTATTGCAAAAAATACATTTAATGGTTGATGAATGCTCACCGTGCTCTCTGCAAGATTTGTTGGCGGCCGGGCAAGTTAGCTTCGATTGGATTTTGTCAAAATATCAATTCAATCGCGACGAAGAGCTTTCACGTATGTCAGTAGCCGAGCGAGAGCATTATTTGCACGAATTAAATGGGATGCTTAACGATACGACAACGGCGATTGCAAGAGCCATTAATGAATGGAGTCACGTCAATAAGCCGAATAAAGGGATTCGTCTAACAAGAGGTCAAGTTAGAAAAATGTCTAAAACGATGCTTGGGGTTATCAGGCTGGCCAGTGAGGTGAATACATTCGAATGGATCGCGGATTGTGTTACTTACGGTGATTTTATTGTTGATGAGAGTACCGTAACTCCTTTACGCGTACATCGCCTTCAATTTGCTGATGCTCGAAGACAACTATTGCGAAGGCTCGCGATTCGCCGTGAACTAGTGATGAAGTATAGTCAGCGTCGGATAGGTCGCTACGTTCGTGACATGCTTGCGGAGATGGAAAATGCGTCCCTTGACCATGCAGTAAAGCACTATCTTTTAAAATCAGGTCGGCCTATTTCAGACGTAGTTGACTTGGACCATGCACGCGCGACTAGCAAAGCATCTTTGATTCTGATTGATGCGGAGGATGACCTGCTTCTAGCCGCTGCAGAGCTAAGTCCTGACGCTCAATCATATTATTTTGCCGCGATGATTTTAAGGTGGTATACCGCAGGCGCAAACGCTGTAAGTGAAGCGTATCTAGCGATGAACAATGGAACGCGGGAGATTGCCGCTATTCCAGTCGGTAAGATAATTGAAAGTATCGAAGATGGTGCCGACGGTGATCGAATTAAAAATGCACTGCATGCTCAACTCTCTGAACTCCCCGCACCTAGTCATCAAGCGCTTGTTAGTCGTCCGTTCATACGGTTAGATGAGAGCACAGCCATGCCATTGCTTGGAGGACACCTAGGTGTGTGGAATGTAGCTGTGAGGGAATCTCTCATTCAGGGTGGTGTGCTAGGTAAAAATTTTGGAGCAATTTGGGAAGACTTTTTGGCAAAACAATTTGAGCAATCTGATTGGAAAATCGCTGGCCGAAATGTCAAGCTAAAGACAGATGGACGGCTTATTACGGATGTTGATTTGATTTTGCTACGCGGGGATTTGCTGTTGATAGTGCAAATCAAAGCTATGATAGGGTCCGGAATTACAATTTATGATCATTGGAAGAATCGACAGACAATTCAGTTTGGCTGTTCGCAAGCCAAAATTGCGGTCGATTTTTTTAAATCCAATCCTGGCTGGTTGGTATCAATATGTGGGAAGAAGTCGGTCGCAGAAATTAAATATATTCAACCCGTTGTTTTGACAAATGTCGACCAACTTAATGGATGGGTATTTGACGAGGTTCCCGTTATTTCCGAGTTGACGCGAAAGACAATATGTGACGGGTCAAAGGTTAATTACTTTGATGGAAGAACAGGTGAATTGAAACATACGCATCATTTTGTAAAGAAGGAAGATTTAGGTAGTGATGAAATATTGCGATTGATTCGACATTCGGTTGAGTTGGATATTTCTCTCGAGAGCTCAGAAGTTACGCATAGAGAAATAATTATTGGCGATTGTTGTTTCTTGTTGCCTGAATTCCTGATGCGTGAAGAGTCGGATGTCGCTTTTAGTTATGCACCGTCGTCATAAATTTTCAGTAGTGCATCATTTATCTAAAACCACGATAATCTTGCGGGTATTTCTCTTCACTTATTGAGGGACTTATTACCTATCTCACTACCTCACGGTGGATCATGGTAACATGAGGAAATTTTGATAATTTTGCCCAGTGGCATTTGATGGTGTTAAAGTACCGTCAAGATGTCGCACACATGAGGCTATTTCGTAGGAGTAGCGTTTTGTAATGTTGCTATGCGGCATCGAAAATAGACGAGCTTCCTAGCAAGCCTTCGGGTAATGGCTGGGCAGTTGAGGTATCACGAAAGAATACACCATGACCGAACGCCACGACGACGTCGAACTTATTGAGACCGCAGCGCGACGCTTCGGTGTGCCCACTGAGGTTCTCTCGGCCCTTTTGGCGCTTGAAGAATCTTTTCAGAACTTTACGGTATTCGGTACAAAGGCTGAGTTTACTCGTCGAGTCTATACGATTTTGGACGATGCATCGAGCGCGTCGAGTGCATCGAGTAAGGCCGAAAAATAATGGTTGAAACCAGATTCACTAGCATAGAGGTTGAGAATATTTTTGCCTATAGGGGCAGAAGTCGCATCGACCTTAGCGAATGTACTGACGAACGCAATGTAGTGATTGTTTCTGGTCGTAATGGAGCAGGAAAGACTAGCCTCCTTAATGCAATCAAGTTGCTATTTCTAAGCGCGGACAACGAGAACATACGCCGTGTCCTGTTTGCTAAAGCGCCTATAAGCCCTAAGCACTTTGTCGTTGGACTTACGGGCCGTTGGTCTGGGGTCTTTAACACTGCCGCTCCTAAAGATAGTCCTGCACATGTAGCGCTTGAATGGACAGAGAATGGACGAAAACTTCGAGCCGAGCGGGTTTTTGAGCGAGCAAACAATGTGCAAGGTTACACCGAAACACTGAACGTCACAGTTGACGGTAGAGCTGCTGAAGACGGGCCTGCGCTGCTTTTGCAACTTTTGCCTCAGGAAGTCGTTCCCTTCTTTTTCTTTGACGGTGAACAAATTCAATCGCTTGCGGATTCGGAAGTTGGGCGAGAGCAGGTGGAAATTGAGCGGTTGTTAGGTCTTTCGTTCGTGGCGACGATATTGCGGGAAATTGATCTGTATACCAAGGCGAGGTATCGTGCCGGTCTTCCTGGAAGTGTGTCTCTACAAATCACCCAAAACGAGAACAAGGAGCGCGAAGCGGTGGCCAAAATTGAGGCTGCGGAACGCGCTCGAGTCGCGTTAGAGGTTGAGATGCAGGACGAGCGTCGACAGCACTCTAAGCTCGATGAAGAGCGAAACCGTTTGCGCACAGGTATGTCAGAAGCTGAGCGAAATAGGATGATCGCACGCATTCGATTGCTCACTGGTGAGCGGGAAAGATTAGCAGTTGAAATTGCATCAGATTTGCCGCCCGAAGCGCCTTGGCTCACGAACATGGCACTTGTCCGGGATGCATTTAGTGCGCTTGAAGGCTATATGGGCGCTGGAACAGCCCCTGATGTTGCACGACGTCTTCGCAACGAGTTGCCTATTGAATTGCTTCGCCGGTTAGCAAATCAAAATCCGCCTGTTTCGTTAACGAGCGACCAGCAACTACAATTTCATCGCGATGTCGAAGAGGCTCTCAACGTGGCCGGCGTTGTCTCGCAGAAAGATGAGAACCCGATGTTTGCCTCTTTAAGTCCGAAGCAAGTTCGCTCTCTCCACCGAAGATTCTTAGTCTGGACTGATAGTGGCGAAAGCGTGGCATCTGCTCATGCTGATCGTCTCAGGACCATGCGCCAGATGACGCACGAGCAACAGCAAGCTGAACGGAACATGGATGAGGCTGAGATAACGAGCGATGAGTCCAGGCAGGAATTTAATAAGCTCACCGAACAGATGGGTGAGATTGACGCAAAGATTCAGCTAATTTTTCAGACGATCGCTAAGCATCAGTATGAAGAGGAACAGGCTCAAAAAGAACTATCAGCGGCGCGTGAAGCTACTCGTCGATTGCATATCCAATATGAAGAAGTGACTCGGCAAAATCAGGCCTACCAATTTGGTGGGAAAATTTCTCAAGCTCTGGAATACTTTAGAGAGCAAAAGCGCGCGCGCATTCGTCAGTCTGTTGAGGACCGATTAAATGAGCGCGTAGGGACTCTGCTTGCTCCAAGCCAGTTGATCAAATCGGTGGCTTTGGATAAACAATTTCATATGACGTTCTTTGACGAGCGTCAAAAGGAAGTTGCCCGGCGGAGTATTTCTGCAGGCATGAGGCAGCTGGTTGCGATGTCCATGCTGTGGGCATTGAAGGACGAAGCTAACCGTCCTCTTCCCGTCATAATTGATACTCCGTTAGGCCGCATAGATCGCGAGACGAGGGCTCTGTTAATGAGTGAGTATTTCCCTCGAGCCGGAAATCCCCTGATTTTGTTGCCAACAAATAGTGAGTTCAGCACTGAGGATGACCTGAACTTGGCAGGAAGAATTGCTCGGCGCTACCAAATCCAGAACAATGGTGGAGAAGAAGCCCGCATTGTCGCGTTGAATATACATGGACAACCTGCATGAGTAGCCTTTATTTTACTTCTGACGAGCGAGATTTCTTTGAGCGAGTGCGACAACACGGACTATTCCAAAAGGGGGCTCCAGCTTGGTTGACTGTTAGGTTTGCGCTCGCTCATTCCTTGCGCCTGGATACGTTGCCGGATTCAAGCTATGGAGTGCCGACAACTCGGGTTAGCGAGTTAGAGCTTGAACAAATCACGGGGTTTGACAAACCGAACCCGAGTGAAGATTATGACGACGAAATGCGGCTTTTGCTGTCGGTTCGGCATGCGCAAGATCTGTTTGGTGACGACAAGGCTTATCTTGATTGTCTTCAACGCCATGCACGTCGAGGGCTCGAACTAATGAAGGCTGCCTGGCAACCGAGTAGGACTTTTCACGATTATCTTTTGGATGAGCTCTATAGTGATGTTCAAGTCGGCACACAGACGGGCGAAATAGTCTCTTCAAGCTTCGATTTTGACGCGTTGATGCAAGGGTTAAACCAAATTGGAGTTTCGGCAGAAGCGGCTGCGCCTGAACAGGAAGGGCCTCGCCTGAATCGATATAGTTTGAAACTTGGAAGTGTTGAGGACTATGAGCGACTTCGGAAAGGGCTTGACGATTTGGCCTTTGCTATGGGGTTGGGAAATGCAGGCATCGCTTTCGCAAGAGAACACGGCGAAAGGCGCGTAATTGTTGACATACCTCGCCCTGGTGCTAGTTGGCATGACATAAGTTGGCGGAATGTGCGTTCTGCCCTCGAGCACAGGCCAGAGTCCCTTCCAGTCAGTCCGGGTGTGGACGTTCTTGGCAGGCCACTTATCTTTGATCTTGTTGAAGCGCCTCACCTCTTCATTGCTGGCGCAACGGGAAGTGGAAAGAGTGTGTGCCTCAACGCATTGCTGATGTCCTTGCTAGTAGCGAAGCGCCCACCTGAACTGTTGATGATTGATCCTAAGGGGGTTGATCTTACGGAGTATTCGCAGTATGCATTGCTACGGGGCAAACAGGTAATTACCGATATGTCTGAAGCTGTTAATGCACTTCGTGATGTGGTGAAGGAGATGGAGAACCGACAGGCAGTCCTACGGCAATATGACGCGCGTAACTTGGCTGAGGCACAAGCTAACGGAGCACAATTGGAACGCTTGGTAGTCGTGATTGACGAGCTCGCCGACTTTATGATGGGAAAGAGCGGGGCTGAGGAACCTCTTATCCGTTTAGCTCAGAAAGCACGCGCTACAGGCATCCATTTGTTGCTTGCGACGCAGCGACCTGATGCTGCGACGTTCCCAGGTTTACTACGTGCAAACATACCTAGTCGAATCGCATTAACGGTTCAAAAAGCAACAGACTCCAGAATCATCCTTGATGAAGGCGGAGCTGAGAAATTATTAATGCGCGGCGACATGCTAGTTAAGCTGGCAGGACGAGAAACAATGCGTGCTCATGGTGCGCGAATAGATTTGGCAGACATTCGTGCTGCCGTACTAGAGGTGAATAGGCGATGAATGCAAAGCTAAGGCCAACTCAATTTCGACTAGCTGGATTGACACTCGTCGACATGGGGGCACTTCGCGGTATAACAAAGTTTAACTTGTTGAGTCCTAAAGGCGAACCGATCAATATTTATTTGGTGATGGGTCCAAACGGTGCAGGCAAGACGACTATTCTTGATGCCATATTTGGAGCAATGCGATTACTTCAGGCCCGCGAGCATGCTGCGATTGGTATCGATGCAATCGACACCCAAGATGCCGGATTGCAGTTGGACGCTTTGGTTACATTGGACGATGGCGCACGATCGCGCATGTATCTATTGTCGATTGTGGCAGGGACACCAGGTTTGCTTCGAAGCTGGACCGATCAAGAGCTGCAAGATGTGGGGGCGGATACACAAATAGTTTTAATGTATAAACCCCGTCCAAGCGACCAGGTAGTTGTGCGCTCGCCAGAGTCACATTCAGAAGCGATCGAGTTTTCAGAAGCGATCATTGAAAGGATGGGAGAGCAAACTCAGGGCCTGTTCGATGTAGGAAACGGTTTCCCGACAGTTCTCTACTTCCCTTCTGATCGCGGAATTCGCCGCCCGCCGGAGCAGGCACGCGCGGTGACACGCCCTGATGGGCTTGGTTATCGGCCTGCACAAAGATTCGATGCCGATGGTGCGACTTGGGCATCGTCTATTGATAATTTGTTTGTGTGGTTCACATGGCTTGACGACAAGCGAGATGTCTCTTGCCGGGAGTTGGTAAATGAGCTGATTTTTCGCAAAACCAAGAAATTAAAAGCGGTCGATCGTCCCAGTTTAACTGTGCCGGTTGAGGTTGAAGGTGGTGCGACCCATCGACTCGATCAGCTAAGTAGCGGCGAACGACAACTCGTGCAATTCGTTGTGCGTGTAGCTAGCCATATGACTGGATCAACCGTCGTGCTAGTGGACGAAACCGAGCAGCATTTGCATTTGGTGATGCGGCGTCGCCTCATAAACATTATCAAGGAGTGGGCCCGTGATTATGAGGGAATGAGTTTCGTTTTAACTTCCCATCAAGCAGACTCAATGCGGATATTGGCACCAAAGCTAGAAGAGCCTGGCTTGGTTAAGGGAGGTTGTTTGGTAAAACCAAAATTCAAGCTTCAACATGACTAATATCGCAACGTTTGAGGATTTCGACTCTGTAGAACAGATCGCTGCGCATCAAGCTGGATTGGTGCGTGTCATTTTGGAAGGCGATACCGATGTCGAGCTGTTCGAGCGATATTGGTTTATTGGACGCCGCGATGTTTTCGATTTTGTTGAGGCTAAAACACTGGGCGCAGGAGCTGGTTGTACGGCGGTGGCCACTGCTGTGGCCAGCAGCATTGCGGATGGTGTGCCGGCAATTGGTATTGTTGATCGGGACACTCTTTTTCGAAATAAACAGTGGGCTCTGCTGTTTGATACCAATTCTACAGCCCTGAACCAAGGGTGGAATGGTTCAGGCGTCTATACTGCTTCCTTATGGGAGGTTGAGGCATATTTGATTGAGCCCGATCTTTTAAGTGACTGGGTGGGGGCTTCTTATAAAACTCCGCCGGCTCCTCAGGATAAATGTGACGCAGCGCTTCAACGAACGATTGATAGTTGTAAGTTCATGCTGTCAGCAACTCATTACTTTGCAGCGTTACATGAAGAAGGAACCGCCGCACCTAGTGTTAAAGCCTTTTGGGATCAGAGTATAGATAAACTTAATGCGGTCTGCGCGGCAGGTATCGGAGGGACTGGAGCAGCGGGTCATGCAACTGCAGCTGCAGTGTCGGCCCATATTGCTAGCGTACTAGCTGATCTTCCTGGCGCAGAAGCAGATCAGCTTCGTTTTCTCCTACGATACGTGGACACCAAACGATTGCTCAGTAGACTTGGTCACTCTCTTGCAGTTCAACCCGACTCTCATTGGACACTCGCGACTTTTATGAAAAGAGAGGGGCGACGCCCGCTCGAGCTCGACGCCATTCTTAACGACGCGGAAGCGGCGCTCGCTGCTTAGTTTAACTTGGTACTGCGTGTGTGAGGAGGCTGCACACAGTCCCTCGCTTTTTCAGGTGCACACCAACGTCTACGTATCAGCAGACATCAATTCATGCGTCAGGACCATCAATAAATCATCCTCTTTGCGGCTAGCGAGATAGGAGAGTCCCCTGTGTAAATGCAGAGCCAGGGTCTCTCGCAACGTTGCCTCATCAATTGAAATTCCATCGCGAAGCATCCTCAGCGCAAGCAGATTTAGATAAAGTGATTCTTGTCCGCCACTAAAAGTACGCCAATCAATCTCAAGCCCACCATTGAAATTAAAAAATTCTTTCGGCGGGATGGACTCATTTGCTAATGAGATGCAAAATGCATGACGACAAAGCGCATTATTATGCTCAATATTAGTTTTTCTCTTCAATGCAATGAGCTGATTTTTCGCACTCGCAGTTAAACGGATTCGATCAATCGGCATGTGTTGGTTCCTGTTCGTTTATTACGGTAGTTCGGTGTTCATCTTCGCTATACTCGAGTCGATGTTGTGTACCTATGAAAGGACGAAGTGCTTGGTATACGTCGCCATGCACCTCCTCGTCCGTCGATAAAATCAATACCTGATGCGAGATTTTCGAAAAGAAATTGTCGATTAGTGAATTTCTGTGTTTGTTATCCAACCGAGCCAATGGAGTGTCTACCACGACCGGGAAACGACCTTTTCGCTCTCGGATGAGTGCGCTTAGCACCGAAATAGCTAGGATTTGTCGCTCACCGGCAGAGAGACGCTCCATCGGTAGAAGATGTTGTCCAGAACCCTCGATTGAAACCGCATATGTCTGAGGGTCGATCACAACCCGGGAAATCATGTGTTTCTTCCGCAATAGTTTACGGAACTCGGCAGTGATCATTTCCGATAGCCATTGCGCTTTACTTGACATTAGTCGCTCTCTAAACTGAGTCAAGACTTGTTTTGCGCGCCCCGCAGCTTGCAGGCCATGCAGCTCCTGCGCTTCATCTTTAAATTCTGTACGGAGTTTTTCTTTGGCGGTATTTACACGTGACTCAATTTGCAATAGATATGTTCGCATCTCCGCAAGCTCATGCATGCAATCGTGCAATCGGTTTTGAGCATTGGCTAAAGATTGCGAATGCTGCTGTAAGAGCGCAAAGACCTGCGCAAGTTGCTCTTTTGCAGGAATTGTCCCGACAGCTTGCTCAGCCTTCGCAACCACCTTGCTAGCCTTCTCGCTGCCCTTCGCATGTTGTAACAGTAATCTGAGCGCGTCGTTTATTCGTTCGTCAACGTCGTGTGGATTCCCGCCATTTTCGAAGATAGTTGCTCGTCGTGTGGGCAGCCGTAAATCTGCTAAGTCATCCCTAAAAGTTTGCTTCAACAAGTCATAAATCTTTGGTGGTAATTTCAAAGATTTAAGTAGACGTTGGTCTCGCTTCTTAAATTCAGATGATAGAAGCTCTGCATTCCGCGACAACTGTTCCTTGTCCCAGTGGATTTTATACTCTTTCCATATTTCGCCTAGCCAAGCCATAGGTGCGAACGGATCGCTCATGGCCGCTGTTAGTGCCATGCGCGAGTCTTTATATTGCTTAGTAGCTGACTCTGCTTCGCTTTTCAACTTCGCCGCTTGCTCGAATGCTGTCAATCCACTTTTGCTTGCACGCAATTGGTAGCGTTCTAAGTCGATCTTCGCTCGATCGACTGTATTGTTTAACTCAGCTTGTTTCTGCGTGAGAGCAATAATCTTCGCGTGAACACCGTCTCGTTCCTGCTCATACCTTTCGGCCTCTGCTCGCAAATTGAGAAGTTCCGATGAGCCTTCTTTCTTTCGCGTATTCGCTCGCCGTTCAACAGCGCGAAGATCGGTCTCAAGTGCGTCAATGCCACCTAGCCCTAGAAACACTTCAGTGGCGCGTCGCAGAAGGTCAGGAAGACGTTCGGGATTTGCGAGCGCCTCGATCTTCTCCCCGTCGAACAGAAAGAGATGTACCAGTTCCGCAGGTAATATTGTATTTATGAATTCGTCCCAGCCATCAGCAAACTCGGGATCGTCGAGACCATTCGATAGAATAGATAGACTTTCGACTAAGGCGGTGCCGCGTTTTGTCCATTCCCGACGTAACGTTACCGCACGGTGATCACCAGCCATATCAACTGATAGCTTTACTTCGATAACTGAGTTGCCATGTGCGTCACCTCGCTGGAGGCTTGAAATCAAATGCTCGTACTCAGACCGTCGTGCTAGGTTGGCGCCCTTGTGGCCGTAAAGGCCTACTTGGAGCGCAGTGAGGAGCGTTGTTTTGCCGCTACCGTTAAGCGCCTTAACCAACACGACGGGACGTGCAGGCAACACAGCCAAGTTAATTAATTGGCGCTCGCGAAAAGGACCGAAATTCTCGATAGAGATCTCGTCGAAGGTAATTTTTGCCATTGTCAAGCTTTAGTACAAAGGTGTGGGGTTTGCAAGATCATCAGCAGAAGCTTCTTCTTCGTTTTTTTCTTCAAGGGCGACAGCAAAGGCAAGCGCCTCTTCTTCATTTCGGAAACCTTGAGACTGTAATATCGACTCCAGTTTGTCGAGGTGCTTGGACCGTTTTTGAGTTTGAATCGATTGAAACTGTCTCGCCAAAAGAGAGCGAGTCAAACGATAAAGCTGGTCGGCAGCCTCCGGATCGACATCTTTTGCTACCTCTCTCAGTAAGGCCAAGTCGATGCGATCAAGAGGTGTCGGCTCAATTTCTTTTCCTGGATATGGTTCGCCGTACACCTCTTCATAAATTTGAGGGACTAGATCTTCAATTTCCCCTTTATCCTCAACCCAGATGCGCCTAATTTCGTCGAGCTCATCAATGCCAATTAGTTCGACGTTCGGGTATCCTACTTGCTGACCTGCTGCGTGAACTACTCGTTGGGTGGACAACAGCTCAAAAAGCAATTCCCTCCGCTTATCCTGCAAATATGGACCGTGGACCAAAGATCCATTGAATACTTTCAGCTGCCCATTCATTCGTTGAAAATCTCGGACTTCGCGATCAGCTGTAGAGAGTTGCTTGTTACGAAACAAGAGTATCGGTTGCATCCATGCTTTTTGTTCATCGTTCTGTATCATCGCTTGCATGGACTTATCCTGAGTTACCATCGTGCAGACGTAACAGCCAAACCTACTGTCGCCGCAGCTTGGCGTCGTTGTGTCAACAACAATAGGACATTCAGCGTCAGCTGTTGCGCCGCGATAGATATTGAACAATTCTTGATTGTCGATACCCCACGGGTTGTCTTCAGTGATGATGTAATTCCAGACGTCGTCGCTCGTCCAGGACTCGACTGGCAAATAGACCCAAACTCGCGAAAGGCGAGGGTCTTTGTTTCGACTTAGGCGATCACGAGTGCTACCGTTGTACTCATCCATAACTTTGTCGCGGGCGTTACTCTCACCTCTACGCTGGCCTAGGACGAGAATTGCCTCGCCATTTGTCTCCGCAAGGTCTTGAATGAATTGCGTAGAGGCGCTGATTTTCAATCGGTCCGTGCACCAACGAAAGCGATTACGCGGAGCCGGATAGCCCTTTCCTATCAAACTGACCCAAAAGCGATTTTCCAAGCTAGGGGTCAATCTATGAGCCTCGATAGGCAATCCTTGCGTCTGCGCCGCTTGTCGGATGCAGTCTAGCGAGGTTGCGACCCAAGCCGCGATCACTGGATTCTCCACTAATGTATCAGTGCTAATTACATGGATCTTTTTGGTTCGTTCTTCGACACGTAGTGAGGCAATCGCCTTCCATATCAATTGGAGCGATGCAGTTGAATCCTTGCCGCCGCTGTACCCTATGACCCAAGGCATAGAGTCCGATCGATAGAGGTCCTGGATTTCGCGAACAATGTCTGGAACGGAAGTGGTCATTTGTCTGATTTTCTTTGCTTATTAGTGGGCACTCGAGCAGCTTGCAACGCATCCTCTGCAGCCTGTTCGTCCGAAGACAGCTTAAGTCCCAAAGCCTTTTTGATTTCGATTGCAGTTAGCGTGACGTTTTGCGCGGACTTGGCCATTGCTCCCCCAACCATCGCTCGCCCTTCCCACGTCGACGCATTTTGACGTGACCAGTCGATGTTTTTGAGCTTCGCAAGCGTCCGCGATAGATTCGGTGCTGGTAAATCGTAAATTGCTTTTCCAACTCTACCAAGAGCCTGGAGGACTATCGCGTGGGAGTGGATAAAGTCTCTTCGAACATCGCCGGATGTGATGGCAGAAATTCGAACTTGGTTCCACTCAGGAATTTGCTTGCCGACTTCTTCCCAAAAGGCATGACACTTCTTTGTCGCGCTTGAAAAATCCTCAAGCTCTTTTTCGGTGAGCATTTCTAAGATTGAAAAATACAGAGCACTTAGCGTGAACAATTTGCGCGAGCGAGGGGAAAGCGAAGACCGCTCGGTTTCGATCAAGTTCTGAAAAACCTTGGATGTGAGGCTCAAGTGCTTGGCTACGTTGGCTGCAGCATTCCGATGCTCGTACAGCACTCCAATTGAAGCGGACGGTCTTACAGCATAGCGATTCAAATCGGCAAACATCTGCTGCGATCGCTCTAGGCCTCGGTCTATAAAAAATACTACGGCGATCGTCTCCTCACCAAGTTCCGGAGCTATTTGCAGTGCTCCCTTGATGGCGGCTTGTCGATGCTGTCCATCATTCACCACAAATTTTGCATCCATCGACACTTTCAAAGTGCCCATTCGCAAAGTGGTCACATTATGCTCGCCTTGAGCATCGAATTGAACCTGACCGTCGATCGACGCAGTGATGGCGGAAAATGTGTAGTCGTCTTTGTTGTTGACGATGTAACGTGACATTTCTGGAATTCGGGATCGATTCAACGTTCTCTGAGCGCGAAGTTCCGGCACGAGCTCCTCATCGTCAAAGACAAAGATCTTTGACAGTAGGCGGAGAGGGCACATCGAAACGTAATATTCGCGTCCAGCTTGAATACCCCTGATTGCGGGGAAGAGGTATGAGAAGTTGTCTGCCATAATCGACGCATTTTACCATGTTTGTCTACAGATAAACAAACGTATGGGTTATGTGCTGATTGCGCGCAACCAATGTACTCATCAAGGTAACTCTATACGCGGAAGTTGCTACACCAACATCAAATGCATCGCTTAAGAAACTGTGCGGGAAGGCAACTGTCGGCGATCCGATTGCATTAGTCTCAGCGGACAAGCAGCATCTTGCGAAAGTCTACGTGACATCTCAGGACGGCGAAGACAGTCGGAGTTACACAGCTTGCATAGTATATGGGTCGTCCGGTACAGGAAAAACACGTCTGCTTGGCAGCCACTTTGATAATCAATAGGCATTTCCGAATAGAGATCCGTGACCACAAGATAAGAAATGTGTCGAAGCTTACTAGCCTCGAAGCGATGGGCATATGAGACGCCTGTCGTCTGTGCGGCTGAGCGGAATTCTCGATCATCGCTGGCCTGAGCAGCTTCTCGACAGCTCCTGCAAAGAGAATACCAAACCAAGTTGTTGACCAACATTGGACACGTAAGATTATAGATTGCTGTTGTGAATAGACAACAAGATAAAGACTGATAAAAATGGCTTTTTACTCTATTTTACTTTTCCTAACTTTGTAGTAATAGATCATTTTCCCTGTGAGTTTGATTTGTTTTTTTGAAATATAGTTATCGCACCGTAAGAATATAAAATTAAATTTCTTCGTTTTCTCTCCAATTTCTATTTTTAACGAAAATAAAATATAGCTTGGCATATCTTAGAACGAATTATTGTGCTGGATATTTTCTGTTGGTCAATTTACAGTTGCGATATTTAACAACAATCGCTCTGTCATGACTACGCCGTTTGGACGATTTATTCATCGAGTACGAACTGCGAGAAGGCTCAGTCAGAAGCAGTTGGCTTTTCAGCTCGGCGTTCACCCTTCTTATGTGAATAGGATAGAGAGTGGTTTGAAATCTCCCTCAAATCACAACTTCCTCGAATCCGTTGTGCATGCGCTTCAGCTTCCAGCTGACGAGGCTGCCGAACTATTCAGCGCGTCTAAAGCTTCCCAAAATGCAGTACGCCTTCCGCCGTCATCGACGGAACGTGGTCGTCTGTTGGTGAGAAAACTAGTGTCTAGTTTGCCGCAGCTTAACGATCCGCAACTGGCCTTTCTGGAATTAGCAGTTGATGCTATCAATGCCGGAGCGATTGGTAACTCTGCCAAATGACAAAAGGAGGCACCATGTAAAGAAAAAGCGCCACAAACCGATAGGCCCGCAGCGCTCTTGGTGAAGCACTCCTCTGGCGAGAGGAGCTTTGAAGCACATCGAACTTCAAGTTTCTCCCTTGTAGCCTGCACCGTCAAGTCTTTCTTCCGGTTGAGAAAACAGCAGCATTAACGTAGTGACCTTCGTAGGTCACTACGAAGGGGTTGGCTCGTCCGCAAGTTTTGTAATTAATGTGCACTAAAAATCATCCCACGCGAGTCTTACTCGGGATGGTATCGCTCGATAGTTACTGGGGGAAAAAGGAAAACTATGAAGTTGCAGAAACAACTAAACAATCAATTCATGGAGCTCGGCCAAGGAGCCGTTTCCACTAAGCAGGAAAATACAAGTTCAATACTTGAGCAAATTTTTTCCGCATTTGACAAGCGGCCACAGTTGGATCACGTATTCCATGGGGTGCGTCGCATCAAATTGGGCAAGCACGGTTCACGGTCTTCACTGTTTTATAGCAAGAAATGCGGAGGATTCATTCCTGTGGAATCCCGTCTTGAACTCCGACATTGCTATCAGCTTGAAGCAGATAGAACAGTCAAAAGATATCGTACTCAAGCGATCAAGATACCTCGCGCCGGAAAGTATCTGGTTCCTGACTTCCTTATTGAATTTGTTGATGGAAAATTTGAGGTGCACGAAGTGAAGTTGGACGTGAGGCTTGGGAATGAGGCACTAAGACTAAAGCTGCAATTCGCATTGGAATTCCTGTTGGCCGATGGGCTGGCATATCGCGTGATTACAGAGAAAAATCTTCCGCAGTCGCACGTCGAGCAAAACATTGTGATGCTATACGATCGAGGTGGACGTCTCACTGTTTCCGAGTTGCAGCTGGACCTTTTGCGGAAATTGGTGCTGGCTATACTGCCGGGGGAAAGAACCGTTTGCCGGATACGTGAGGAATTACGGCGTGTAGGTATGCCATCATTTTTGCTGGAAAATGCATTGTTTTCTGGAGTACTGAGCTGCGAATTGGCTCATCCCATTCGCTCCCAGTCGCTGGTCGAGGTGCCAGCATGAATAGCTTTGCTCCGCACGCACTGGTTGCGGGTACCCGATTTTCATTGATGAACTCAGAATTCGAAATTTCGTTTGTCGATGCCGCGACAATTCGGTACTCGTCGTGTCATGGGGGAAATCAATATCGCGTCCCACTTGCGGTGTTTTGGAAGATGGTCGACGAGAACTCGATTGGCTTCTTGGCAGTTGGCAAGAATGGTTCATCTACAGCAGTTAATGCACCTAGCTCTCGCATACTCTCTGATACTGCGCAAGCTGAAATGTTAAGGCGCTATGACTACGTGAGGCGGACACTTGCGGCACCAAGAGCTCCACTTTCTCGAAGGAATCTACTTCATGCTATTCAGCAAACATATGAGAAACACGTCGCGAGAGCACATCATGCTGGCGGTATCGTTGAGGACGCTCCTGGGGTGTCGACCTTAGCTCGGTGGGTGAAGCGATACGTCAATTCGGGCGGCAGTCCAATGGCGTTGGCACCTAGGTCAAGTAAAAATATTCGGCGGGCCACGGGATTTTCCATCGAGGTCGAGACCGCTATTTCTCGTGCTCTTGAAATGCACCTTACAGACAATCGCCCATCCGGGGTGCAAACATATTGCAATCTCGTTGGATTGATACTAGAGGGAGGTTTGTTATCAAACGGAGAAAAAATTCCATCAAAAAGAACTATTTACAGGAGACTCGCCTCTGTAGACCCGTATGTGAAGACTCTAAAGCGACACGGCAAGAGGATTGCTGATACCCGATTTCGTGCTGCGGGCATCGGTTTCGAAACCTCAAGGGCAATGCAGACAGTCATGATAGATGGCCATCATATGGATGTCATTGTCGTTGATGAACAGAGCCGTGAGACCGCGGGTCGAGCTAATTTGGTTTGCTTGTTTGACGTCGAGACGCGCACGATTGTTGGGTGGTATATCAGTCTACTGCCATTTTGCAGTTCATCCGCATTAGCCGCGATAAAAGACATGTGCAGTCGAGATCCGCAGCTCGGGCCAGGAGGTGTGCCGGAAGCAGTGACGCCTGACAACGGCCGCGATTTAGTGAGCAACGCCATACTTAGCCTTTGTTCAAAAATTCCTATGCACTTCACGCCAGCCAAGTCATATTCGCCCGACGATAAGGCTCATTTGGAACGATTCTTTCGCACATTGAATGAGCAACTGGTGCATATGATTCCGGGATCAACTTTTTCTTCACCTAGACAGCGAGGGAATTATGATTCTCAGGGCATGGCGTGCTGCACTTTGACCGAGTTGCGCGAACTCTTTCGCAAATGGGTCAATGAGGTTTATCACAAAAATATTCACTCTGCTACTTCACGTGCACCACTTTTGGCTTGGCGAGACCGACAAGCCGAAAGCCCTGCGATTCATTTTTCGGCTGCCGAGATCGACATGTTTGCGAGAATTCCCTATCCAAGAAAAATTAATAACGGACGTGTTTTGCTGGATCATCTTTTCTACAAATCGCATGTCCTGGCGACGTGGGAAGTTCAAGGTAAAAAGGATGTTGTCGTGCTTTCTGACGAATTAGACCTTAGCTTCGTCTATGTTTATCACCCCGATGAACCGGAAAAAATTGTGCGAGCAGACTGCACAAAGGCGAAGTATGCCTCGTCTCTTACTAAGTTCGAACACGATCAAGTACGAGCTCAACTCAGAGATCAGGCAGTCAAAGATCGTCAGGAAGTTGGCGACTTTGCCTATGAGGTAGCGCGTTGGAAAATGTGGAACGAAATACAGGGAATGAAGACGCAGCGCGCTGCACGGAAGCTTGCGCGGCTGAGGAGTTCGATCAAGGCAGAGGCCTCCGCTAGTTACAGTAGAAATAATGATATATCACGAAAATTTGATGAGGACCGAACAGGTATTAGTGGTGAACATATCGGGATAGTGATTCCGCGTGGGCCTGAAGAGTTAAGTGTTGAGCCAACACAAAATATGCACGGAGATCATGATGATCTCGATACATTTGAAATAGCCGAGGGCGATTGATCATGAGCAAAACAGGTCGGCTATTAGCATACCAAGCTGCGGCACATCACATTGCACAGATTGATACTACTATCGTGAATCACTCCAAACTACGTGCGGCGCATGAGGGGCTAGATGAATGCATCGCTTGGTCGGAAGCAAATCGAGAACCTGCTGGCGCGGTTTTAGTTGGAGAAGGTGGAATGGGAAAGACAACAATCTGTAATGCGATCCTTCGCCGATATCCACCGAGTATTAAAAAAACTGCATCTGTTGAGGTGAGCATAGTACCAGCATTTTATGCCTCAGTTCCTAGCCCCAGTTCTATCAAGTCGCTGGCAGCAGAACTACTAAAGAGGCTTGGGGCCCCACGTCCAGGTGCGGGAACAGCAAGCTCGCTCACAGAGCGGTTGATCGTTCTTTTAAAGATAGCGGAAACGAAGATCATTTTATTGGACGAGTTCCAGCACCTTCTTGCCGATTCGAAGGTCGGAGATGCCAGGTCAAATAATGTGTGCGATTGGATCAAGACTCTGATTAACAATACAGGAGTGACGATTTGTTTAGTAGGGACACCTGCTTGCGAAGCGCTTGTCAATTCAGACCTCCAACTAGCAGGAAGATTTGCGCGTCGCTTTAGACTCTATCCGTTGAATATAGGGACTTCAGAAGAGCGCGGTGAGCTGGAACGTTTTTTGATAGCTATAGTTGAAAAATTTAAGGAGCGCTTAGGATTTTTGACCACTTTAGATTTTTCCGATCACTCAAATTCAGTACGAGTTTGGGCTGCAACTAGCGGTAATCCCCGCTTTGTAATGCGTTTGCTAAAAGAAGCAGCCGTGCTGGCATGGGCTGCGGGTCGAAAAAATTTAACTATTGGAGACTTGGCGGAAGCGTATGCAAAAGGTATTACGCAATCGGCTTCAAAATTTAATGGAAATCCCTTTGTTGTTACCTACGAAGCTCTGTCAAACGCGCTACGCGATTCAAAATTAAAAATGTGAGAATTTATGTTAGTTGCGAAACCAATATTCCAGCCGGATGAATCTCCTTTGAGTGTTCTATTGCGGGCTGCCGCCATAAATGGATGGAAAGAAATTCGGCATATGCTTAGCGTTTGTCGTCCGCTTACCCCAGATATAAGAAGCGCACTTAGCTCCTGCTATAAATTTGAGGATTATGCTCTACTTCTCGGCATTCCATTGCCTGATAGAGACGTTTTTCAAAGCGTTCGAATTGGCGGAACAACATGTCGAACTTTTCTAAGAACTACCTGTCGCTTACCCGAATGGGCATTCCGAGCACATGGTGGAGCTGTTTGCCCAGCTTGCCTCTCAGAAGGCGACGTTCCCTACCTACGCCCAATATGGGAGCTTAAAATATATCGAACTTGCGTATTGCATGGCATGCTTCTTGTAGAAAAATGTAGTGCGTGCAACCTCTCGCTTGGCTGGAAAAGAAGGGCGCCGCATCTATGTGAATGTGGACATGATTTAAGAGGAGAAATCGGCGCTGATGGCGACATTCACGTTGCCAACGTCATTAGCACTAAGGTTTGGCGAGAAGATCAGCTCTGGCTAAATACGATGAGTCGTTCTTTTAAAGCCGCTGTGGATGCGCTCGAAATCGTGGAAGACCCCGGCAGGCAGGATGATGTACTCGTCGCACTCCACAATGGTGGCAACGAGTTCGAGGACTTGTTGAAAATACATATTAAAATTAAAGCCGACATCCTACATCCGCGAATCATATTGTTGCCGTTCTTGAGAGATAATTCGTTGTCGAATATAGCGCATAAGATACTTCGCCAAAGCGTTGCATTTTCGATGGCAGAGAATTCTGCAGCTCCCGTTTACAGAACTTTATCGAGTCGTGATGCAAGCATTGTTCTGGGCGTATCGGAAGAAATTTTGTCCGTTTTATGTGCATCAGATTTTCTAAAATTTGTTAAATACTCATCAGTATCGCGCAGGGATACACCACTAGAGGGTATTTGCCAGAATAGCTGCGATGTAGTGCTACGCAAATTTTGGCGAAACGATGTACCTCAGTCGATAAAAAGACGTACACGGCCACCAATCATGTCGTTTAAGGACTTTGCCAGTCACTTAATGAAATCGCCGAAAGACTGTGGCGGATACGATTTATATTCTGGACTAAGCTCGTTGCGTATGCTCGGGCCGTCTTTGAAACCTGTTTTAACGAGTGGTAATGAGATCGCAAGAGCAGATTTTTTGACAATAAAAGCTACTGCTGATGTTTTGCACATCGAAATATATCTTGCTAGAAACTTGATCGCGAAGGGGTGGCTTACCACCATTATTGATCCGCACAATCCGCCAGCAAAGCTAGTCGCGAAAAGTAGTGTTGTTAAGTTTAATGATTGGTATATTTGTTCCACTAGATTAGCGAAGGAAAATGGATTTAAGCCATCGGCAGACTTTACCCGGAGACTAAGAAATTTAGGAATTTCGCCTGAAGGTGGGCCGGATGTGGATGGAACAAAGGTTTACATATTGCGTAGAAGCGAGTTACTAAATATTGATTTTCACAAAAAAAATACGCAAGAAGATATTTCGCAGAGCCCCCGTCTTTGCGAATCTGCTGTCATTGATTGTGGGTTTCAACACGACTCAATTTCCATGTCTGATGCCGCAAAAATTCTCTCGATTACGCTATACAAAATTAAGAAGCTAGTGAATTCCGGTTACCTGTGCAGGGTAGAAAGCGGTTCGATTGAAGTAAGGATTCTACGAAGTTCTTTCGATGCTTTTTTGAGGAAATGGACAAGAAAAGGATATGTCGAGCTGAGTCGTGCTGCATCGATGTTAAATGAAACAAAAGTGCAATTCATAATGCGATGGGTGTCCACAGGGTTTGTGAAGACATTGGATCTGGGACTTAGGGAATGTGTCCGCTATGACGCGGTTAGACGAGTACGCAACGTGAAAGAGAGCTACATTCTTGCACCGGATTGCGTGCGAATGTGGAAAGTCGGCCGTTTCACATTGCCGAACTTGGAGTCTAGGGGACTAATCAAGTCCACCCGTATTTGCGATGGAAAGATCAGGCTATACGCCCGTACAGATGTGGAAGCCCTATTAGGGCCGATGCCTTGGAATGCTACTGGCTAGACGTATGCTGGTCCTCGGTCAAGGCAACAGCGTTTTGACGGGGAATCGCATACTTCTAAGCGCCAGCGTGTAGTGCCAAAGCTCACCGTTCTAGCGATTGTGTCGACGGTGATGGCCGGTGCCACAACTGCCAGTAGAAATTCCTTGACAGGGCAATTCTCTGGGCTACCAGTGATGACTTAGCGTCTTGAGTGCGGTTCTGTCGTCATTACGTCAAACCTACATCACCTCACTTTAATTCTGAGCCAGTGCGATACCATCCTGTTCGTTAGACTCCCAAACTCACAATCTGTGACAATCTGTGACAATGCGCGCTTTTTCCAAGCGGAAATTTTGTTATTGTTATGATTCAGGCTGGTCCTTCAGCGAGTGACAACCCCCTCCCAGCATTCTTACGCTAATTAGGAAGTGTCATTGGAAATTAAAGCGAGAGTCTAATGTATAAAAAAGCCTTTGGAGCACAGCGGCAGGAGCTGCTTGAGTGGCTGAAAACAACTTGGCTGCGATCTGGCCCCCCGATATGTATCGTGGAGGGGTTTCCTGGCGTCGGTAAAACAGCATTGGCCAGCGACCTTTGTGATGTGGCTAAACAGGATGATTCGCGCCAAATATGCTTCGAGGAAGTCATCAATAGGCCGACCCCTTCTCTTACGGACTTATTTCTGGACTTGGCTGCGAATTTGACAGGACATTGTCATCAGCCGGACATGGAGGCCGCGCTCCTCGCAGATGGGGAGCTGAGCTTAGCCCGAGCACTAGACCGCGCCCTTCGCAATGACGTACTAATTGTCATCGATGACATCCAGCGACTTTTCAAAAGTGACAGTGGCGAAGTGACCGAGGAGTTGGCAGGTGTCTTATCCTCGATCGGATCTAACAGGGGACATAGGGGGCGCTTATTGCTACTCAGCGACCGATTATTAGCTCGCGGAAGGTGGTCCGAAGATATCCCTATTAAGCGACTCAATGAACTTCAGCCCCAAGAGGCGGTAGACCTACTGGACGATCGGCTTATCGCTGCGTCCATTTGTGATGCCGTGCCCGATGATCGAAAGCTTGATCTCGTCCACGTGCTCGGAGGCAATCCAAGGGCAATCGAGACGCTTGTTTCAACCCTTGCATTTGAATCGCTCGACGACGTCGTCGGTCGACATCCTGGATTCTGGTCAGTGCAAGATCGTAGCGTTTCTGGTGATTTTTTAAAGGTCTTGGAGCGAGATCTGCTGGAACGCTCTGTCGAGCGCCTTAGCCCAGAGCACTACAAGCGGCTAATACTCTTGAGTGTGCATAGGAAGAATTTTGAGGTACCTGTATTTCAATTACTATGCGATGGAAAACGCAATGAAAGCCGAGCTCTAGCTCATGCTTTAGTAACTCATTTTTTATTAAATCATGTTGGAGGATGGTACTCCGTTCAGCCCGTAGTTAGGGAAATCGGACTTGCGCACCTGCGGAAGCATGAAGCAGACTTCAAGCAGGCGCATGCGCGTGCTGCAGAATATTACGTGCGTCCTCTGAAAGCTCGTGATTCTAGTGGATTTAACTCACGGCTTGTAACCTCCTTTGCTGAGGCGAGATATCATCTGTACCAGGCCGAGAAGAACGAAGAGCTTCGCGACTTACTGGTACAAATGATGGATGTCGCGCGTGCTGAATTAAATACCACAGCCGCAGTTCCAAATAATCCCGAAGTTTTAAACGAGCGGATCGGAATTTTAACAATATTGCTTGAGGGTAGTAACTATGGGGGGCTGCATTACTATATGGCTCGATGTCTCAGAGCACGAAAAGGGCCAGGAGACCTCAAAAAGGCGGTGGGACATGCTCGCTTAGCTACAATAGGCCGACGAGGATCTGTTGACGCATGGATTCTGCTTGCACAGCTACTTGAGGAGGCTGGCGATCCCGCTGGTGCTATAGACGTGGTCTACAAAGCACTGGATTCTGTTCCTTCGGAAGACAAGCGTTTCGCGCTTTATCATTATGGCGCTGGCATTCTGGCGCAGGGTGGAAAAACAGCCGACGCCTTAATTCTCTTACAGGAAGGGATTTTAAACGTCCCTGTGGAGAAATCTGTCGCTCCTCTTTATCTGAAGGCTGCAGAACTGTATACGAAGACCCATCGCGTTGATATGGCGATCGGACTTCTTCAGGATGCAGTGCGACGAGTTCCAATTAAGCAAAACGTTATAACGCTATACCGAGGGCTTGTCCAAGCACTCATCAAGGGAGACCGAAACTCTGAAGCGGACGTACTTATGACAGAAGTAATTCGAGAGAAAAAATTTGATGGCCCCGACATGGAAATTGCCCAAGAACTCTTGCGCGAGATCAAGAAGAAAAAGCCGAGCGATAAAGCTAAAAAATCAAAGGATTTGATTCAAACAAATGAGATAATTGTGCCGGCTGAAGAAGAAATTCCTAGTATCCATAGGGATATTTTGGTATTGGCCACCGAATGGACGGCAAGACACGGCGGGCTTTCTACTTTCAATCGAGAGCTATGTAAATCGCTTGCGTCGCTTGGACATGATGTTGTTTGTGTCATTCCTCGAATTGAGGTTGGCGAGGCTGAGTCAGCTCAGGAAGCAAACGTTCGTTTGATCAGTGCGCTTCCTGGCGGAGATAACCAAGCGGGCAGTCTGTTGCGCCGCTTACCGATTGATGGTTTTACTCCAGATTTGATTATCGGGCATGGTCGAATTACGGGAGAAGCTGCCCGTGTACAGCAACAAGACTCGTATCCAAAGGCGAAGCGAATACATTTTGTTCATATGGCTCCCGGCGAGATCGAGTGGTATAAGGGAAAAGCAGATGCCGCACAGTCGGCAGAAAAACGGGAGGAACTTGAGTTAGACCTTTGCAAAGATGCCGATCTCGTTGCGGCCGTGGGGCCCAGATTACATCTCGAGTTCGGAACTCTTGTTTCCGGTTTAAAAGTACCTCCCAAGTTATTTCAATTCGTCCCCGGCCTAAGAGGGATTGAAGAGCGCCAGCCTTCACCAAAGGTGCTTTGCCTTGTATTGGGGCGGGCTGAAGACATCGAGTTGAAGGGGCTTGATATTGCTGCGCTGGCCGTGGCAAAACTTCTTGATTCTGGTTCAGAGTTTGATTCGACACCAGAACTGGTCGTAAGGGGGGCACCAACTGGAACAGGGACAGCGTTAAGAGAGTCGCTGCGAAAACTCGTTCATCCTAGTGATCTCTCTATTCGAGTGAAGGAATATTCGTCCGAAATGGATGCAATAGAGCAAGATTTGCGTCGCGCCTCCGTTCTCTTGATGCCGTCTCGGCGCGAAGGATTTGGACTGGTCCCTCTTGAGGCTTTACAGGCTGGAACACCAATTTTGGTCAGTAACAAAAGCGGCTTCGCTGAGTTCCTGAAAACCAAAATTTCGAGTGCGAGCCAGTTGCAACAGTATGTGGTACGCACGGTAGATGATCGTACAGAATCTGCGGAGGAGTGGATGAAGGCTCTAGATTTCGTCTTGCGGGATCGAAGAGCAGCATTTAGGAGAACAAGCGAGCTTAAAGATATCTTTGCGGATTGTACTTGGGAGAAAGCGTCAGAGTCTATGCTGAAAGAACTGTTTAATCAGTAGCTATTGATTTATTGACATCAATCGAGATACCGTCGATTAGGGATCAATTAACGTGTCATCCGATTTACGTGTGGAAGGCCCTCATGGATAGGCGCTCGATACCGTCTGGACGTATTGAGGACTCGTGCAAACGCGACCGATACTGAACTCAGGGTTACTGGACCTTGCCGTAAAAGTGAGCAGGTCGAGTAATCTCATTTTTGGTGACAAGATTGCGAGAAATCTCAGTTACTCTGGCAGTTAGTCTCAATTTAACAGACAAGTCTGCTGCTAAGTAATTGAAAATCTCTCATTTCGGTCTCATTTTGAGTGTCACTCAACGGATGATGATCTCGTCGACCCGGTCCGGATAAAACGCCAGGTGATCCCTGATGGTCGCCACCGCCGTGTAAGGCTCTTCGTAGGTCCACACGGCGTTGATGGCGCGCTCGCCGCCGGAAGGAATGCTGTAGTAGCTGCATTCCCCCTTGTAGGGGCAGTAGGTGGCGTGGTCGCTGCGTTGTAGCAGCTCCATGTTCACCTCCGAGCGCGGCAGGTAGTACACCTGCGGATAAGCCGCTTCGCGCAGCGTCAGCGCGTTGACGCTGTCCGCCACCAGCCGCCCGGCGACGAGGACGCGCACGCGGCCGCCGCTGGCTTCAATGATGATCGGATGATCCGGGCCGGGGATTTTGACGGTACGTTGCGTGGTCATGCTGATTCACCTTTCGACTTTCAGTGCGGAAGATATCGTAGCACGGTGATGATCAGGCTGGCCTGCGCGATGGAGATGGCGAAGAACCACTTCAAGAGATCCGACTTTAACTGCTGGGTTTGCTCTTTCACATATAGCTCCACCCATGTTTTTAATGTCATCACATCGTCTTTTGTAGCGACCTGGCTCATCACCTCAGCTAAAACTTGTGCATGTACCTCCGCCTGCCGTCGCGGTACACGGACCGCTTCCAGGCGCTTGTAGTAATGCAGGGTGTCGAGAGAGTTCATTCGAACAGTATGTGCGTTTCTCCGACGATTGCAAGGCACGCACATTGACACAGATCAGGCCGAGTGGCGCAGTGCCGTGGCTAAACGCTGACCATCGCTTGAGCCGGCTGGCGCTGCTCCAGCAACACCGATACGCCCAGCACCACGATGCCGCCCAGGGCCAGCATGGCGCCCACCGGGCCGGTCGACTGCAGGCTCATGCCGTGGGCGATCGCCAGGCCGCCGCACCAGGCGCCGGCGGCGTTGGCGCAGTTGAAGGCGGAGTGGTTGAGCGCTGCCGCCACCGTCTGCGCATCGCCCGCCACGTCCATCAGGCGCGTCTGCACGGCGGGACACACGGCGATGCCGCAGCCGATGGCGAACAGGTTCAAGGCCACCGCCCACACATTGCTGCTGGTGTAGTAGAACGCCGCCAGCGCCGCCGCATTCCACACCAGCGCACCGAAGATGGTCCACAGGCGCGAGCGGTCGGCAAACCAGCCGCCCACCACATTCCCCACCGTCATGCCGACGCCCATCATGGCCAGCAGCACCGGCACCAGCGCCGGCGACACCTTGGTCACTTCCAGCAAGGTCGGTGTCACATAGGTGTAGACCGCGAACAGGCCGCCGAAGCCGACCGACACCATCAGCAGCGTCACCCACACCTGCAAACGGCGGAACACGCCCAGCTCGCGCTGCGGACTGGCGTCGCCGGGAGCGATCCACGGCACGTAGCGGCGCACCATCAGCGCCGTGGTCACGCCCAGCACGCCGACCACCAGGAAGGTCGAGCGCCAGCCGAAGCCCTGGCTCAGCCAGGTCGCCAGCGGCACGCCGAAGATGTTGGCGATGGTCAGTCCCATCAGCACGCGCGACACCGCTTGCGCGCGTTTCTCCGGCACCGCCATCGAGGCGGCCACCAGCGCCGCCACGCCGAAGTAGGCGCCGTGCGGAATGCCGGCGATGAAGCGCGCCAGGATCAGCGAGGCGTAGCCCGGCGCCGCCGCGCTCAGCAGGTTGCCCACCGCGTACAGCGACATCAGCATGATCAGCATCGCGCGGCGCGGCATGCGCGCCAGGAAGATGGTGATCAGCGGCGCGCCGAACACCACGCCGAGCGCGTAGGCGCTGATCATGTGGCCCATGTCGGGCAGGCTGGCGTGCAGGTCGCCCGCCACCACGGGCAGAATGGTCATCGAGGCGAATTCGCCGGTGCCGATGGCCAGGCCGCCGATGGCCAGCGCCAGGTTGGCCATGCCGGCGCCACGCGGCGCGATGATGAGGGGAGTATCGGAAATCGGTTCGGAGTGCATGGAGGAGGGGCGAAACGGTGGCAAAAAGCCGGCAACAATAGCATGTTTGGCGCGCCGCCGCTGGCGCCGCTCTCGTCGTGGCGGTGCAACGGTCAACTGTTAAACAGCGTAAATCGGGGAAAAACGAAAATAAGTATCACCTACGCCCCTGGCGGCGTGGATAAAGTTGGCTTTCTTTCATTTCGGAGCCAGTCACCATGCATACATCCCGCCGGGCGCTTGCCGTCTACGCCACTTCGCTGTCGCTGCTGTTATCGGCGTGCAGCGGCGGTTCGGATTCGTCGTCTTCGTCGTCGACGACGGCCGCCAGCAGCGCCAGCGCGCCATCGATCACCTTGCAGCCGGCATCGGCGACGATCGTGGCGGGTTCCAACAGCGTGCTGTCGGTGGTGGCCAGCGGCAGCAGCCTGACGTATCAATGGTATCTGGCCGGCGCGGCGATCAACGGCGCCACCGCCGCCACCTACACCGCGACCGACGCCGGCACATATTATGTGGTGGTGACGTCGTCCGACGGCTCGGTCACCAGCGCCAATGCGGTGATCACCGTCAGCAGCGCGCCGGTGATCACCGCGCAGCCGTCCGGCGCCACTATCCTGACCGGCACCAGCCAGACCTTGTCGGTCACGGCGGACGGCCTGGAGATGGGCTACCAATGGTACAAGGACGGCACCGCCATCGATGGCGCGACGCATCCAGCCTATTCCGCATCGGCGGCGGGCAGCTACACGGTGGCGGTGACCAATACCGCCGGCACGGTGACGTCCACGGCGGCGACGATCGCGGTGTCGTCGTCGGTGACGGCGCCGGCCATCAATGTGCAGCCGGTGGCGCAGACCGTCAACGCCGGCGCCGGCGCGACCTTGTGGGTGGCGGCGAATGGCGTCAGCCTGTCTTACCAGTGGTATCGCAATGACGTGGCGATCGCCGGCGCCACCGATCGCCTCTACAAAATCACCACGACCAACGCCAACAGCGCTGGCGACTACAAGGTGGTGGTGACCAATACCGCCGGCGCCGCAACCAGTACGAGCGTCGCGCTGAAGGTGAATGTGATCAGCGCCGGCGCCAACACGCCGGCTGTGGTAAACGCGGCCAACGCCTTCCTCGCCACACTGGCTGCCGATCAGAAGACGGTCGCCACTTCGGCGACATCGGCCACCACGGTGCTGTTCGATTACGCGCTTGCCAACGCCAACCAGTGGACCAATCTTCCGGGCGCCCGCCATGGCCTGCGCCTGAACACGACAACGCTGACTGCGGCGCAGCTGGCTGCCGCCAATGTGGTCATCGCCAAGGCGCTCAGTGCGACCGGCATCACGCTGCTGAATGAATTGCGCGCGGCGGACCAGGTGCTGGCCGGTGGCATGGCGGCGGGCGGCGGTGCAGGAGCGGGTGGTGGCGGTGGCGGGACTGGCATGCCGGGAACCGGCACCACGCCGCCGGACGGCACGTTCACGCCGCCAGCTGATGGTACGGGCGTGCCGCCGGCCGGCACCGATCCGGGCGCTGGCGCAGGAGGCACCGGGCTGGCGCTGGACTACGGCGCCGATCTGTATTCAATCGCTTTCGTCGGCACGCCGTCGGCCACCTCGCCGTGGATCTTGCAGATCGCCGGCCATCATCTGGCCTACAACATCACCTACAATACCGGCAAGGTCAGTGCGACGCCGAATTTCGTCGGCGTCGAGCCGCCCAACTGGACCGTCGCCGCCGACGGCACGGTAACGGTCACCAGCAACGCCGCCAGTGCTGGCAAGGCGCACGCGCCGATGGAGAAGCAGCGCGCCGCCGTCTACGACCTGGCTGAAGCCATTTACGCCGACAGCAGCACCTCGGCAGCGGCCAAGCTGACCGGCACCTTCACCGACGTGGTCATGGGCGCATCCGGCAACAGCGACGGCAATTTCAAATCGCTGGTGTATCCGACCAGCGGCCGTGGCTTGCAGTACTCGGCGATGAACGCGAAACAGCAGTCGTATGTGCGGACGGCGATCGAGGCCTGGGTGAACACGCAGGCTTCCGATGTGGCCAGCACGCTGCTGGGCGCCTACCTGGCCGATGATGCGCTGGCCAATACCTACGTTGGTTACGGCGTCGGCCAGAACGGCGTGAAGGCCGACTTCAGCGCGTATCCGAATTCGGTTTCGTCGCCGCTGGAGGCGCAGCGTTCCTACATCCGCATCGACGGTCCGCGCGTGTGGATCGAGTTCGTGGTCCAGCAGGGCATCGTCTACGGCACCGACGTGCACTACCACACCATCTGGCGCGACAAGACCAACGACTATGGCGGCAGCTTCTAAGATGAGCCGCCTGATCGCCGCCTGCGCGCTGATGTGGGCGATGGCGGCGTGGGCGCATCCTTCGCCGCAGTCGGAGGTGCTGCTGGAGAGCCGGCAGGACAGCATCCGCGCGGAACTGGTGCTGCCGCTCGATGAACTGGCGCTGGCGCTGCCCGGCGCCGCGCACGCGACCGAGGCGCAGATGGCGGCTTACCTGGCCGCCCACATTCGCCCGGTCGCACCGGACGGAAGGGCATGGGTGGTCAAGGTCGAGCAGGTACACTGGCTGCTGTCGCGGCAGCCGGCGGACGTGGTGGCGGCGATGACGCTGCGTCCGCCGGCAGGCGCGCCGCTGGACCGCTTCACCTTCGCCGACGACGCCATTTCGCACCAGGTGCAAAGCCATCTCACCGTGGTGGCGCTGCGCAGCGCGCCGGATGCACCATCGCGCGTGCTGGGCACCCTGCACTACGGGCAGCGCAGCCTGCCAGTGCAGGGCGCCGATCCGCGTTGGTGGAGCGGCTGTGCCGACCTGTTCCGGCTTGGCGTCGAACATATCGCCGAAGGCACCGATCACCTGCTGTTCCTGCTGACGCTTTTGCTGCCGGCCGCGCTGCTGGTCAAGGATGGCAGGTGGGCCGGCTTCGGCGGCACGCGCCATCTGCTGGTTTATTTGCTGAAGGTGGTGACGGCGTTCACGCTGGGCCACTCGGTCACGCTGATGCTGGGTGCGTTGGGCACGGTACGGCTGCCGGAGCAGCCTGTGGAATTTGCGATCGCCTTGTCGATCCTGTTTTCGGCGCTGCATGCGTGGCGGCCGGTCTTCCCGCGCCGTGAGGGCTGGATCGCCTTCGGCTTTGGGCTGGTGCATGGTCTGGCGTTCGCATCGGCCATCCGCGAGCTGCAATTGAACGGTGCGCGGCTGGTGACGGGTATCCTCGCTTTCAACCTCGGCATCGAAGCGATGCAGATGGCGGTCATCCTGGTTGCTGCGCCGCTGCTGATACTGCTGGCGCGCCGCCCATCGTATCACCTGGTGCGGCAGGCTGCCGCGCTGATGTCGGCGGTGATGGCCATCGTGTGGATGGTGCAGCGCGTGTGATTTCATTGCTAGGTGCGACACGCCACAGACGCGCGGCGCGCCGGCAGCCATGATGGCGGGAGCCAACCGCCGAGGGTCATCATGGACTTCCCTACCAGACATTTAGTGCAGCCGCTGCCCTACGACCCGTCCTATGAAGTGCCGGAGGAGGGCGAGGCCGACACCATCGCCGGCCTGACCGATGCCATGCACGGCATCGCCGACACCGTCGATAAGGACACCGGCCACGCGCCGCGCGGCGTGCACGCCAAGAGCCACGGCCTGCTGCGCGGCGAGCTGCGCGTTCTGGACAATGTGCCGCCGGATTATGCCCAGGGCCTGTTCGGCCATCCCGGCGGCGCCTGGCCGGTGGTGATGCGGCTGTCGACCACGCCGGGTGATCTGCTCGACGACAAGGTGTCGACGCCGCGCGGCATGGCGGTCAAGGTCATCGGCGTGCCGGGCGAACGGTTGCCGGATGGCGTCGGCGACACCACCCAGGATTTCGTCATGGTCAACGGGCCGACCTTCCAGGCGCCGAGCGCCAAGCAGTTCCTCGGCAGCGTCAAGCTGCTGGCGTCCACCACCGACAAGGCGCCGGGCCTGAAGAAGGCGCTGTCGGCCGCGCTGCGCGGCGTGGAAAAAGTGGTGGAAGCGGTGGGCGGCGAGAGCGCCGCCATCAAGGGCCTGGGCGGCCATCCGGAAACGCATCTTCTCGGCGAGACTTTCTTCTCCGCCGCGCCCATCCTTTACGGCCGCTACATGGCCAAGCTGTCGCTGGCGCCGGTGTCGCCGGAACTGCAGGCGCTGAAGGACAAGCCGGTCGACCTGGACCACAAGCCCAACGGCCTGCGCGGCGCGGTGGTCGACTTCATGACCGAACACAGCGCCGAGTGGGAACTGCGCGTGCAGCTGTGCACCGACCTGGCCGAGATGCCGATCGAAGATTCCACGGTGGAGTGGACGGCGCCGTGGGTGGCGGTGGCGCGCATCAAGGCCGAACCGCAGGCTGGCTGGACGCACGGCCTGTCGGTGCTGGTGGACGACGGCATGCAGTTCAATCCGTGGCACTGCATCGCCGCGTTCCGGCCGATCGGCTCCATCATGCGCGTGCGCCGTGCGGTGTATGCCGCCTCGGCCCGTTTCCGCGCCGAGCGCAACGGCGCGCCGCTGGCCGAGCCGCACAATCTCGACAACTGGCGCGAGCACTGAACACCGAGATGTAACACCAACGCTGCCTGCCGGCGTTGGTGCCGCGCCACAAATGCGCAGCGCCGCATAGTGGTGTAGCACGTTTGTGCTACATACACATTTCCATTCCGCAAATATCATTCGCGCTTTCTCCCTCCAGGAAGCGACACCATGAATTTCATCCAGCGCGCACTTTGCAGCGGCCTGATTGCGTCCGCATTCAGCCTGACCGCTCACGCCGCCGCACCCGCCAAGCCAGCCAAGGCACCCGCCTTGACGCCGGACCAGGTGGAAGCCATCGTCCACGACTACCTGCTGAAAAATCCCGGCATCCTGCGCGAAGCCAGCATGCTGCTGCAACGCCAGGATCTGGAGCAGGCGCAGAAGCAGGCGTCCGCCGCCGTCGAAATGATGAGCAGCGATTTACTGTCGGTATCGTCTTCGCCGGTGGGTGGCAATCCGGCCGGCGATGTCACGGTGGTGGAATTCTTCGATTACCACTGCGGCTACTGCAAGCGCGTGGCGCCGGCCATCAAGGAACTGCTGGCCAGCGATCCCAAGGTTCGCCTGATCTACAAGCAGTTACCGATCCTGGGACCGGATTCGATCGTCGCCGCGCGCGCCGCGCTGGCCGCCAACCGCCAGGGCAAATACCAGGACTTCCATGACGCGCTGTTCGCCGCCGATTCGCTGGCCGAGCCGGCCATCATGGCGCTGGCCGCCCAGCACGGGCTGGACGTCGAGCGCCTGCGCGCCGACATGAACGACGCACAGATCAATGCCGAGCTGGAGAAGAACGTGGCCATGAGTTCGCCGTTGGGCATCAACGGCACGCCGGGCTTCGTCGTCGGCAACACCGTGGCGCCGGGCGCGCTGGACCTCGAAGGTCTGCGCCAGATGGTGGCCAAGGTACGCAAGGAACAGCAGCATCAAGCCTCGCTGTCTCAGTAAGCAGTCCAAGCAGTCTCTCCGCAGTTTCCTACAACAACACTTTCAATCGGAACCGCCATGTTCAAACGATTTATGCTGACGGCGCTCGCGCCGTTGCTGGCAATGATGATGGTCATCTTGCCGCTGACGGCCCTCGCCGGGCCGGACTTTTGCTGGAAGGCCAGCTATGGTCGCGGCGTCGGCACCATCCCGCCTAGCTGCAACTCCGACCGTGCCAAGGAAGTCGGCATGTGCTACACGCCGTGCAAAGAGGGCTACCAGGGCGCGGTCACCATGTGCCTGCGCACCTGCCCGCCGGGCTATGTCAACACCGGTCTGTTCTGCCACATCGACAAGGCGCTGCTGGTGCCGGCCTCGGTGAATGTCTGCGCTGCCTCGACCAGCTGCCCGAGCGGTTACACCAACGCCGGCCTGATCTGCGGCCTGACGCCGGTCAGCAAACCGTCCGGCTGGAATGGCACCTACCTGGACCTGATCCGCGACACCTATGACCGTGGCATCGGCCTGGCGCCATCGGTGTGCGACAGCGACAAGGAAAACAGCAGCGGCCTGTGCTACCCGCGCTGCAAGCCCAACTTCTCAGGCATCGGCCCGGTATGCTGGGGCACCTGTCCGGCCGGCTGGACCGATTGCGGCGCCGGTTGCGCGCCAGGCACGGGCAACGGCGGCGTCGGCAAGTGCGCCGCCGTGATCGGCAACCAGGTCTGGGGCGTGGTGTCGGCCGCCAAGGACATTGCCAAACTGGTGTCGACGCTGGGCGTATCCGCCGCCACCAAGCCGGCGGAGAACTCGGGCGCGCTGGCCAAGGCCGTCGCCGACCTGAAGAAACTGATGGAGCAGTACAAGGCGCAAATGCAGGCCACGATGGGAGCCGCCACCTACGCCTCCGCCAGTGCACAGCTGGCTGATGCGGTAACGCCGGAAGAAATCGCCCAGGCATCGATGCGCATTGCCGGCCTGGTCGATCCGACCGGCCTGGCGACGATGGCTTCCAACTTCACATACCCGACCTGCGACAAGGTGACGCCATGATCAACAGCATCTACAACCGTTATTCCCTGTTCCGTCTTCTGGCGCTGCTGGTACTGATGCTGGGCGGCCGTGCCGCGCTGGCGCAGTCGCCGCCGCTGCAGGTGATGGCCGCCTGGTACGGCACCGAGACCAGGAACACCGCCATGGTCAACAACGTGCCGATCATCGACCGGCTGCGCGGCAGCATCAGCAACGGCATCCTGCAGGTGCCGTCGAATATGAACGTGCTGTTCGGCGGCGACCCGTACTTCGGCGTCAAGAAGGTGCTGGCGGTACAGGTGCTGTATCAGGGCCGCACCTACAACCTGCGCCAGGAGGAGGGCAAGAACCTGATCTTCCCTGGTGTCGCCGGCCAGACCTATCTGCTGGCGCCGGTCGACTCGCCGGTGGAGGTGCTGGGCGCCTGGTATGGCGTGGAAGGCGGCAGCACCGGCAACGGCACCGTGGCGCTGGACAAGGTCCGCAAGGGCATGGTCAGCGGCAATGTCTACGTGCCGTCCAATATGAACGAGTTCTTCGGCGGCGATCCGGCAGCCAACAAACTCAAGCGCGTTGCGGTGGCGGTGCGCTACAAGGGCCAGACGCTGAACCTGCGCCAGACCGAGGGCAAGGCGCTGCTATTCCCGGGTGTCGAAGGCGTCGACTTCATGATCAAGAAAGAAGCACCGCTGGCCGAGATCCAGAAGTTTTTCAAGCCGGACTTTTATGTGCTGAAATATCCGGATCTGCAGGAAGCGTTCGGTAGCAACGCCGCCGCGGCCTGGGACCACTATGTCAAGTTCGGCGCGCGCGAAGGCCGCGACCCGGCACCGGAAATCAGCATTGCCGCGTTGAAGATGCGCTACCCCTACCTGGCCGAGCTGTATGGCGACGACAACGCCGGATATATTCACCACTATGTGGCATCGCCGGGGCAGTTCAATGCCGATCCGTTCGTCACCGGCATGGCGGACAAAGGCTTGTTCGCCAGCCCGGCGCTGGCCTACTTCGACGTCAGCTACTACTACACCAAGAATCCGGAAGTGTGCTCCGATCCGGACATGAGCATTCCACGCGGCAGCAGCAACTGCAACGGCGGCCTGCTGATGAATGTGGTGCACATCACCGAGCACTATCTGCTCAAAGGCGCGGCGGCCGGCTACAAGCCGAACAATATTTCCAACAGCCAGGCGCCGCAGTCGGCCAACGGCAAGGAAACCATGCGCGCCGGCGACTGGCTGGGTGTCGGCGAGTACCTGATTTCGCGCAGCGGCGGGTTCATCGCGGTGATGCAGGCCAACGCCGACTTCGCGGTCTACCATCGTAAACCGGGATCGAATCCGCCAACCAACGGCAACTATGCCGACGTGCATACCGGCTTCAACCAGCCGGGCATCCCGGAAAGCTATTTTGTGACCATGCAAAAAGATGGTCGCCTGTGCACCTACAAGGGCACCAATCCAAGCAATAACAAGGGCTTTGTCGGCTGCTCGGGACCGGAGCAGCCACCAGGCGACTACTACGTCCATCTGCAAAGCGACCACAACCTGGTGTACCGCGCCGGTACCTCGATGTTCAACGACCGTGGCTATGTCTGGGATTTCATCTCGACCCGTCCGTCGAAGAGCATCTGGTCGAAGATCCTCAATCCGATCAAGGTGATCCTCGGTTGTAACTAAAGCTGCACCGCCAGCCGGCACATGCCGGCTGGATTTTTACCGCGATGTGAACATGACTATGGCTTTTCCTCTACAAAAGCGTCTGCGCCCCTGGGCCCGGACGCTTTGCTGCATTCTGATCGTTGCCTTGCCGGCCCACGCGCAGACGCCGATGACCGTGCTGCCGGTCGATATGACAACGCCGCAGGCCGCTGCGCCGCCCGAGACCGCAGCGGCCGCGTCGGCCCACGGCCCGGCGCTCGGCAGCAGCGGCCGCCTGATACCGCTGGCGCGCATCCCGGAAGCGCAGATCCGCGAACTGATCGGCGACCTGGTGGCTTATTTCGAAACCAATCAGAGCCTGTACCGCATGGCCGGCAGCGGCAGCCCGCTGTCGGCGCCGCCGGTGCCGGAACCCGTCAAGGGCCTGATCAATCTGGCGACCGAGCAGGCGCCGCTGGTGCCGGCGCTGCGCATCGGCTATGTCAACATGGCGCGCCGCGTGCCGCAGTTGTGGATCGACGGCGCCAACATGGGCCAGTTCGACGAGGGCTTGCGCAAGGTGCTGGAGGAGCGCGGCCAGACCCGCTCCAACCTGCGCCTGCGCGAGCTGGATTCGCAGATCATCCATCTCAGCTACATCGATGCCGACGACGCCCTGTTCGCGCTGCGCGCCATGGGCTACTCCGCCATCACCGACGAGAATTCCCCGCTGGCCGATGAACTCAGCAGCCCCGACGTGGCCGAAGTGCCGGGTTACGGCCCGGTGGGCGGCGCCACCGGCGGCAACTGGACCGGCGGCGTCAGTCCCACCACCGGCACCGGGGCCAGCACCAGCGTCGGCTTCACCGGCGGCGGCTACGGCGCCCAGGACCAGGCGACCTCCAAGTTCAAGTCGCTCAAAAGCCTGCCGAAGAGCATCGGCATGGACAAGCTGCCGCTGGTGATCCGCATGCCCAATCCGGAACGCAAGGAGCTGGGCCTGGTCGGCGGCGTGGAAGGCAATAACGCCCAGGTGCAGCGCGACCAGCTGGGCATGACCAACATCCTGCCGAACGCCGCCTCCGACCTGTCGCAGACGGTGGCCAACGGCATCCATGAACTGCTGGTGCTGTACCACCCGGACTCGCCGGAGCAGTTCCAGCATCTGAAGCACCTGGTGGAAACCACCATCGACCGGCCGGCGCGCCAGGTGTACATCGAGGGGCTGGTGCTGGAGATTAACAGCGACACCCTGCGCGACCTCGGCGTGCAGTGGTCGGGCAAGCGCGGCGCCTATGGCCTGACGCTGGGCACGCTGGCGGCGGTGCCGCGCGGCGGCTCGGCGCTGACGGCCAGCCAGAATTCGCTGCAGGCCGTCAATCCGATCGAGGTGCTGAACCGCATCAATGCGCTGGTGGAAACCAACCGCGCCGAAGTGCTGTCGCGCCCCAGCGTGATGACCATCGACAACCGCCAGGCCACCATCCGCATCGGCACCGACATTCCGATCGCCACCAGCATCGACTCCGGCAACGGCTCGGGCGGCGGGCGGGTGTCGTTCAGTTTCCAGTACATCCCGACCGGCATCCTGCTCAACGTGCGGCCACGCATCAACCAGGACGGCAGCGAGGTCAGCATGCTGATCGACGCCAGCGTCTCGGCCTCGGTGCCGAACCAGGACCTGAAGGTGCTCGATTCCACCACCAACGCGGTGCTGGCCTCGGCGCCGACGATTTCCACCCGTCGCGTGCAGACCTATGCGCGCATCCGCGACAACATGCCGCTGATTATCGGCGGCCTGGTCAGCCGCGACGCCAGCAGCAGCAGCGACAAGGTGCCGGGCCTGGGCGAGTTGCCGGTGCTGGGCAAGCTGTTCGGCCACGAAGGCAAGGAAGAGAACAAGCGCGAGGTGATCGTGGTGCTGACGCCGTCGGTGGTGACCGAGGACGTGCGCCAGACCAAGTCGCAGTATCCGAAGGACGACGGCCGCTTCGACCTGACCGACACCACGCTGATGCGCGAGCATTTCCGCATCCAGGCCGAGGACATCGTCGATGCCCAGTTCATCCTCGGCAATCCGCGCTTCACCCGCTACCAGCAGGTGGTCAAGCAGGTGATCCAGCGGCAGCCGGGCCTGGCGCAGCAACTGCCGTTCTCGGCGTTTGACGGCGACCATGTGCCGGCCGAGTTCATCTTCGTCTCCGGGCTGATCGACCGCCTGCTGATGCGCCACAAGGAGGGCGGTGACAACCTCGACATCAACCGCATGGTGTTCTTCGAAGGCTTGCGCGGCGATGATTTCCACCCGCAGTCGCTGGGCGGGCTGATGGCCAGCCTGGGCGATGGCAAGGACCCGCTGAGTTTCTTCGCGCGCAACAAGGGCAAGGCGCTGGCGTTGACCTACCATCCGCTGGCCGGCACCGAGCACGACGCCACCGACATGTTTGCCGAGCCGGTGCCCGAGATCAGCATGATCGACTGCCCGGACCGCGATGCCTGGCGCCGCAAGCTGTGGGAGCTCAACCACCCATCGTCGGGCACCCGCTTCACCATCCTGATCCAGGACCAGAGCGACCTGGCGCGGGTCAAGCTGGCGCTGGCGCTGAAGAACACCATCATGATCAACGGCAAGGAACCGGCCATCACCTTCCGCAACTTCCAGCCGGGGCGCATGGTGCAGATCCAGCGTTCGCAGCCGAACTGGGACCAGTCGCTGGAAGGCACGGTGGCGCGCAACTTCTTCATCGGCGAGTTCTTCTATCCCTACTTCATCGAGGAGCACGAACGCATGCTGCGCGAGCTGGATACGGCGCTGAAACGGCCCGAACTCAAGCCGTATCTCGACGGCCTGCAATTGCCGTGACGGAAAGGTCTATTGTGCGCCACCGAACGGTACAGTTGCTACACTTTGGCTTTCTGATTCGGAAGCATTTATGTTGGCTCAGTCCCTTACGTCCTTTCCCGACGCCGCCGCATGCCTGCCGCGCTGCATAGGCGCGGGAACGCCCATGCGTGACCGCGTGCAGGCCTACGATTGGGACAACACCCCGCTGGGGCCGATCGCCGGCTGGCCCGGCTCGCTGCGCGCGGCGGTCAGCATCGTCATGCACTCGGTGCAGCCGATGTTCCTGTGGTGGGGCGAGGAGCTGATACAGATCTACAACGATGCCTATGTGCCGTGCTTCGGCGTCGGCAAGCATCCGGCGGCGCTGGGGCAGGGCGGGCGCGCATGCTGGCCGGAGATCTGGCCCATCATCGGGCCGCAGATCGACGCCGTGCGCCACGGCCGCGAAGCGCGCTGGTATGCCGACAGCCTGGTGCCGATCTGGCGCAACGGCCGCATCGAGGATGTGTTCTGGAGCTATACCTACACCCCCGTGTTCGACGAGCAGGACCAGGTCGGCGGCGTGCTGGTGGTGTGCACCGAAACCACCGACAAGGTGCTGGCCGAGCGCCGCCGCCACGCGCTCGATCTGCTGGCGCGCCGCCTGCTGGGCTGCCGCAGCGAGGACGAGGTGCGAGCCGCCGTGGTGCACGCGGCGTCCGACAATCCCGGCGACCTGCTGGAAGTGGTGCTGCTGATCGGCGAGGAGGCGATGGCCCATCCGCCGGCCGACCTGCTGACCATCCGCGGCGCCGAGCTGCAATTGTGCGACGAGCTGGCGCTGTCGTTCCGGCTGTCGCCGCGGCTGCCGCTGGACGGCGCCTACCGCCAGTTCCTGGAACAGTTCACCGCCACCGTGTGCGCCACCCTGAGCCGGCTGCAAAGCGACCGCGCGCTGGCGCAGGCGATGGCCGAGAGCGACCGCCTGAACACCGACCTGAATCTGTCGTCGCGCATCAAGGATGAATTCCTGGCCATGCTGGGCCACGAGCTGCGCAATCCGCTGGCGCCGATCGTCACCGCGCTCAAGCTGATGAAGCTGCGCAGCGGCAGCAACAGCGAAACCGTGCACGAGCAGGAGGTGATCCAGCGCCAGGTCGACCACCTGGTGCGGCTGGTGGACGATTTGCTCGACGTGTCGCGCATCGCCAGCGGCAAGGTCGAGCTGCGCAAGGAAACCGTGCCGCTGGCCGATGTGCTGAACAAGGCCATCGAAATGGCCAGCCCGCTGCTGGAACAGAAGCAGCACCGGCTGCTGGTCGACGTGCCCACCGTGCGCTGGCATGGCGATCCGGCGCGGCTGGCGCAGGTGGTGTCCAACCTGTTGAGCAACGCGGCGCGCTACACGCCGGCCGGCGGCCATGTCACGCTGGCCACGCGCATCAAGGGGAGCACGGTGCAGATCCAGGTCACCGACGACGGCAACGGCATTCCTGCGCAGCTGCTGCCGCACATCTTCGACCTGTTCGTGCAGGGCAACCGCCAGCTGGACCGCGCCAAGGGCGGCCTCGGCATCGGCCTGGCGCTGGTGCGCAACCTGGTGCAGATGCATGGCGGCGAAGTCAGCGCCTACAGCGCCGGCGCAGGACGCGGCAGTACCTTCACCATCACGCTGCCCGATTCGGTGGCGGCCGAGACCGCGCCGCCGGCAAGCCTTGCCCACAGCGCGCCGGCGCCGGAGCAGGGCGCCGGCCTGCGCGTGCTGGTGGTGGACGACAACCAGGACGCCGCCGATTCGCTCAGTGAACTGCTCGGCGCGCTCGGCTACCGGCCCGAGGTGGCCTACGATCCGGTGCAGGCGATCGCGCTGGCCGCCGCCGGCATGCAGGACGTGGCCATCCTCGACATCGGCCTGCCCGGCATGGACGGCTTCGAACTGGCCGGCCACCTGCGCAAGCTGCCGGGCGGCGACGCGCTCAAGCTGGTGGCGCTGTCCGGCTACGGCCAGGAGAACGACAAGACGCGCAGCCGCCAGGCCGGCTTCGCCGCCCACCTGGTGAAACCGATCAATATCGCGGAGTTACAAATTTCATTGTCATAAAGAGTTGCATTTCTTGTAAATCAACGCGTAAAATAGCTTTCGGGAAACTTTTATCGGGCCGGGAGCTGTATGAATTTGGTGTACAAGAATGAAAAGACGCTGTTCGGCATCATGCTGGCCGTCTCGCTCCTGATCTGGGCGCTGCTGGTGGTCGGCACGGTGGGCATGGCCTTGCTGTGGGGGCTGCTGTTCTTCATCAGCTACTGCTTCGCGCAGTCGGCGCTGGTGTCCTACCTGCGCGGCACGGCGGTGCAGATCACGGCGGCGCAGTTCCCCGACCTGCACCAGCGCATCGAGGCCTGCTGCCAGCGCCTGGGCCTGGAGCAGGCGCCGGAAGCCTATCTGCTGCAGATGGGCGGCGTGTTCAACGCCTTCGCCACGCGCTTCCTCGGCCGTCACTTCATCGTGCTGTATTCCGACGTGGTCGACGCGCTGGAAGAGCGGCCGGACGCGATCAACTTCTACATCGGCCACGAGATCGGCCACATCCGCCAGCACCACCTGCGCTGGTCGGCGCTGCTGGCGCCGGCGGCCTGGCTGCCGCTGCTGGGACCGGCCTACGCGCGCGCCCGCGAATACACCTGCGACCGCCATGGCTTCCACGCTTGCGACGACCTGAAAAGCGCGCAGGTCGGCCTGGCCGCGCTGGCGGCCGGCGGCAAGCGCTGGCGCCAGCTCAGCGTCGGCCAGTACACGGCGCAGGCGCAGCAGAGCGGCGGTTTCTGGATGTCGTTCCACGAACTGGTCGGCGATTATCCGTGGCTGGTCAAGCGCATGGCGGTGGTGCGCGCACTGGCGCAGGGCAACGAGGTGACGCAGCCGGGCCGCCATGGCCTGGCCTACCTGCTGGCGCTGTGCGTGCCGCGCCTGGGCGTCGGCGGCGCCGGCTCGGTGCTGGGCGTGATCGCGCTGGTCGGCGTGCTGGCGGCGGTGGCGATTCCGGTCTACCAGGATTACCTCGTCAAGGCGCGCATGGCGCAGGCGATCAACGTCGGCCACGAGGCGACGGCGGCGGTGGAGCGCTATTTCTACGCCAACGGCCGCGGCCCGGCCACGCTGGAGGCGGCCGGCTACGCGATGGACGATCCGAACCACGCGGTGCAGGACATCAGCGTCGATCCGGGCAACGGCATGGTGCGCGTCTATCCATCCGACCTCAACTATCGCGGCAAGGCTATTGCGTTCACGCCCCGGGTGGACGAGAATAAGCGCGTCGTCTGGCAATGCGCCGGCGGCGACATTCCCGCCCGCGTGCTGCCGCCGGAGTGCCACAACTAACTGCAAGGATTGCTGTTGATCTCACCACTGGAAATCGCCGCCAACGCCGTCATGGCCGTTTCCATCGTGCTGTCGGGACGCAACAGCATCCATTCATGGTGGCTGGGCGTGGTCGGCTGCGCGATGTTTGCCGCGCTGTTCTACAGCGTCAACCTGTACGCCGACGTCGCGCTGCAACTGTTCTTCATCGTCACCTGCCTGATCGGCTGGCTGCAATGGCTGCGCGGCGCCGGCGGCGCGCCGCTGCCGATCACCCGCGCGCGCGTGCCGGCGCTGGGCTGGATGGCCGTCATCGGCGTGCTCGCCACCGCCGCCTACGGCCTGATGCTGCAGGCCTACACCAACGCCTACGCGCCCTTCATCGATTCCGCCGTGCTGATGTTCAGCGTGGTGGCGCAGTTGCTGCTGATGGGGCGGCGGCTGGAAACCTGGCCGTTCTGGCTGCTGGTGAACACGGTCTCGGTGCCGCTGTACGCCAGCCGCGGCCTGTACCTGACGGCCGCGCTGTACGCCGGCTACTGGCTCAACGCGCTGGCCTCGTGGTTCTTCTGGCGCCGCCAGATGCGGGCGCAGGCGGTCTGATTATTTTTTCTGGATCGCCTGGCGGTAGGCGGTGGGCGTGACGCCCATGCGCTCGCGGAAGGCGGTGGCGAAATTGCCGGCGTTGTTAAAGCCGATCAGCAGGGCGATGTCCTGCACGTCGATATCGGTGTCCTTCAATAATTCTTCCCCGCGGCGGATGCGCTCCTCGCGGATAAAGCCGAACACCGTCATGCCGGTCTGTTCGCGGAACACCTGCGACAGTTTCTCGCGGTAGGTGCCGACGCTGCGCGCGATCTCCGCCAGGCCCGGCAGCGCCGCCAGGTTGTCGGCGATCAGGCGCTTGACGGCGTTGACCAGCACCGCGTCCGGATCGCTTTCGGCTTCCGGCTCGGCCGGCTCGGCGCTGGCGGGCGGCGGCTGCGCGTGCTGGCGCCGCGCCAGGTTCAGGTGCACCTGGATGCGCGCCGTCAGCTCGCCCGGCGAAAACGGCTTGGAGACGAAATCGACGCCGCCGATCGACAGGCCGAGGATGCGGTCGTCGTCGGCGTCGGCGCCGCTCAGGAAGATCACCGGAATGTCCTGCGTCACCGGATTGGCCTTCAGCAGGCGGCAGGCGGTGTAGCCGTCCATATTCGGCATGCGCACGTCGAGCAGGATCAGGTCGGGGCGATTGGCCAGCGCCAGCTGGTAGCCCTGCAAGCCATTGAAAGCGACCGAGACTTTGTACGGCATCTCGCTCAGCAAATCTGCCAGCATGCGCTGCTCAAACGCGGAATCGTCCACGATGAGGATCTTGCTTCGGTTGCCTTCAAGGGTGGTTTGCATTGCGTCCCCCGGAATTTCGTTGATAAAGTTTTATCACTCCGTGTTGCGTATTATGCCTATCTTTTAAATATTTTTGATAGTTTTCTACGCTTGCAAAACAGTTGTCGCTTCCTTCAAAAGCAGGCTTTTTTTAGATCATTAATAATCGAATCGAGTGTTGATGGTAAGCAACCGGAGGTGCAATGACGGGGACGCGCGCACGGATCGCAGGACTGATGGCGGCAGTATGGCTGGCCTTGCCGCTGGCGGGGGCGGTGCGTGCGGCCAACCTGCAGATCTCGCCGGTGATGATCAACCTGCGCGCCGGCCAGGGCGCCACCGGCATCACCATGCAGAACATGGGCGAGGCGCCGGTCTACGGCCAGGTGCGGGTCTTCCTTTGGGAACAGAAAGACGGCGACGACGTGCTGACGCCGACCCAGGACGTGGTGGCCAGCCCGCCCATCATCCAGATCGCGCCGAAAAGCAGCCAGATCATCCGGCTGGTGCGGCGCAGCGAGCAGTTGCCGGCGGCCGAGCTGACCTACCGCATCCTGATCGACGAGATTCCCAAGGACGAGAACGGTCCCGTCAGCGGCGTCGACATCCGGCTGCGCTATTCGGTGCCGATGTTCGTGCTGCCGGCCGACGAGCGCGCGGCGCCGGCGCTGGCCTGGGCGGTGTTCAAGAAGGATGGTTTTTGGATGTTGCGAGTCCGCAACAGCGGCACCCAGCGCGCACAGATCGGCGCGCTGGAACTGAGCAACGCGGCCGGCAAGCAGTTTGAAATCGCCGCCGGCCTGTTCGGTTACGTGCTGGCGGGTAAGGTGCGCGAATGGCGCCTCCCCACGTCTGGCGACGCCGATCTGAACGGGACGTTGGCGGTCAAGGCCAACATCAATTCCCGCCCGACCAGCGCCAGTACCGTGGCCAGGGTGGACTAAGCCGGCATGCGGCGCCGGTTCCCCTGGTGGTGGCTGTTGGCGTGGTGGCTGGTCATGGGCGGCGCGCTGGCGCAGACGCCGGCGGCGCCGCCACCGCAGGACGAAGAGCTTTTTCTGGAGGTAAGCTTGAACGGTGAAGCGACAGGACTGATATTGCGTTTTACCCGGGGCAGCAGCTCGGGTCTGCGCAGTGCCGTGCAGAATCTGCGCGACCTCGACCTTGAGCCCAAGCTGTTCGGGGTCGAGGGCCGCCAGGAGTTCGACCTCGACCAGATCAAGGGCCTGAGCTACACCTACGACCCGGCGCGCCAGGCCATCGCGCTGCGCGTCGACGATGCGCTGCGGGCGCCGATCGCCTATTCGGCGCGCACGGTGCGCAAGCCCGCCGCCGCCACCGTCACGCCGGGCGCCATCATCAATTACGACGCCTACACGCGGCTGGGACAGGACCGCAGCACCTCGATCTCCAACGAGGTGCGCTACTTCAACGCCGGCGGCGTGTTCAGCAGCACCGGCGTGTTCAACTACAGCCACCAGCTGCGCCAGTTCGTCCGCTTCGACAGCGCCTGGGTGCATTCCGATCCGGACACGCTGGAAACCTGGCAGGTGGGCGACCTGATTTCGTCCTCGCTGACCTGGACCCGGTCGCTGCGCATGGGCGGCGTGCAATGGCGCCGCAGCTTCGACCTGCGGCCCGACCTGCTGACCTTCCCGGCCGCCACGCTGGGCGGTTCGGCGGTGGTGCCGAGCGCGGTCAGCCTGTACGTGGACGGGGTGCGCCAGGTCGACACGGCGGTGCCGTCGGGGCCGTTCGTCATCAACCAGGTGGCCGGCATCAACGGCGCCGGCCAGGCCACGCTGGTGACGCGCGACGCCAACGGCCGCGCCGTCAGCACCACGGTGCCGCTGTACGTCGACACGCGGCTGCTGGCCACCGGCCTGACCGACTACTCGATCGAGCTCGGCGTGCTGCGGCGCAATTACACCACCGAGTCGTTCAGCTATGCGCGCACGCCGGCCGTCAGCGCCTCGTTGCGGCGCGGCCTGAGCGACACCTTCACGCTGGAGGCGCACGGCGAGGCCGGCCGCGGCGTGCTCAACGGCGGCGGCGGCATGCTGTGGCGGATGGGCCAGGCCGGCGTGCTGACCGGCTCGCTGGCGGCCAGCGGCGGCGGCAGCGGCGCCAGCAACCACCGCGGCGGCCAGGCGGCGCTGGGCTATCAGTACCTGAGCACGCGTTTCAGCGTGGACCTGCAATCGCAGCGCGCCACGGCCAACTACAGCGACCTCGGCACGGCGGAGGGCGCGCCGGTGGTGCGCGCCAGCGACCGCATCAACTTCAACCTGGCGCTGTTCGGCGGCCAGGGCGTGGGCATCAGCGCGATCAGCCAGCGCGTGCCGCTGGTGGCGCCGGCGCGGGTGATGGCGCTGAATTATTCGGCCACGCTGGGCCTGGGCTTGTACCTGAGCGTCAGCGCCTTCCGCGATCTGCGCGACGAGAAGGCGCGCGGCGTGTTCTTCAGCGTCAGCGGCAGCTTCGGCGACCGGATCTCGGCCAACATCAGTCGCAGCCGCCAGAACGACGTGCGCAGCACCACCACGACCTTGGCCCGCTCGGCCGACTACAGCGGCGGCTTCGGCTGGGGCCTGCAATCGGTCAACACCAACGGCGCGCCGCTGCGCCAGGCGCAGCTGACCTACCTGGGCAACTACGGCCAGGCCACCGCCTACACCTTCGACACCGGCAGCAGCCGCAGCACCTCGCTGGACCTGAACGGCGCGCTGGTGCTGATGGACGGCAGCGTGCACGCGGCGCGCCAGGTCGGCGCCGGCTTCGCGCTGGTGTCCACCGACGGCGTCTCGGGCGTGCCGGTGCTGCAGGAAAACCAGGTGATCGGCCGCACCAGCGGCAGCGGCTACCTGCTGGTGCCGAATCTGAGCCCGTATCTGCAGAACCAGCTGGGCATCGACACCACCCGCCTGCCGCTCGACGCCCGCGTCGCCAGCAGCAGCCAGACAGTGGTGCCGGCGCGCCAGTCCGGCGTGCTGGTGCGCTTCCCGGTCGAGACCTACGAGGCCGCCAGCGTGGTGCTGAACGACGCCGATGGCAAACCGCTGCCGGTGGGCACGCCGGTCAGGCACCTGGAAAGCGGCGGCGACAGCGTGGTCGGTTTCGACGGCGTGGCCTTTGTCGACCACCTGCAGGCGCTCAACCACGTGCAGGCCACGGTGAACGGCGTCACCTGCGTGGCCGAGTTCAGCTACGCGCCGGTCAAGGGCAACGCCATGGGCACCATGGGACCGTTCGTGTGCCGGAGCGTCCAATGATCAGCCTGCGCCACTGCCTGGCCTTGCTGGGATTGCTGCTGGCGCTGGCCAGCGGGCAGGCGCGCGCCGACAGCTGCTCGGTGGCGCAAAGCGATATCGTGTTTCCCACCGTGAGTTCGATCAGCAGCACCGATGTCTACGCCAGCGCCAACTTCAAGGTCACCTGCACCTGGACCAGCTTTCTCGCCGGGCTGCTGTTCCCCAACGCCACCGTCTGCCTGTACCTGGGCAACGGGTCGGGCAACGGTGCGTCGATGGTGACGGTGCCGCGCCAGATCGCCAACGGCGCCAAGACGGTCAACTACAATATTTACACCGACGCCAGCTATTCCGCCGCCAAGGTGTGGGGCGGCTGGGCCGGCACCACCACCGCCGCCAACCTGATCACCTTCACCTTCAACAAGACCGGCGGCGTCGGCTCGCTGTCGCAGGACGTCAATCTATATGCCAAGCTGAACGCCGACGCCGCGCTGTCGAGCATGAACGTGGGGCCGGACAACCTGACCTTCACCTCGGACTTCTCCGGCGGCAACGTGCTGTTCCGTTATATGTTTTTCCTGACCGGGCTGGGCGACTGCACGCTGGGCACCTCGGTGGCCATGCCCTTCCAGGTGCGGGCGACCGTGATCAATGACTGCAACATCAATGTCGGCAATCTGGCATTCCCCAACAGCAGCCTGCTCACCAGCGCGGTGCGCACCACCGCCAACCTGGCGGTCCAGTGCAGCAACAATACGGCCTACAGGATTGCGTTTTCGGGAGGCAGCAACGGCACGGTGAGCGCGCGCAAGATGCTCAATGCGGCCTCGATGGAAGTGATTAACTATCAGCTGTCCAGTTCACTGGACGGGCCCAGTCTGGGCGATGGCACGGCCAGCACGGTGATTGTGAGCGGAACGGGAGATGGTACAACCAGGAGTCAAACCTTGTTCGGCCTGGTGCCGTCGCAGACGACGCCGTCGCCGGGGGATTACAAGGACACGATTACCGCGACGGTGCAGTTCTGAGCAGGAGGGCGGTCAGAAGGTGATGGTCCATTCGCCGGCAGCGGTTTCCTGGCGGATGGCGGTGGCTTGGGAGGTGGTGCTGTTGGCGGCGACCGCCTGGGTGCGGGTCATGGCGTACGGGCTTTTCAGCTGGCAGGCGACGGCTGGCGTGGCCTTGGTGGCGGCAGCGGCGGCAGCGGCCGAGGTCTGCACGTTGCAGGACTCTTTCACCTCAAAGCTGACTTGCATGGACGCGGTCGAGATTTTCCCGGCGGCGCTGGCCAGCAGTGGCAGGCTAAACAGAACGATGGCAAATGCTTTAGTAAAAGTTTTCATTTTTCACACACGTTGTTGAGGTGCGCAGCCTTGTTGGGTGGCTACGTTCAGGGGTAGCCAACAAGGTTGAGTCGTTGATCTACAGGAAGAATTTTATCCCGTAAAAACAATCTCTCGAATGTTCACATTTTACACAGAAATTTACGTGTGGAAATAAAGTGATTTTTGGAGAGTTTTGAGTGAGATTTTTTGCGCCATTTATGAAGCAAAAAAGCAGGGCGAAATACCGGGGTTTTCATAGGGAAAAGTAGCAAAAACAGTGGGTAGAAAAGGAGACGAAATTGAAGATTGAAAATACACACATTGTCACAGCAGTTCCATCACCTACAAAAGTCACACTTTCTTGCATCGAACATGCAAGTCACTCGGTCTGACCGCGTCGCGATTTGACGATTTTTGTTGAAAACCTTACATGAGGAGTAGCAAAATGAAACATACCGACTTTGGCAGCATGCCTTGCCCGATTGCTCGCAGCCTGGGAAAAGTAGGCGAGTGGTGGAGTATCCTGATCCTGCGTGACGCCTTCTACGGGCTGACGCGGTTTGACGAATTCGAGAAGAGCCTGAAGATCGCCCCGAACATGCTGACCCGCCGCCTGGCCGGGCTGGTCGAGGGCGGGCTGATGGAGCGCCGCCAGTACAGCGCCCGTCCGCCGCGCTATGAATACGTGCTGACCAAGGCGGGGCGCGACTTCAAACCGGTGCTGCTGGCCTTCGTTGCGTGGGGCAACGACCACTTGGCGCCGGAAGGGGCCAGCCTGCTGGTGGTGAGCCGCGAAACCGGCAAGCCGGCCGACCAGGTGCTGGTGGACGCCAACAGCGGCCTGGCCATCAACGACGAGGACTATATGTTCGCGCCGGGACCTGCCGCCACCGACGTCATGCGCTCGCGGCTGATCCAGATCAACCAGCCGGTCCGCGCCTAAGGTGTGAGATTGTCACGCGCCCGGCGCCAGCTGGGCGTACACGGCGTTGGCCAGGCTGGCCAGCGCCGCCTTGTCCAGGTTGCCGGACAGGGCATAGCCGAATTGTCCATCTATCCAATAAAACACCGCCACCTCGCCTTCCTGCGCGTAGCGGAAGCCGGTGTCGTGGTTGTGCGTCTGCTCGGTTGACACATACAAGGTCAGGCGCGCGCCCGCCGCGTCGCGGTACATGAATTGCGCCACCGGACCGCTCTGGCCCGGCAGCAGCCTGCCGCCCTCCAGCTGATAGCCCTGCGCGCCCAGTTGCGGCGGCTTGAGCGGCGCGCCCAGGCGTTTCGACAGCCAGGCCACCAGGTGCGCCTGCTGGTCGGCGCCAACCTCCACCGGATGCCGCACCTCGGGCGTGTAGACGGCGTGCGCCAGCGCGGCGCGGCGCGGCAGTTCGGCGGCGGCGCTCAGCGGCGCGTCATCGGCA
>NZ_WKJN01000079.1 GCF_009674495.1 Duganella alba | reverse complement strand
CCGTGCGCGTGGGCTTCGGCGGCGGCGTGGGCGGCCGCGTCAGCCGCTGCGTGGACGGGAGCGGCCGGCGCTGTTACTGCGGCGGCTGGCTTGGCGGCTGCCGCAGTGCTGTCCGCCGGTTCGTCAAAAAGATTTGCTTGAGTCATAGTTCGGTTCTAGATTTAGATGTCTGCTTCGGCTTCGTTGCCGTGTTCTTCGATCCAGGCGCGGCGCGCGGCCGCTTCGCCTTTGCCCATCAGCATGTTGAAGCGGGCCGCCGATTCGTGGTGGCCGTAGCCGCCCAGCGCCACCGGCAGCAGCCGGCGCGTGTCGGGATTCATCGTGGTTTCCCACAGCTGCTCGGCGTTCATCTCGCCCAGGCCCTTGAAGCGCGAGATCGACCAGGCGCCTTCCTTCAGGCCGTCCTTGCGCAGCTTGTCCTCGATCGCCACCAGCTCGCCGGCGTCGAGCGCGTACAGCTTCTGGATCGGCTTCTTGCCGCGCGCCGGCGCGTCGACGCGGTACAGCGGCGGGCGCGCGATGCAGATGTTGCCGTTGGCGATCAGGCCGGGGAAGTGGCGGAAGAACAGGGTCAGCAGCAGCACCTGGATGTGCGAGCCGTCGACGTCCGCATCGGACAGGATGCAGATCTTGCCGTAGCGCAGGCCCGACAGGTCGGGCGTGTCGCCCACGCCGTGCGGGTCGACGCCGATCGCCACCGAGATGTCGTGGATCTCGTTGTTGGCGAACAGGCGGTCCTTGTCGGTTTCCCACGAGTTCAAGACCTTGCCGCGCAGCGGCAGGATGGCCTGGAATTCCTTGTCGCGGCCCATCTTGGCCGAGCCGCCGGCCGAGTCGCCCTCGACCAGGAACAGCTCGGTGCGGGCGGCGTCGTTCGATTCGCAGTCGGTCAGCTTGCCCGGCAGCACGGCCACGCCCGAGGATTTTTTCTTTTCGACCTTTTGCGCCGAGCGCAGGCGCGACTGCGCCTGCTTGATGACCAGCTCGGCCAGCTTCTTGCCGTAGTCGACATGGTGGTTCAGCCACAGCTCCAGCGCCGGCTTGGAATAGGTGGAGACCAGGCGCACCGCGTCGCGCGAGTTCAGGCGCTCCTTGATCTGGCCCTGGAACTGCGGGTCCAGCACCTTGGCCGACAGCACGAACGAGGCGCGCGCGAACACGTCCTCGGGCAGCAGCTTAACCCCCTTCGGCAGCAGCGAGTGCATCTCGACGAAGTTTTTCACCGCGCCATACAGGCCGTCGCGCAGGCCCGATTCGTGGGTGCCGCCGTTCGGCGTCGGGATCAGGTTGACATACGATTCGCGCACGATGGCGCCTTGCTCGGTCCACGCCACCACCCACGACGCCCCTTCGCCCTCGGCAAAGCCTTCGGCGTCGGGGCCGGCGAACTGCTCGCCTTCGAACAGCGGGATCAGGGTTTCGCCGTCGGTCGACTGCGCCAGCGCCTCGGTCAGGTAGCCGCGCAGGCCGTCGTTGTACTGCCAGGTCTGCGATTCGCCGGTCTTGGCGTTGGCCAGCGTGACCGACACGCCGGGCAGCAGCACGGCTTTCGAGCGCAGCAGGCGCTGCAGCTCGGTCTGCGAGATGGCGGCCGAGTCGAAATATTTCGGGTCCGGCCAGGCGGTGACGCGGGTGCCGGACTTCTTGCCGTCGCGCGGCGCCACCACCGACGACAACGGTTCGACCACGTCGCCGTGCGCGAACGCCAGGTGGTGCAGGCCGGTGCCGTTCGGCTCCTTGCGCCACACGGTGATTTCCAGCCGCTTGGACAGCGCGTTGGTGACCGACACGCCGACGCCGTGCAGGCCGCCGGAGAAGGCGTAGGCGCCGCCGCTGCCCTTGTCGAACTTGCCGCCGGCGTGCAGCCGGGTGAACACGATTTCCACCGTCGGCACGCCCTCGTCCGGGTGCAGGCCGACCGGGATGCCGCGGCCGTCGTCTTCGACGGTGATGCTGCCGTCGGCGTTCTGGGTGACGATGATGTTATGGCAATTGCCGCCCAGCGCCTCGTCGGCGGCATTGTCGATCACTTCCTGGATGATGTGCAGCGGGTTCTCGGTGCGGGTGTACATCCCCGGACGTTGCTTGACGGGTTCGAGGCCCTTGAGGACACGGATGGAGGATTCGCTATAGTCGGAAACGGGTTTTTTGGTGGCCATACGTGAGCAGCTTGTGTTTTTGATACTGGGTTTATGTACAGGTGCGGCGTTAATTGCGTATTCTATCCTCAACCGGCTTGGCTCGCGGCAAAAATTGCGCACTGCGCAATTTATACACGATGTTTACAGCGCGGGGCCGCCTTTTTAGACCGTTTTTACGACGCCGTCGCTAAGCTGATCGGTATCGCAACACACCGCGCAACGCTCGCCAAGGAGGTCACCATGCATGCCTTTTTCCACACCCAGGCCGCTCAACGTCGGGCCAAACCACCGCGGCCGTGCCTGATGCAGCTGACCGTGGACGCCGGCGCCGTGACCGACCTGCGGGCGCTGGTGATGCGCACCTGCGGCGCCGGCATGGAGTTCATGCGGGTCGAGGCCTGCGACCACGGCGCCCGCGTCAAGGTCTGGCTGTGCCTGTCCCGGGCGCTGGCCGGGCAGGTGATGGAAGCGGTGATGCGGGCCTTGCCCGGCGCCGAATTCGGCCGCATGACGGCGCTGGCCCAGGGCCGCGCATGATCATCGCCGTCGCCAACCAGGGCGGCGCGCAGGGCGGCGCCGGCAAGGCCATCGTCGCCAACAACCTGGCGCTGCTGCGGGCGCGCGCCGGCCGGCGCGTGATGCTGGTCGACACCGATCCGCGCGCGCCGTCGTGC
>NZ_WKJN01000078.1 GCF_009674495.1 Duganella alba | reverse complement strand
TGCCGGCGGCGCCGGCCGGCAGCGGCAGCGGCGCCGGCTGCGCGCCGGGCTGGCGCTGCAGCAGCAGATCGAAATGGAAGCGGCTGCCGTCGCCGGGCGTGCTGTCGACGGCGATCACGCCGCCCATGGCCTGCACCAGCTGCTGCGAAATCGCCAGGCCCAGGCCGGTGCCGCCATACAGGCGGGTGGTGCTGGTGTCGGCCTGGGAAAAGGCGCGGAACAGGCGCGCCTGCTGTTCGGCGCTGATGCCGACGCCGCTGTCCTCGACGATGAAGCGCAGCCGCACCGGCTCGCCGGGCGCCGCCGCGTTGCCGGCCTCGGCCAGTTCGACGCGCAGGCCGATGTGGCCGGCGGCGGTGAATTTCAGCGCGTTGCCGACCAGGTTGACCAGCACCTGGTTGAGCCGCAGCGGATCGCCCACCAGCCGCAGCGGCACCTCCGGCGTGGCCCAGGCCAACAGCTCCAGGCCTTTTTCCGCCGCGCGCCAGGAGAACAGGTCGGCGATCTGGGCCAGCGTGTCGGCCAGGTCGAACGGCACCGTCTCCAGCTCCAGCTTGCCGGACTCGATCTTGGCGAAGTCCAGCACGTCGTCGATGATGCTCAGCAGGTTCTGGCCGGCGCGGCCGATCTTGGTGAAGTAGTCGCGCGGCTTGGCCGGCAGGTCGAGGTGGGTGCCGAGGCCGGCAAAGCCGAGAATCGCGTTCATCGGCGTGCGGATCTCGTGGCTGATGTTGGCCAGGAATTCGCTCTTGGCGCGGGTGGACGCTTCGGCGTCGGCGCGCGCCTGCTGGATGGCGCTGATCGCGCTGGCCTTCTGGAAGGCCGACACAAACGGCTCCTTCAGGGCCTTGAACAGGTCCAGGTCGGCGCGCGCGAACGGCGTGCCCTGCCTGAACACCAGGTAGCCCTGGATCTGCTGGTCGACGCGGATGCGCACCGCCAGCGTATTGTGCTTGAGGAACATGTCGGGCGCGATGACGCTGGCGCCGTTGACGAACTGTGCCTGCGCCGCGCTGGGCGCCACGCCGGCCGCCGGCTGCGCCAGGGCGTCGCTGCCCCAGCGCGCGCGCAGCGCCATCGGGCCGCCGGGCGTCTGCGGGATCAGCGCATAGGCCGCATCGACATCGCCGATGGTGGCCGATGCGCGCAGGATGGTGTGGAGCAGGGCGTCGAAGTCGAGCTCGTCGTTGATCGACTTGACGATGGCGTGCACCCGCTCCAGGTGCAGGGTGCGCGAATAGACCTGCTGCTGCAGGTTGCGCACGCGCCAGCGGTACAGGCCCCAGCCGGCCGCCAGCACCGCCAGCACCGCGCCGAGGCGCGCCCACCAGGTCTGATACCAGGCCGGCAGGAAGTGCAGTTCCATGCTCAGTTCGTGCGGACTCCAGGCGCCGTCGCGGTTGCTGCCGCGCATGTGCAGCCGGTAGTGGCCCGGCGGCACGTTGGCGTAGGTGGCGGCGCGGTGGTTGGCGTCGGCCTCGACCCAGTCCTGGTCGTAGCCGTCGAGGCGGAAGGCGTAACGGTTGCGCTGACTGGCGGAATAATCGAGCGCGGCGATTTCAATCTCGACCTTGCGGGCGCCGGGTGGAATCGCCAGCGCCCGCGCCGCGCCGCCGACGGCCAGCAGCGGCGCCGCCGGCACGGCCTGGTGATCGCGGCGCACCGAGCTGATCACCAGCGGCGGCTGGTAGCGCCACGGCTGCGGCGGCGTCGGCTGCACCACCACGTAGCCGCCCGAGGTGCCGAACACGATGTCGCCGGCCGCCGTGCGGCCGGAGGCGTTGACGATGTAGGGCTGGAACACCAGGCCGGCGGCGCGGTCGAGCCGCTGCACGCGCAGGCTGTCGGTGTCGATGGCGGCGATGCCGTCCGCGGTGGAGACCCACATGCGGCCGGCGTGGTCGGCGCGCAGCGCGGCGATCTTGTTGGAGGGCAGGCCGTCGGCGGTCGACAGCCGGCGGAAGCGGGGCGTGCCGTCGGCGTTGCGGCCGTCGAGGATGGCGATGCCGTCGCTGATGGTGCCGGCCCACAGCCGGCCCTGGCGGTCGAGCGCCAGCGTGCCGATCAGGCTGACCGGCAGCGAGGTGTCGCGGTGGGCGCCGGACAGGATCTGCTCGGCGCGGCCGGTGGCCGGATCGAAGCGGTTCAGGCCCTTGCGCGTGCCCAGCCATAGCGCGCCGTCGGCGGCGACCTGCATGGCGGGCACGCGGTTGTCGCTGAGGCCGCCGCTGCCGGGCGGGCCTTCGGTGTACAGCTGGGCGCTGCGCTGGCGCAGGTCGTAGCGCATCAGGCCCGATGGCAGGCCCAGCCACAAGACCTGGCCGGTGCGCACCAGGCTGCCGATGCGCGGATAGGGATCTCCGAGCGGCAGCGGCACGCGCCGCACCTGGCTGCCGCGGCCGCTCGTGTGGTACAGGCCGAGTCCGGTGCCGATCCAGGCTTCGCCCGGTTCCGCCTCGACCATGCCCAGCACCAGGCGGTTGGGCAGGGCGCTGTCGGGCTGGGCGGGATTCGGGCGCAGGCCGGCGTGGCGGCTGCCGTCGGCGTCGACCAGGTCGATGCCCTGGTCGCCGAGGCCCACCCACAGCCGGCCGTCGCTGTCGGTCATGAAGGCGAAGGCGGAAATCTCCGGCAGGTCGGCGCCGTCGAGGATGGTGTCGACGCCGCGGTTGGCGGGATTGTGGATGTCGACGCCGCGCTCGTTGGCCACCCACACCAGGCCGCTGCGGTCGCGCCAGACGGCGGCCGTGCGGTCGTGGCCGAGGCTGATCGCCTGGGCCGGGCGATGCACGATGCGCCGGCTGTGGCCGCCGATGTCGAATTCGATGACGCCGCCGCCATAGGTGGCGGCCCACCAGAGGCCGGGCACGGTTTCGGCGATCGACAGCACCATGGCGTTGCCGGCGTCGGGCACCTGGTCCAGCGCCAGCAGGCGCGCGCTGTCGCCGGCCTGGGCGGCGCCGACGCCGCTCTTGAGCGTGCCGAACACCACGGCGCCGGCGCCGTGGTGTTCGGCACGCTCAAGAGCGG
>NZ_WKJN01000077.1 GCF_009674495.1 Duganella alba | reverse complement strand
AACCGGCGATCGCCGCCCAGGCCCCGGCCAGCGCCGATGCCGCGCAAGCCGCCAAGACCACCGACGCCCCGGCCGCCGACACCGTGGCCGATGCCGCCGCCACGCCAAAGGCCGACGCCACCAGCCACGTCGCCGCCAAGGCCGGGCCGGCCGCCGACGCACAGCCGCAGGTATCGCAGACCCAGCAGCAACAGCAGACCGCCGCCGATCCCGCCCAGTTGGCCGCCGCGCCGAAAACCACCACGGTCAACGCCGAAGCCGCCGCCGCGCTGAAGGAACAGGCTGCGATCACCATCGCGCCGGCCGCCAGCCATGCGGCGCAGGAACTGGCCAAGGCCGCCAGCGCCGTGCCGACCGACAAGCTCAGCAGCCGCGTCGGCACCCAGGCCTGGGACCAGCAGCTGGGCCAGAAAATCATCTTCATGGCCGCCGGCGGCGAGCAAAGCGCCACCATGGAACTGAATCCGCCCGATCTCGGCCCGCTGCAAGTGGTGTTGAGCGTGAACAAGGACCAGGCCACCGCCGCCTTCAGCTCGGCCGCGCCGGAAGTGCGCCAGGCGCTGGAAAACGCCTTGCCGAAACTGAAAGAAATGATGAGCGACGCCGGCATCCAGCTGGGCAGCGCCACCGTGTCGGCCGGCATGTCGGACCAGAACAACAGTTCCTTCAGCCAACAGGCCAGCTCGGCGCAGAGCGGCGGCGGCAACAGCGGCGGCCGCTCGGGCGGCAGCTACGGCCGTGACCACGGCAGCGACGCCGACGTCGCCCGCAGCGCGCCGCCGGTGCGGCGCCTGCCGGCCGGCGCGGTCGACACCTTCGCCTGATACCGCAGCGGCGCCAGGGCAAACCGGGACCGGCGTGACCGCCCTCCCGGTTTTGTTGTCTGTTACACTAGGGAAATGTCAAGCAGCAGCGGGAACGCCCCTCTTTTCCACGGTTCCGTATGCCTTGGCCTGACCGATAATGACATAATGGCGGCGTGAACCACACCGCAACATGAAGGGCTACTTTGAAAGCGAACCCAAAAATGAAAGCCGATCAGAAAGTTGAAGCGCCCGCGGGCGGCGGCAGCAAAAAACTGATCATCATCATCCTGGCCGTGGTGCTGGTGCTCGGCGCGGCCGGCGGCGGCGCGGCCTGGTTCTTCCTGCACGGCAAAGCCGATGCCGAAGACCACGACGACGCGCCCGCCAAGAAGAAGAAATCCAAGAAGGCGGCCGGCCCGGCGATCTACGAACCGGTCGAGCCCTTCACCGTCAACCTGCAGCCGGGCGAAAGCGGCGCCGACCAGTACCTGCAAGTGGCGTTCTCGGTGCAGTTGCCCGATGCCGAGACGCAGGAAGAAATCAAGAAAAACATGGCCAAGGTGCGCAGCCGCGTGCTGCTGCTGTTGTCGAGCAAGCACGCCAGCGACATCAACACGCCGGAAGGCAAGGTCCAGCTGGCCAAGGACATCATCGCGGCCCTCAAGGACCCGTTTGAAGACCGCGGCTCCCCGCAAGAAGTCGAAGACGTGCTGTTCACGTCCTTCATCATTCAGTAAGCAGAGCATAAGCCATGGCTGATAATTTTCTTTCCCAGGAAGAAGTCGATGCCCTTCTGAAGGGCGTCAACGGCGACCAGGACGACGTTGCGGCGCAGGAAGACGTCGCGGGTGTCCGCACGTACAACCTGGCGACCCAGGAACGTATCGTCCGTGGCCGCATGCCGACGCTGGAAATTATCAACGAGCGCTTTGCCCGTCTGCTGCGCGTCGGCCTGTTCAACTTCCTGCGCCGCAGCGCCGAGGTGTCGGTCGGTTCGGTGCGCGTCTCCAAGTATTCCGAGTTCATCCGTAACCTGGTGGTGCCGACCAACCTCAACCTGGTGCACATGAAGCCGCTGCGCGGCACGGCGCTGATGGTGTTCGATCCGGGCCTGGTGTTCCTGCTGGTGGACAACCTGTTCGGCGGCGACGGCCGCTTCCACACCCGCGTCGAAGGCCGCGACTTTACCCAGACCGAGCAGCGCATCATCCTGCGCATCCTGGACATCGTGTTCGAGGCCTACACCAAGTCGTGGGAACCGGTGTATCCGGTCGAGTTTGAATACATCCGCTCGGAAATGAATACGCAGTTCGCCAACATCGCCACGCCCAACGAGGTGGTGGTGGCGTCCACCTTCACGGTGGAGCTGGGCTCGGTGTCGGGCCAGATCCACTTCTGCATGCCGTACTCGATGATCGAGCCGATCCGCGATTCGCTGACCTCCAGCCTGCAGGGCGAGGCGCTGGAAGTGGACAAGCGCTGGATCCGCCTGATGACGCAGCAGATCCAGATCGCCGAAGTGGAAGTGGTGGCGTCGCTGGGCACGGCCAAGGTCAATTTCGACGAGATCCTCAATATGCGGGTGGGCGACATCATCCCGCTGTCGATCCCGGAATTCATCTCGGCCACGGTGGACGGCGTGCCGGTCATGGATTGCAGCTACGGCGTCATGAACGGGCAATACGCGCTCAAGGTCGAGAAACTGCTGGCCAATGCCGATAACCTTAAATAAAGTCAATAAACCCGGAGAGAATCATGTCGGATAACCAAGACGATCAACCGCTGGACGAAGACGATCCATGGGGTGCGGCGATCGCCGAACAGGCGCAGGCGGAAGCCGCCGCGCTGGAAAAACAGCAAGCCGCCTCGCAGGCGGCCAGCGCGGCCGTGTTCAAGGATTTTTCCAGCACGCCGAGCAAGACTGAAACGCACAACGATATCGACTTCATCCTCGACATCCCGGTCCAGCTGACGGTGGAACTGGGCCGCACCAAGATCGCCATCAAGAACCTGCTGCAACTGGCGCAGGGCTCGGTGGTGGAACTGGACGGCCTGGCCGGCGAGCCGATGGACGTGCTGGTCAATGGTTGCCTGATCGCCCAGGGCGAGGTGGTGGTGGTGAATGACAAGTTCGGTATCCGCCTGACGGACATCATCACGCCGTCCGAACGTATCCGAAAATTGAATAAATGAAGCACGGACTGATTTCCACCCTGATGATCGCGGCGGCCTTGGCCGCCGCGCCTGCAATGGCCCAGCGCACGCTGTCGGGCACCATCGGCGGCGCCCACGCGGCCACGCCGGCGATGGT
>NZ_WKJN01000076.1 GCF_009674495.1 Duganella alba | reverse complement strand
CCGTTCGCCACTCGCCACCAGAGCAAGCTCCGTGCTGCCGTTCGACTTGCATGTGTAAGGCATGCCGCCAGCGTTCAATCTGAGCCAGGATCAAACTCTTTAGTTTAATCTCTGTTTAATGACCTCTACAGGCCATTGGTTCGCTCACTCAAAACACTAACAGTATTACTCTTAGTACTTCTTGTGGAGCATTTAATGCTTTTAGTTTCGCAGTACCGAAGTACCGCGTGCACTTGCATCAAACGCCCACATTTATCGACTGTAAATTTTTAAAGATCTTGTTCGGTGTTGCCAGCTGAAGAAGCGTTTTGTTCATCAGCGAAGAAGGAAGAGTATGAAGCATTTTCTACATCTCGTCAACCTTCTTTTTTTCTCATTCACCTTGCATTTGCATGCGTCGTTTCGTGAGGGACAGAATCATACCAAGGAGGCCGCAGGTTTGGCAAGGGCTTTCTTTACGCCATCCGCCAACAGTGCAATCACCAACGCCCCGGCGCCGATCCCCATCAACAAGCGGTGGTTGCCGCCGCTTTGCGCGAACACATAAGAATAGATATAGCCAGCCAGCGCCTGGAACAGGGCGAACACCGTCGTCGCTTTACTCCACACCACGTTCTGCGCATGCGCATCGCCATCCAGGATGCGGTGCACACGGCTCAACGTGATCGGCACAATACCCGGCGGGAAGGAGCCGATCACCAGCGTGGCCGCCAGCAGCACCATGTGCTGGGTCGAAAACATCATCAGCGCAATCGCGCCGATCTGCAGCCAGATCGTCAGGTTGCTGGTCAACGCCGGCCCCAGGCGATCGGACAACGCGCCATACACCATCGGCCCGGCAATCGCGCCAACGCCATATACCACCCAGAACAAGGCCGCCGTATGCGTGCCCCAGCCCAGGCCGCGCGCCACGTAGTCGACCAGGAACACCATCATCGGCACCAGCCCCACCGCCATCAGCGCGTACTGCGTGTAAAGCAGGCGCAGGTCGAAACGTACCGCCGCCTGCACCGCAGCATCCGGCTTGCCGACGGGCACGTGCGTGTGCACGGCATGCGGCCAGCAGGCCCAGCTCGCCACACTGAGCAGCAGCGACAGCGCGCCGAGTCCCAGCCAGGTTTCACGCATGCCCACATCCAGCAGCAACGGCACCAGCGTGCCCGACGCCGCGATGCCCAGGCCGATTCCGAGGAAGATCGCGCCGCTGGCCATCCCCTTGCGATGCGGCGGCACATGCGGCAGCACGGTCATCGCCGCCAGCACCATGATGATGCCGCCCGCCACGCCCGACAGCAGCCGCCAGCCGAAGAACCACGTCACCGACAACGGGAAGGCACAAGCAAAAAACGCCGCCGAGGCCAGCAGCATCATGCCGCGCAGCGTAATGCGCGCGCCATAGCGCCGCGCCAGCGGCCGGCCCAGCAAGGCGCCGACCAGATAGCCCACCAGGTTGGCGGCGCCAAGGTAGATCACATCCTTGGCGACAAACCAGTGCGCCTCGATCATCGGCGGTATCAGCGGCGTATAGGCGAAGCGCGCCAGTCCGATGCCCACCAGGCTGGCGCACAGGCCGGCAAAAATGGCGCGCGCGGTGGCGCCACGGTCTTCCAGGGTATCCATGAAAAGTTCCTCAATGCAGAAATTATGTTTGACAGCATAGTCAAACTTGACAGCAATGTCAAACATCCTGATAATCCGGTTCATGGCAGGCATAAAACAATTCAATGAAAACGAGGCGCTGGAGCGTGCAATGCACGTGTTCTGGCGTCAAGGCTATGGCGCAACCTCGATGCAGCAGCTGGCGCAGGCCACCGGCGTGCTGCGCGGCTCGCTCTATCACGCCTATGGCGACAAGCAGGCCATCTTCCTGCTGGCGTTCGCGCGCTACCGCGAGCATTACCTCGGCATGGTGCGCCAGCACATGCAGCTGGACGATCCGGTCGCCGCGCTGCGCGCCTACTTTGCGTATGTGATCAGTTCGATGTCCGAGCCGGTGCCTCCGCTGGACGACACGCCCTCGTCGCGCACGCGCGGCTGCCTGACGACCAAGATCGCCACCGACGAAACCGCCATGGACGAACCGGTGCGCAACGCCCTGCGCGACATGCTGGAAGGATTGGCGGACGTGCTGGAACAGCGGCTGTCGCAGCCGGACGCCAAAGCGCGCCTGACCTTGGCGCCGAAAGACGCCGCGCGCTTGCTGGTGACCTTCACGCGCGGCAATGTTGTGATGGAGCGCATCTACCATGGCCAGGAAGAACTGCAGGCCACGGCAGAGAGCATGATTCAAGTCCTGTTCAAGCGTTGTTGATCACCACATCGACACGCTTGTGCACATCCTCGGCAAACGCCAGGAATTCGCGCATTTCCTCCGGCTGGCTGACGTCCAGCGCGAACCATTCGGCCGAGCCGCCGGCCTTGCGGATCTCCGCCACCAGCGCATGCAGCTTGCTGGACCGGCGCGCGCCGAGCACGACATGATGGCCCTCTCCTGCGAGTTGGCGGGCAGTGGCTGGACCGGAGCCGCGGCTGGCGCCGGCAATCAGGATAACTTTGCGTTGTGTGTGAGTCATGATGCAGTCCTTTCCAAGCCATTAACACAGGCAGCATCTTACGGATGAAACGCCATGCTGCGAATGCACATGACTATGTAGTTCTTGCCTAATCCTATGCATCGCACCGGCAATGGTGGCGGTTCGCGCGGGAATCATGGATCATTCCTATTCATCACCGCATTCAAGAGGAGTTACCGCGTGGACCGCATGATCGCCCTGCACAACCAGATGGCGCGCACCAATGGCTATACCGAGACCCTGGTGGACGACGTGCGCCTGACCCGCTCCACGCAAAGTTCGACCAAGTCGCCGGTGATGTACGAGCCCTGCATCGCCATCGCCCTGCAGGGCCGCAAGCGCACCTATTTCGGCAACGAGGCGATGCAATTCGACGCCGACCACTACCTGGTGGTGGCGGTGCCGATGCCGTTTACCGCCACCACCGAGGCGTCGCCGGAACATCCGTTTCTCGGCATCTCGATCCGGGTCGACCGCACCACGCTGGCCGACCTGATGTTTGCCATCGACCAGAGCGATACCGAAGTGCCGGCCATGCCAAAAGGCATGATGGTGACGCGCATGGACGAGCGCCTGCGCGACACCGTGCAGCGCCTGCTCGAAGCGCTGAACTCGCCGCTGGAAGCGCGCGTGCTGGGGCCGGGCATTGTGCGCGAAATCTGCTACCGCGCGCTGATGGGCGAACAAGGCGCGGCGATGCGCGCGGCGCTCACCAGCCAGGGGCAATTCGGCCGCATCGCCAAGGCCTTGCGCCGCATCCACGCCGATTATGCGGCCGATATCGATGTCGGCATGCTGGCGGCGGAAGCCAGCATGAGCGTGCCGGCGTTCCATGTTCACTTCAAGTCGGTGACGCATTGTTCGCCGATCCAGTACCTGAAATCGGCGCGCCTGTTGCAGGCGCGGCTGCTGATGGCGCGTAACGACATGACGGCGCAATCGGCCTCGCAACAGGTGGGCTACGAAAGCCCGTCGCAGTTCAGCCGGGAATTCAAGCGCTACTTCGGCCGCAGTCCCAGTGAAGAGGCCAGCGCCATGCGGCGCCTGTTGAGTGTGCAGCCAGCCGAACTCACAAGGTTGATTTAAAGACAATCGAAAGGTAGTATGCGGACAGGAGCGGCATTGCAAATAAACCAATGCCGCAGTCTGTTGTACCACTTTTGATCGGGATCACCCATGCGACTCATCTTCAGCGCGCTTGCGCTCAGCCTGGCTGCGGCGCCGGCATTTGCCTTTGAACCTGGCGCCTACGCCGCCATCGACGCCGGCCGCGCGTCCATCTCCTCGCAATATGCCGACAACAGCGGCGATATTACCCTGGGCGCCGCGCTGGGCTACCAGTACACGAGCAATCTCGGCTTCGAGTTTTACACGCGCAGCCTCAGCCTGGATCCTTTCCGCGGCGCCTTTGCGCCGACAGGCTATTATCCAGACCAGCACTACGGTGTGGCCGTGCTGGCCACCGCTCACCTCGACGATCATTTCCGCGCCTATGGCCGCGTCGGCATTGGCCGCACCAGCATGAAGCCCAATCGCAGCGGCCTGGATAATCATGACCAGACCGATCCGATCATCGGTGTCGGCGTCGGCTACGCGTTCAATCGCAACTGGTCCATCCAGCTGGAAGGCAGCTATCTGACCAAAAGCGAAGTAAGCTTGATTACTGCGGGCGTGCGCTGGCAGTTCTAAGCACAAAAGCAAAAAAGCCCGCTCAGGTTTTACCTGAACGGGCTTTTTCTAAATAACTAGCTTGACGATAACCTACTTTCACACTGGTTGCAGCACTATCATCGGCGTAGAGTCGTTTCACGGTCCTGTTCGGGA
>NZ_WKJN01000075.1 GCF_009674495.1 Duganella alba | reverse complement strand
AAACACTAACAGTATTACTCTTAGTACTTCTTGTGGAGCATTTAATGCTTTTAGTTTCGCGGCACCGAAGTACCGCGTGCACTTGCATCAAACGCCCACATTTATCGACTGTAAATTTTTAAAGATCAGATTCTGTGTTACTGCTTGCTGCGAATCGTTGTGTCCGTCAGCGAAGAGATGAGATTATGCTGTACGGCATTCATTCCGTCAACCCTCTTTTTTCAACTGCTACAATCGCGTCCTCAAAAAACCTCGGCAAAATGCTATGAATAATAAGATGATGAAACGCGGCGGCTTCAGTTCCAGCTTCGGCGTATTGGCCGCAACGCTAGGCTCTGCGGTAGGTCTGGGCAATATCTGGAAGTTCCCTTCCCTCACCGGCGCCAACGGCGGCGCCGGCTTTCTGCTGATTTATCTGCTCGCCACTTTATTGATCGGCTTGCCGGTCATGATTGCGGAAATCACCATGGGCCGCGCCGCCAAGGCCAATCCCATCACCACGCTGCAGCGCCTGGCGCCGAAAAACAGCCTGCCCTGGTGGCTGATCGGCGCGTCCGGCATGCTGGCGGCGTTCCTGATCCTGTCCTTCTATTCGGAAGTGGTGGCGTGGGTGTTTGCCTATGTGTTCAAAGCGATCGGCGGCAGCATCCTCAGCAGCGATCCGCATGTGACCGAGAGCGCCTTCGGTGCGCTGATCAGCGATCCGCTGCAATCGCTGCTGTGGCAGTGGGCGGTGCTGGTGTTCATCGGCGGGATTTTGCTGATGGGCGTGACCAAAGGCATTGAAGGCATCACCAAGAAGCTGATGCCGGTACTGTTCCTGCTGTTGCTGCTGCTGTGCGCGGTCAGCCTGACGCTGCCCAAGGTGGCGGAAGGCCTGGCCTTTTTGTTCAAGCCCGATTTCAGCAAGATCACGGCAGGCGTGATCCTGACCGCGATGGGCCTGGCCTTCTTCAAGCTGTCGCTGGGCATGGGCACCATGATGACTTACGGCTCCTACTTCCGCGACGACCAGAACATTCCCGCCACCACGGTGCGCGTGATGCTGGCCGACCTGTTTGTCTCCATGCTGGCCGGTATCGCCATCTTCCCTGCGGTGTTCAGTTTCGGCTTCGCGCCGTCGGCCGGCCCGTCGCTGGTGTTCATCACGATTCCCGCCGTGTTCGCACAGATCCCTGGCGGCCATCTGCTGATGATCGCCTTCTTCGTGCTGGCCTCGGTGGCCGCCACCGGCGCCATGCTGTCGATGATGGAAGTGCCGGTGGTGACGCTGCACGAACGCTTCGGCATGAGCCGCACCAAGGCCACCGTGCTGACCATCGCCATCCTGGTGGTGCTCGGTTCCAGCTGCGCGCTGACCAACAGCGTGCTGGCCGATGTCAAGCTGTTCGGCAAGAACATGTTCGACCTGTTCGACTTCGCCTCGTCCAACGTGCTGCTGCCGCTGGGTGGCATTTTGCTAGCCTTGTTTGTCGGCTGGGTGTGGGGGCGCGACAACTTCCAGCGCGCGCTGTCCAACCAGGGCTCGCTGCACAACGCCACTGTGACGGGCGTGGTGTTTTTCCTGCTGCGCTATGTGTCGCCGTTGCTGATCCTGGTGGTGATGCTGAAAGGCCTCGGCCTGTTCTGAACGCTGCGATATACTGACCGCACCGTGAACGATTCAGGGTGCGCGATGAACCAGAGCGAGGTCCCCGTTGTGCCGATGCCGACGATACTCATCGTCGACGATTCGCCGTCCTATCTGGCCGCGCTGCTGGACCGGCTGGAACGGCACGGCTTCCTGATCGTGCTGGCGCAAACGGCGGCCGAAGGGCTGATGCGCGCCGAGTTCGCCGATCCCGACCTGATCCTGCTCGACGTCGTCATGCCCGACATCGACGGCTTCGAAGCCTGCCGCCGCCTCAAGGCCGGCAAGAAGACCAAGGACATACCGGTCATCTTCATGACCGGCCTCACCGATCCCAAACAGAAAGTCACCGGCTTCGATGCCGGCGGCGTCGACTACATCACCAAGCCGTTCCAGATCGAGGAAGTGCTGGCGCGCATCAACACCCACCTGGCGCTGCGCCGCGCCAACCGCGAACTGCAGGACATGATCGCCACGCTGGCCAAGGCGCGCGAGGAGCTGGTGCGCAACGAGAAGCTGGCCGGCCTGGGCGCGCTGGTGGCCGGCATCGCGCACGAGCTGAACACGCCGATCGGCAACAGCCTGATGGCCTCCACCACCTTCGAGATGCAGACCGACGAGATCCACCGCCACATGACCAGCGAAGGCGGCGTCACGCGCAAGGAGTTCGAGCACTATATCGAGAACGCGCGGCTGTCGGTCGACATTCTCAGCCGCAACCTGCATCGCGCGGCCGACATCGTCACCAACTTCAAGCAGGTCGCGGTCGACCAGACCAGCTCGCAGCGGCGCAGCTTTCTGCTGGCCGAAGTCATCGCCGGCAACCTGCTGACGCTGCAGCCGACCATCAAGCGCACGCCGTTCGTGATCGAGCAGCATGTGCCGGCGGACCTGATGATGGAGAGCTATCCGGGGCCGCTGGGCCAGGTCGTGACCAACCTGATCAACAACGCCATCCTGCACGGCTACGAAGGGCGCAGCGAGGGCCTGATCGCGGTCAGCGCGCAGTTGTCGGCGCAAGGCTGGGTGACGCTCAGCGTGGAAGACCACGGCGCCGGCATCGCGCGTGAAGACGTGCCGCGCATTTTCGATCCCTTCTTCACGACCAAGATGGGCGTCGGCGGCTCGGGACTGGGCCTGAACATCGTGCACAACATCGTCACCGAGATCCTCGGCGGGCGCATCGACGTCAGCAGTGAAGTGGGCGGCGGCACCCGCTTCACGCTGACCTTGCCGATGTCGGCGCCGCTCAGGTAGTCCTTACTCCTGCGTCCAGGTCGCCAGCACGCCGTCTGTCACGCCCGTCTTGCTATTGCCCATGTGCTGCACCACGAGATAGCCAGTGCTGCTGTCCGGGCGCGTGTAGCGATACGCAGTAAAGGTCAGCCATTTGCCGGTCGACAGGTCTGGCAGTTGCTGGCCGTTGAGAATGCTGGTCACGGCCGCGGCATTGAAGCTCAACAGGCCGGCGCCGCTCGGGAAACTGCCATTGCCGTTGGCATCAAAACTGAAGCTGTTGATATTGCTGCCGCCGGTTGCACAATTTTCACGGTACACACTCAGCGTCTGGCCCGCCAGTTGCGTGGCGTCCGTCAACTGGACCGCTGAAATTGCCACCAGCAGATCAGTGGATTTGCTGGTGGCGCCATTCGGCGTCGCCACCGAGGTGCACAGCATCGTTACTTCCGGCAAAAGCGCTGCTGCCGGCAGACCGACGCTGGCGACCACCGGCGCCGTATAGACAATCGCGCGCGTGGTCAGGTCACGCGACCAGCTCCCGACCTTCGGCACCCCCATGCCGTAAATCAGCTTGCCGCTGGTAGCAGGCGGCGCCACGCCGCCACTCGCATAGCTGTAATACGCCGAATAGGCAGGCGTGTTGACCATGTCCTGCAGGTAGTAATAGCCGGCATAGCGCTTGATCGATTCCTGCTGGGACGACCCGGTCAGCGAAACAATGAAGTCGTCGATCTGGCGCTTGAAGGCGGTCATGTCGGTATCGACGCCGACCACGGCCATCAGCGCGCGCACACTCAGGATGACATTGGCGCCGCTATAGGCCGCCGCCTTCTGCGGCTGATCCAGCGCAGCGGTGAAGTAGGTCGCCGCGTCCAGTTTATTGGCCGCCACGGCGGCATCCGTGCCTTGGGCGGCGCCGGCAATCGCCAGCAGTACTTGCGCGCGCGTCGCCGCCTTGCTGTTGATAAGCCCGCCCCAGAAGTCCAGGCCACTGGCCTCGGCATTGCGATTAAAGATATTCAGGTAGACCGCGTTGACGAAAGCAGCATTGCTGCCGCCGATCAGATCCTGCGATTCCTGGCTGTTGGCAAATGCATCGACAATGCCGCGAATCGCGGTATTGGTGATGTAGTTCTGGCTGAGTTCGACCGTGGTGAGCGGCAAATTGGCGTTGCTGAACTGCTGCTGCCAGAACGCCAGTCCGTCCACATCGGCAGGACGGCCAAAGAAGCCGAGGTAGAGGCGCTGGATCACCGGCGTATAGTCGGCCAGCGCATGCGGGGCGCCTTGCGCGGCGCGCAGGCCCATGGTCTTGGCTTGTGGTGCGGTGGAAGTGGTGTCGGACCCGCCGCATGCAGCCAGCAGCAGGGCCAGGGAGGCCAACGGAATCCAGGTTTTCATCATGCTTCCTCAAATTAGAGAGAAACCAATAATACCTTTTTTATAACTTAATGGAAATAAAAAAACCCGCTCAGATCACTGAGCGGGTTTTTCCTAATAACTAGCTTGACGATAACCTACTTTCACACTGGTTGCAGCACTATCATCGGCGTAGAGTCGTTTCACGGTCCTGTTCGGGATGGGAAGGGGTGGGACCGACTTACTATGGTCATCAAGCTTT
>NZ_WKJN01000074.1 GCF_009674495.1 Duganella alba | reverse complement strand
CGCCACTCGCCACCAGAGCAAGCTCCGTGCTGCCGTTCGACTTGCATGTGTAAGGCATGCCGCCAGCGTTCAATCTGAGCCAGGATCAAACTCTTTAGTTTAATCTCTGTTTAATGACCTCTGCAGGTCATTGGTTCGCTCACTCAAAACACTAACAGTATTACTCTTAGTACTTCTTGTTGAGCATTTAATGCTTTTAGTTTCGCAGTACCGAAGTACCGCGTGCACTTGCATCAAACGCCCACATTTATCGACTGTAAATTTTTAAAGATCTAATTCGGTATTGCTAGCTGAAGAAGCGTTTTGTTCATCAGCGAAGAGGCAAGATTATGAAGCGTTTCGCACATCTCGTCAAGCTCTTCTTTTTCCCGCTTCACTCTGCATTTGCATGCGTCGTTTTGCGAGGGAGCGAACTATAGCAAGGGCGGGCGCGTCTGGCAAGGGTAAAATACGCGGATGTCTATCTTACTTACCACGCTTAACGCCCGCTATACCCATGCGTCGCTGGGATTGCGCTATTTGCTCGCCAATATGGGCGCGCTGCAGGAGCAAACGCACCTGCAGGAATTCGTCATCGGCGCCAAGGCGACCGAGATTGTTGAACGCATCCTGTCGTACTCGCCGAAGATCGTCGGCTTCGGCATCTATATATGGAACGTCGAGGAGACCACCAAGGTTGTCGCCATGCTCAAGCGCGTGGCGCCGCATGTGGCCGTGGTCCTGGGCGGACCGGAAGTCTCGCACGAGACCAATGAACAGGAGATCGTCAAGCTGGCCGACCATGTGGTGACCGGCTGGGGCGAGGTGACCTTCCCCAAGCTGTGCGGCGAGATCCTGCACGGCCCCAAGCCGCTGATGAAGGTGCATGCCGGCGTCCAGCCGCCGATCAACGACATCAAGCTGCCCTACTCCCTATATAGCGACGACGACATCAAGAACCGCACCTTGTATGTGGAAGCCTCGCGCGGCTGCCCGTTCAAGTGCGAGTTCTGCCTGTCGGCGCTGGACAAGACGGCCTGGCCGTTCGCGCTGGATAACTTCCTGGCGGAGATGGAGTCGCTGTACCAGCGCGGCGCGCGGCTGTTCAAGTTTGTCGACCGCACCTTCAACCTGAATATCAAGACCAGCCTGAAGATCATGCAGTTCTTCCTCGACAAGCTGGAAGCCAACCCGGACGATCCGGTCTACGCCCACTTCGAGCTGGTGCCGGACCATCTGCCGGACGCGCTGAAAGAAGGCATCAGCAAGTTCCCGCCCGGCGCGTTGCAGTTCGAAATCGGCATCCAGAGCTTCAATCCGGCGGTGCAGACGCTGGTCAGCCGCAGGCAGGACAACCAGAAGGCGGCCGACAACATCCGCTGGCTGACCACGCAGTCGCACGCGCACATGCACGTCGACCTGATCGCCGGCCTGCCCGGCGAGACGGTGGAGAGCTTCGCCGAAGGCTTCAACAAACTGTGGGCGCTGGAGCCGCACGAGATCCAGTTCGGCATCCTCAAGCGCCTGCGCGGCACGCCGATCATCCGCCACACGCAGGAATTCGGCATGGTGTACGACCCGTATGCGCCGTACACCATCCTGGCCAACCGCGATATCGACTTTGCAACCATGCAGCGACTGGTGCGTTTTGCCCGCTACTGGGACCTGGTGGCCAACTCGGGGCGCTTCGGCCATACCTTGCCGGTGCTGCTGGGCGACGCGCCGTTCCAGCGCTTCATGGCCTTTGCCGACTGGCTGTATGCGAATACCGACGCCACCCACCGCATCGCGCTGGAACGGCTGGTGGCCATGGTGGCGCGCTATCTGCAGACCCAGGGCATGGACAAGGCCGACGCCGAGGCCCTGCTGGCCAGCGACTATGCGGGGGCGAAACCCAAAGCGATGGAAACGCCGGCGCCAAAACGGCAAGCCAGGAGGCTGGCCGCCTGATGCTTCTCCCCCGCAAACCGGAGCCAGGGGTCTGTCCCCGGACGGGGACAGACCCCGCCTGGCTGTGCGGGGTGCAGCCATAGCGCGCCTACCTGTGGGGTCTGCCTTATGAGCGAGTGCACACCCCGGACGAGAACATTGGTAGCGGCCGGGGCGAAACTCCCTTAAACTTGCAATATGCCTATAGCCCATGAGCCTACCCTGACCCTGAATGCCGGCGCCGTCGCCGCGACCGGCACCTGGCAAGTACACGCTCTGGCACAGGGCAAGGCGATGGCCACCATCACCGCCTTCCTCAAGTCGCTCAAGGGCGACCACCTCAAATGGGATCTGTCGGCGGTCGACAGCATGGACCACATCGGCGCCCAGCTGTTCTGGAACGCCTGGGGCAAGACCCGCCCGGCCAACCTGCAACTGGCGCCGGAGCTGGAAGAATTCTTCAACCGCCTGGAATCCACCGGCCCGCTGGAACTGCCACGCTCGCGCCAGCACCGCCTGACGCTGGTGATGAAACTGGGCTTCGCCATGCTGCTGTTCTTCGAGCACATGGCCGGCCTGATACGGCTGATCGGCCAGGTGGTGCTGGACCTCGGCACCTTCATCCGCCGCCCCGGACGCGGACCGTGGATGGAAATCTCGGCCAATATCTTCCATGCCGGCTTCCAGGCGCTGGGCATCACGGCGCTGGTCGGCTTCCTGATCGGCGTGGTGTTTTCCTACCTGTCGGCGCAGCAGCTGCGCAACTTCGGCGGCGACATCTTCCTGGTCAACCTGCTGGGCATGAGCATCATCCGCGAACTGGGACCGCTGCTGGCGGCGATCCTGGTGGCCGGCCGTTCCGGCTCCTCCATCACCGCGCAGCTGGGCGTGATGCGCGTGACCGAGGAACTCGACGCCATGCTGGTGATGGGCATTTCGCACGGCTTCCGCCTGATCATGCCCAAGGTGCTGGCCCTGGCCATCGCCATGCCGCTGCTGGTGATCTGGACCGACACCATCGCGCTGCTGGGCGGCATGCTGTCGGCCAAGCTGGAGCTGAACCTGTCGCCGCAATACTTCCTGCTGAAACTGCCGGAAGCCGTGCCGCTGGCGAACTACATGATCGGCATCGGCAAGGGCGTGGTGTTCGGCATGCTGATCGCGCTGGTGTCGTGCCACTTCGGCCTGCGCATCAAGCCGAACACCGAAAGCCTGGGACGCGGCACCACCACCTCGGTGGTCACGGCGATCACGGCGGTGATCCTGGCCGACGCGGTGTTTGCGATCGTCTTCAGCGGCGTGGGGTTCTGATGAGCGAACCGGATAGCACCTGCGGCCCCGGCACCGGCGAACTGACGCTGGACGGCAGCGTGCCGGTGGTCGAGATCACCGGCCTGTGGACCAAGTACGGCCGCACCGTGGTGCACCAGGACTTGAACCTGGAAATCGAACAGGGCGAGATCCTGTCCATCGTCGGCGGTTCCGGCACCGGCAAGACCACGCTGGTGCGGCAGATGCTGGGCCTGGAACGGCCGGCGCGCGGCTGCGTGCGCGTGTTTGGCGAGGACATCAGCGAGATCGATTCGGCCCAGTTGCAGCAGCTGCGCAACCACTGGGGCATGCTGTTCCAGCAAGGCGCGCTGTACTCGGCGCTGACCGTGTTCGAGAACATCGCCCAGCCGATGCGCGAACTGCACGTGCTGCCGGAAGACCTGATCCACGACGCCGTGCTGCTGAAGATGAACATGGTGGGCATGGGGCCGGAGCAGGCCAACAAGATGCCGTCCGACCTGTCCGGCGGCATGGTCAAGCGGGTGGCGCTGGCGCGCGCGCTGGCGCTGGAGCCGAAGCTGCTGTTCCTCGATGAGCCGACCGCCGGCCTCGATCCCGACCTGTCGGAAGCCTTTGTCACGCTGATCAAGTCGCTGCACCGCGAGCTCGGACTGACGGTGGTGATGGTGACCCACGACCTGGACACGCTGTTCGCGCTGTCCACCCGCATCGCCGTGCTGGCGGAAAAACATGTGATCGCGCTGGGTCCGCTGCGCGATCTACTGAAAGTCGATCACCCCTTCATCAAGGAATTCTTCCTTGGCGACCGGGGCCGTCGCGCGCTCGAAGCGCTCGAAGAAAAAAAACCCACGGAGCACTGATGGAAAATCGATCCCATGCCCTTACCACCGGCTTTTTCACGATCACGCTGCTGATCGCGGCCATCCTGTACGGTCTCTGGTTCAACCGCGACCGCGTCGAGCGCACGCCCTATGTGATCGCCACCGCGCAATCGATTCCCGGCCTGAACCCGCAGGCGCCGATCCGCTACCGCGGCCTGGAAGTGGGCCGTGTCGGCAGCATCGCCTTCGATCCCAAGGTGGCCGGCCAGATCCTGGTCACGCTCAACATCAACACCGACGCGCCGATCACCACCACCACCTTTGCCGCGCTGGGCTACCAGGGCGTGACCGGCATCGCCTTCATCTCGCTGGACGACGACAAGGTCGGCTCGCCGCTGCTGCCGTCCAGCAGCGAGCATCCGGCCCGCATTCCGCTGCGCCAGGGCTTCTTCGACCAGCTGGAAAAACGCGGCAAGGAAATCCTGACCCAGACCGAGGAAGTGACCAAGCGCCTGAACGACCTGCTCAGTCCCGAGAACCGCCAGACCATCCTTGGCGCCTTCTCCGATGTCAGCGAGACGGCGCAGAAATACCGCGACCTGCCGGACAAGCTGCAGCCGACCATCGACAAGCTGCCGGCGCTGGCCGCCGAAACGCAGAAGACGCTGCACTCGGTGAATGCGCTGGCCACCGATGTCAACCAGTTGACCACCAGCCTGCAGGCGCCGGGCGGCCCGATCGATCGCGTCGCCACCTCGGTGGAGCGGATCACCACCTCGGTCGATGCCGTCGCCGGCGGGCTGGAACTCGACACGCTGCCGCAAGTGAACTCGCTGTCCGACGACACCCGCGCCTCGATGCGCGCGCTGCGCAAGACCATGAACAAGATCAACGACCGTCCGCAAAGCCTGATCTTCGGCGCGCCAGGCACGCCGCCCGGCCCTGGCGAAGAAGGCTTTGCCGCACCGGCCAAATAAGCGAATCTAAAGGACACCGAGATGATGACCACCACCATCCGTAACGCGATCATGATTGCCGCCCTGGCGCTGGCCCTGGGCGCCTGCGCCAGCAAGGGCGTGCCGACCTCGCAGTTCGACTTCGGCCCGCTGCCGACGAGCGCGCCGGCCAGCGCCAGCAGCATCGGCGCCATCATCGTTGCCGACGTCACCGGTCCGGCCGCGCTGGACACCGAACGCATGCACTACCGCCTGCTGTACTCGGATGCGCGCCAGTCGCGTCCCTACGCCTACAACCAGTGGACCAGCACGCCGTCGCAGTTGCTGACGCAGCGCATCAAGGCCAGCCTGGCGCAGGCCGGCGTGAAAGTGCTGTCGACCACCGACGCCGCCGCCAGCGCCACCGTGCTGCGCATGGAAGTGGAAGACTTTGCGCAGAACTTCGACAACGCCACCACCAGCAATGGCGTGGTGCGGCTGCGCGCTTCGGTGTTCCGCGCGCACCGCCTGGTGGACCAGAAGACCTTCAGCCGCAGCGTGCCGGCGCCGAGCGCCGATGCGGCCGGCGGCGCGCGCGCGCTGGCCGACGCCAGCGATGCGGTGGCGGCGGACGTCC
>NZ_WKJN01000073.1 GCF_009674495.1 Duganella alba | reverse complement strand
CCCTGCCGAACCGACCGGCTTCGACCCTGAACGCCTGCGCCTGATCGGCCTGATCGCCGTGCTGGTGCTGCTGGTCGGCGGTTTCGGCATCTATTACTGGATGGCCCTGACCGGCCCCGGCGCCGGCGCCAGCCTGCCGCCGGTGCCGATGCCGCCCGCAGGGGCCACCGGCGCCAGTGGCGCCACGCTTGGCGCCGGCCAGATCATCGCCGCCAACAGCGCCAATCCCGGCAGCGACAACACCGCGTCCGACGCCGGCAACGATCCCCTGCTCGCCCCCGCAACCGGCAGCAGCGCCAGCCAGCAAGACCTGGAACGCCGCCTGACCCGCACCGAACAGGAGCTGGCCGCCGCCCAGCAAGCCATCCAGGCCGCCGCCGCGCCGCGCGCCGAGCAGATGCCGGTGCTGGCCGCGCCAAGAAACGACGACATCCGCGTCACCCGCGTGGTGCAGCCGGCGCCGGTCTCGCCCACGCTGGACAGCGCCTATCAGGCCTTCAACAGCGGCGACACCGCCGGCGCGCAACAGCAGTACGACGCCGCCCTCGCCCAGGACGCCAACAACCGCGACGCCCTGCTCGGCGCCGCCCACGTCGCCGCGCGCCAGAACCAGAAGGACAAGGCCGCCGGCTACTACCTGCGCCTGCTGGAACTGTCACCCAACGACGCCGACGCCACGGCCGGCCTGATCGGCCTGCGCCAGGGCGACATCAGCCAGAGCGAGGCGCGCCTGAAAGCCATCCTGGCCAGCAATCCGGACGCGGCCTCCATCCAGTTCGCCCTCGGCAACCTGTACGCGCAACAGGGCCGCTGGCCGGACGCCCAGCAGGCCTACTTCCGCGCTGTCGGCGCCGCGCCGGACAATCCGGACTATGTCTACAACCTGGCCATCGGCCTGGACCGGCTGAACCAGGGCAAGCTGGCCCTGACCTACTACCAGCGCGCGCTGGCGCTGGGGCAGGACAAGGCCGTCGGCTTCGACCGCAACGCGCTGCGCAAGCGCATGCATGAACTGAGCACCGGCATCGTCGCGCACTGAATCACATGGCAGAACAACCCAAACTCCCACTCGGCAAACTGCTGATCCAGAAAGGCGTCATCAGCGAAGACCAGTTGCGCATCGCGCTGATCGAGCAAAAACGCAGCAACGAGCCGTTGGGCAAACTGTTGATCACACTGGGCTTCGTCACCGAAGCCACGGTGCGCGAGGCGCTGTCGGAAAACCTCAACACGCAAAGCGCGGACCTCAACAGCCTGGTGGTGGACGCCATCGCCCTCAAGCTGATTCCCAAGGACGTGGCCAAGCGCTACCGCGTCTTCCCGATCGTCTACGAGCGCGCCACGGACAACCTGATCCTGGCCATGTCCGACACCAGCAACATCGTCGCGCTCGACCAGATCAGCGCCATGCTGGTGAAAGGCATCACCATCACGCCGCTGCTGGTCAACGAATCCGACATCCAGCGCGCCATCGACCAGTACTACGGCTTCGAACTGTCGATCGACGGCATCCTGCACGAAATCGAAACCGGCGAAGTCAATTACGCCAGCCTGGGCACCACCTCGGACGAATACAGCCAGCCGATGGTGCGCCTGATCGACGCCATCCTGGCCGACGCGGTGCAGAACGGCGCCTCCGACCTGCACTTCGAGCCGGAGCAATCGTTCCTGCGCATCCGCTACCGCATCGACGGCATCCTGCGCCAGATCCGCAGCCTGCACAAATCCTACTGGCCGGCGATGGCCGTGCGCCTCAAGGTCATGTCGACCATGAACATCGCCGAGACCCGCGCGCCGCAGGACGGCCGCATCTCGATCAAGTTCTCCGGCCGCCAGATCGACTTCCGCGCCTCAGCGCAGCCGACCACGCACGGCGAAAACTTCGTGCTGCGCGTGCTCGACCGCCAGAAAGGCATCGTGCCGCTGGACGGCCTGGGCCTCGGCGAGAACGAACTCAATCTGCTCAAGCTGATGATCGCCCGCCCCGACGGCGTGATCCTGGTGACCGGACCGACCGGCTCCGGCAAGACCACCACGCTGTATTCGATCCTGAACCACATCAACACCGAAAGCGTCAACATCATGACGCTGGAAGACCCGGTCGAATACCCGATGAACATGATCCGCCAGACGTCGGTGAACGAATCGGCCAAGATGGGCTTCGCCGAAGGCATCCGCTCGATGATGCGGCAAGACCCGGACGTGATTCTGGTCGGCGAGATCCGCGACAAGGAGACCGCCGAAATGGCCTTCTCCGCCGCCATGACCGGCCACCAGGTGTATTCGACGCTGCACACCAACTCCGCCATCGGCGCCATACCGCGCCTGCTCGACATCGGCGTGCTGGCCGATATCATGGCCGGCAACATCATCGGCATCATCGCCCAGCGCCTGGTGCGCAAGCTGTGCACCAGCTGCCGCGAAGCGCATGTGGCCGACGAGGTGGAACGCAAGCTGCTCGCCATTCCGGACAGCGCCGGCCCGCAGACGCTGTACCACGCGGTGGGCTGCGACAAATGCGATCACCAAGGCTACAAGGGCCGCATCGCCATCATCGAACTGCTGAAGATGACGCCGGCGCTGGACGAACTGGTGGCGCGCCGCGTCTCCACCCGCGAACTGAAAACGGCGGCCGCCGCCGGCGGCTATCACAGCCTGATCGACGACGGCCTGCGCCGCGTGCTGGAAGGCGTGACCACGCTGGAGGAAGTCGGCCGCGTGGTGGACCTGACGGAAAGGCTGAGCTGATGCCGCAGTATCTCTACCGCGCGATGGACGCCACCGGCCAGATCTCGCCGGGGAATATGGACGCCGCCAACGAGCCGGACCTGGAGCTGCGCCTGCACCGCATGGGACTGGACCTGATCGACTGCCGCGTCTCGCGCGCGAAAGTCATCGCCATCAAGCGCGTCATCACGCGCAAGGATCTGATCAACTTCTGCTTCCACATGGAGCAGATGACCGGCGCCGGCGTGCCGATCCTCGAAGGCCTGAACGATCTGCGCGAAAGCATCGACCATCCGCGCTTCCGCGAAATGATCACGGGCCTGATCGAGAATATCGAGGGCGGCAAGCAGCTGTCGGCGGCGCTGGCCGAGTATCCGGAAGTGTTCGACCTGACGTTTACCAGCCTGATTACCGCCGGCGAGCAAAGCGGCAAGCTGACGGAGGTCTTCAAGAATCTGTCGGAAACGCTGAAGTGGCAGGACGAGCTGGCGTCGCAGACCAAGAAGATCATCATGTACCCGGCCGCCGTCGGCCTGTTCGTCACCGCCGTGATGTTCTTCCTGATGATCTACCTGGTGCCGCAGCTGACCTCCTTCGTCAAGAACATGGGCAACACGCTGCCGCTGCACACCAAGGCGCTGATCTTCGTCTCCAACATCTTCATCGATTACTGGTACGTGATGGTGGCGCTGCCGGTCATCGGCTTCTTCGCCGGCCGCGCATGGCTGGCCAACAGCGAACAGGCGCGCTATACGGCGGACGGCTTCAAGCTGCGCATCTGGCTCATCGGGCCGGTGCTGCACAAGATTATCCTGGCGCGCTTCGCCACCTTCTTTGCCATGATGTACGCGTCGGGCATCACCATCCTCGAATGCATCCGCCTGTCCGAAGGCATCGTCGGCAACCGCGTGGTGGCGGCCGGCCTGCGCCGCGCCGCGCAGCAGATCTCCGAAGGCCAGGGCATCACGGCGGCGTTCCAGAACACCGGCATCTTCCCGCCGCTGGTGATCCGCATGCTCAAGGTGGGCGAATCGACCGGCGCACTGGATGGCGCGCTGCATAACGTCAGCTACTTCTACAACCGCGAGGTGAAGGAGATGATCGAGAAGGTGCAGTCCATGATCGAACCGGCCATCACCGTGGTGCTGGGCGTGATGGTGGGCTGGATCATGCTGTCGGTGATGGGACCGATCTACGACACGATCAGCAAGATCAGGACCTGAGGCCATCGTGTTCACCAAACATTTATTTTATCTGACCAGCGAACAGCTGTGCGCCTACGAATGGCAAGGCGGCCGCCTGACCGGCGGCGCATGCTTTGTCAACAACCGTGGCGGCGTCGATGACTTCATGGACTACATCGACAGCCACCATCCGGGTTCGCCCGCCTATCTGCTGGCCGACCTGATCGAGGAAGACTTCCAGCGCGTGACGCTGCCGCACGTGCGCGGCGGCGCCGCCCGCCAGCTGCTGCAACGCCGCCTGACGCAGCAATACCGCGAAACGCCGTTCCGCCACCACGAGGTGCAGGGCCGCGAAACCGGCGGCCGCCGCGACGACATCGTGCTGCTGTCGGCGCTGACCAATCCATCGTCGGTGCAGCCGTGGGTGGAAGCGCTGGAGCAGTTGCGGATGCCGCTGGCCGGCCTGTATTCCACCACGCTGCTGTGCGAAGCGCTGGTACGCAAGCTGCGCCTGAACGACGCGCACCTGCTGCTGGTGACGCAGCAATCGGCCGGCTGGCGCCAGAGCTACTTCCAGAAAGGCATGCTGAAGTTCTCGCGCCTGACGCCGGCCATCGACCGTGACGGCAATCCGGTCAACATCGGCGCGGAAACCGCCAAGACCCAGCAGTTCCTCACCAGCCAGCGCCTGATGGCGCGCGGCAATCCGCTGCAGGCGGTGGTGATCGTGCCGGCCGCCGACAGCGGCACGCTCGACGCCCAGTGCGAGGATGGCCCGGAAACCATCTTCCGCCTGATGACGCTGGAATCGGTGGCGGCCGGCACCGGCCTCAAAGCCGGCGACGACGATGTCGCGGACCTGGCCGGCCGCATGGCGGAGCCGATGCTGCTGGCCTTGCTGGCGCGCCGTCCGCCGGAGAGCCACTACACGCTGGGCACGTGGCAGCGCTACTTCAAGCTGTGGCGCGCGCGCGTCAACCTGTACGCGGTCAGCGCCGTCATGGCGATCTGCTGCGCCGGCTGGACCGGCGTCAACCTGTGGCAGGAACACCAGTCCAACCGCGACAGCATCCGCCTGGCCGCCGAAGCGGCGCACTTCGACCAGCAATACCGCGGCACCATGGCGGAGATTCCGCCGCGCGTGACCAGCACCGCCAATATGCGCGCGGCGGTGAACGTGGAACGCATGCTGGCGACGCAGTCGGCCACGCCGCTGGGCCTGTCCGCCGTGGTCAGCGAGGCGCTGGAAAGCACGCCGCAAATCCGCCTGCTGCAACTGGACTGGAAGGTCAGCGTGCCGTCCTCCAGCGCGCCGGCGCCGGGACAGGACGCCACGCAGGCGGCGCCGATTTCCTCGCTGGTGGCCGGGATTCCGGGCCGCGCGCCGCAGATCCTGATGCTGGAAGCGGAAATCATGACCGAGCAGGACGACTACCGCAACGCGGTCGACAGCATGACCCAGTTCGCCAAGGCGCTGGCGCGCCATCCGCACCTGACGGTGGAAGTCGAGAAGCCGCCGGTGGACACGCGCTCCTCGGTCAAGCTGGCCGGCAAGGCCGGCACCCAGGTGGCCGCGCCCGGCCACGCCCGATTCACCCTGAACCTGGTGTGGAAGCCATGAGCACGAATCCCGTCACCGGTAAAAAGAAAGCCGCGCCGGTCATCAAGCTGCCGTACTGGATCACCGAGTTCGCGCTGATCCGCACCGCCGTACTGACGCTGCTGGCGGCGCTGACCATTTCGCTGACCGGCGTGCTGTTGAGCGAATTGAAGAAGCATGAAGCCAACGACAGGCTGGAAGTGAGCCAGCGCGCGCGCGACGCCGCCTCGTCGCTGTACGCGCAGGTGGACAATGAAAAGCGCGACATCCGCAATTTCCAGCAGCGCTTTGTGGCCCTGCGCCAGCGCGGGCTGGTGGGCGACGAGCGGCGGCTGGAGTGGCTCGACGCGATCCGCCAGACGCAGGAGCAGCTCAAGCTGGCGCCGTTGAGCTACGAGATCGAACCGCAGCAGGCGGTGCAGCTGGAATCGCCGCTGGACCTGGGCGACTTCGAACTGCGCGGCAGCCGCATGCGCCTGCACATGGAACTGCTGCATGAACTGGACCTGTTCAATTTCTTCCAGACGCTGCGCCAGCGCAGCTACTTCGCGGTGCAGGATTGTTCGATCAAGCGGCTCGGCGTGGTGGCCGGCACACCCGGCGCCTCGACGCTGGGCGCCGACTGCACGCTGAACTGGATCACGCTGAACACCGCGCCCAAGGCGCCGCGCCTGGCCGCCATGCAGCCGGCGAAAGGCAGGCCATGATGCGCCGCGCTCCTGCCGCCCTGCTGCTCGCCGCGGCCATGACCGCGATGCAGGCCGCGCCACCGGCGCAGGCCCAGGTCACCCTGGGCCGCCTGTTCTCGACGCCGGCAGAACGCGCGGCCATGAA
>NZ_WKJN01000072.1 GCF_009674495.1 Duganella alba | reverse complement strand
ACCCGCCGCCGCATACACGCCGCCAGCCGCGCCAAGCGCGCAGATGGCGGCCGCGCCGGCACGTCCGGCGCCATGGGAAGACATGCCGCCAGCCGCCGACGGAGGCGCCGCTGTCCTGGAAGCGCCGGTCCGCACCGCGCCGCCACAGGCGGTACCGCAGTACGCAGCCCCGGCACCGCAGGCCAAAGCACAACCCGCCGCCGCTGAAGACGACCTGCCGCCCTGGGTCACCGAATTTTCCGACGACAGCGCCGTCGCCGCGTCGACCTCGTCGCATCCTTACGCCCCGGCGCCAGCACAGCAGGCAACGCCAGGCCAGCCCGACGACCCGCACGCCATCGCCATGCCGGCCCGCGCCGCACCAGCGCCGGCCAAGGCGCCATACGCTTACGTCGTCACGCCAGTGCCTGAACTGGACTGGGACGGCAACTGGCCCGCCGTGGCGGCCGCACTGCCACTGCGCGGCACCGCCCAGCAACTGGCGATGCAGGCCGAGATGACCAGCTGCACTTTCGAAGGCAACGCCGCCGTCTTCAGCCTGCGCGTGCCGATCGAAACCTGGCGCACGCCCGGCAACCTGGAAAAACTGACCGCCGCACTGGCCGAACGCTTCGGCCGCATCGTGCGCGTGGACAGCGAACTGGGCGCCGTCTGGTACACCGCCAGCGCCGAGGCGCAAGCCTACCGTGAAGCCTGCCAGCGCGCGGCCGAAGAAACCATCGCCAACGATCCCTTTGTGAACAGCATGATCCGCGAACTGGATGCCTGGGTCGTTCCAAGCTCCATCGTGCCGCCGCAGTCCAGCGCGGCAGCGGCTGCCTGATCATCTCTTTAACTTATACACTCGGAGAACTCCACCATGATGAAGAACCAACTCGCCGGCCTGATGAAACAAGCCCAGGCCATGCAGGACAACATGAAAAAAGCCCAGGAATCGCTGGCGCTGATCGAAGTCGAAGGCCAGTCGGGCGCCGGCCTGGTCAAGATCGTGATGACCTGCAAGAACGACGTCAAGCGCGTGTCGATCGACCCGTCGCTGCTGGCTGACGACAAGGACATGCTGGAAGACCTGGTCGCCGCCGCCTTCAACGACGCCGTGCGCAAGGCCGAAGCCACCGCCGCCGAAAAAATGGGCGGCCTGACCTCCGGCATGAACCTGCCGGCCGGCTTCAAGATGCCTTTCTAAGGAAACATGTCCAAGTCGCTGGAATTCCTGACCGAAGCGCTGCGCCGCTTGCCCGGCGTCGGCCCCAAGTCGGCCCAGCGGATGGCGTTTCACCTGCTGCAGCATGACCGCGAAGGCGCGGACATGCTGTCGCGCGCCTTGCATCAGGCGGTCAGCGCGGTGCATCACTGCGCGTTGTGCAATACCTTCACCGAAGAAGACGTCTGCGACATGTGCAGCGACGAGCAGCGCGACCGCCGCCTGCTGTGCGTGGTCGAGACGCCTGCCGATCAGCTGATGATCGAGCAGACCCTGACCTACAAGGGCCTGTACTTCGTGCTGATGGGCCGGCTGTCGCCGCTGGACGGCATCGGTCCGAAAGACATCCATCTGGAAAAACTGGTGGCGCGCGCCGCCGATGGGCTGGTCAACGAAGTGGTGCTGGCCACCAATTTCACCAACGAGGGCGAGGCCACCGCGCACTACATCAGCGAGATGCTGAAGGCGCGCGGCTTGCGCGTCAGCCGCCTGGCGCGTGGCGTGCCGGTCGGTGGCGAACTCGAATACGTCGACGCGGGCACCATCGCCCGCGCCATACTGGATCGCAGAGCGACATGACCACTCAAAACACTTCCGGTCCCGTTAGCCCTGAAGGGCGGGAGTCGCCCCATGCAGGGGGCGACCGCACGCAGGCAGGCGCCACGGCGCCTGAACCCCCTGCTTTGCCACTGGCCGGCATCAAGGTACTGGAACTGGGCACGCTGATCGCGGGCCCTTTTTGTGCGCGCATGCTGGCTGAGTTCGGCGCGGAAGTGATCAAGGTCGAGTCGCCTGACGGCGGCGATCCGATCCGCAAGTGGCGGGTGCTGAAGGATGGCACGTCGCTGTGGTGGTCGGTACAGTCGCGCAACAAGAAATCCCTCACGCTGAACATGAAGCATGCGCAGGGCCGCGAGATCGCGCGCAGGCTGGCGCTGGAAGCCGACATCATCATCGAGAACTACCGTCCCGGCGTGCTGGAGAAGTGGGAGCTCGGCTACGAGCAGTTGAAGGCGCTCGATCCGTCGACCATCATGGTGCGCTTGTCGGGCTTCGGCCAGACCGGGCCGATGAAGGATTTGCCGGGCTTTGGCGCCATCGGCGAATCGATGGGTGGCTTGCGCTATGTGTCCGGCCATGCGGACCGGCCGCCGGTGCGCGTGGGCGTGTCGATCGGCGATTCGGTGGCGGCCTTGCACGGCGTGATCGGCGCGATGATGGCCTTGCGCCACCGTGACGCCACCGGCGGCAAGCGTAAGGGCGAAGGCCAGATGGTCGATGTGGCCTTGTACGAATCCGTGTTCAACCTGATGGAATCGCTGGTGCCGGAGTTCGACCATGCGGGCGTGGTGCGCGAGCGCACGGGCGGTTCGCTGCCGGGCATCGTGCCGTCCAACACTTACACCACCAGCGATGGCGAGAACATCGTCATCGCCGGCAATGGCGATGCGATCTTCAAGCGGCTGGTGCTGGCGATGGGGCGGATCGACATGGCCGGCAATCCCGAGCTGGAGCGCAACGACGGTCGCGTCAAGCACACGCAGATGATCGACGACGCGATCCAGGCCTGGTGCGATACGCAGACCATCGACAGTGCGCTGGTGGTATTGAAGGCAGCCGACGTCCCCGCCGGCAAAATCTACTCGGTGCGCGACATGATGACCGACCCGCAATTCCTGGCGCGCGACATGTTCGAACAGCACCAGTTCGCCGACGGCACGCCGGTCAAGCTGCCGGCGATCTCGCCGAAACTGTCAGCCACGCCCGGCTACACCAAATGGCTGGGCCCAACGCTGGGCCAGCACAACGACGAAGTCCTGCAATCCCTGGGCTACAGCGCCGAAGCCATCGCCGCGATGAAGCAGGATGGTGTGCTGTAACGTTAGTCCGGTATCGCAGACAGGCGTGGTTGGCGCCATTCCAACGAGACGATGTCCGCTGCGGTTTCGTCCTCGATTAACACTGCAAAGTCGAGTGCCATGATGGCTCCTATGGCAACCCCGGAAACATATTGACGAGGTCGCCGTTAAGTCGTGTGATGACGGTAACAATCGAAGTTGGCTTTTTGCTGGGGGTGATTTTGCCCACGTCGATCAAATGAACCAGATCCTCGCTCGCGTTAAATCTACTCTTGTTTGCGTGCGTTGGCGATTGCGTGGAGGTATGGTATTTGAGGATGTGGCGCCAGCCGCGCTTGGTGATGCGTATCATGTCAGGGCCAGCGCGGATTGGCTGGACAGCATGTGGTGGATGGTTTCAGGAGGGGAGGGATGGCCGAGGTGGTAGCCTTGCACCAGGTCGCAGCCGTATTGTTCCAGCATGACCAGCTGCGCGGAAGTTTCCACGCCTTCGGCCACCACCGCCATCTTCAGACCATGCGCCATGGCGATGATGGCGCGCGTGATGGCGGCGTTTTCGGAATCCAGCGGCAGCCCGCTGATGAAGCTCTTGTCGATCTTGAGCGCGCGCACGTCGAAGCGCTTCAGGTAATTCATCGACGAGTAGCCGGTGCCGAAGTCGTCGATCGACAAGTGCACGCCGATGCTGCGCAACTGCTCCAGCGTGACCATGGTGGCGCGCGCGTCGTCCATCAGCGTGCCTTCGGTCAGCTCCAGCTCCAGCAGCTCGGCCGGCAGACCCGTATCGTGCAGCACCGAGATCACGCTCTGCGTCAGGTTATCGTCCTTGAACTGTTTGGCCGACAGATTCACCGCCACCCGCACCGGCGGTTTGCCCGCCGTCTGCCACGTGGTCGCGTGCTGACAGGCGGTGCGCAGCACCCATTCGCCGATCGGCACGATGAGACCGGTTTCCTCCGCCAACGGAATGAATTCGGTCGGCGAGATCACGCCACGCTCCGGATGGCGCCAGCGCACCAGCGCCTCGAAGCCGACGATGCGTGCGCTGCCGACATCGATCTGCGGCTGGTACAGCAGGTACAGCTCATCGTTCTGCAAGGCCTTGCGCAGGCCGACTTCCAGTTTGACGTGGCTCATGATCTGCATCGTCAGCGACGAGCTGTACAGCTTGGCGTTGTTCTTGCCGCAGTTCTTGGCGTGGTACATGGCCGTGTCGGCGTATTTCAGCAGCGAGTTGCAGTCCTCGCCGTCCTCCGGATACAGCGAGATGCCGATGCTGGCGGTGACGAAGATTTCGTGCGCATCGAGCAGGAAGGGGCGACGCATCGCTTCCTTGACGCGATGCGCCACGTTGAGCGCGTTTTCCACCCGCTCCAGGTCAGGGATCAGGATGGTGAATTCGTCGCCGCCAAGACGCGCCAGGTTGTTGCTGGCCTCGGTGCGCGATACCAGGTCGCCGGGCCGCGTGGTTTCGCGCAATCGCTCCGAGACCGCCTTCAGCAGATGGTCGCCGACGTCATGGCCGAGCGTATCGTTGATGCGTTTGAACGCGTCCAGATCCATGAACAGCACCGCGAACTTCTTGTTGGCCTTGCGCGAACGCGCCAGCTCCGCCTCCAGCGTTTCCAGAAACGCCTGCCGATTCGGAATGCCGGTCAGCGAATCGCAATACGCCAGCCGGCGGATCTGCTCCTCGTTGCGCTTGCGTTCGCTGATGTCGCGCACCAGGCCCAGCACCTCGTCCGGGCCGGTGGCCACCAGCCGCGCCTCGAAATGCCGCACCGGCAGCGGCGCCGGATGCTCGCCCTGGCGCGCGCGCGGCGCCGGACCGGGCAGCGGCAGTTCGTAGTCCAGCGAGCGGATGTGCTGCGTCTCCAGCACCGTGTGCACCTGCTCCATCATGTGGCCGGCGATGTCCGGCGGCAGCACCTGGCTCAGATGCCGTCCCACGCAGCGGTCGCTGGAAAACACGCCGCTGGCCTCGTGGCCCTGTTCGTAGTCGAGGTAATAGCCTTCCTTGTTCATGCGGAAGAAGGTGTCCGGAATGGCCGCCAGCACCGCGCGGTGCTGGGCGTCGGCGATGCGCAGGCGGCTGATGGCGTCGCTGGCGCGCAGCACGTACAGCACGCGGTGGCCAAGAATCGGCCAGTTGATCGGCTTGGAGACAAAATCGGTGGCGCCGGCCTCGTAGGCGCGCGTCACCGATTCCAGTTCGTCGCCGCCGGTGACCATGATGATGGGCACGCTGACCTGGGTTTCCAGCCGGCGGATCTCGCGGCACACGGCAAAGCCATCCATGCCGGGCATCTCGACATCAAGCAGCACCAGGTCCGGCGCCACGCTCTGGTAGCAGGCGAGGGCCTTGACGCCGTCCTCGGCTTCGATGGCGTCGAGGCCGACCTGGGCCAGCATCTCCAGCATCAGCAGGCGCATCGTGGGATCGTCGTCGGCGACCAGGACCAGGCCGCGTTTGGGGGAGGTGGACATGATCAGCTTTCCTTTTCCAGCAGTGCTCCCAACGCCTGCCGCGCGGCCTGGAAAGATTGTTCCATGTCAGCCAGCAGAGGTGCGGCGCCGGCGGTTGTTTCGTTGCGTCCCAACTGCTCCAGTTCCTTGCAGCGCTGCGCCAGCGCATCCGCGCCGACGTTGGCGCTGCTGGACTTGAGGCTGTGTGCGGCCTTGCGCAGCTGGGCGGCGTTGTTGCCGGCGATGGCCAGCCGTATCGCCCGCAGGTGATTCGGGGTATCGCGCAGGAAGGCCTGCAACACCCGTTCCAGCAGCGCGTCGCCATTGGATGGGTTGAGGGCGCGGATGTTGTCCAGCGCCTGCATGTTGATCGCTTCGTCGCTCTGCGGCGGCGTGTCGGCCGGCGCGCTTGCCATGCGCGGCAGGCTGATCCAGCGCGACAGGGTCTGGCCCAGCGCCTGTTGCGTGAACGGCTTGCTCAGGTAATCGTCCATGCCGGCCGCCAGGCACGATTCGCGGTCGCCCTGCAGCGCGTTGGCGGTGATGGCGATGATCGGCAGACTGCGCGCGCGGCCGTGCTGCAGTTCGTGGCGGCGGATTTCGGTGGTGGCGGCAAAGCCGTCCATCACCGGCATCTGGCAGTCCATCAGGATCAGGTCGAAGTCGTCGGCCTGCACCGAGTGCAGCGCTTCCTCGCCGTTGCCGGCGCGGCTGACGTCCAGGCCCAGGCCTTCGAGCATCGCGCTGGCGACTTCGACGTTGACGGGATTGTCTTCCGCCAGCAGCACCTTGCGCCGCCTGCGTTGCCGCGACGGCAGGCCGGTGCTGAATGCGCTGACCGGCGGCGCGGCCTGCGCCACCGCCATCGGCATGGCGGGCGGCGCCGCGGCCGGCCGTGTCTCGCGGC
>NZ_WKJN01000071.1 GCF_009674495.1 Duganella alba | reverse complement strand
CCGCTGTAGCGCGCGGCGCCGACGGCGTCGATGTGCGCCGCCTGCCCGAGCCGGCGTGGCGCATGGTGGCGGCCTTGTGCGGCGGCGCGCGGCTGGATGAGGCGGCGCGCTGGGCGCCCGACGACGTCTCCGGCCTGCTGGCCACGCATCTGGTGTTGCAGGACTTCATCGATTTTTCCTTCGACACGGGAGCCGCGCCATGCAACACCTGATCGGCCTGATCCAGGCATACGGCTTGTTGTTCGTGTTTGTCATCGTGGCGCTGGAGCAGATGGGCCTGCCCTTGCCGGCGTTCCCGGCGCTGATACTGGCCGGCGCGCTGGCCGCCGGCGGCGCGCCAGGCTGGCAGGCGCTGCTGGCGGTCAGCGTGCTGGCCTGCCTGATGAGCGATGCGTTCTGGTACATCGCCGGCCGCCGCCACGGCAAGCGCGTGTTGCAACTGCTGTGCAAGATCTCGGTCACGCCCGACCAGTGCGTCAGCCAGACGCAGCGCCATTTCAACCGCTACGGCGCCAAGTCGCTGGTCGTGGCCAAATTCATTCCTGGTTTTAACACGGTGGCGCCGCCGCTGGCCGGCGCCACCGGCATCGGCGCGCCGCGCTTCCTGGCCTATACCCTGGCCGGCAGCGTGTTGTGGAGCGCGGCGGCGATCTTCACCGGCTGGTACTTCCACGACAGCCTGGAGCAGGTGCTGGCGCTGTTCGAACGCTTCAGTACCAATGCCGCGATCTGTGCGGCGATCGCGCTGGGCCTGTATCTATTGTTCAAGACGCTGCGCCGCCGACACCGCCATGGAGACTGACATGAGCGCCGCCTTGCACGGCCAGCTGGCCTCGCTGCGGCCGCTGCTGCTGCGGATGGCGCACCGGCAGCTGCACGACACCGTGGGTGCGGAAGACGCGGTGCAGGATGCGCTGATCGCCGTGCTGGAAGCGCCGGAGCGCTTTGCCGGCCGCTCGTCGCTGGCGACGTATGTGATCGGCATCGTCAAGTTCAAGGCGGTCGATCTGCTGCGGCGGCGCGCGCGCGAGCAGTGGCCGGGCGGCGATCCGGCGGAAGCGCTGGCGGCCGTGCAGGCCGAGGCCGACCCGGCCCTGATTGTCGAGCGCGGCGATTTTTTCCGCGTCCTGGAAGAGGGCCTGGCGCAGATCCCGGAGCAAAGCCGGCGCGCCTTCCTGCTGCGCGAATGGGACGGCTACGACACGGGCGAAGTGTGCCGCGCGCTCGGCGTCAGCGCCGCCAACGCCTACGTGCTGGGGCACCGCGCGCGCAGCCATCTGAAACAGCATTTTGAAACCCACTGGTAAGTTATCCAAAGGAGAGCGACATGATTCAATACGCATTGCTGGCCCGCTTTGAAGCCCGTCCGGGCAAGGAAGCCGCCGTCGAGCAACTGTTGCAGCAAGGCCTGGCGCTGGCCAACCAGGAAGCCGGCACGCCGGTCTGGCTGGCGCTGAAACTGGCCGACCGCGTGTATGGCGTGTTCGACGCCTTCCACACCGAGGCCGCGCGCCACGCCCACCTTGGCGGCCCGATTGCCCAGGCGCTGATGGATAACGCCGCCGAGCTGTTCGTGCGGCCGCCGACGATTGAAACCATCGACGTGCTGGGGCTGAAGAACCAGCCGGCAGCCGGCTGACCACGGGGAGCCGGCCATCGCCACCACCACCCGGCGCCGCTATAGCGCCCAGATCGCCAGCCCGGCCGCCTGTCTGTTCGAGCTGCTGGCCGACATGCCTGCCTACCAGCGCTGGCTGCCGGACTCCGAAGCGTTTGGCGGCACCCGCGACGTTCAGCCCTATCCGGTGCAACAGGGGACCACCTACCTGGACTGGGGGCCCGCCGGCGAACGCCCCGGCGTGGTGACGGAGTTTGCGCCGCCGCACCGGCTGGGATTTCACCAGACCATGGCGCTGCGCAACGGGCCGCTGACGGCCGACATCGACGTCCGCATCCTGTACCGGCTGCTGGAGCGGGACGGCGCCACGCTGGTCATCCGCGACCTGGCGTTGACCGTGCAGGCGCAGGGCTGGCGGCGCCTGTTCATTCCGCTGATACGCTACAAGTTCGCGCTGGAGAACCGGCGCATGATGGCGGCGCTGAAGGTCTATGCCGAGTCGCAAGACGGCCGGGAGCCGGCATGAAGCCGGCGCTGTTGCTGGCGGTCGGCTGGACGCTGGCGCAATCCTGCCTGGCCGGCGAGGAAACCGTGCCGACGGTGCAGGTGAGCGGGCACTACCAGAACGCGGTCGGCAGTTCGGACGCGGCCAGCCAGGGCAGCATCACCGGCGAATTGATCGCCAACCGTCCGGCGTTGCGCACCGGCGAGTTGCTGGAGTTCGTGCCGGGCATGATCGTCACCCAGCACAGCGGCGACGGCAAGGCCAACCAATACTTCCTGCGCGGCTTCAATCTCGATCACGGCACCGACTTCGCCACCTATGTCGACGGCATGCCGGTCAATATGCGCACCCACGCGCATGGCCAGGGCTACTCCGACCTCAATTTCGTCATTCCGGAACTGGTGCAGCGCATCGACTATAAGAAGGGGCCGTACTTTGCCGAGGAGGGCGACTTCGCCTCGGCCGGCGCGGCGCACCTGCGGCTGGCGGACCGCTTGCCGCAGGGCGTCGTCAGCCTGTCCGCCGGGCAGAACGGCTACTGGCGCACGGTGCTGGCCGATACCGTCCAGGCCGGCGCTGGCCGCCTGCTGTATGGCGTCGAGGCCAATCGCAACGACGGCCCGTGGGACTTGCCGGAGCGGGTGCGCCGCTACAGCGCCATGGCGCGTTACAGCGCCGGCACCGGTGACCAGGGCTACAACGTCACCGCCATGGCGTACCATAACCGCTGGAACGCCACCGACCAGATTCCGCAACGCGCCGTCGACGCCGGCCTGATCGGCCGCTACGGCAACCTGGACAATACCGACGGCGGCAGCAGCGCGCGCTACAGCCTGTCGTCGGCGTGGCGGCGACGCAGCGACACGGGCCTGACCGAGCTGGACGCTTACCTGCTGCATTCGCGGCTGGACCTGTTCAGCAACTTCACCTATGCGCTGGAGCGGCCGGAGCAGGGCGACCAGTTCAGCCAGAGCGAACGCCGCAACACCGCCGGCCTGAACGCCGCCCATAGCTGGCAGAGCGGGCTGGCCGGCCTGGCGATGCGCAACAAGCTGGGATTGCAGGTCCGGTTTGACCGCCTGGCGCCGGTGAGGCTGTATCAAACCGAAGCGCGGCTGCGCAGCGCCACCGTGCGCGAAGATACGGTACGCGAAAGCAGCGCCGCCCTGTACGGCGAAAACCTGACGCAATGGACGCCATGGCTGCGCAGCGTGGCCGGTGTACGCTACGATGCCTACCGCTTCCAGGTCGACAGCAGCGTGGCCGGCAACAGCGGCAAGGCGCGCGACCATATCGCGTCACCCAAGCTGTCGCTGGTGTTCGGGCCGTGGGACAAGACCGAGTATTTCGTCAACTATGGCAAGGGCTTCCACAGCAACGATGCGCGTGGCGCCACGCAAACGCGGCTGGCCGATGGCGGCGCCTCCGCGCCGGTCACACCGCTGGTGCCGACCAGGGGCCGCGAACTGGGCTTGCGCACCGAACTGGCGCCTGGGCTGCAAAGCTCGCTGGCGGTCTGGCGGCTGGACATCGATTCCGAACTGGTGTTTGTCGGCGACGCCGGAGACACCGAGCCCAGCAGGGCCAGCCGTCGCCGCGGCATCGAGTGGAACAACCATTACATCGCCACGCCGTGGCTGCTGTTCGATCTGGATCTGGCCACCTCGCATGCCCGCTATTCCCAGGCCGATGCCGTCGGCAACGACATTCCCGGCGCATTGAACCGGGTGCTGTCGTTCGGCGCCACGGTGCGCGACGCGGGGCGCTGGTCCGGCAGCTTCAACCTGCGCTATTTCGGCCCGCGTCCGCTGCTGGAAGACGGCAGCGTGCGGTCGGCGTCGACCACGCTGGCGTATGCGCGCGCCGCCTACCGCCTGCGGCCGGATACCAGGGTGACGCTGGACGTGTTCAACCTGTTCGACCGGCGCGCCAGCGACATCGATTACTACTACCGCTCGCGCCTGCCCGGCGAGGCGGCGGACGGCGCCGACGACCGCCACTTTCACCCGGTGGAGCCGCGCACTGTGCGGCTGACGCTGGCGCGCAGTTTCTGACGCATGATGCGCCGCTTCCGCGACATCGGCATCCGCGCGCGCATCCGCAGCGGCTACCTGATCCTGCTGGTGCTGCTGACCGGCGTGATCCTGGTCGGCGTCAGCCGCATCTACGCGATCCGGGCGGAAAGCGACCACATCGTGCAGCAGGACTGGGCCGCCGCCAGCGCGGCCAATCTGATCGACGCCCAGTCGAGCGAGGCGGCGGCGCTGATCGCCAACCTGATCATTCAGCGCGAACAGCCACGGCGGGTGGAAAGCTACCGCCGCATCGACCGCATCAAGGCCGACATCGACGCCCAGCTGGACTTGCTGGAGCGGCTGGACGCGCCGGCGCCGGCGCGCGCGCAGCTTGGCCGGCTCAAGCGCGCCCGCGCCGCCTACTACGACAGTTTCATTTCCGTGGCCGAGCTGGTCGAGGGCGGCATGCGCGACGCGGCCGAGGCGCGGATGAACGCGGTGGCGCTGCCGGCGCTGGAGCGCCTGCAGCAGGAAATCAAGCAGCTGGGCCGCTTGCAGCAGGCACAGGTCATGGCCAGCGCCGCGCGGGCGCGCGCCGACATCACCACCTCGCTGCTCACCATGTCGGCGCTGGGCGCGCTGGCGGTGGTGGTCGGCATCGCCTTTGGCTTGTCGGCGCGCTCGATCACCGGACCGCTGGAACAGGCGATCGCGGTGGCGCGCCGGGTCAGCCAGGGCGATTTCAGCGCCGCCATCGACAGCACCTCGCAGGATGAAATGGGCGAGTTGCTGCGCGCGCTGAAGCTGATGACCGCCAGCCTGGCGGCGGAACAGCAGCTGCGCCAGGCGGTGACGGCGGCCGAGGACGCCACACGCATGAAATCGGATTTCCTGGCCAATATGTCGCACGAGATCCGCACGCCGATGAACGGCATCATCGGCATGACCCACCTGGCCTTGCAGACCGAGCTGACGCCGAAGCAGCGCAACTATCTGGAGAAAGTGGAGGGGGCGGCGCGCAACCTGCTTGGCATCATCAACGACATCCTCGATTTTTCCAAGATAGAAGCCGGCAAGCTGGCGTTTGAAACGCTGGACTTCCACCTCGACGACGTGATGGCGCAGGTGGCCGACCTGGCCATCGTGCGGGCCCAGGACAAAGGGCTGGAACTGCTGTTCGACGTGGCGCCGGATGTGCCGCCGGTGCTGGTCGGCGACCCGCTGCGCTTCGGCCAGGTGTTGATCAACCTCGGCAGCAACGCCATCAAGTTCACCGCCCAGGGCGAGGTGGTGGTGACGGTGCAGGTGCAGGCGCACCTGCCCGGCCGGCGCGTGCGCCTGCGGGTGGCGGTGCGCGATACCGGCCCGGGGCTGACGGCTGCGCAGCAGGCGCGCCTGTTCAAGGCTTTTTCGCAGGCCGACACGTCGACCACGCGCGAACACGGCGGCACCGGGCTGGGGCTGATCATCTGCAAGCGGCTGGTCGAACTGATGCACGGCGAGATAGGCCTCGACAGCACACCCGGCGCGGGCAGCACCTTCCATTTCACGGCCGAGTTTGGCATCGGCCAGAGTGCCGCTGCGCCGCCGGCGCCGGAGCTCGGCGCGGCGCGGCTGCTGGTGGTGGACGACAACGCCAGCGCGCGCGAGATCTTCCTCGGCATGCTGGCGTCCATGCGCCTGACTGCGGCTGCCGCGACGGGCGGCCGGCAGGCGCTGGAGGCGTTGGCGCACGCGCGCCGCGCGGGCCAGCCCTACACCGTGGTGCTGCTCGACTGGCAGATGCCGGACATGAGCGGTGTCGAGACGTTGCGGGCGATCCGGGCCCAGGCCGAGGCCGAGGGCGCGCCGGCGCCGGCGGTCATCATGGCCACCGCCTACAACCGCGACGTGCTGGTCGAGGAAACGCGCGGACTGGCGGTGGATGCGCTGCTCAGCAAGCCGGTCAGCGCGTCGACCCTGCAGGATGCGGTCGCGACGGCCTGTGGCCAGCAAGCCGGCGCCACCCGGCGCCAGCGCCGCCAGGCCGATCATCTGGCGGCGGCGCAGTCGCTGCGCGGCGCATGTCTGCTGCTGGTCGAGGATAACGAGGTGAACCAGGAGGTGGCGCAACAGATATTGGGCGAGGCCGGCATCCGCATCGACATCGCCGGCAATGGCGCGCAGGCGCTGGCCATGCTGGCGCAAGGGACTTACGACGCGGTGCTGATGGATTGCCAGATGCCGGTGCTGGATGGCTACGACACCACGCGCAGGCTGCGCGCCGATCCGCGCCACGCGCACTTGCCGGTGATCGCCATGACCGCCAACGCCATGGTCGGCGACAAGGAGAAGTGCCTGGCGGCGGGCATGAACGATTTCATCGCCAAGCCCATCGATGTGGCCCAGCTGTTCGCCACGTTGACGCGCTGGGTCACGCCACGCCCAGAGGCAACGGCGCAGGACGCGGCCAGCGGCCAGCTCGCGCCGTTGCCGCCGTCCGCGCTGCCGGCGGCGGCGCCGGGCCTGGAGCTGGC
>NZ_WKJN01000070.1 GCF_009674495.1 Duganella alba | reverse complement strand
GGCGGTGCAGCACCTGGGCCGCCTGCTGGCGCTGCTCGGCGCCGAGCAGGGCGCGCACGTCGACCACGGCGCCGCCCTGGGATTGTTCGAAGCGCTTGAGCAGCGCGCTGAGGGCGTCGTAGTTGCCGCCCAGGCGGCCCAGCGCGGCTTCGACGTCGATGCCGGGCAGGGGCGAGATCGGCGGCATCAGCTCGGCCGCCGGCGTCGCCGGCGGCGCCTTGGCCGGCACCGGCGCCACCATTTCGCGCGTGGCGTCGCGGATGGTCACCAGCCGCGTCAGCACCGAGATCAGTTCCTCGACGTCGATCGGCTTGGCCACGTGGGCGTTCATGCCGGCTTCGGCGGCGCGGCGGCGGTCGTCTTCCAGCACGTTGGCGGTCATGGCGATGATCGGCAAGGTCAGCCGGCCCTGGCGGCGGATTTCGCGGGTGGCGTCGTAGCCGTTCATCACCGGCATCTGCACGTCCATCAGCACCACGTCGTAGCGCTCGGGCGCGGCGGCCAGCAGCTCCACCGCCAGCTGGCCGTTGGACGCCACTTCCACCGTGGCGCCGGCGTGCAGCAGCATGTATTCCGCCACTTCCTGGTTGATTTCATTGTCTTCCACCAGCAGGATGCGCATGCCGGCCAGGCGGCCGTGCAGCGGTGTGTGTTCCAGTTGCGCCAGGATGCCGTCGGCCGCCTGGTCGCCGGCCAGCAGGCCGCTGACGCGCTCCAGCAGCCGCGCCGGGCTGACCGGCTTGGCCAGCACGCCGGCCAGTCCCAGCGCCGACGACTGCTGCACCAGCGCCGCGGCGCGGTGTTCCGAGGTCATCATCAGCACCGGCGGCAGCACCAGATCGGGCGGCAGCTGGTGCAGCAGGGCGGGGCCGTCGACGCCCGGCATGTCGTGGTCGAGCAGCAGCAGGTCGTAGGGGCGGGCGGCGCGGGCGCGCTCCACCAGCAGCGTGCGGGCCTGGTCGGCGCCGCTGGCGCAGGCGGTGTGCCAGCCGAAGCTGCGGCCCGCCTCATACAGCGCCTTGCGCACGCTGGCGTTGTCGTCGACGATCAGCACCGACAGCGTGGTGGTGGCCGACGGCGCCGGCGCGGCGGCCAGCGGCGAGGTGCATTCCAGCGGGCAGGCGAACAGGAATTCGGCGCCGCGTCCCGGTGCGCTGCTGACGCTGATGGCGCCGCCCATCATGTCGGCCAGCTGGCGGCAGATCGCCAGGCCCAGCCCGGCGCCGCCGAACTGGCGGCTGGTGCTGCTGTCGGCCTGCGAGAAGGCGTCGAAGATGCCGGCCTGCTTGTCCGGCGCGATGCCGATGCCGGTGTCGCGCACCAGGAATTCCACCAGCAGCGCATGGTCGCCCGGCTTGGCCGAACCGGCGGCGGGGCGCACCGCCAGCACCACTTCGCCGTGGGCGGTGAACTTGATGGCGTTGCTGACCAGGTTGAGCAGCACCTGCTGCAGCCGCATCGGGTCGCCGGCCAGCTCGGTCGGCATGGCCGGATCGATGTCGAACACCAGCTCGATGCCCTTGTCGCAGGCGCTGCCGCTGAGCATGACGCTGATGCTGTCGAGGATGTGTTGCAGGTGGAAGTGGGCATGTTCCAGCACCAGCTGGCCGGCCTCCACCCGCGAAAAGTCGAGCACGTCGTTGACCAGGCTGAGCAGCGACTGCGTGGCGAACTGGATCTTGTGCAGGTAGCCGCGTTCGCGCGGCGCCAGCGGCGCTTCCTCCAGCAGTCGCGCCAGGCCGATGATGGCGTTCATCGGCGTGCGGATCTCGTGGCTCATATTGGCCAGGAATTCGCTCTTCGCGCGGCTGGCCGCCTCGGCGCGGTCGCGTGCCAGTATCAGCTCTTCATTGACGACCTGCAGGTGCAATTCGGTTTCCTTTAATTCGGTGACATCGGAGACTAGCACAAAGAAACCAACTACAGCTCCCAAATCATCGACATCGGGGATGTAATTGACCCAGGTATGGCTGATGTCGCCCGACGGCCAGCGCAGTTTGCCGGCAAAGCCCTGCGGTTCGCCGGCCAGCGCCGCCTGCACGTAGGGCGCGCCCTCGGCGTATTCCTCGGCCCCGGCCACGTCCGGCATGTGGGCGCCGATGATGTCCGCGTGGCTCAGGCCGTGCCATTCGAGGAAGTAGCGGTTGGCGAAGCGGCAGCGCAATCCGGCGTCCCAGTAGGCCACCATGCCGGGCAGGTTGTCGGTGACGGTGCGGACGAAGTGTTCGCTGGCGGCCAGCCGTTCGGCGGTGGCGCGCAGCACTTCCTTGGCCTCCTTGCGGTCGGTGATGTCGAGCGAGATGCCGAGCACGTGGGTGGCGACGCCGTGTTCGTCGCGCAGCGCCACCTTGCGCGTGGTCAGGTAGCGCACGCCGTCCGGCGTGGCCAGCGGCTCCTCGCCGATCTCGGTCACCACGCCGGGCGCGGTGGCCAGCACGCGGCGGTCGTCGGCCATGAAGCCCTCGGCCTGTTCGGCCGGCACGAAATCGTAGTCGTTCCTGCCGATGATCTGGTCGCCGCCGACGCCCAGCATCTGCGCGCCGTGGCGGTTGAACATTTCGTAGCGCAGGTCTTCGGCGCGCTTGAGGAAAATCATCGCCGGGATGTTTTCCACCACCGAGCTCAGCAGCCGGCGCGAGCGTTGCAGTTCCGCCTCCACGTGCTTTTGCCCGGTGACGTCGAGCAGCAGCGCGGTGATGCCGATGATCTTGCCGTCGGCGCCGAATTGCGGGTAGTAGCTGAGCACCCAGTGGCGCAGCTGGTCCGGCGACGAGGCCGGGTAGCCGGTGCGCTCGATGCCGGTCAGCGGCTTGCCGGAGTCGAGCACGATGCGGTAGTCCTCCAGCACGCTGCGGCGCACGGCGTAGTCGGGAATCATGTCGCCGATGTGGCGGCCCAGGTGCGCCACCACTTTCTGCTCGTTGAGCGCGGCCAGGTAGTCGTTGATGCGCACCACGCGCAGTTCGGCGTCGACGTAGCTGAGGCCGACCGGCGCGGTGGCATACAGTGTTTCGAGCTGGGTGCGGTTCTTCTCGAGCTGGCTGGTGCGCTCGATGACCAGGCTTTCCAGCTCCAGGCTGTGGCGGCGCAGGTCGCCTTCCACCGCGCCCAGCGCGCGCGCCACCATGTCGGCTTCGCTGAAGGCGGCGGCCGGCATGGCGAACGGCTGGCCGCTGGCCAGGGCCTGCGCCGGCGCCACCAGCTCGCGCACCGAGCGGGCGATGCGGCCGCCGACCGCCCACGCCAGCGAAAAGCCGGCCGCCAGCACGGCGATCATGGTGGCGGCGATCACCGCCACCGCGTTCAGCAGTTCCTGGAAGGCCTTGGATTGCGGCGTGGCCAGCCCCACCACCGCGCCGCTGACCGGCGCCCGGCTCAGGCCGAGGTAGACCGGCGTGCCGTTGGCGTCTTCGGTGTCGAGCAGGGTTTCCTGCGGCTGGTGCAGCTGTGTGCGCAGCGCCGGCGTGGCCGCATGGCCCAGCAGCAGGCGCGGGCCGCCGTACTGGGCCACGACGTTGTCGTCGGCGTCGTACACGGTCAGGGCCTGGTCGGCGCCGATGTGCTCATCGGCGATGATGCGGGCCAGGCGGTCCGGCTTCAGCAGCGCGGTCATGGCGTAGGCGACGCGGCTGTCGATGAACACCGGCACGTCGAGCGCCAGCAGGGCGCTGCCTTCCACCACCACCACCGACATCTGCGGCCGGCCATGGCCGAACAGCGGCGCCAGGCGGCGCGCGTTGTTGACCGGATTGAGCGTGTCGGGCAGCGCGGCGCCGACGTTCAGCACGGCCTTGCCGGTGGCGTCGCCGAGGATGAATTGCGACACGGGGAACTGGGGACTGAGCATGGCGCCGGCCTGCAGGCGCAGCGCCGGCAGGTCGCCGCCGCGCAGGCTGGGCGAGGAGGCCAGCGCGGTGGCCGCCCCTTCGCTCTGCACCAGGTCGCGGTCGATGGCGGCGGCGACGGCGCGCGCGGCCTGCTGGGTGTCTTCCTTGAGGTTGTCGCGCTCGCGCGTGTAGAACTGGCCGACCAGCGCGCCGAAGCCGATCACCGTGGGCAGGGCGCAAGCCAGGACCAGCAGCGCGATCTGCGAGCGGATGGATGGCAGGGATTTGCGTTTTGTTTCTGGCACGCGCTTGGCCTCGGTCATGGTGCTGGCAGCACGATAGTAGCCGAGGCCGGAGTTTTCAGAAAGTGCTTTTGTCTAAGACGGATCACCGCCGCCACACCGTCAGATCGGTTTGCCGCAGGCGTAGGCCCATCCCAGTTCGGCCATCGGCCGCGCCATCTGGCCCGATTCCAGCGCCTGGGCGCTGGCGGCGGTGCCGTCGACGTAGCGTTTCATGATGCCTTGCATGATGCTCGCGAGACGGAACATATTGAACGCCAGGTAGAAATTGAAGTCGGCCAGCTGGATCGTCTTGCCGGTGCGCTCGGCGTAGCGGGCGATGTATTCCTGCTGCGTGGGGATGCCCAGCGCCTGCAGGTCGAGGCCGGCGATGCCGCGGAACTGGCCGGGCGGGATGTGCCAGCTCATGCAGTGGTAGGAAAAATCGGCGAACGGGTGGCCGAGCGTCGACAGTTCCCAGTCCAGCACCGCCAGGATGCGCGGCTCGGTCGGGTGGAACAACATGTTATCGAGGCGGAAGTCGCCATGCACGATGGACGTGTCGTCGCCGGGCGGGATGTGGGCCGGCAGCCAGGCGATCAGCTGGTCCATGGCCTCGATGGTTTCGGTTTGCGAGGCCAGGTATTGCCTGGTCCAGCGCTCGATCTGGCGCGCGAAGTAGTTGCCCGGCTTGCCGTAGTCGGCCAGGCCGATGGCGGCGTAGTCCACCGTGTGCAGTTGGGCGATGACGCGGTTCAGTTCATCGTAGATGGCGGCGCGCTGGTCCGGCGTCATGCCGGGCAGCGACTGGTCCCACAGCACCCGGCCTTCGACGAATTCCATCACGTAGAAGGCGCGGCCGATCACCGATTCGTCGGTGCACAGCGCGTATTGGCGGGCGGCGGGGAAGCCGTGCTGTTGCAGCGCGTCCATGACGCGGTATTCGCGTTCGATGGCGTGCGCCGACGGCAGCAGCTTGTCGGCCGGGGCCGGCTTGGTGCGTAAAACATAGTGCTGGCCGCCGACGCTGAGCTTGAAAGTGGGATTGGACTGGCCGCCCTTGAACTGTTCGGCCGTCAGCTCGCCGTCCGGGTAGCCTGCCACATGCCGGCGCAGCCAGGCGCTGAGGGCGGCGGTGTCGAACTGATGGCGCGCCGAGACCGCCTTGGTGCCGATGAATTCTTCAAACATGACGCTGTCTCCTTGTGCGGCCGCTCCAAAAGAAGCACAGCTTCGTTACGGCTCCTTGCCGTGCAGGCGCACTGTCTTCGTCGCCGTGCCTCGCTGTGCTCCTTTTGGAGCGCCCTTATTGGGTGTGACAGCCATTCTATCCGAATAAAAGTACGAGTGTGCTTTTAATCTCAGAAGAACACGGCGGTACGCTGGATGACGCTGCCGTTGTTGGTGTAGGCGCCGGTGGCGCGCACCGAGCCGGTGTTGTATTTGCCGTCATCCAGCTTGCTGTCGAGCTGCTCGGCAAACGAGTCGGGCAGGTTGTCGAGACGTACGCCGTTGCCGCCGCGGCCGCCCACCACGTCGTTGTAGATGTAGACGGCGCCGCCCTGGGCGCTGGTCATGAAGTCGGTGGTGCCGTTGTAGGAACCGGTGATGAAGCCGGCCAGCGCCAGGTGCTGCGGCGCCAGCAGGTATTCGGCGATCTGGCCGTCGCCGTTGCCGTTGCCGGTGGCGCCCGGCGCGTGCACGGTGCCTTGCACGTCGTCGCCGGGCAGGGCGCGGAACTTGTCCTGGTAGGCGTTGACGGCCGCCGTCAGCGAGGTCGATTGCTGGATGATGTTCTTGACGCGGGCGCTGTCGATCAGCCCCTGGCCCTTGAGCACGCCGCCCAGCAGCAGCCCGATGATGACCAGTACGATGGCGATTTCCACCAGGGTAAAGCCGCGTTGGCGGGCGGTGTGGGGGCGCAGGCGCATGGTGATTCCTTTCGTTTTCATGGTGCGTAGTATAGCAAGCGCTAGGGTTTCTGAGCGGCGTTCAGCGCATCCAGCCGCTCGGACAGGAACTTCAATTCATGGGGATCGGTGATCTGGCCGCTGCGCAGCAGGCCGCCGATCAGGGCGCGCGCGCTGTCCAGTTCATTCATGTCCTCGGCGATGAAGATTTCCAGCTCGCGCGCCCAGGCCGGGACGTTGGCGCCGGTGGCCTGTTCGCGGATGGCGGCGGCGTAGCGGCGCGCCAGCGGCAGGTCGTGCAGGCGGTGCTTGGCGACCAGCGCGGCGTGGGCCAGCCATGGCCAGCGGTGGTTGGGGTCTTCGGCGAAGCGGGCGTAGACGAAGTCCAGCATCAGTCGCGCGCGCGCCGGGTCGCTCACCGAGCCATAGACTTCGCTGGCGGCCAGCAGCGGGTACTGGCTGCGCGGATCGAGGTCGAGCACCCGTTGCAGCCAGCCTTGCACCTTGCGGTAGTCGAGGTCGCGCCAGGCGATGCTGATGCCGGCCTGCTCATCGAAGCCTTGCACGTACAGCATGGTGGCTTTCGACAGCGCCACCGGGTCGCCCAGCGCGGCCAGTTGCAGTGTCGCCAGCGCCGGCGCCGGCGGCAGGTCTTGCGCGCGGGCGCGGGCCGGCGGGCGGCTGGCTTGCCAGACGATTTGCACGGCCAGCGCGAGCAGCACGGTCAGCAGCACC
>NZ_WKJN01000006.1 GCF_009674495.1 Duganella alba | reverse complement strand
CGCGGCCTGGCCGGCGCCGGTGCTTCGGCAGCTGGCGCCGGCGACGCCGCCGGCTGCGCATGCGCCCCAAGCAGCGTGCCCTTGGTGGCGCCCTCCGTGGTGCCGGGTCGCGGGTCGACCTGGTTGCGCAGCACCAGCGACAGGCTGCCCACGCTGCGCGCCAGGTCCAGGTTCTCGGCTTGCGCCGGCGTCACTTCCAGCGTCACCGCGTTGACCACGCGCGGCTTGGTCTCGTCGCGACCCACCTCCTGCGCCACGGCCAGCACCAGTATCCGTTCCAGCACGATCTTGGAAATGGCGCTGTCGTTGGACTGGGTGTTGACGATGATGTCGACAAAATTCCCCGGCAGCGCGAAGCCCGCCACGCCCACCACATCGTTCACGCGCACCGTGATGGCGCGCTTGCCTTCCGAGATCAGCGCTGACAAGCCGCCCAGCGTGCCGGCCGGCGCCAGCTTGGCTTCGCTGAGCGGCTCGTCGCGCAGCACGCTGCTTTTCAACACCCGGCCAACCAGCTTGCTGCTGTCGTTCAGCGCGCCGCGCGGCAGGCTGTCGGCCGGCCATTCGATCTGCTTGAGCATCTCCGGCGTCAGGCGCTGGCCGAGGCTGACGTCGGCCGCCGCCACGATGATCTTGTTGGCGCCGCCCGGCGTCTGCCGCAGCAGCCAGCGCGAGGCCAGCGCCACCGCCGCCAGGCCGAACACGACGGCCAGCGCCATCATCAGCAGTGCGCGCCGGTTCTTCATGCTATCCGCGCCTCGAGGTCGTCGTCGGCGCGCGTCTGGCCGCCGGCGAACATGCTGATCCAGGCCTGGTCCAGGGTCGCGACCGAGATGCGCGCCGGCTCGCCCATGAAGCCGGCGAAGTCCGCCACCCGGCCGATGATCTCGCGCGGATAGCAGGCCAGCAGCGGCAGCCCGCAGCCCGCGTGCAGCTCGTCGAGCAGATAGCGCAGGCCCGCCTCGTCGTACACCACGCCCATGCTCAGGCACTGCCGGCGGAACAGCGTGCGGTAGTTGGCGGCGCTCAGCGCCTCCACGGGAATCTTGTAGCCGACGCGGCGCAGCGCCGCGTCATCCAGCAGCGACGCTGGCGGCAGGCTGGTGGCGAAAACCAGCCGCATGCGGCACGGCACCTGGAAGTGATAGCCGCCCGCCAGCGACAGGGCGCTGCGCTCCAGCTCCTGCGCCTGCGCGAAGCGGTTCAGCAGCTCGCCGGCCGGCATGCGCTGGCGCCCCAGGTCATCGACGATCAGCAGGCCGTTGTTGGCCTTCAGCTGCGGCGGCGCGCGATAGCAGCCGCTGGCCGCATCCGGCTGCAGGTCCAGCATCTCGGCATCCAGCGAGGCGTCCAGCGCCACCACCGGACGCTGGCACAGCACCCAGCGCGGATCGCTGCTGCGCCGCTCCGGCGCCTGTCGCATCTGGCGCTGCTGGTGCGCCTGCGGCGCGCGGTGCAGCGTCGGATCATAAACCTGCACGATGTCCTGCCCCACCACCAGCGCATGCGGCACCGCCACCAGGCCTTGCTGCAAGGCGCCCAGGCGGCGCGCCAGCATCGACTTGCCGCTGCCCGATGGACCGTACAGCAGCACGCTGCGGCCGGCGAACATGGCCGCGCCCAGCATGCGCTGCACCGGCGGCGCCAGGAAATCGTCGGCGAATTCGGCCGCCAGTTCATCGGCGCAGGGCTGCGGCGCATGCAGCGCCTGGCGTTCGACCATGGCGCGATAGGCTTCCAGCGTCACCGGCGCCGGACCGGCGTAGGGGCTGCGCTCCAGCCACGCGGCGGCGCGCTGCTTGCCGGCGCCGGTCAGCTGGTACTGGACGTCGAGGTCCGACTCGCCGCGCCACGCCACTTCCGCCACGTGCTCGGTCACCATGAAGTCCAGCACCTCGCGCAGCACATTGATCGACAAATGCAGTTTGGTGATCAGCACCGGCAGGTGGCTTTTGCCGCCCAGGTACAGCGCCTTGGCGATCAGCTCCACGATCAATTGCTGCGTCAGGCCGGTGTCGCGCACCGACTTGGGTTGCGGCGGCAACAGCGTGTCCGGCTCGGCGTCGAGCAGCTGGGTGTAGGGGGATGGGGGTTCCAGGGCAAGCATGTTATCTCCGCGAGGCACGTTCGGTATGAAAGCCAGTCTATCCACCACTTGCCCGAGGGACATTGACTTGCAGCAAGCCCTGGTCAATGATGCGTCCAGGCAACCACGCCGATGGTGCCGAGCGCGATCGCCACGCCATAGGGAATGCCGCCGACGCTGGCGGCGGGCGCCAGCGGCACCGGCAGCAACGGCATGCCGAGCAGGCGCCACAGCAAGGGCTTGCAGATCTGTCCCAGATTGCGCGCGGTGTCACGCCAGCGGCCGCTGCATCCCAGCATCAGCAACGCCATCACGCCGCCGATCAGGTACGACAGCACGGCGATCTGCAGCGCCAGCGCCGGGCCGCTGAAGCCGCCCACCATCGCCATCAGCTTGACGTCGCCGGCCGCCATGCCGCGCATCAGGTACAGCGGCAGGAATAAAAAAAAGCCGGCAACGGTGCCGGCCAGCCACTGAGACAGCGGCGCCCAGGGCGGACTGCTGAGCAGGTGCAAAATCAGCGCCAGCAGCAGACCGCTCAGTACCAGCACATTGGGAATCTTGCGCACCGCCAGATCGGTCAGCGCCGCCTGCGCGACCAGGCAAATCAGGATCACTTCGATGGCGTTCAGCATGAGGTTTCTCCATGGAAAGGCTTTCCAGCCTGACTGCGGCCGGAAAGCCTGCTACTGCCTGCTACGCTTTGATTTGGGCGGCAATCGCGTCGAACGCGGTTTTCAGCGCCGGCCCCAGCACACCGAACGCGGCCACCACGGCGGCCACCATGGTGGTCGCGATCAGGCCGTACTCGATTGCCGTGATACCGTCCTCGTCGCGCGCAAACTCTTTTGCAACTGCAATCAGCGAGTTCATGTCGTACTCCTTGGGTTGGTTATAAAGGCCTCTGGCGCCCTGCTGTCCGCGCCATTGCGTACCACTATACGGACCGCAGCTTTATGGGAGTTGACGTCACGCAAGTTTTCCGTGCGGAATCTTTTTTAGTCTATGATGAAGAGGTGGCGGGGCGAATGTCGGAAAAAGGTCGCATTCTTCATGAAAGGAAGTTTTTTTTCGCACACAAGAATTGCTTCGATTGCAAAAAGCTATTATCCTGCTTAGCTGTTCTTTGGAAAGGCAAATGGACTCCCTACTGAAACACATGGTGGACATGACCGGTCACCGCGATCACACGATGCTCGACATCTCGGTGATTTCGGCGGTGCAGGAGCTTGCTCGCGCCAGTCAGGTCCGTGTGCTGACCCTGGCAACTGTCAGAGGGAAGGTGTTCGTCCGTCCGCGCGCCGTGATTCGTCACGGCGAAGCAGCGCACATGGTCGACACCTCCGACCAGCAGCATCCCGGCGATCCGGTGGAACGCTATCCGGCGCTGGCGCAATGCATCGCCCGCCACGAGTCGGGCGCCGACATCGCCAACGAGGCCGACGAGCACACCTTGTGGCTGCCGATCTGGCTCGGCGACAAGGCCGATACCTGCCTGGAAATCGTCAATCCGACGCCGTACACCAAGGAAACCATCCACGTCATTGGCGGCATCGTCAGTGTCTACCGCAATTTCCAGAATCTGCTCGACTACAGCGAACGCGATTCGCTGACCGGCCTGCTCAACCGCAAGACCTTCGACGACCAGCTGTCCAAGATGCTGGCCGCCAGCACCGAGCAGGACGCCGTCACGCTGCCGGGCGAGCCGGAGCGCCGCGCCCACTGCGAGGAAGAAAAGCAATGGCTGGCCGTGGTCGACGTCGACCATTTCAAGCACGTCAACGACCGCTTCGGCCATTTGTACGGCGACGAGGTGCTGATCCTGATCGCCAACCTGCTGACCTCGTCATTCCGCGCGCAGGACCGCGTGTTCCGTTTCGGCGGCGAGGAATTCGTCGTGCTGCTGCGCTCGGCCACCCTGGACAACGCCAAGAAAATCATCGAGCGCTTCCGCATGAACGTGGCGGCGCACGACTTCCCGCAGGTGGGCAAGGTGACGGTGAGCGTGGGCTTTGTCAGCATCAGCGCGCTGGAAGCGCCGGTGATCATTCTGGGCCATGCCGACCAGGCGCTGTACTACGCCAAGAGCCATGGCCGCAACCTGGTGTGCCACTACGACGAGCTGGTCACCGGCGGCCTGCTGCAGGCCATCGAATCCAACGATACCGCGGAATTCTTCTAGGCCGTTCAGACCGCCACGGTCAGGAAGCGCATCGGATCGACGTTCCACTTGGCCGGCGATTCATGGCCGACGATCTTGTCGCCGCCGCCAAAGCCCAGTCCGCGCGACAAATCGATGGTTTCCGGCTTGATGTAGACATTCTTCTTGGTATGGAAGAAAACATTGACCTTGGGCGCCAGCAGATTGGTCTCGTGCGGCTCGACCACCACGCCCAACCGTCCCGACTCCAGCAGCACCATGGTGCCCACCGGATAAATGCCGACGCAGCGCATGAATTCCTGCGCGTACTGCGGGTTGAAGTGGAACTTGCTCCACTCATAAATCTTGCGCAGCGCGGCGGCGGCCGACATGCCCTTGTGATAGCAGCGGTCGGCGGTAATCGCGTCGTACACGTCGACAATCGCGGCCATCTGCGCCAATTCGCTGATCTGGTCGTCGGCCTGCTTGCTCGGATAGCCGCTGCCGTCGCGCCGCTCATGGTGGTGCAGGGTGATGTCGAGCGGAATCGGACCGATTTCCGGCGTTTGCTTCAGGATGTTGTAGCCATCTTCCGGGTGCTTCTTGATGATGGCGAATTCTTCGTCGGTCAGCGGACCGGGCTTGTTGAGGATGGCGTCCGGCACCAGCGCCTTGCCGGTGTCGTGCAGCAGCCCGCCGAGGCCGGCTTGCTGGGTGATGTCGGCCGCCATATTGCGCGAGCGGCAGAAGGCCACCAGCAAGGTACACACGCTCACCGAGTGCAAAAAGGTGTAATCGTCCTTGGTCTTGATGCGCAGCAGGCCGACCAGCGCGCCGGGATTGCGCAGGATCGATTCGGTGATGTTCTGCACCACCGGCTGCACCTGGTCCAGCTCGATGGCCTTGCCGAGGCGGGCGTCCTGCATCACCGTGCGCACCAGGGTCGAGGCCTGGTGGCGGATCTGCACCGCGCGCTGCATTTCCTCGCCCAGCGACACGCGGGTCTGCACCGGCGCCTTGGCGACGATTTCGACGATCTCGCGTTCGGTGGCGGCTTGCGCTTCGGCCACGGTCGGCGCATCCTGTACATCCAGCCCCTTGGAACTGTCTATGACAACATCGTGAATGCCGGCGTTGAGGATCTTGCGGATTTCGTCGTAGCTGGTGATCAGGAAACGGTTGCGCACGAACGGATGGGTCATCCAGTCGCAGCTGAGGTCATGAATATACATGCCCACCTTAAGCTGAGAAGAATCGACTTTCTTTAACATACGCGTACCTACCAAAATGAAGAGCTGGACGTTCCTCCGTCATGCATCCAGTATAACAAAACGTTTCCCACCGGGATTTAAATTTACATGGAACTACGTCAGTTACGCTATTTTGTTGCCATTGTCGATCACGGCTCGCTCTCGCGCGCGGCGCTCATCTTGCACGTTGCGCAACCCGCGCTGACCCAGCAACTGCGCCAGCTGGAAGAGGAATTGGGCGTGCAGCTGCTGCACCGTTCCGCCCAGGGCGTCCTCAGCACGGACGCCGGCAAGGTCTTTTACGAGCACGCCCAGGCCATCCTCAAGCAAGTGGCGGACGCCCGGTCCGCCGTGGCGCAGTCGGCCGAACGCCCCAGCGGCAGCGTCACCCTGGGACTGCCGCACAGCATCTCCGGCGCCCTGGCGCTGCCCCTGCTAACGGCCAGCCGCGCCCAGCATCCGGAGATTACCTTGCAACTCACCGAGGAGCTGACCGGCAACCTCGGCGAGCAGCTCAAGTCCGGCCGCATCAATCTGGCGGTGCTGTTCGACGATGGCCAGCTGGGCCAGTTCGGCACCACGCCGCTGGTCGAGGAGGAACTGCAATTCATCTCGCGCAGCGACGCGGCATACGCCAAGAGCAAGCACTCACTTACGCTGCAAGAGGCGCTGGCGGCGACCTTGATCCTACCCGGTCTGCAGCATGGCGTGCGGCCGCGCATCGAAAGCATGGCGCGCGCGGCCGGCCTCGGCGTCGGCAATGTGATCGAGATTAACTCCATCGCCATCCTCAAATCGGCGCTGCTGGCGGACATGGGCGCGACGCTGCTGCCGTCCGCGCCTGTCCTGGACGAACTGCAACGCGGTTCGCTGCGCGCACAGCCGATCCACGACCCGGCGATTTCCCGCACGGTCGTACTGTGTTTTTCACGCAACATCCCGCTGACCAATGCCGCTGCCGCGATCAGCAAACTGGTACGCCAGGTCAGCGACCAGCTGTGCGCGGAAGGCCGGTGGCCAGGCGCCACACCCATATAAGTTTTTCTTATACCCCCATCGGCAAACGGTATTTCCGTATACGTCAACTCGCGCCCATACTGGGAGTAAGCCGCTAACAATGCGGCACCATGGCTTGAGCCTGGCACGCCCACCCGGCGTCCCCCAGCTTGAGCGCGATCTGATACCAAAAACGGAGACACCACCATGCCAGACGGCACCAGCTCGCTCACGTCCGTGAGCCTCGACGACAAGTACACCAACACCCAGGGCACCATCTTCCTGTCCGGCATCCAGGCCCTCGTGCGCCTGCCGATGATGCAGCGCCTGCGCGACCAGGCCTCCGGCCTGAACACGGCCGGCTTCATCTCCGGCTACCGCGGCTCGCCGCTGGGCGGGCTGGATGAAAACCTGTGGAAGGCCAAGCCGCACCTGGAAGCGCACCACGTGCAGTTTGTGCCGGGGGTGAACGAGGATCTGGCGGCGACCGCCGTGTGGGGTTCGCAGCAGGTGGACCTGATCGGCGAGTCGAAGTACGACGGCGTGTTCGCCATGTGGTACGGCAAAGGCCCCGGCGTGGACCGCTGCGGCGACGTGTTCAAGCACATGAACCACGCCGGCACCGCCAGGCACGGCGGCGTGCTGCTGGTGGCGGGCGACGACCACGGCGCGTATTCGTCCACGCTGCCGCACCAGTCGGACCACATCTTCTCGGCCTGCATGGTGCCGGTGCTCTACCCGTGCAATGTGCAGGAATATCTCGACCTCGGCATCCACGGCTGGGCCATGTCGCGCTTCTCCGGCTGCGCGGTGGCGTTCAAGGCGCTGGCCGACACGGTGGAGTCGTCGGCCTCGATCGACGCCGATCCGTTCCGCGTCGAGACCAGGCTGCCGAAGGATTTCGTGATGCCGGCCGGCGGCCTGAACGCGCGCCTGTCCTCGGTGCCATTGGGCCAGCAGGCGCGCAACCAGGAAGCGCTGATGCAGGACTATAAAATCTATGCCGCGCTGGCCTACGCGCGCGAGAACAAGCTGAATCACACCACCATCGATTCGCCGGATGCCAAGCTGGGCATCATCGCCTCCGGCAAATCCTACCTGGACGTGCTGGAAGCGCTGGAAGAACTGGGCATCGATGAAGACATGGCCGCCAAAGTCGGCCTGCGCCTGTTCAAGGTGGCGATGCCATGGCCGCTGGAGCCGGATAGCGTGCGTGAATTCGCGCAGGGTCTCGATGAAATCCTGGTGGTTGAGGAAAAACGCCAGTTCGTCGAATACCAGTTGAAGGAGCAGCTGTACAACTGGCGCGACGACGTGCGTCCGCGCGTGGTCGGCAAGTTCGACGACAAGGGCGAATGGGTCGCGCCGCGCGGCGAATGGCTGCTGCCGCCAAAGGCCGACTTCTCGGTGTCGCAGGTGGCGCGCGTGATCGCCAGCCGCGTGGCGCGCTACATCAGCGACACCAACATCCACGACCAGATCAAGGCGCGCCTGACCTTCCTCGACGCCAAAGACGCGGTGCTGAAGAAGGCCATCAACACGCCCTTCCGTCCGGCCTTCTACTGCTCCGGATGCCCGCACAACACCTCGACCAAGGTGCCGGACGGCTCGTTCGCGCTGGCCGGCATCGGCTGCCACGTGATGGCCACCTCGATCTACCCTGAATTCAACAAGCTGACCACGCACATGGGCGGCGAAGGCGCGCCTTGGATCGGCCAGGCCGCGTTCTCGAAGATCCCGCACGTGTTCCAGAACCTGGGCGACGGCACCTACTTCCACTCCGGCTACCTGGCGATCCGCGCGGCGGTGGCGGCCAAGGTCAACATGACCTACAAGATCCTGTACAACGACGCTGTCGCCATGACCGGCGGCCAGCCGGTGGACGGCCAGACCTCGGTGCCGATGATCGCGCAGCAGATGGCGGCCGAAGGCGTCAAACGCATCGCACTGGTGACGGAAGATCTGTCGCGCTACACCGACCGTTCGGCGCTGCCGTCGCTGGTGTCGCTGCACGACCGCAAGGACATGGATGCGGTGCAGCGCGAACTGCGCGAAGTGTCCGGCGTCTCGGTGCTGATCTACGACCAGACCTGCGCCGCCGAAAAGCGCCGTCGCCGGAAAACCGGCGCATATCCAGACATCGCCAAGCGCATGGTCATCAACGAAGCGGTGTGCGAAGGCTGCGGCGACTGCGGCATCCAATCGAACTGCGTCTCCATCCTGCCGAAGGAAACGGAATTCGGCCGCAAGCGCACCATCGATCAATCGTCGTGCAACAAGGACTACTCGTGCGTCAAGGGCTTCTGCCCGAGCTTCGTCACGGTCGAAGGCGGCGCGCTGAAAAAATCCAAGACCGGCGCCACGAAGAGCGATGACGGCTGGGACGAACTGCCAACGCCAACGCTGCCGGAATGCGAACAGCCTTACAACATCCTGATCAACGGCATCGGCGGCACCGGCGTGATCACCGTCGGCGCGTTGATGGGCATGGCCGCGCACATCGAAGGCAAAGGCGCTTCGGTGCTGGACATGACCGGCATGTCGCAGAAAAACGGTTCGGTCACTTCGCACGTCAAGATCGCCCGCACGCCGTCGCATCTGCGCGCGCAGCGCATCGCCACCGGCGAAGCGGACGTCATCCTCGGCTGCGACATGCTGACCGCCGGCGCCTCCGATGCGGTATCGAAGATGCGTCCGGGCCGCACGCTGGCCATCGTCAACCTGCACGAGCAGCCGCCAGGCACCTTCGCACAGAACGCCGACTGGGAATATCCCGCCGCCGACGTGCGCGCGCTGATCGAGGAATCGGTCGGCGCCGGCGCGGCGGACTTCATCGACGCCACCAAGCTGGCCACCGCGCTGATGGGCGATTCGATCGCCGCCAATCTATTCATGCTGGGCTACGCCTGGCAGCGCGGCCGCATTCCGCTGAAAGAAGAATCGCTGCTGCGCGCGATCGAACTGAATGGCGTGGCCGTCGCATCGAACAAGAAAAGCCTGCTGTGGGGCCGCCGTGCCGCCGTGGACCTGAAGCGCGTCGAGCGTACCGCCACGCCGGCGCAGGCCATCGTCATGCAGATGCCGCAAAGCCTGGACAATGTCGTCGCCAAGCGCATGGAGTTCCTCACGTCCTACCAGAGCGCCGCCTATGCCGACACCTACTCGGAACTGGTGGCGCAGGTGCGCGCGAAGGAAACCTCGCTCGGCCTGGGCAACAAGCTGTCCACCGCTGTGGCCAAATACTACTTCAAGCTGATGGCTTACAAGGACGAATACGAAGTGGCGCGCCTGTACACCGACGGCCGCTTTGTCGAGCAGTTGCAGCAGCAGTTCGAAGGCAACTTCAGCGTGAAGTTCAACCTGGCGCCGCCGATGTTCGCCAAAAAGGACGCCAAGGGCCATCTGGTAAAAGCGGAATTCGGTTCGTGGATGTGGAGCGCTTTCAAGTTGCTGGCCAAGTTCAAAGGCCTGCGCGGCGGCGCGTTCGACGTTTTCGGCTACACCGAAGAGCGCCGGATGGAGCGCGCGCTGATTGGCGAGTATCGCGACATGGTGACGGCGCTGATCGGCCAGCTGAACGCGGATAACCACGCGACGGCGGTTGAACTGGCGACGCTGCCCGAGAAAGTGCGCGGCTTCGGCCACGTGAAGGAAAAGGCTGTGGCCACCTTCCGTACCGAGAAAGCCCGCCTGCTGGCGCAATTCACGCAACGGCATGCAGCTTGACGTGCATTGACGTTAACGTAAACGTCATATAATCGACAAAAAATATTATTAGGGACACCAATGAACGATCTCTCGACTCCGAAAATCGCGGCCGTCGCGGACGAGCCGCGCGTGCAGAACAAGGTTCGCTTCGTCACCGCCGCCTCGCTGTTCGACGGCCACGACGCCTCGATCAACATCATGCGCCGCATCCTGCAATCGAACGGCGTGGAAGTCGTCCACCTCGGCCATAACCGCTCGGTGGACGAAGTGGTCACCGCCGCGCTGGCGGAAGACGTACAGGGCATCGCCATCTCCAGCTACCAGGGCGGCCACGTCGAATACTTCAAGTACATGATCGACCTGCTGCGCCAGCGCGGCGGCGCGCACATCAAGGTGTTTGGCGGCGGCGGCGGCGTCATCGTCCCAAGCGAGATCGAAGAGCTGCACGCTTACGGCGTCACCAAAATCTTCAGCCCGGAAGACGGCCAGCGCATGGGCCTGGTCGGCATGATCCAGTGGATGGTGCAGCAGTGCGACATCGACCTGTCGCACTACTCGCCAACCACGCTGGCGCCGCTGCGCGAAGGCGACATCGCCGCGCGCCACCGCCCGCTGGCGCAGCTGATCACCGCGCTCGAAAACGAAAAAGCCTCGCCAACGCTGCGCGCCGACCTGCTGGCCGCCGCTGAAGACCTGCCGGTGCCCACGCTGGGCATCACCGGCACCGGCGGCGCCGGCAAGTCCTCGCTGACCGATGAACTGATACGCCGCATCCGTCTGGACCAGGGCGACACGCTGAACATCGCCATCATCTCCATCGACCCATCCCGCCGCAAATCCGGCGGCGCGCTGCTGGGTGACCGCATTCGCATGAACGCCATCAATCCGTGGGCCGGCCAGGCCCGCGTGTTCATGCGCTCTTTGGCCACGCGCGAAGCGGGCTCCGAGATTTCGCAGGCGCTGCCCGACGTCATCGCCGCCTGCAAGGTGGCGGGCTTCGACCTGGTGATCGTCGAAACCTCCGGCATCGGCCAGGGCGACGCCGCCATCGTGCCGCACGTCGATGTGTCGATGTACGTGATGACGCCCGAATTCGGCGCCGCTTCGCAGCTTGAAAAAATCGACATGCTCGATTTCGCCGACTTCATCGCCATCAACAAGTTCGACCGCAAGGGCGCGCAGGACGCGCTGCGTGACGTCGCCAAGCAGTACCAGCGCAACCGCGAACTGTGGAGCAAGCGCCCGGAAGAAATGCCGGTCTACGGCACGCAGGCCTCGCGCTTCAACGACGATGGCGTGACGGCGCTGTATCAAGGCCTGCTGCCCAAGCTGGCGCAATTCGGCCTGAAGGCGCAGGCAGGCAAGCTGCTGGCAACGGACGTGCACCACTCCAGCGGCAAGAACGTCATCGTGCCGCCGGCCCGCGCGCGCTACCTCGCGGAGATCGCCGACACCGTGCGCGGCTACCACCGCTTCACGCGCAAGCAGGTCACGCTGGCGCGCGAACGCCAGCAACTGAGCGAATCCAAACGCATGCTGGCCATCGCCCACAAGTCCGCCGACTTCGACGACCTGATCGCCGAACGCGATGCCGAGATGGATGCCGGCGCCCGCAAGCTGCTGGCGCAATGGCCCGACATGCAGGCCGCCTACGCCGGCGATGACTACGTGGTCAAAATCCGCGACAAGGAGATCCGCACGCGCCTGGTGCAACACACGCTGTCCGGCACCCGCATCCGCAAGGTCGCGCTGCCGCGCTACGAAGACCATGGCGAAATCCTGCGCTTCCTGATGCTGGAAAACGTGCCTGGCTCCTTCCCCTTCACCGCCGGCGTGTTCGCCTTCAAGCGCGAAGGCGAAGATCCAACCCGCATGTTCGCCGGCGAAGGCGACGCCTTCCGCACCAACCGCCGCTTCAAGCTGGTCTCTACCGGCATGGACGCCAAGCGTCTGTCGACCGCATTCGACTCGGTCACCCTGTACGGCGCCGACCCGGCGTTGCGGCCGGACATCTACGGCAAGGTCGGCAACTCCGGCGTCTCCATCGCCACGCTGGACGACATGAAGGTGCTGTACGACGGCTTCAACCTGTGCAGCCCGAGCACCTCGGTCTCGATGACCATCAACGGCCCGGCGCCGACCATCCTGGCGATGTTCATGAACACCGCCATCGACCAGCAGGTGGACAAATTCGTCGAAGAGAACAAACGCCAGCCAAGCGCCGACGAAGCAGCCAAGATCAAGGCCTGGGTACTGCAAAACGTGCGCGGCACCGTGCAGGCGGACATCCTGAAGGAAGACCAGGGCCAGAACACCTGCATCTTCTCGACGGAATTCTCGCTGAAAGTGATGGGCGATATCCAGGAATACTTCGTCCACCACCAGGTGCGCAACTTCTACTCCGTGTCGATCTCCGGCTACCACATCGCCGAAGCGGGCGCGAACCCGATCTCGCAGCTGGCGTTCACGCTGTCGAACGGCTTCACGTTTGTCGAAGCCTACCTGGCGCGCGGCATGCACATCGACGACTTCGCGCCGAATTTGTCGTTCTTCTTCTCGAACGGCATGGACCCGGAATACACGGTGCTGGGCCGCGTCGCCCGCCGCATCTGGGCCGTGGCGATGCGCGACAAATACGGCGCCAACGACCGCTCGCAAAAGCTCAAGTACCACGTGCAGACCTCGGGCCGCTCGCTGCACGCGCAGGAGATCGACTTCAATGACATCCGCACCACGCTGCAGGCGCTGATCGCGATTTACGACAACTGCAACTCACTGCACACCAACGCCTACGACGAAGCCATCACCACGCCGACCGACGAATCGGTGCGCCGCGCACTGGCGATCCAGCTGATCATCAACCGCGAATGGGGCCTGGCCAAGAACGAGAATCCAAACCAGGGCTCGTTCATCATGGACGAACTGACCGACATGGTGGAAGAAGCTGTGCTGCAGGAATTCGAACGCATCGCCGAGCGTGGCGGCGTGCTGGGCGCCATGGAAACCGGCTACCAGCGCGGCAAGATCCAGGAAGAGTCGATGCTGTACGAACACCAGAAGCACGACGGCACGCTGCCCATCATCGGCGTCAACACCTTCCGCAATCCGAAGGGCGTGGAAGCGCCGCAGCAGATCGAACTGGCGCGTTCCACCGACGACGAAAAGCAATCGCAGCTCAAGCGTCTGGAGGACTTCCACACGCGTCACGCCGCCGAAGCGCCGCAAGCGCTGGCCGCGTTGCAGCAAGCCGCCATCGACAACGCCAACGTGTTCGACAAGCTGATGGACGCCGTCCGCGTCTGCTCACTCGGCCAGATCACCACCGCGCTGTTCGAAGTCGGCGGCCAGTATCGCCGCAATATGTAGGTCAGGAAGCGTGGCAGCTTGTCGCGCGGTAGAAGTAGAAGTTGCCGAAGTTGAGGAACTCGGTTTTGGCGTCGAAGCGATAGGTAATCTCCCGTCGCTTCTCGTCAAAACCGAGCAGGCCGCCGATGTGTTTCGGCAGTTGTTCCTTGAAGACCGGCGTGGGAAATTGTTCGGTTCCGCCCAGCGTGATGGTCAACACATCGTTGTCGGCGCGCCGCCATGTGCCTGGGTTATAAAATGCGAAGCCGCCACGGAAGATCAAGCTGCCGTCCGGCTGCAGCAGCATGCACATGGTCGGAAATTCCGTACCGGTGTTTTCCAGCACCACCGGCGGCGGCATGCTGGCGCAGCCGCTGATCAGAAGCGCCATGGTGGCATAACCGAGATGAGGTTTCATGCGATCGCGTGGAATGATGGAAAATACTCCCACTCTACCCCAGCAAACCTGCGGAAGCGACCAATCATGCCGTCCGATGCCGCCAGTACGTTAGATAGATCGCTTTTCATCAGCTAGTTTCCCTCTACAAAATGCGGTCCTGCGCCCTGATCGGCCAGTGCGTCACCGGCATTGCGTAACGGGCAGGCCTTCAGCGATAGGCATCCGCAGCCGATGCAGCCGTCCAGCTGATCGCGTAATTGCGTCAGTGTGGTGATGCGTTCTTCGAGTTCCTTTTTCCACGCCGCGGACAGGCGGCGCCAGTCGGCCACGGTGGGTGTGCGGCCGGATGGCAGCGCGTTGAGCGCCTGCGCGATGTCCGCCAGCGGCAGGCCGACGCGCTGCGCCACCTTGATGACGGCCAGCCGGCGTAACACCGAGCGCGCATAACGCCGCTGGTTTCCGCTGCTGCGCACGGAATGAATCAAGCCCTTGGCTTCATAAAAATGCAGCGCGGAGACGGCAACGCCGGCGCGTTCCGCCAGCTCGCCTACTCCGAGTATTTTCGGTGGAGTTGTCATCAAATATCCTTGACCTCAAGTTAAGTTGAGATTTTATAGTGTCTGCACATTCACCGCTCAAAGGACACCATGAAATTCATCAACCCTACCGGTTTATACGACCCGCGTCCCAATGGCTACAGCCACGTCGTCATCGTTGAAGCGCCCGCGCGCATCATCTACATTGCCGGCCAAGGCGGCGAAGACGAAAACGGCGTTCTGTGTGAAGACTTCACCACCCAAGTCCAGCAAGCGCTCGGCAACCTGCAAACCGCCGTGCAAGCTGCGGATGCAAACCTGTGGAACATCGCGAAAGTAACCGCGCTAATCGTCGACCATAGCGAAGAACGCCTGCACATCTTCAGCAGCGCCTTGCGCGCAGCGTGGGGCGAACACCCGGCGCCAGCTTGCACCCTGATCCCCGTATCTCGACTCGCGCTCGGCGGCATGCTGTTTGAAATTGAAGCGACCGTAATAGTCTAAGCAGGACCGACCGTCGTACCTTCCAGCAGGACTGGCTGCCACAGTTCATGCAGGTCGCTGGCGGGGGCGCCATCGGCCAGGGCCAGCAGCATTTCGACCATGCGGGCGCCGGCTTTGCGAGGGGATGGCTGGTCGATGGTGGTGACGTGGGCGCCGGCCAGCGTGTCGGCCATGCTGCCCCAGACGATGACGGAGATGTCTTTGCCGATCTCCACGCCCGCATCCAGCAGCGCCCGCACCGCACCGACGCCGGACAGGTGGTTGTCGACGATGACCGCCGTCGGACGCGGCGAGCAGCCCAGCAATTGCTGCATGGCCTGGTAGCCGCTGCGGCGGTCCAGCGTGTTATCGATCAGGTAGCGCGGATCGGCGTTCAAGCCTGCCGCCGACAAGACAGCGACAAAGCTGTCCTTGCGCTGCCGCGCGAAGTTCAGGTCCAGCGGCGCGCTGATGAGCGCCACGCGCTGGTGGCCCAATCCCAGCAAGCGCTCCATCGCGATGCGGATGCCTGCCTCATTGTCATAGTCGAACCACGCATACGGCGCATTGAGCTCCGTGCGTCCATGGGCGACAAAAGGGAATTTGACCTTGCTCAGAAAGGCGATGCGCTCGTCGCGCACCAGCGTGCGCCCAACCACCAGGCCATCGACGCGCCGTCCGCGCACGATCTGCTGGTACGCAGGCTGCTCCGCCGCCGGCGACACCGGCGCGATGATCAGGTTCTTGTTGACCTCTTCCAGCGCGGCCGACATGCCGGCCACCACGTCGAGGAACATCGGATCGCCCAGGTCCGTCGGCAGCAGCGGATAGATGATGCCGAAGACATTGGTGCGTCCCAGCGCCAGCGAACGCGCCATCGGATTCGGCTGGTAGCCAACCTCCTTGGCCGCCTTCAGCACCCGCTCCCGGGTGCGCACATTCACTTCGGGGTAACCGTTTAACGCCCGACTCACCGTCGTCTTGGACATGCCAAGGTGATTTGCGAGATGAGCGAGATTCATGGTCTAAAGTTTAATGTTGACCACTGATTATAGCGGTCGTGTCGAACTCCCCGCCACCGTCATCGACTGCCTTTTTGAAGAAATACAACATCACCAGCACAATGGTGATCGGCACCAGCGTCAGGTAGAACGCAAAGTGGCCGCTGAAGTTACCGAACACGTAGCCGGTGATCAGCGAGCCGGTGGTGCCGCCCAGTGCTGAAAAAATCACCAGCAGGCCGGTCATCGCCGAGTGCTGATTCTTCGGCAAAGAGCTCAGCATCACCGAGTTGATGCCGGGGTAGATCGGCGCCATGAACAGGCCTATCAGCGGGAACAAAAACGTCGCCAGCGGTGCGGTGGCCCAGGTGATGGACGGATCGGCCACCACGTCATGCGTCAGCGGCAGCGCCAGCAGCACCGTGGCGCCCATGCCCAGCACGCAGGCGTTCATCACGGGATACCAGTTCAATTTGCGCATCAACACGCCAGCCGACAGGCGTCCCACGGCCAGGCAGGCAGCAAAGATGCTGGTCACTTCCACGCTCATCGCCGCCGGCAGCTTGAGGATTTCGTTGTTAAACGTCGGCAGCCAGGTGCCGATGCTTTGTTCGATCAGCACATACAGGAAGGCGGTGATGATGAACACGCACACCAGCGGCTTGAAGAACAGCTTGAGCATCGCCGCGAAGTCCTGCGCAATGCCGCGCCCTTCCGGCAGCGCGGCATTGGATTCGTTGAACGGCGTGGACAGGATCAGCAGGAAAGTCGCCGCGCACAGCACCGCCAGCACCCAGTAGGTATGCAGCCAGCTTTGCGATTGCGGATCGTGCGAGTTGATGAAGTAGCCGAACACCCAGTAGGCGCTCAGCACACCGACCATGAAGAAGCCCTCCAGCAGGTTCATGGTGCTGGCATGCTGCTTGCGGTCGGCGGCGATCAGGCCAAGGGTGGAATACACCGACACCTTCACCAGCGCGAACGACACGCCGACGCAGAAGAACAAGGCCTTGGTGGTGGCGAACGACGGCAGCAGCGGCATCGCCACGCACGCGGCAGTGACGATGGCCAGGCCGATCAGCATCGCCTTCTTGTAGCCCACGCGCGGCAGGAAGGACGCCACCAGAAACGACACCACCGCGATCGGCAGATCCTTGAAGCCTTCCAGCACGCTGGCGGCGGACTTGCTCACGCCGTAGTTGCTGATCACTTGCAGGATCACCGTGCCGACGCTGTTGAGCAGAATGGCGAATACAAAGTAGATCAGGAATAGCGCGAATAATATTCTGTTGTTCTTCATGCTGCTTGTCTCCGGCGTTTTTTATTTTAGTAAGCGGCGAGGTTGAATTCTTTGAGACTTGTAATCACCACATCCGCTTCGGTCAGCACGAAGGGATGTCCTATCCCCAGCGCGAACATGCCTGCGGACTTGATAGCCGCCACACCGGCCACGGCGTCCTCCACGCCCAGGCAATCAGCCGGCGCCACGCCCAGTTCACGCGCGGCCTTCAGGAAGATTTCCGGGTCCGGCTTGCCGCGCGCGATGGTGGCCGCGTCGACCACGTAATCGAATTTATCGGTGATGCCCAGGCGCCCCAGCACCGTAAAGGCGTTCTTGCTCACCGATGCGAGGCCGATGCGCAGGCCGGCGCGACGCACCGCGTCCAGCGCCTCCACCGCGCCAGGCAGCAGATCCTTGGACGACATGGTGGCGATCAGCTCCTGATAATGCAGGTTTTTCGTGTCGGCCAGCGCCAGCTTCTCTTCCGGCGTGTACGTGCGCGATGACGAAGCCAGGATCAGGTCCAGGGAACCCATGCGGTCGATGCCCTTCAGATTCTCGTTGAACGCATGATCGAAATGCACGCCCTGCGATTCGGCCAGCTGCTTCCACGCCAGGTAGTGATAGTGGGCGGTATCGGTGATCACACCATCCAGATCGAATATGACTGCTTTAAAACGGCTCATACGAAACTCCTCGATTGCTTCGGTTGCGACAGGGTCAGCGCGACCGCTTCGCCGCCATGGGTAAAGTCCAGTACCTCGCCTTGCAGCAGGCGGTATTCCACCTGGCCCGGCTGCACGTGCACTTCCAGCAGCGCGCCGCGGAAGTGGATCTTGAAGGTGTAGTGCTGCCACTGCTTCGGCAGCTTAGGCGCGAAGTGCAGCTCGCCGCCCACCACACGCATGCCGGCGAAGCCGTAGGCCACGCCCATCCAGGTGCCGGCCATCGCCGCCGTGTGCACGCCGTAGTGCGTGTTGCCGTGCGTGTCGTCCAGGTCGAGACGCGCGGTCTCCATGAAGTAGTCGTAGGCCTTGTCCTCATAACCAACTTCCGCCGCGATAATGCTGAAGATGCAGGTGGACAGCGACGAATCGTGCGTGGTCACCGCCTCGTAGTAGTCGAAGTCGCGGCGCTTGTCGTCCAGCGAGAACTGGTCGCTGAGCAGCAGCGCCGCCAGCACCACGTCCGCCTGCTTGCACACCTGATGGCGGTAGATCACCATCGGATGATAGTTCAGCAGCAGCGGGTAGTTCTCCTTCGGCGTGTTGGCGAAGTCCCACACTTTCTTGGACAGGAAGCTGTCGTCCTGCGCGTGGATTTGCAGCGCGTCGTCGTATGGAAGATTCATCAGCGACGCGGCGCGGCGCCATGCGGCCGGCTCGTTGGCGTCCAGCGCCATGGCGGCGGCGATGCGCGCGAATTCGGTCGGCTCCTGCGCCTGCAACTGCTCGGCGATGGAAGCCGCGAAGTTCAGGTGCATCTGCGCCATCGCGTTGGTGTAGTAGTTGTTGTTGACCAGCGCCGTGTATTCGTCAGGACCGGTGACCTGGTTGATGCAGAAGCGTCCCTCGCGGTCGTAGGAACCGATGCCGGTCCAGATGCGCGCCGTTTCCATCACGATCTCGGCGCCGGCCTTGACCAGGTATTCCTGATCGTCGGTGGCTTCCATATAGGTCTTGATCGAGTAGGCGATATCGGCGTTGATGTGGTACTGCGCCGTCCCGGCCGGGAAGTAGGCCGAGCACTCCTCGCCGGCGATGGTGCGCCATGGGTACAGGGCGCCTTTGTCGTGCGACATCTGGCGCGCGCGTTCACGGGCTTTCGGCAGGCCGGCGTAGCGATACTCCAGCAGCTTGCGCGCGATCTCCGGCTTGGAATACAGGAAGAACGGGAAGATGTAGATTTCCGTGTCCCAGAAATAGTGACCTTCGTAGCCCTCGCCCGTCACGCCCTTGGCGGAGATGTTGGTCTTGCCGTCGCGGCCCACCGATTGCAGCAGGTGGAACTGGTTGAAGTGCATGCCCTGCTGAAGCGCGTCGTCACCGGCGATCTGCACGTCGGCCTGCTGCCAGAAGTCGGCCAGGTACTGTTCCTGCGCCATGCGCAGCTCGTCGAAACCTGCGGCCCTGGCGCTGGCCAGCGTGTCCTTGCTGCGCCACATCAGCTCTTTCGCCTCGTAGTCGCGCGACGAGTAGTAGCTGCCGTACTTGGTCAGCGTCAGCGACTGGCCGGCGTTCACCGCCAGCTCCCAGGTCTGCGTCAGGCGCTGGCCATCCTGCACGGTCACGGCCGGCAGATCGGCGCTGAGCACCGTCTCGGTCGCGCTGACCAGCGTGAAGCCGCTGTTGTGCGTCTTCTGCACCAGCGCCGAAAAGCCGTCCGCCTGCTCGCTGTCGATCATGTGCAGCGTCGGGCCGGAGATGGCCGAACCGACGCGTGGATCGTCGCCCGCTTCCAGGTTCTTCACCGCGCCGTCCAGCGCCGACACGAAACGCATGCGGCCGTCGAAGTTCAGCGACGTCACCGCGAACTCAATCGCGAACAGATGCTTGTTCTCGAAGCTGACCAGGCGGCGGCTCTGCACGCGCACGCTGCGGCCTTGCGGCGAAGTCCACTCAATCACGCGCGTCAGCAAACCGGTGCGGAAGTCCAACACGCGCTCGTAGTTCTGCACGGTGCCGGTCAGCGGATCGAAGCGCTCGTCGTCCAGCCACAGCTCGATGCCCTTGGCGTTCGGCACGTTCAGCATGAACTGGTTGACCTTGGCCAGGCCGTAGGCCGCTTCCGGATACTGGATCGGCTCCGATTCGTAGAAGCCATTCAGGTAAGTGCCGTCCAGCGAGGTGCCGGCCGGGCCGCTGTAGCCCTCCTCGCCGGTGCCGCGCAGGCCGATGTAGCCGTTGCCGAGTGCGAACAGCGTTTCGTCGAGGAAGTGGGAGTCGGTGTCAAAGCTGGTCTCGCGGATGCACCAGGCTTCAAGAGGATAAGTGTGTTCTTGCACAGCGAATTCCTTAGAAAAGCGATTCAAAGCGGTTTGAATTTCAAAATACGCCGTTTTTTGAGGTGTTTTTGGCGATTTCGGGAAAAACTAGGTCTGGCGTACCATCAGCGTGGTCGGCAGCATTTCAGAAGCGACCGGGTGGCCTTCGATCAGGCCCAACATCTTTTTGGCCAACAACACGCCGCCGTCGCGCAGATACTGGTGCACGCTGGTCAGCGGCGGCACGAAACTGGCCGCGCCGGGCGTATCGTCGTAGCCGATGACGGAGACATTCTCCGGCACCCGCAAATTCTTCTCGGCCAGCGCGCGGATCGCGCCCATGGCCAGCAAATCGCTGGCGGCAAACACGCCGTCGAACGTGGCGCCCTTCTTCTTCAGCAGCGACGAGATGCTGTCGAAGCCGGCCTCGAAGGTGAAGGCCTTGGGACGGATGATGTGCACCGTCGCCATGCCGCCCATGGCGTCGATAAAGCCGGCGCAGCGTTCCTGCACCTCGGCGTGGTCGACGTCGCCCAGGAACACCAGCTTCTGCCGGCCCTGGGAAATAAAGCGCTCGGCCGCGCTGATGCCGCCCTTGCGGTTGTCCGAGCCGACCACGATGTAGTCGGTGTCGGCTTCCGGCGCGCCCCACACCACCAGCGGCATGGCGGTCTGCTGCAAGGCGCGCACCGCCTCGCCGTGCGAGCCCTGGCCCAGCAGGATCAAACCGTCGGCGCCCTGCACCGGCGCCGTGTTCATCAACTGCTTCGAGGTCAGCACCACGCTGTAACCGGCCGTGGTCAGCTCCTGCGTAATGCCGCCCAACAGCTCCAGCGGGTACGGATCGGACATCGGCCGGCCACGCACGGGTGTCATTTCTACAACAACCGCCACCGAATAACTGCGGCCCATGCGCAGGTTGCGCGCACTGACGTTGAAGCGATAGCCCTGCTGCTCGGCCAGCGCGCGGATCTTTTCGCGCGTCTCGGGCGTGACCAGGGGACTGTCGCGCAACGCCCGCGAGACCGTGATCTTGGAGACGCCGGCCAGCTTGGCCAGATCTTCCATCGTCAGCGTGGTGGCTACAGTCTTCTTTGCGGGCATCGTTGTTATAGAGGTAAAAAAGCGGAAGTGCGGACGCATTATGACAGAAATTTTTCGTTTGTCGCGAAAAATGACATCGATAACATTTCAATTGACATCGATAACATTTCTTGTTTCAATGGCTAAATCGGCGATGGCGGAACGCTGTCTCCGGAAGACGACACATCCTATAAGAAAGAAGAGACACGATGAAAAATCCGTTCCTGCCATCGGCCATCGCGGCCGCCGTCCTGATCCTTGTGAACCAAAGCGCTGCCCAGGCCCAGACCGCCGAAGCCCCCGCCGCCGAGCCGTCCAAGGAAGTATCCAAAGAAATCCAGCAAGTCGTGGTGACCGGCGTGGCGTCGGCGCGCGGCGTGCGCAAGGTCGATTCGGCCTTCTCGATCACCACCGCCAACGAAGAACAACTGAAGCAGGCCGCGCCAAGCAGCACCGCCGACATCATGAAACTGGTGCCGGGCGTGTATGCGGAATCGACCGGCGGCCAGTCCGGCGCCAACATCGAGGTGCGCGGCTTCCCGTCGGGCAGCGATTCGCCGTTTGTGTCGGTGCAGATGATGGGCAATCCGATCTTCCCGCCGCCAACGCTGTCGTTCTTTGAAGGCTCGTCGGCCTTCCGCCTGGACGACACGGTCGAGCGCGTCGAAGTGCTGCGCGGCGGCCCCTCGACCATCTGGTCCAACGGCCAGCCCGGCGCCACCATGAACTTCATCCTGAAAGAAGGCACGGACACGCCGGAAGGCACGGTACGCTTCACCACCGGCACCGGCAGCCTGCGCCGCGTCGACATGTACTACGGCGGCAAGATCAGCGACGGCTGGTACGGCTCGGTCGGCGGCTTCTACCGCAAGACCGATGGCGTGCGCGACGCCGGCTTCCCTGCCGACGACGGCCACCAGATCACCGCCACGCTGACGCGCAACCTCGACCAAGGCAAGCTGACCCTGTACGCGCGCAGCACCGACGACAAGAACGCCTTCTACACCGGCGTGCCGCTGATCTCCAGCAACGGTGGCCGCACCATCAGCGCCTTCCCCGGCTTCGATCCGCTGACCGGCACGCTGATGAGCGGCGAAATGCGCAACTTCACCATCGAAGCCGGCCCTGGCAAAACGCTGACCAAGGACCTCGGCGACGGCCGCGGCCTGAAAGCCACGGTATTCGGCGCCAACTTCGACCAGAAGATCGGCGACTGGAGCGTATCGAACAAGTTCAACAGCTTTGACGGCGACCTCAACACCATCGCCATGTTCACCGGCAACAATCCGCTGTCGATGAGCGACTACATCAGCCAGGCGATCGCCTCGGCCAACAGCAATCCGGCGCTGGTCGCGGCGGCCGGCGGCGTGGCGACTTCGGGCACCGCGTCGTATGTGCACGGCGGCGCCGTGGCCGGCAACCAGCAGGTGGTGCAGGCCGGCCTGTGGGCGGTGGAAAAACAACTGAAATCGTTCACCGACGAACTGCGCGTCAGCAAGGAACTGTTCAAGGGCAACACGATTACCGTCGGCGGCTACTTTGCCGACTACTCGTCGCATGACGTCTGGTATCTGGGCAACAGCCACCTGATGACGGCCCAGCCACAAGCCAGTCTGATCAACGTCACCCTGAACAACGGCGTGGTCGTGTCGAAAAACGGCACCGACGGCCCGGTCAACTACGCGCCGGTGGCGTCGTATGACGGCCGCAACACGGCCGGCTTCGTGTCGGACGAGTGGCAGATCAACGACAAGATCAAGGTCGATGCCGGCATCCGCCACGAGCAGCAGAAGATCAGCGGCACCATCTCCAACCTGAGCTCCGGCGATACCGATGGCAATCTGCTGACCGTCTACAACAACGGCACCTCGATGCCGAACGGTTCCAACACCTACCTGAGCCGTACCGACAGCGCCAACTCGTTCACGCTGGGCGGCAACTACAAGCTGGCGGCCAACAGCTCGGTGTTCGTGCGCGCCAACCGTGGTCACACCTTCGTGTCGTTTGACGATATCCGCGGCGCCGGCACGCAAGCTGGCGCCAACGACCGCAGCGTATTGCCTACGCCGAAAGTCAGCCAGTACGAAATCGGCTTCAAGACGGCAACGCAGCTCTACACCGCGTACATCAACGCCTTCCACACGGATTTCGACGGCATCGCCTTCACCCAGATCCTCACCGACGGCACCGAGCTGCACCGCATCAGCGGCTCCAAGGGCAACGGCCTGGAATTTGAGCTGGCGGTACGCCCGATCGAAAACCTGCAACTGTCGCTGACCGGCGATTACCAGAAGTCCGAGTACAAGGACAATCCTGACACCGCCGGCAAAGTCGTGCAGCGCCAGCCGAAGCTGCAATTCCGCTTCACGCCGACCTACCGCATTCCTTTCGGCGAAGGCAACTCGGCCAAGCTGTATGCCACCTACACCTCAATCGGCGAACGCTGGGCGGATCAGCTGAACACGCAATACCTGCCTTCCTACCGCACGGTGGACGCGGGCGTGCTGTTCTCGCTGGGTGAAAAAATCGAAGTGCGCCTGGCTGGCACCAACCTCAACAACGAGTTGGGCCTGACCGAAGGCAACTCGCGCCTGACCACCGGCGGCACAGGTCCGATCAACGCGCGTCCGCTGTTTGGCCGCACCTGGGAAGCGTCGCTGCTGTACCGTTTCTAAACATTACCCCACACGCTTTAGCCACGGCATCAGCGTCACCACTTAAGGGTCGTGCGGGGCAAAAAAGGCAAGGCGCTGTCAGCCTTGCCTTTTTCTATTTCATGGTCTAATCTACAATAGTTTAGCTCGACTATAGAGGAAGGCTGTGGCGTCACTTTCGTCCATCAACGCACTACAAGCATCGGTTGTACAGGCTGAAAGGCAGGTACAGCGGGATCAGGTGCGCGTCAGCGAGGACGCGGACCGGCTGGACGCCAGCCGCGATCAGCTGGACAAGGACAAACAGACGTTGGCGGCTAACCAGCGCGACAGCAACCAGGCCACGCAATCAGCACAAAAGCCGCTGCCCACCGTCAACCTCACCCGCGCCATAGAAAATCCGCCGCGCTCGGAACAGCAGCTGCCGGCGGATCTGGTCGCCCCCAAGCCTCAGGTCAATACGCTGGGGCAGACCATCGGCAAGTTCATCAACATCACCGCCTGATCAGGCACGTGCTGCCTCAGCGGCGGCTTCCTGCTGCGCCAGCGGCTCCCACCATTTGGTTTCCGCATGCGGCTGGAGAATATCCAGCGGCAGACCGATTTCCGGCGTGGCGATCGGCAGGCGGCGCTCTTCCGCCAGCTGGGTGATGCGGTCGAACGGATCGTGCCACGCATGCAGCGACAGATCGAACGTACCGTTGTGAATCGGCAGCAGCACCTTGCCCTGCAAATCGATGTGCGCCTGCAAGGATTCCTCCGGCTGCATGTGCACGTCCGGCCATTGCGGGTCGTAGGCGCCGGTTTCCACCATGGTCAGGTCGAACGGGCCGTAGCGGCGGCCAATCTCTTTAAAACCGTCGAAATAGCCGCTATCGCCGCTGAAAAAGATCCGGACATCGCGGTCCTCGATCACGAACGAGGCCCACAAGGTCTTGTTGCGGTCGCTCAGGCCACGGCCGGAAAAATGCTGCGCCGGCGTCGCCACCAGCTTGAGGCCGGCCACGAAGGTGCTCTGCCACCAGCTCAACTGCTGCACCTTCTTGGCCGGGATGCCCCAGGCAATCAGGCGGTCGCCCACGCCCAGCGTGGTGATGAAATGCTCGGTCTTGGCGGCCAGCTTTTTCACCGCCGCGTAATCCAGGTGATCGTAATGGTCGTGCGACAGGATCACGCCCTTGATCGGCGGCAGGTCGTCGATACTGATCGGCGGCTTGTGGAAACGCTGCGGCCCGGCCCACTGCACCGGCGACGCGCGCTCGGAAAACACCGGATCGGTCAGCCAGAAATTGCCATTGAGCTTGAGCAGTACCGTCGAGTGGCCGAGACGGAACAGGCTGCGATCCGGAGCATCCAATAACTGCTGCTGCGTGATCGCGTGAACGGGAATCGGGAGCGTGGGCACCGTGTCTTTCGGCTTGTCGAAAGCGAAGCGCAGCATGATGCCCAGCGACTTAAAGAAGCCCATCTTGTGCATCTTGACCGGATTGCGGAAACGGCCGTCGCGCGAACGCGGCGCGGTCGGCACAGACAAGGTGTCCAGGCTATCTACGGCAGATGGAAACGTCATGATGGCACTCCTGCGATTTAAAATGTACACTACACAGTGTAGTTACTATTTTTGGAAAAGTAAACTAGCCGGTGTAAAATAAAGCCATGAACGCGCCCCTCAAACTTACCGACCGCAAGCGCCAGGCCATTGTCGAAGCGGCCATTGCCGAATTCCGCTCGACTGGCTTCGAATCGACCAGCATGGACAAGATCGCGGCCACCGCCGGGGTGTCCAAGCGCACCGTCTACAACCACTTCCCCAGTAAAGACGAACTGTTCGCGCAAATATTGCATGAGTTATGGGTAAGTATTGCGTCCTCGCCGCCGGCGCCCTACGACCCGGCCGCGCCGCTGCGCGCACAATTGCTGGATTTGCTGAATAAAAAGATGGAAACGCTGCAGGACGGCTACTTCCTCGACCTGGCGCGGGTCGCCATCGCCGAAGCCATCCACTCGCCCGAGCGGGCGCAGGAAATGGTGGCGCGCTTGAGCGTGAAGGAAGAAGCCGTCACCGCCTGGCTGCGCGCCGCGCAGGCCGACGGCAAGCTGACCAAAGCCGATCCGGTGCTGGCCTCGCAGATGCTGCAAGGGAATCTGAAAACCTTCGCGTTCTGGCCGCAGGTCACGCTGAACCAGCCGCCGCTGGATGCGGCAACGCAGCGCAAGGTGGTCGACGCCACCGTCGATATGTTCCTGGCCTACGCGAACGCCACCGAGTAAATCGGCGGCAGGTGGGCGGAAATCGTCTGCCACTGCCCGCCGCCGTCCTCCGACACCCAGGCGCCGCCGGTGGTCGATCCCATCAGCAGTATCTGCCCGTCATCGCTGACCGCCAGCCCGTGACGGTACACCAGGTCATAGCAATGCTCATGCGGCAGCCCGCCGCGCCAGGCGGTGAAGTGCCGGCCGCCGTCGGTGGTGCGCGTGACCGCCAGCGATCCGTGCGGCGGAATGCGCCGGCTGTCCGCCTCGGCCGGCACAAACCACGCCGTCTCGCCGTCCTGCGGATGCACGGCGGTGACAAAACCGAAATTCGACACCGGCGCCGCCGGCGTCACTTCGGTCCACAGCGCGCCGTTGTCGACACTGCGCCAGATGCCGTTGTGATGCTGGCACCACAGCTTGTCCGGCTCGCCCGCGCAGCGCACGATGCGGTGCGGATCCTGGATCGCCTCCGATTCCGCCAGTTCCGGCGGCATGTAGCTGGCGACCATGCCCCGGGCCCGCAGCGCCCAGCTGGCGCCGCCATCGTCGGTCAGCCAGGCGCCGCCGCAGGACACGCCCACCAGCACCGCGTTGCTGTCGCGCGGATCGACGCAGATGCTGTGGATGCCCGGCACGTCGTAGCCGCCGCCCATCCACTGCGCGCGCTCCGGCACGTTCCACAAGCCGTCCACCAGCCGCCAGCTGTCGCCGCGATCATCCGAGCGGAACAAGCCGCCCGGCAGCGTGCCGGCCCACAGCACGCCCGGCTGGTCCGGCCCACCGGCCGCCAGCGACCAGATCATCTTCACTTTCCACTCGACCGCATCGTCGCTGTCGACAGGCTTTTCGGGAAAGGCCGGCGCCGCCACCTCGACCCAGTCGTTGCTGCCGGCGTCGCGCCGGTGCAGCTTGGCGCCGAAATGGCCCAGGTGCAGCGCCGCATACAGCGTGCCGTCGCGCCGGTCCGGCAGCACCATCGACACCGGGTCGCCAAGGAAGTGCTGCTGGTCCAGCCGCCACGACTCGTGCGTGCGGAACACTTCGAACAGTCCCTTGCGGGTGGCGATGTAGGCGCGGTCGGACATGGTCAGCCTCCTGAGAGAGCTTGCAATATGTAGACTTGGGAATGCGGCGCGAGTTCGTCATCGAGCCGGCGGGCGTCGCGCGCGCGGCGGCCGTCGACAAAGATGACGACGTTCTCGCGCAGATGGCCCTGCTCGTCGAGCACGTAGCCACGCAAGCGTGGGTGATCGCCAAAGCACGCGTCCAGGGCGGTGCGAAGATCGGCCGCATCGGTCTCCACCTGCGGCACGGTCATGAAGCGCCCTAATTGTTGTGTGAAGATGAGCTGCGCCATGCGCACTGATTCTATGCCGATTGGCGCTAAAATGAAATCGCCGCCACTATTGGAGTCCTGCATGTCGATTACGCCGCAAGAACTGGAACTGCTGATGCAGGAAGTGGAGAAGGAAGACCCGATCGATTTTGCCGACCTGCCGTTCGAGGAAGAAGACCTGCGTGGCCTGATCGCCAATCACCTGTGCGAGATGGCCGACGCGATGGAAAGCTTCAGCGACGAGGACAAGCATCTGACGCTGCTGGCCGTGGCGGCCAAGCTGGTGCTGGAAAACATGGTGCTCAACATCCAGCTGCTGCGCCGCCACGGCGTGCCGCTCAGCGACACCACGGAGGCGCTGTTGCAGCGCCTCCGCAAGGGTTAAGCCGCGCGCGGGAAGTCGATCTCGGTCACATTCACGCGGTTGAACAGGTTGGTGAAGGTAATCGAGGTGATCGCCAGCAGCGTGTCGACGATCTGCGCATCGCTGTAGCCTGCCGCCTTGACGGCCGCCACCACCTCGGCAGGCACATCGCCGCTGGTGGTCACCAGACTGTGCGCAAACGTGGCCAGCGCATTCAGGCGCGCATCGCCGCTGTCCTGGCCGTAACGCACGGCTTTGATCGCATCAGCGCTCAGGCCGGCCTTGCCGCCGATCATGGTGTGCGCGGCCAGGCAGTAATCACATTGCGCATCCTGGCTGACGGCCAGCTTGACCACTTCGATTTCTTTCGCGCTCAGGCTGGTTTTACGCAGTGCGCCATCCAGGGTCAGCGCGGCTTCCAGTGCGACCGGGCTATTGCTGCCGATGCCCACATAGGCGTTCGGCACCATGCCGATGGCGCCCTTGATGGCGGTGAACAGTTGGGCAGCTTGGCCGGTGGCTTCCGAGACAGGTTGGGTGAACAGACGGGACATGATGTGTTTCCTTTCAAAGTCGGTTGGTATGGGAAACAGTCTATGCCTTACGGCTGCGCTGATGAATACCTCAAATGCTCTATAATTTGCTCTATCGTCTCAGCCATACATTATGGATTCACTCAGCCACCTGCTCTCCCTCTATCCCGTGCAAACCGCGCTGGACATCCGCTGCCGCTTCGGCGCGCCCTGGGTGCTGGACCACCCGGGCACGCCGCGCGGCGTCGCTCCCTATCACCTGATCGTGCACGGCGAAGCGCAGGTTGACGGCCAGATGCTGCAAACCGGCGACATCATCGTCTTCCCGCACGGCCACGCGCACCAGCTGCACATCGGCGATCCGGCCCAGGCCTCGCCGATGCACGGCACGCCCGGCCTGCTGCGCTTCGAAACCAACGACGGCGCAGGCCCGCAAACCGACATCCTGTGCGGCGAGTTCCGCTTCGACGCCGACGGCAGCGCCGGCCTGCTGGCCGCCCTGCCGCCGGTGCTGGTGGTGCACACCGCCGGCCGCCCCGATGCGCAAAGCCTGCGCCACCTGCTGCGCATGCTGCAGGAAGAAGCGGAAACACCGCGCGGCGGCTCGGCCGCCATCATCCGCCAGCTGGCGTCGGCGCTGTTTGCGCTGCTGATCCGCACCTGGCTGGAACAGGCGCTGACGGTGCCCGGCCTGTTCGGCGTGCTGGCCGAACGGCGCCTGCAAGCCGCCATCAACGGCATGCTGACCGCGCCGGAAAAACCGTGGACGCTGGAAGATCTGGCCGAGGCCAGCCACATGTCGCGCGCCACCTTCGCGCGCCTGTTCAAGCAGGCCGCCAACGCCACGCCGGCCGACGTGCTGGCCCAGCTGCGCATGGCGCGCGCCGCCCGCTTGCTGGACGACGGCCAGTCCGCCGGCGCCGTCGGCGAAGCGGTCGGCTACCAGTCGGAAGCGGCGTTCAACCGCGCCTTCAAGCGTCAGTACGGGGTGGGACCGGGAGCTTACCGGCGGCGGGCGCCAGAATAGTCAGATCGGTTTCGGCGATGGCGACACAGGGCAGGATGTAGCCCTCGCGTTTTTCGTCCGGACTCAAGCCCGGCCAGTCGATCTTGTAGCGCACCGCGCCGCTGGTGGACAGGCAGATGCAGGTGCGGCAGGTGCCGTTGCGGCATGAACTGGGCAGGCGGATGCCGGCGCGCTCGGCCGCCTGCAGCACCGTCTCCGGCGCGTCCGCGTCAAACCGCCATCCCTGCCCTGCCAGCGTTACCGTGTGCCCCATGCCTGCCGTCCATGTCGCCTGTCGAAGGCGACATCATATCAAGCCTGCAGTTGCAGCGGCGGCTTGCCGCTGACCGGCGGCCGCGACGGCTGCCCGCCCGGCGCGCGGCGCGCCGTCTTCGCCGCATGCTGCAGCTTGAACACCGCCATCGCCTGCGACACGCAGCGCGCCTGCTGCGCCAGGTTGCCGGCGGCGGCGGCGGCCTGCTCCACCAGCGCCGCGTTCTGCTGCGTGATGTCGTCGATCTTGATCACCGCTTCGTTGACCTGGCCGATGCCGCTGCTCTGCTCGCGCGTGGAATCGGAAATCTCGCCCATCACCTTGGACACGCGCGCCACCGATTCGATCACCTCGCTCATGGTGACGCCGGCGCTGTTGGTCAGCGCGGTGCCGGCCTGCACTTTCTGGATCGAGGTATCGATCAGCGCCTTGATTTCCTTGGCCGCCGTGGCCGAGCGCTGCGCCAGTCCGCGCACCTCGCTGGCGACGACGGCAAAGCCGCGTCCCTGCTCGCCGGCGCGCGCCGCCTCCACCGCCGCGTTCAGCGCCAGGATGTTGGTCTGGAACGCGATGCCGTCGATCAGGCCGATGATGTCAAGGATCTTGTTGGACGAGGCGCTGATGTCGCCCATCGTCACCACCACCTGCGACACGATGCTGCCGCCCTGCGTCGCCACTTCGCGCGCGCGCTCGGCCAGCTGGTTGGCGCTGGCGACGTTGGTGGCGCTCTGCTGCACGGTGGCGGTCAGCTGCTCCATGCTGGACGCGGTCTGCTGCAGGCTGGACGCCTGCGATTCGGTACGGCCCGACAAATCCATATTGCCATCGGCGATTTCGTCGGTGGACACGGTGATCTGGTCGAAGTTGGCGCGCACGTCGCCGATGATGCTGTGCAGGTTGATGTTGGTCTGCCGCAGCGCCGCCAGCAACTGGCCCACTTCATCGTCGCGCTGGACGTCGATCGACGCGGTCAGGTCGCCGCCCGCCATCATGCGCGCCGCCCTGGTGGCCTGGCGCAACGGCAGCGCCACGTTCACATACAGGTTGCGGCCGAAGGCCAGCATGCCGGCCATCGCCACCACGGCGGCCCAGCCCAGCCAGCCGTGCGCCCTGGCGGCGGTGGCGTCGTCCATCACCAGCAGAGCCAGCGCCAGCACCGCCAGCACGCCCACCAGCAAGGTGGTGGCGGCCGCGATCTGCGCCGGCAGCGATGCCGTGGTCATGGCTTTCAGCCGCGCGAAGACGCCGGTCGACACCGCGCGCCCCTTGACGATGCGCAGGTGGCGCGGATTGCCGGCCTTGATTTCGCGGTACAGCCCATCGGCCTCGCGCACCTGCTCGCGCGACGGCTTGGTGCGCACCGACAGGTAGCCGACCGGCTTGCCGTTCTCGATCACCGGCGTGATGTTGGCCAGCACCCAGTAGAAGTCGCCATTCTTGCAGCGGTTCTTCACCAGCCCGGTCCACGGCGTGCCGTCCTTGATGGTGCGCCACAAGTCGGCAAACGCTTCGACCGGCATGTCCGGATGGCGCACCAGGTTTTGCGGTGCGCCCAGCAGCTCTTCTTCCGTGAAGCCGCTCACCTCGATGAAATACGGGTTAGCGTAATTGATGTTGCCCTGCAAATCAGTACTGGAGACGATGGTTTTGCCATCCTCCATGATGTATTCGTTTTGCGTAACCGGGCTGTTGACTCGCATGACCGCTCCTCCGATGGGATTTGAGGTCAAGAATAAGAGCATTTCCCGCGTGGGAAAATCACCAATTGTCGCATTGCGCACAATTTTTTTATGTGCTACAACAGCCCGCTAGTCCGGCTTGAAGTTCTGCCCCAGCGACATTGGCTTGTTCAGCAAGATTGTCTGCGGATTGCGGCAGATAATCACTAGCACCACGATAGTCGCGACATACGGCAGCATCGACAAAAACTCCGACGGTATCGCCAGCCCCATGCCCTGGCCGTGGAACTGCAGTACCGTCACGCCGCCGAACAGATAGGCGCCCACCAGCACGCCGCGCGGCTTCCACGTCGCGAACACCACCTGCGCCAGCGCGATCCAGCCGCGTCCCGCCGTCATGCCTTCCACCCACATCGGCGTCAGCGCCAGCGACAGATAGGCGCCGCCCAGACCGGCCAGCGCGCCGCCGAACAGCACCGTGCCATACCGCAGGCCGATGACGTTGAAACCGATGGCGTGCGCGCTGTGCGGCGACTCGCCCACCGCGCGGATGACCAGGCCAAGCCGCGTGCGCGCCAGCACCCAGCCGATCACCAGCACCAGCAGCACCGACGCATAGGTCATCGCATCAAAGCGGAACAGCAGCGGCCCGACAAACGGCAGGTCCGACAGCACAGGGAAATGCAGGTTGGGCATGCGCTCCACCGTCTGCCCGACAAAGCCCTGGCCGATGAAGGCGGAAGCGCCGATACCGAACAAGGTCAGGGCCAGACCGGTGGCCACCTGATTGGTTTGCAGCGTCAGCACCAGAAAGCCGAAGATCAGCGACATCAGCATGCCCGCCGCCGCCGCCGCCAGCAGACCGAGTGTCATGCTGCCGGTGCCGAGCGTGACGCCGAAGCCGACCACCGCGCCGACCAGCATCATGCCCTCCATGCCGAGATTGAGCACGCCGGACCGTTCGGTCACCAGTTCGCCCATCGACGCCACCACCAGCGGCGTGGCCGCGCCGGCGGTGCTGGCGAGGAAGGCGATCAACAATTCCGTGGTCATCATGCTGCGACTCCTACCGCGCGCTTGTGCGGCTTGATGCGATAGTGGATGAACAGGTCCGCCGCCAGCAGATAAAACAGCAGCAGCCCCTGGAAGATGCCGGTGATGGCGGACGGCGCCTGCAACTCGATCTGCGCCGTTTCGCCGCCGATGTACAGCAGCGACATCAACAGCGCCGACAGCACAACGCCCAGCGGATGCAAACGCCCCACATACGCGACGATGATGGCGGCAAAGCCATAGCCCGGCGACACCGACGGCTGCAACTGCCCCAGCGGTCCTGCCACTTCGCCGACGCCGGCGATGCCGGCCAGCGCGCCGCTGACCATGAACGCCAGCCACACATTACGCGGTTCGCTGAAGCCGGCGTACAGCGCCGCCGCCGGCGCCATGCCGCTGACCTGCATGCGGTAGCCGGCAAACGTATGCTGGCAGAAGAACCATGCCGCACCGGCGGCCAGCAGCGACAGGATGAACGCCGCGTTCACGCGCAAGCCTTCCACCAGCAGCGGCAAGGTGGCCGAGTCGCTGAACATCTTCGACTGCGGGAAGTTGAAGCCGGCCGGGTCGCGCATCGGCCCGTGCACCAGATAGCTCAGCAAGTGATACGCCACGTACACCAGCATCAGGCTGACGAGAATCTCGCTGGTGTTGAAGCGCGTGCGCAGCAGCGCGGGAATCGCCGCCCACAGCATGCCGCCCACCGCGCCGGCCAGCAGCATCAGCGGCAGCACCCACCACGCCTGCACGTCGTCGAAGTACAGCGCCACGGCGCCGGCGGCAATCGCGCCGATGGTCAGCTGGCCGTCGGCGCCGATGTTGTTGACGTTGGCGCGGAAGCCGATCGCCAGGCCCACGCCGCACAGGATCAGCGGCGTCGCCTTCAGCAGCAGCTCGCCCACGCCGTACAAGGTGGTCCATGGTTTGACGAAGTACACGTAGAACGCATGCAGCGGCTCCTGGCCGATGAAGAAGAACAACAGCGAGCCGGTGAACAGCATGGCCGCCGCTGCGATCAGCGGCGACGCCAGCATCATGCGGCGCGATGGTTCGGGACGTCGTTCAAGCCTGGACATAATCTGGAGCTCCCTGGTAATCGAAATCGCCGCTCATCCAGACGCCGATTTCATTGATGCTGGTGGTGGCGGCCGGCACCGCGCGCGACAGGCGGCCATCGGCCAGCACGGCGATGCGGTCGCTCATCATGAACAATTCGTCGAGCTCCTCGGACAGCACCAGCACCGCCACGCCCTGGTCGCGCATGTCGATGATGGCCTGGCGGATCAGCATGGCCGCGCCGACGTCGACGCCCCAGGTGGGCTGGGCGAAAATCATCACCTTCGGCCCGAGCATGATCTCGCGACCGACGATGAATTTTTGCAGATTGCCACCCGACAGACTGGCCGCCGCCGACAGGTCGCCGCCGCACTTCACCTTGAAGCGGGTGATGACCCGGTGCGCAAACAAGCGCACCGTGGCGCGCTGGATCAGGCCTTGTTTGACCATGCCGGTCTTCGCGGCGGGCACGTAGCCGGTCAGCAGCGCGTTGTCCGCCAGCGACAACTCGGGCGCCGCGCCGCGTCCCAGCCGCTCCTCCGGCACGAAGCCGAGACCCAGCTGGCGGCGCTGCGCCGCGTTCAGCGCGCCCACGTCCTGCTGGCCGAGGCGGATGGTGCCTTCGCGCAGATGCAGCGTGCGTTCACCGGAGATGGCCTTCAGCAGCTCCTGCTGGCCGTTGCCGGAAATGCCGGCGATGCCGACGATCTCGCCGCTGCGCAGCGACAGGCTGATGTCCTTCAGCCGCGTGCCGAAGGGATCCGCGCTTTGCACATTCAGCCGGTCCAGCGTCAGCAGCACTTCGCCCGGCTCGCGCGGCGTGTTGACGCACACCGGCAGCTCGCGGCCGATCATCAGTTCCGCCAGCGACTTCGCGCTTTCCTCCTTCGGCAGCGCGGTGCCAGACACGCGCCCGGCGCGCAGCACCGTGGCCTTGTCGCACAGCGACTGGATTTCATCTAGCTTGTGGCTGATATACAGGATGCTGACGCCTTCCGCCGCCAGGCGGCGCAGCGACTCGAACAGCTTGAGCACCGCGTCCGGCGTCAGCACCGACGTCGGTTCATCCATGATCAGCAGCTTGGGCGATTGCAGCAGGCAACGCACGATCTCCACCCGCTGCCGTTCGCCGACCGACATGCTGTGCACCAGCCGCTGCGGATCGAGCGGCAGGCCATATTGTTCGGACACCTGCTTGATACGTGGCGCCAGCGCCGCCGGCGACACCTTGTCGTCCAGCGCCAGGGCGATGTTCTCGGCCACCGTCAGCGTCTCGAACAGGGCGAAGTGCTGGAACACCATGCCGATGCCCAGCTTGCGCGCGTCGTGCGGCGAATGGATATGCACCTGGCGGCCTTCCCACATGATCTGGCCGTCGTCCGGCTTGACCACGCCGTAGATGATCTTCATCAGCGTGCTCTTGCCGGCGCCGTTCTCGCCCAGCACGGCGTGGATCTCGCCGGGCATCACGGTCAGGTTCACGTCGGCGTTGGCCACCACCGAGGGATAAATCTTGGAGATGCCGAGCATCTGCAAGCGCGGTTCAGTCATCGGCGCGTTCCCTTCATCGTATACAAATCAGATACCGCAGCAGACGCAATTAGCGTGCCACGCGCGCCGTGCGGCATCTGCGCTATTTTGGCGGCGCCCTGCACCAAAGAGGGATGCTGTACATCCCAAAAGCGTGCACAGCGTGTGCACAACTTTGTATACGACTTAGCACGCTTCCTGCTTTATAGCGGATAGCATCACTGACAATGGGAGCCATCAATGCCTGACAAGCGCAAAGCCGATCAAGCTGTCGTCAAGCGCGGTACCACCGCCATCGACATGCGCATTTACAAAGCGGTAGTCAATGCCGTCATGAGTCACCGCCTGCCACCCGGAACCCACCTGGGCGAGGCGGATTTCTGCGAGCTGTATGACGTCAGCCGCACCACCGTGCGCAAGGCGCTGCAACGCCTGGCGCACGATCACATCATCGAGCTGCGGCCCAATCGCGGCGCGGTGATCGCCTCGCCCACGCCGCAGGAAGCGCGCGACATTTTCGCCGCGCGGCGTGCCGTGGAACGCGAGATCGTGCCGCTGGTGATACAGCACGCCACGCCGGAATCGCTGAAGCAGATCCGCGCAGCCCTGGCGGCGGAAGATGCGGCGCGCCGCAGCGGCGACCGCGCCGGCTGGATACGACTGGGCGGCGAGTTCCATCTGCTGCTGGCGCAACTGGCCGGCAACCACGTGCTGCAGCGCTTCATGGCGGAACTGGTGTCGCGCTGCTCGCTGATCATCGCCCTCTATGAAACGCCCGGCAGCGCCATGTGCGAGAACGATGAACACCAGGATCTGGTCACGCTGATCGAGCAGGGAAAAGTGAAGGAAGCCACGCACCTGATCGAACATCACCTGCTGGAAATCGAAGCGCGCCTGCGGCTGGCGGAGCAGGACAAGAAAGTTAATCTAGCCGAAGCGTTGTCAGGTTTTTAAATAGTTGGCCCCGAACTGGCCCGTATATTGCTAAAGAGGTAGACGAGATTGAATCCAACATTAAAACTAATTGGATACAAAAAAAGTGCTTTCAAACCTCACCAACCGGAGTTCAACAATGCCAAATCTCGTCCGCCTCACCGCCGCCATCGCCCTGCTCTTCGCTTGCACCGCGCAAGCCGCCGACTGGACCGACACCTCGCTCAGCTATCGTTACGGCACCAAGTTCGCCGAGCCATTCAACGACAACGACATCACCAAGAACATCGTCAACCTGAGCAGCGTCTCGGGCTACAAGTACGGCAAGAACTTCTTCAGCATCGACCTGCTGATGTCGTCCGAGCTCGATCCATCGGCGGCCGGTTCCAACAGCGGCGCGCACGAGGCCTACGTGGTGTACCGCCACACGCTGGACTTCGGCAAGATCTTCAACAAGAGCTACGCCTTCGGCCCGGTGCGCGGCGTCGGCGCCACCGCCGGCTTTGACTTCAACAGCAAAACCGACGCCGGCTACAACTCCAAGAAGCGCATGGTCGTCGCCGGCCCGACGCTGATGATGGACGTGCCGGGCTTCCTCGACATCAGCCTGCTGGCGATCTGGGAATCCAACGCCCCGTACAACACCTTCACCAACCAGGCCACGCCGCGCTACGCGTACAAGACCCACGCCATGCTGACCGGCGCCTGGGGCATTCCGTTCAACGTCGGTATTCCGCTGTCGTTCGAAGGCTACGCCAACTTCATCACCGGCAAGGGCACCAATGAATTCGGCGGCGGCACCGCGCCGGAGACCAATATCGACATGCAGATCATGTACGACATCAGCGAAACGCTCGGCACGCCGAAGAACACCTTCAAGATCGGCGTCGAGTACCAGTACTGGAAAAACAAATTCGGCAACCCGGATCGCACCGTTCCAGGCGCCACGGCCAAAACGCCGATGGTGCGCGCGGAATACCACTTCTAACTTCGCTTCTTACTTATTACACGCAAAGGAAACCGTATGATGAATCGTCGCAAAGTACTGGCCGCCCTGGCTGTCGCCACCGCCTTCGCCGCAGCCCCATCGTTTGCAGCAGACCCGCTGAAAATCGGCTTCGTCTACGTCGGCCCTGTCGGCGACGCCGGCTGGACCTACGCGCACGACCAGGCCCGCCTGGCGATGGAAAAGGAACTCGGCGCCGCGGTCAAGACCACCTACGTGGAAAACGTGCCGGAAGGCGCGGACGCCGAACGCGTGATCCGCAAGCTGGTCGCCGAAGGCAACAAGCTGATTTTCACCACCTCCTTCGGCTATATGAACCCGACCGAGAAAGTCGCCAAGTCCACGCCAGGCGTGGTGTTCCTGCACGCCACCGGCTTCAAGACCGCCAAGAACATGGGCATCTACGAGTCGCGCCTGTATGAAGGCGCGTACCTGGACGGCATCCTGGCCGGCAAGATGACCAAGTCGAACACGCTGGGCTTCATCGCCTCCTTCCCGGTGCCTGAAGTGATCCGCAACATCAACGCCTTCACGCTCGGCGCGCAGAGCGTGAACCCGAAAATCAAGACCAAGGTCATTTGGGTGAACTCGTGGTACGACCCGGCGAAGGAACGCCAGGCGGCGGAAACCCTGGTGGCGCAAGGCGCCGATGTGATGGCGCAGAACACCGACTCGCCGGCCACGCTGCAGGTGGCGCAGGAAAAAGGCGTGTACGCCTTCGGCTGGGATTCGGACATGTCCAAGTTCGCGCCGAAAGCGCACCTGACCGCCGCCACCAACGACTGGTCCGGCTACTACATCGACACCGCCAAAGCCGTCATCGCCGGCACCTGGAAAACCGGCGCCTACCACGGTGGCCTGAAGGAAGGCATGGTCAAGATGTCGAAGATTAATGCCGTGGTGCCTGCCGATGCGGTGAAGGCGTTTGAAGACAAGAAGGCCGCGCTGACCGCCGGCACCTTTGCGCCGTTCACCGGCCCGATCAAGGACCAGTCGGGCGCCGTCAAGTACGCCGCCGGCGTCAAGGCGCCTGAAAAGGATCTGATGGGCATGAACTTCTACGTGCAAGGCGTGGAAGGCACCATTCCGAAGTAAGCATGGACCCGGTCCTGCTGAACGACTGGCATCCGGTCGCGCTCTCCACGCAGATCCCGGCCGCGGGGGAAGGCTCCCCGATGCTGGCCGCCGATCTGCTGGAGACGCGCGTGCTGTTGTGGCGCGACAGCGGCGGCGTGCTGCACGCATGGGAAGACCGCTGTCCGCATCGCGGCACGCGGCTTTCCATGGGCACGCTGCACGACGACACGCTGACCTGCCCTTACCACGGCTGGAGCTTCGGCAAGGAGGGCCGCTGCACGCGCATCCCGGCGCTGCCTGACGCGCCGCTGAAGGCGCAGGTGGCGGTGTACCGCGTGCAGGAGCGGTATGGACTGGCGTGGGTGTGCCTCGGCACACCAGCGCATGCCGGGCCGCCGGCGTTTCCCGAATTCGCCGACGACCAGCTGCGCAAGGTCTGGTGTGGTCCCTACGATGTAAGCAGCAGCGCTCCGCGCATCGTCGAAAACTTCCTCGACATGGCGCACTTCGCGTTTGTGCACGAAGGCATATTGGGCGACAGACAGCAGACCGTCATTCCCGACTACACCGTCGAAACGTTCGACGATGCCGAATACGGCAGCGGCGTGTGGGCGAAGCAGTGCTACGCCTTCCAGCCGCAGGCCAGCAAGGCCGCCACCGGCGGCAGCGATATCGAATACACCTACCGCGTGGTGCGGCCGCTGACGGCCATCCTCACCAAGCATCCGCCGGGCAGCATCCGCGAAGCGATCGCGCTGCTGCTTCAGCCGCTGACCGAAACCACCACCCGCGTGTGGATCGTCATGGCGTTGAACGACTTCACCTCCAGCGACGACGCGCTGCGCGCCTTCCAGGACACCATCTTCCTGCAGGACCAGCCGATTCTGGAAAGCCAGCATCCGGCGCGCCTGCCATTGACGCCGGGCGCCGAAGTGTCGGTGGCGTGCGACCGCATGTCGCTGGCCTACCGCGGTTATCTCAAGCAGCAGAATTTGCATTACGGAGTTTTACGATGAACGCACAAGACGACGCCTTCCTGACACGCGTGCTGGCCCTGGCGCAGCGCTCGCGCGACGAAGGCCATCATCCCTTCGCCGCCATGGTGGTGGCCGCCGACGGCACGGTGATCTCGGAAGCGATGAACGCTTCCAGCAGCGACCGCACCGCGCATGCCGAGATGAACGCGCTGCGCCTCGCCTCGCAGCGTTACAGTCCGGCCGAACTGGCCGGCGCCACGCTGTACGCCAACGCCGAGCCATGCGCCATGTGCAGCGGCGGCACCTACTGGAGCGGCGTGGGGCGGGTGGTGTATGCGATGTCGGAAGCCAGCCTGCTGGAACTGACCGGCAGCGATCCCGAAAACCCGACCTTGTCGCTGCCATGCCGTACCGTGTTCGCGGCCGGCCAGCGTCCGACGGAAGTCATCGGACCGGTGCGCGAGGACGAAGCGCGGCTGGCGCACGCTAATTTCTGGCAAAAGTAGCAAAGTTCCGCGATTAAGTGATGTTTCCGGGCGACACGAGGTGTAAGTAGCGATGAAACTGGATTGATTAATTCGCGCAATCGGATCACAGTAGCTCCCTAGCCATGCATCATTCACGATGCGGGGAGACAACCATGAAGCTTTTGCAATTCACCCTCTTGACCGCAGCGGGACTCGCGGCCGCATCGTATGCCAGCGCCCAGGCGCCGCAGCCGGACACCCCGTCCGCGATGCGGGCGGGCGAGCCGTATCTGCCGCCGGCGCTGCGCAAGCCGTTGCGTGAGGCTTCGAATGGTACGGCGTTGCTGCGGTATCAGCCGATGCAGAAGCTCAAGCAGCGGTTTGAGGCGGCGGATGTGGATGGTAGTGGTACGCTGAGCCGCGATGAGGCGCAGCGGGCGGGGTTGACCGTGGTCGACAAAAACTTCGACCATATCGATACCGCGCAACGCGGCGCCGTGAGCTTCGATGATCTCAAGGCCTATCTGATTCAACGCCGTGAAGAGGCGAACTCCCGTTAGTACCCCCAAACGAAAGGGTCAGACCCCGTACGGGGTCTGACCCTGGCCGCAGCGGTGTGCGGGTTGCGCAGGTACCGCAAGCCCTACTGCGGATGCGCACGGCGGCGGTGCAAGCTAGCGCTACCCCATATTGCCGGGTTACTGGGGTGGGGCGTCGCGACGGGGAAGGGTCAGGCTGAACACCGAACCTTCGCCCGGCTTGCTTTCCAGCGTCAACGTGCCTTCGTGCACTTCGGCCAACTGGCGCGAGATGTACAGCCCCAATCCCAACCCCGCCGGCACATCCGTCCCGACACCACGCTCATACGGCTCAAAAATCTTGGCCTGGTTTTCCGGCGCTATGCCCGGACCGCAATCGCGCACATCAATGCGCGCCCAGTCCTGCTCCACCGTCAGCGTCACGCTGATCGGCTGCTGACAACCATACCGCATCGCATTGGTCAGCAAATTGACCACGATCTGCTCGATACGGAACTCATCCCACCAGCCACTGACCGGCGTGCCCGCCTCCAGCGACAGGGTCGCGCCGGCAGTGGTCGCCTGCGGCGTCAAATCATGCACCACGCGCCGCAGCAGCCCCGACAACTCCACCCAGCCCGGCCGCAACGACAACTTCCCGCTACGAATCCGCGACACATCCAGCATATCGTCAATCAAGCGGATGATGCTCTGGATCTGCCGGTCATCCCGCGCCACCATGCGCTGCAACTGCTCGGCGCCAAACGCCGCCATATTGCCGCGCTCCAGCTGCATCTTGCGCAACTGGGTTTCCAGGTACAAGGTATTGAGCGGCGTGCGCATCTCGTGCGACACCATCGACATGAATTCATCGCGCATCACCAGCGCGCGCTCCAGCTGCGCCTGCGTCGCCGCCTGCTGCTGACGCGCCGCTTCCAGCGCCTCGACCTGGCGCCGCATCGCTTCGCGCGCCTCGTACAGCGCCACGAACACCTGCACCTTGCCCTTCACCGCGCGCGGATCGAGCGGCTTGTACAGCACGTCCACCGCGCCCGCCTCGTAGCCCTTGAACGAGTAATTCAGCTCCTTGCCGGCCGCCGTCACGAACACGATCGGAATCTGCCGCGTCTTGTCGGTGCCGCGCATCAGCTCGGCCAGCTCGAAGCCGTCCATGCCCGGCATCTGCACGTCGAGAATGGCGATCGCGAAGTCGTGCTGCAACAGCAGCGCCAGCGCTTCTTCGCCGGACCCGGCCTGGAAGATCTCGCGCCCCTCGCCGCGAATGACAGCGTTCAGTGCTTGCAGGTTCTCCGGCAGATCGTCAACGATCAGCAGCTTGGTGGGGGATGCGTCTTGCATTACTTATTCTCCAGCATCATCAACAGGGTGTGAATCTCATCCAACGGCAAAATCAGATCCGGCGCGTGCAGGCGGATCGCTTCCTTCGGCATGGTCGGCACTTCGGCCTCATGCGGGTCTTGCACCACGGTCAGGCCGCCGGCCGCGCTGATCGCCGCCAGCCCGGCCGCGCCATCGTGGTTGGCGCCGGTGAGCAGGATGCCGACCAGGCCGGCGCCATAGGCGTCGGCCGCCGAGGACATCAAATAATCGATCGCCGGCCGCGCAAAATGCAGCGGCGCCTCGCAGCTCAGGGAGAAGCAACGGTCTTGTTCCACCGACAGATGGTAGCCCGAACCGGCGAAATACAGCGTCCCGGACGCCACTTCTTCCTTGTCGCGCGCCTCGCGCACTGGCAAGCTCATACGCTGCTGGAACACCCCGGCCAGATGGCTCTGGCGTCCGTCCGGGATGTGCAGCACCGCCACCACCGCGCAGCTGTAGTCGGCCGGCAGTCCCGGCAGCAATTTCAGCAGCGCACCGACGCCGCCGGCGGAGGCGCCGATCACCACAGCTTCCACCGAGCGTCCGGCCAATGCTTTCTGGATAGCGGAAGTGTCCATGATCAACGTTTGCGGAACAGCCGTTCGCGCTTCATCACCGGCTCGAAACTCGGTCCATAGGCGGAGAAGTCGATGCTCTCCTTGCTGCCCAGGCCGAGGAAGCCGCGATGGCACAGCGACTCGTGGAACAGGCCGAAGGCGCGTTCCTGCAAGCGCTTCTTAAAATAAATCATCACGTTGCGGCAGCTGATCAGATTGGTCTCGGCAAACACCGAGTCGGTCGCCAGACTGTGGTCGGCGAAGGTGACGTTTTCGCACAGCGACTTGTCGAACAGCGCGGCGTTGTAGGCCGCCGTGTAGTAATCGGAAAAGCTGCGGGTGCCGCCAGCCTGCTGGTAGTTCTGCGTGTACTCCCGCATCGCATCCAGCGGGAACATGCCCTGGCGCGCCTTTTCCAGCGATTGCGGATTGATGTCGGTGGCGTAGATCATGCTGCGTTCCAGCAAGCCTTCTTCCTTGAGCAGGATGGCCATCGAATACACTTCCTCGCCGGTGCTGCAGCCGGCGATCCAGATCTTTAGCGACGGATAGGTGCGCAGCACCGGCACCACATGCTCGCGCAGCGCGGCAAAGTAGGTCGGATCGCGGAACATCGAGGTGACCGGTATCGTCAGGTATTGCAGCAGCTGGCTGAAGGCGGCCGGCTCGTGAATGACGCGCGCCTGCAGCGCCGAGATGCTGTCGCAATCCATTTCCTTCAGCGCGTGCAGCACGCGGCGCTTTTGCGAGGCGCCGGTGTAGTCGCGGAAGTCGTAGCTGTATTTCAGGTAGATGGCCTCCACCAGCATTTTCAGCTCGATATCGGTGTCGCTGTGATGCATGGTTAACTCCGCTCACCGTTCGGCATCCAGACCCGCAGCAGCGAGTACAGGCGCGACAGGTCGATCGGCTTGGCCAGGTAATCGCTGGCGCCGGCGGCCAGGCATTGTTCCTGGTCGTCCTTCATGGCCTTGGCGGTAATGGCGATCACCGGCAGGCGGGCGAAGCGCGGATCGTCGCGCAGGCGGCGCGTGGCTTCCAGGCCGTCCATGCCCGGCATCATCACGTCCATCAGCACCAGGTCGATGTCCGGCACGGTGTCGAGTTTTTCCAGCGCCTCGAAGCCGTTGCGGCCCACTTCCACCAGTGCGCCTTTCTGTTCCAGCGCGCTGGTCAGGGCGAAGATGTTGCGCACGTCGTCGTCCACCAGCAGGATGCGGCGGCCTTCGAACACGCGGTCGCGCGAGCGCACCGTCTTCAGCATGCGCTGGCGTTCGCTCGACAGGTCGGCTTCCACCTTGTGCAGGAACAGCGTCACTTCATCCAGCAGGCGCTCCGGCGAACGGGCGCCCTTGATGATGATCGAGCGCGAATATTTGTGCAGGTCGGCTTCTTCGGCACGCGACAGGTTGCGGCCGGTGTAGACGATCACCGGCGGGAACGCCGCCAGCGATTCGCCCGCCATGCGTTGCAGCAGTTCGTTGCCCTGCATGTCCGGCAGCTTGAGGTCGATGATCATGCAGTCGTAGATGGTGGTGCGCAGCAGCGCCAGCGCCTCCTCGCCGCTGCCGACCGCGACGATTTCGACGTCGTTATCGGAGATCAGCTGGACCACGCTGTCGCGCTGGCGGTCGTCGTCTTCCACCAGCAGCACGCGCTTGATTTTCTGCGTCAGCTTGGTTTCGATGCGGCGGAACACTTCCATCAGCTGTTCGCGCGTGGTCGGTTTCAATGCGAAGCCGATCGCGCCCAGGTGCAGCGCGGCTTCGCCGTTCTCGGTGCCGGAGACCACGTGGACCGGAATGTGGCGGGTCTGGGCGTCGTCCTTCAGCAGTTGCAGCACCGACAGGCCGGAACGGTCCGGCAGGCGGATGTCGAGCAGCACGGCATCCGGCTTGTACTGGCGCGCCAGCGCCAGCCCTTCGTCGGCGTCGAAGGCGACCAGGCACTGGTATTGTTTTTCGTGCGCCAGGTCGTACAGGATGCGGGCGAACGGCGCGTCGTCTTCCACCACCAGCACCAGGCGGCCGCGCGGCGTGCCGGCTTCGGCCACCAGGTCGCGGTCGTCGTCGAAGGCGCGCGGCAGCGATGGCGCCGGTGCGGGCGCCGGGGCCGGCGTGGCCACTTGCGGCGCCAGCTCAAAGCCGGTGTCCACCGTGGCCGGGCTGGTCGAACTGCCGGCGCGCGGACCCGGCTCCGGCGAGGTCCAGGCGATCGGCAGCGTCAGCGTGAAGCAGCTGCCCTTGCCCGGTTCGCTGACCAGGCTGATGGCGCCGCCCAGCAATTGGGCCAGGTCGCGCGAGATCGACAGGCCGAGGCCGGTGCCGCCGTACTTGCGGCTGGTGGTGCCATCGGCCTGCTGGAAGGCGTTGAAAATCGCCTGCTGGTCTTCGGCGCGGATGCCGATGCCGGTGTCCTGCACCGAGAACGCCACCGCGCCATGCGCGGCCGGCTGCACGGTCAGCGTGATCTGGCCGCTGCTGGTGAACTTTAGCGCGTTCGACAGCAGGTTTTTCAGGATCTGCTCCATGCGCTGGCGGTCGCTGACCATGTGCTCGGCCACGCCGTCGGCCACTTGCAGCTGGAACGCCAGCTTCTTCTGCTGCGCCAGCGGCTCGAACACCATGGCCATGCCTTCCGCCACATGGCGGATCGACAGGTTTTCCGGCACCAGGTCGAGCTTGCCGGCTTCGACCTTGGAGATGTCGAGGATGTCGTTGATCAGGTTCAGCAGGTCGTTGCCGGCTGAGTAAATCGTGTTGGCGAAGCGTACCTGCTCGTCGTTCAGGTTGCCCAGCGCGTTTTCCGACAGCAGCTTGGCCAGGATCAGCGAGCTGTTGAGCGGCGTACGCAGCTCGTGCGACATATTCGCCAGGAATTGCGATTTGTACTGGCTGGCGCGCTCCAGGTCGCGGGCGCGCTCTTCCAGGTCCAACTGGGCTTTTTGCAGTTCGGCGTTTTTCTGGTCCAGCGCCACGCCCTGCTCGTTGAGCTGTTCGTTGGTCTGTTCCAGTTCGGCTTTCTGGTTTTCCAGGCTGGCCTGCGATTCTTCCAGCACGCGCGACTGTTCTTCCAGTTCCTCGTTGGCGGTGCGCAGTTCTTCCTGCTGTACTTGCAATTCTTCGTTCAGCTGCTGGGTTTCGGCCAGCACTTCCTGCAGGCGCTGGCGCGACAGGCTGGCTTCGATGGCGCTGCCGATATTGCCCTTCACCAGCGTCAGCAGATCGACGTCGCGCGCGGTGATCGGACGCAGCAGGCCCAGTTCCACCACGCCGTTGATCTCGCCGTCGCTGTCGACCGGCGCCAGCAGCACGCTGGCCGGTTCGCCCGAACCCAGGCCGGAGCTGAATTGCAGATAGCCGGCCGGCACCTGGTCGAGGCGGATCACGCGGCGTTCCAGCGCGGCTTGCGCCACCAGGCTTTCGGTCGATTTCAGTTGCTGGTCACGCTGCTCCCATTCGGCGCTCAGACCGTAGGAGGCGACGCGGCGGAAACTGCCGTCGGCGCCGCGCTGGTACAGGGCGCCGACCACCACGCCCATATAGCTGGCCAGGAAATGCAGCAGCGCCGCCGACAATTGCGGCAGCGCGAACTGGCCGATGCCCTGTTGCGCCAGCTCGCTCTGGCCGGTACGCAGCCAGGCTTGCTGTTGCAGCAGTTGGGCATGCTCGGCGTGTTCATCGAGCGCCTTGGTGTAGACGCGTGACAGGCCGGTCAGCTCGCGGCGCCCGAACCAGGCCAGGATGCCGCCGACGCCCAGCGTCAGGATCAGATAGATCACCGCCACCCAGGTGGTGACGGAGCGGGCCTCGTCATTGCGGTCCTGGCGCATGCGCACTTCGGCGGCGACAAAGGTATCGAGCTGGCGGCGGATCTCATCGAACTGGGTTTTGCCGCGGCCGGTCTTGACCGGCCCGGTGACGTCGCCGTTGGCGCCGCGCAGGCGGATCATTTCCTGGGCATACAGATCCCACTGCTGCTGCTGGTATTGGATGGTGCGCAGGCGATCGACCTGGACCGGGTTGTCTTCCACCAGTTTCATCAAGCCATCGACATTGGACGCGACCTTGGGCTTGGACACCACGTAGGGTTGCAGGAAGGACTCGTCGCCGGCCAACAGATAGCCGCGCAAGCCAGTCTCCATGTCGACCATCTCCTTGCCGATCTGGTTGGCATTGCCGATCACCCGTTCGCTGTGCTCGACCCAGTTCATGGTCGTGATCAAATAAGCAAGCAACACGATGAAAACGCCGGCACTGACGACCCCAGCCGCCAGCGGCAGCGTGACATTGCGAACGAGAATACGACGGAACCCGCGGTCGTCCAGCATGGAAGAGTTTGGCATGGTCTGGGCCAGAATAGCTTGAGAAGCGAAGAGTTTATCTCAAACACAAGCTTTTCCAGACCACATTTCAATTGTGCGTGAGGGAAATAACATATCCCCTCATGCAAACCTATTCTACAAACTGTGCGCTGTTCCAATCGGAGATGGCAAGGTTTCCGCCAAAGCAACTTTCCACAACGTCACTTTCACGCAGAAAATCAACCGCCCACGAGTAGTCATTTTTTTCGTTGGATCGCAAATTTTTCTTGATATCTGCTCGCATGAACTCATGCAGAAACCTTAATCACGTGTTAGGTACCTCCACAGACTAAGGTTTCCGCTGTTGCCACTGCTTGAGATGAATCGCTAAGCGGCTTGTTTCTGCACACCATTCGCCCAGATGACGCCGTCGGCGCGGATGGTGGTGCGGTTGAGGATGCGGCGCGTCTGCGGCGTGATCGGCGTTGCCTTGTGGGCCACGTGCAGGTTGTCGGCCACCACCACGTCACCCGGCAGCCAGTGGTGGCGGTAGGTGGCGCCGTCACGCGAGTAGTGACGGTCCACCGCTTCCATCAGCGCGCGCGAATGGTCGGGGCTGTAGCCCAGCACGCCCGCCGTCAGGCCGATGTTCAGGTACAGCGCCGGCACCTCCGTTTTCGGATGACGCAGCACCAGCGGATGCACCACGCCATTGCGGTGCGCCGTCGTCAGGCCGGCGAATTCCTGCTGTATCTCCGGCTGCAACTCGGCATACGCCCGCTGCAAGTCGGTGAACAGCGTGTCGCCGCCCTCCTCCGACTGCACTTCCGAATACCAGAAGCTGATCGGCGTCGGATCTTCGCGGAACGAACCGTCCGAATGCCAGTAGCGACCCACCTCGACATGGCCATCCTCCGGCCGGCTGGCGACGCGGAAGATCTCCGGCAAGCCGTTCAACTGCCCGCGCATGGTCGGGAAAGTCTCCAGGCTGCCAAACAGCTGGCTGGCGGCGATCTGCTCCGGCGGCGTGAACGACTGGCCGCGAATCACCAGCATGCCATATTGCAGTAGCGCGGCACGCAGCTGTTCAGCCATGCTGTCATCAGCCTCGCGCATATCGAAACCATCGATTTCAGCGCCAAAACCTACAGGGAGCGGGGTGATATTCATACAACCTCCAAAGCAATTTAAGTATGAAATCACTATAATCCCACCGCGTTCTGCTGATAATATGGGCAAATTCGCACACACCTTTGCGTAAGGCGCAATACATGGATAGATTTGCCGAATTGAAAGCGTTTTGCCTGGTGGCCAGCAACGGCGGTTTTTCCGCCGCCGCGCGCCAGCTTGGCGTGGCCACCTCCTCGGTGACGCGGCTGGTGGACGCGCTGGAACAGCGCATCGGCGCACCGCTGCTGAACCGCTCGACGCGCAGCATCACCCTCACCGACAGCGGCCGCGGCTACTTCGACCACGCCACCCAAATCCTCGCCTCGCTCGACGAAGCCGACGATGCCGCCTCCGGGCGCGACGCCGAACCGGCCGGCGTGCTGCGCATCGCCGCCCCGGTCACGCTGGCCATCCGCTACATCGCCCCGCTGCTGCCGGAACTGGCGCGCCGCTATCCGAAGCTGGAACTGGACATGCGCCTCAACGACGCGCTGACCAATATGGTCGATGAAGCGATCGACGTCGCCATCCGTATCGGCAACCCGGAGCAGCAGCCCAACCTGATCGCGCGCAAGCTGGCCGGCCACCAGCGCCACATCGTCGCCAGCCCGGCCTACCTGGCCGCGCACGGCGCACCGCGGACGCCGGACGATCTGGGCCAGCACAACTGCCTGCTGTTCGCCTACGGCGCCAGCCGTTCGACCTGGCGGCTGCGCAACAGCGACCTGGCCACCGAAGTGGAAGTGCGCGGCAGCCTGCACGTCAACAACTCGGACATGCTGCGCCAGGCCGCGCTGGGCGGCCTCGGCCTGGCGCTGCTGCCGGGCTGGCTGATCCAGCAGGATCTGGCGGACGGCAAGCTGGTGGCCGTGCTGACCGAATACCAGGCCAATCCCGGCGAGATGGACGTCGGCATCTACGCGGTGTACCCGGCCAACCGCCGTGGCGCCTCGAAGATCCGCGTGTTCACCGACATGCTGGCGGAGTCATTGGAATAAGTTCCCGTAATCCGCCGCATCATTGAGCCGCCGCAGGCCGCACGCAAAGCGGCGCGCGGCAGCGCAAGCCACCGCCTACACTGGACAGGCGGAGGTGACCGATGAACAGACTGCTGGCGATTGCACTGCTGTGCCTGCCGCTGTGGGCACAGGGCGGCGTCATCGTCGGCGGCTCGCAGCTGTTGGGTACGAGCGACCTCGGCACGCTGGAACACTGGCTTGGCGACGGCAGCCTGACGCTGACCAATATCTACAGCAAAGACCCAGGCGACATCGGCGTCGACTTCCACGCGGCGGCCGACAACCAGGGACCGACCTTCTCGCTGATGCGCGCGCGGGCCGGCGACGGCAGCTGGAAACTCATCGGCGGCTACAATCCCCAAAGCTGGGACAGCAGCAACGGCGCCCACTACACCGCCGATCCACGCGACTGGAGCGCCTTCATCTTCAACCTCAGCGACGATGTGCTGTGGCGCCAGAGCGGCCCGGTGCAAACCTACAACCGCTACTTTGACGGCCCGACCTTCGGCGCCATGCCGCTGGGGCCGGACCTTGGCGTCACCGCCGATCTGTCGCAGGTATTTTCATTGGGGGGATGGTCGTATGGCGGCGCCGCCAATCGCGGGCGCTCCATCGTCGACGGCACGCTGGACGCGCCGAACATGGAATTGGCCGCGCTGGAGGTATTCACCATCAGCGCGGCCGTGGTGCCGGAGCCGCCGCCAGCGTTGCTGCTGCTGGCGGGACTCGCGGCCTTGCTGCTTAGTGCTTCGCTTCGGCGTCGACCAGCTTGCGGATCTTGGCCACCTGCCCGGCATCCGCAGCGGACGCCTGGTTACCCCAGCTCTGACGCACGAAGGTAACCAGCTGCGCCGCCTCGTCGTCCGACAGACGCCAGGCGAAGCCCGGCATGCCCAGCGCCGATGGCGCGCCCTTGGTGGAAGGCAGCGAACTGCCCGCCAGCACCAGGCGGATCAAGGACGTCGGATCATCCGACAGCACGCTCGGATTGCCAGCCAGCGCAGGGAACACCTTGGCGTTGGAAGTCGCATCCGAACGGTGGCAGGCCGCGCAGTTGTCCAGATACAGCTGCGCACCGCGCGTGTCGTCATGCCCCGCCTTCAAGGCCTTGGCCGTGACATCGCTGACCGCATAGCGCGCCTTCTCATCCGGCCCCGGCGTCAGGGACTTCAGGTAGACGGCGATGGCCTTCAGATCCTCCGGCGACATCTCCTGCGTGCTGTGCGCAACCACATCGGCCATCGGCGTGCCGATCACCGCCGAATGCGCGTTGCGTGCCTTGCTCAGCGTATCGATGATGTCCTGCTCGGTCCAACGACCGAGGCCGCCAGCCGGATTGCTGCGCAGGTTTACCGCCAGCCAGCCATCGATCACCGGACCGCCGGACAGGTAAGCCGGGTTCGACTCGTCCTGCGCCAGCTCCTGCATGGTCGATGCGCGTGGCGTGTGGCAGGCGCCGCAATGGCCCAGGCCCTGCACCAGATAAGCGCCGCGCGCCAGCGCTTCGCCCTGGTACTTGCTCAACACCAGCGGTTCAACAGCCGGCGCATACGTCTTGCGCCAGATCGCCAGCGGCCAGTTGATCGACAGCGGCCAGGCGATGTCATGCCCCAGGTTGGGCTTGGACACCGGCTGCACGCCGTGCATGAAATACGCATACAGCGCGCGCATGTCGTCGTCGGTCACCTTGGCGTAGGACGGATACGGCATCGCCGGATACAGCGTGTCGCCCGACTGCGCGATACCGTGACGCACGGCGCGGTCGAAGTCGTTCAGGCTGTAGTTGCCGATACCGGTGGCCTTGTCCGGCGTGATGTTGGAGCTGTGGATGGCGCCGATCGGCGTCGCCATCGACAGGCCGCCCGCAAACGGCTGGCCTTTCGGCGCCGTGTGGCAAGCCACGCAGTCGGCCGCGACGGCCAGGTAGCGGCCCTTCTCGATCAATTGCGCGCTAGGCGTGGCCAGATTCTCCGCACCCGGTCCGATGTCCTTGGTGGCAGTCGCCTGCTTGGCATAGGCGAATGCAGCCACCACGCCAACCACCGCCACCGCCGCGACGACCGCGATTCCTTTTTTAACATTGCTCATGTCGTCGTCTCCTTAAGCCTGGACCAGTGGGCCCGGGTTTTTCAAGTACTGCTCGCGGACCGCCTTGGCGCACCAGTAGGTCAGCGCGCCGACCATGCCGGTCGGGTTGTAGCCGTTGTTTTGCGGGAAGGCGTTGGCGCCCGGCGCAAACACGTTCGACACATCCCACGACTGCAGGTAGCGGTTCAGCGCCGAGGTCTTCGGATCGGAGCCCATGATGGCGCCGCCGCAGGTGTGGGTCGACTGGTACTGCGTCACGTTGTAGTGGTCGCCGTCCTTCTTGGCGTCGCCCTTGATGGCTTTCGGCCCCAGCACCTTGCACATGTCCGACGCTTTCTCCACCAGGTACTGCGAGGCCTTGACCTCGTTGTCGTGCCAGTCGAAGGTCATGCGCAGCAGCGGACGGCCGAAGGCATCCTTGTAGGTCGGGTCCAGGCTCAGGTAGGCGTCCTGGTAGGACATGCACGAACCCTGCACCTCGTAGTAGAACGAATGGCGGAAGGCCTCCTTGACGCCCTTCTTCCAGCCGCTGCCCCAGTTCGGCACACCCGGCGCGGTCGCAATGCCGCGCACCGGACCGCCGCCCGGCTGGCGCGCCCAGACCAGGCCGCCGCCGATGAAGCCGGACTTGGTGCTGTCGTTCTGGTTGCCGTTCAAGTCGTCGATGGTGGTGCCGCCGCCGCCGATGCCCATGAACTGGTTGGCGTGCACGGTTTCATCGAAGAACAGCGAAACGCGGTTCAAGTTCTGGTACGAGTAGTTGCGGCCGATGGTGCCGGTGTTGCTGACCGGGTCATACGGCACGCCGATGCCCGACAACAGCATCAGGTGCACATTGAACAGCGAGAATGCACACAGCACCACCAGATCGGCCGGCTGCTCGGTCTCGCGTCCTTGCGCATCCAGATAGGTGACGCCGGTGGCTTTCTTCTTGTCGGCGGTCAGGTTGACCTTCAACACTTGCGCCAGCGTGCGCAGCTCGAAGCCCTTGCGGCCGCGCAGCACCGGCATGATGCAGGCGTTCGGGCTGGCCTTGGAGTAGTTCAGGCAACCGTAGTCGGAGCAGAAGCCGCAGAAGTTGCACGGTCCCATCTGGCAGCCGTAGGGATTCACATACGGGCCGGAAGCGTTCGATGCCGGAATCGGATACGGGTGGTAGCCCATCTCGCGCGCGGCCTTGTAGAACATCTCGGCGCCCAGGTAGTTCGGGTTCGGCGGCAGCGCGAATTCACGCGAGCGCGAGCCTTCGAAGGGATTGCCGCCTTCGACCTTCTGGCCATTCAGCACGCCGGCCTTGCCGGAGGTGCCGCAGACATATTCGAAGTGATCGAAGTGCGGTTCCAGGTCTTCATAGGTGACCGGGAAATCCTGGATCGTCATGCCGGCCGGGATGAATTTCTTACCGTAACGCTGTTCCACGTTGGAGCGCACCTTGAAGTCTTCCGGCAACGCGCGGAAATGGCAGCCCGACCAGTGGCTGCCTGCGCCGCCAACGCCGGTGCCCGGCTTGAACGAGCCCATCTGGCGATACGGCACGGCCGTGTCGCTCATGTTGTGGCGAATGGTCACCGTCTCCTTCGACAGCGATTGCAGGTACTTGCGGTGCACCGAACCTTCCAGCTCGTCGACCACGCGCGGATACGCGAAGTCCGGCTGCGTGTCGCGGTCCGGGCCGCGTTCCAGGCACACCACGCTCAGGCCGGCGTCGGTCAGTTCCTTGGCCATGATGGCGCCGGTCCAGCCCATGCCGACAATGACGGCGTCTACTTTGTTTTTTACGATACTCATAGTCTTAACCTCTGCGTCCAGCCAGATCGACGGGGCCGATCGGATATGGTTTGTCGCGGACTTCCACCCAGTCCAGATAGTCGGCACGCATGCCGGGATAGCCGATCATCTTCCACGAGCCCATGCCCTTGTTGCCGCCGTGCTTGGGATCGGCGAAGTAGCCGTTACGCACTTCATTCAGCAGGTTGGTGAAGAACAGCTTGGCCGAAATGTCTTCCAGCTTCAGCTTGCCGCCTTCGCAGCCCTTGAGGATTTCCTCCTGCTGCTTGCGGTCCAGATCGGCAAACGCCTTGCCGCCGAACTGCGAGGCGCAATAGCCGTCGACGTTCTTGATGCCGACGCGGATGATGTCGCGCAGGCCCAGCTTGCCCTGGTAGCCGAACTCCGGCGCGGCCTTGACGAACGGGCCTTGCATATACCAGATGTCGCCGGTGGCGTAGGGCGTCTGCATGTGGCGGTCGAGGAATTCCAGCACGCCCAGCTCGATGGCGCCGGGGCCGTGCTCGTCATGCGGAATCAGGCGGTCCACGGCGGCGTTGAGGAACTTCCACTCGACCTGGTTGAAGAAAGCCGGCGTGTAGGCGTCCGGCTTGCCCTCGGGCGCGTTGGCGTCGGCGGCGGTGGCCGGCGACAGTGCGCGCACCACGCCGGTGGTGGCCGCCGCGCCGATCGGGATGAACACCATGCTCTTGATAAGATTGCGCCGGGATGGCGACTGTGTGTCGTCAGACATTTTCTTCTCCTCTGTTTGACTTCAGGGTTGCTGCGCGCTGCGTGCTTCCCACCGATAGCCGACCCCGTAAACGGCCGAAATCGCTTCGGCCAGGCCAGCTTCTTCCAGTTTCCGGCGCAGGTTCTTCACATGCGTATCGATCGTGCGGTCATGCACGATGCGCCGGTCCTCATACACCCAGGTGCGCAAGTCATCGCGTGACAAGGCCTTGCCGGGTGCGTCGCGCAAACGTTTCAGCAGGCGGAATTCCACCGGCGTCAGCGCCAGTTCCGTGCCGTGGACAAAGGCGCGCATGCCCTGGTCGTCGATCTGCAAGCCGGGCGTCGGCGTGCCGGCCGGGCGGCGGCGCAGCACCGCGCGCACCCTGGCCACCACTTCGCGCGGGCTGAAAGGCTTGCAGATGTAATCGTCGGCGCCGCTGTCCAGGCCGTCGAGACGGTCTTCTTCCTGGGCGCGCGCCGTCATCATGATGATGGGAATGTCGCTGTTGGCGCGCAGCGCGCGGCACAGGCTCAGGCCGTCCATGCCGGGCAGCATCCAGTCCAGCAGGATCAGGTCGACATCGCCGGCCGCCACCGTGGCCTGCACCGACAGGCCGTCGTGCTGCGCGCTGGCGCGGTAACCGGCCGCCTGCAGATAGCTGACCAGCAGCCGCGCCAGGCGTTGTTCGTCTTCCACCACCAGCACATGTGGCGCGTTCATGCGGCTTCTCCCGACAAGGGCAGCGTGATGCGGATGGTCAGGCCGCGCGGCATGGCGGTATGGGTGTGCATGGCGCTGATGCTGCCGCTGTGCGCCTCGACGATGCTGCGGCAGATCGCCAGCCCGAGGCCGCTGCCGCCGGTGGTGCGGCTGCGCGCGCGGTCGCCGCGCCAGAAGCGCTCGAACAGCATCGGCAGGCCGGCGTCGCTGACGCCGGGGCCGTTGTCGGCCAGGATCAGCACGGCCTGGCTGCGCATCACGTGCAGGCTGATGCTCAACTGGGTCGCGCCTTCCGCGTGGCGCAGCGTGTTGTTGAACAGGTTGCGCAGCAACTGACGCAGGCGCACGGTGTCGCCCTGCACCGGCATCGCGGCAGGACTGTCGAGGACGATTTCCATGCCGGCCTGCGCCAGCGGTTCGCTCCATTTCTGGATTTCGCTGTGCAGCAGCGCCGCCAGGTCGAGCGGCTCGCGGCGGTAATCGAAGGCGCCCACTTCGGACAGCGTGATCTGGCGCATGTCGTCCACCAGCCGGCTCAGCGTGGTCACCTCGTCCATCAGCGCCTTCAGGCTGCTGGCGTCGATCGGTTCGATGCCGTCTTCCATCGCCTCCAGCTGGGCCTGCAATACCGACAGCGGCGTGCGCAATTCGTGCGAAATGTCGGCCATGAAGTGGCGGCGCAGCGCCTCGTTGCTTTCCAGCGTGGCGACCATGATGTTGAAGTTGCGCGCCAGCGTGCCGAGCTCGTCGCGCTGCGCGTGCGGCACGCGCACGCCGTAGTCGCCGGCGGCGACCTTGGAGGCGGCGGCGATCAGGCGCCGCGTCGGCGCCACGAAGCTGCGCGCCAGCAGCATCGCCGCCAGCGCGGCCAGCACCAGCGTGCCGAGGCCGATGAACAGGCTGTCGCGCTGCTGCTGCGCCTGGAAGGTCAGTTCGGCTTCTTCCTGCAAGCCGCGCAGCGGCGCGCCGGCCAGGGTGCCGACCATTTTTCCATCCACCAGCACCGGCTGGTAGCGTAGGTCGTCGCCGGTTTGCAGGTTGCCGGCCAGGTGATTGCCCTGCTGGTCGTACAGGCCGAGGCGGCGTGGCGCTTTGTCCGGGACAGCGTAATAGATGGAGTCGCCGCCGGGGCGCGGCGAGGTGGCGCGTTCGCGGCCGATGGCGCCGGTGTAGCGCTCCCAGGCCTCGCGATTGTTGCGGATGAAGTCCCAGTTGCCGTGCTCCTGGTAGGCGCGTGAGAACTCGAACGCCATCGCCTCCATGCGGCGCGCTTCGACTTCATTCAGATAACCCTGGAAGCCGCGCTTGAAACTCCAGCGCGTGCCGAGGCCGACACCGACCGCCGTCAGCATGCTGACGATCAGCAGTGAAAGAAACAGCCGGGCAGTAATACCGATCTTGACCATCAGGCCATTTAGCCACGATGCCGGACCGGCTTCAAGCGTCCGCTTTGAAACTGCCGTAATTCTTCACAGAAACTCCACATTGTTGTGGAAGTGTATAGCTTCAGGCGCGCGGCAACGTTACAGCGAAGACAACTTGTGGCGATTCGTAACGGTAGGCGATCTCGCCACCATGCTGCTGGACGATCTCCTGGGCGATATGCAAGCCGAGGCCGAGGCCGCCGCGATTGCGCACATTGCCGACCGACGCATGCTTGAGCGGGCTGTACAGCATCGGCACCAGCTCGGCCGGAATTTCCGGCGCCACGTTGCGCACTTCCAGCAGCACCTGGTCGCCCTGGTCGGACAGCAGCACGTGGATCGGCTCGCCATGCGTGCCGTGGTGGCGGGCGTTGCTGACCAGGTTGCTCACCACCTGCACCATGCGGTCGCCATCGACCTGCGCCAGCAACGTCGGCGGCAGGCTGGTTTCGATGCGTAGGTCGGCGTGCGACAGGCGCGCCTCGTCCAGCAAGTCCTGCAACAGCACCACCAGGTCGACTTCGCTGCGCGTCAGGCCCAGGCTCAGGCCGCCATTGATGCGGCTCATGTCCAGCACCTGGCTGATCAGGCGTTCCATGCGCGTGCTCGATGCCTGGATGCGGGTGCTCATGGTGCTGGCGGCGCCGCCGTGCTGCAACACGGTGGCCGCCATATTGATCGAATGCAGCGGGCCGCGCAGGTCGTGGCCCAACATCGCCAGCAGCTGCGCGCGGGCGCGGTCGGTCTCGATGTGCTTGGCGACGCTGGCGCGGTGCATCTCGCCCAGCAGCTGCGTGGCGGCCAGCTTTTCGGTCGCGTCCCACGGCACGGCGCGACCGCGCACCATCTCGCGCCACTCGTCAAAGGAGCCGCGCGGCGTCAGGCGCGGGCCCAGCGGACCGGCAACCACCACTTTTTCCGGACGGCCGGCCCAGCGGATGGTGTGGATCTGTTCGCGGCGCAGGCCCAGCAGCCAACCCGAGGTGGCGGGATCGAATCGCAGCGCCAGCAGGCCGGCCCACGGCGCCAGCGCTTCCTGAATCTCCTGCGGCCAGTCGGTGACGGCGATGCGTTCGACCAGGTCATTGCCCCCCTCGGGCAGCGACGCCACCATGCGCGCGGCCAGCGCGGCGTCGATGTCGCCATGCACCATGATCTTGCCGTACTGCGTGACCACCAGCGCTTCCACCTGCAACGACTCGCACAGCGCCGGCGCATGTTGCAGCAGCGCGCGCGCCGGTTCGTCGTGGTGCAGCAGGGTTTCCATGACGCGGGTACGCACCTCGGCCGACTGCTCGACCAGCTTGGTGCGCTCGCGCGCTTCGATCGACTGCACCAGCGAGGCGATCACCTGCGCCATCACGTCGGCCGCCATGCGGATCGAATACGGCACCTGTAACGGCGCCATGTGGTGACAGGCCAGCAGGCCCCACAGGCGGCCGTTGACGACGATGGACACGCTCATCGACGCGCCCACGCCCATGTTCTGCAAATATTCGATGTGGATCGGCGAGACGCTGCGCAGCACGCTGTGGCTCAGGTCCAGCGGCGCATCGCCGGCGCGGCCGCGCAGCGGCGCCGGCGTGTAGCCGACGTCGGCGATCAGCCGCAAGGTGTTGATGATGTACAGCCGGCGCGCCTGCGCCGGAATGTCGCTGGCCGGATAACGGCGGCCCAGGTACGGTTCCAGGTCGTCGCGGCGCGACTCGGCGGTGACGTCGCCGCTGTCGTCCTGGTGGAAGCGGTAGCCCATCACGCGATCGAAGCCGGTGATGGCGCGCACCTGTTCGGTGGCCAGCTGCAACAGCGCATCGATGGATTTCTGCCGCTTCAGACGGTCGATGGCGGCGTGCGCCTTCAGCGCGAAGGCGGCGACGGCGTCGCTTGGCGTATCGCGCAATTCGAATTCGATGATCAGGCGCGACTGGTAAGCATGGACGATGCAGTCGAACTGCAAGCCGCCGATGGCGACTTCCAACGCGCTGGCCGGCGCTTCGCCGTCTTCGATGCTGTCGCGGCATTCGGCAGCGACGTCGTGCACTTCCGGCGGCAACGGCAACTCGGCCAGCGGCATGTTCAGCGCCGGCGCCAGGCCCAGCAATTGCGGCGCGTTGTCGCTCCAGGCCAGCAAGGCGCCGGCCAGGTCGAACGCCAGCAATGCCCCGTGCGGCTGGATACTGCCCGGGATGTGAATAGGCTCATCCGCACAATTGTCCAGCGTGACGGAATCGGTCGCTTGCATCGGGCGAAGTCGCTTTTTCGAGAGGGGAGAAGCTGGAATTCTATCATCCCCCGCCCGACACAGGCAGCACGGCTGCCGCCTATGTTCGCTAGCGTACTTACAGCCTGTAGTTCAGACCCAACAACAACTGGCGGCCGTACGTGGTGTAGCGCTCCGGCGCGTAGGAACCGCCGGAGAACGGATCACCCTGGCGCGTCTGGTACGGCGAGTTGTTCAGGTTATTCACCTGGAACAGGAACGACAGGCCCTTGTAGGTGCCCTCCTCGATCGCGTAGCCCAGCTGCAGGTCGATCTGGCGCTCGGCCAGGATCTCGCTGAAGGCGCGCTGCGCGAACAGGCCGGTGACCTCGCCGCGATACGCCGAACGGTAGCGGCGGCTGGCGCGCGCCGAATAGCCGTCCTTCTCGTAGTACACGGTGAAGTTGGACACCACGCCGGACAGGCCCGGCAGTTTCTCCTTGGTGCCCGGACCATTAGGATGGATCGAGCTTTCGGTGCCGGACATGCTGCCGGTGACGCCGAAGCCGTCCAGCGGCGCCCACAACAGGCCGGCATCGAGCGCGCCGGACAGCTCGACACCCTTGACCAGGCCGCCGGCGCCGTTGGCTGGGCGGTTCAGCGTGCCGATATCCTGGATCGGGATCACCGCGCCCGGATTCGGGAAGCCGGCGAAGCTGAACGCGGTCTGCTGGTTGTAGATATAGCTTTGCAGCTTCTTGTACCACAGCGCGCCGGCGATGTAGCTGCGCTTGCCAAGGTACTTCTCCAGCGACAGGTCATACGAGTTGGCGCGCCATGGCTCCAGCTCCGGATTGCCGCCGCTGCCGTTCCACATGCGGGTGCTCTGGTCGACGCCGCCGGAAACGCCGGCGCGCATGTCCGACATCTGCGGCCGCGCCACGGTCTTGGCCGCGCCAAAGCGCAGGTTGGTGGTGGTCAGGTATTTGTCGAGGTCGAAATTCAGATTCAGACTCGGCAGCCAGTCGGTGTAGCGCTTGCCGCCGGTGATGGTGCCCAGCACGCCGGAATTGACGGTGGCGCCGCGCGATTGCTGGTCGACGTTGACCGCTTGCAGGCCGAGGTTGCCGCGCACGGGAATCGGGCCGAGGTCGGCGTCGATGCCCAGCTTGGCGTAGGCGGTGGCGATCTTCTCGGTCACGCCCCAGTCCTGCAAGGCCTGGTCGTCCGGACGGGCCGGCTGCTTGTCGTAGTACTTGTTCAGCACGCCCAGCACGTCATAGCTCATCACCGACGGAATGCCGGCGAAGGACAGCGAGGTCGACGGTTGCAGCAGGTCCGACGACACCGTGGCCGGCGCGCGGCCGTTTTTCAGGAACCAGTAGTTATTGGTGTCGGCGTGGGTCTTCTCGCGCTTGCTGTAGTTGAGACCGCCTTCGAGGCTGCGGAAGATGCCGGCCAGCTCCTTCTTGGCCGAGAACTTGGCCGAGCTCAGCGTATCTTCGACCACCGGGTGGTGCATGTCCGCATCCTTGCCCCAGCCGCCGACGTCGGTCAGCTTGATGATGTTCGGATCGGCAAAGTTGATGCTCGGCGTGAAGGTCGGCAGGCCGCTGCCGGTCGGAATCTTGAACTGGAAGTTGTTGTCGGTGACGCCCGAGCCGGCGCGGCCGAGACCGGCATAGGTTTCCAGCACTTCCTCGCGCCGCTTGGCGTTCGAGTACGACAGGTCGCCGACCAGCGTCCAGCCGTCCTTCTTGAAGGTGTTGTTCCAGCCCAGCGCGCCCAGCTGGTCCTTGCGCTGGTTGTAGTCGTTACGCACGATCGGTTCCAGGTTGGTCAGCGCGCCGCCGACCAGCAGGCGGGTGCCGCCGATGTCCTCGACCTGCGGATTCAGGTAGCGGATCGGATTGTCCTGGTTCGAATTCCACATCAGGCCGCGCATGGTGGTGTTCTGCTTGAACTCGGAGTAGTACATGTCCAGCGTGGTGCGGAATTCCTTCGACGGACGGTATTCGACCACCGCCATCAGGCCGTCGCGCTTCTGCTCGCGCGACGAGGCGGTGACCTCGGCGCCGTTCAGCGTGACCACGTTCTGCATGTCGGCCGGCAGGTTTTTATTCGTGCCCCACCACCACGATTTGTATTCCTGCTGCTGGCCCGGCGAATCCAGGTGCGCGTAGCCGACCGCGATGCCCAGCGTGTTGTTGAGGAACTGGTCCACATACGACGCGCTCAAACGGTTGCCGTTGGCCGAAGTATTGGAGTTGAGCTTGCCGTTGGAGTTGTGTTCGCCGCGCGCATTGAACACAAAGGTGCGCTGGCGGATGTCGAGCGGACGCACGGTCTGCAAGTCCACCGTACCGGACAGGCCGCCCGACACCAGCGCCGCATCCGGCGTCTTGTAGACCGTGACGCCGTTGATCAGCTCGGACGGATACTGGTCGTATTCCGCGCCGCGGTTGTTGCTGGTGGAGACTTGCTCGCGGCCGTTGAGCAGCGTGGTGGAAAAGTCCGGCGCCAGGCCGCGGATCGAGATCACCTGGGCGCGGCCTTCGACGCGCTGCGCGGTCAGACCGGCCAGGCGGGCGATCGATTCGGCGATCGACACGTCCGGCAGCTTGCCGATGTCCTCGGCGGTGACGGCTTCGACGATGGCGTCGGCGTCGCGCTTGATGGCCATCGAAGTTTCGATGCTGCGACGGATACCGGTGACCACCACTTCCTGCACCGGCGCGTCATCGGCTTTATCTGCTTGCGGTGCGGCGGCCTGCTGTTGCGCGGTGGCGGGACTGGCGGCAAACGCCAGCGCGGCGCAGGCGGCGGCGATTGGTTTCTTCTTGGTTTTCATTTCTCATCTCCGTTTATAGTTTTATTTCCAGGTGAAGGTGGCCACGCTGGCAGCCGGCAAAACGTAATCGAAACTGCGCTGGCCGACGCGTACCGCGAAGCGGCGCGGCTCCCTGGCCGAATTCACCACCAGCAGCGCCAGCGAGCCATCGTCGGCATTGCGGAAGGCTACCGTGTCGAGCTGGTCGTAGCCGCTGGTGGAGGCGATGCGGCGCGCACCCTGGCGCACGAAGCGGCTGGCCTGGGCCAGCGCGTAGTACTCTTCGTTGCGGGTGATCTTGCCGTCGCGGCTGTCGATGGTGACCACGCCGCGGCAATCCTTGCAGCCGCCCAGGTGCGGGCCGTCGTTCTCGTCCAGCGCCAGGTTCCACAGCAGCACACCCTTAGCCCAGCCGCGCGTGGCGCCGATCACCAGCGTGCGGGCGAAGTGCTGCAGATTGTCCGACCACACCGGCGCCCACTTGCCGCCCGAGCATTCGGTGAAATAGGTTTCCTTGTCCGGCCAGTGGTCGTGCAGCGCGGACTGCACGCGCACGTCGCCGCCGTAGCAATGCCAGGCCACGCCGCTCACGTACTTGTTGGCGATCGGATCTTTCAGCGCCTCGGCCGGCGACCACGGCTCATCCCAGTTGTGGTCCCAGTCGAGGATTTTGGTGTGCGGATGCTCCTGCGCCAGCAGCGGGCCGAGATGGCCGCCGATGAAAGCCGCGCGCTGGGCCGGATTGACGCGCATGCCGGGATAATCCTTGGGCTCGAAGTGCGGTTCGTTCTGCAGGGTCAGCGCAAAGATCGGCACGCCTTCCTTTTCATAGGCGCCGATGTAGCGCGACAGGTAGTGGGCGAACGGCGCGTAGGCTTCCGTTTTCAACGTGCCCTGGATCAGGCTGTCGGTGGATTTCATCCAGCCCGGCGCGCTCCATGGCGAGGCCATCACGCGCAGCTTCGGATTGATGGCCAGCGCGGCCTTGGTCACCGGCAGCACGTCGGCGCGGTTGGCGTCGATGGAGAAGTGCTGCAGCTGCGGATCGCTCTGGCCGGGCGGCATGTCGTCGAAGCTGTAGTGCTGGCGCGAGAAATCCGAGGCGCCGATGGTCAGGCGCGTGAAGCTGAAGCCGAGGCCCGGCGCCTTGCCGAACAGCTCGTTCAACAGCGCGCTGCGCTGCTGCGGGTCGAGCTTGTTCTGGATCAGCCAGGCCGAGGCGTCGGTAATGGCGGCGCCGAAGCCGGTTATCTCCTGGAAGCGCTGGCGCGGATCGACTTCGATGATGGTGGCGGCCTTGGCGCCGGCGTGGAAGCTGGTGTCGGCGTTGCGCGCCAGCAGTTGCGTCTGGTCGCCGGTGGTGACCCAGGCCTGCACGGTTTGCGCCTGCGCCGAGGGGTACACCGCTGCGCCGAAAGCGCACAACAGCAGCAGTTTTGAGAGGGATTTCAAAGACGATGGGCGCAGTTGTCCATCGCCCGGCAAAGCAGGGCTTGCAGTCATGAGCATGTCTCCTCGCGCAGGCGGATCATGGTCCGCCTGTCTCCGTTTGTTTATTTATGAAATAAGTGGAATCGTTTCCACTCGTTGAAAAAACTATAGCACCGGCCGATCTTTGATGTCAACGCGTACACATGCACTGTGGCTGAATGTGCACGCGTCGCTGCGCTGGCGCCGGATACGGGAGATCCGGGCAACCGCGCCCGCGTTTGACAAATCAAATTGTGCCGTTTAGGATCACAATATGACCCAGATTAACGTTCAATTTTCCGTCGCGGCCCATGTGATGGCGGCGCTGGCCACCCACCACGGCACGCCGGTGCGTTCCGCCGAACTGGCCGGCAGCGTCAACGCCGATGCCAGCTTCGTGCGGCGGGTGGTGTCCAAGCTGGCCAAGGCCGGGCTGGTGGCGACCACGCGCGGCAAGAGCGGCGCCTGCACGCTGGCCCGCGATCCGGCGCAGATCACCCTGCTCGATGTCTACCGCGCCAGCCAGGCGCCGGCGGCGTTCGCTGTGCACGCCTATCCGACGCAGGAAAACTGCCAGGTCAGCCGCACCATCAAGGGCGGCATGGAGCAGCTGCTGCAACGGGTGCAATGCGACTTCGAACACAGCCTGGCACAGAACACGCTGGCGGACTTCGCCGCCAGCCTACAACTGGCCGCCTGACATGCCACTGCGGCATCGGGGCCCGGGACAAGCGGGCGTGGTGCTGGCGCTGTTTCTCTTGGCGCGACACTTCGCCGGCCACACCTCCCCGCGGCAGTTGCTGCAACAGGTATTCGGCCTGGCAACCGCAGCGCCTCGTCATTTCCCAACCTCATGAAAGGAATCACCATGTCCACGAAGATGTCCACCCTCAGCGTTCCCGTGTTTGTCCGCGCGCTGAAGATATTGTCCACGCTGCTGCAGAAGGGTGAGGCGCATGCCCTCCAGCACGGCATCGCGCCGGCGGCGATGCTCGGCGCGCGTCTGGCGCCCGACATGCTGCCCTTGTCGTCGCAGGTCCAGCGCGCCAGCGACAGTTCGAAGTTTGCCGCACAGCGCATCAGCGGCGGCGAAGGCCCGCGCTTCGCGGACGACGAAACCACCTTCGCGCAACTGCAGCAGCGCATCGCCAACACCATCGCGTATCTGGAAAGCGTCGACACCGCCCAGCTCGATGCCGGCGGCGAGCGCGCCGTTGCACTGAGCTGGCCTTCAGCGGACGTACCGTTCACCGGCGAAAGTTATTTGCTGACCGTGGCGCTGCCGAACTTTTTCTTCCACGTCGTCACCGCCTACAACATCCTGCGCAACCAGGGCGTCAAGGTCGGCAAGCTTGATTTCCTCGGGCCCTACGGACCGCAATAAAACCGCCGGACCCAAGCCACGCCCGGCGCAACGCGAATTTTTACGAAAGTGCATCTGAACACTGATATGCTTTGACTACACGTAAAACATTTTCACATATCGTTCATGATCAAATCAGACTGCCTTTCCTCCAACATCGTGTTTTGCGTCTGGGCTGGCAATAACGCCATGTCCGGCGACCGCATTTCGTCCCTGTTCACCATCTTCAACAACGTCCACTGCCCGTTCGTCTATCTGACCAACAGCCATTATCCGGAATGGGAAGTACCGGAAGCGCCATTCCACCCGGCCTTCCAGTACCTGAGCGACACGCACAAGGCGGACTATCTGCGCGTCTACATGATGCATCACTTTGGCGGCGGTTATACCGACATCAAGTTCACCACCAAGAACTGGACGCCATTCTTTGAAGCGCTGCAGAACAGCGACAAGTGGTGCCTCGGTTATACGGAAGTGGGCCCGCACGGCGTGGCGGCGGTAGGCGGCGAACTGGAACAAGTGCTGCGCGCGAACTACCAGGACCTGATCGGCCTGTGCGCCTTCATCTTCCGGAAACACACGCCGCTGACAGAAGCCTGGATCACACGTACCCACGCCCTGCTCGACAGCAAATATGAAGACCTGAAACGCCATCCGGCCCGTCATCCGCAGGATCAGCTGGGCGTCAGTTTTACCGACGGCACCGTTTCCGCCTACCCCATCCGCTGGACGGAATTACTCGGCGATATCTTCCATCCCCTGATCTATGAATTCCGCGAGCACGTGCTGCACGCCGACATCGCGCCATCCTTTGCGCACAAGTATCGCTAAAAGCTGAAAAACAATTACAGGCATTTTTGACGCACATCAAAAAGCTGCAGGAAATTTCTGAGCAAAAAGGACGTCAAAAACAGCCAAATCGGGCTTTCCGGTTGTGTTCCATCCGCAGCGGCCAAAACCATGAATGCTGCGGTGGCACAATACAACGGCTGAATTCGGCACAGTTTCGTGCATGGCGACCGTGTGGAATCCTGCGCTTTTCGGCGCGATAACGCCTGCTATCGCACAGTCTAAGTGATTGATTCTACGGGGAATTGATGGTGCGGCTGGCGGGGATCGAACCCACGACCCTTGGCTTCGGAGGCCAATACTCTATCCACTGAGCTACAGCCGCGACAGGAGGATGCGCTAACGCGTGCCGTAGGATACCGTTTTTATCGGGAGCCGTCCATGGGCCAGTGTCGTTTTAGACATGTTTGCGTTTCCTTCGCGGCATTCTTGTGTCTATAATCACCCGTTTGGTGAAGGTTTTACAAGGCAGCTGCTGATCAACTCTTCGCGCCACCCGGCTTGAATTTAGTCTCTTAAGGAAATCATGAGCGACGCACACAACGAACAAGAATCTCTTATCCGCACTCCCAAGCAGCTCGTAGTGGCCGTCGTCGGCTTCTTCGCAGTCACTATTCTCGGCATCATCCTGCTGGTTCAATATGTCACCACCACCAAGCTGACCGGCGCCGGCTCCAACAGCCAGGCGCCTGAAGAAGTGGCGGCGCGCATCGCGCCCGTGGCCAACGAAGGCTACACGCTGAAAGACGCCAGCGGCCCGAAAGTGCTGCAAACCGGCGAAGCGGTCTACAACGTGACCTGCGTGGCCTGCCACGGCACCGGCGCCGCCGGCGCACCGAAGTTCGGCGACGCCGGCGCCTGGAGCGCGCGTATCGCCCAGGGTTACGACACCGTCCTCAAGCACGCTATCGAAGGCCTGCGCGCAATGCCGGCCAAGGGCGGCAATCCGGACCTCGACGATGTGGAAGTGGCGCGCGCGGTGGTCTACATGGCCAACAATGGCGGCGCCAAGTTCAAGGAACCGGAAGTCCCGGCCGCCGCCGCCGCGCCAGCCGCGTCCGAGCCGCCGAAGTAAGCTGCGCTTGCCTCCAACAAAAAACCGGCCCTTGCGGCCGGTTTTTTGTTAGCGGCACAGACCGTAGGCTTTGCGGTCGGCGAAATAGCGGTAGGTGAAGGTGCGCATCGGATATTTGTGCAGCGCGATCTCGAACGCCGGCGGCGTCAGGTCGAAGCGCTCCGGCAGCTTTTCCGTCACGCGCAGGCGCACGCGCCAGATGGTTTCCGCGCCGGTGGCGCCGGCGATCAGCATGTCCGGCACTTTCGGAATCGACTCGACGATTTCCGCCGGCGAGTTGGTGGTGCGCTGGTAGAACGTCACCAGCTTGCCGGTGGCGATCAGCGCGCCTTTCGGCTGGGTGACGTTGTAGTCGCGGGTCTGGAACAGCGCGCGCTCGCCGCGCGGCACCAGGTAGACGAAGGTGAACTCGGCGCCGCCATCGGGCAGCGTCACGGGCGGCGTGGTCGACACGCTGATGCCGCGTGGCAGCTCGAAGCGCGATCCCTCCTGCCATTCCTTGCACTCCGGCGTCTTGGCCATGTACACATCGACAGGCGTATAGGAATCGCCGCAGGCGCTCAACAGCAGCGGCAGGGCAAGGGAAGATGCGACGTAACGCAAACGCATGATGGCTGGCTTCTTGAATGGACAAACCGCTAGTATAACTGGATGAAAAAAGGCCGCATCGCTGCGGCCTTTGCTTTTACTGCGATATCACCGCATTACCACATGATCACGCGGTCTTTTGGCGCCAGGTACATCTTGTCGCCCGGCTTGACGCCGAAGGCGTCGTAGAAGCCCGGCTGGTTGCGCATCGGGCCGTTGGCGCGGAACTGGCCTGGCGAGTGCGGATCGGTCTTGATCTGCTGGATCTGCGCCGCTTCACGCATCTTCAGGCGCCATACCTGGGCGAATCCCATGTAGAAGCGCTGGTCGCCGGTCAGGCCGTCGATCACCGGGGCCTTCTTGCCGTGCAGCGACAGCTTGTAGGCCTTGTAGGCGATCGCCACGCCGCTGTTGTCGGCGATGTTCTCGCCCAGCGTCAGTTCGCCGTTGACGTGGTAGCCAGGCAGCGGGCTGAACTCGTTGTACTGCTCGACCAGCATCTTGGTCTTGGCCGCGAACGCCTTGTGGTCGGCGGCGGTCCACCAGTCGCGCAGATTGCCGTCGCCGTCGTACTGGGCGCCCTGGTCGTCGAAGCCGTGGCTGATTTCGTGGCCGATCACGCCGCCGATGGCGCCGTAGTTGACCGCGTCATCCGCGTCGGCGTTGAAGAACGGCGCCTGCAGGATCGCTGCCGGGAACACGATTTCGTTCATCTCCGGGTTGTAATAGGCGTTGACGGTTTGCGGCGTCATGCCCCACTCGTCGCGGTCGATCGGTTTGCCCAGCTTGTTCAGTTCCTTGTTGTAGTCGAACTGGCGCGAACGCATCACGTTGCCGATCAGGTCATCCTTGCTGATGGTCAGCGCCGAGTAGTCGCGCCATTTGTTCGGGTAGCCGATCTTGTAGGTGAACTTGGCCAGCTTGGCTTGCGCCTGCTTCTTGGTGGCCGGGGTCATCCAGTCCAGCTTGTCGATGCTGGTCTTGTAGGTGGCCAGCAGGTTTTTCACCAGCGCTTCCATGCGCGCCTTGCGCTCGGCCGGGAACTGTTCCGCCACGTACAGCTTGCCGACCGCTTCGCCCAGCGCGCCTTCGGTCACGCCAACGCCGCGTTTCCAGCGTGGACGCTGTTCGGTCACGCCGCTCAGCACCGTGCCGTAGAAGGCGAAGTTCTCATCGACGAAGGCCTTGCTCAGGTACGGCGCGTTGGCGCGCACCAGATGCCACTGGAAGTAGGCTTTCAGCGTGTCCAGCGGCGTGCTGGCCAGCAGCGCGGTCATGCCTTTCAGGTAGCTTGGCTGGCCGACGATCACGTAGTTGACCTTGCCGGCCACGCCGGCGTCGCTCAGGTAGGCGTTCCAGTCGTAGCCTGGCGCCACTTCATTCAGCTTGGCGATGTCGACCTTGTTGTAGGCCTTGATCGGATCGCGCAGTTCGACCTTGGTCCATTGCAGCTTGGCCAGTTCGGTTTCGAACGCCACGATGGCGTGGGCGGTTTCCGCGCCGTGGGCGTCACCCGCCAGCGTCAGCATTTTGCCGATGTGCAGTTCGTACTTGGCCAGCGTGTCGGCCAGTTTCTTGTCGTCCGCTTTCAGGTAGTAATCGCGGTCCGGCAGGCCCAGGCCGTCCTGGCCGATGTCGACCACGTACTTGGTCGAATCCTTGTTGTCCTGGTGGATGCCGTAGCCGTAGGGCGCGGTCACGCCGATCTGGTTGAAGTGCGAGATCAGTTGCGGCAGTTGTTTCTTGTCGTTCAGCGCGGCAATTTTGGCCAGTTCCGCGTTCAGCGGCGTCAGGCCCAGTTGTTCCAGCCTGGCTTCGTCCATGAAGCTGGCGTAGAAGTCGCCGATGCGTTGCGCTTCCGGACCGCCGGCCTTGTTGGCGGCCGCGCCTTCGATGATGGCGCGCAGCTGCGGCTGGATGTCATCGCGCAGTTTGGCGAAGCTGCCCCAGCTCGATTTGTCGGCCGGGATTTCGGTCGTCGCCAGCCACTTGCCGTTCATGTGGGTGAACAGGTCGTCCTGCACGCGCACCGCAGGGTCGATGTATTCGGTGGCGATGCCGGAGGCGGCGGTCTTGCTTGCTACTTTGGCGTTGGCCGGAGCGGTGCTTTTGGCAGTGTCCGCGGCGCCTGCCAGGCCTGCGATCAGGCTCAGCATCAATGCACTTACGAGATGACGTTTCACGAGTTTTCCTTCTGCTATATTAATAAGTGATGGCCCATTGCTCACATGGGCCCAGTGCTGCTTGATACCCTGCTTTTATATCACATCACCACATGATGACGCGGTCTTTCGGCGCCAGGTACATCTTGTCCCCCGGCTTGACGCCAAAGGCTTCGTAGAAGCCCGGCTGGTTACGCACCGTGCCGTTGGCACGGAACTGATCCGGCGAGTGCGGATCGGATTTGAGATAAACGATTTGCTGGGCGTCGCGGATCTTGCTGCGCCATACCTGGCCAAAGCCCATGTAGAAGCGCTGCTCGCCGCTCAGGCCATCGATCACCGGCGCCGGCTTGCCCTGCAGCGAAATCAGATAGGCCTTGTAGGCGATCGCCGCGCCGCTGTTGTCGGCGATGTTCTCGCCCAAGGTCAGCTCGCCGTTGACGAAGTAACCCTTGACCGGACTGTAGGCGTTGTACTGCTTGACCAGCATCTGCGTCTTGGCCGCGAAGTTCTTGTGGTCGGCCTTGGTCCACCAGTCGCGCAGGTTGCCGTCGCCGTCGTACTGCGCGCCCTGGTCGTCGAAGCCGTGGCTGATCTCGTGGCCGATCACCGCGCCGATGGCGCCGTAGTTCACCGCATCATCGGCGTCCGCGTCAAAGAACGGCGGCTGCAGGATCACGGCCGGGAACACGATCTCGTTGAGTTCTGGATTGTAGTAGGCGTTCACCGTCTGCGGCGTCATGCCCCACTCGTCGCGGTCGATCGGCTTGCCCAGCTTGTCGACTTCCTTCTGGTAATCGAAGGCGTGCGAGCGCAGCACGTTGCCGACCAGGTCGTCCTTGGCCACCGTCAGCTTCGAGTAGTCGCGCCACTTGTTCGGATAGCCGATCTTGGTGGTGAACTTGGCCAGCTTGGCCTGCGCCTGCAGCTTGGTTTCCGGACTCATCCAGTCCAGCGTGTTGATGCTTTCCTTGAACGCCGCCAGCAGGTTCTTCACCAGCGCTTCCATGCGCGCCTTGCGCTCGGCCGGGAAGTGCTGCTCCACGTACAGCTTGCCCAGCGCCTCGCCCAGCGCGCCGTCGGTGGCGTTGACGCCGCGTTTCCAGCGCGGCTGCTGCTCGTCGATGCCGCTCAACACCTTGCCGTAGAAGGCGAAGTTCTCCAGCGCGAAATCCTTGGCCAGATATGGCGCGTTGGCGTGCAGCACCTGCCACTGGAAGTAGACCTTCCAGGTCGACAGCGGCGTCTTGTTCAGCAGCTTGTTGAAGCCGGTGATGAAGCTCGGCTGGCTGACGATCACGTAGTCGACCTTGCTGCCGATGCCGGTATCGTTCAGCCAGGTGGTCCAGTCATAGCCTGGCGCCAGCCTGGACAGCTGGTTCAGCGGCACCTTGTTGTAGGCCTTGACCGGATCGCGCAGCTGCACCTTGGTCCATTGCAGCCTGGCGATCTCGGTTTCCAGCGCCACGATGGCCTTGGCGTCGGCCGCGCCGTTGGCGTTGCCGGCCAGGGTCAGCATCTTCGCCACGTGCTGCTGGTACTTGGCCAGCGTCTCGGCCAGTTTCTTGTCCGATTTTTTCAGGTAGTAGTCTCGGTCCGGCAAGCTCAGGCCGTCCTGCATCAGGTCGGCCACGTACTTGGTCGAATCCTTGTTGTCCTGGTGGATGGAGAAGCCGTAGGGCGCGGTGTAGCCGTAGCGGTTGAAGTGGGCGATCAGCGCCGGGATCTGCTTCTTGTCGCTGAGCGCGGCCACGCGGTCGAAGTCGGCCTTCAGCGGCGCCAGGCGCACTGCTTCCAGCCTGGCCTCGTCCATGTAGCTGGCGAAGAAATCGCCGATGCGCTGCGCTTCCGGGCCGCCGGCCTGGTTGGCCGCCGCGCCTTCAATGATGGCGCGCAGCTGCGGCTTGGTGTCGTCGTCCAGCTTCTCGAACGAACCCCAGCTCGACTTGTCGGCCGGGATCTCGGTCTTGGCCAGCCATTTGCCGTTCAGGTTGAGGAAGAAGTTGTCCTGCGGCCGCACGGCCGGATCGATGTCGGCGATGTCGACGCCGGAGGTTTTTTGTTGCGCCTGTACGCCGGCCGAGGCCAGCAGCGCCAGCATCAAGGCGCTGAGCAGATGTGATTTCATTGTAGTGGCTCTCCCGAAAGTCTTGAAACAATAACAAAAAAGCCACCCGGGGTGGCTTTTTTGCTATGAATAAACGCTTACCAGATGATGATGCGCTGTTCCGGCGCAACATACAGCTTGTCGCCCGGTTTCACGCCAAAGGCGTCGTAGAAGCCCGGCTGGTTGACCACCGGGCCGTTGGTGCGGTACTGGCCCGGCGAATGCGGATCGGTCTTGATCTGCAGGATCTGCTGGTCTTCGCGCATCTTCACGCGCCAGATCTGGCCGAAGCCCATGAAGAAGCGCTGCTCGCCGGTGAAGCCGTCGATCACCGGCGCCGGCTTGCCGCCCAGCGACAGCTGGTAGGCCTTGTAGGCGATCGCCATGCCGCTGTTGTCGGCGATGTTCTCGCCCAGCGTCAGCGCGCCGTTGACGTGGTAGCCCGGCAGCGGGCTGTAGCCGTCGTACTGCTTGACCAGCGCGTCGGCCTTGGCCTTGAAGTTGGCGCGGTCTTCCTTGGTCCACCAGTCGCGCAGGTTGCCGTCGCCGTCGGACTGGCTGCCGCCGTCGTCGAAGCCGTGGCTGATCTCGTGGCCGATCACCGCGCCGATGGCGCCGTAGTTGACCGCGTCGTCGGCCTTGGCGTCAAAGAACGGCGGTTGCAGGATCGCGGCCGGGAACACGATCTCGTTCATGGTCGAGTTGTAGTAGGCGTTGATGGTCTGCGGCGTCATGCCCCATTCCTCGCGGTCGATCGGCTTGCCCAGCTTGGCCAGCATGCGCTGGTGGCGATAATTCGAGGTGCGCAGCACATTGCCCACCAGGTCGTTCTTGAGGATCACCAGCGTCGAGTAGTCGCGCCACTTGGTCGGGTAGCCGATCTTCGGCGTGAACTTGGCCAGCTTGGCCTGCGCTTCCAGCTTGGTGGCCGGGCTCATCCAGTCCAGATTGTCGATCGAGGTCTTGTACGAGGCCAGCACGTTCTTCACCAGCTCGTCCATGCGCGCCTTGCGCTCGGGCGGGAAGTAGTCGGCCACGTACAGCTTGCCCAGCGCTTCGCCCAGGCTGCCTTCCACCAGGCTGACGCCGGTTTTCCAGCGCGGCGGCTTGACCGCCACGCCGGTCAGCACGGTGCTGTAGAAATCGAAATGCGCGTCGGCGAAATCCTTCGACAGGAACGGCGCGGTTTCGCGCAGCAGTTGCCATTCGAAATAGGCTTTCCAGGTGGCCAGGTCGGTCTTCTCCAGCACCGCGCCAAAGCCGGTCAGGAAGCTTGGCTGGCTGACGATCACCGAGTCGATCTTGTTGGCGACGCCGGCGGCGGCCAGCGCGTGGCCCCAGTCGTAGCCCGGCGCCAGTTCGGCCAGCTGCTTGAGCGGCATCTTGTTGTAGCGCTTGACCGGGTCGCGGTTCTCGACCTTGGTCCACTGCACTTCGGCCAGCGCGGTTTCCAGCGCAATGATTTTCTTGGCGTTGGCGCCCGGGTTGCGGTCGCCCGACAGCGTCAGCAGCTTGGTGACGAACAGCTCGTACTTGGCCAGGGCGTTGACCATCTTGGCGTCGTCTTTTTTCAGGTAGTAGTCGCGGTCCGGCAGGCCCAGGCCGCTCTGGCTGACGTACACCGCGTACTTGGTCGACTCGCGCGCATCCTGGCGCACGCTGACGCCGTAGGGCGTGGTGACGCCGATCTGCGCCAGGTGGGCGATCAGGATCGGCAGGCCCTTCTTGTCCTTCAGCGCGCGGATGTGGTTCAGTTCGCCGGCCAGCGGACGGATGCCCAGTTCGTTGAGCTTGGCTTCATCCATGTAGCTGGCGTACAGGTCGGCGATCTTCTGCGCCTCGCTGCCGTTCTTGCGGGTCTTGTCGGCTTCGGCTTTTTCGATCAGGCCGCGCAGCTGCGGCAGCGTGTCGTCGCGCATCTTGGCGAAGGTGCCCCAGCTCGATTTGTCGGCCGGGATCTCGGTGGTCTTCAGCCAGCTGCCGTTCAGATAGGTGAAGAAATCGTCCTGCGGACGCACGCTGGTGTCCATGTTCGGGATGTCGATGCCGGAGGACAGGGTGTCGGCGGCGGTGGCGGCGCCGAAGGCGGTCATCAGGCTCAGGGTCAGAGTGGTCAGCAGCAATCGTTTGTTCACAGCGTGTCCTTATGGTTAGAACTTCATTTCATATTTGACGCTCCAGACCACATAGGTCTGGTTGGTCGTGTTGGCCAATTGTGTCAGGCCGTTGGTGCTCACGGTGTTGGCGCCGATGGCGTCCTCTGCCATGAGATTGTTGGCGGAAACGCGCAGCTGGTTGCGGGCGTCGAACTTCCACAAACCATAGGCGTCGAACGAGCGCTTGCGGCTAGTGTAAACCAGCTGCGACACGCTGCTCTGGATCAGCGTTTCCGGCGTCCAGTTGAGGCTGCCGCCGAGGGTCAGCGGCGCGTCCTTCATGCGGTAGTCCAGGCCGACGTTGGCGGTCTGTTTCGGCTGCGCGTCGAGGCGGTTGTTCGGGCCCGGAATGTCCTCCACGCTGGACCAGAAATGGCTGTAGTTGCTGCGGAAATCGATGGCCGGCCCGTCGGCCACCAACTCCTGCAGCTGGAACTTGGCTTCCAGCTCGATGCCCTTGGTCTGCGCGTGGCCGATGTTGCGCGGCGTCGACACCCAGCGCGGTCCGGTCAGCGTGTTTTCCAGCGAAATGTCGCGCCGGATCAGGTCTTCGATATTGCGGATGAAGCCGCTGGCGCTGAGGATGCCGGCGCGGCCCAGGTAATGCTCGTAGGCCAGATCGAGACCGGTGGCCAGCTCCGGCTTCAGGTTGGGATTGCCGGTGCGGTCCGGCTGGGTGGCGCTGTTCAGCCGCGACAGCGCCGGCAGCGCGATCAGATCCTGGATATTGGCCGCCTTGTAGCTCTTGGTCAGGCTGGCGCGGAGCTGGTCCTTGTCATGGCCGGGAATGCGGTAGACCGCGTGCAACAGCGGACTGAGCACGCTGCTGGTGTTGCTGATCTCGCCCGCGCTGCCGCCGCTGCTGGTGGTGCGGATGCCTTCCCAGCGCACGCCGGCATAACCCGACCATTGCGCCGAGATATCCCACTCGTCCTGCACGAAGGCCGCCAGGCGGCGCGTGTCGGCGGTCAGGTTGTCGCCGGAATCGGCAAACTGCGCCGCGCCATTCTTGTCCAGCGATACCTTGGTTTCCTGGCGGTGGCCCAGTTCCACGTCCCAGCCGGCCGCCAGCGAATGCTGCTTGCCAAGCGGCGTGCTGTACTTGCCGCCGGTGTTGGCGCTGCGGTCGCGCACGGTGGCGGTGTCGGTGTAGCGGTCCAGCAGATTGCCGGCGTTGTCGTACTGGTAGCGCAGCGAGTCGTTGTCGCTGTGGCCGGCGCCGAAGCCGAACTTGACGTCCAGCTTGGCTGCGCCCTGCAGCTTGTGCACCCAGTTGCCGAAGCCGCGCAGGAAGGTCGACTCGGTGTGGCCGTCGGTCAGCGCCAGGTTGTATTCCGGCGGTTGCAGCAGGCCGGGCGGCACCAGGCCGGTGCCCTGCGCCAGGTCGCTGCGGCCGTTGCTGTCGCTGCGGTTGGCCATCAGGAAGGGCTGGAAATTCAGCGTGTCGCCACCATCGAACTTGTACGACAGGCGCGGCGTCAGGAACAGGCCGCGCGTCTCGCGCCTGGTCTCGTCGAGGACGTGCTCGTCCTTGACCACCACGCCATCGGCGCGCGTGTCGCGGTTGACGGTTTCGGTCTGGTCATGCTGGCGGTTCTCGAACAGCGAGCCGGTCAGCAGCCAGGTCAGGCTGCCGGTCTTGCCCGGCACCGTCAGCGACAGGTTGGGCGAATGGCGGCCCTGTTCGATCGAATCGGTGAGCTTGAGCTGGTTGTCGCGCTGCTGGTAGCCGTCGCGCAGGATGATGTTGATGGTGCCGGCGATGGCGCGCGTGCTGTGCTCGGCCACCGGGCCGCGCATGATCTCGACGCGTTCGACCTGGTCCGGCGCCAGCGACTCCATCGAGAAGCCGGCCGGCGGCCGTTCGCCGTTGACCAGGATCTGCGTGTAGCCGCTGCCCATGCCGCGCATGCGCACGTCGCCGCCGCGACCCGGACGGCCGCCCAGCGTGACGCCGGGCAGGCGTTTCAATACGTCGCCGAGGTTGCTGTCGCCGTTGCGGTCCAGCTCCTCGCGCCCGTAGACCTGCTTGCCGGCCACCGAGTTGCGGCGCTCGTCCATGTCGCTGGCGCGGCCGCCGCTGATGGTGACCTGCTGTACTGGCTTGTCGTCTGCCGCCTTGACGGCCGGCCGTGCCGCATCCGCCGCTGCGCTGTCCGCTTGCGCGCAGGCGTCGGCCGCGCCCAGCACGGCCAGCCAGGCGAGGGGTAGTAATTTGCTCATGATCGTTATCGGGTGGAATTCTTGCGGGGAATTCTACCGTCAGCCCAGCCGGCCGCCATGCCGGCGGCGGGCTTTTTACTTTACGATACAGTAGCAACAACACCTCTAAGGGTATCCCTTAACCGCCGCTGCCCGGCAGGCTGACGTTGACGCCGCCGGCGCCGACACCCAGGCCGCCGCCGCCCATGCCGCCACGGCCACCACCCTTGCCGCCGCGATGTTCGCCGCCCTCTTCCTTGCGTTCCGGACGCGGGGCGCCGCCACCGCTGTCCGGCACGCGCTGCAATTGCTCGCTGACCAGCTGCACCACGGTCTGGCGCTGGCTCTCCGACAGGGCGTCATTGACACTCAACCACCATTCGCGCAGCTGCTTCTCTTCCGTGGTGCTGAGGTTGGTTTCGTCGTCGATCGCCTTGGCCAGGTCGCGCAGCTCGACATTGGCGCCCTGGGCGGCGGCCAGCGTGGCGGCCTGCAGGCGCTCGCGGCGCGCCTTGCGCTCGCGCAGCAGGTTGCGGGTCCTGGTTTCGGTCTGCGCCCACAGCGTCTGCTGGTTGGCGTTCAGATTCAGCGATTTCTTCAGTTCGGCCGCCATCGGCAGATAATCGTCGGCGCGCATCTCCATCACCGGCAGGGCGAAAGCGGACGACAACAGGGCCGACAGGGCCAGCGCGGCGCCGGCGCGGCGCAGGAAGGACGGGGATGGAAGACGCATGGAGGCTCCGTAGATAAAAAAAAGCCAGCGCTTGGGGCGCTGGCAAAAAACCACTTCAGGGTAGAGAGAAATACGAGCCCAGTGTAGGCCGCGAAATTCGGGGTTTCAGGAGTTCTTACAATTACTTACCGTCGTGAACGCTAGGGATACACTGTACACAAATCGGTAAACATGACGTTCCGCCAAGCCCCGGCTGGCGCGCTTTAAAAGTCAACGGCAACCGTTGTAAAACCTCGTAAAGGTATAAATCATTTCGTGACGGCTACTACGTTTGCTGGGAATCAGGTTTATACTCGATTCATGCAGGCTGCATCTCCGCAGCGGCTAGCTAAGACAGGTGAAACATGGGCAAGAAGCTAAAGAATTCCGGTCTGGTCGGACTGGGCGTGGTGGCCGGCGTCGCCATTTCTCTGCAATTTTCCGCCATGGCGCAAAAGCCGGTGGACCCGCCGCTGCCGCTGGAAGAGCTGCGCCAGCTGGCCGACGTGTTCGGCCTGATCAAATCCGACTACGTCGAGCCGGTCGAGGACAAGAAGCTGCTGACCGAGGCCATTTCCGGCATGGTCGCCTCGCTCGACCCGCATTCCGCCTACCTGGACAAGAAAGCCTACGCCGAACTGCGCGAAGGGTCGCAGGGCAAGTTCGTCGGCCTCGGCATCGAGATCGGCCCCAGCGAGGATGGCTACATCAAGATCGTGGCGCCGATCGAGGATTCGCCGGCCTGGCGCGCCGGCATCAAGCCGGGCGACCTGATTAGCCGTCTCGACAACATTCCCGTCAAGGGCATGTCGCTGGACGACTCGGTCAAGAAGATGCGCGGCGAGCCGAACAGCAAGGTCAGCATGACCATCCTGCGCAAGGGCGAGGCCGAGCCGCTGGTGTTCAACATCACGCGCGAGGAAATCCACCAGAAGAGCGTCAAGGGCAAGCTGGTCGAGCCGGGCTATGCCTGGCTGCGCATTTCGCAGTTCCAGGAGCCGACCGTGGACGACATGGCGGCCAAGATCCTCGAACTGTACAAGCAGGACCCGAACATCAAGGGCCTGGTGCTGGACCTGCGCAACGATCCGGGCGGCGTGCTGCAAGGCGCGATCGGCGTCGCCGCCGCCTTCCTGCCCAAGGATTCGCCGATCGTCTCGACCAACGGCCAGTTGCCGGACCAGAAGCAGATCTTCTACGGCCGCCCCGAATACTACGAGCTGCGCGGCGAGAACGACGCCCTGGCCAGGCTGCCGGCCGCGCTCAAGAAAGTGCCGATGGTGGTGCTGGTCAACACCGGATCGGCCTCGGCCTCGGAAATCGTCGCCGGCGCGCTGCAGGATTACAAGCGCGCCGACATCATCGGCTCGCAGACCTTCGGCAAGGGCTCGGTGCAGACCATCCGCCAGCTGACGGCCGACACCGCCGTCAAGCTGACCACGGCGCGCTACTACACGCCGAACGGCCGCTCGATCCAGGCCAAGGGCATCACGCCGGACGTGGCGGTGGATGAAAACGCCGACGGCGACGGCCTCAACGCGCTGCGCACGCGCGAAGCCGACCTCGACAAGCACCTGGTCAACGACCGCGAGGCCGAAGGCGCCAAGAGCAAGCGCGACGAACTGGAAGAGCAGCTGCGCATGGTGGCGCTGGAAAAGAAACGCAAGCCGCTGGAATACGGCAGCGACGACGACTTCCAGCTGCAGCAGGCGCTGAACCACCTGAAGGGCCTGCCGGTGCAACTGGCCAAACAGGGCACCACCGTGGTCTCGGTGGACAACGCGGCGCTTAAAAAATAAGCAGCTGTTGTAGCAGACCCAGCGGCGCCTCAAGGGCGCCGCTTTTATTTGCGCTGACCGCGCACGCATTGTGTAGAATTTGCTCCATTATTGGCATCTGCCATTGCTCAATTTGAAAGTTTAATCATGAAACAAGCCGTCATCAGCGGTACCGGCCTCTTCACTCCGGCACAGTCGATCAGCAACGAAGAACTGGTCGCATGCTTCAACGCCTATGTCGAACAGTTCAACGCCGACAACGCCGCCGCCATCGCGGACGGCGCGGTGACGGCGCTGGAACCGTCCAGCGTGGCCTTCATCGAGAAAGCCTCCGGCATCAAGGCCCGCTATGTGATGGAAAAAGCCGGCATCCTCGATCCGCAGCGCATGGTGTCCTACATCCCGGAACGCGCCGACGAGGAACTGTCGCTGCAGGCCGAGATCTGCGTCGCCGCCGCGCGCCAGGCGCTGGACCGCGCCGGCCGCACGCCGGCCGATATCGACATGGTGCTGGTGGCCTGCTCCAACATGCAGCGCGGCTATCCGGCCATGGCGGTCGAGGTGCAAGGCGCGCTGGGCATCGACGGCTACGGCTTCGACATGAACGTGGCCTGCTCCTCGGCCACCTTCGGCATCCAGCAGGCGGTGGCGGCGGTGCAGAGCGGCCAGGCGCGCGCGGTGCTGGTGCTGAATCCGGAAATCACCTCGGGCCACCTGAACTGGCGCGACCGCGACAGCCACTTCATCTTCGGCGACGCCTGCACGGCGATGGTGATCGAGGCGGCCGACACGGCCAAGGGCGCGCACCGCTGGGAAATCCTGGAGACCAAGCTGAAGACCAGCTTCTCCAACAACATCCGCAACAACTTCGGCTTCCTCAACCGCTTCGACGAAGCCGGCGTGGGCCAGGCCGACAAGCTGTTCCGCCAGCAGGGCCGCAAGGTGTTCAAGGACGTGTGCCCGATGGCCGCCGAGATGATCAAGGACACCATCGCCGGCGCCCAGCTCGAAGTGCCGCAGGTGAAGCGCTTCTGGCTGCACCAGGCCAACCTGAACATGAACCTGCTGATCAGCCGCATGGTGCTGGGCCGCGACGCCGAACCGGGCGAAGCGCCGGTGATCCTGGACGAATACGCCAACACCTCGTCGGCCGGCTCCATCATCGCCTTCCACAAATATTCCGACGACATGGCGGCCGGCGAGCTCGGCGTCATCTGCTCCTTCGGCGCCGGCTATTCGATCGGCTGCGTGGTGGTCAAGCGCCTCTAAACGAAGTGCAGGTCTGTCAGGCCGATGGTGGCGAGGATGGCGCGCAGATAGGGTTCGAGGAAATCCGGCTGGCGCGCGCGTTCGCCGCTGCGCGGGCCGCCTGAACTGACCGCGATGTAGACCGGCCGGTCGGGCAGCGTGCCGACCTTGCCTTGCGGCGTGGCGTTGAAGGTGACGCCGATGCGCACCACATGGTCCAGCCACGCCTTCAGCACCGACGGCACCGTGAAGTTGTGCATCGGCGTGGCGATCACCACGGCGTCCGCCGCCTTCAGTTCCTCGATCAGCAGATCCGACCACGCCAGCGACGACAGGCCCTGCGCATGCGGCGCGCCACCCGGCAGCCGCGCCAGCGTGCTGGCATACAGGCTGTCGATATGCGGCACCGGCTCGGCGTACAGATCGCGCGACACCACCCGTGCATCCGGATGCTGTTCCCGTAATTGCGCGATCATCCGCCGCGACAGGCGGTAGCTGGCCGATTCCTCGCCGCGCGCACTGGCGCTGATATGCAGTATCGTCTTCATGCAAGCACCTTCCCGAAACGCAGCGCGCCAGGCAGCAGCCCCGCGCGGAAATAGAAACGCTGCGCCAGCACATTGGTCAATCCCGTATCGAGCACCAGCCGCGCGCAGCGCGCCTCTTCGGCAAACACCGTCAGTTGCCCCAGCAGCAGCGCGCCCCAGCGGCGGCTGCGGTGCTGCTCCGCCGCGATCAGATCATCGACGTACAGGAAGCGGCCGTACACCGTATTCTCCTGCAGCCGGTAGCCGGCCAGCGCCACCACCTCCGCATTCTCCCACACCGCCAGGATGCGGTAACCCTGTTCGCGCTGGCGCAGTATCTGCGCCACGAACGCGTCCTCCGACGCCAGGTGCGGCCGCAGCTCCTTCATCACTGGATAGCAGGCGCGCAGCTCTTGTTCCGTTTCGACGATTTTCATGGCATGTCCTTTCAAAGACGCCATCGTAGTGCGGCGATGGCATAATCCACAGAGCCATGAAACGACATATGGAGTAGACCATGGATTTCCTTCAGCTCGACACCAGCGCGGCCGAACCGCTGTACCGCCAGATCTACAGCCGCTTCCGCGGCGCCATCGCCGACGGCCTGCTGCAGCCGGGCGACCGCATCCCCGCCGCGCGCGCCCTGGCGCTGGAGCTGGGCCTGGCGCGCGGCACGGTGGAATCGGCCTACGGCCTGCTGACGGCGGAAGGCTATGTGGAAGCGCGCGGCCAGGCCGGCACCGTGGTCACGACCGCGCTGGCGCGCCGCGCACCCGCGGCGCCGGCGCCCATGCTGTCCTCGGCGCCGGCCCACAGCAACCTGGGCGACGCCGCCTCCTCCACCAGGCCGTTCCAGATGGGCATACCGGCGCTGGACGTCTTCCCGCGCAAGGTGTGGGCGCGGCTGGCGGCGCGCGCGGTGCGCGCCACCCAGCCGGAGGACATGATCTACCCGCCGTGGGCCGGCCTGCCCGAGCTGCGCATCGCCATCGCCACCTACCTGCAACTGTCGCGCGGCATCGACTGCACACCGTCGCAGGTGTTCATCACCAACGGCTACCGCAACAGCATGGAGCTGGTCACGCGCGCGCTGCTGCAACCGGGCGACGACGTCTGGGTCGAGGATCCCGGCTACCCGCCCACCAGCGAGCTGCTGCGCGACGCCGGCCTGACGCCGGTGCCGGTGCAGGTCGACGCGGAAGGCCTGATGGTGGCGCACGGCGTGGCCAGCGCGCCGCGCGCCAGGGCCGCCATCGTCACGCCGGCGCATCAAAGCCCGCTGTGCGTGTCGCTGTCGCTGCCGCGCCGACTGGCGCTGCTGGACTGGGCCGCGCAGGCCGGCGCCTGGATCGTCGAGGACGACTACGACGGCGAATACCGCTACGTCAGCCGCCCGCTGCCGGCGCTGAAAAGCCTGGACCGCGATGGCCGCGTGCTGTACTCCGGCACCTTCAGCAAGGTGCTGTTCCCGGCGATCCGGCTGGCCTACCTGGTGGTGCCGCCGGCGCAGGTGGAGCGCTTCGAACACATCACCCGCACCTTCGCCGCCGCCGGCCCGACGCTGATGCAGCACATCGTGGCCGACTTCATGAACGAGGGCCACTTCGCGCGCCACATCCAGCGCATGCGGCGCCTGTATGCGGAACGCCGCCAGATCGCCGCCGACGGCCTGGCGGCGGCGCTGGGCAGGCACGTGCAGGTCGAACCGCAGCCGGGCGGCATGCACCTGGTGCTGCGCATGAAGGGCCGCCACAGCGACCGCGCCGTGGCGGCGCGCATGCGCGAGCATGGCATGTCGGCGCTGGCGCTGTCCGAGCGCGGCGTGCTGCCGCACGGCGGGCCGGCGCTGCTGCTGGCCTTCACCAATATCGACACGCCGGCGCGCGCGCGTGAGCTGGGCAAACGCATCCTGAAAATCATGGCCTAGTTTCAAATGCCATTTATGGCCCTTCAAGCATAGGCCATGTGCGCGCACAATGATTCCATCGTCATTCACCACTTAAAGGAAATCATCATGAGCAAGCGTCTGGAAGTATTCAAATTTGCCCCGGAAGCGTACAAAGGCTTCGGCGCCGTCCACGAGTATGTGAAGTCGGCGCTGCCGGCCGAGCTGCTGGAACTGGTGTACCTGCGCATCTCGCTGATCAACGGCTGCGCCTACTGCATCGACATGCACACCCGCGACCTGCTCAAGCAGGGCGTCAAGAGCGACAAGATCGCGCTGGTGCCGGTGTGGGACGAAGCGGCCGCCCTGTTCAGCGACAAGGAACAGGCCGCGCTGGCCTGGGCCGAAACCGTCACCCGCGTCGACCAGACCAGGGTGCCGGACGCCGACTACCAGCAGGCGCTGAAAGTGCTGGGCGAGCAGGCGCTGGCCGACCTCACCGTCGCCGTGGCGCTGATGAACGCCTACAACCGCTTCGGCGTCAGCTTCCGCATGCAGCCGGCGGCATTGGCTTAAAGGGCAAGCTTAAGGTTCCGGCAGGGCGAGTATGATAATCTCGGGGTTTCCCTTATCCTTTTTGAAGGAACCCCGCACGCATGCCCCACAATATCGGTCTGATTACCACCATCGCCGCCGCACTGGGAGCCGGTCTCCTGTTCGGTTATCTTGCAACGCGCCTGAAGCTGCCGGCGCTGGTGGGTTATCTCGCTGCGGGCATTATCATCGGTCCGGCCACGCCGGGCTTCGTGGCCGATACCGCCCTGGCCGGCCAGCTGGCCGAAATCGGCGTGATGCTGATGATGTTCGGCGTCGGCCTGCACTTCTCGCTGGAAGACCTGTGGGATGTGCGCAAGGTGGCGCTGCCCGGCGCCATCCTGCAGATCGCCGTCGCTACCGCGCTTGGCATGGGACTGGCCCACTTCTGGGGCTGGACCATCGGCGGCGGCCTGGTGTTCGGCCTGGCGCTGTCCGTGGCCAGCACCGTGGTGCTGCTGCGCGCGCTGGAGGAGCGCGGCATCCTCGACACCTTCAACGGCCGCATCGCGGTCGGCTGGCTGGTGGTGGAAGACCTGGTCACCGTGCTGGTGCTGGTGCTGCTGCCGGCGCTGGCCGGTTCACTCGGCGGTGAAGCGGTGGATGGCCACGGCGCCGGCGACGGCGGCCTGTGGACCACGCTGGCCATCACCCTGGGCCAGGTCGGCGCCTTCATCGTGCTGATGCTGGTGGTCGGCCGCAAGCTGTTCCCGTGGATCTTGTGGCAGGTGGCGCGCACCGGCTCGCGCGAGCTGTTCACGCTGTGCGTGATCGCCGCCGCCGTCGGCATCGCCTACGCCTCCACCCATTACTTCGGCGTGTCGTTCGCGCTGGGTTCCTTCTTTGCCGGCATGGTGCTGCGCGAATCGGCGCTGGCGCACCGCGCCGCCGAGGAATCGCTGCCGCTGCGCGACGCCTTCGCGGTGCTGTTCTTCGTTTCGGTCGGCATGCTGTTCGAGCCGTCGATTCTGGTCGAGCAGCCGCTCAAGCTGCTGGCCGTGGTCGCCATCATCGTGGTCGGCAAGTCGGTGGCCGCCTTCCTGCTGGTGCTGCTGCTGCGCTACCCGGCCAAGACCGCGCTGATGGTCTCGGCCAGCCTGGCGCAGATCGGCGAGTTCTCCTTCATCCTGGCGGCGCTGGGCCTGTCGCTGAAGCTGATGCCGGTCGAAGGCCAGAGCCTGATCCTGGCCGGCGCCATCATCTCCATCGCCGTCAATCCGGTGGTGTTCCGCCTCACCAAGCCGCTGGAGCGCTGGCTGGGCCGGAATCCCGGCCTGGCCGCCAGGTTCGACCGCCCGGCCGACCCGCTGGCCGAGCTGCCGATGAACGTGCCGCACGAGCACCTGCGCAACCAGGTGGTGCTGGTCGGCTACGGCCGCGTGGGCCGCCGCATCGCCGCCGCGCTCAAGGAGCAGAAGATTCCCTACGTGGTGGCGGAGCAGAACCGCGAAGTGGTGGACCAGCTGCGCAAGGAAGGCACGCCGGCGGTGGCCGGCAACGCCGGCGAGCCGGCGGTGCTGATCCAGGCCCACATCCAGCACGCGTCGATGCTGGTGATCGCCACGCCGGACACCTTCCACGTGCGCGCCATGATCGAGACCGCGCGCGCGCTCAACCCGGACATCAAGACCGTGGTGCGCACCCACAACGATGCGGAAGCGGACCTGCTGCGCAGCGAGCGCGCCGGCGAGATCTTCATGGGCGAACAGGAGCTGGCCAAGGGCATGACCGCCTACGTGATGGACACGCTAAAGAAAACCGACCACGCGCACTGATGAAGAAAACTGTATTTGCCATGCTGGCGCTCACCGTCTTGAGCGCGGTGAGCCGGGCCGAGGACAAGCCGGAAATCCCGGTGTTCCTCGCCGAGCAGATCGAACCGAATGGCCAGCCCTCCACCGGCATGGTGACCATGAGCGGCATCATCAGCCTGCTGGCCGCCGAGTCGGGCCTGAAGCTGGTGGTGCACCCCTATCCGTGGCGCCGCGCACAGATGAAGGCGAAGAACGGCGAAGGCCTGCTGTTCGGCGCCACCGAGACGCAGGAACGCGCGCGCGTCTTCAACTTCACCAGGCCGCTGTATGAAGTCAATCAGTGGCTGGTGACGACCACACAGCGGCCGATCGATTTCCGCAGCTGGGAGGATTTGCGCGGCAAGATCATCTCGATTTCCAGCGGCGGCCAGTTCGGCCCCGAATTCGAGGCGCAGCGCGGCAAGACCTTCATGGTGGAGGAAAACGCGGTCACGCTCGCGAGCCGCTTCAAGATGCTCGACAGCGGCCGCGTGGACGCGGTACTCATCGACAGCAACCGCACCCCGCCGCAGCTGGAAGTCCGCCTCAACTGCCTGTTCCCCGGCGTCAGCAAATGGGCGGTGACGCCAAGGCCGGTCAACGCGGAACCGGCGGTGATCGCGGTGCCGAAAGCCTCGTCCTTCAACAGCTATATGCCGGTGCTGAACGAGGCCATCGAGCGCATGAACAAGGCGCGCACCGTGCAGAAGTACATGGACAAGCGCAGCGCCGAAAGCAGCTGCTAGCGGTTAGCCGTCAGCGGCGACAGCGCGACGGCCAGTTCGGCGCCTTCCTTGATGGCGCGCTTGGCGTCCAGTTCCGCCGCCAGCGCGGCGCCGCCGATCTTGTGGAAGCGCGGCCATTGCGCATTCGCCTTGGCCTCTTCCTCGGACGGCATCAACTCCACCAGGCTGTCCTGCCCGGCGCAGATCACCACGTTATCCACCGACAGCAGGCGCTGTTCGCCGCCCACCGTGATGTGCAGGCCCTGCTCGTCGATGCGGTCGTACTGCACGCCGCCGATCATCACCACGCCGTTGCGCGCCAAGACCGCGCGGTGCACCCAGCCCGAGGTCTTGCCCAGGCCCGCGCCAAGGCGCGAGGTCTTGCGCTGCAACAGATACAGCTGGCGCACCGGCTCCGGCTGCGCCGCCGGCACCAGGCCGCCCGGCGTATCGCCCTTCATGCTCACGCCCCACTCTTTGGCCCAGACATCCAGCGCCAGCGGCAGCGCATGTTTCGGATCGTGCAGTAGGTACTCGCCCATGTCGAAGCCGATGCCGCCGGCGCCGATGATGGCCACGCGCTTGCCCACCGGCGCCTTGTCGCGCAGGACGTCGAGGTACGACAGCACCTTCGGGTGGTCGATGCCGTCGATCGGCGGCATGCGCACCTTGATGCCGGTGGCGACGATCACGTCGTCATAGCCGTCGGCCAGCAGCTGCTCGCGCGTGACGCGCGTGTTCAGTTGCAGCTTGACGCCGGTCAGTTCGATCTTGCGGCCGAAGTAGCGGATGGTCTCGGCGAATTCCTCCTTGCCCGGCACCTGCATGGCGATCTTGAACTGGCCGCCGATGCTGTCGCTGGCGTCGAACAGCGTCACATCGTGGCCGCATTCGGCCGCCACCGTGGCCGCCGACAAGCCGGCCGGTCCGGCGCCGACCACCGCCACGCGGCGCTTCTTCGCCGCCGGCGCATACACCAGCTCCGTCTCGTGGCAGGCGCGCGGATTCACCAGGCAGCTGGCGCGCTGGCGCGAGAAGGTGTGGTCCAGGCAGGCCTGGTTGCAGCCGATGCAGGTGTTGATTTCATCGGCGCGCCCCTCGGCCGCCTTCACCACGAAATGCGAATCGGCCAGGAACGGCCGCGCCATCGAAATCATGTCGGCCTCGCCGCGCTGCAGGATGCCTTCCGCTTCGGCCGGCATGTTGATGCGGTTGGACGCCACCACCGGAATGCTCACCTCCAGCCGCAGGCGGCCCGCCAGGCTGGCGAAGGCGCCGCGCGGCACCGAGGTGACGATGGTCGGCACGCGCGCCTCGTGCCAGCCGTAGCCGGTGTTCAGGATCGACACGCCGGCATGCTGCAAGGCCTTGGCGACGGCGATCACGTCGTCCCAGGTGTTGCCGCCTTCGACCAGGTCCAGCAGCGAGTGGCGGTACATGATGATGAAGTCATTGCCCACTTCCGCGCGGATGCGCTTGACGATTTCCACCGACAGCCGCATGCGGTTCTCGATGCTGCCGCCCCACTGGTCGGTGCGCAGGTTGGTGCGCGCGCACAGGAACTGGTTGAGCAGATACCCTTCGCTGCCCATCACCTCGACGCCGTCGTAGCCGGCGTCGCGCGCCAGCCTGGCGCAGCGCGCGTAATCGCGGATGGTCTGTTCGATGCCGGCCTCGGTCAGCGCGCGCGGCTTGAACGGCGAGATCGGCGATTTCTTGTCGGAGGCCGACACCACGAAGGGCTGGTAGCCATAGCGGCCCGAATGCAGAATTTGCATCAGAATCTTGCCGCCCTCCTCGTGCACCGCCCTGGTCACGCGGCGGTGATTGACCACGTCGCCCTTGTAATTGAGCGTACCTCCAAAGGGTAACAGCCAGCCGGACCGGTTGGGAGAAATACCGCCGGTGACGATCAGACCGACGCCGCCGCGCGCGCGTTCGCGATAGAATGCCGCCAGTTTGCCGTAGTTGTAGAAGCGGTCTTCGAGGCCTGTATGCATCGATCCCATGACGACGCGGTTGCGCAGCGTCGTGAATCCGAGGTCGAGGGGAGCCAGCAGGTGGGGGTAAGGTGTCGTTTTCATAATGCCCGCATTAAATCCCAAATCTCTAGACCCGGGCTTCTAAAGTCCGTGCGTGCTGCTCTTGTATTCTGCCACCCTTTGCCTTACGCTGGTCAAATGATGCGATTCCTTGTGTTTTTGTTGTTGGGTGTGACCGCCCAGGTGATGGCGCAAACACCAAAGCTTGAATTGCCCAAGCTGGAAGTGTCGGTCAACCGCGTCGATCAGGACGGCCAACATATGTATGAAGTGGACGCCACCGGCACGGTGGCCGCGCCACTGCCCAAGGTATGGCGCATCCTCACCGGCTACGAACGCATGGCGGAATTTGTCCCGGACATGGAATCGTCCAAGGTCTTGTCGCGCAACAGCGGTGAGGTGATCATCGAACAATTCGGCGTGGCCCGCTTCCTGTTCATGGCCAAGACCATCCACCTGATCGTGCGCGCGGTCGAACAGCCGATGTCCTCGATCGAGATCTCGCTGATCTCCGGCGACATGAAGCACTACGAGGCGCGCTGGGAACTGGTGCCGGTGCCGGAAACCGGCGGCACCAAGATCATCTACCACGGCAAGCTGATGCCGAACTTCTACGTCCCCAGCCTGCTCGGCGCCAAGATGGTGCGCGGCGACATCGAGAAAATGATGAACGCCGTGCTGGCGCGCCTCGATCGGCGCGACGCGCCGAAGGTCGAGGCGATTCCCCAGCCTTGAGCGGCTGCTATCTAAGCGAGGTAGGTGTCCTGCGAGCGCAGCTCGGCGAAGTTTTCCAGGCTGCCGATCTTGATCAGCACCGGATTCAGACTCAATTGCGCCTGCATGGCGCGCCAGGCGAACTGCCACTCCTGTTCCTGCGCCTCGGCGGCGGTCTTGGTGAAGGCCGCGCCCAGGGCCGCGCGCGTGCCGTATTCCACCGCGCCGTCGATGCCGGCCCAGCTCGGCAGGGCACGCTGCACCGCGCGGTGCAGGCGCTCGCCGAATTCCTCGGTGTTGTGCACGATCAGGCAGGCATCCGACGAGAACAGCTCGAACAGCTTGCTGTCCCAGGCCTGGGAAAAGCTCAGGGTCAGGCAGTTGGAGGCGGGACGGAGGATGAACTGGCCCTGGGTCAGCGCCAGTTCCAGGTCTTCGCGCACGCCGTAGCGGTACAGGGTGGGCGGGCGTTGGTAGTCGTGCATGGTGTTCTCACAAAAAAAGGTTAACGCTTGCGGCGCACGTGGCGCTGGGAACGCATCCACGCCGACGCCACAAAGATTTCGCGCATCAGGGCGACAAAGCTGCCGACCAGGCAGATCACCGCCACCACGAACATGCCGGCGATGTATTTATCGAGCGCGATGTTGGTGATGTCCCCCAGGAACAGCAGGGCGATGATCAGGCAGACCATCAGGCCGCAGGCGGTCGACAGGCCGATCGACATATTGATCAGGTGCGAACGGCGGTACAGCAGATCCAGTTCATTCAGATACGGGTCGCTGTAGGCGACATCGAGCCGGTCTTCCAGCACGCGCGAACGGTCGATGATGCGCGCCAGCCGGTTGGTCAGCACGATCAGGTTGGTGCACACGCCCGAGAGCAGGAACACCGGCGCGATCGCCAGTTGAATGATGTGACCGATGTCCCCGGTCTGGATGTTCATGATTGCCATACGTTTTATTCTTATCGATTAGTCACAGTGTAGCAGCCCGCGTCTCCCACGGGCCGTTTTCAGGCAAAGCGGCGCTGCCGCTTGAACTGCTCGGTGGCCGTCACCAGCGCCTGCGCGATGCCTTTTTCCATGGCGCCGTGGCCGGCGTCCGGAATCAGGTGCAGCACCGAGCCGGTCCAGGCCTGGTGCAGGCGCCAGGCCGATACCGGCGGACAGATCACGTCGTAGCGGCCCTGCACGATCACCACCGGCAGGTGGGCGATGCGGCTGACGTTTCGCACCAGCTGGTCGTCGCTGAAGAAGCCGAGGTTGGCCATGTAGTGCGATTCCAGCCGGCCGATGCCGAGGTCCAGCGCGTCGGACGGCGTATCGTCGGGCTGCGGCAGCAGGAACACGCGGCGGCCTTCGAAACGGCTCCAGGCGCGCACCGCCGGCCAGTGCACGGCCGGGTCGTCGCTCATGATGCGCTTCACATAAGCCTGCAACAGGTCGCCGCGCTCGGCTGCGGGAATCGGCGCGATGAATTCGGCATGGATTTCAGGATGGAACCACTGGGCGCCGTCGAGGAACCAGTCGATTTCCTTTTGCGTGCACAGGAAGATCCCGCGCAGCACGAAGCCGAGGCAGCGCTCCGGATGCGCCTCGCCATAGGCCAGCGCCAAGGTCGATCCCCACGAGCCGCCGAACACCAGCCACTGTTCTATGCCGAACATCCGCCGCAGGCGCTCGATGTCCTCGATCAGCAGCTGGGTGGTGTTGTGGCGGCACTCGCCCACCGGCGTCGACTTGCCGGCGCCGCGCTGGTCGAACAGGATCACGCGGTACTGTTCCGGATCGAAGAAGCGGCGGTGCTGCGGCGACAGGCCGGCGCCGGGGCCGCCATGCAGGAAAATCACCGGAATGCCGTCCGGATTGCCGACCTCTTCCCAATAAATGGTGTGCAGGTCGTCGACCGCCAGCATGCCGTGACGGGACGGCGCGATCGGCGGGAACAAAGTGGCGGCAGGGTCGAACATGGCTATCCTTTAGGCATCGATAGCAGATTGTACGAAAAAAAAGCCGGGATCGCGAACGAACCCGGCTCTGGCGTTTCAACGGTGCCGCGTGTTACGACATGTGCTGGCCGCCGTTGATGGCGATGTTGGCGCCGGTGACAAAAGCTGCCTCGTCCGACGACAGGTAGGCCACCAGGCCCGCCACCTCGTCCGGCTTGCCCAGGCGGCCCATCGGAATCTGCGGGATGATTTTGCTGTCCAGCACGTCCTGCGGGATCTCCATCACCATCTTGGTGCCGATGTAGCCGGGCGAGATGGTGTTGACGGTGACGCCCTTCTTGGCCACTTCCAGCGCCAGCGCCTTGGTGAAGCCGTGCATGCCGGCCTTGGCGGCTGAATAGTTGGTCTGGCCGAACGCGCCCTTCTGGCCGTTGACCGACGAAATGTTGATGATGCGGCCCCAGCCGCGCTCGATCATGCCGTCGCACACCGGCTTGGTCATGTTGAACACGGAATCGAGGTTGGTCTTCATGACCGCGTCCCAGTTGACCTTGTCCATTTTCTTGAACGTCATGTCGCGCGTGATGCCGGCGTTGTTGATCAGGATGTCGACCGGGCCGATGTCTTTTTCGATCGCGGCGATGCAAGCCTGTGCCGACTCGTAGTCCGACACGTCGCATGGATAGGCGCGGAAGTTGTAGCCCTGGTCGCGCGTCGTCGCCAGCCACTGTTCCACCTTCGGATTGCCGGGGGAATAGGTCGTCACGACGCAATAGCCCAGCGCCGACAGTTTATAACTGATTGCTTCGCCCAGACCACCCATGCCACCGGTTACCAATGCCACTCTTGCCATAATTGTCCCCTCGTATGATGCCGAAAATTCGAAGTTGGCCCGGCCTGGAGCCGGGCCGCTGTTTTTATTGTGCTTACGCGCGCTCGATCGCCAGCGCCACGCCCATGCCGCCGCCGATGCACAGCGAGGCCAGGCCTTTCTTGGCGTCGCGGCGTATCATTTCGTGGATCAGCGTGACCAGGATACGGGCGCCGGACGCGCCGATCGGGTGGCCGATGGCGATGGCGCCGCCATTGACGTTGATCTTGCTAGTGTCCCAGCCCATTTCCTTGTTGACCGCCACCGCTTGCGCGGCAAACGCTTCATTGATTTCCAGCAGGTCCAGGTCGTCCGGCGTCCAGCCGGCTTTTTTCAGGCACAGCTTGGTGGCCGAGACCGGGCCCATGCCCATGTAGGCAGGGTCCAGGCCGGACGAGGCGTAGGCCTTGATCCTGGCCAGCACCGGCAGGCCCAGTTCCTTGGCCTTGGTGGCGGTGGTCATGATGACGGCGGCGGCGCCGTCATTGATGCCGGAGGCGTTGCCGGCGGTGACGGTGCCGTCCTTGGCGAAGGCCGGACGCAGGGCGGCCAGGCCTTCCAGCGTCGAGCCCGGCTTGACGTATTCATCGGTGTCGAAAACGAAGCTGCCTTTTTTCTGCACGATTTCCAGCGGCAGGATTTCGTCCTTGAACTTGCCTTCCTTTTGCGCGGCTTCGGCTTTCAACTGCGACTGCAGCGCGAACTCGTCCTGCTCGGCGCGCGAGATCTCGTATTTCTTCGCGACGTTCTCGGCGGTGGTGCCCATGTGGTACTGGTTGAAGGCGTCCCACAGGCCGTCGACGATCATGCTGTCGATCATCTTGATGTCGCCCATGCGGAAGCCGTCGCGCGAGCCCGGCAGCACGTGCGGTGCGGCGCTCATGTTTTCCTGGCCGCCGGCGATGATGATCTGCGAGTCGCCCGCCTTCAGCGCCTGCGCCGCCAGGTGGGTGGCCTTCAGGCCGGAGCCGCACACGTGGTTGATGGTGAAGCCGGGAATGGTGTTCGGCAGGCCGGACTTGATCACCGCCTGGCGCGCCGGGTTCTGGCCGACGCCGGCGGTCAGCACCTGGCCGAGGATGGCTTCGCTGATCAGGTTGGGATCGATGCCGGATTTGGCCAGCAGGCCCTTGATGACATGAGCGCCCAGCTCGGAAGCCGGGATCTTGGCCAGACTGCCGCCGAATTTACCCACACCGGTGCGGCCGGCAGCAACGATAACTACATCATCCATTTGATTCTCCAATGCGCCAGCCGGAGCCGGCTAAGTTGAGCGACAACGCGAACTTTTATCATACGCCGTCCGTCTGAAAGGCGTGGGAGGTTTCAATGCTGCGCTGCCGCGAGAAACTCCAGATTTGCTAGCAGCATCCATGCCCGCAGCGCAACTGGTGGGCACTAATCGTATGCGCCGATATCAGCACGCACTTTGATGCGTATCAAATCCCATGAGTATATTTTGCAGAAACAATAACTATTTGTCACGATAATAATTTGATACCGTCGAGCGAGGCGGCGCATTGTTCGCGTATCACATTGACGAAGTCGAGCACATAGGCCTTGTGCTTTTGCGCCTCCTGCACCGAGACAAACAGATCGCTCCACAAGCCCTGCTCACCGACCGGGCGGGCGATGACGTAGTCGTAGTCGACGTAGTTCTTGATGGCCCAGTTGGGCAGCGCGGCAATGCCGCGGCGGCTGGCGACCAGTTGCAGCACCGCCACCGTCAATTCGGCGGTGCGGCGCTGGAACGGGATGTGGGCCGGATGCAGCACCTCGCGGATGAGGTCGATGCGTTCTTCCGGCACCGGGTAGGTGATCAGCGTTTCGCCGTCGAAATCGGCGGCCTGCAGGCGGCGCTGCTGGGCCAGGCGGTGCTTCTGCGCCATCACCACCAGGATTTCGAAGCGGAACAGGGGGAAGGTGGCGAAGTCCGGGCCGTAGTCCGAACCGATCACCAGGTCGGCTTCGCCGCTGCGCAGCAAATCGGCCGGCTCGCTATGGAAGCCGGACACCAGGTCGATCTCCACTTCGGGCCAGCGCTTGCGGAATTCGTCCATCACCGGCATCAGCCAGTCGAAGCAGGTGTGGCACTCCAGAGCCACCCGCAACTGGCCGGTATCTCCCTGCATTAGGCGCGCAACTTCACGCTCGGCGGTTTCGATTTCCGGCAGCAGCAGGTCGGCCAGCTTGAGCAGCCGGCTGCCGGTGGCGGTAAAGCCGATCGGCACCGATTTGCGCTCAAACAGCGGGCCGCCGTAGCGATCTTCCAGCAATTTGATTTGATGTGACAGGGCCGACTGCGTCAGGTTGAGCAGTTGGGCAGCGCGCACCAGACTGCCGGCCGAACGCAGCGCGCTCAAGGTGCGGAGGTGGCGTATCTCTAGCATGGTCTATTAATTTTTTTCATGTGAAGCCGCAAAATCTTTCGTTTTGATTATAGACCGGTTTGCCGCACACTTTATCCCACCAATATTAAATGCGGATGACAGGCACCATGACCACCACCAAGAATGCGATCCATACCCACGTTCCCGGCTTCCCGCGCATCGGCGCGGCGCGCGAACTGAAATTTGCGCTGGAGAAAAACTGGCGCGGCGAACTCAGCGACGCCGAACTGGAAAGCACCGGCCGCGCACTGCGCGCGCGCCACTGGGCCTTGCAGCGCGACGCCGGCCTCGATTTCGTCAGCGTCGGCGATTTCGCCTTTTACGACCAGGTGGCCAACCACATCCAGCTGCTGGGCTGCGAACCGGCGCGCTACGGCTTCCAGCCGCAGCAGTCGCAACTGAGCCGCTACTTCACCATGGCGCGCGGCCGCAGCGGCGACGCCCACGACGCCGGCTGCGGCTGCGGCGCGCACACGGCCGACGCCCTGCCGGCCGCCGCCGCGCTGGAAATGACCAAGTGGTTCGACACCAACTACCACTACCTGGTGCCCGAGTTCACGCCGGAAACCGCCTTCTCGCTGGCCTGCGAGCGCCTGTTCGACGAAGTGGCCGAAGCGCAGGCCCTCGGTCACGCGGTCAAGGCCGTGCTGATCGGCCCGCTGACCTTCCTGTGGCTGGGCAAAACCAGGACCGCCGGTTTCGACCGCCTCGCCCTGCTGGACCAGCTGCTGCCGATCTACGGCCAGGTGCTGGACCGCCTGAAAGCCCAGGGCGTGCAATGGGTGCAGGTCGACGAACCCATCCTCGGACTCGACCTGCCGGCGCCATGGCGCAGCGCCTTCGAAAACAGCTACTGGCAGCTGAACCAGGTCGGCGTGCCGCTGCTGCTGGCGACCTATTTCTCGCCGCTGGAAGAAAACCTCGGCCTGGCCTGCCGCCTGCCGGTGGCCGGCCTGCACGTCGACGGCGTGCGCGCGCCGCAGGAACTGGCCAGCATCGCCGACTGGCTGCCGGTGCACAAGGTGCTGTCGGTCGGCATCGTCGACGGCCGCAACATCTGGCGCACCGACCTCGACGCCGCGCTGGCCGTGCTGGCGCCGATCGTCGAGAAGCGCGCCGGCAAGCTGTGGCTGTCCTCGTCGTGCTCGCTGCTGCACGTGCCGTTCACGCTGGCGGCCGAAAACCAGCTCGACGGCGAGATCCGCTCCTGGCTCGCCTTCGCCGGCGAAAAGCTGGACGAACTGGACGTGCTGAAACGCGCGCTGCACGGTGAAGATGCCGCCAGCGCGCTGGCCGCCTCCCGCGCCGCCATCGCCAGCCGCCGCGCCAGTCCGCGCGTGCACCAGGCCGCCGTCCGCGAGCGCCTGGACGCCCTGCCGGCCGACGCCGGCCAGCGCCGCTCCGGCTTCGCCCAGCGCCAGGCCGAACAGCGCGCCCGCTTCCAGCTGCCGCCCTTCCCGACCACCACCATCGGCTCCTTCCCGCAGACACCGGCCATCCGCAGCGCCCGCGCCAGCTTCAAGCGCGGCGAACTCGACGCCGCCGGCTACGCCGCCACGATGCGCGAGGAAATCGCCTACGCCGTGCGCCAGCAGGAGGAACTGGGCCTGGACGTGCTGGTCCACGGCGAAGCCGAACGCAACGACATGGTCGAATACTTCGGCGAGCAGCTCGACGGCTTCACCTTCACCCGGCTGGGCTGGGTGCAATCCTACGGCTCGCGCTGCGTCAAGCCGCCGATCATCTACGGCGACGTCAGCCGTCCGAAAGCCATGACGGTCGACTGGACCGTGCACGCGCAAAGCCTGACCGGCAAACCGATGAAAGGCATGCTGACCGGCCCCATCACCATCCTGCAATGGTCGTTCGTGCGCGACGACCAGCCGCGCTCGCGCACCGCGCTGCAGATCGCGCTGGCCATCCGCGACGAGGTGGCCGACCTGGAACAGGCCGGCATCGGCATCATCCAGATCGACGAACCGGCCGTGCGCGAAGGCCTGCCGCTGCGCCGCAGCCGCTGGGACGACTACCTGGACTGGGCCACGCAGGCCTTCCGCGTGTCGGCCAGCGCCGTGGGCGACGCCACGCAGATCCACACCCACATGTGCTACGCCGAGTTCAACGACATCCTGCCGCAGATCGCCGCCATGGATGCCGACGTCATCACCATCGAGACCAGCCGCTCGGACATGGAACTGCTGAACGGCTTCGGCCAGTTCCGCTACCCGAACGAGATCGGTCCCGGCGTCTACGACATCCACTCGCCGCGGGTGCCGGACCAGCAGGAGATGGTGCGGCTGCTGCAAAAGGCCAGCGCGGTGATCCCGCCGGCCAACCTGTGGGTCAATCCGGACTGCGGCCTGAAGACGCGCGGCTGGCCGGAAACCCAGGCCGCGCTGCGCAATATGGTCGCCGCCGCGCGCCAGCTGCGCGCCATCTACTAGCCAAATCCCGCATTTTTCAAGGCCCGCACGCGTGGCGGGCCTCCCCTTTCCCCATTTTCCACAGTAGAATGCTGGTGCCTGCGCATGCGCGCGAGGCTAACCCTGATACTGTCGCCCATGTCCAAGAGCCTGTTTCAAAAGCCCATCGAAATCAAGATTTCCACCGTCGTCGCCGTCTCCGCCATTCTGGCGACGGCCGACCGCCTCGCTCTCGACGCCGCGCTGGCCGAAATGACCGGCGGCACCGCCGACTTCTTCGAAGACGACCTGACCGTGATCGACGTCGCCGCGCTGCCGGCCGGCTGCGAAGCGGTCGACTGGGGCGGCCTGATCGCCCTGCTGAAAAAATACCGCCTGAACCCGGTCGCCGTGCGCAACGCGCCGCCGGACATGGCGGCCGACATCGCCGCCCACGGTCTGAGCCTGGAAACCGCCAGCGCCAAGCCGCGTGAAGAGGAAGCGGCCAGGCCGGCGCCTGCCGCCACGCCGGACACCGCGCCGACGCCGGTGGCGGTGGCTGCCGCCCAGGCCCAGCCGGTCGCCGACGGCGGCGTGATGATCATCGACACGCCGGTGCGCGCCGGCCAGCGCATCTACGCGCGCGGCTGCGACCTGGTGGTCACCGCCGTGGTCAACAACGGCGCCGAAATCATCGCCGACGGCAGCATCCACGTGTACAACACGCTCAACGGCCGCGCGCTGGCGGGCGCCTCGGGCAATGCCCAGGCGCGCATTTTTGCACTGAACATGTCGCCGGAGCTGGTCTCCATCGCCGGCGTCTACAGCACGTTTGAAGACGGTTTCCCCCAGGAATATGCGCGCTCGCCGACGCAAATTCGCCTGGTCGGTGACAGAATCGATATATCATCTGTCAATACGGCTAACCGCGCTTGACGCACACCACTCTGAAAAGGATTATTCGTGGCAAGAATTATTGTTGTAACGTCCGGCAAGGGCGGTGTCGGTAAAACCACCTCCAGCGCCAGCTTCTCGACCGGCCTGGCCATGCGCGGCCACAAGACCGCGGTCATCGACTTCGACGTCGGCCTGCGTAACCTCGACCTGATCATGGGCTGCGAACGCCGCGTGGTGTACGACCTGATCAACGTGATCAACAAGGAAGCGACGCTGACCCAGGCGCTGATCAAGGACAAGCACTGCGACAACCTGTTCATCCTGCCGGCCTCGCAGACGCGCGACAAGGACGCGCTGTCGGAAGACGGCGTGGAAGAAGTGCTGCATGAACTGATCAACATGGGCTTCGAGTTCATCATCTGCGACTCGCCGGCCGGTATCGAGCACGGCGCGCTGATGGCGCTGACCTTTGCCGATGAAGCGATCATCGTCACCAATCCGGAAGTGTCGTCGGTGCGCGATTCCGACCGCATCCTCGGCATCATCCAGGCCAAGTCGCGCCGCGCCCAGACCGGCGGCGAGCCGGTCAAGGAGCACCTGCTGATCACCCGCTACTCGCCGAAACGCGTGGAAGCGGACGAGATGCTGTCGTTCGAAGATGTGAAGGAGATTCTGCGCATTCCACTGATCGGCATCATTCCGGAATCGGAATCGGTGCTGCATGCTTCGAACCAGGGCAACCCGGCGATTCACTTCAAGGGCACCGATGTTGCGGAAGCCTACGAAGACGTGGTGTCGCGCTTCCTCGGCGAAGACTTGCCGCTGCGCTTTACCAATTATGAAAAGCCCGGCCTGTTGCAGCGTATCTTCGGGAGCAAGTAACCATGGCACTGCTTTCTTTCCTGTTTCCGCCTAAACAAAAGACCGCCACCGCGGCCAAGGAACGGTTACAGATCATCATCGCGCGCGAGCGCAGCGGCCGCGCCGGCCCGGACTTCCTGCCGGCGCTGCACAAGGAACTGATCGAGGTGATCTCCAAGTACACCAAGGTCAATGCCGACGACATCAAGATCTCGCTGGACCGCCAGGGCAACCTGGAAGTCCTGGACGTCAACGTGGTCCTCCCCGACGCCTAGGTCGTTTCAAAAAGCACGCAGCTTCGTTGCGGCTCCTTGCCGTGCAGGTTGCACTGTCTTCGTCGCCGCGCCTCGCTGCGCGCATTTTGAAACAACCTGAGTATCACGCCGGCCGGTGCACGCCGGCCGTCACCAGTTCCTGCGCCACCCTGGCGCAGGCTTCCACGTGCTGGTAGCCGATCTGGCGGAAGGCGAAAAAGCCGATGCCGGCCGACGCCAGCTGCCCGGCCAGCGGCACCAGCTTGCCGGCCTGCCTGGCCACCGCCTTGAAACCGGTGCGCTTCAACAGCTGCACCACCACTTCCCGCGTCACCACCTTGCCCACCAGCATGCCGCCGACGCCGATCGCCGCTTCGTAGGCGATCAGCCGGAACTTCGGCTGCAGGCGCTCGATCTGTTGTTCCGACAGGCCGAATTCCTGGTTGATGTCGTCGATCAGCAGCGCGAACAGACGCAGGTCGGACACCACGTCGAGACCCGGAATCGGCACCGCCGCCACGCCGGCCGACAGCATCGCGCGGCGCCGCACCAGCTGGCGACAGCGTTCGCGCACGGCGGCGATATCGCCTGCCGAAGCCGGCACCAGCGCCCAATTTGTGTCTTTTTTGCCGCGCATCGTGCCTCCCGGAGAGCCTTGTCACTTCTTGCTATTTTTCAACTTCTGCATTGAATTCAGCGTTTTTCCAGTGTACCGTGTAATCAACATGCGGGCGCGCACAGGGAAATCAAGCATTATCAAGAAGGCACAGATAGTGTCTTAAAAAAATATTTTTAGCCTTTTTGCTAAGGTATTTGTAAATCTCTGTTATATTTGGAGTGACTTCTCCTTAACATTTTCCAGCAGGCAGCAGTATGAGAATTGCCGTACTCGACAACGATCGCAGCCAAGCCGAACTGATCTGCCAGGTCCTCACCTCGGCCGGCCACATCTGCCACAGCTTCCAGACCGCCAAAGACGTGCTGGCGCAATTGCGCAAGGACAGCTACGACATGCTGATCCTCGACTGGCAGGTGGTCGACCTGAGCGGCGCCGAGGTGCTGCGCCGGGCCAAGGAGAAGCTGCACGACAGCGCGCCGGTGCTGTTCCTGACCACCAGCTCGGGCGAGGACGACATCGTCGCCGGCCTGGCCGCCGGCGCCGACGATTACATGATCAAGCCGCTGCGCCGCAGCGAAATGGTGGCGCGCGTGCAAGCCCTGCTGCGCCGCGCCTACCCGGCGCAGAATGGCGCCGAGCAGTTGCAATTCGGGCAATATGTCTTCGAAACGCGCCCCGGCCGGCTGCTGATGGACGGCATAGTGTTGGATGTCACCCACAAAGAGTTCTACCTGGCACTGTTATTTTTCCGCAACATCGGCCGTCCGCTGTCGCGCGCCTACATCCATGAGGCGGTATGGATACGTGAAACCGTGGTGCCGTCGCGCACCATGGACACCCACGTTTCCCGCGTCCGCAACAAATTGCAGTTAAAACCAGAAAACGGCTTCCGCCTGGTGCCGGTCTACAGCTACGGCTACCGCCTGGAAAAGCTCGGCGCCTGACCTGCGGACAGGCTGTTGCTATCTCTTTGAGCAGTCCTAGAAGCAACATCCGGGTACTCACGGTATAATGACCGCATATTCAACGCCTGGACCCGAAATGCAGCTGCTTGCCGTCGGCCTCAACCACACTACCGCTCCGGTCTCGCTCCGCGAGCAGTTGGCGTTCGCCCCCGACCAGCTCGGGCAGGCGGTGGTGGCGGCGCGCTCGTGGTTTGAACGCATCGACCATCGCGGTTCCGACGAGGCCGCCATCCTGTCGACCTGCAACCGCACCGAGCTGTACGCGGCCAGCACCGTGCCCGACCCGCTCGACGCCGGCGCGCATTTCCTCGCTGATTTCCACAAGCTCAACTACGCCGAACTGCGTCCGCACCTGTACATGCTGCCGCAGCACGACGCCGTGCGCCACACCTTCCGCGTCGCCTCCGGGCTGGACTCGATGGTGCTGGGCGAAACGCAGATCCTCGGCCAGATCAAGGACGCCATCCGCACCGCCGACGAAGCGGGCGGCCTCGGCACCTATCTGCACCAGCTGTTCCAGCGCTCGTTCTCGGTGGCCAAGGAAGTGCGCAGCACCACCGAAATCGGCGCCCACAGCGTGTCGATGGCCGCCGCCGCCGTGCGCCTGTCGCAGCGCATCTTCGACAAGATCGCCGAGCAGAACGTGCTGTTCATCGGCGCCGGCGAAATGATCGAGCTGTGCGCCACCCACTTCGCGGCGCAGAATCCGAAATCCATCACCATCGCCAACCGCACGCTGGAACGCGGCGAGCTGCTGGCGCACCGCTACGGCGGCCGCGCCATCCGCCTGGCCGACCTGCAGGACAAGCTGCACCAGTACGACATCGTCATCTCGTGCACCGCCTCGTCGCTGCCGCTGATCGGCCTGGGCATGGTGGAACGCGCGATCAAGGCGCGCCGCCACAAGCCGATGTTCATGGTCGACCTGGCCGTGCCGCGCGATATCGAACCGGAAGTGGCGCGCCTCAACGACGCCTTCCTCTACACCGTCGACGACCTCGGCAAGGTGGTGCAGACCGGCCTGGAAAACCGCCAGGCCGCCGTGGCGCAGGCCGAAGCCATCATCGAAACCCGCGTGCAGTCCTTCATGCACTGGATCGACGACCGCGCCGTGGTGCCGGTGATCCAGAGCCTGCAGGAAAACGGCGAAGCGCTGCGCCTGCTGGAACTGGAACGCGCGCGCAAGATGCTGGCCAGGGGCGAGGACATCGACACCGTGCTCGAAGCCCTGTCCAAAGGCCTGACCGCCAAGTTCATGCATGGCCCGCAGCAGGCGCTGCGCCATGCCCACGGCGACGAACGCGCGCAGCTGGCGGAAATCCTGCCACAGATGTTCCGCGGCCGCCGTTAGCGCTTCCGCTTCCCTGCCGCCTCCCCTCGCCGCCCCGCGGCGCCTGCTTCACTCTCCAAAGAATACGCTATGAAACCATCCATGCTGGCCAAGCTCGATCAATTGGCAAACCGTCTGGTCGAACTCGATGAACTGCTGATGTCCGAAGGCGCCACCGACAACATGGACAGCTACCGCAAGATGACCCGCGAGCACGCCGAGATCGGCCCGCTGGTGGCGGTCTACAAGTCCTACCAGGAAGCGCTGGGCGACATCGCCGCCGCCGAAGAGATGCTGGCCGATCCCGACATGAAGGACTTCGCCCAGGAAGAAATCGAAGCCGCCAAATCGCGCACCGCCGAACTGGACCTGGAGCTGCAGAAAATGCTGCTGCCGAAGGACGCCAACGACGACCGCAATATCTTCCTGGAAATCCGCGCCGGCACCGGCGGCGACGAGTCGGCGCTGTTTGCCGGCGACCTGCTGCGCATGTACACCCGCTTCGCCGAGCGCAACCGCTGGCAGGTGGAGATGGTGTCGGAATCGACCTCGGACCTGGGCGGCTACCGCGAGGTGATCGTGCGCCTGGTCGGCAACGGCGTGTACTCCAAGCTGAAGTTCGAATCCGGCGGCCACCGCGTGCAGCGCGTGCCGGCCACCGAAACCCAGGGCCGCATCCACACCTCGGCCTGCACGGTGGCGGTGATGCCGGAGGCCGATGAGGTGGAGGACGTCAACATCAATCCGTCCGAGCTGCGCATCGACACCTACCGCGCGTCCGGCGCCGGCGGCCAGCACATCAACAAGACCGATTCCGCCGTCCGCATCACCCACCTGCCGACCGGCATCGTGGTCGAGTGCCAGGACGACCGCTCGCAGCACAAGAACAAGGCGCAAGCGATGAAGGTGCTGGCCACCCGCATCAAGGACGTGCAGCTGCGCGAGGCGCAGGCCAAGGAAGCGGCCACCCGCAAGAGCCTGATCGGTTCCGGCGACCGCAGCGAACGCATCCGCACCTACAACTATCCGCAGGGGCGCATGACCGATCACCGCATCAACCTGACCTTGTACAAGCTGGACTTCATCATGGACGGCGACCTGACCGAGATGACCAACGCGCTGATCGCCGAACACCAGGCCGAGCTGCTGGCGGCGCTCGGCGATTAAACCCAAGGCCGAAGGGGTCTGACCCGCCGGGTCAGACCCCGGGCATGCGCCGGTGGGGGAAATTAAGAGCCGTCTAAGGCCCGATTAGCAACATTGTGCGAAAATTGCGCGCATTACCCCTACGGACCACGTCATGATAACTACCCGCTCCCTGCTGCTGTCCATCGCCATCGCCGCCTTTGGCCTGATCGGCGTCGCCCTGTATCTGCAGCACGGGCTGGACATGCTGCCTTGCCCGCTGTGCGTGATCCAGCGCTACCTGTTCATCGCCATCGGCGTGTGCGCGCTGATCGGCGCCTACGTCGGCAAGCCGAAGCCGCTGGCGCCCGTCGGCCTCGGCCTGCTGGCCGCGCTGGGCGGCCTGGGCACCGCCGGCAAGCACCTGTGGGTGCTGGCCCATCCCGGCCTGTCGTGCGGCATCGATCCGATGGAAACCATGCTCAACAAAATCCCGACCGCCACCTACCTGCCGTTCCTGTTCCAGGCCGACGGCCTGTGCGAGGACGCGCTGGCGCCATGGTTCGGCCTGTCGATTCCGCAGTGGTCCTTCCTGTGGTTCGCGCTGTGCACGCTGGCCCTGGCCTGGGTGCTGATCCGCCGCGTGCGCGCATGATCGACGCCACCAGCGCCATCATGGCCGGCGTCACCATCGCCGCGCTGCAACGACAGTCGCTGCTCGACGGACTGGATTACCGCGTGCTGCTGTGCCACGCGCTGGACCTGAACCGCATCGCCCTGATCACCCAGTCCGAACGGGAATTGAGCGCCGGCGAGGCGCAGCGCTTCGCCGCGCTGGTGCGGCGCCGCCTCGATGGCGAACCGATCGCCTACATCGTCGGCCAGCGCGAGTTTTTCGGCCTGCCGTTTGAAGTCGGCAGCGCCGTGCTGATTCCGCGGCCGGACACCGAACTGCTGGTCGAGCTGACGCTGGACCGCCTGCCGCTCAACGGCCGCGCGCTCGACATGGGCACCGGCAGCGGCGCCATCGCCGTCTCGCTGGCGCACACGCGCCGCGACGCCGACGTCACCGCGCTCGACGTCAGCGCCGACGCGCTGGCCGTCGCCCGGCGCAACGCCGATACCAACCACGCCCGCGTCACCTTCCTGCAAAGCGACTGGTATGCCGCGCTGCAAGGGGCCGCGCCGTTCGACGTGATCGCCTCCAACCCGCCCTACATCGCCAGCGGCGACCAGCATCTGTCGGAAGGCGATCTGCGCTACGAGCCGGTGGGGGCGCTGACCGACCACGCCGACGGCCTGTCGGCGCTGCGCATCATCATCGCCGGCGCGCCGCCGCACCTCAAGCCGCAGGGCTGGCTGCTGATGGAACATGGCTACGACCAGGCGCAGGCGGTGCGCGCGCTGCTCACCGCGGCGGGCTACGCGGAAGTCCGCAGCTGGCAGGACCTGGCCGGCATCGAACGCGTCAGCGGCGGCAAGCTGCCAGGCTAATCAAATCCTGATCTGCAGGCGCCGGCGCAAGGCCGACAGCAGCATGGCCGGCGGCGCCGGCTTGTACAGCACCTCGACGAAATCCATCGGCCGCGCCGGCGGCACCACGCCATGCAACAGCACCGGCGGCGCTTCCTCGCGCGGCCAGATGTCCCACACGCTTTCGTCGGCGCACAGGATCAGCGCCGGCTCGCGGTCCTGCGGCTCGTACTGCACGTCGAACTCCGCGCTTTCCAGGATCTCGCTCAGGTAATCCTGCATCGGCTGGTGCGGCTCCAATAGCAGGATGGCGTGGCCGCTGCCGAACGGTTCGGGCCAGTCGAAGTGCGGCGTCGGCGGCATGGCGTCCTGCTCCTCCGCCAGCGGTGCGCTCGTCTCGAAGCGCAGGGCGTCGCCGCTCTGCTGCAAAACGCCGCCCATGGCGCGCACCAGGTGCGCCGCCACCATCACCCCGGGCAGGATGCGTTCGTCCGCCAGCGAGCCTTTAAAGTCGCGCCAGGGGGCTTCCGCCGTGCCGGACTGGAAGTGCAGCCGCACCGCGTCCGCCGTGCGCCGCACTTGCAGCACCAGCGGCCCGCCCGAATGTTCGCGCAGCCGCGCCAGCACCTGCGCCAGGCGGCGCGCATCGAGCACCGCCAGCGGCGGCAGTTCGGCGCCGTCGTGCGTCACATGCCGCATCAGCCCGTGCAGATAGGCCGGCGCCGCCGCCAGTTCCGGCGGCTGCAACTCGAAGCGCGCGCACTCCTGCAAGTCGGACAGCCACTCCAGCTGGCGCCGCGCGTCGTTCTCCATGGCCGGCACGTCGACCCAGCCGGTGCTGGCGCGGGTGGCGATGCGCGCCAGCGGCGCGCGCAGGTCGTGGTGCAGGGCCGCCAGCAGGCGGGCGCGGATGCGGGCGGCGTCCAGCTCGTCCCCGCTCACGGCAGCGAAACCTGCTGGCGCATGGCCTGGCGGTAGGCGGTGGGCGTGCTGTCGACCTGTTCGCGGAAGGCGGTGGCGAAGTTGGCGGCGCTGCGGAAACCGGTCAGCTCGGCGATCTGCTGCACCGTCATGTCGGTGTCGGCCAGCAGTTGCCGGCCGCGCCGGATGCGCGCCTCGCCCAGGTAGGCGAACACGGTGGTGCCGACGTGGCGGCGGAAGGCTTGCGACAGCCGCTTCTCGTGCGTGCCGAGCGCGCGGGCGATGCCGGCCAGCGTCAGCGACGCCGCCAGGTTGTCGTCGATCAGGCGCATGGCGGCCAGCGCCACCACCTCGTCCGGGTCGTGCAGGCTGGGCAGCGCCGGCGCCGGCGCATCCTCGGCTGCCGGCCCGGCCTTGCGCAGGCCGGCCAGTTCCAGGTGGATGCGCACGCGCGCGAACACCTCGGCCGGGTGGTAGGGCTTGGCGACGAAATCGACGCCGCCCATGGCCAGTCCGGCGACGCGCTCGTCCGGCTCGTCCAGGGCGCTGAGGAAGATGATGGGAATGGCGCGCGTGGCCGGATTGGCCTTCAGCAGCCGGCAGGCGGCAAAGCCGTCCATGCCCGGCATGCGCACGTCCATCAGGATCAGGTCCGGCGGCGCGGCCAGCGCGGCCTGGTAGCCGGCCATGCCGTCGCTGGCGCTGCGCACGTGGTACAGCTGGCGGCGCAGCAGATCGGTGAGAAAGCGCAGTTCCTCCCGCTCGTCGTCGACGATCAGGATGCCGGGCCGTGCTTGTTCAGTTGTATTCAGGGCAAGAATAGCGCGCTCCTCGTCAGGAACTACCGCCCGATTATGCCCACATTTTTTTCACAGTTGTCGAGTCCGCCCTCCGGCAAAACTGTTTTCACCTCGTTCAGAATGGCATCCTACAAGCTAGCGATCAGGCTCATGCCGTTGGCGCCGAACTGGCTGCCCACCAGCGTCACGTCGTGCGCCAGCGCCAGGGTCAGGTCGGCGCGGCTATGCGTATCCAGGTAAGTGTCCCACTTGGCCAGCGTGGCGCCGTCGGCCTGCTGGCCAAGGTTGTGGTACAGCTGGCTGACGAAAGTGTTGTCGTCCATGCCGCCGAAACGGCTGCGGAATTCCGCCGAGTCGAGGAAGGCGGCGCCCAGCGCGGCGTCCTGCAAACCGGTGTCGAGCCAGTAGCCGAAGCCGAGGAAGTCGCCGGCGCGGCCCAGGGTCAGGTGATACAGCATGCCCAACTCCTGGAGCGTGGCGGTGCTGGCCTGGGTGAAGCCGAGGACGAGCGTGACGCCGTTGAATTCGCCCAGCTCGATCTGGCGAATGGTGTCCAGGCTGCCTTCCGGCTCGGCGATCATGACATCGCCGCCGCTGCTCAGGGCCAGGCTGTAGTCGCGCGCGGCGCCGCCGTAGACCACGGTGTCGGTGCCGTCGCCGCCCACCAGCAGGTCGGAGCCGGCGCCGCCCTCCAGCCGGTCGTTGCCGGAGTTGGCGAACCAGCCCTGTTCCTGCGTCAGCAGCTTGCCGCCCAGCGGCAGGCCGTCGTCGGTGAGCCACAGCGCGCGGTGGGCGCTGGTCAGGGCGATGTCGGCCAGCACGTCGGCGCGCGTCGACAGGTCGCCCGGCGCCGCGTTCAGCCGCGCCAGGTAGGGCGCCAGCGCGGCCTCGTCCGGCGTCTTGTCCAGCGTGTAGGTCAGCAGCCGCGCCACGTAATCGTGGTTGTTCAGCGTCATCAGACCTTGCAGCGATTCGGTCGACTGCAGGAAGCTGGCGGCCAGCTGGTGGGTATCGCCCTTGGTCTCGGTGGCCCACCAGTTGAGTCCGTCCACGTCGGGCGCGCGGTCGAAGGCGGCGTGGTACAGCAGCGACAGGGTCTCCAGCCGCGCCACGTCGGTGCTGCTGAAGGCCAGCACCGGCACGCTGTGGTTCAGCTCGGCCGAGGTCACCGCTTCGCTGCCGGTGGCGCCGGCCATCGCGGTCTGGTGCACGGCGACCACCTGGCCGCCCTTCAGGTAGAACTGCCACTGGCCGCTGTCGCTGCGGCCGCCCTGCAGCACGTCGTTGCCGGCGCCGCCGACCAGCGTGTCGTTGCCGCCGCCGCCCGCCATCTGGTCGGCGCCGTCGCCGCCGTTCAGGTAATCGTTGCCGCCGGCGGTGATCAGCACGTCGTCGCCGCCGTTGCCGTACAGCGTGTCGTTGTCGCTGCCGGTGGTCAGCACAAAGCGTTGCGCCTCGCCGTCGCCGATGAAGAAGTTGTCGCCGGCGCCGCCGGTGATGGTGGCGCCGCCGATGATGGCGGCAAAGTGCACGTCATCGAGTTGCAGGCCGATGCCTTGCGGCAGGGCGCGGGCGTCGATGACCAGCGCGGTGGCGGTGGTGTCCAGGGTGGCGGCGTGCTGCGGGCCGCCGCTGGCGCCACCGGCCACCACCAGGTCGCTGCCGTCGATGATCACGGTGCCGGTGGCGCCGCTGGAGCCGCTCATGGCCAGCGTGGCTTGCTGCAGCAGCACGTTCGGCGCCAGGCCGGCGAGGAATTCCTGCGCCTGGGTTTCCATCGCCGCGCGGGTGGCCTGGCCGGCCGCCGTGTGGTCGTCGATGCGGCCGATCAGATCGGTCAGCGCCATCGCCCCGCTCACCAGCGACGCCGGACCGGACGCCTCGAAGCCGGCGCCCACCGGCAGGCTGACCACCAGGCTGGTACCGGGATTGCCGTTGCTGGCGGCGATGCCGATCGGGATGTCGGCCAGGTTGGCGTGCTCGGTGCTGTGGTCTTCCGGCCGGCTGCTGGTGATGGTCGGCACGGTGATGGTGTGCGTGGTCAGCCCGGTGCGGCTGTCGACGCCGGTCTGGGTGGTGATCTGCACGCCGTCCACCGTCGACGGCGTGCCGGGATTGACCGGCGGCGGGTTGGTGTTGACCGCCACCACCAGCGGCGTTGCCGCCGTGCTGGTATTGCCGGCCGCATCGGCAAACAAGCCGCCGCCGACGTTGATCGTGATCGGCGTGGTGCTGTTGGCCGGCGGCGTGATCACCACCGTGTAGGTGGTGCCGCTGCCGCTGAAGCCGCTGATGACGCCCCCCGTGACCAGCAGATCGCCCTGGGTCAGCACGCCCGGATCGCTCAGCGTCAGGGTGATGGTGGTGCTGCCGCCCTGTCCGACCGTGGCGGCGCTGCTGCTCAGCGTGACGGTCGGCGCGGTGGTGTCCAGCGTGTACTGCACGCTGTGGGTGGTGCTGACGTTGCCGGCGGCGTCGGCCACCCGCACCATCAGCGCGCGCGTACCGGGCACCAGCGTGCGCCCCAGCGACCAGGTGGTGCCGCTGACCGTCGCCAGGTGCCAGGTCACGCCACTGTCGACCGAGACTTGCACCACGTCACCGGCCGCCAGCGGCGCGCTCAGCGTACCGCTCAGCGTCTGGTTCGGGTTATTGGTGATCAGGTCGCCGCCGGTACCGCTGTCGTTGGAGAAGGCGACGCCGCCGCTGGCCGCCGCCGTCGGCGCCACCGTGTCGATCTGCAGTGACGGAATCGCAGCGCTGCCGCCGGTGTTGCCGGCGACGTCGGTGTAGCCGCTGACGCTGATGGTGGCGCTGCCGGAGGCAACGCCGTTGAGCGGCGTGAAGGTGGCGGTATAGACCAGCGGATTGCTGGTCGGCGTCAGCGTGCCCAGCGTGCCGCCGGCCACCGTTATATTGCTGTTGCTAAAGCCGACCGGCGCTTCGGAGAAATTGAACGTGATAATGGCCGGCTCGACGCCATTGGCCACCGGTACATTGCTGGTGATGGTGACCGTCGGCGCGCTCTGGTCGAACACATACGGCGTGCTGGTCGGCGCGCTGTAGTTGCCTGCCGTGTCGATCACGCGCACCTGCATCACGCCGCTGGCGGTCAGCATGTGCACCAGGCTCCAGCTATTGCTGCTGGCAGCGGCCGTATTCCACGTGCCGCCATTGTCAAACGATACCTGCACCGATTCGCCGGCGCCCAGCGGCGCCGACAGCGTACCGCTGACCGTCTGCGCCGAAATGGCGGTGATCAGGTCGCCGGCGACGCCGGTATCATTGCTGAACACCGGCGTGCCGGTAGCGGCCGCCAGCGGCGCCAGCGTATCCAGGCTGAGCGACGGCGTATTGGCGCCCAGCCCGCCGTTGCCGGCCAGGTCGCTGTAGACATTTGGCGCCACGCTGATGACCGCGCTGCCGGCGTTGATGCCTGGCGTCGGCGTGAACACGGCGGTGTACACCAGCGGATTCGCGGTGGCGGTGAAGCCGCTCAGCGTGCCGCCGGTGGCGGTGACGTCGCCAGCGGCAAAGCCCAGCGGCGCCTCGTTGAAGGTGAAAGTGATCAGCGCGGTGTCGCCGATCTTCAGCGACGCCAGGCTGCTGCTGATCAGCAGCGTCGGCGGCGCCGCGTCGATGCTGATCGGGCTGCTGACGGCGCCGCCGCCGGCGTTGCCGGCAGTGTCGGTATAGCTGCCGGACAGCACTGAAACCGCCGCCGGCAGGCTGTAGCCGGCCGCCGGCGTGAACTGCGCCGTGTACACCAGCGGATTGGCGGTGACGGTGAAGCCGCTGATGCTGCCGCTGCCGGGCGGCAGCACGATGTCGCCGGCGGTGAAGCCGCGCGGCGCTTCGCTGAAGGTGAAAGTCAGCGTGGCGCTCTCGCCGGCCTTGAGGGCGGCGGCATTGCTGCTGATGGCCATCGTTGGCGGCGTGGTGTCCAGCACATAGGCGGCCGAGTAGGCGGCGCCGTGGTTGCCGGCGCCGTCGGTCACGCGCACCTGCAGCGTGCCGCTGCCGCTGAGGAACACCGGCGTTCCCAGCGCCCAGTTGACACCGCCCACCGGCGCCACCGCGCTGGTCCAGCTGGCGCCATTGTCCACCGAGACTTCCACGATATCGCCGCTCTGCACATTGGCGTCCAGCGTGCCGCTAATGGTCTGCACCGGGCTGGTGGTGATCAGGTCGGTGTTACTGACGCCGGTATCGCTGCCGAATGCCACCGTAGCGATGCCGGTGTTGGGCGCCTGGGTGCTGTAGTTGATCGGCGTAATGGCGGCCGCCAGGCTGGCGTTGCCGGCGGCGTCGAGGAAGCTGCCGGCGCCGACCACGATGCTGCCGCTGCCGGCGGACACACCCGGCGTCGGCGTGAACAGCGCGGTGTACACCAACGGATTGGCGGTCAGGCCGAAGCCGCTCAGCGTGCCGCCAGCCACGCTGATGTCGCCCAACGTGAAGCCGAGCGGCAGCTCGCTGAAGATAAAGGTAATGGTGGCCGATTCGCCGATCTTCAGATTGGCGGCGCTGCTGGTGATCTGCAGCGTCGGCGGCGCCGTGTCCACCGTGATCAGCGGCGACAGCGCACCGCCGCCGGCATTGCCGGCCAGGTCGGTGTACATGCCGGGCGCCAGCGTAACGCCGGCGCTGGCGCCGCCCAGGCCGGCGGCCGGCGTGAACAGCGCCGTGTACACCAGCGGATTGCCGACGCTGACGGCGAAGCCGCTCAGCGTTCCGTTGATGGGCACCAGGTCGCTCTGCGTGAAGCCGGTGGGGGCCTCGCTGAAGGTGAAGGTCAGCGTCGCCGCTTCGCCGGCCTTGAGCGTGGTGGCGCTGCTGGTGACGGTCATGGTCGGCGCCACCAGGTCCAGCACATAGCCGGCCGAGAACACCGAACCATGGTTGCCGGCGGCGTCGCTGACCCGCACCTGCAGCGTGCCGCTGCCGGTCAACGCCTGCGGCAGCAACGCCCACTGGCCGGGCGCCGGCGTCACCGCGTTCAGCCAGGTGGCGCCATTGTCCAGCGACACCTGCACAAATTCGCCGGCGCCAACTGGCGCGCTCAGCGTGCCGGTGATGATTTGCGACACCGCATTGGTGACCAGATCGCTATTGCTGGCGCCGTTGTCGGCCGAGAAGCTGAGCGCCAGCACGCTGGCGGTCGGCGCCAGCGTGTCGATTGCGATCGGCGCGCTGCTGACATTGGCGCCGGTGTTGCCGGCGGCGTCGGCATACACGCTGCCAGCCACGCTGATCACCGCGTTGGCGCTGGCGATGCCGGCGCCCGGCGTGAAGGTGGCCGTGTACACCAGCGGATTGCTGGTGGCTGCCAGACCGCTCAGGGTGCCGTTGCTGGCGCTGATGCTGCCCAGCGCGAAAGCACTCGGCGCGTCGCTGAAGGTGAAGGTGATGGTGGCGCTGTCGCCGGCCTTGAGCGCGCTGGCGCTGCTGGTGATGGCCAGCGTCGGCGCCAGCGTGTCGACGCTGATCACCGGCGAGCTGCCGCCGCTGCCGTCGTTGCCGGCGGCGTCGGTGTACAGATTATTGCCCAGCGTGACGCTGGCGTTGCCGTTGAAGCCAGGGGTTGGCGTCAGCACCACCGTGTACACCAGCGGATTGCTGGTCGCGGCAAAGCCGCTCAGCGTGCCGCCGGTGGCGATCAGGTCGCCCAGCGTGAAGCCGGACGGCGCCTCGCTGAAGGTGAAGCTGATGGTGGCGCTCTGGCCGTTCCGCAGCGTGCTGGTGTCGCTGCTCACCGCCACTGTCGGCGCGGTGGTGTCGAGCACATAATTGTGGGTGGTGACGACGCCATGGTTGCCATTGGCGTCGCTGACCCGCACCTGCACCGTGCCGTTGCCGTTCAGCGTCTGGCCGAACAGCGACCACAGATTGCTGCCGGCGCTGGCGCTGGCGGTGGTCCAGCTGGCGCCGTTGTTGAGCGAGACTTCCACCACGTCGCCAACCGCCAGTACGCCGCCGTTCAGCGTGCCGGCGATGTTTTGCGCCGCAGTTTTGGTGATCAGATCGGTGTTGCTGCTGCCGGTATCGGCCGAGAACAACACCGTGCCACCGCCCAGGGTCGGCGCCAGCGTGTCGATGCTGATGCCGGGCGAAACGCCGGCGGCGCCGCCATTGCCGGCCAGGTCGGCATAGGCGCCGGCCGCCACGCTGATCACGGCGCTGGCGCCGGCCACGTTGGCGGCCGGCGTGAACAGCGCGGTGTACACCAGCGGATTGGCGGTCTGCACCAGATTGCTGATGGTGCCATTGCTGGCGCCGATGTCGCCCAGCGTGAACGAAGCCGGCGCCTCGCTGAAGGTGAAGGTGATGGTGGCGGTGGTGGTGCTGTTGAGCGCACTGGCGCTGCTGCTGATGGCCAGCGTCGGCGCCAGCGTGTCGACGGTGATCGCCGCCATCGTGCCGCCGACGCCGAGGTTGCCCAGCGTGTCGGCAAAGGTGCCGCTGGCGATGCTGATGGCGCCGCTGCCATTGGCAACGCCGGCGGTGGCGCTGAACACCGCTGTATAGATCAGCGGATCGGCGGTGGCGCTCAGGCCGCTCAGCGTGCCGCCGTTGACGGTGATATCGCCAAAGGTGAAACCAACCGGCGCGCTGCTGAACTTGAAGGTGATGTTGGCGACATCGCCGGCCTTGAGCGCGGTCACATCGCTGAGGATGGCCACGCCCGGCGCCACCGTTGCGTAGGTAATGGTCGGCACGACACCGCCGGCCCCGTTGTTACCTGCCAGATCGGTATACGCGCCAGTGGCCACCGACACCGCGCCGATGCCGGCCGCCTGCCCGGCCAGCGGCGTGAAGATCGCCGTGTACACCAGCGGATTGGCAGTGGCGGTGAAGCCGCTCAAGGTGCCGCCGCTGACGGCCACACTGGCGGCGCTGAAGCCAATCGGCGCCTCGCTGAAGGTGAAGGTGATCAGCGGTGTATCGGCGCTGTTCAGCACCAGTTTGCTGGAAGTGATCGCCAGCGTCGGCGGCGTCTGGTCGAGCGTGTAGGCGGCGCTATAGGCTGAGCCATGGTTGCCGGCGGCGTCGCTGACGCGCACCTGCACGTTGTGGCCGGCGCCGCTGCTGAGCGTCTGGCCGGCCAGCGACCAGGTGTTGTTGCCGGCGCTGGCGGTGGCGCTGGTCCAGCTGGCGCCGTTGTCGAGCGATACTTCCACCGTCTCGCCGCCCTGCAGGTTGGCGCTCAGCGTACCGCTGAGGTTTTGCGCCGCCACATTGGTGACCAGGTCGGCCACGCCGCTGTCGCTGGAAAACACCACGCTGGCGCCGCTGGTGAGCGGCGCCTGGGTGTCGACGCTGATGCCAGGCGAGGTGGCGCCGCTGCCGGCGTTGCCGGCCTTGTCGGTGTAGCTGCTGGCAGTCAGCACGATGTTGTCGGTGACGCCGTTAACGCCTGTCGCCGGCGTGTAGGTGGCGGTGTAGACCAGCGGATTGGCGGTCGCGGTCAGATTGCTCAACACGCCATTACTGGCGCTGACATCGTTCAGGTCGAAGCCGCTCGGCGCTTCGCTGAAGGTGAAGGTGATGGTGGCGGTCTCGCCGGCCTTGACCGCGCTGACGTTGCTGCTGATGGTGGCGGTCGGCGGCGTATTGTCCAGCACGTAGGCGACCGAATAGGTGGCGCCGTGGTTGCCGGCGGCGTCGGTCACACGCACTTTCAGCGTGTCGCTGGCCGTGAGCGTTTGGCCGCTCAGGCTCCAGGCGCTGCCGGCGCCGGTGGCGGTGCTCCAGGTGGCGCCGTTGTCGAGCGAGACTTCGACGAATTCACCACCGCCCAAGGCGCTGGCCAGCGTGCCGCTGATGGTCTGGCCGCTGGTGTTGGTCACCAGGTCGGTCGGGCTGCTGCCGCTGTCCACCGAAAACACCACCGTATTGGCGACGGCGGTCGGCGCCAGCGTGTCGATGCTGATCGGCGGTGTCACCGAGCCGGTGTTGCCATTGCCGGCGGCGTCGGTAAAGGCGCCGGCGGCGATGGTGATGCTGGCGGCGGTGTTCTGGATGCCGGCGGTCGGCGTGAAGGTGGCGGTGTACACCAGCGGATTGCCGGGGTTGACCGTCAGGCTGCCCAGGGTGCCGCCGGTGGTGACCACGTCGCCGGCGGTAAAGCCGAGCGGCAGTTCGCTGAAGGTGAAGGTGACAATGGCGGTCTCCCCCGCCTTGACCGCCGCCACATTGCTGGTGATGGCCACGGTCGGCGCCAGCGTGTCGATGCTGATGGCCGGACCGCTGGCACCGCTGCCGCTGTTGCCGAAAGCATCGGTATACGCGCCGGCGCTGACGCTGATGTCGGCGCTGCCGCTGCCGACGCCGGCGTTGGGCGTGAACACCGCCGTGTACACCAGGGGGTTGGCGGTGGCGGCAAAGCCGCTCAGGATGCCGTTGTTGTAGCTGATATCGGCTGCGGTGAAGCCGGTCGGCGGCGTGCTGAAGGTAAAGGTCAGCGTGGCCGCCTCGCCGGCTTTGAGCGCGACGTCATCGGCGGTGATCAGCAGCGACGGCAGCGTGGTGTTGATGGCGATCGGCACTGTCAGGCTGGCCTGGCCGTTGTTGCCGGCGGCGTCGATATAGCCGCCGGCGTTGACCTGCACGGTGGCGGTCACGCCCAGCTGACCGGCGGCCGGGGTGAAGGTGGCGGTGTAGATCAGCGGATTGGCGGTTTGCGTCAGGCCGCTGATGGTGCCGCCGGTGACCGTCAGCGACGACGCGCTGAAGTTGGCCGGCGCCTCGCTGAAGCTGAAGGTCAGCGTCGCCGTCTGGCCGGCGTTCAGCGCGCCGAGGTCGCTGGTGGCCAGCACCGTCGGCGCGGTGGTGTCCAGCACATAGCCGGCGCTGTAAGCGGCGCCGTGGTTGCCGGCGGCGTCGTTGACGCGCACCTGCAGCGTGTTGCTGCCCGCCAGCGTCACGCCGGCCAGGCTCCAGTTGCCGCTGCCGGCACTGGCGCTGGCGTTGCTCCAGGTGACGCCGTTGTCCATCGACACTTGCACCGTCTCGCCCGCCGCCAGCGCCGCGCTCAGCGTGCCGCTGACGGTCTGGGCGGCGGTGCGCGTGATCAGGTCGCTGTTGCTGACGCCGGTATCGGCGGAGAAGCTGAAGCTGGCCCCGGTGGTGGTCGGCGCCACCGTATCGATGCTGATCGACGGCGAGGTACCAGCGGTGCCGCTGTTGCCGATCAGGTCGGTGTAGTTGCTGCCGGCCACGGTGATGCTGGCGGCGCCGCTGGCAATCCCGGCCGACGGCGTGAACTGCGCCGTGTACACCAGCGGATTGACGGTCCCGGTAAAGCCGGTCAGGGTGCCGCCGCTGACCGCCACGTCGCCGGAGGTGAAGCCGAGCGGCGTCTCGCTGAAGGTGAAGGTGATGGTGGCGACATCGCCGGCCTTGACCGCCGCCAGGTCGCTGGTGATGGCCAGCGTCGGCGCCTTGGTGTCGACCAGAATCACCGGCGAGACGCCGCTGCCGCCCTGGTTGCCCAGAATATCGGTATAGCTGCCGCTGGCCACGGTGACCGAGGCCGGCGCGCTGACGTTGGCGCCGGGCGTGAACACGGCGGTGTAGATCAGCGCATTGCCGGTGGGCGCAAAGCCGCTGATGGCGCCGCCGCTGACCTGGATGTCGCTGGCGGTAAAGCCGGTCGGCGCGCTGGTGAAGGTGAAGGTCAGGTTGGCGCTTTCGCCGGTTTTCAGCGCGGCGACGTCGCTGGTGATGACCACGCTCGGACCCAGGGTGGTGATCGAGATGTTGGGCGAGGTGGCGCCGGCACCGCTGTTGCCGGCCAGGTCGGTATAGCTGTTGTTGGTCAGCGTGACGTTGCCCAGCAGGCCGCTGAGGCCGGCGTTTGGCGTGAACTCCACCGTGTACACGCGCGGATTGGCGGTGGCGACCAGGTTGGCCAGGGTGCCGCCCACGGCGGTAAAGTCCGACAGCGTCAGCGAGGCGTTGTCCGGCGTTTCGTTGAAGGTCAGCGTGATGACGGCGCTCTCGCCGCTCTTCAGCACATTGACGCTGCTGCTCATCGAAACGGTTGGCGGCGTCGTGTCCAGCGTGTAGGCGGTGCTGCTGGCGGCGCCGGCGTTGCCGGCCGCATCCACCACGCGCACCTGCAGCGTATTGCTGCCGGTCAGCGTCTGCCCGGCCAGCGACCAGGCGTTGCTGCCGGTGCTGCCGGCGGCGGTGACCCAGGTGGCGCCGTTGTTGAGCGAGACTTCCACATGCTCGCCGGACACCAGGCCGCCGCTCAGCGTGCCGCTGATGGTTTGCGCGGCGGTCTTGGTGATCAGGTCGGTGAAGCTGGCGCCGGTGTCGGCCGAGAACGCCACGCTGGCCGAGGTATTGGTCGGCGCCGTGGTGTCGATCGAATAGCTCGTGCTCAGCGGCGTGCTGCTGCCGCCCGGATTGGTCACGCGCACCTGCAGGGTGCCCGAGCCGCTCAGGGTCTGGCCGTTCAGCTGCCAGCTGGTGCTGCCGGTGGCGGCGGTGGCGACGGTCCAGGTACTGCCGTTGTCGAGCGAGACTTCCACCTTCTCGTTGCCGAGCAAGGCGCTGCTCAACGTGCCGGAGATGTTCTGTGCGGCGGTCTGGGTGATCAGGTCGGTGTTGCTGATGCCGGTATCCGACGAGAACGCCACGCTGAGCGCGGTGGTGCCGCTCGGCACCGCCGACACCACGGTGGTGGCGTTGTTGCTGACGATGACGCTGCCGTCGTTGACGGCCACGGTAAACGTGGTGGTGGCGCTGACCCCGGCCGCGCTCTTGTAGATCAGCGCCTGCAGGGCCGCCTGCGCCGCGCCCGGCGCCGCCGCCGACAGCGTGTAGGTGACGCCGCCGTCGGTGGTGACGAAGCCGGAGGCGCTCAGCGAGGCCGGCGTGAACGCGCCCTTGGTCGCGCTGTCCGGCGTGATGGTGACGATCACCGAGGCGCCGACGTCCGGATCGCTGAGGGTGACCGTCGAGAACGGATGCAGCGCGCCGCCGGCCGTCATGTTCTGCGCCGCCGCCGTGCCGGTCAGGATCGGCGCATCGTTGATCGAGGTGGCGGTGATGACGGTCGAGGTATTGGTGACGCTGGCGCCGTTGGCGTCGGTCGCCACCAGCGTGAAGGTGGTGTTGATATTGACGCCGACCGCCGCCTGGTTGGCGGTCGGCGTGAAGGTCAGCGCCTTCAGCGCGGCGGTCAGGGCGGCCGGCGTGGCCGCGCTCAGCGTGTAGCTGCCGTTGCTGCCCGACAGGCCGGCGCCGCTCAACGCGCCGTTGGCGGCGTTGAAGCTGATTGTCATGCTGACGTTGTCGCCGTTGACGTCGGCCACGGTGACGCTGGAGAACGGCTTGATGGTGGCGTTGTCGCCGACGCCGGCGGTGGCGGCGCCGGTGATGGTCGGCGGGCTGTTGCTGGTGTTGTTGACCACCACGATGGCGGCGCTGACCGCCGTGTTGGCGTTGCCGATGACGCTGTTCCAGTCGTCGCCGGCCGACAGCACGTAGCTGGTGCCGCCAGCCGAGATCGAACCGTTCTTGTTGAGCAGCGCCTCGACGGCGGCGATGTCGGCGCCCGACAGCGTGACCGAGAATGACGTCGCGCTGTTGACCTCCACGTTGCCGGAGGTGGACAGGAAGCGCGTGACGCCGCCCTCGCCCGTCAGGCCCAGCTTGGCGACCGTGATGTCGTTGGCGAGGCCGGCCACGCCGACCAGGTTGGCGCCGGTGACCGTCAGCACGTGGGTGGCGGCGTTGTAGCTGGCCGAGGCGATGGTCGGCAGCTGCACATTGCTGACCGTGATCGGGTTGCCGGTCAGGTCGATGCCGTTGCTGAGGTTGCTGTCCCAGTTGGCGGCCGCCGCGATATTGAAGCCGGTGCCGTCGACGCTCGACGAGCCGTTGTTGTTGAGCAGGCCGTTGATGGCCAGCTTGTCGGCCGCGTTCAGCGTGATCGCCGCCGCAGTGGTGCTGCTGGCGCCGACCACAGGCGAGGTCAGCGTGTAGCTGGCGCCGTTGGCGCCGGTGATGGTGAACTTGGTCGGGTCGATGGCGTCGCCAGCGCGGATGCCGCTGGCAGTAATGTTCAGCACGCCGGTGCCGGCGTTGTAGGCGGCCGAGGTGACGCTGTTGGCGGCGCGCGCGTTGGCGATCTGCAGGTCGTCGATGGCGACCTCCATGCCCAACGGGTTGACGATGCGGATGCCGTAGATGCCCTTGAAATTGGCCATCGAGTCGAAATTCAGCAGGCCGTATTCATTGACCAGCAGGCTGGTCAGCGACACGCCGACGCCGGTGGGCTGGTAGTTCGCGTCCAGCGCATAGACGGTGTAGACCACCGTGCCCAGCAGGTTACCCAGCAGGCTGCCGCTGCCCAGGTTGAGGCTGACGGCGTCGAACACGCCGCTGTTGGCGCGCAGGTCGACATAGCTGACCGGCGAGAACAGCGAACCGTTGACGGTCAGCCGGTCGTCGCTGAGCGGTATGCCGATCAGGTTGCTGCCGTTGACGTTGACCACCGCCACGCCGCCGCCGTTGGTGCTTTGCGTGTACAGGTCCAGGCCAAGGCCGAGGATGTTATCCACGTGCACCACGGCGCCAGCCACCAGCCCGGTGGCGTTGAGCAGCGTGACGTTGGCGTTGGTGCTGAAGGTGATGGTGCCGTTGTTGCCGTTGTTTACCAGCGCCAGGTCGGCCTCGTAGGACTGCTGCGCCGCCAGGCTGACCGCGCCGGCCGCCTCGATGGCGCCGCTGTGGTATTCCAGCTCCCAGTCGCCGTGCGCGCCGGTCAGGTTGGTGGAGGCGGCCACGTCGGCGCCGCTGATGAAGGCCAGCGCATCGACAAAGCTCTGGCCGGCCACGCCGGCCGCCACGTCGCAGCCGTACAGCAGCAGGTCGCCGTCCGCGCCGAGCGCCGCGCCCCATTCGCGCACGGCGGCCTGGTATTGTTCCAGGTGGGCGGCGTCCAGCACCGTGTTGCCGAGCTGAAGCTGGCCGGCGGCGCCGTGCGAGATGATCTGGATGCTGTCCAGGCCCTGGTAATCGCGCAGGACCGTGGCGATCTGCTCGACGCCGTCGCGCCATGAAGCCAGTTTCACGACCAGTACATCGTCCGCAACACCGGCCGCCAGCGCATCGGCATTCGCCACGCCTGCATCGATGAACAACACCGAGTTATAGGTACGGTTTTGGTTACTCATATTGCCTCTCCGCATCATTCCTGCCGATAACCGATTATGAGTAGCTTCAAATGGAATACAAAATTTTCCTGTTTGCCAAACGTTCTGTCCGGTGTGGCAAATACGTGGGCGGGGTGGCGCACCGAAGACTGGCGCTGCTTTTGTTAAAATGCTCTTTTTACCGCCTGGCGGCGAGTTCGGCCAATTTCGGTTACTCTCAGCACCAATAATTTATTTGCTGCACCAGAAAGGATTTCAAATTGCCAACTCTTCTAACACGACGCCTGGCCTTGCTGGCCGAAGAAAAACACCGCGCCGTGCTGGCTGGCGGCTTGCGAGGCATCGAGCGGGAGACCTTGCGCGTGGACCGCGCCGGCCATCTGGCGCGCACGCCGCATCCCGGCGCGCTGGGTTCGGCGCTGACGCATCCGCAAATCACCACCGATTACGCTGAGACCCTGCTGGAGTTCATCACCCCTGCCGAAAAAGACATCGGCGCCACCATCGCCAAGCTGGACGGCATCCACCGCTACGCCTATAGCAAGCTGGGCAATGAATTGCTGTGGAGCCAGTCGATGCCGTGCGAACTGCCGGCCGAAAAAGATATCGAGATCGCCTGGTACGGCACCTCCAACCTGGGCACGCTCAAGCATGTGTACCGCCGCGGCCTGGCGCTGCGCTATGGCAAGGCGATGCAGTGCATCGCCGGCATCCACTACAACTACTCGCTGGACGAACGCCTGTGGCGCGTGCTGGACGAGAATGAAGTCAGCGGCAAGCGCCTGACGCCGCGTTCCTTCCAGTCGGAATCCTACCTGGCGACGATCCGCAACTTCCGCCGCTACAGCTGGCTGCTGATGTATCTGTTCGGCGCCTCGCCGGTGCTGTCGGCCGGCTTCCTGCGCGGCCGCGCCCACAAGCTGGAAACGCTGTCCGAGGACACGCTGTACCTGCCTTACGCCACCAGCCTGCGCATGAGCGACCTGGGTTACCAGAACGACGCCCAGTCCGGCCTGCGTCCGCACGAGAACTGCCTGGACAGCTATGTGGCGGCGCTGACCAAGGCCGTCAACCAGCCCTACGAGCCGTATGCGGCGCTGGGCACCAAGCGCGACGGCGAATGGATACAGCTGAGCACCAACGTGCTGCAGATCGAAAACGAGTACTACTCCACCATCCGCCCGAAACGCGTGATCCAGACCGGCGAACGGCCGATCCAGGCGCTGTGTTCGCGCGGTGTGCAATATATTGAAGTGCGCTGCATGGACGTCGATCCGTTCGAACCGGTCGGCATCAGTGTCGCCACCGGCCGCTTCCTCGACGCCTTCCTGCTGTTCTGCGCGCTGGAAGAAAGCCCGCAGATCACGCCGGAGCAAAGCGCGCGCTACACCGAAAACTTCGCCCGCACCGTCAAGGAAGGCCGCCGTCCGGGCCTGACGCTGAACAACGGCGACGCCGAAGTACCACTGCCAACGTGGGGCGCGGAACTGCTGGAGCGCATCCGCCCGGTGGCCGCCCTGCTCGACGCGCTGCGCGGCGACAGCGCCCACAGCGACGCCCTCAATGCCCAATCAATCAAGCTGACCGACACCGAGCAGACGCCATCAGCCAAGGTGCTGGCGGCGCTGCGCGACCACGGCCAGTCGTTCGGCGCCTTCGCGCTGGCGCAAAGCGAACAGCATGCGGCCTACTTCCGCAGCCATCCGCCGACCGCCGACGAAGCGGCCTATTTCGACGGCCTGGCCGCCGTGTCGCTGGCCGAGCAGGCCGAGATGGAAGCGGCGCCGCAAGCCAATTTCGACGACTATGTGGCGGCCTACCGCAACAGCAATCTGTGCCAGTCCCGCCAGGACGGTGACTGATGCTCACCTTCTACAACGAACTGCACGCGCAGCATCGCGGTCGCCACGAATTTTTTCGCGGCGAGCAGGTGCCCTGCTTTGAAAAGCCGGAGCGTGTGGATTCGGTGCTGGGAGAACTGGGCCGGCGCGGCCTGGGACGCATCGTCACGCCGCACGGCGTACCCCTGATGTCGCTGGAGCGCGTGCACACGCCGCGCTACCTGCACTTCCTGCGCAGCGCCTGGAACGACTGGGTGGCGCTCGATCCGGCCAACGCCAAAAAGGACGCCTTCCCTTCGGTGTGGCCGGTGCGCACGCTGCGCAGCGACATCGAGCCGGACAACTTCGCCGCCAAAATGGGCTTGTACTCGATGGACAGCGGCACGCCGCTGACCGCCGGCACCTGGACCGCCGCCAAGACCGGCGCCGACTGCGCGGTCAACGCCGCGCACGCGCTGCGTCTCGGCGAGCGCGGCACCTTTGTGTTGAGCCGTCCGCCGGGCCACCACGCGGGCGCGGACTTCTTCGGCGGCTACTGCTTCCTCAACAACGCCGCGCTGGCGGCGCAGCACCTGCTGGACGACGGCGCGCGCAAGGTCGCCATCATCGACATCGACTACCACCACGGCAACGGCACGCAAAGCATCTTCTACCACCGCGACGATGTGCTGTTCATTTCCATCCACGCCGATCCGCGCAGCGAGTACCCGTTCTACCTGGGTCACGCCGACGAACGCGGCGAAGGTGCGGGACTGGGCTACAACATGAACGTGCCGCTGGCGGCAGGCAGCAGCACGCAGGCGTGGTTCTCGGCGCTGGAAACCTCCTGCATCCGCATCGGCAGCTTTGCGCCGGACGCGCTGGTGGTGTCGCTGGGCGTCGATACCTTCGGCGGCGATCCGCTGTCGAAATTCAGCCTGCAAAGCGCGGACTACCTGAAGATCGGCGAGCGCCTGGCGTGGCTCAACCTGCCGACCGCCTTCATCTTCGAAGGCGGCTATGCGGTCAAGGAACTGGGCGTCAACGTGGTCAACGTGCTGGAAGGGTACGAGACAGCGCTGTGAAGATATAGTCGGTCAGCAGCTTCTCGCTGACCGCGTGCGGCTGGCGCACCTGGAAGTTGGTGGTGGTGATGACGATGACCGCGCGCTGTTCCGCCATCACGATCACCTTGTTGCCGCCGCTGCCAGACATCATCGCCGTGCTGTACGTCTTGCCATCCTGCGTGAACTTCTTCAGCCACCACAGATAGCCGTAGTCGGTATGCTCATCGACCTGCGCGTGCGGCGACAGCGACTGCTTGACCCACGCCGCCGACACCACGCGCTTGCCCTCCCATACACCGCCGTTCAGATACAACTCGCCCAGCTTGAGCAGGTCGCGGCTGCGCAGATTGAGGCCGCCGCCGGTCATGGCCGGCCCGGTCGGCGTGTATTGCCAGCGCAGTTTCGTGATGCCCAGTGGATTGAACAGGGTGCGTGCCGCAAACTGGTCTGTTTTTTCGCCGGTGGCTTTCTCCAGCACGGGACCGAGCATGGTCGGGCCGGCGGTGCAGTAGGAGAAGCTGCGGCCATAAGGCGAGTCCTTGGGCTTGGTGGTCCAGTCGGCAAAGCCGCGGATCGGCAGGTCCATCGCGAACTGGGTCCAGTCCTCCAGCAAGTACATGGCCTCCTCGTTGCCGCGCGAGTACTGGTTCTGGTCGTCGCACTCCAGCAGAGAACTCATAGTGAGGAAATCCTCGACGGTGATCTTTTCCTTGCGCGGATCGGGATAGCGCACCGGATGCTTGTCGGGGAAGAAGGCGAACACCGGCGCATCGAGTTTCAGCTTGTCCTGGTCGATGGCGATCCCCACCAGCATGTCGGTCACGCTCTTGGTGACCGAGCGCGTGTTGCGCAAGCCTTCGGCGCCGTCGTTGTCGAAATAGGATTCGTGAACCAGCTTGCCGTCCTGGGAGATCAGGACACTGGTGATCTGCTTGAAGTCGCCCTTGCGGATCGCGGCGTCCATGTCCGCAAGGGGTTCCGCCGTCGCGGTCACGCACACCAACATCAGAGGAAGAAGCACGCTTTTCATGACCGCTCCAGTCGGTTAGACCGGATCAGTATACATCGCGCCGGTAGCGGCCTTCCTCCGCCAGCTGCTCCAGCTGCGCGCGGCCGATGATGGCGGCAAGCGCGTCATCCACGCCGCCGGCCATGCCCTGCAGGCTGCCGCAGACAAAGATCACGGCGCCGTCGGCGATCCAGCTGCGCAGCGTGTCGGCGCGGTCGCGCATGCAGTCCTGCACGTAGCCGCCGCCGGTGACGTCGCGCGAATACACCAGGTCCAGCTCCGGCAGGAAGCCTTTGGCGCGCCAGCCCTGGATCTCTTCCGCGCAGACCGCATCGTGTTCCTGCTGACGCTCGCCGAAAATCAGCCAGTTGCGCTGCGCACCTTCCAGCACGCGCGCCCGCAGATGCGAACGCAGGCCGGCAATGCCGGAACCGTTGCCGATGTAGATAGCCGGCGCCGGCTGTGGATACGCATCGAAGGACGGGTTGGCGATCAGGCGCACGCGCACCTCGTCGCCGATGGCCGCCTGCTCGGTCAGCCAACCGGAGGCCAGGCCCAGGCCGCGTTCGCACCGCACCTGGCGCACCACCAGCTGCATGCTGCCATCCTGCGGAATCGACGCCAGCGAATAGCGGCGCGGCGCCGCGTCCGGACCGTAGTGGCCCGGCCAGATGTCCACCAGCGCGCCGGGACGCCAGCCGTCGCCGATGGCGCCGGTCAGCGTGATCTCGTACAGCGGGAAACCGATGCTGCCGGGATTGAGCAGCACGCGCTGGTCCAGGCGCCAGCTGGCGTAGTCGCTGTCGTCGGCAGCGGCGTTCAGCGTGACCTCGGCGGCGTCGTTGCCCATCAGGCCGCGCAGCGCATTGCCCCAGCGGGCCAGCGCGCCGGCGTCGCCGTTGTCCACTTCAATCATCGGATGCAGCGGCTGCGCGCCGAGCACCGCCAGGCGCTGGTCCAGCGTGCGGCCGAAACCGCAGAACTCCGCGTAATTGCGGTCGCCCAGCGCCAGCACGGCGTACTGCACGTGCTTCAATTCTTCTTTTGCGGCGTTCAGCAGGCGGCTGAAGCGGCGCGCGCTGTCCGGCGGTTCGCCTTCGCCGAAGCTGCTGGCGACAAACAGCGCGCGGCGGTATTTGCCCAGCTGTGGCGGCGTCAGTTTTTCCAGCGACTGCACGTGCACGGCGACGCCGGCCTTTTGCAGCGCGGCCGCGCTTTGCAGCGCCAGGCGCTCGGCCTGGCCGGTCTGGCTGGCGTAGGCCATCAGCACCGGATCATCCTGCGTGCCGGCCGGCGCCGATGCCGCAAACTGCGCGCGCTCGGCCCGCGCAATGCGCTTCTGCTTGCGGCGGTTCAGGTACAGCATCCAACCGGTGATGCCGAAGCCCGGCAACGCCAGCGCGGCGATGAACACGATCAGCTGGCCGACCACGCCGAAATACGTCCCCAGGTGCAGCGGATAGATGGTCGACTGGAAGCGCGCGCCCACCCGCTTGTCGGCGTACAGCTCATTCTTCAGCAAGGCGCCGGTCTGCTGGTTGATCGACATGCTGCTGCGCGCACGCACGTGCGGCGCATCCTTGGCCACCCACAGGATCTGCAACGGCGCGCTGGCGCGCTCCGGCGGACGCAGGAAGGCCATATGCCAGTTGGGCGCGTTCTGTTCGAAGGTGGCCCAGCTTGCGGTCAGGTCGGCAGCTTCCGCCTTGGCCGGTTTGTCGGCTTTCGGCATTTTCGGTTTCGGCGCGGCGTCGCGCGGCGGACGCAGGGTGCCCATCCAGCCGTCCGCCATGTCGCGGATCGGATCGAAGGCCCAGTACACGCCGGACATGGTAAACACCAGGAACACCACCATCACCCAGGTGCCCACCACCGAGTGCAGGCCCCACAGGAAGGAGCGGCCCTTCATGCGGATATCGAAAGTCAGCCAGGTGCGCCAGTCCCACACACGGCGCGGCCAGCGCAGATACAGGCCGCTCAACGCAAGGCCCATCAGGCAGAACGCCAGCACGCCGCTGACCATCTTGCCCGGATCGCGCGGCAGCAAGAGGAAGCGGTGCAGCTGCTCGACCCATTCGAAGAAGCCTTCGTAATGCAACTCCGGCAGCAGCGCGCCGGTGTAGGGATTCAGATAAACCGTCTCGCCCTTGCGCTCTCCCGGCGCCGGCGCCAGGCCGACGCGCGCGCTGGAACCCGGCGTGTCATAGAGGATGATGCTGGTGACGCGCTCGTGCGGCTTGACCAGCCGCGCGGCCTGCATGATCTGCTGCGGCGCCATCACCGGCGCGCTCTGGACGGCGACAGTGCGCACGCCGGGATTCAAGGCGTCGAGGATCTCCTCGCGGAAGGCAAGCGTGGCGCCGGTCAGGCCGATCACCATCAGGACGGTGCCGGCGGTGATGCCGACAAACCAATGCAACTGGAACCAAAGCTTTTTCACGGATCACTTTCACGTACAGTATCTGCCCATTCTATAGATAATGCGAATCATTATCAATTATAGGCTGTTACAACTCGATACAAATATATAGCTTGCTATTAGATCGCACACTATGTATAGTTCATTCATCGGCGCTGCAAACAGCGCAAACTGTAGTAAATTATCAAACTACTCACTGAAAGGAATTATCATGTCGATCGAAAAAGTTCTGTACACCGCACACGCTAAAACCACCGGCGGCCGCGAAGGCCAATCCGCTTCGTCGGATGGTCACCTGTCCGTCAAGCTGAGCACCCCGAAAGAACTGGGCGGCGCCGGCGGCGAAGGCACCAATCCTGAGCAGCTGTTCGCTTCGGGCTATGCAGCCTGCTTCATCGGCGCCATGAAATTCGTTGGCGGCCGCGACAAGATCGCCGTGCCTGCGGACGTGTCGGTGGAAACCGCCGTCGGCATCGGCCAGATCCCTACCGGCTTCGGCATCCAGGTTGAGCACAAAATCTCCCTGCCAGGCCTGGACCGCGCAACCGCCGAAAAACTGGTGGCCGCAGCCCACATCGTCTGCCCTTACTCGAACGCCACCCGTGGCAACATCGACGTGACCCTGACCATCGTTTAATCGACCGTCAGCTGATCGCCAGGCCGGCCCCTCTACGGAGGCGCCGGCCTTTTTTCACATACAATCATGTTTTGATCCTGAACGAGACAAGCAATGATTGAGTGGCACTGGCTGGCATTTGACGACATTCCCCGCGAAGACTGGTATGAGGTGCTGCGCCAGCGGCAAGCGGTTTTCATCCTCGAACAAACCTGTTTGTATCCCGACATCGACGGCTGCGATCCGGTATGCCACCACCTGATGGGCTGGCGCGAGATCGACGGCCAGCGCACGCTGGTGGCCTACCTGCGCTGCGTGCCGCCGGGCGTGAAGTTCGACGAGATGTCGCTGGGCCGCGTGCTGACCACGCAGGCCGGCCGTGGCGCCGGCGTTGGCCGCGAGCTGCTGGCCAAGGCGATTCCTTTGTCCGAGAAGCTGCATCCCGGTTATGCCTTCCGCATCGGCGCGCAGGCGCACCTGGAAAAATTCTACGGCAGCTTCGGCTTCAAGACGGTGACCGAGCCGTATGACGAAGACGGCATCATGCACGTGGATATGGTGCGTTAAAACGTCAGGATGAAACGCGCGCCGGCGCCGACCGAGCGCGCGTAACGCACCGTGCCGCCGTTGGCGTGCACCAGGTGCCGCACCATCGCCAGGCCGATGCCCCTGCCCTGCTTCTTGGTCGAGAAAAATGGCGTGAAGATGTGGGCGGCCAGCGCTTCCGGCACGCCGGGGCCGTTGTCCGAGACATCGATGCGCAGGCGGCCGCCCCGGCTCAGGCGCGCGCGCACCTGCGCCTGCGTTGCGGCTTCGGACGCGTTCTTCAACAGATTGATCAGCGCCTGTTCCAGCTGGCCGGGATCGATCATCACTTCCAGCGACGCCGGCTCCACCGAGAAGGCCAGTTTGCCCTGCCACTGCGGTTCCAGCAGTGCGGATAACCGTTCAAACAATTCTTCCAGCAGCACGCGCTGTGGCTGCGCCTGCGCCACGGTCGACAGGCTGCGGTAGCTGCCCACGAAGTCGACCAGGCTGGCGGCGCGGCGGGCGATGGCGTCCAGCGCGGTGTCCAGGTCGGCCTGGATGTCGGGCGGCAGCTTGCCATGCGCTTCGTCCAGCAGGCCGCAGGCGGTGCGCGACAGCGAGGCCACCGGCGTCAGGGAATTCATGATTTCGTGCGTCAGCACTTGAACCAGTTCGCGCCAGGCGTTGAGGGCTTCGGCTTCCAGTTCGCTCTCCACCGGCATCAGCGCGGCCAGGCGTTGCGATGCGCCTTGCAGTGTGAGCGCGGAGACGGCGACCAGCGCGCGTTCGGCGCCGCGTTCGGTGTCGAAGCTGACCAGCTGGCGTTGGCCGACCGGCTGCGCGGCCAGCAACTGGTGCAGGTCTTGCGGTGCGATGGCACGGCCGGGCGCCAGCAGGCGGCGCGCGCTGGCGTTGAGCGGCGCCACCACGCCGGCGCCGGCTGCCTGTTCAATGCGGAACAGGGCGATCGGGGCGTGTTCGAGGCGGGCTTCCAGTGCCAGCATGGCGTCTGTCGGTATCTGTGCTTCAGTGGCGGTGGCCGGGATGTCTTCCATGCGCGGCGTACGCAGAGTCAGGCGGCGCAGGCATTGCCACAACAGCGTGGCGGGTGCCACGGCGAGCAGGGCACACAGCACGATGCGGCGCGGTTCGGGCGATGGCGACAGCAGGTCGGCGGCGACAGATAGCGCCATCAGCCCGGTCACGCCGGCTGCCACGCCCCACTTGAGCGCGCGTTCAGATGCCATGCTTGCCCAGCTTGCGGTACAAGGCGGCGCGGCTGATACCCAGCGTTTTGGCGGCGTGGCTGATGTTGCCGTTGAATTGCGCCAGCGTCGCGGCGATGGCGGCGCGTTCGATGGCGTCCAGCGTGGCATCGGTAGCCGAGGCGGCAGCAGGCAGCGATGCGTTCGCGGCGACGGCGCGGTCGCCGCCGTCGCCGCCCGAACCTGCCGCGTGTGTCGGATAGCCGGGCGGCGCGCCTGGTGCGTTCGCTGCGCCCGCTGCGCCGGACAGGCCGGGCGCTGCGGCGGCTGGCGCGGCGGCGAGGCCGAAATCGGCCGCCACGTATTCCACTCCCTGGCCGAGGATGACAGCGCGCTCGCAGGCGTGGCGCAAGGCACGCACATTGCCCGGCCAATCGTGCCGCGCCAATGCATCCAGCGCGGCGGCGGTGATTTCGCGCGCCGGACGCTGGTACTGGCTCTCGTACCTTTTCAGATAGTGCGACAGCAGCAGCGGCACATCCTCAAGCCGCTCGCGCAACGGCGGCACGCGGATGACGATGGTATTCAGCCGGAACAGCAGGTCGGCGCGGAACACCGACGGATCGAACAGGCGCGCCTCGTCCAGATTGGTGGCGCTGATGATGCGCACGTCGATCGCCTCCGGCTTGTCGGCGCCTATCGGCGTCACTTCGCGCCGCTCCAGCGCCGTCAGCAGCTTGGCTTGCGCGGCCAGCGGCATATTGCCGATTTCGTCCAAAAACAGCGAACCGCCGCGCGCCGCCTGGAAGCGCCCCGCCCTGTCGGCCCGCGCGTCCGTGAATGAACCTTTGCGATGGCCGAACAGCTCACTCTCGAATGTCGATTCCGGCAGCGCCCCCATGTCCACCGCCAGCATGGTGCCTGTCGCGCGGCGCGACGCCGCATGGATCGCGCGCGCCACCAGCTCCTTGCCGACGCCGTTCTCGCCCAGCACCATCACATTGGCTTCGGTGGGCGCCACGCTGGCGATCAGCGCCTTGAGCTCGCGCATGGCGCGCGACTCGCCCATCAGCTCCGGCGAACCGGCCGCCGCGCCGTGCGCCGCCTGACGCCGCGCCAACGCCTGGTCCACCGCCGCGATCAGGCGCGCGTTGTCCCACGGCTTGGTGATGAAATCGCCGGCGCCGCGCTTCAGCGCTTCCACCGCCAGCGGCACATCGGCATAGGCGGTCATCGCAATCACCGCCGGCGGACGCGCCTGGGTGCGCAGCACGTCCATCAGCGCCAGCCCTTCGGCGCCGTTGATGCGGCCCGGCGTGAAGTTCAGATCAAGCAGCACCACGTCCGGCACCCCGCGCGCCAGCAACGCCGGCAGGCCCGCCGGATCGGACAGCGTGACCACCTGGCCATGGCGCCGGCGCAGCAGCAACTGCGCGGCAGTGGCGACGTCGGCGTCGTCATCGAGGATCAGGATATAGGCGGTCATGCAGGCATTCTAGCAGCAGCAAAAGCGCTGTAAATGGCCACTCCCGGCGGCTGTCCACTTGCGAACAGCGCGCGGTGTCCGGAAATGAACACCTGCCGGCCATTTGCGCCCGCAGACAGCCGAAAAGCGCCTTTCCGGCATGGCACAGGGTTTGCTGTAAGGACGCCATGCACATCAAAAAAAAATTTGAGACCGCCGCGACTGCCCTCCCCGCCAGCGGCGTTGCGATGGATACCGTCGTCCCGCGCCGGCGCGGCAGGCGCATCGCCATCATCGCCGCCGCCGTGGTCGCACTGGCGGCCGTCGCCTGGACGCTGTGGTCGTGGATGCCGCGCGGCCTGCAAATCGACGGCGCCGACCTGCGCATCGGCCAGGCCGCGCGCGGCGTGTTCGTCGACGAAATCATCGTGCGCGCCAATGCCGAACCGCTCAACGCCGTGATTCTGGACGCGGTGGAATCCGGGCGCGTGGAGGAAGTGTTCGCCGCCGATGGCGCGCTGGTGAAAAAAGGCCAGCTGCTGTTCCGCATCTCCAACCCGCAGCGCAACCTGGAGCTGCTGGCGCGCCAGTACGAACATTCGGTCAGCATCTTCAACCTGTCCAACCTGCGCGTATCGCAGGAGGCCAGCGCCAGCGACCACCAGCGCCGCCTGGACGACCTGCAATTCGCACTGGATCAGGCGCGCAAGCAGCATGCGCGCAATGTGAGGCTGGCGGCGCAGGGTTTCATCTCCAGCGTGGCGCTGGAAGAGTCGGAAGACAAGGTGGCGCAGCAGGAGCGCATCCTCAAACAGGAGCAGCAATCCAGCGTTGCGGAGAGCCGCGTGCGGCAGAGCGCCGAACAGCAGCTGGAAAGCTCGATCCAGGGGCTGAACTCCGGCCTGAAGCTGGTCTCCGCCACCGTCGATGCGCTGGCCGTGCGCGCGCCGGTCGAGGGCCGGCTGACCAACTTCCGCCTGCAGGTGGGCGAATCCATCGCCACCGGCAAAAACATCGGCCGCATCGACGATCCAACGCGCTTCAAACTGTCCGCCAGTGTCGACGAGTACTACCTGAACCGCATGGCGGTCGGCCGCCATGGCAACGTGCAGCAGGATGGCCGCACCTACGGCGCCGACATCCGCACCATCTACCCGCAGATCAAGGACGGCCGCTTCACCGTGGAGCTGGTGTTCACCGACGGCCAGCCGCGGGTGCTCAATCCCGGCCAGAGCCTGGACGCGCGCATCACGCTGGGCGAGCCGGCGCCGGCGCTGCTGCTGCCCAACGGCGCCTTCATCAACGATAGCGGCGGCGCCTGGGTCTACGTGGTGGACGCCGGTGGACGCAATGCCCAGCGCCGCGCGGTGCGCACGGGACGCCGCAACAACAGCCAGATCGAAGTGCTGGATGGCCTGAGCGCAGGCGACAAGGTCATCCTGTCCAGCTACGCGGCCTATGGAAATTCACCACGCCTGCAAATTACGCAGTAACCTCTCACTACCTCACCATAAGGCACGCACATGCTCAAACTCGTCGGCGTCAGCAAAGTTCACCAAGCGGGAGAAATCCAGACCACGGCCCTGGACCGCATCGACCTGGAAATTGAAGCGGGCGAATACGTCGCCATCACCGGCCCGTCCGGCTGCGGCAAGTCCACCATGCTGGGCATCCTCGGCCTGCTGGACGTGCCGACGCGCGGCGAATACTGGTTCGAAGGCCAGAACATCGCCGGCTGGAGCGAGGCGCAGCTGAACAAGCTGCGGCGCGGGCGCATCGGCTTCATCTTCCAGAGCTTCAACCTGATCGAAGAACTGACCGTGTTCGAAAACGTCGAACTGGCGCTGGAATACAACGGCACGCCGGCGCGCGAACGGCGCGAACGCGTGACGGCGATGCTGAACAAGCTGGGTGTCGGCCACCGCGCCGGCCATCGTCCTTCGCAGCTGTCCGGCGGCCAGCAGCAGCGCGTGGCGATCGCGCGCGCGCTGGTGTCCGGCCCCGCCGTGCTGCTGGCCGATGAACCGACCGGTAACCTGGACAGCGCCCACGGCGATGAAGTCATGCGCCTGCTGCGCGACATCAACGCCGAAGGCACGACGGTGGTGATGGTCACCCACTCGCCCGACCACGCCGCGCAAGCCTCGCGCACCCTGAACCTGCTGGACGGCCGCGTGATGGTCGATGCGCTGCAGGCAGCGTGATGCTGCGCGACTTCCGCATCGGCTGGCGGCTGCTGTTGCAGCAGCCGGCCTACTCGCTGGTGGTCACCGGCGGCCTGGCGCTCGGCTTTGCCGCCTGCTTCCTGCTGTTCGGCTACGTGGCCTTCTGCCTCAACTACAACAGCAGCATCCCGGACAACGACCGCGTCTTGGTGGTCAAGCAGCGCATCAATGTCTTCGCGCGCCCGGATTGGCAACTGCGCGCGTCCCTGCCGCTGCGCGACATTGCGCTCAACAGCGGCATGGTGAGCGACGCGGCCTTCATCAAGAACATCGATACGCCGCTGCGCACCGGTACCGAGCTGCACGCGCTGCCGCTGTTCGCGGTGGATCCCGCTTTCCGTGACATCTTCGGCATTCAGACACTGGTGGGCGACGTGGCCGCCGCGCTGGCGCAGCCGGACGGCCTGGCACTGACGCAAAGCGGTGCGGCCAAGCTGTTTGGCGCCGAAGCGGCCCTGGGCCGCAGCGTCCATATCAAGGACACGACGTTGCAGGTACGCGCCGTGTTGCCCGATCCACCGGCCAACAGCACCCAGCAATACGAAGCGCTGGTCGGCACCCGCAGCAGCGCATGGGAGGAACGCGACACCGCCGCCGGCAAATGGCTCACCGGCATCCTCTACCTGAAACTCAAACCCGGCGCCACCAGCGACGGCGTGACGGCGCAATTGCAGGCGGCCATGGAAGGCTCGCCGCTCAACCAGCGCGTCAAGAACAGCGCCATGGGCAAGGGCCTGAATGGGCGTCATGTCTCGGACATCCGCATGCAGTCGCTGCGTGCCGCCTACTTCGACGAGGACATGGCGGCCAGCCGCGCCGGCGACAGCTACGGCAACCGCAACGGCGTATTCGGGCTGGCGGCGGGCGGCGTGCTGATCCTGCTGCTGGCGGCGATCAACTACGTCAACCTGGCGACCGTGCGCACCTTGCGCCGCCAGCGCGAGATCGGCCTGCGCAAGCTGCTGGGCGCCACCACCGGACAGCTGGTGCGCCAGTTCCTCAGCGAGGCGGTGCTGACCGCCATGCTGGCGGCCGTCGTCGGCCTGATGCTGGCCTGGCTGCTGCTGCCGGTGTTCTCCGACCTGGTGAACCGCCGGCTGGATGGCATGTTCACGCCGTTGAGCTGCCTGATCGCGCTGGCCTTCAGCATCGTCATCGGCATGGCCGCCGGCGCGTATCCGGCATGGCTGGCGCAGCATGCGCGTCCGGCCAGCGCCCTGGCGGGACGCGGCAGCGGCGAGGCCGTCGCCGGCCTGTGGCTGCGCCGCGTGCTGACGGTGCTGCAATTCGGCAGCGCGATGGCGCTCAGCGCCGGCACGCTGGCCGTCGGCTGGCAGACCTGGTATGCCAGCCATGCGTCGCCCGGCTTCGACCCGGCCAATCTGCTGGTGCTGGACCTGCCGGAGGATAGCCTCGGCAAACCGGCGATGGACGCCATGCTGGAACAACTACGCCGCCTGCCTGGCGTGCAGGGCGTGGCCACCATCTCGGAAGCCGTCGGGCGCGATGGCCTGAAGCTGATGAACCTGGTCGCCACCCGCGACGGCGGCGAGATTCCGTTGGAGGCCAAGTTCGTCAGCCCCGGCTGGCTTGAGTTGAGCCGCCTGACACCGGTTTTCGGCCAGGGCTTCAATCCCCAACTGGATCCGCACGACGACAAGGACAGCGGCGGCGTGATGGTCAACGCCGCCGGCGCCGCCGCGCTGGGCTTCGCAACGCCGCAGGAGGCGGTGGGCGCCATCCTGCCACAGGGATTCCGCATCATCGGCATTGTGCCGGACGTCCGTTTCCAGGGCTTGCGCGCGCCGGCCAAGGCGCTGATCTACCGTGTGCGTCCCGGCTCGGTGGCGATGATACGCACATCCGCCTCGCTGGAGCAGGCTTACGCCATGATCGACCCGCTGTGGCGCCGCAACTTCCCCAACGCGATCATGCAAATGACCACGCAGGAAGCGGTGCTGGCCGAGCGCTATGCGGACGACGCGCGGCTGATGCGCATCCTTGGCATCACCAGCGCCACGGCGATTGCGCTGGCGGCGTTCGGCATCTATGTGCTGTCGGCCTACAGCGTGCAGCGCAGCCGACGCGAGATCGTGCTGCGCAAGCTGCACGGCGCCGGCCGCAAGGACATCGCGCTGATGCTGGCGCGTGAATTCTCAGTGCTGATCGGCGTCGGCGCGGTGATTGGTTTGCCGCTGGCGGCAGTGGCCACGCAGCGCTATCTGGCCCGCTACACCGAACATGCGCCGGTCGCCTGCTGGACGCTGCTGGCGGCGCTGCTGCTGGCGGCGCTGGTCGCGCTGCTGGCCACCACGCGTCACACGCTGACGGCCATGCGCATGTCGCCGGTGCTCGCCCTCAAGGAGTAAACCATGATGAACTTCCGTGTCGGCTGGCGTCTGCTGTTGCGCCACCCGTTCAATACCGCCGTCGAACTGCTCGGCCTCGCGGCCGGTTTTGCCGTGTGCTTTGTGTTGATGGGCTTTGTGTACTACTCCTTCAGCTATGACCGCGATGTGCCGCAGCGCGAGCGCGTGTTCGTCATCAAGCACCGGCTGAATTTCATTCCTCAACCGCAGTGGATGGAATACACGCCGTTCGCGATGCGCGACGTGGCGCTGCACAGCGGCCTGCCGTTGCAGGCGAGCGTCTGGTGGCCCAGCAAGGCGATGTTGAACCAGCATGGCGCGCTGCGCGAAATCGATATCACCGCCGTCGATCCGGTGTTCGACTGGATCGCCGCGCTGCATGCGCTGCAAGGCGACCTGCGGCAGGCGTTGACCACACCCGACGGCCTGGCGCTGACGCGGAAGGCGGCGCTGCAGCTGCTGGGCACCAGCGAGGCGCTGGGCCGCACCGTGGTCGTCAACCAGCAAACGCTACAGGTGCGCGCCATCCTGCCGGACAGACCAGGCAACAGCACCATGCAGTTCGGTGCGCTGGTCGGCATCGGCAGCACGCTGTGGTCTGAAAAGGAAAGACAGCAGGTGCTGTCCAACTGGATGGGCATCGCCGGCCGCATTTACGTGAAGACCGACGCCAGTCCGCAGGCGCTGCAAAAAGCGCTGCAGGACGTGATCGACAAGGCGCCATGGGACAACCTGGCCACGCCGGAAATGAAGGCGGCGCTGGCCAAGCGCAAGATGGTCGATATCGGCCTCGGACCGTTGAGCGACGCCTACTTCGACCGCAGCGTCGCCAACACCATGGGCGCCGGGCCGCGCGGCGACATGCGCATGGTGCTGGCGCTGGGCCTGGCCGGTGTGCTGATCCTGCTGCTGGCGGCGGTCAACCACATCAACCTGGCGACGGTGCGCACCTTGCGCCGCCAGCGCGAGATCGCCATGCGCCGCGTACTTGGCGCCACCACGCGCCAGCTGCTGGTGCAGTTCATGGCCGAGGCCATGCTGCTGTCGACCGCTGCCGCCGCACTGGGCCTGGTGATGGCGTGGCTGCTGCTGCCACTGGCGTCGGAACTGCTGCAACGGCCTCTGGATGGGGTATTCACGCCGTTGAGCGCCGGCGCCGGCCTGCTGGGCGGCGCAGTGGTGGGTGCGGTGTCGGGCTGGTATCCCGGCTGGCTGGCGCATGGCGTCGACATGCGCGCCACGCTGGCGCAGCGCAGCGGCGAAACGGCCGGCGGCGCCTGGCTGCGGCGCGCGCTGACCGCGTTGCAGTTTGCCGCCGCCATCGGCATGGGCAGCATTGCGCTGGCAATCCTGTGGCAGACGCAGTTTGCCGCCTCCGCCTCTCCCGGCTTCGAGACGGCGCCGCTGCTGACGGTGGAAATGCCGGTCGGCGTCAACGATCCGGCCGGCCGCGCCTTCCGCGATGCGCTGGCGCAGTTGCCCGGCGTGTCCGGCGTGGCCGACAGCCGCGACCTGCCGGGCCGCGACGACCATACCGGCACGCATGGCAGCACCACCGTCAAGCGCAACGACGGCACCGACGTCGGCATCTCGGTACACTGGGTGGGCGCTTCATTCTTCCAGGTGTACGGTCTGCCCTCGCTGGCCGGACGCCTGTTCGATTCGCGCATCGACCAGGCCGGCGTTCAAGGCGAGGAAAGCGTGATGCTCAACCAGGCGGCGGTGCGTGCCCTGGGCTGGACCTCGGCGCGCGAGGCGGTGGGGCAGCGCATCAACGGCACCCAGATGCGGATCATCGGCGTGGCGCCCGACCTGCGCTGGGAAACGCTGCGCGATCCGGTGCTGCCAACCATGTACACACTGGCGGCCGACAGCCGGCTGCTGACGGCCCGCGCGCAGGGCAGTCCGGAGTCGCTGGAACCGGCCGTGGCAGCGCTGTGGCAGCGTTACTTCCCACGGCAGCTGCCGGTGATACGGCGTGCTTCGAGCTACTACGCGGAGGCCTATGTGGACGATGTGCGACTGGCCCATTTGCTGGCCTGCGCCACGGCGGTGGTGCTGGTGCTGGCGGCGTTCGGCGTGTATGTGCTGGCGGCGCACAGCGTGCAGCGGCGCGCGCGCGAGATCGTGCTGCGCAAGCTGCATGGCGCCGGCCGCGCGGCGATCGCGGTGCTGGTCGGCCGCGAGTTCCTGCTGCTGACGGCGGTGGCGGCCCTGATCGCGCTGCCGCCGGCCTGGCTGGCGATTGCGCGCTATCTGGCGCCGTTTGCCGAGCGCTCGCCGCTGGGGCCATGGGCGCCGATGGCGGCGCTGGCCTGCGCGCTGGGCGTGGTGGTGGCGGCCACCGCGCGCCACACCTGGTCGGCGATGCGCATCGCGCCGGCGCGGGCGCTGCGGGAATAAAAAAAGGCAGCCCGCAGGCTGCCTTTTCGTAGCGCGATCCGCTTACTGGATCGAGATCAACGTGATATCGAATACCAGCGTCGAATTGGCTGGAATATTCGTCTGCGCGACGGCGCCATAACCCAGGGCCGGCGGGATGATCACGGTACGCGTACCGCCAACCTTCATGCCGATGATGCCGGTGTTGAAGCCGGTGATGGTGCCAGTGCCGCCAACGGCCACCGTCAGCGGCGTTGTGGCGCTCTGGTTATTGTCAAACGAGGCGCCCTTGAAGTTGCTGCGGGTGCCGTCATACAGCCAGCCGGTGTAGCGCACGGTCACGGTCTGGCCGTTGACCACCGCGGTGCCGGTGCCGACCACCAGGTCGGTCGTGGTCAGCACAGTTGGTGCAGGCTGGTTGGGAATGATGACCTGCGGGCTGACAAAGACCATCTCGAAGTCGTACACCAGCGGCGCATTGGCCGTGATGGCGGCGTAGGCGATGCCGTTGATGGTCTGCGCCTCGCGGGTATTGGCGCCGTAGGCCAGGTTGGCCGGCAGGATGGCGGTGCGCTTGGTGCCGGCCTGCATGCCCAGCAGCGACTGGTCCCAGCCGGCCAGCATCGCGCCGACACCCACCGTGGCGGTGTAGGTGGAACCCAGGTCGACCGAGCTTTCAATCTTGGCGCCCTTGAAGTCGGACTTGGTCGAGTCGTACAGGTAGCCGACGTACTTGAAGGTCACCAGGTCGCCCGCCGCCGCCGCGCGGCCGGTGCCGGTGGCGGTTTCGGTCAGCTTGTAGGCCGGCTGGACCACCACAGGGGTGGTCGGGGTTTTGTCTCCGCCGCCACCACAGGCGGTCAGGACCGCTACGCAGACCGCAGCGGCGATAAATTGCAACATCGCTTTCATATTTACCTTTGATGGAATTCGTGTGTTTCGGTAGTCCCGGCGCAGAAGTTTAGCAGACGACGCCACTTCCACTCCCGGCACTACATTCAGTTACATTATTTTGTATTCAAATTTCCACTTGCGTGCCAAGTTCAATCACCCGGTTTGGCGGAATCTGGTAGTAGTCGGCGGCGCCGCGCGCATTGCGCGACATCGCCACAAACAGGTGCTCGCGCCAGGTCGCCATGCCCGAGCCAGGCGCCGAAATCACGGTCTGGCGGGCGATGAAGAACGAGGTCTCCATCATCTCGAACGGCAGGCCCAGGCACTCGCACAGCGCCAGCACCTTGGGAATATCCGGTTCGTCCTTGAAGCCGTAGTAGACGTTCAGCTGGTAGCACTGGTGGCCCAGGTCGGTGACCTTGACCTGTTCGTCCTCCGGCACCCACGGCTCTTCCACCACGTGCACGGTGAAGAACACCACCCGCTCGTGCAGCACCTTGTTGTGCGACAGGTTGTGCAGCAGCGCGTGCGGCACGCCGTCGCTCTCGCCGCGCAGGAAGATGGCGGTGCCGTAGACGCGCGTCGGCGGCGCCACGAACAGCGAGGACAGGAAGTCTTCCAGCGGAATCGCGTGTTTTTGCAGGTTTTCAAACACCAGCTCGCGGCCGCGCTTCCAGGTCAGCATGACCGTGAACAGGATGGCGCCCAGCAGCAGCGGGAACCAGCCGCCGTGGAACAGCTTGAGCGTGCTGGCCGAGAACAGCACGATGTCGATGACGATGAAGAAGCCGGTGGCGCCAAAGCACAGCCACAGCGGGAAATGCCAGCGATAGCGGATCACGAAGAAGGTCAGGAAGGTGGTGGCCAGCATGGTGGCGGTGACCGCGATGCCGTAGGCGCCGGCCAGCTTGTCCGACGAGCCGAAGCCCACCACCGCCAGCAGCACCACGCCCAGTTGCAGCCAGTTGACGGCCGGGATGTAGATCTGGCCGATTTCGGTGGCCGAGGTGTGCAGGATGCGCATGCGCGGCAGCAGGCCCAGCGCGATGGCCTGCTTGGTCATCGAGAAGGTGCCGGAAATGGTGGCCTGCGAGGCGATCACCGCCGCCATGGTCGACAGCACCACCAGCGGGTAGACGCTCCACTCGCCCAGCTGGTGGAAGAAGGGATTGGTCACCGTGTCCGGGTGGGTCAGCAGCAGCGCGCCCTGGCCCAGGTAGTTCAGCGCCAGCGCCGGGAACACCACCAGGAACCAGGCGGCGCGGATCGGCTTCTTGCCGAAGTGGCCCATGTCGGCATACAGCGCCTCGGCGCCGGTCAGCGACAGCACCACCGCGCCCAGCGCGACGAAGGCGATCATGCGGTTTTCGTACATGAAGCGCAGCGCATGGTAGGGATTGAGCGCGTACAGGATTTGCGGCGCCTCGACGATGTTGACCAGGCCCATGACGGCCAGCGCGGCAAACCACACCACCATGATCGGGCCGAAGAAGCGGCCGATGCCGGCGGTGCCGTGGCGCTGCATCGCGTACAGCGTGATCAGTACAACGATGGTCAACGGCACGATGTATTGTTCCAGGCCGGTGGCGGCCACTTCCAGACCCTCGATCGCGCCCAGCACCGAAATGGCCGGGGTGATCACGCTGTCGCCGTAGAACATGGTGGCGCCGAACACGCCCAGCAGCATCAGCGGATAGTGCCAGCCGTGCGCCACTTTATTGACCGAATTGAGCGCCAGCGCCATCAGCGCCATGATGCCGCCTTCGCCGCGGTTGTCCGCGCGCAGCACCAGGGTGACGTATTTGAGCGACACAATCAGCGTCAGCCCCCAGAAAATCAGCGAAATGATGCCCAGCAGATTGCCTTCGCTCAGCGCTAGGCCGTGCTCGGGATCGAAGATGGTTTTGAGGGTGTAGAGGGGGCTGGTACCGATGTCGCCATAGACGATGCCGACAGCCGCCAGCGTGAGTGCCGCGAGACTGCTTTTCTTGTGTTGCTCGGTCAAGATTGCACCTGTTGTTGTTTTGGTGCATTGCACAATAGGTGATGACTACACAAAAGGCAAGGAGATTTTGGCATACGGAAGCGTTCCAAATGATCAATACCGAGAGTGTACGCCGCCCGGGACGCCAGCGCGAGCGCGGCCGTCAGCGGAGCGCGTAAAGATGGGACATAATGTCAGACCGTCCACATCTTTTGGCAGATTCGCCCCATGAATTCAGGTATTTTGTACGCCACGTTCGCGTTCTTTTGCTGGGGCTTGTTCCCGCTGTACTTCCACGCCATCGGCGAGGTGCCGCCGCAGGAAATTTTGGCGCACCGCATGCTGTGGTCGCTGCTGTTCCTGGTCATCGTGCTGACCGTGCGGCGGCAGTGGAAATGGCTGCCGGCGGTGCTGCGCCAGCCGCGCATCCTGGCCAGCTTCGTCGCCAGCGCCGTACTGCTGACCGCCAACTGGTTCATTTACATCTGGTCGGTCAACAATGGCCACGTCATCGACGCCAGCCTGGGCTATTTCATCAATCCGCTGATCAACGTGCTGCTGGGCGTGCTGGTGCTGAAGGAAAAACTGCGCCGCGGCCAGTGGATCGCCATGGCGGTGGCCGCCAGCGGCGTGGCCTGGCTGACCTGGCAGGCCGGCCAATTGCCGTGGATTGCCTTAATTTTAGGCATCACCTTCGGCGGCTACGGCCTGCTGCGCAAGACGGCGGCCCTGGCCGCGCTGGAAGGCCTGTCGCTGGAAACCATGATCCTGTTCCCGCTGGCGCTGGTGTATGTGCTGTGGCTGGGCTGGCACGGCCAGAACACCTTCGTCAACACGCCGCACGACAGCACGCGCTGGCTGCTGGCGGCGGCCGGGCCGATCACCGCCATTCCGCTGCTGCTGTTCGCCGCCGGCGCGCGCAAGATTCCGATGGCGGTGCTGGGCCTGATTCAATACCTGTCGCCGACCATGCAGGCGCTGCTGGGCGTATGGGTGTTCCACGAAGCGTTCTCGTCCGAACGGCTGGTCGGTTTCCTGATCATCTGGACGGCGCTGCTGCTGTACGTGGTGGAGGGATTGTGGATCAGCCGGCGCCAGGCTGCTGCCGCCTGACGCCGCTTCAGCTACAATCGATTGGATTTTTTCCTCGGCTCACTTTTTGAAGGGTAGCGGCACATGCGACATCATCTCCTCCCTGTATTCCTGGCAAGTACACTGGCCTCGGCCGCGCTGGCGCAACAAGCGCCGGACGCTTCCATGGTCCAACTCGGCACGGACATCCCGGCCAAATGGAAAGCGCCGGAAACCGGCTACAACTTCGCCCGCCGCGAGGTGATGATACCGATGCGCGACGGCGTCAAGCTGCACACCGTGATCCTGGTGCCGCACGGCGCCGCCAACCTGCCGATGCTGCTGGAACGCACCCCTTACGACGCCGATGGCTTCGCGCAAAAAGGCATGCTGAACATGCGCGACTCGGTGCGCTCGGCCAACCGCGAGTGGGTCGATGACGGCTACATCCTGGTGTACCAGGACATCCGCGGCAAATACGGCTCGGAAGGCAAGTACGTGATGACGCGTCCGCCGATCGGCGCGCTGAATCCGACCAAGACCGACGACACCACCGACGCTTACGACACCATCGACTGGCTGGTGAAGAACGTCAAGGAAAGCAACCAGCGCGTGGGCATGATCGGTTCGTCGTATGACGGCTGGACCGTGACCATGGCCCTGCTCGGCCCGCACCCCGCGTTGAAAGTGGCGGCGCCGGAAAGCCCGATGATCGACGGCTGGATGGGCGACGACTGGTTCCACTACGGCGCCTTCCGCCAGGTCAACCTCGACTACTTCAGCGGCCAGACCAGCAAGACCGGCAAGGGCGACAAGGTGCCGCGCGTGGGCGTGGACGACTACCAGAACTTCCTCGACGCCGGCACCGCCGGCAACTGGGCCAGGCAGAACGGCTTCGACCAGTTGGGCTTCTGGAAGCGCCTGTCGGAACACCCGTCCTACGACGCCTTCTGGCAGGGCCAGGCGCTGGACAAATTCGTCGCGGCCAAGCCGTCGAGCGTGCCGACCATGTGGCTGCAGGGCCTGTGGGACCAGGAAGACATGTACGGCGCCATCATCACCTGGGAAGCGCTGAAGGCCAAGGGCAAGGCCGGCAACAACCACCTGGTGATGGGTCCGTGGTATCACAGCCAGGTGAACGGCTCGGCCGAGCGCCTGGGTCCGTTCAAGTGGAAAGGCGACGCCTCGGCCGACTTCCGCAAGGACACGCTGATCCCGTTCTTCAACACCTACCTGAAGGACCAGAAGCCGGCTGAAGCGCTGCCGCCGGTGCTGATCTACAACGCCTCGGAAAACCGCTGGGACAAATTCGCCGACTGGCCGGGCGCCACCACGTTGACGCCGCTGTACCTGCAGGCCGACAGCGGCCTGGGCTTCAAGGCCGCCGCCGCCGGCGAGGACAGCTATGTGTCCGACCCGGCCAAGCCGGTGCCGTTCCTGGCGCCGCCGATGAGCTTTGGCGACCGTTCGCGCTGGACCACCTGGCTGCTGCAGGACCAGCGCGCGCTGACCACCCGCACCGACGTGCTGTCGTACAAGACGCCGGTGCTGACCGAGGCGGTCACCGTGCAAGGCGCGCCCTATGCCGACATCTACGCCAAAACCACCGGCACCGACGGCGATTTCGTCGTCAAGCTGATCGACGTCTACCCGCCGACCGTGGCCGAGCAGCCGGAAATGGGCGGCTACGAGCTGCCGGTGAGCATGGACATCTTCCGCGGCCGCTACCGCGAGAGCTTCGAGCATCCATCGGCGATTCCGGCCGGCGCCGTGCAGCGGTACAAGTTCCGCCTGCCGACCGTGAACTACGTGTTCAAGCCGGGCCACCGCATCATGGTGCAGATCCAGTCGACGCTGTTCCCGCTGTACGACCGCAATCCGCAAACCTATGTGCCGAATATCTTCTTCGCCAAACCTGAAGATTTCAAGAAAGCCACCATCTCGGTGCAACACGGTACGGCCGGCGCCAGCGCCGTGCTGCTGCCGGTGGTGCCGGCCAGCACCGCCGTCAAATAAACCGGCGTACAGGCCGGCAAAGCGCGCCGCACCGCATGGCGGCGCGCCTATAATGCACGCCATCGCCTGTAAAATTAGTTATTGTTTATTTTTTTAGAAAGCCTCAGTAATGGCCAATTACGTCTACACCATGAACCGCGTGGGCAAAATCGTCCCGCCCAAGCGCCAGATCCTGAAAGATATTTCGCTGTCCTTCTTCCCGGGCGCCAAGATCGGCGTGCTGGGCCTGAACGGCTCCGGCAAGTCCACCCTGCTGAAAATCATGGCAGGCATCGACACCGACATCCAGGGCGAAGCGCGTCCGATGCCGGGCCTGAACATCGGCTACCTGCCGCAGGAACCGCAGCTGGACCCGGAAAAAACCGTGCGCCAGGAAGTGGAATCGGGCCTGGGCGAAGCGTTTGAGGCGCAAGCCAAGCTGGACGCCGTGTACGCCGCCTACGCCGAGGAAGACGCCGACTTCGACGCGCTGGCCGCCGAGCAGGCGCGCCTGGAAGCGATCATTTCGTCGTCCGATGGCGGCAACCTGAACCTGCAACTGGAAATGGCCGCCGACGCGCTGCGCCTGCCGCCATGGGACGCCAAGGTCGGCATCCTGTCCGGTGGCGAAAAGCGCCGCGTGGCGCTGTGCAAACTGCTGCTGTCGAAGCCGGACATGCTGCTGCTCGACGAACCAACCAATCACCTGGATGCGGAATCGGTGGAATGGCTGGAGCAGTTCCTGCTGCGCTTCCCTGGCACCGTGGTCGGCATCACCCACGATCGCTACTTCCTGGACAATGCGGCCGAGTGGATCCTGGAACTGGACCGTGGCCATGGCATTCCATGGAAAGGTAATTACTCGTCGTGGCTGGATCAGAAGCAGGACCGCCTGAAGCAGGAAGAAGCCACCGAATCGGCCCGTCAACGCGCGCTGCAGAAAGAACTGGAATGGTCGCGTCAGAATCCGAAGGCGCGCCAGGCCAAGTCGAAGGCCCGCCTGGCCCGCTTCAACGAGCTGAGCGAGTACGAATACCAGAAGCGCAACGAGACCCAGGAGATCTTCATTCCCGTGGCCGAGCGTCTGGGCAATGAAGTGATCGAATTCAAGAACGTGTCCAAGGGCTTCGGCGACCGCCTGCTGCTGGACAATGTGTCGTTCACGATTCCGCCGGGCGCCATCGTCGGCATCATCGGCCCGAACGGCGCCGGTAAGTCGACGCTGTTCAAGATGATCGCCGGCCTGGACAAGCCGGACAGCGGTGAAGTGGTGATCGGCCAGACCGCGCGCGTGTCGCTGGTCGACCAGAACCGCGACAAGCTGCAGGATGCCAAGACGGTGTTTGAAGATGTGTCGGGCGGCGCCGATATCCTCAGCGTGGGCCGCTTCGAAATGCCGTCGCGCGCCTACCTGGGCCGCTTCAACTTCAAGGGCGGCGACCAGCAGAAGATCGTCGGCAACCTGTCCGGTGGTGAACGCGGCCGCCTGCACCTGGCCAAGACGCTGCTCAAGGGCGGCAACGTGCTGCTGCTCGATGAACCGTCGAATGACCTGGACATCGAAACCCTGCGCGCGCTGGAAGATGCGCTGCTGGAATTCGCCGGCTCGGTGATGGTGATCTCCCACGATCGCTGGTTCCTGGACCGTATCGCCACCCACATCCTGGCGTTCGAAGGCAACTCGCAAGTCACCTTCTTCGACGGCAATTATCAAGAGTACGAAGCCGACAAGAAGAAACGCCTGGGTGAAGAAGGCGCCAAGCCAAAACGCATCCGCTACAAGCCGCTGACGAACTAAACGTCGACGCACCAGACCTCGAAAGCCGGCAACGGATTTCGAGGTTTTTTACTTTAGAAACCGCCATGTTTCGAAAAATCTTCATCGCGCTGGTCTACATCAACTTCTTCAGCCTGTTTGCCAGTTCGATGCTGCTCGGCGGCGACGGGCTCAACGGCAAGAAAGTCGACGGCCACTTCTTCCTTGGCAACCACGGCAAATACACCGAGGTCAGCGAAGCGGTCTATACCTACAGCAGAATCCACGGCATTTCGCTGTTCATCATGGTCGGCATCGTCCTGATCATGCACCTGATCGACCGTGAAACAAAAAGCCGGCCCCCACGTTAGCAGGGACCGGCTTTTCTTACTTGAAGAGACTACGCGGCGCGCTTAGAAGTTGTAGCGCAGGCCGGCGGTGACGGCGCCGGCTTTGCGGCCGGTGTCGATGTCAGCCTTGCCGTAGTTTTCATACTCCAGCGAGACCTTCACGTTTTTGTTGATGGCGTACTCGCCACCCACCGATGCGTACAGCGCGGTTTTGTTGTCGCTACCGTTCACCGAGGCGATGCCCGAGGTGGTCACTTCGTTGTGGTTGCGGGCCACACCCAGTTTGCCGAACACGGCGAAGTCGCGGGCCACAGGCCAGGTGCCTTTACCAGCCACGTAGTACGAGTGCGCGTCGGTGTTCAGGCCGCCGGCAGCGCCGTTCTGCGTGTAGTTGTAGCTGCGTTTGCCGAAGTCGGTATAACCGGCTTCCACTGCCCAGGTGCTGTCGATGTTGTAGCCACCGTAGATCTTGCCGGCTGCCTTGGTGCCGCTGTGGTTGTCGCCACTGACGGCGCCAGCGCCGGCGGTGTCGAAGTCATAACGGCTGCCAACCACGCCCGCACCGATGTAGCCAGTGCCTGGGGCATCCTGGGTGTTCGATTGAGCGTAAGCGGCGGAACCACCCAGGGCGGCTGCGGAAGCGACTAAAGCAAAGATAATTTTTTTCATGATTTTGATCTTTCAGCAAAATGGTTGAAGCGGACTTGCTTGGGATCGCAGTTGCTATTGAATTGCGATGTATCCAAGATAGCACTCCAGCCAACCCTCGTCACGGCCGAATTAGTAAGAAGTGTGACGAGATGTAAGCCAAACGATCATTGGGAAATTTCAAGATCTGCCAAACTTAAGGATAGCTTAAAATTCCTCCCAATCCGTTGTCGATTCCTTAACAACAGGCTTACGCGGCGCCGGTTTGGGCAATTTCAGCGCCGGTTTGGGCGCGACGCGCGGCGCCGGCCGCACCGCCGAACCCTGCTCGACACGGAAAACGCTTACAAGTTCGGCCAGTTTGCGGGCCTGATCCTGCATCGCTTCCGACGCCGCCGCCGACTCCTCCACCAGGGCGGCGTTTTGCTGCGTCACCTGGTCCATCTGCACGATGGCCTGGTTGATCTGCTCGATGCCGGTGGTCTGCTCGTGGCTGGCGGCCTGGATATCCGCCATGATGTCGGCCACGCGCTGGATGCTGGCGACGATTTCCCGCATGGTCACGCCCGCCTCGTCCACCTGGCGCGCGCCATCGCCCACCTTGCTGACCGATTCGTCGATGAGCTGCTTGATTTCCTTGGCCGCCGTGGCCGAGCGCTGCGCCAGCGTCCGCACCTCCGACGCCACCACCGCAAAGCCGCGTCCCTGCTCACCGGCCCGCGCCGCCTCCACCGCCGCATTCAGGGCCAGGATATTGGTCTGGAAGGCGATGCCGTCGATCACGCCGATGATGTCGGCAATCTTGCTGGACGACGCGTTGATCGCGCCCATGGTGCCGATCACCTCGTCCACCACCACGCCGCCGCGCTGCGCCACGCTGGAGGCCGAGCGCGCCAGCTCGGTGGCCTGGCGCGCGTGGTCGGCGTTGGCCTTGACGGTCGAAGTCAGCTCTTCCATTGACGAGGCGGTCTGTTCCAGCGCGCCGGCCTGCTCCTCGGTGCGCGCCGACAAGTCCTGCGTGCCGCTGGCGATCTGCGCCGACGCGGTGGCGATGGTGTCCGTACCGTTGCGCACCTGGCCGACGATGCCGCCCAGGCTGTCGCGCATGGACTTCATGGCGAACAGCACGCTGCGGTTGTCGTTCTGCCGCAGGTCCACGTCCACCGTCAGATCGCCATCGGCAATCTTGCCCGCCACCTGGGCCACGTCGCCCGGCTCGCCGCCCAGCTGGCGTGTCAACGCGCGGGTGATCAGCGCGCCCAGCGCCAGGCCGGCCACCAGGCTGCCCACAACCAACGCGATCATCAGCGTCAGGCTGAAGTGGTACAGCGCGCTGGTGGCGGCGGCCTTCTCGCTGGCGCGCTTTTCCTTCAGGTCGACCATGACATCCAGCAGCTTGTCCAGGTTGTCGGCTTGCGTGCGCGCCAGCACGTGGGCGCGCGTGGTTTCTTCGGAACGCGTCGCCAGCGGTTCGCGGTCCGCCACGTCCAGCGCGGCGACGATCACGCGCCGGTATTCCTGCGCCGGCGCCACATAGTCGCGCAGCATTTTCTGCCCGGCTTCGGAAACGAACAGCGGCTTGGCCTTGGCCAGATAGTCGTCCATCACGTCCAGGTATTTCACGACATCGGCCTTGACCTTGGCGCGCTCCTCGCCGGAGGTGGCGGCCAGGAAGGTGGTGCGCGCGCGGCCAGCGTAGATCAGGTTGATGTTGGCTTCCTTGATGTAGGAAAGCCCGACCAGGTCTTCGCGGTACATGGCATCGGCCGCAGTGTTCAACTGGCTCATGCTGATGATGCCGATGCAGGCGACGATGGCGCCGATCACCGCGACCAGCGTGAAGCCAATGATGAGTTTGGTACCGACTTTCATGTTGCTAAGCATAGGTCCTCCCAAGTGAAGAGGACTACGATAGCAGCCTGCACCGCGTCTGGCTGTTGCTTATCGAACCGTGCGCGGCCCGTTTCAGACGATCATGCGGAAGGTCAGGTTGATGCGCGGCCCGCGCGGCGTGCGCTCCTTGTTGATGCCATGCAGCCAGTGCTGCTGCAAGGCACCGGCCATCAGCAGCAGACAGCCGTCGCCCAGCGCCAGCTTGATGGTCTTGGGCAAGGTACGGTGCTTGAGGATGAAGGTGCGCGGCGCGCCGAAGCTGACCGATGCCACCGCCGGGTCCGGTCCCAGCTCGCGCTCGTCGTCGGCGTGAAAGCCCATGCTGTCGCGCTCGTCACGGTAGTAGTTGAGCAGCACGCTGTTGAAACGCCGCCCCGTCTCGCGCTCGACCGCCTGTTTGATGTGCAGCTGCAAAGGCGTGAACGGCAGCGGATCGAAGGTCTTGCCGGAATAACGGTAGCGGGCTTCGCCATGCCATGCCGACAGTCGCGGCTGCATGTGCCATTTGCCCCAGACCTGGATTTCTTCCGCGCGCCAGTCGGTCTCGGCCTGCAGGCGACGCATCACCTCGTCCGGCGCCAGGTCCAGCGCCAGCCGCTGCTGGAACCATAGTTCGCCATCGTCGATCGGGATGGATTGGAGGGTGGTGTCGTCGGCAAATAAGTCCATGCACGGTATGATACCGGCACTACGCATTCGAGGAGTTCTCCGCATGAAGAAACGCCAGTTCCTGGGCACGGCCGCGCTGGCCGGCCTGTCCGCCGCCGCGCTGCCGGCACGCGCCGCCACCGCGGCCGGCCCGACGCTGCTGACCGTCACCGGCGCCATCGGCAAGCCGAATCGCGGCAAGCTCGATCCGACGCGCGATGTGATGATGGCCAAGCAGAAAATCAGCTTCGAGCAGGCACACGCCTTCGATTACGCGGCGCTGACGGCGCTGCCGGCGGTCAGCATCAAGCCGACGCTGGAATACGACGCCAAACCGCACACGCTGCGCGGCCCGCTGCTGCTGGACGTGGTGCAGGCGGCCGGCGCGAAACTGGGCGACGACACCAAACTGATCTTGCGGGCGGTGGATGGCTATGCGGCGGCCGTGACGGTGGCGCAGGCGCGCGCGCAGCGCTGGATCGTCGCCACCCAGATGGACGGCGCGCCGATGGCGCTGGGCGGACTGGGCCCGTTATGGGCGCTGTGCGATGCGGATAAAGTGCCCGAGCTGGCCGCCCTCCCGCTGGCGGGACGTTTCGGCGGCGCGCCGTGGGCGCTGTATCACATCGACGTGGCGCCATAGAGATTGTTTCAACATGGCCGCGGCGAGGCGCGGCGGCGAAGACAGTGCAGCTGCACGGCGAGGAGCCGGAACGAAGCTGCGGTCTTTTTGAAACGATCTCTTAGGCGTAGGCTTCGGCCAGGCTCATGACGCGTGGCGCGATGGTGATGCCGATGCCGCTGAACAGCGCGGTAATGGCCGCCATATTGGCTTCCAGCTCTTCAGCCTTCCAGCCTTCGAACAGATCGGTGCCGGCCTTCTGGAAGTGCAGATCCAGTACCTTGCCGCGGTCCTTGTGGGTGTAGCCACCGCTATAGGTTTGCTTGAAGCCGAGCGCGGCCAGTTGGGCCAGCACTTCGGTTGGAGGATTGTCCGGGTCGGTTGCCACGAACACGCCAAAGGTCTTGCCTGGCGGTTTGGCGGCGATGTCTACGTCGTAAATCCCAGGCGCTTTCGTGACGGTCGTACTTTTCAGAAATAACATGTTCTACCCCTACTATCCAAATTTAGCGCCGGTTAGCTTGCAGATTGATTCTTATAGAAAACATTCTAAGAAACAAGCTTATTGCTAATCGTGCGGTTTGTCGACTGATCCCGCACTTATTTTGTGAATTCGTGGCATTACAACTGCAAGCCGCTTGTCCCGGACAAAGGGCGCAACTACTTAAAATATAGTTGTTAAGTAGTAATTTGCAAGGAGATAAGCGATGAAGCCCTATTTCTGCTGTTTTCTAAGCGCCAACGCTGTGGTGGGCGCCACCAGCGCCTGATACAACGCCCCGGTGTCGGCATCCCACTGGCTGACGGCCTGCTGCTGGCGCGCCACAGTGGCCAGGTCGCCGCGCGCGATGGGGCCGCTCAACGCGGCGGCGGCGCCCAGCCGGAACACATTCGCCATCGATTCGGTGGCCAGCGGCTGCGCCAGCTGGCGCGCCACCGCCTCCGGAATGCCGGCGGCCTGATAGGCGCGCAAAGCGGCGTCCAGGACGGTGACCAGGTAATTGCTCGCGAACACCGCCGCCGCGTGGTACACGGTCTTGGCGGCGGCGTCGATCGGCACCGGCTGCGCGCCGATGGCCTGCAACGCCGGCATCAGCACCGCCAGCGCGCCGGCGTCGCCCTCGATGCCGCAGAAGGTGCCTGCAAATTGTGCAGCCACCGCGGCCGGATCGGCAAAGCTGCGGATCGGATGCACGCTGGCGACCAGCGCGCCGGCGTCGCGCGCGGCCTGCAGTTTGTCCGAGGCCAGCGCGCCGCTGCAATGGAACACGATGCTGCCGTCCAGCGGCACGGCGCGCGCCAGCGCCTCGCAGGCCGGCACGATCTGGTCGTCGCCCACCGCCAGCACGTGCACGGCCGCCGCCTGCAACTGGTCGTAGGCGCCGACCGCGATGCCGGCGCCGATGAAGTCCACCGCCTGCCGCGCCGAGTCCTGCGAGCGTGTCAGCACCTGCCCGATCTGGAACACGCCGTGCTGCGCGAACAGCCGCCCGAACACGCGGCCCACGTGGCCGGCGCCGATCAGATTCAAAGCGGAGGCCATCAGAACCTCGATCCGGGCTGCTTGAGGAATTCCACTTCGGCCGGCGTCGATGCGCGCTTGAGGATCTCGTTACGGTGCGGGAAGCGACCGAAGCGCCGGATCACGCTGTGATGGCGCTTGGCGTAATCCAGCATGCCGGCGATGCCCTTGTCGCCCGGCTCCGCCTCGGCCAGGCGCGTGAACATCGCCACCGCCTGCTCCTGCATGGCGACATCCTCGGCGTGCTCCAGCGGCAGGTAGACGAAGGCGCGCTCGAATGGGGACAGCTGCTGGTCCTCGCCGGCATCGATCATGTCCAGCGCGGCCTGCAAGGCCTGGTGGTCGCCGGCAAACGCCAGCGGCGTGTCGCGGTAGACGTTGCGGCAGAACTGGTCCAGCACCAGGATGCGCGCCAGCGCCGCGCGCGGGCCTTCGGCATCCCACTGATGCAGGCCGCCTTCCAGCGCCTGTTCGATCTCGGCGCCGAAGCGCTGGGCGATGTCGCGGTCGAAGGCGGCGTCCTTCATAAACCACTCGCGGCGCGGCGCGCCGGTGAACCAGAAATCGATGATGGCTTGGGCTTGTGCGTTCATGGCGTGCTTCTTCAGTTACGGGCGTGGGTCAGCTGGAAGCTGTGGATGCCTTCAAATTCGGCCAGTTCCGCCGACAGCACCGACATCGGCGCGCCACTGCGCTTGCTGAAGGCGATGGCGACGAAGCGCCATTCCTGCATGCCGCCGTCGCTGCCGATCATCAGCGAGCCGCCGGCGATTTCGTAGCCGCGTTGCAAAGCCATCGTCCGCAACGCCTGTTCCTGTGGCTTGTAGCCGGTCCTGAAGCGCATGGTGATGGCGATGGCGTGGCGCGACGGCAGCCAGGCCTCCACACGCGTCAGGAACACCATCGAGCCGGCGCACAGCAAGGCCAGGCCCATGGCGCCCATGTAGAAGCCAACGCCCACCATCACGCCGATCACGGACGAGGCCCAGATCGACGCCGCCGTGGTCAGGCCGCTGATGTTGAAGCCTTCGCGCATGATGACGCCGGCGCCAAGGAAGCCGATGCCGGTGACGATGCCCTGCACGATGCGCGTCGGGTCGGAGCTGACCAGGTATTGCGACACGTGGCCGCCGAACCAGTGCGACGGATAGCCGCCAATCACGGTCAACGCGGCGGAGGCCATGCACACCAGCCCATAGGTGCGCATGCCGGCGGCGCGGCCATGGTACGAACGCTCATAGCCCACCATCAGCCCAAGCAGCAGGGCGCCCAGCAAATTCAGCAAAATCACCAGGTTGGTGGCGAGTTCGGACTGCGACCAGTAAGCCGTGAGGAAGTCGATGGGGGGCATGAAGTGCCTTATTTTTTAACCAGCTGTTTTTCGAAGGCGATATCCAGTTTGCTCACGCGCTTGGGCGCGAGCGGGGCGATGCTGTTGACGAAGGCGACGAAGTCGTCCAGCTCCATCGGCGCGCACAGCGGCGGATTGCCGGCGCCTTCGGCCAGGAAGAAATGGCCGCTGCCGGTCACCGACATCGAGTATTTTTCGTTGCCGGTGCGGCGTTTCAGGCGGTCTATCGCTGATGTGGCTCGGGTCGCGCGTCCGCTCATAAGGTCTCCGTTCGGGTTTTCAGCCAATCCAGCGCGTCGCCGGACAGCAGTGGCGACAGGCGCTTGCGCACCGTCGCGTGGTAATCGTTCAGCCAGCGCTTTTCATCGTCGCGCAGCAGCGTGGGTTCGATGCAGCGCGTGTCGATCGGGCACAGCGTCAGCGTTTCGAAGTTGAGGAATTCGCCGAACTCGGCCTGGCCGGCGGCACGGTTCAGCACCAGGTTTTCGATGCGGATGCCCCAGCGGCCCGGCCGGTACAGGCCCGGCTCGATCGAGGTGATCATCCCAGGCTCCATGGCGGTGTGCGGCTCCGGCATGGCCGACGGCGAAATCGACTGCGGGCCTTCGTGCACATTCAGGAAGTAGCCGACACCGTGGCCGGTGCCGTGGCCGAAGTCCAGGCCTTCGGCCCACAGCGGTGCGCGGGCGATGGCGTCCAGCATCGGCGATTTCGTTCCGCGCGGGAAGCGGGTGGCGGACAAGGCGATCATCCCCTTCAGCACCAGCGTGAAATCGCGCCGGTGCTCGTCGCCGATGCGGCCGACCGCCACCACGCGCGTGATGTCGGTGGTGCCGCCCAGGTACTGGCCGCCGGAGTCGATCAGCAGCAGGCCGTTGCCTTCGATGGTGGCGTGGCGCGCCTCGGTGGCGCGGTAATGCATGATGGCGCCGTTGGCGCCGAAGCCGGCGATGGTGGCGAAGCTCGGGCTGATGAAGCCGGGACGGCGCGCGCGGGCGGCGGTCAGGTGCGTGTCGATGTCGACTTCGGTCAGCGGATCGCGGTCCGGGTTGGACAGGGTCTGTTCCAGCCAGGTGAAGAATTCGCACAGCGCGGCGCCGTCCTGCTCCATGGTGGCGCGCACGTGGGTGGCGTCCTGTTCGCTCTTGCGCGACTTGGCCAGCGTGGTCGGATTGAGCGCTTCGACCACTTTGACCTTGGCCGGTATCCACTGGCGCGTGCCGTAGGTGACGCGGCGCGGGTCGAGCAGCAGGGTGCTGTCGGCAGGCAGGGCGGCCAGCGCGGCGGCGGCCGATTCGTAGGGCGCGACCTCGATGCCTTCGTCCGCCAGCGCGGCGCGCAGGTCGGGCGAGATCTTGCCGTCGGCGACGTACAGCGTGGCGCGGGTCGGCGTCACCAGCGCATGCGACAGGAAAATCGGGTTGTAATTGACATCGGCGCCGCGCAAATTGAACAAATAGGCGATATCGTCCAGCGTCGAGATCAAATGGCGGTTGGCGCCGGCCTGCTGCATCGCGCCGCGCAGGTCGGCCAGCTTGCCGCTGCGGCTTTTCGACGCGTAGGGCGGCAGATGCTCGTACACCGGCGCGGCCGGCAGCGGCGGGCGGTCCTGCCACACCTGTTGCAGCAGATCGAGGTCGGTGCGCAGCTTGACGTCTTTGGCGTCCAGCGCGGTTTGCAGCAGGCGCGCGATGGCCAGGCCCAGCACGGCGCCGTCAACGGCCAGCGTCTGGCCGGATTTCAGGTGGCCGGCCAGCCAGTCCACATACTGCACGCTGGCGCCGGAGGTCAGCTTCATCAGCTGGATGCCGGTTTCGGCCAGTTGCTGCTCGGCCTGGGTCCAGTAGCGGGCGTCGGTCCACAGGCCGGCGAATTCCGGCGTGACGATGAAGGTGCCGACCGAGCCGGTGAAACCCGTGGCCCATTCGCGGCCCTGCCAGCGCTCGGGCAGGTATTCGGACAGGTGCGGATCGGCCGATGGAATCATCAGCGCGTCGATGCCTGACTGGCGCATGGCGGCCCGCAGCAACGCGAGGCGCTCGGCGACTTGGGAGGGGTCTGGAGTATGCATGGCAGAGTTCAAATTCCGTGCGCCGCCGCTGCGGCATAGCTTGTCGCTATGATACTCCGAATGCCCTCCCTCCGGCGGACGCTCAGGCCACAGGAATAGTGCCGCCGTCGATGACGTATTCCTGGCCGGTCAGGCCGGCCGCCAGCGGCGAGGCCAGGAAGGCGATCAGCTCGGCCACCTCGCGCGGCTGGGCCGGACGGCCGAGCGGAATGCCGCCCAGCGCCTGCATCACGCTCTGGCGCGCGGCCTCGTAGCCGCTGCCGGCCTTGGCGGCCAGGTCGTTGACGAAGGCGGTGGCGGCATCGGTCTCGATCCAGCCCGGCGACACGCGCAACACCCGCACGCCCTTGGGGCTGACTTCCTTCGACAGGCTTTTGCTGTAGGTGGACAGCGCCGCCTTGGCCGCCGCGTAAGCGGTGGTCGACTCCGGCAGCGGCAGCCGACTCTGGATCGAGGTGACGTGGATAATCACGCCCTTGCCCTGCTCCAGCATGCCCGGCAGCAGGGCACGGTCCAGGCGGACGGACGGCATCAGGTTGAAATTCAGCGCCTGCGCCCATTCGTCATCGTCCAGCACGGCAAAGCCGCCGACCGGCGCCTTGGAGCCGCCCGCCACGTGGACAATCAGGTCGACGCCGCCCAGGTGTTCCCGCACCGCCTGCGCGACAGCGGTGCAGCCCTGCGCCGTGGTCAGGTCGGCAGCAATAAAGACAGCACCCGGCGGCAGTTGATCGCCCGGGCTGCGGGCGGTGGTCAGCACGCGCGCGCCCTCGGCGTGCATCAGCGCCACCACCTCCCGACCGACGCCTTTGGTGCCGCCCGTGACCAGTACCCGTTGGTTTTGCAAAGAAAACATGATGTCCCCCGTTGATTGAAACGGCCATCTTAGGCGGGACGATTGTGATCTTAAAGACCGCAAACTGATATGCTCTCTGAACCATAAGTTCACAATTAAGATCATGAAGACAGCTTCCCTCGACGGCGTCCGGACCTTCCTGGCGGTGGCCGAGCAGCGCAGTTTCAGCGCTGCTGCCGCAAAAACAGGCATCACCACCACGGCCGCCAGCAAGGCCATCAAGATGCTGGAGCAGCGCCACGGCGTGGTTTTGTTCAAACGCACAACGCGCAGCGTGGCGCTGACGGAGGCCGGCGCAGCCTTATATGCGCAACTGCGTTCGGCAACGTCGCAAATAGACGACGCTTTTTCCGCCTTGAATGTTTACCGCGACAAACCAATAGGCACGCTGCGTTTAACCGTGCCGCGCAATCTGGGTCGACTGGTTTTAACCACGCTGGTTCCGCAATTCCGTCGAGAATATCCCGAGATAACATTGGATATATCACTGGATGACGGCGCCATCGATTTAATCGCAGGCGGCTTCGATGCCGGCATACGGCTGGGACAAGCTGTGGCCCAGGATATGGTGATGGTGCCGCTGACAGCGCAACTGGAATGGTGTGTCGTAGGCTCGGCCGATTATTTTAGAGAATATGGTCACCCGGACACGCCGGAAGATTTAATTACACGGCAAACGATACGTTATCGGTTTACCGGTTCCGGCGCTTTGCACCGCTGGCGCTTTTCGCGTAATGCGCAGGATTTTGAAGTGGAAACCGGCGGCGGATTAATCGCCAACGATACGGCTTTAATCGCCGATTTCTGCCGTCAGTCGCAAGGTCTGGCTTATCTGCCTGAAATGGAAATCACCGCCGATCTGGCGGCAGGACGGCTGCATAAAACACTGTCGGAATTTATTCCGCCGACGTCCGGACTATATCTTTACTTTCCCGCCCGCACCCAGCAGCAGGCCAAGCTGAGGGCCTTCATCGACCTTGCACGCGCCGGAAATTGGCGGATACATGCCAATTATTAGCATGCTTTGGCGAAAAAAAAGCCTGCTAAGCCTCATAACGCCGTAACCCCTCCAGATCGAGTATACGAATACCGCCATAATCAAGACTGAGCAGGCCTTGCCTTTCCAGCAGCTGCAAAGCCTGATTCGCGCGCTGGCGCGAGGCGCCGGATAATAATCCCAGTTCCTCCTGCGAGATATGCACGCTTTTCTCCAGGCTGGGATATAAATGCGAATGGTATAACGACGCCAGACAGCGCGCCACGCGCGTATCCGGATTCAATAAACGATCGTTTTCCACCATGCCGATAAACTGACCGAGGCGCTCGTTTAATTGCATCAGCAGGAATCGGCTAAAAGGCAGACTATTATCCAGCAGCCACATGAATGTCGCGACCGGCATGCGTGCGATGCGGCTGTCGCGCAATGCCATGGCGTCATATTTCAAGGTTTCATTTTTTAACACCGTGCCTTCGCCAAACCAGCCGCCGGTCGGCACACCGGTAAAAGTCACGCTTTTACCATTGGAAGAAAAATTATTCATCTTCACCATGCCATCGATAATACCCAGCCAATTCTCGACCATTTCCCCTTTGCGGCAGACATAACCACCCTTCGGCACAAAGGTTTCAAAGGTGTCGGCCTCGACGCGCGCCATTTGTTCCGGCGTCAGGTCTTTCGCCCAGATCGCGGAACGCAATGCTTCCTTCAAAGTAATTTGATCTCGATCAGACATTTTTGCGATGCACCATAGAAAAGTCCGTGAATTGTCGTCGAAAAGACAACCTGCCTCCTCGCGGCAGGCTAATATCATCACACAAAAAAACAAAACAGCAACAGGAGACACTGGTGCACAACGAACACGAGACCTTTCCTCGGCGACTGCTCGCGCACGGCCAGATCCGGCCCGGCAAGCCCGCGTTCCGCGAAAAGTACCTGGGCATCTGGCAGACCTGGAATTGGGCCGAGGTCAACGGCGAAGTGCGCGCCCTCGCCTGCGGCCTGGCCGCGCTCGGCTTTAAACGGGGCATGAACCTGGCCATCATCGGCGACAACCGCCCGCGCCTGTACTGGTCGATGCTGGCCGCCCAATGCCTGGGCGGTGTGCCGGTGCCGCTGTACCAGGACGCGCCGGCCGCCGACATGGCCTACGTACTGGAAAACGCCGAGATCCAGTATGCCATCGTCGAAGACCAGGAACAGGTCGACAAGTTGCTTGAATTGCAATCCCAATACCCACACATCCGCCACGTCGCCTACGACGACGAGCGCGGCATGCGCCACTACCGGCAGCAAGGCCTGCTGTCCTTCGCCCGGTTGCAGGAGCTGGGCCGCGCCTGGGACAAGGCGCATCCCGGATTTTTCGAAGCCAACGTGGCCGAAGGCCGGGGCGGCGACAACGCCATCATCCTCTACACCTCGGGCACCACCGGCAAGCCCAAGGGCGTGTGCCAGACCCACGCCGCGCTGACGGCGGCCGGCACGGGCGGCGTCGGTTTCGAACACCTCACCGATCAGGAAGACATCCTGTCCTACCTGCCGATGGCGTGGGTAGGCGACTGCCTGTTCTCCTTCGCCCAGGCCATGACCGCCGGCTTCACCGTCAACTGCCCCGAATCCGGCGAGACCGTGATGACCGATATGCGCGAAATCGGCCCCACTTATTACTTCGCCCCGCCGCGCGTGTTCGAAAACATGCTGACCACGGTGATGATACGGATGGAGGACGCCGGCGCCATCAAGCGCCGCATGTTCCACTACTTTATGGGCGTGGCGCGGCGCTGCGGTGCTCAAATTTTAGACAACAAGCCGGTGCCGCTGGGCGACCGCCTGCGCTACGCGCTGGGCAAGGCGCTGGTCTACGGACCGCTGAAGAATGTGCTGGGCATGTCGCGCATCCGCGTCGCCTACACCGCCGGCGCCGCGATCGGACCGGATCTGTTCCGCTTCTATCGCTCCATCGGCGTGAATCTGAAGCAGTTCTACGGCTCCACCGAAACCTGCGCCTACATCTGTCTGCAACCGGACGGCCAGATCAAGTTCGACAGCGTCGGCCTGCCGGCGCCCGGCGTCGAGGTCAAGCTGGCCGACAACGGCGAAGTGCTGGTCAAGTCGCCGACGCTGATGGACTGCTACTACAAGCGTCCCGACGCCACCAGTGAAGCGATCGACGCGCAGGGCTACTTCCACACCGGCGACGCCGGCCTGTTCGACAGCGACGGCCACCTGAAGATCATCGACCGCGCCGCCGACGTCGGCCGCATGAACAGCGGCGCCATCTTCGCGCCCAACTACGTCGAGAACAAACTCAAGTTCTTCCCCTTCATCAAGGAGGCGGTGGTGTTCGGCGACCGGCGCGATGCGGTGTGCGCCTTCATCAACATCGATATGGAGGCTGTGGGCAACTGGGCGGAACGCCGCAGCATCGCCTATTCCGGCTACACCGACCTGGCCGCGCATCCCGCCGTGTATGGACTGGTGAAGGACTGCATCGAACAGGTCAACGCCGACCTGGCCGCCGAAGCTGCGATGAGCGACACGCAGATCCACCGCTACCTGGTGCTGCACAAGGAGCTGGACCCGGACGACGATGAGCTAACCCGCACGCGCAAGGTGCGCCGCAAATTCGTCGCCGAAAAGTATGCGGTGCTGATCGATGCGCTCTACGGCGGCAAGGCCGCGCAGCACATCGAAACGCTGGTCAAGTTCGAGGATGGCCGCACCGGCCTGGTGGCGGCGGATCTGAAGATCGAATCCTGCAAGACCTATCCTGCAGTGCAGGCCGCGGCATAACAGAGGGCGGGAGGCGCAAATGCAAATGAACGAGCCAGAGGCACATTTCGGCACGACGCCGGCGCGGCGCGAAACGGGCGCGGTGATCCTCGACCTGAAAAACATCTCGCTGTCGTTCGGCGGCGTGAAGGCGCTGACCGACATTTCCTTCGACGTGCGCCAGCACGAGATCCGCGCCATCATCGGCCCGAATGGCGCCGGCAAAAGCTCGATGCTCAACGTGATCAACGGCGTGTATCGTCCGCAACAAGGGGAGATCGTCTATCGCGGCGAGGTGCGCAGGAATATGGACTGCCACGCCGCCGCCAAATCCGGCATCGCCCGCACCTTCCAGAATATCGCGCTGTTCAAGGGCATGACGGTCCTCGACAACATCATGACCGGCCGTAACCTGAAGATGACATCCAACTTCCTGATGCAGGCGCTGTACTGGGGACCGGCGCGGCGCGAGGAAATCGCCCACCGCATCAAGGCCGAAGAGATCATCGACTTCCTGGAGATTCAAGCCATCCGCAAGACGCCGGTCGGTCGCCTGCCCTACGGCCTGCAAAAGCGCGTGGAACTGGGCCGCGCGCTGGCCGCCGAACCGGAGATCCTGCTGCTGGACGAGCCCATGGCCGGCATGAATGTCGAGGAAAAGCAGGACATGTGCCGCTTCATCCTCGACGTCAACGATCAATTCGGCACCACCATCGTGCTGATCGAGCATGACATGGGCGTGGTGATGGATATCTCGGACCGCGTGGTGGTGCTCGACTACGGCAAGAAAATCGGCGACGGCACGCCGGATGAAGTGCGCGGCAATCAGGACGTGATCAATGCTTACCTTGGGGTGGGATGCTGATGAACTTCTTCTTCGAGGTGCTGATTGGCGGCCTGCTGTCGGGCGTGATGTATGCGTTGGTGGCGATCGGCTTCGTGCTGATTTATAAGGCATCCGGCGTGTTCAACTTCGCGCAGGGTGCGATGGTGTACTTCGCCGCGCTGACCTGCGTGGGCGTGATGGACAAGCTGGGCGTCTCGCTGTGGATCGCGCTGCCGATCACCGTCGCGGTGATGATAGTGCTTGGCCTGGCGATCGAACGCGTGGTGCTGCGGCCCCTGGTCAACCAGCCGGAGATCACGCTGTTCATGGCCACCATCGGCCTGGCGTTCTTCATCGAAGGCCTGGCGCAGCTGATGTTCGGCGCGCAGGTGCGCAAGCTGGAGCTGCCGATAGAAGACGTGCCGTCGCAGTACCTGATGGACAACTACAACATCCTCGTTTCGCAGTTCGACATCATGGCCGCCGCCGTGTGCGGGCTGCTGGTGACCACGCTGGCCCTGCTGTTCTCGAAAACCAAAGTGGGCCGCGCGCTGCGCGCTGTCGCCGACGATCACCAGGCCGCGCTGGCGGTGGGCATTCCGCTGCAACGCATCTGGGCCGTGCTGTGGGCGGTGGCGGGACTGGTGGCGCTGGTGGCGGGCATGCTGTGGGGCGCGCGCAATGGCGTGCAGTTCGCGCTGACGTTTGTGGCGCTGAAGGCGCTGCCGGTGCTGATCCTTGGCGGCTTTACCTCCATGCCGGGCGCGATTGTCGGCGGGCTGATTATCGGCGCTTCCGAAAAGCTGGCCGAGGTCTACATCGGACCGATAGTCGGCGGCGGCATCGAGGGCTGGTTCCCTTACGTGCTGGCCTTGCTGTTCCTGCTGGTGCGGCCCGAAGGGCTGTTCGGCGAAAAAATCATCCGGAGAATCTGAACCATGCTCTATCGCGAAGCAGGACAGTTCAAGACCAGCTACCAGGCCGACGGCCAGATCTTCCCTATTCTGCAGGACCGCATTGCGCTGCTGGCGCTGATGGCGGTGGCGATTGTCGCCGTGCCGCTGCTTGCGTCGCCGTATGCGCTGTCGGCGATCCTGATACCGTTTTTGATTTTCTCGCTGGCCGCGATCGGCCTGAATATCCTGACCGGCTACGCGGGCCAGCTGTCGCTCGGCACGGCGGCTTTCATGGCGGTGGGCGCCTTCGCTTCGTATAACTTCATCCTGCGCATTCCCGGCCTGCCGGTGCTGCTGGCGTTTGTGCTGGGAGGCTTGAGCGCGGCGCTGGTCGGCATTGCGTTCGGGCTGCCGTCGCTGCGCATCCGTGGCTTCTATTTGGCCGCCGCCACGCTGGCCACGCAGTTCTTCGTGGTCTGGTGCCTGACCAAGATTCCCTATCTGACCAACTACAGCTCTTCCGGCGTCATCACCGCGCAACCCATCGTCATCCTTGGCTATGTCTTCGATACGCCGGCCAGCAAATACCTGCTGGTGCTGGCCGTGGTGGCGGTGATGGCGCTGCTGGCCAAGAACATGATCCGTTCCAATGTCGGCCGCTCGTGGATGGCGGTGCGCGACATGGACGTGGCGGCCGAAGTGATCGGCTTCCGCCTGATGCGCACCAAGCTGCTGGCGTTCGCCGTCAGCTCGTTCTACTGCGGCGTGGCCGGCGCGCTGTATGCATATGCGTATCTCGGCACCGTGGAGCCGGAAGCCTACAACCTCGATCTGTCGTTCCGCATCCTGTTCATGATTATCATCGGCGGCGTCGGTTCGGTGCTTGGCTCCTTCCTGGGCGCGGCCTTCATCGTGCTGCTGCCGGTGATGCTGAACATTGTGGCGCACAGCCTTGCGCTGCCGACCAGCGTTGCCTCCAACCTGGAGCTGATGGTGTTCGGCGCACTGATTATCTTCTTCTTGATCGTCGAGCCGCATGGCTTGGCGCGTTTGTGGCAAATAGGTAAAGAGAAATTGCGTCTGTGGCCGTTCCCTCACTAAAAAAATACAGGAGACAAGTCTATGAAACGCTTCGCATCCCTCATCGCAGTGCTGTTACTGGCCGCCAACGGCGCGGCCATCGCGCAGCCCGCGGAACAGTACATCGCCCTGCCCTCGTATCGCGTCGGCCCTTATGCGGCGGGCGGTTCCGGCTTTTATGGCGGGATTATCGACTACTTCAACCTGGTGAATCTGTCCGGCGGCGTGAACGGCGTGAAGATTTCATGGGAAGAGTGCGAGACGGAATACAACCCATCGCGCGGCGTGGAGTGCTACGAGCGGCTGAAAACCAAAAACGGCGGCGCGACGCTGGTCGAACCATTGTCCACCGGTGTGGCCTACGGCATCCTGGATCGTCTGGCCGTCGATAAAATCCCGATGACGATGATCGGCTACGGCCGCTCGGACGCCGCCAACGGCAAGGTCTTCCCCTATGTCTTCCCGCTGATTACCAGCTACTGGAACCAGGCCGCCGCGATGATCAAATACCTTGGCGACAAGGAAGGAGGCATGGCCAAGCTGAAAGGCAAGAAAATCGTGCACCTGTATCACGACTCGGCGTTCGGCAAGGAACCCTTGCCGGTGCTGGAGGCGCTGTCGAAACAATATGGCTTTGAACTGATCAAGATCCCCGTCACGCCACCTGGCAGCGAGCAGCAGTCACAGTGGCTGCAGATCCGCCAGGCCAAGCCGGATCACGTGATCCTGTGGGGCTGGGGATCAATGAACGCGGTGGCCATCAAGACCGCGCAGCGCAACGGCTTCCCGCGCGAGAAAATCCTCGGCGTGTGGTGGGCCGGTTCGGAAGAAGACACCGTACCGACAGGCGATGCGGCCAAGGGCTACAGCGCCATGACCTTCAACACGCCCGGCAATTACCCGGTGCTCGATGAGATCCGCAAAAAACTCTACGACGCCGGCAAGGGCAATATGGCCGATGCATCGCGCATCGGCAGCGTGTACCACATGCGCGGCGTGAGCGCAGCGATCCTGTGGGTGGAGGCGATCCGCACCGCGCAGGAGAAATTTGGCAAGGGCAAGCGCATCACCGGCGAGCAAATGCGCTGGGGCCTGGAGAACCTGAACGTGGACGAGGCGCGGCAGAAAGCCATCGGCGCCTTCGGCATGCTGCCGGTAGTGAAGACCAGTTGCGAGGATCATGAAGGCTCCGGCGCGGTCAAGGTGCAGCAGTGGGATGGCAAGAAGTGGAATGCCGTCACGCCGAACTGGATCGTCGGCGACAAGGCGCTGACCCGCCAACTGCTGGAAGAAAGCTCCGCGGCCTATGCGGCCGAGAAGAAAATCACGCCGGCCTGCGCGAAATGATGGCCGCTCCGTATCTGTCTGTGAATAACGTGGAAGTTATCTACGACCACGTCATCCTTGTGCTGAAAGGCGTGTCGCTGCAAGTCCCGCAAGGGAAGATCGTCGCGCTGCTGGGCGCCAACGGCGCCGGCAAGTCGACCACGCTGAAAACCATCTCCACGCTGCTGCGCGGCGAGCGTGGCGACGTGACCAAGGGCGAAGTCCAGTTCAAGGGCGAACGCATCGACCAGCTGACGCCGAATGAACTGGTCAGGCGCGGCCTGTCGCAGGTGATGGAAGGCCGCCACTGCTTCGGCCACCTGACCATCGAGGAAAACCTGTTGACCGGCGCCTACACGCGCAACGCCTCCCGTTCGGAACTGAAGGCATCGCTGGAAAAGGTCTACCACTACTTTCCACGACTGCGCGAGCGGCGCGGCAGCCAGGCCGGCTACACCTCCGGCGGCGAGCAGCAGATGTGCGCCATCGGCCGTGCGCTGATGGCCAGGCCGTCGATGATTTTGCTGGACGAACCGTCGATGGGTATCGCGCCGCAGATCGTTGAAGAGATCTTCGGCATCGTCAAGGATTTGAACAGCAAGGAGAACGTCTCCTTCCTGCTGGCCGAGCAGAACACCAGCATCGCCTTGCGCTATGCGGACTTCGGCTACATCCTGGAAAACGGCCGCGTGGTGATGGAAGGCGCGGCGGCCGACCTGTCCTGCAACGAAGACGTCAAGGAGTTCTACCTTGGCGTCTCCGGCGCCGGCCGCAAGAGCTTCCGCGACATGAAATTTTACCGGCGCCGCAAGCGCTGGCTGGCATAAGGACCGTCATGACCGACACACTGGACAACCTGGAAGCCCGCCCACCCGATCAGCGCGAGCGTGAACTGATGGCGCGTTTGCCGCAGCTGGTGGCGCGCGCCAAGGCGGCGGCCGGATGGTCGCGCATCCTCAAGGACGTCAACGCGGCGGATATCAACAGCCGCGCGGCGCTGGCCACGCTGCCGGTCACGCGCAAGTCGGACCTGCACGACCTGCAAACGCGGCAGGCGCCATTCGGCGGCTTGAACACCACGCCGGTGGGCCAGCTGGCGCGCGTCTACATGTCGCCCGGCCCCATCTTCGATCCGGAAGGACGCGGCCAGGACTGGTGGCGCTTCGCGCGGCCCATGTACGCGGCCGGCGTGCGTGCCGGCGGCCTGCTGCAAAACTGCTTCGCCTACCATTTCACGCCGGCCGCTTTCATGGTCGAAGGCGGCGCCGCGCGCATCGGCTGCGCGGTGATCCCGGCCGGCAGCGGCCAGACCGAAATGCAGGTGCAGGCCATCCAGGCGCTGCGACCGGACACCTACGTCGGCACGCCGTCGTTTTTAAAGATCATCATCGAGAAGGCGCAGCAGATGGGCGCCGACATCAACAGCATCCGGCATGCGCTGGTCAGCGCCGAGGCGCTGCCTGAATCGCTGCGCACCTGGTTCGGCGAGCATGGCCTGCCGGGCGTGCTGCAGGTCTACGCTTCCGCCGATATCGGCAACATCGCCTACGAAACGCGCAGCGGCGGCGTGCGCGATCCGGGCATGGTGCTGGATGAAGACGTGATCCTGGAAATCGTCCGCCCCGGCAGCGGCGAGCCTGTACCTGCGGGCGAAGTGGGCGAAGTGGTGGTCACCGTGTTCAATCCCGACTACCCGCTGATCCGCTTTGCCACCGGCGACCTGTCGGCGATTCTGACCGATGCGGCGCCCTCGCCCTGCGGCCGCACCAACACCCGCATCAAGGGCTGGCTGGGCCGCGCCGACCAGACCACCAAGGTACGCGGCATGTTCGTGCATCCGTCGCAGGTGCATGACATCACGCAGCGTCATCCGGCGATTGTGAAGGCGCGCCTGGTGGTGTCAGGACGCGTGGCGCAGGACATGATGACGCTGCATTGCGAAGTCGCCGATCCCGCCAGCGCCAGCAGCGAGGACATCGTTGAATCGATCCGCAAGCTGACCAAGCTGCGTGGCGAGGTGCGGTTTGTCATGGTCGGCAGCCTGCCCAACGACGGCAAGGTGATCGCGGATGTGCGTGATTACGACTAATTGAGGGATAATATCGTCCTTCACGTTTTGGTTTAACAAAAATATCATGCAAGACTTCCACCACAACCGCGCCCGCGCGCTGATGCAGAGCGCCGAAGAACTGTACACCAAGCAGGACGTCGACAACGCCGTCACCGCCATGGCCGATACCCTCAACGCCCGCTACGACCGGCCGGACAGCGAGGAATTCCCGCTGGTGCTGGGCGTGATGGGCGGCGCCGTGATCTTTACCGGCAACCTGCTGCCGCAGCTGACCTTCCCGCTGGAATTCGACTACATCCACGTCAGCCGTTACGGCGACGAGGACAGGGGCGGCGAAGTGGTGTGGAAAGTGGTGCCGCGTTCGAACGTCAGCGGCCGCACCGTGATCGTGCTGGACGATATTCTGGATGAAGGCGAAACGCTGGCCCACGTCAAACAGCGCCTGCTGGACATGGGCGCCAAGGAAGTGATCCTGGCGGTGTTTGCCGACAAGGCCATTGGCAAGAGCAAGCCGGTGCAGGCCGACATCGTCGGCATCACCATCCCGAACCGCTTCGTGGTCGGCTTCGGCATGGATGCCTACGGCTACTGGCGCAACCTGCCGGGCCTGTGGGCGATTAACACCGAAGGCTAAGGACGCAGCGCGTAGGTATTCACGAATTTGCGGATGCCGTCCGGGTGCGCTGTTTTCCACGCTTCGAATTCGGCGCGCCAGGATTCGCGGTACGCCAGCAGCAGCAGCCCTGCTTCCAGCTGGTCGTCTTTGGCCAGCATGCGGAGATTCAGCAACGCCGGATCGCTGATGTCCGCGCCGCCGTTGGCCACCGTTTCATCGATGATGGCCAGGCCGGTGCGCCAGGCCTGCACCTCGATCGCAAACGGCTGGTCCGCGACTTTCTCCTGCTGGTTTTTGCTACGGGCGTTGACCTCATATTGCGCCACCGCCAGCCATAGCGCGCCATCCGGCACCTGCTTGCCGGCGGCGGTGAAGTCGGAGTCGAGCTTGATGGTGAACTTGCCGCTTTCCGGGTCCAGCACCACGCGCGACTTGCGCTTCAGGTTCAGCGCCGTCAGGGGATAACCCTGTTTGTTGCGGTAGGACGCCAGCTTGTCCCACGTCGGCAACTGGTTCGGCTGCGCCGCAACGCCGTTGAACAGCGCCGTTTCGTAGGCAGACCATTTGCCCTGCCATCCCAGCGCATCGGCCAGGAAACGCCATGCCTGGCCATTGAGCGGTTCGATCCCGGTGGCCTTGCGGAAGCGTTCTTCGGCTTCCGGCCATTTCTTTTGCACGAAGAAGCAATCGCCGGCATTCACTGCGGCGGTGGAATACAAGGGATCGAGCCGCAGCGATTCATCGTATTTGGCCAGCGCCTCGTCCAGCTTGTTCGAATGGAACAGCACTTCGCCTTCCTGCATCGCCTTCCATGCCGCCTGGTTCGGCATGTGTAGCGGCGCCGGTTTGTCGTCGGTGAGGTTGCGCAGCACTTCCTGCGCCAGCGGATCGTCGGCCCCCAGCGTGAGCGCCTGCCGCGCCACGCCCTCGGCCTGCTGCCGCAGCTTGACCGCCGCATCGCCTTTGGCGTTGAACGAGGCCTTGAACAGCACATTGGCGATGCCCGACAGCGGTCCCGAGGCGGCCGGATCGGCCTTGGCGGCCTCCTGGAATTTGGCGATCCCTTCCTGATACTTGCCCTGCGCGACCAGCACATTGGCTTCATTGACCAACGGTTCGGCCGCCTTGTTCGGCAACACCGACGCATGACCGGCGGCACAGACCAGCGCCAGCGACAACCCCACTGCAACTCCAGTTTTCATCGTTCATCCCTCCGCAATATTGAGTGAATTGTAATTGCTTTGAGTTATAAAAAATGTCAGGATTTGTATCATGGTGAATACAATCATTTCCTGGCTGTTTCTGGCGGCAATCGCCCAGGCTGTTTTTCTCAGCATCGCGCTGCTCAACCCGCGCCAGCCGGAAATGCGCACCGCCAACCGGCTGCTGTCGGCGCTGCTGCTGATTTTTTCAGCCATCATCGGCCACGCCTGGCTGGGCCTGAATCATCTGTACCGCGACTATCCGCACAGCGCGCTGGCCATCGTCACGCTTGGGCTGGCGGTGGGGCCACTGCTGTATCTCTACCTGCATGCGATGCTGTCGGACCAGCCGCTGGGCCGCCGCGCGTGGCTGCATTTTGTCCCGTTCGTGGTCGCCACCTTTGCCATGCTGCCTTTCTACTTGCGTTCGGCTGACGAAAAACTGGCCTGGATGCGCCAGTGGCATGGCTGGCCGTGGTATCTGGCGCTGGCGGCGGTGGCCAAACTGCTGATCCTGTTTTTTTACCTGCGCGCCGGCTACTGCCTGGTGCGGCGCGTGCCGGCCGGTTCGGCGCTGGTGGCCGACCTGCGCCGGTTGATGCGCACCTGGCTGCTCAGCGCGGTCTTGAGCGTGGCGGCGGTGATCATGGCGGCCGTTGACGCCGACCTGCCGCTGTCGGTCGAGGCGGTCGATGGCGGCGCGCTGATGCTGTTCGTGTTCGCCACCGCCTACATCGCGATGCGCCTGCCGCTGGGCTACCGTCCACAGGCGCTGCCACAGCCCAAGCCACGCTACGCCGACAAACAGTTATCCGCAGCCGACCGCGACGCCTTTCTAGCGCGCCTGACCGCCTGCATGGAACGCGACCAGCCCTACCGCAACGGCGAACTGAAGCTGGAAGACCTGGCCGCGCAGGTGGCGATGACGCCGCACGAACTGTCCCAGCTGATCAACCAGCATTGCAATGCCAATTTTGCCGATTACCTGAACCGTTATCGTGTCGAGGCGCTCAAAATCTCCCTGCAACAGACCAGCACCAGCATCCTCGACCTGTCGCTGATCGCTGGATTTAACAGCAAAAGCGCGATGAACAGGGCATTTAAAAAAGCGACCGGCATGACGCCGGGCGAATTCCGCGAGCAGGCCAAAACCGCCGCGTAGCGGGTGCCAAATCATCATTTGCGACGCAAAACGGCGCTGGCGACGCGACACTGGGCCATCTCAACAAGGAGCCCAGCATGAAAATCACCGCCCTTCTCGCCAGCCTGTTCATCTGCGCACCGGCCCTCGCCGGCCAGACCTGGATCACCAACGTCAAGCTGGTGTCGCCGGAAAAACTGGAGCGCATCGAGACCGGCAGCGTTCTGATTCAGGACGAGCACATCGTCCGCGTGGAGCGCAACGCCCGGGCCGCCAGTCCGAAAGGCGCCACCCGCATCGACGGCAAGGGCTACTACCTGACGCCCGGCCTGATCGACTCGCACGTCCACCTGTTTGCCGTGCCCGGCATGAGCTTCGAACAGGCCGACCACATGCAGGAGATGGCCAAGGCCTACTTCGCGCAAATGCCGCGATCCTACCTCTATTATGGCTATACGACGGTGATCGACCTGGCTGCCGGCAGCCGCGAATTCATCGACAGGGTCAAGGCCATGCCGCTGCATCCGGATATCTACGACTGCGGCGCGCCGCTGGTGTTTGCCAACGGCTACCCGTCTTCCTATGCGCCGCCCGAACACCGTTTCGAGGTGTTTTCCAACTTCATCTACGACCCGGCGCAGGCCGACAAAATCCCCGCGCGCTACAAGCCGGAGGATTACACGCCGGCCAAAGGCGTCGCCCGCGTCAAGGCGGACGGCGCGGTCTGCGTCAAAACCCACTACGAACACGGCTTCGGCAACCAGCGCAACCTGCCGGTGATGAGTCCGGCCATCTACGGCGAAGTGCGCGCGGCCGCGACCAAGGCTGGCCTGACGCTGGTCACGCACGGCAATTCCTTCGAGGCGCAGACCTTCGCCGTCAACGGCGGCGTCGACGTGCTGGCCCACGGCATGTGGCACTGGGGCGCGCTGAACAACGCGTCCGAGCTGCCGGACGAAATCAAGCAGCTGCTGGATAAAATCGTCGACCGCAACATCGGCTACCAGCCGACCATGCAGGTGCTGTACGGCCTGCGCGCCTATGTCGATCCGGAATATTTGAACACGCCGGCGCTGGCCAGGCTGCTGCCGCCGGCCATGCTGGCCTGGCTGAAAACGCCAGAAGGCAACTGGTTCAAGGAAGAAGTGGCGGAAGAGGATCAAACCGACGAAGCAGTCCGCCAGGGCATGGAAGCGCCGCTGCGCCGCCAGCGCCAGGTGGTTGCCTATTTGGCGAGCAGGAACGCCAACTTCCTGTTCGGCACCGACACGCCATCGTCGCCAACCTACGGCAACATCCCCGGCCTGAACGGCTACCTGGAGATGCAGAACCTGCGCAACGCCGGCCTGTCGCTGGAGCAGATTTTCAAGGCGGCCACCATCAACAATGCGCGCGCCTTCCATGTGGAGAAGGACGTGGGCACCATCGAGCCGGGCAAGCTGGCCAATCTGGTGCTGATGAAGGAGTCGCCGCTGAAGGACGTGCGCGCCTACGACACGGTCGACACCGTGTGGGTGCGTGGCAGGCCGACGGCGCGCGCCAGCCTGGCCGTTACCGAGTAATTATTGAGTCACTTCGAGCCAGTTGGCGTTGTCCGGCGCCGGTGCGTTATAGCGCACGCCGGCGTAGCTGCCGGTGCGTGTGACATACGCTTCGCGCCAATCGCGTTCCATCTGAGTTTGTGCGACGCGCCCCTGGGCCTGGCCGTTGTTGTAGCGCGCGGTAGCGTTCATCCAGGCGGCGACGCGGGCTTCCACGACGGCGATGGCAGCTTGCGTTTCTTCGCTGCGGTCACGCGCCATCAACTCGCCGGTGCACTCGCGCCACTGGGCGATTTGCCGGGCAACGCGCTTCACGCCGACGGTGGAAGATGACATGGCAGGAATCGACGGCTGCACGCAATGCACGGCAGGCGACGGAACGATCACGGTCTCGACGTCTGCGTGAGCAGCGGCGCTGCTCAGGGCCAGCGCCGCGACAAACAAGATGTGCTGCATTTTCATGGCATTTCCCAATTGTGTTCAGGCCATATTACCTGAAAAGCAATTGAAAAATGCAATATCTTTACAAGGCCAGGCGGGCGCGGGCCGCGTCGTACTCGCGCTTGAGGCGTTCGACCATTTCGCCGGCCGACGGAATGTCGTCCATCAGGCCCACGCCCTGGCCGGCGCCCCAGATGTCGCGCCAGGCTTTGGCGCTGCTGGAGCCGAAGTTCATGGCGGTCTTGTCGGCGGTCGGCAGCGCGTCCGGGTCGAGGCCGGCGGCGACAATGGATTTTTTCAGGTAATTGCCGTGAACGCCGGTGAACAGATTCGAATAGACGATATCCGCCGCCGTCGACTCCACGATGGCCTCGCGATAGCCGTCGCTGACATTGGATTCCTTGGTCGCCAGCCAGCGCGAGCCGATGTACGCGAAGTCCGCGCCCATGGCCTGCGCCGCCAGGATGGCATCACCGGTGGCGATCGAACCGGACAGCGCGATCGGTCCCTTGAAGAACTTGCGCACCTCGCCCACCAGCGCGAACGGCGACAAGGTGCCGGCATGGCCGCCGGCGCCACTGGCCACCAGGATCAGGCCGTCAACGCCCGCTTCCAGCGCTTTTTCCGCGTGGCGGATCGAAACGATGTCGTGCAGCACGATGCCGCCGTAGCTGTGGATGGCGTCCAGCATCTCTTTCGGCGGCGCGCGCAGCGAGGAAATGATGATCGGAATCTGGTGCTTCACGCACACTTCCACGTCATGCGCCAGGCGGTCGTTCGACTGGTGCACGATCTGGTTGACGGCGATCGGGCCGACGCGCTTGTCCGGATTGGCGGCCTGGAACTCGGCCAGCTCTTTTTGCAGATCGGTCAGCCACACGTCCAGCAGCTCGGCCGGGCGCGCATTCAGCGCCGGGAAGGAGCCGACGATGCCAGCCTTGCATTGGGCCGCCACCAGCGCCGGACCACTGGCGATGAACATCGGGGAGGCGATGACGGGAAGGGTGAGGTTTTGCAAGACTGCTGGCAGGGTCATGGCGTACTCGCTGACGTGAGTTGATCGGTGCGGACGATTATAGATCGAAAATAGTACGATCGTGCCTAAACTAGGGCGATCCCTCTACATTTAGTCGTTGAGTAAGTACTCACCATCGATGCGGGCCGCTGCACTTCTTACCAGCTGGCTCACCGCCCACTTGCCGAGTTCCTCCGGCGTCTGCTTGAGGAAGTTGGTATTGGCCGCGGCAAACACCGGCATCGAGGTCAGCAACACCGGCACATCGGTCAGCGCGATGCGCTGGCGTTCCAGCAGCAGGAACTTGAGCAGCACCTTCAGCGCGTTCTGCGCGTTGCGCACGGGATCGGCCGACAGGTATTCCAGCCGCGACCGGGCACGGGACAAGGCGCCGGCCACATCGCTGAACGGCGCGCCATGGCCGGGAATGACCACGCGCACGTCCAGCCCGGCGATCAGGTCCAGCGTGGCGCGCTCTTCGGCAAAACCGGACTCGCCTTCCAGCTCGGGAAAGATGACGCCGAAGCCGTTTTCCCACAGAGCGTCGGCGGACACCAGCACCTTCTCTTGCGGACAGTAAAAGATCAGCGAGTGCGGATCGTGGCCCGGCGCGGCCAGCGCCTGCCATTCCATGTCGGCCAGTTGCAGCACGTCGCCGGGCGAGATGGTGGCGTCGAAGGTGAAGCGGTCGCAGCGCTGGCCGGTGGCCTTGAAACTGAGCGCTTCCACGTCCCAGTGGCGCACCTTGTCGGCCTCGGCCACGGGAATCGAGGTCTTGCAGCCGAAGTGCGCCTGCAGGATGGCGTTGCCGCCGCAATGGTCGGAATGCAAATGGGTATTGAGAATCTGGTCCAGATGGCGGCCGTGCAGCACGTGGCGCACCAGTTCAAGCGTCTGCGGCGCGTGGCTGACGTAGCCGGTATCGATAATCGCCGTGTCGTGGCGGCCCAGCAGCACGATGTTGTTGGACGAGAGCCAACCGCGCTCAAACACCTGTATCGAATCCGGCAGCGCGTTCATTCTTCCTCGTCGAATCGGATGGTTTGCCGGCGCAGCGGCAATTCGGCCCACACCGCGCGCTTGTAGGCGTCGTCGGCCTTGCTCCAGGCGATGATTTCCTCGATGGTGCGCAGGCAGCCCATGCAATAGCGCCGTTCCATGTCCATCTTGCACAGACTGACACAAGGGGAGGGGACAAGCGGCGCGCTTATGTTGTTTACTTCACTCATGCAGCCATTATGCCGCGAAGCCGCTTGACTTGGGGGCTTGAAAGCGTAGACTCACCATCCATATAGATGGCTAATAGATGGAGATATACGTGGCCAAGCAAGAAATCAAGCTGAAGACTGCCGAATCAGAAAAGATCACCATCAATCTCGGTCCGATCGACTTAGGACAGATTGACCTGCTGGTACAGGAAGGGTTTTACTCGAATCGTACCGATCTGATACGCACGGCAATCCGCAATCAGCTGAACCAGCACGCCGAGGTGGTCAAGCAGACCGTGGCGCGCAAGAGCCTGGTACTGGGCATGCAGCACTATTCGCGCGCCGACCTGGAAGCGATCCAGGCGGCAGGCGAACGGCTGCAGATTCAGGTACTGGGCCTGGCCAGCATCGCCAGCGACGTTTCGGTCGAGCTGGCGCTGGCGACGATCGAATCCATTTTTGTACTCGGCTCGCTGCACGCCAGCGCTGTCCTCAAGACCGCACTGGCGACGCGCATCCATTAAGGAGTGCCATGAAGCTCAATTTTTTAACGCAAATGCGCGAAGCTGCGCAGCAGATACTCAGCAAGGGCATGCATCTGCATCGCCCGGCCGCACAACCGTCCATGCGCGATATTAATCCACCGCCGCCCAACGCGGCGCCGTCCACGCCGGAGCCGGAGACGACGCATGCGCGCGGCCAGGCGCCGAATCCGGCCACCCATCCGGCCGAGTTCGCGCAGGACATGCTCAACCGCATGGGCATCAAGCTGGATTTGCAGGCCAATCTGGACCGCGCCATCGATCTCGGTTCGCTGCATCATGCGCCGGCGTCGGAGCCGTTGCCGGAAGGTGCGCAATTTATCCGCGGTAGCTATAGCAACCACGCCGGCATGCGCAACTACAAGCTGTACATTCCGTCGAGCTACCACGGCCATGCCATGCCGCTGCTGGTGATGCTGCACGGCTGCACGCAGAATCCGGACGACTTCGCGGCCGGCACGCAGATGAATCAGGTGGCGGAGGAGATGGGCTGTTTCGTGGTCTATCCGGAGCAGCCGGCCAACGCCAATCACTCCAAGTGCTGGAACTGGTTCAACGCCATCGACCAGCAGCGTGGACAGGGCGAGCCGTCCATCATTGCCGGCATCGCGCAGCAGATTATCGAGGGCTATCCGGTCAACGAGCGCCAGGTGTATGTGGCGGGGTTGTCGGCCGGCGGCGCCATGGCGGTGATTGTCGGCACGCTGTATCCGGAGCTGTTTGCGGCGGTCGGTGTGCACTCGGGATTGCCGTTTGCATCGGCGCAGGATTTGCCGTCGGCGCTGACGGCGATGAAGCGCGGCGTCAGCAAGGCAGCCAAGGCTGGCAATGGTTCGCAGCCGATCATCGTGTTCCATGGCGACAGCGACACCACAGTCAATCCGCGCAATGGCGAGCAGGTGATGGCGCAGCGGCTGCATCACCATCGCGGCGCGCGGCCGTCGGTGCAATCGGGCGCGGTGCCGAATGGCTACAGCTACACGCAGACCACGCACACCACGGCGGATGGCACGCCCTTGGGCGAGCACTGGGTGGTGCACGGCGCCGGCCATGCGTGGTCGGGCGGCAGTTCGTCCGGCAGCTACACCGACGCCAAAGGACCGGACGCCAGCCGCGAAATGCTGCGCTTCTTCCGCACGGTGAGCTGATTAAAACTTTCGGAGGACGAGACCGGCGATGGTGAGCACATTGGTGACCATCAGCCCGGCCATCCAGAAGGTGAGCTTGTCGATGCGGTTCGTCAGGTTCTGATCGCGCATGACGGCTTGCTGATCATGAAGATCCATTCGCGCCACCAGCAGATCGTGGACCTGATCGGTGCGGGCCCGCGTTGCATCAGACCTCGCCAGCGCATCTTGACGAATCTGCTCCGACCGCGCCTCGCCTTGCTCAAAGCGCGTCTGGGCTTCCTGACGAGACTGCTCCAGCCGCGCTTGTGCTTCCTTCCGGGCTTTCTCATGGCGGGTTTCGTTTTGCTCTAACCAAGTCCGGCCCTCCTGGCGAGCCTGCTCCAGCCATGCTTGTGCTTCCTGCCGGCCCTGCTGATAGCGGGCTTCGCTTTGCTCTAACCAAGCCCGAGCTTCCTGACGAGCTTGCTCCAGACGTGCTTGTGCTTCCTGCCGGCCCTGCTGATAGCGGGCTTCGCTTTGCTCCAACCAAGTCCGAGCTTCCTGACGAGCTTGCTCCAGCCGCGCTTGCGCTTCCTGCCGGGCTTTCTCATGGAGGGCTTCGTTTTGCTCTAACCACGTCTGGCCCTCCTGACGAGACTGCTCCAGCCGCGCTTGCGCTTCCTGTCGGGCTTTCTCATGGCGGGCTTCGTTTTGCTCTAACCACGTCTGGGCCTCCTGGCGCGACTGCTCCAGCCGCGCTTGCGCTTCCTGTCGAGCTTTTTCATGGCGGGCTTCGTTTTGCTCTAACTGCAACTGCGCTTCCTGGCGGCCCTGCTGATAGCGGGCTTCACTTTGCTCCAACCACGTCTGGCCCTCCTGACGAGACTGCTCCAGCCGCGCCTGGGCTTCCTGGCGGCCCTGCTCGTATTTGGCGTGCAGCTCGCGCTGCACTGCTTCGAAGCGCGCCTGGGCTTCGCGCCGGCCGTCGTCGATGCGGTCGCGCAGTTCGTCGAAACGCGTCAGCATTTCCTGATGGTGCGTCTCCTCCGTGCGCTGCAAGGAAGCGAGGATGCTGGTGACGTTGTCCATATTGGTCTCCAGCCGCACGATGCGGACTAGATGGCCATCTTGTGTAGCGCTACTTTGATTGTCAAGCGAGGTGGAGTTCATTGGAGCGCTCCCATGCAGGGGTTATGCGCTATTGTCGAGTGGCTTATCGGGCAAGGTTTGCGACTGCTCAATGATGTGCTGCTTCAGGCACGCCGGGCACCAGCAGCTGGCGCCGGGCGCGGACGGCACCGGCACCGACGGCGGCAGGTAGGTGCACCAGCAAGGCTGGTCGGCGAGGGCTGGATCGGCATCCTTCATGGCGCAGGAGAACTGCGTGCCGCAGCGGGAACAGGTACTCATCGCCTTAGCGTAATGGAGCTTGCAGGAAATTACAACCGGATGGCCCTATAATGCGTACTTGAAGCGCCAACAGGCTGTAAAATTGCGCCCAAAATCTTTCTACCGGACTCGCCATGACCCAACTGACCAATTTGAACTTAGGCATGAATGACGATTTGACTGCGGTCGCTCCGCAAATCAAGGCGCAGATTTTGGCTGAGGCTCTCCCTTACATCCGTAACTACCACGGCAAAACCATCGTCATCAAATACGGCGGCAACGCCATGACCGACGAACGCCTGAAACACGGCTTCGCGCGCGATGTCATTTTGCTCAAACTGGTGGGCATGAATCCGGTCGTCGTGCACGGCGGCGGTCCGCAGATCGACAACGCACTGAAAAAAATCGGCAAGCAAGGCACCTTCGTGCAAGGCATGCGCATCACCGACGAAGAAACCATGGAAGTGGTGGAGTGGGTGCTGGGCGGCGAAGTGCAGCAGGACATCGTGATGTTGATTAATCACTACGGCGGCCAGGCAGTCGGCCTGACCGGCAAGGACGGCGGCCTGATCCGCGCCCGCAAGATGGCCATGCCCGACAAGGACAATCCAGGCCAGACGCTCGACATCGGCTTCGTCGGCGAAATCGAAGCCATCAATCCGGCGGTCGTCAAAGCGCTGCAGGACGACGCCTTCATCCCGATCATTTCGCCGATCGGTTTCGGCCAGGACGGCCAGGCCTACAACATCAACGCCGACGTCGTCGCCGGCAAGATCGCGGAAATCCTGAAAGCCGAAAAGCTGATCATGATGACCAACATCGCCGGCGTGCAGGACAAGCAGGGCAACCTGGTGACCGACCTGTCGGCGCGCGAGATCGACGAGATGTTCGCCGACGGCACGATTTCGGGCGGCATGCTGCCTAAAATTTCATCAGCCCTGGATGCGGCCAAGTCCGGCGTCAACACCGTTCACATCATTGATGGACGAATTGAGCATTCTTTGTTGCTCGAAGTCTTGACCGAGCAGGCATTTGGCACTATGATCCGGTCTCACTGAAAAAAAGGCGGTCTCGCCGGAAGTCGGTGAAACCGCCACATTTGTATGCCCTTTTAGCTCAGTGGTAGAGCACTCCCTTGGTAAGGGAGAGGCCACGTGTTCAATCCACGTAAAGGGCACCATCTCTCCTGCAGTCCCCTTCCCCCTTAGTAAATCCGTTCCACCGTCAGCCCGCGTTTGCGCAGCAGTTCCGGCACGCTTGTCTTGCCGATCAGATGCAGCACGCCGATCGCCGCCACACTGTTGTTTTCACGCGCCATCAGTTTGACCATGCCATCGGCCAGCGCCGGATTGCGGCCTTCCAGCAACACCTTCTGCACGAAGCGGCCCGAGAAGGTCTGGTCCTGCTCCGCCTTCAACGCCAGCGCCTCCAGCGCCTTGACGTCGGCATGGCGCCACGCATCGGCGATCTCGCGCGCCTGGTAAGCCTGCTCCTTGTCCTCGATGCCTTCGATCGCCTCCTGCAGGAACACCAGCTGTTCGGCCGCCGACATCTGGTCGAACAGCGCCATCTGGCTGTCGGCCGATTCCAGCTCGACGATTTTCTGGCCGGCGTCATGCGCCTGCTTCGACAGGTGCGCATCCACCGCCAGCGAGGCCTCGTAACCCTGCGCGGCAAATTCGCTGACGGTGAGCAGGCTGGCCAGCAGCCACGGCTTCATCGCCGCCACGGTCTGCGGTTCGATGTTGTACTGCTGGAGCAAACGGTCGAGCCGCTGGCGCCACGCCGGCGCCAATGCCGGCGCGCCCTTGGCGGCCAGGCCGTGCTGCTGCACCGCGCGCGCCAGCGCTTGCGGATCGCCGAGCGGATCGATCTCCAGCGCCAGCGCCGGCGCGTTCTTCAGCAGGCCGGCCAGACGCGGCTCGAGCGGATAGAAATCCCTGGCGCCGACGTGGATGGTGCCGAACAGGTACAGCGTGTGCCCGCCCTGCTGCACCTTGAACAGCGCGCCGCGGTTCGGCGCCGCGCCCTGCTGCTCCGCCACGGCCGGACCGAAGGCAAAAAAGAACAAACTGCAGAACAACACTATAATCTGGCGGCGCATTCGTGACCTTTGCTGATAGAGATGACGTGAATATTACCCGCTCCACACCCGTATGGCTGTTTGATCTTGATAACACCCTGCACAACGCCTCGCACGCCATCTTCCCCTCGATCATGGCGGGCATGAACGCTTACCTCGCGCGGCTGCTGGGAGACGGCGTCACGCCCGCCAGCGAAGAGCTGGTCAACGCCACCCGCACCATGTACTGGCAGCGCTACGGCGCCACCACGCTGGGCGTGGTCAAGCACCACGGCGTCAAGGCCACGCACTTTCTCGATGAAACCCACCGTTTCGATGACCTCAACGCGATGATCCGCGCCGAGCGCGGCCTGCGCCAGCTGTTGCGCCGCCTGCCCGGCCGCAAGATCCTGCTGACCAATGCGCCGCACCGCTATTCGTCGCAGGTGCTGCGGCACCTGGGCTTGCAGCGCCACTTCCAGCACCACATCGCGGTGGAGGCAATGACGGTGCACCGCCACATGCGGCCCAAGCCGTCCAAGCTGATGCTGCGCAAGCTGATGCGCCGTCATCAATTGACGCCGGCCCGCTGCATCCTGGTGGAAGACACGCTGGCCAACCTGCGCAGCGCGCGCGAGCTGGGCATGCGCACCGCCTGGGTCACGCAGTACCTGACCATCGGCGACAGCGCCGGCCTGGCCCATCCGCAAAAAAGATTAATTCGGCCCGCTTATGTCGATGTCAAAGTAAAATCCGTCAGGAACCTGCCGTCGCGCCTGCACCAGTTGCGCTGACCAACTCACTATTTAACCCGCGAGATCATATGGCAAGCACACCGCCAGGCCAGCGCCGTTTGCAGATTCTGCAGGCGCTGGCGGAGATGCTGGAACAGCCCAAGGGCGACAAGATCACCACGGCTGCGCTGGCGCGCAAGCTGGCGTTTTCGGAAGCCGCGCTGTACCGGCATTTCGCCAGCAAGGCGCAGATGTTCGAAGGACTGATCGAGTTCATCGAATCGACCGTCTTCGGCCTGATCAACCAGATCGCCGACCGCCAGACCGACGGCCTGGCGCAGGCGCGCGACATCGTCGGCATGCTGCTCAACTTCGCCAGCCAGAATCCGGGCATGACGCGGGTGCTGATCGGCGAAGCGCTGGTCAATGAAGACGAACGCCTGCAACTGCGCATGAACCAGTTCTACGACCGCGTCGAGCTGGCGCTGAAACAGGCTTTGCGTCTGGCCGCCAGCGAAGGCCAGGCGCACGAAGCCGACACTACCGCGCGCGCCGCGATGCTGACCAGCTTTGTCATCGGCCGCTGGCACCGTTATGCCAAGAGCGGCTTCAAGAACAACCCGTCGCAGGATGCGGCGCTGCACATCACCCTGTTGCTATCGTAAGTCATGACCACCGAAGTATTCGCCCTGCTGGATGACGCCAGCCCGCAAGGTCTCCAGACCGGCAGCCGGTCGCGCCTGTACACCGGCCACACCGGCACGCTGCGCTGCGACGACATCGCGCAGTGGCCGCAACTGCTGGACCGGATGCAGGCGGCGCTGGCGCGCGGCGAATACGCGGTGAGCGTGTGCAGCTACGAACTTGGCGAAGCACTGCTGGCGCTGGCGCCGCACCAGGCGCCGCCGCGCGCGCGCGCCACGCCGCTGGCGCAGATCCTGCTGTTCAGGGACTGCGCGCTGCTGACGGCGGCCGAAGTGGGCGACTGGCTGGCGGCGCGCTCCTTCCCTATCGATCGCCCGGCCGGCATCGCCAACATCCGTCCCAACATCGATCAGGAAGCGTTTAGCGGCGCGCTGGCGCGCATTCACGACTACATTGCGGCCGGCGACACCTACCAGGTCAATTACACCTTCAGGCTGCGTTTTGACGCGTTTGGCGGCATCCACGCCTTGTACGCGCGGCTGCGCGGCCGCCAGCCGGTGCCCTACGGCGCCTTGATCGCGCTGGACGACGGCACGGCGGTGCTGTCGCTGTCGCCGGAACTGTTCGTGCGCCACGAGGCCGGCGTGCTGACCGCACGGCCGATGAAAGGCACGGCGCCGGCCGCGCCGCCGGCGCAGACCGCCGAGAACATCCTGCGCGCCACCAACCTGGCCGCTGATCCGAAGAACCGCGCCGAGAACCTGATGATCGTCGACCTGCTGCGCAACGACATCGCGCGCGTGGCCGTCACCGGCAGCGTGGAAGTGCCGGCGCTGTTTGAAGTGCACCGCTATGCCAGCGTGCTGCAGATGACGTCGACCATCACCGCGCGGCTGCGCGAAGAGGCCGCGCTGGCCGACATCTTCGACGCGCTGTATCCCTGCGGCTCGATCACCGGCGCGCCAAAACGCCGCACCATGGAAATCATCCGCGAGCTGGAACCCGATGCGCGCGGCCTCTACACCGGCGCCATCGGCTGGTTCGATCCGCGCGCTGATGGCAAGGTTGGCGACTTCTGCATGTCGGTGCCGATCCGCACGCTGACCTTGCAGCCGCAGGGTGCGGATGGCGTGCGCCGTGGCGAGATGGGCGTTGGCGCCGGCATCGTTTTCGACAGCAATGCCAGCGACGAATATGCCGAGTGCAAACTGAAGGCACGCTTCCTCACCGGCCTGCAAAACGACTTCGACATTTTCGAAACCATGCGTGCGACGCCGGGTGGTGGCGTGCGTCATCGCGAGCGGCATTTGCAGCGGCTGGCGTCGTCGGCTGTGTATTTCGGTTTTCCGTGGGATGCGAAAGCGGCGGAGGCGTATCTGGATACCGTCTGCGCCATGCTGGAGCCGCAGCATGCGGCTTACCGGCTGCGGCTGGCGCTGAACCCGTCCGGAGCGTTCTCGGTGCAGCATGCGCCGCTGATGCCGCTGATCGAACCGGTGCGCGTGCTGCTGGCCGAGGATGCCACCAGCAGCGATGACTTGTTCTTGCGGCACAAGACCAGCATTCGGCAGCGCTACGATGCGGCGTGGCGTGATGCCGAGGCGGTGGGGGCGTTTGATACCTTGTTCTTCAACGAGCGCGAAGAGTTGACGGAGGGTGGGCGTAGCAACGTGTTCGTGCGGGTGGCCGGCCGCTGGCTGACCCCGCCACTGAGCAGCGGCGTGCTGCCCGGCGTGATGCGTGGGGTGCTGCTGGACGATCCGGACTGGAACGCCAGCGAAGGGGTCATAACCCGCGCCATGTTGGCGGCAGCAGAAGAAATCATCCTATGCAACGCGCTGCGCGGCGCATTGCGCGTTGTTAGTACCCCTGACGAAAGGGTCTGACCCCTGCGGGGTCAGACCCTGGCCGCAGCGGTGTGCGGGTTTCGCTGGTGCCGTATGCTTTTAAAGCGACAAGCAGCGTCAAACCCTCAAAGATCAATCATCATCTCAAACCCGCCATAAATCATGCGCTTGGCATCAAACGGCATATTCACCGGATCCATGAAAGCCGCAACCCGCGCATCCTTCATCACCTTGCCATTGATCTCATCGCGCCTTGCACGCGACTCAAAAACAATCCACGAAAACACCACCACCTCCCCCTCCTCCAGCATCACGCTCTGCGGAAACGAGGTCAGCTTCCCTGGCGGCGCATCGTCCGCCACCGTCTCGCGAAACTCCAGCGCGCCGAGCTCCCGCCACACCGCGCCGCATTCCCGCGACATTTTCTTGTACGCCTCAAGCTTGTCCTTGGGCACCGGAATCACAAAACCGTCTACGTAGGCCATGACTGTCTCCCAGGTGGTGAGGACTTCAGGTTAGCACGAAGCGCTTCCGATACGCGCCCGGTGTGGTGGCCGCGAGCCGCCGGAAATGATGGCGCAACGATTCCTCCGAACCGAAGCCGGCGCGCTCGGCAATCTGCGCCAGCGGCACATCCGGTTCCTCCAGCATCTCCTTGACGATGGCCACCCGCTCGCGGATCAGCCACTCCACCGGCCCCAGTCCGGTGGCCTGCTGGAACTGCCGCTGCAAGGTGCGCGGACTCATGGCCGCGCGCTCCGCCATGCTGGCCACCGTGTGCTGCTGCGCCGGATGGCTGCGCAGCCAGTCCATCAGCTTCGACAAGCGTCCCTGCTCGCCCTGCGCCATGGGACGCGGCAGAAACTGTGCCTGGCCGCCCTCGCGGTGCGGCGCCACCACCAGCCGCTGCGCCACCTGGTTGCCGATCCGCGCACCATGGTCGCGCCGCACCAGGTGCAGCAGCATGTCCAGCCCGGCGGCCGAACCGGCGGCGGTGATAACCTGGCCGTTATCCACATACAGATGATCGGGCTGCACCTCGATGCGCGGATGGCGCTGCGCCAACCGCTCGGCGTAGCGCCAGTGGGTCGTGGCGCGCTGGCCGTCCAGCACGCCGGCGGCAGCCAGCACGAAGACGCCGGAGCAGATCGAACACAGGCGCGCTCCGCGCGCGTGGGCGGCGCGTATCCACGCCAGCAATGGCGGCGGCGGCAGTTCGTCGGCGTCGCGCCAGCCGGGTATGATGATGGTGTCGGCCAGCGCCAGCAATTCCGGCCGGTATGGCGCCTGCACGGTGATGCCGCCGGCCGCGCGGATCGGTCCCTCTTCCACGGCGCAGACGGCAAAATCGTACCAGTCCACGCCCAGTTCCGGGCGTTCCAGCGCAAACAGTTCGACCGTGCAGCCGAACTCGAACGTGCACAGGCGATCGTAAGCCAGCGCCACCACCAGATGTTTTTTCATGGCGCAATCTTACCGCAGAATGGCATATGCGCCACTTCTGGGCGCGGCTGCGGCCACGCACAATGACGTCATCGTTCACCCAACACAGGAGTTTCCGATGTCCCTCGTTACCGCCATTCCCGCCGCCGACAGCGCCGCCGCGCTGGCCCACTTCGACGCCAGCTTCCGCTACGAAACCGATTGCTGGGACGTGCACGACGCCATGTCCGGCGGCCAGCCGGACTTTGTGCTGCTGGATGTACGGGGAACGGAAAAGTACGCGGCCGGCCACGTGCCCGGTGCGCTGGATCTGGCGCATCGCAAGATCATCGGTTCGAAGCTCGCCGAGTTTCCGGCGGAGACATTGTTCGTGGTGTATTGCGCCGGTCCGCACTGCAACGGCGCGGCGCGCGCGGCCGTGCGTCTGGCGCAACTGGGCCGGCCGGTCAAGCTGATGACCGGCGGCGTCACCGGCTGGCTCGATGAAGGTTTCGAGCTGGCCCGTGCTTAGGAACCCAGCGCTTTTTCGACGGCGGCCACCAAGGATTTGTCGGTTGGCGTGATCTTGCTGCCGAAGTTGGTGACGACATTGCCGTTGCGGTCGATCAGGTATTTGTGGAAGTTCCATGCCGGCGCCTTGCCGGTAGCCTTGATCAGGTTGGCGAACAGGGGATTCGGCTCCTTGCCCGACACCACCGACTTGGCGAACATCGGGAATTTCACGCCGTAGGTGTTGTAGCAGAAATCGGCGATTTCCTTGCTGCTGCCCGGTTCCTGCTGGCCGAAATCGTTCGACGGGAAGCCCAGCACCACCAGGCCTTTGCTGCCGTATTTGGCGTACAGGCCTTCCAGGCCTTCGTACTGGTTGGTGTAACCGCAGTAGCTGGCAGTGTTGACCACCAGGATCACCTTGCCGGCGTACTGGCACAAATCCTGCGGCGTATCGTCCTGCAGGCGCTTGAAGGTTTGCTTGAGGATGACCGGGCAGCTGCCGGGAGCAGTTGCCGCAGCCGCCGGCGCCGCGGCAGGCGTTTGTGCAAACGCGGGAGCGCCGGCCAGTACGGTCAGCGAGGAAACGAGGCACAGTTGGGCAAGCGTCTTGGACATGGTGTCGGAGAAGAAAGAATGAAAGAAAATTCATTCTAGTCCAAATTGGTGCCCGTCGCACGATTGAGGCAGATTAAGCAAATTGCACCCCGCAGCGTTATCGTCATTCCCGCGCAGGCGGGAATCCATGCGTCCGATGGGTTCCCGCCTGCGCGGGAACGACGGGGGTGATCATGCGCATTCTATTGTGTTTGTTGTGGCTGTTTTTCAGCGCGGCGCAGGCGCAGGTGGAGTCCTTGCCCGCCATGCATGCCGGCCAGGTCAGCGTGTCCGGACTGTCTTCCGGCGCCTTCATGGCGGTGCAGTTCGAGGTGGCGTTTTCGCGCACCGTGATCGGCGCCGGCGTCATCGCCGGCGGCCCCTATTTCTGCTCGCAAGGCAGCGTATTCACCGCCACCACCAGCTGTACCTGCACCACCGAACTGTTCGCCTGCCGCGTGCGCCCCGGCGGCACCCGCGTGCCGGATTTGATCGCCCTCACCGACTGGTTTGCCGCCACGCAAACCATCGATGCGCCCAGCGCGCTGGCCAACCACCGCGTGTGGATGCTGTCCGGCACGCTGGACTCGGTGGTGCCGCAGGCGGTGATGAACGACCTGCTCACCTACTATCGGCACTACATCGACGCCAACCGCATCGCCTACAAGCGCGACCTCAGCGCCGAACACAGCATCCCCACAGACAGCTACGGCAACGCCTGCTCCGCCCTCGGCTCGCCCTACATCAGCAACTGCAACTACGACGCCGCCGGCGAACTGCTGAAATGGATTTACGGCCCGCTGGCCGCGCGCAACAGCGGCACGCTGACCGGCCGCTTCGTCGCCTTCGACCAGACCGAATTCATCGCCCTGCCGGCCTGGCACGGCATGGCGGACACCGGCTACCTGTACGTGCCGGCGGCCTGCGAAAACAGCGCCGGCTGCCGGCTGCACGTGGCCTTCCACGGCTGCCAGCAGAATCTGGACAACATCGGCGTCACCTTCGTGCGCCACGCCGGCTACAACGCCTGGGCCGACAACAACCGCCTGATCATCCTGTATCCGCAAACCGTCGCCACCTTCATGAATCCCAACGCGTGCTGGGACTGGTGGGCCTACGACGACACGCGCTACGCGCAAAAAAATGGCCGCCAGATGGCGGCCGTCAAACGCATGGTGGACCGGCTGACCAGCTCCCCCACCATTGCGCTTATATGCCGCCGAGGCAGATGTACTTGACCACCAGGTAGTCCTCGATGCCAAGGTGCGAACCTTCGCGCCCCAGGCCGGATTGCTTGACGCCGCCGAACGGCGCCGCCTCGGTCGAGATCAAGCCGGTATTGACGCCCACCATGCCGCTTTCCAGCCCTTCCGCCACGCGCCAGATGCGGCCGACGTCGCGCGAATAGAAGTAGCTGGCCAGGCCGAACTCGGTGTTGTTGGCCAGCGCGATGGCGTCGTCGTCGGTCTGGAAGCGGAACAGCGGCGCCAGCGGGCCGAAAGTCTCTTCCCTGGCGACGATCATGTCGCTGGTCACATCCGCGATCACGGTGGGCTGGAAGAAGCTGTGCCCCAGTTCGTGACGCTTGCCGCCCAACAGCAGGCGACCGCCTTTGGCCAGTGCATCGGCCACATGCTGCTCGACCTTCTGCACCGCCTTCTCGTCGATCAGCGGGCCTTGCGTGACGCCTTCGTCCACGCCGTTGCCGACCTTGAGCTTGCCCACGGCGGCCACCAGCTTTTGCGCGAACGCTTCATACACGCCGTCCTGCACATAGATGCGGTTGGCGCACACGCAGGTCTGGCCGGCGTTGCGGTACTTCGAGGCGATGGCGCCTTCCACCGCAGCATCCAGATCGGCGTCATCGAAGACGATGAATGGCGCATTGCCGCCCAGTTCCAGCGACAGCTTCTTGATCGTCGGCGCGCTCTGCTCCATCAGCAGCCGGCCGACGGCCGTCGAGCCGGTGAAGCTCACCTTGCGCACCAGCGGATTGGACGTCATCTCGCCGCCGATGTCCTTCGACTTGCCGGTGACGACGCTGAACACGCCCGCCGGCACGCCGGCACGCTCCGCCAATACCGCCAGCGCCAGCGCGCTGTACGGCGTGGATTCGGCCGGCTTGAGCACCATTGGACAGCCGGCCGCCAGCGCCGGGCCGGCCTTGCGGGTGATCATCGCAATCGGAAAATTCCACGGCGTGATGGCGGCACAGACGCCGATCGGTTCCTTGGTCACCAGGATGCGACGGTCCGGCCACGGCGACGCCAGCGTCTCGCCGGACACGCGCTTGGCTTCCTCGCCGAACCATTCGATGAAGGACGCGCCATAGGCCACCTCGCCGCGCGATTCGCCGAGCGGCTTGCCCTGCTCCGCCGTCATCAGCAGCGCCAGATCGTCGGTGTTTTCCAGGATCAGGTCATTCCACTTGCGCAGGATGCGGGCGCGCTCGGCGGCCGGCTTCTTGCGCCAGGCCGGCCAGGCGACGTTGGCGGCCTCGATGGCGCGCCTGGTTTCAGCGGCGCCCATCACCGGCACGGTGCCGATTTGCTCGCCGGTGGCGGGATTGGTGACGGCCAGCGTGGCGCCGCCGTCAGCGCCGGTCCACGCGCCGTTGATGTAGGCCTGCTGTCGCAGCAGGCTCGGATTTTTCAATTGCAGCATAAGTCATCTCCCTTACTCCACGGTGAATGACGACAGGTCCGGATGTGGTGGTGGATAACTCAGCTCCATGCCTTCCAGCGTTTCCAGCAGCAGGCTGGCGATCACCAGGTTGCGATGGGTCTTGGAGTTGGCCGGCACCACATACCACGGCGCGTGCGGCGCATCCGTTTCGCGGATCGCCTTTTCGTACGCGCGCTGATAGTCGTCCCATTTTTCGCGTTGCTTGATGTCTTCCGGATTGAATTTCCACTGCTTGTCCGGGTCGTCCAGGCGCTCCTGCAAACGCTCGCGCTGTTCTTCCTTCGAGATGTGCAGGAACACCTTGATGATCACCGTGCCCGTCTCCGCCAGCATGCGTTCGAAATCGCGGATCTGCGCGTAACGGCGCTGGCATTCCTCGTCATCGATCCAGCCCTGCACGCGCGTGATCAGCACATCTTCGTAATGACTGCGGTTGAAGATGACGATCTCGCCGCTGGCCGGCACATGCTCATGCACGCGCCACAGGTAATCGTGCGCCAGCTCGTTGTCGGTCGGCGACTTGAACGCCACCGCGCGCAGGCCCATCGGACTGATGCCGTTGAACAGCGCACGCACCGTACCATCCTTGCCGCCGGTGTCGGTGGCCTGCAGGACCAACAGCACTTTCTGCTTGTGCTGCGCGTACAGCTTGTCCTGCAAGGCCGCGATGCGGTCGATCAGCGCGGCGGTGCGCTTCAGGTCCAACGCCTTGGCCTTGGACTTGCCCAGGTCGGGATTGGCGGCGCGGCTGGAGAAAGCCGCATCATCGGCATCCTCTTCACGCAGTTTCAGTTTTTTAGGGGCGCGAAAGCGCTGGCGGGCATTATGTGTCATGGCTTGAGCTTATCATTGAGCGGCTAACTGTGCCGCGCGGTATCCCCACCAGGCGGCTTCCTCGAAAACGGAGAAGCCGGAAAGGTCGGCGTGAGCAAACAGGATGGGACCATCCACCTCGCGCAATGCTCTCATGCCGGCGTTGTTGCGGAAACCGGGCCAAGGGACAGCCATCGCATGTCCCCTTAGGGTGATGTCGACCCGCTCCACACAGGAGGCAAACTGCGCGCCATAGGCGGTTTTCAGGTCGGCGCCGGCCAGCGCCAGCAGTTCTTCCGGACTGGCGGACGCCATCCAGTGCCGCGCCGTGCCGGCCTTGCGGTCGGACAGCGCGACGTAGGCGCTGAACACTGTCTTTTCCGGCGGCCGCACGCGGATGTCCTGGTGGGTGGAGACCACGAAGCCCAGTCCCGGCTCGCTGTACACCACGTTATCCCACGACAGCGGCTGGTTCGGCAGTTCTTCGGGAAAGCGCTTGAGCAGGAAGTTCGCCACCATCCACGGCGCATATTCCGGCACGTGTCTGGCGACGTCGAAACCGTATTCGCCGATGTTATCCACAACCCGCGCCGCTACATAGGTCGGCATCGCGCAGATGGCTTTGCGGGCGCGCACCAGATAGCTGGTCGGCTTGCCGTTTTCCAGCTTGAAGCACAGCGCCTCGACGCCGTCCGCCGTTTTCTTCAGCGAGATCGCCGTGCCGGCCATGCGCTTGATCTGCGCCGCGCGCTCGATGCCGGAGGCCAGCGGCTGCAAGCCGCCCGGCCATGTCAGCCACGCGCCGTTGCCGGCATTGGCGGCCTGTCCCCAGCGGCTGCAATAGTAGTGCAGGCCCGCCCAGGCGGATACCTTGTCGTAACGCGTGCCGTAGTCGTCGCGGCAGCAGTAGTTCAGATACCAGTGCAGCGTCGGCGATTTGTAGTTGTTCTGGTCCATCCACTGCTTGAGCGAGATGCCGTCCAGCGCCTGCCACTTCGGGTCTTCCGACGACAGCACGGTCGGGAACACGAACACGCGGCGGCCATCGGCGCCGCGCGTCTGGCGCAGGCGATGCACTTCGTCGAAGAAGCGCTTGTGCTCCTCCAGCTCCCATTGCGGTACGCCGTCGGTGGGAATGAAGCCGTCCTGCCAGTGACCGTTGAACAGCAGCCGTTCTTCCGGCGCGTGCAGGATGAAACGCTCGTCGTAATAAGGCTTCTCCGCAAACGCATCCTTCTGGATGATGCCGAGGTCCGCGAGGATTTCGCGCACGTGCGTGGATTCGGGCGACGGCAGCGGCAGATAGTGCGCGCCGGTCGGATACTCGTATTCGTCGAAGGCGCCGCCGGCCGCGTTGCCGTAGGGCTGAGGGCCGTCGATCATCAGTACGTCGGTCTTGCCGAGTTTTTTCAGCTTCCACGCGGCGGTGAGGCCGGAGACGCCGGAGCCGAGTATCGCAATGTCGGTGTGGATAACCTGCGACGGTGGCGGCAGCGCGCGGCGGTCGCGCAGGAAGTGGCCTTCGTCGCGGCCGACGTAATGTACCGTCGGCGTAATCTCCTGCCAGCGCTGGAATGCCAGCCCGCTGCCGGCGGCAGCCAGCCCTGAAGCGCCAGCCCAGACCAGGAATGACCGGCGCAGCATCAGCGGATTACCCCGCGCCAGTCCTGCTCGAATTCATGCACGAGCGACTGGGTGTTGAGGCGGTTCGGTTCCATCGGCAGCGCCTTCATATCGGGCGGGAAGATGAACATCTCACGCGTGGTATCGGCGTTCAGATAGCGCATCGGCAGGCGGTAGCTGGTCGGCGGCGTGTAGTTCGCCTGCGGCGTCGCCAGGATGAAGCCCCATTCGCCGAACGACGGCACATAGGCGTGATAGGGATAGGTTTTCAGGCCAACTTCGCGCAGCGTGGAATCGATGGTCCAGTAGGCATGCGGCGCGAAGAACGGCGACGTCGATTGCACCACCATCAAACCATTCGCCGCCAGATGCTTGCGCACCATGCCGTAGAACGGCACCGAATACAGTTTGCCGAGCGCGAAGCTGGATGGATCGGGGAAATCGACGATCACCGCGTCGAACATATCGTCGTTATGCTGCAGCCAGATGGCCGCATCGGCATTCACCACGCACACGCGCTTGTCGCTGAAGGAGCCGTGATTGAGCTTGACCAGTTCCTCACGATGCGTAAAGGCGCCGGTCATGGCCGGATCGAGATCGACCAGCGTCACATGCTCGATGTTCGGATAGCGCAGGATCTCGCGCAACGCCAGGCCGTCGCCGCCGCCCAGCACCAGCACGCGCCGCGCCCACGGCATCGGTTGCAGCACCGGATGCACCAGCGCTTCGTGATAGCGGTACTCGTCGCGCGACGAGAATTGCAGGTTGCCGTTGATGTACAGGCGCGTATCGTCCTTCCACTTGGTGATCACCAGGCGCTGATACGGCGTGGTGGTGGCGAACACGATTTCATCGCCGAACAAGCCATGCTCGCCCCAGTAAGTGAGCTTGTCGGCGAAGGCGAAACCGAACACCAGTGCGCACAGCACCGCGCTGGCGCGCAGCAGCCGGCCGGTGACGTTTTTCAGCTCTGTGGAAAACGCCTTGATTGTCCACAGGGCCACGCCGACATTCAGCATGCCGAACAAAAAGCCGGTGCGCACCAGGCCCAGATACGGCGCCAGCACCAGCGGGAACAGCAGCGACACCGCCAGCGCGCCCAGATAGTCGAAGGTCAGCACCCGGCTGACCAGTTCATTGAATTCCGTCTGCCGCGCGTTCAGCGCACGCATCACCAGCGGCACCTCCATGCCGACGAAGGCGCCGACCAGGAACACCATGGTGTACAGCAGCGTGCGGAACGGCGCCGCCATCCAAGAAAAGGTCAGAAACAGCACCGCCGCCGACACGCCGCCGATCAGGCCGACCGCCAGTTCGATATCGACAAAGCGCGACAGCACGTCCTCGTCCTTCACATACTTGGAGAAATGCGCGCCCACGCCCATCGCGAACAGGTAGCATCCGATAATCGTGGAGAATTGCAGCACCGAGTCGCCCAGCAGATAGCTCGACAGCGCACCGGCGATCAGTTCATACGCCAGCCCACAGGACGCCACCACGAAGACGGACAGGATCAGAATCTTTTTGGTCATTTCTGCTCATTTGCATTATTATCAAGTAAGTAAATACTTTACCTGAAGGTGCGCCGTGCCCGCCATCCTAAATTATCTCGTTCACCTGTTGCTGGCCGCTTTGCTGCTGGCTGTCTTCTTCAAAGCCTACACCTGGATGACGCCTTTCGACGAGGTGAAGCTGATACGCGAGGGGAACCAGGCTGCCGCACTATCGCTGGGCGGGGCATTGATAGGTTTTTCCATCACTATCGGTTCGGCACTGATGCATACTCTCGATTACCAGCAGTTCTTTGCCTGGGCCTTCGGCGCGATGGTGATCCAGATGCTGGCCTATGCCATCACCACCCGCGTGCTGAATATGTCGAAGGACCAGATCGAAGCGAATAACACTGCGTTCGGCGGCCTGCTGGGCGCCATCTCCATTTCCATCGGCGTGATCAACGGCGCCGGCATTTCCTAAGCGAGGACCATCATGGGTATCGGCAGCTTTATCAAGAAGCAGTTTATCGATGTACTGCAATGGAACGAGGACACCGACGGCGTCCTGGCCTGGCGCTATCCGATGGCGGACCAGGAGATCCAGAACGGCGGCGTGCTGGTGGTGCGCGAATCGCAAGTGGCGGTGTTCGTCAACGAAGGCCAGATCGCCGATGTGTTCGGCCCCGGCACCCACAAGCTGACCACGCAGACCCTGCCGCTGCTGACCAATCTGAAAAACTGGGACAAGCTGTTCGACTCGCCGTTCAAGTCGGACGTGTACTTCTTCAGCACCCGCGTGCAGACCGGCCGCAAATGGGGCACGCCGCAGCCGATCACCATCCGCGACAAGGACTTCGACATGGTGCGCGTGCGCGCCTTCGGCATGTACTCGTACCGCGTGACCAATGCGCGCGCCTTCTTCACCGAAATCAGCGGCACGCGCGAGGTCTACACCCGCGACGAAGTGGAAGACCAGCTGCGCGGCATCCTGATGGCGACCATGGCCAGTTCGCTGGGCGCGTCGCAGGTGCCGTTCCTCGACATGGCGGCCAACCAGGCGCTGATGGCGCAACAGGTCAAGGGCGACCTGACCGCCGCGTTTGCGCGCTACGGCATCGCGCTGGATGAATTCAACGTGGCCAGCGTCAGCCTGCCGGAAGAACTGCAGGCGGCGCTGGACGAGCGCATCTCGGCCGGCATGAAAGGCGGCATGAGCGCGGACAAGATGGCCGGCTTCACCAAGTACCAGGTGGCCAGCGCGATTCCGCTGGCGGCCGGGAACGAAAGCGGCCTGGCCGGCATCGGCGCGGGACTGGGCGCCGGCATGACGGTTGGCCAGGTGATCGGCCAGACGCTGGGCAGCACGCTGGCGCCGCAGGCTGCCGCGGCCGCGGCTCCTGCTGCCGCAGCCGACGATTCGGTCGAGGCGCGGCTGGGGCAACTCAAAGGTCTGCTGGATAAGGGCCTGATTTCGGCCGCCGACTACGACAGCACCAAGGCCGAGCTGCTGAAAAAACTGATCGGCTAACACTGCATGCAAATCGTTTCCTGTCCCAGCTGCGGCGCGGAAGTCAAATTCCGCTCGCACGCCTCGGTCATGGCGGTCTGCGAGTATTGCAGCACGCGCGTGCTCAAGGACGCCGACGCCGTCAAAGACCTGGGCAAGATGTCGTCCGTGCTGGAGGATTATTCGCCGATCCAGATCGGCACCGCCGGCGTGCTGGGCGGCCGGCCGTTCACGGTGGTGGGCCGCATCCAGCTGCGCTATTCGGCCGGCATGTGGAACGAGTGGTATCTGCTGTTTGACGACGGCAAAACCTCGTGGCTCGGCGATTCGTCCGGCATGTACACCATCACGGCGGAATACCAGGGCGACGCGCAGCTGCCGGCCTTCGAGCAGCTGACGCCGGGCCGGAACTACCCGATCAACGGCGCGCCCTACACGGCGGCCGAAATCCGCGTGGCCGATTGCATCGGCGGCCAGGGCGAGCTGCCGTTTGCGGTGGGCGACGGCTACCAGGCCAAGGTGGCGGATTTCCGCCGTGGCGTGGAATTCATCACGCTCGATTACTCGGATTCGCCACGTCCGGTGGTCTACACGGGGCTGGCCGTCACGCTCGACAGCCTGCAATGCCAGCTGCTGCGCGACGACGACACCATCCAGCGCGCGGCCGGCCGATATCGCGGCAAGCTCGATGCGCTCGATTGCCCATCGTGCGGCACGCCGATCAAATACCTGCCCGGCATCACCGCCAACCTGGTGTGCCCGGCCTGCGCCACGCAGATCGACGCCGCCAGCCCGAAAGCGCAAGTGGTGGCGGCCGGCGAACGCGTGGCCGCCGTGCCGCTGACGCTGGAGCTGGGTGCGACGGCCAAAATCAACAACCAGGAATTCACCATCATCGGCATGATGCGCCGCGCCGACGACGAAGGCACGCAGTGGAACGAATACCTGATGTACGGCCCGCGCGCCGGCTTCTCGTGGCTGGTGGAGACCGACGACGGCTGGTCCGGCGCCAATGTGCTGGCCGAGTGGCCGATGAACTACACGCCCGGCGCGCCGAAAGTGCTTGTGGATAAGGTGCAGTTTTCCCGCCTGTACGACTACGGCTCGGAAGTGACGTACGCGGTGGGCGCCTTCAACTGGCGCGTGGCCGTCGGCGACAAGACGCGCGTGGAGGAATTCCAGGCGGGCCAGCTGCGGCTGGCGTCCGAGACCACCGCGCAGGAGATGACGTGGTCGCGCTCCTCGCCGGTGTCGGCGGACCAGTTGTCGCTGTGGTTCGGCAGCGCTTTCAAGGGCCGCGTGAAGTCGCCGTCCAGGTCCCAGCCGTTCGGGAATAACCGCTACCGCACCACCGCCAAGTACATCATCTGGTTCATGCTGGTGCTGAACGCGGTGCCGTTGCTATTCAATTTTTCCGGTACCTGGTTCCTGACGGCGATCGCCGCGCTGGCGATCTACCTGCCGGCGACCTTCCTCGATAACAACGACAAGACATGAGCAAATTCTTTATCTATGCAGTCATCGTCGTGCTGTTCAGCGCCGGCAGCAGCTGGACGCGGATGCTGGGCGGCGGCAGCACCGGCAGCGGCTATCGCGGCAGCGCCTGGACGTCGCACACCGGCGCCGGCGGTGGCAGTTGGGGCGGCGGTTCCGGCGGCGGAGGCCACAAGTGAAACGCGAACTCCTGCCGTCGGCACCTCCTGGCGCGGCGCCCGCGCACGCGCCGTCCGGCACTCATGTGCTGGCTGACCTGAGCGGCATCGCTGCCGAAAAATTGAGCAACTGCGCCGCCTTGGAAACGCTGTTGCGCAACGCCGCCGAAGCGGCCGGCGCGCAAGTCTTGTTCAGCCATTTCCACGCCTTCGGCGAAGGCCAGGGCGTGACCGGCGTGGTGCTGCTGGCGGAGTCGCATATCACCATCCACACTTGGCCGGAATGCGGCTTTGCCGCCGCAGACATCTTCATGTGCGGCAAAGCGCAGCCGGAGTTAGCACTCGCTGTCATTACCAGCGCCTTGCAGCCGTGTTTGTCACAGAACAACATTCACCAGCATGCCCGCGCTGCGGTGCTAGAATGAAAAAATCATCGGGAGGCGCCACTGCGGCGGGCATTAATGATCGAACAAATCACCGTTAAAAACTTTAAATCCCTGGCCGATGTCACCATCGATTTCGGCAAGTTTAATTGTTTTGTCGGTTTAAACGGTGCAGGAAAAACCACCATTCTGCAGGCGCTGGATTTTATTGCCCAGCAAATGCGCGGAAATGTTAGCGATTGGCTTGATGAGCGCGGCTGGTCTGGCGAGGATTTGCTCTTCCACGGCGGCGTCAATCCGGGATTGAATTCCGGTACTGTGGAGGTGCGGTTTCGCTTGCAAAGCGGCGACCTATTAAGCTGGACAGCCTCTTTTAGTTCCACGCGTTTGCAACTGATGGACGAAGTTGCCGTCCTCATGAGTGCGCCGTCAGAACAACTGCTCTCTACCAGCGCGGAACATTTTACGCTTGACGGCGTCATGCTCGATATTGCATTCAATTACGAGGGTTCGATGCTGTCCCAGTTCAGGGACAAACTCTTGCCAGAACCACTGCTTGAATTAAAAACAGCGCTCATCAATATGCGCTCGCTTTACCTGCTGGCACCGCATCTGCTGCGCCGCAATTCTCGCCTCACCGACCACAGCGGTTTAAGTGCGGGAGGCGATGGCTTGCCCGCCTTCCTCGACAAGATACAAGGCTCGTCCAAAGAACGCCTGGAAAAAATGCTGCGGGTGTTCTATCCCAACATCACCGGTTTTACGGTGGTTACCATGCCGATGGGCTCGCGGCGATTGATGATCAGCGAACAGCTAACGCAACAGGGAGTGGACGGCAAGCAAACCTTGATAATGCACGCCAGCCACGTCAACGACGGCCTGCTCCGGGTACTGGCGATACTGGCCCAGCTCGAATATGACAGCACGAATATCCTGGTGCTGGATGAAATCGAAAACGGCATCAATCCGGAAATCACAGAGAAGCTGGTGGACTTGCTGGTGCAGTGCCCGGCCCAGATTATCGTCACCACGCACAGTCCAATGATCCTGAATTATATGGCTGACGATATCGCAAAAACGGCAGTGAAATTTGTCTTCAAGGATACCAGCGGCCGTACCGACGTTCAGCCGTTCTTCTCCTTGCCTGCGACGGCAGAAAAGCTGGCTTACATGGGACCAGGTGAGGCGTTCGTCGATACCAACCTTAATCGGCTGACCGAGACATTTCTCCAAGCGAAGAAAGCGTCCATGCCGGTGCAGCCATGATGGTTGTACTGAGCGGCGAAGGCAAGTCCGATCTGGGCGATTGCAATAACAGCCAAGGTCAATGTCAGGTTCCGGATTTTGTCCACGGTCCAATGACCTTGCTTGTCGACCAGATCCTCGCGCAGCGTCTGCACTATTCCATGCTGGAAGTCACGCCGGCGCAATACATCTATATCCGCAAGTCACAGTTAATGGCGTTGGCAGCACAACGCAAGGCCGGCAAGGAAAGCATCTCCTTAACAGGGAAAAAGAACGGCCAAGACACAGGATATTTTCGAATCAATGCCTGGGTACTGGGTAAAGAAACCCTGCGCTTGCAACAAGAGAACGGGGACCAAGCGATTGCCATTTTGTTCCGTGACTGTGATGGCACCAATTCTACCCCTGCCGGTCTATGGGATCAGAAGTGGAAAGCGATGGTAGAGGGCTTTGCCAGGTCAGAGCTGGGAGAATGCGGCGTGCCCATGCTACCCAAACCAAAATCGGAAGCCTGGCTGCTGTGTGCAGCAAAAGCGCATCCTTATCAGCATTGCGCGGCGCTGGAAGATATGTCCGGCAACGACAAATCCCCGCATGCCCTCAAGGATGCACTCGACGCTGCCTATGGCCGCGAGCTCTCCAGTGCCGAGCAAGTCGATTGGCTAACAGAGCATGGCTACGATGACGAGAAGGCGGCAAACCAGATGCCCAGCCTGCAAAAATTCAAGGAACGCCTGAACGCGGCGATGAACATTCTGGGGCTTCCCTCTTACCAAGGAGTGTGACAATAATGAGCTATCGTTTCGTAGCAGCATCTGCCTTCCTGTTGGCTGCCTGTGGCGGCGCCCAGGCGGCGGACATCACCGTGTTCGGCACCGTGGCCGCCAAGTCGGCGCTGGAGCAGATCGCCCCGGCGTTTGAGGCGAGCAGCGGCCACAAGGTCACGCTGCACATCGCCACCACCGGCGAACTGAAGTCCGACATCGAGAAAGGCGCGCACTTCGACGTCGCCTTCCTGACCGCCGCCGCGCTGGACGATCTGGCCAGGCAGGGCAAGCTGGACGCCGCCGGCAAGGTCGCGGTGGCGCGCAGCGGCGTCGGCGTGACGGTGGCCAGGACCGCGTCCAAGCCGGCCATCGGCAACGCCGACGACTTCAAGCGCACGCTGCTGGCGGCGAAATCCATCACCTACTCGGCACAGGGCGCGACCGGGCCGACGATGAAGAAGATCTTCGAGCAGTTCGGCATTACGGAAGCCATGGGTGCCAAAACCGTCATCATCAGCAAAATCACCGCGCCGCAGGCGGTGGCGGCCGGTCAGGCGGAAATGGGCTTTACGCAGATTAGCGAAATCTTCGACTCGCCGGAAGCCCAACTGGCCGGGCCATTGCCGGCCGAGGTGCAGGTGTATTCGACCTTCTCGGCGGCGCCGTCGGCCACGGCAAGCGACCGTGCAGCCGCGCAGGCCTTCGTCAACGCGCTGGCGCAGCCAGCCGCCAAGGCCATCCTCAAGGCGCGCGGGCTGGAACCGCTGTAGGCTGGCGCGCTGCCAGTTTTTTCAGCAGCGCGGGCAGGAAGATAATCAGCGCATCGATCAGCGCGTGCGCGATCATGCAGGCGATCAGGTCGCGCTGCCACAGGTACAGGCCGGTGAGAATGCCGCCGCCGAACAGCACGCCCACCATGTGGCTCAGCGTCCAGCCGCCCATGTGCGCCAGCGTGAACACCACCAGCGGGATCAGCGCGGCCAGCCACAGCTTGCCGGTCATCTCGGCCAGACGCTCGATCGGGTAGCCACGGAACATGATTTCTTCGGTGATGCCGGCCGTGAGCACCACGGCCCAGCGGAACCAGGCCGGTGTGGCCAGTAGGCGCATCAGGCCCTGCTCGGAACCTTCCGGCAACGCCGCCTTGCCGCCCTTGCTGGCCTGGATCACCGACATGACCGAGGTGGCCAGAATGGTCAGGCCCAGCGCGAGGCCGATCAGCCAGGCCAGGTAATTGCCGCCGGCGATACCGATGCTCGACAGCGGACGCTGTTCCCACAACAGCAGCCACGCCAGCAGGACCAGGCAGCAGCCCCACATCGTCAGCAGATGGCGGCGCATGTTCATCGGCCCGCTCTTGCTGTCGCGGTACAACAGGGCGAACAGCGTGGGCAGGCCCATCGCCAGCAGCAGGCCGATGACGGTGTCGATCATGCGGCGGCGGCCTGTTCCGCGGCGAGGGCCGCGTCTTTTTCATTGGCGGCGACGGCGGACGGGCGGCCCTGCACGCGCGCGACGTATTGTTCGATGACGGGCAGCTTGGGCACCAGGCCGAACATCATCATCCAGCCGAAAGCCGTGCCCCACAGGATGTCGAGCGCACTGAACTGCTCGCCCAGCAGGTACGGCCCCTTGGAAAGCTGCTCGATCAACGTGGCGAACATGGTGTCGAAGTCACCGTAGTGGCAGGCCTGCTTGTCGGCCGGCTTGTTCTTCATCCACTGGTCGACAATGGCTGGCTCGAAGCAACTGCCGTAGAACGCCATCCAGCGCAGGTAGGGACCGCGCAGTGGATCGCCCAGCGGCGGCGCCAGCTTGGCGTCCGGGAACAGGTCGGCCAGATACAGGTAGATCGCCACCTGTTCGGTGACGACGGCGTCGCCGTGGCGGATGGCCGGGACTTTGCCCATCGGATTGACGGCCAGGTAGGCGGCTTCGCGGTTCTCGCCCTTGCGCATGTTCATCACATGCAGCGCGTAGGGGGCGTGCAGTTCTTCCAGCAAGGTCAGCACGCCGGTGGAGCGCGAATGCGGGCAGTGGTACAAGGTCAGTTGCGGTGCCATGAATTTCTCCTTCGGGTGGGTGAAAACTCACGATAACTCTTGCTAAGATGGTGGTCTTGTAAAAACGCGAACGCCTTATGACAACGCTGCAAAGTGTACCGCGTCCTACCCGTGGTGTGGTGAATCCGGCGGCGGGCGAAAAAATATTTCGGTTGGAACGCTACCTGCCCGACGCCGACCTTGCGCCTTTCATCGAGCACTTCTGGCTGGTGGCGTGGACGCTGCCGGACGGCGTGGTGCACGTACAGCGCACCCTGCCTTCGCCGTGCATCCACGTGGTGTTCGACACCGGCCGCACGGCGGTGTTTGGCGTGATGACGGGCGCGTTCGAATACACGCTGCGCGGCAGCGGCCGCGTGCTGGGCCTGCGCTTCCGGCCGGGCGCGTTTCGCGGTTTCCTGGGGCAGCCGGTGCAGACGGCCACCAATCGCGAGCTGCCACTGTCCGCCGTGTTTGATTGCGATGACGCCGAGGCGGAACGCAGCGTGCTCGGCGCGGCCGACGATGCCGGCATGGTGGCCGCCGCCAGCGCCATCATCCGCACCGCGCTGCCGACGGTCGATCCGCAAACCGAGCGTATCGCTTTCGTCCTCGACACCATCCAAAACAATCCGGACATCACGCAGGTGCAGCAGTTGGCGGAACAGGTCGACATCAGCGTGCGCCGGCTGCAAATGCTGTTCAAGGAATACGTCGGCGCGACGCCCAAATGGGTCATCCGCCGCAACCGCCTGCTGGATGCCTCCGACTTGCTCGCCAAAGGCAGCGACGTCGACCTGGCCTCGCTGGCGCAGGCGCTCGGCTACTACGACCAGGCCCACTTCACCACCGATTTCGAAAAACTGGTCGGCAAGCCGCCCGCCGACTATCGCCGCAGTTGCAAGGAACAATCATGACCCGCCGTTTCAAACAGGTAGACGTTTTTACTTCCACGCCGTTCAAAGGCAATCCGCTGGCGGTGATTCTCGATGCTGAAGGACTCAGCAGCGAGCAGATGCAGGCGATTGCGCGCTGGACCAATTTGTCCGAGACCACGTTTGTGCTGCCGCCTACCGATCCAGCGGCCGACTATCGCGTGCGCATCTTCACCACGCAGGAAGAGTTTCCGTTTGCTGGCCATCCAACGCTGGGTACCGCGCACGCGCTGCTGGAAGCTGGGCTGCAACCAAAAACGCCGGGCGTTCTGATTCAGGAATGCGGCGTCGGCCTGGTCACCGTCAACATCGCCAGCGATGGCGGCCTGGCGTTTCGCGCACCAGCGGCGCGGCTGGAGACAATGAACAGCAGCCTGCTGCCGCTGCTACACACAACGCTGGGTTCGGAAGCGCTGGCCGACAGCCATCCGCCGGTGGTGGTCAACATGGGCATCTGCTGGCTGGCCGTGCGACTGGATACGGCGGCCGATTGCCTCGCCGTGATACCTAATGCCGCCGCGCTGGATGAACTGATGCGCCGCACCGCCAGCAACGGCGTCGCCATCTACGGCCCACATCCTGCCGGCGGCCCGGCAGACTACGAAGTGCGCGCGCTGTTCCTGGAAAACGGCATCCAGATCGAAGACCCGGTCACCGGCAGCGCCAACGCCTGCATCGCCCGCCTGCTGCCCGCCCGCGACTACAGCGCCCGACAAGGCACAGCGCTGGGCCGCGATGGACGTGTTACCGTCACCTACGCCGATGGCGATCCCTGGATCGGCGGCAAAGCGGTCACCGTCATCGACGGCACACTACGCGCGGCGTAGCAGCACCGGCAAGCAAAGCAGATACAGGCATGCGCCGATGATCCACACCATGCCTGGGAACGTACCGCGTGACATGAAGTAAATCGTGCTGATGGCGACTGGACCGATCACCGACGCCAGACTGGCGGTGCTGGCCATCACGCCCTGCAGCTTGCCCTGCTGATCCGAGCCGACGCTGCCCGACACCAGCGACTGCAACGCCGGCGCGCCGATGCCGCCCAGGCAGAACAGCGGCATCAGCGCAAACGCCACCCAGCCGTGGACAGTCAACGCCAGGATCACATACGCCGTGCCGTCGGAGACGATACCGATCAGCAGCGCGGCACGTTCGCCCCAGCGTTCGGCAATCGGCCCCACCACAAACGCCTGCGCCAGCGCGTGAAAGGCGCCGAAGCCGGCCAGCGACAGGCCGATGGTCAGCGCATCCCAGGCGAACTTGTCTTCGCCATACAGCACCCAGATGGTGCCGCCGATTTCGCCCACCAGGACCAGGATCACGTAGACGCCCAGCAATGGCAGCAAGGCCTTGAAGCTGAGGGCCCAGCGCAGGCTGGCCAATGGGTTCAAGGAAATGCGCTCTGCGCTGTCCTTGGCGGTGTGCGACTCCTTCACCAGCCACAGCGTCAGCAGCAGGTTCAGCGCATTCATCGCGGCGGCGGCTAGGAACGGCGCACGCACCCACCAGGCGCCAAGCAAGCCGCCGAGCACCGGGCCGATGATGAAGCCGATACCGAAGCACGCGCCCAGCTGCCCGTAACGGCGCGAACGCTGCTCTTCCGGCGTGACGTCGGCTATGTAGGCCGAGGTGACGGCCATGCTGGCGCCGGTGATGCCGGCAATCGCGCGGCCGACAAACAACAGCGACAGCGATGGCGCGATCGCCATGAACAGATAATCGACCACCGCGCCGGCCAGCGACAGCAGCAGAATCGGCCGCCGGCCGTAGCGATCGCTCATCATGCCGAGGATGGGCGAAAACACAAACTGCATCAGCGCATACAAACCAGTGAAAGCGCCAAAGCGCCATCCCAGTTCCGCCGTATGGCCAACATCACGCATCAGCTGCGGAATGATCGGCATGGTCAATCCAATGCCGATCGCGCTCAGCACGACAGTCGACAAAATAGTCAGCAGCGCTCGATTCATTTTATTATTTTTTAATCAAAGAGCGCCGATTATAGGCCTGCCGCTTTTCTCAAGATGTGGCCGCTGTCACATGCACAGGCGTAAAAAAAGGCAGCCGAGGCTGCCTTTTTTGCGGGTGCTGCTAGAGCGTTGCTTAGTGCTTCGCGCGCAGTTTGGCGATCGCTGCCAGCTGGCCGATGGCCGCTGCCAGTTCGGCTTGCGCTTTCGCGTAGTCGATACCGGAGCTGTTGTTGGCCAGCGTTTCCTCGGCGCGTTTCTTGGCCGAAGTCGCTTTGGCTTCGTCCAGATCCTTGCCGCGGATCGCGGTGTCCGCCAGCACCGTCACGGCGCCCGGCTGCACTTCCAGCAGACCGCCGGCAACGAAGACGAACTCTTCTTCAGCCTGGCCTGGAACCTGGATGCGCACCGCGCCCGGACGGATACGGGTAATCAGCGGCGTGTGCTTCGGGTAGATACCCAGCTCGCCCTGCTCACCCGGCAACGCGACGAATTCGGCTTCGCCGGAGTAGATCAACTCCTCGGCGGAAACCACGTCAACGTGAATAGTGTTTGCCATGTGTGTCCTATCGGGTGGAACGCCCCGGCGTTACGGCCGGGGCGAACAACTCAAACAATTAGTTGAGTTTCTTGGCTTTTTCGATGGCTTCTTCGATCGTGCCGACCATGTAGAACGCTTGCTCTGGCAGGTGATCGAGTTCGCCCGACGCGATCATCTTGAAGCCTTTGATCGTGTCTTTCAGCGAAACGTATTTACCAGGCGCGCCGGTAAACACTTCAGCAACGTGGAACGGCTGCGACAGGAAACGCTGCATCTTACGGGCGCGAGCCACCAGCAGTTTGTCTTCCGGCGCCAGTTCGTCCATACCCAGAATCGCGATGATGTCGCGCAGTTCCTTGTAGCGCTGCAGGGTGCCCTGTACGGCACGCGCAGTGTCGTAGTGGTCCTGGCCAACGACCAGCGGGTCCAGCTGACGCGAGGTCGAATCCAGCGGGTCCACCGCAGGGTAGATACCCAGCGAGGCGATGTCACGCGACAGCACGACGGTCGAATCCAGGTGACCGAAGGTGGTCGCTGGCGACGGGTCGGTCAAGTCATCCGCTGGCACGTACACGGCCTGGATCGAGGTGATCGAACCGGTCTTGGTCGAGGTGATGCGCTCTTGCAGACGGCCCATCTCTTCGGCCAGGGTCGGCTGGTAACCCACGGCGGAAGGCATACGGCCCAGCAGTGCGGATACTTCGGTACCGGCCAGCGTGAAGCGGTAGATGTTGTCCACGAAGAACAGAACGTCCTTGCCTTCGTCACGGAACGCTTCGGCCATGGTCAGACCGGTCAGCGCGACGCGCAGACGGTTGCCTGGTGGTTCGTTCATCTGACCGTAGACCATCGCCACTTTCGAGTTCTCTGGATTTTCCAGATCGACGACTTTGGCATCGGCCATCTCGTGGTAGAAGTCGTTACCTTCACGGGTACGCTCACCCACGCCGGCGAACACGGACAGACCCGAGTGCGCTTTGGCGATGTTGTTGATCAGTTCCATCATGTTCACGGTCTTGCCGACGCCGGCGCCACCGAACAGACCCACTTTACCGCCTTTGGCGAACGGGCACACCAGGTCAATCACCTTGATGCCGGTTTCCAGCAGATCCTGCGATGGCGACAGTTCGTCGTAGGCAGGAGGCGCGCGGTGGATCGAGGCGATCTGGTCGTGAGCGACCGGGCCGCATTCGTCGATCGGATTGCCCAGCACGTCCATGATGCGACCCAGGGTCGCTTTACCCACTGGCACCATGATCGGCTTGCCGGTGTTCTGGATCTGCATGCCGCGACGCAGGCCGTCCGACGAACCCAGTGCGATGGTACGCACGATGCCGTCACCCAATTGTTGTTGTACTTCCAGCGTCAGCTCGGAGCCTTCCATCTTCAAGGCATCAAATACCTTGGGCATTGCGTTGCGTGGAAACTCAACGTCAACCACCGCGCCGATACACTGAACGATTTTGCCATCAGCCATGTTCGTTCCTTCAAATATAGTTAAATTCGTTTAAACCGCTGCCGCACCGGCGACGATTTCGGAGAGTTCTTTGGTAATCGCAGCTTGGCGGGTTTTGTTGTAGATCAGTTTCAGTTCACCGATCACGCTACCTGCGTTGTCGCTTGCCGCCTTCATCGCCACCATCCGCGCCGATTGCTCGGACGCCAGGTTTTCCGCGACCGACTGGTACACCAGCGCTTCTACATAGCGCTCCAGCAGTTCATCGATGACAGTTGCTGCATCCGGCTCGTAGATGTAATCCCAGTTGTGATTACCTGCGTCAGCCTGTTTGCTGGCAGCCGGCAGTGGCAGCAGCTGCTGCACGACCGGTTCCTGTTTCATCGTGTTGATGAACTTGGTGTAGCACAGGTAAACCGCATCAACCTCGCCGTTCTGGAACTTTTCCAGCATGACTTTAACGGGGCCAATCAGTTTTTCCAGGTGCGGGGTGTCGCCGATCTGGGTCACTTGCGCAACCACCGGCACGCCGACGCGGTTCAGGAAACCCAAACCCTTGTTACCAATCGCCACGGCGGCAATCTTGTTGCCGGCGGCTTCCAGCTCACGCGATTTGTTCGTCACCAGACGCAGGATGTTGGTGTTCATGCCGCCGCACAGACCCTTGTCGGTCGTCACAACGATGAAGCCAACCGCCTTGGCCGATTCCTTGGCTTCATCGGCCAGGAACGGGTGCGTGTACTCCGGATTTGCGTTCGCCAGATTTGCAGCGATGTTACGAATCTTCTCACTGTAGGGACGGGCGGCGCGCATGCGATCCTGCGCTTTGCGCATTTTCGATGCGGCGACCATTTCCATCGCCTTGGTGATCTTCTTCGTATTTTCTACGCTTTTGATCTTGCCACGTATCTCTTTGCCTACTGCCATGAGTCCTTACTCCTTCTGCGCTGACGGCGCCCCAGGTTTGACCGGGGCGCCAAGCACCTTAAAATGCGCCGGATTTCTTGAAGTCGGCAATGGCGGCCGACAGCGTTGCTTCGCCGTCTTTGTCCAGTTGCTTCGACGATTCAATCTTCGACAGCAGGTCAGCTTGTTTGGTCTTCAGGTACGCATGCAGGCCGGCTTCGAACGACAGTACTTTCTTGACTTCGACGTCATCCAGGTAGCCCTTGTTCACTGCGAACAGCGAGGCGGCCATCAGGGAGATCGACAGTGGCGAGTACTGCTTCTGTTTCAGCAGTTCGGTCACGCGGGCGCCGCGGTCCAGCTGTTTGCGGGTCGACTCGTCCAGGTCCGAAGCGAACTGCGCGAACGCAGCCAGTTCACGGTACTGGGCCAGGTCGGTACGGATACCGCCGGACAGGTTTTTGATGACCTTGGTCTGTGCGGCACCACCGACGCGCGACACCGAGATACCGGCGTTGATCGCAGGACGGATGCCCGAGTTGAACAGCGAGGTTTCCAGGAAGATCTGGCCGTCGGTGATCGAAATCACGTTGGTCGGCACGAACGCGGACACGTCGCCTGCCTGGGTTTCGATGATCGGCAGGGCGGTCAGCGAACCGGTCTTGCCGGTGACGGCGCCTTTGGTGAACGCTTCGACGTAGTCGGCGTTGACGCGGGCGGCGCGTTCCAGCAGACGGCTGTGCAGGTAGAACACGTCGCCTGGGTACGCTTCGCGGCCTGGTGGGCGGCGCAGCAGCAGCGAGATCTGACGGTAGGCAACTGCCTGCTTCGACAGGTCATCGTAGACGATCAGCGCGTCTTCGCCGCGGTCGCGGAAGTATTCGCCCATGGTGCAGCCCGAGTAAGCCGAAATGTACTGCATGGCAGCCGATTCCGACGCCGAGGCGGCGACCACAATGGTGTACTCCAGCGCGCCGTGCTCTTCCAGCGAGCGCACGATGTTCTTGATGGTCGAAGCTTTTTGGCCGATTGCAACGTAGATGCAAGTCATGCCCTGGCCTTTTTGGTTGATGATCGCATCAACCGCAACTGCCGATTTACCGGTTTGACGGTCGCCGATGATCAGCTCACGCTGGCCACGGCCGATTGGGACCATCGCGTCGATCGATTTCAGGCCGGTCTGCATCGGCTGCGACACGGATTCGCGGGCGATCACGCCTGGTGCGATCTTTTCGATTGGCGAGGTCAGCTTGGCGTCGATGGCGCCTTTGCCGTCGATTGGCTGGCCCAGCGCGTTGACCACGCGGCCTTTCAGTTCCGGACCGACTGGGACTTCCAGGATGCGGCCGGTGGTTTTGACGGTGTCGCCTTCCGAGATGTGCTCGTAAGCACCCAGAATCACGGCGCCGACCGAGTCGCGCTCCAGATTCATGGCCAGACCGAAGGTGTTGCCAGGGAATTCCAACATCTCGCCCTGCATCACGTCCGACAGGCCGTGAATGCGGACGATACCGTCGGCGACGGAAATAACCGTGCCTTGGTTACGTACTTCAGCGCCACCATCAAGGCCTTCGATACGGCTCTTGATCAGCTCGCTGATTTCAGATGGGTTGAGTTGCATACTAACTCCTAAAAGTGTTTCTCTCAGCTTGCGCGAGATGAAGAATCTGTTCTAAGCCGGTCGCCGAGGTTGAACTCAAGCGACCAGTGCAACACGCATTTGCTGCAGCTTGGCGCGCACCGAAGTGTCCAGCACTTCGTCGCCGACCACCACGCGCACGCCGCCGATCAGGGCCGGGTCCACGCTGACGACCGGGTGCAGCTTGCGGCTGAATTTCTTTTCCAGCGTCGCGATCAGCGTGCTTACTTGCGCAGCGTCGAGCTCGAAGGCGCTGGTGATGACCGCGTCTGCCGCACCTTCCGCGGCGTTTTTCAACGCCAGGAATTGCGCGCCGATTTCCGGCAGCAGACTGATACGGCCGTTTTCCACCAGCATCGTCAGGAAGTTATTGGCTTCCGGGCTGACCGGGGTTTTCACCAGGGCCTTGAAGGCGGCGACGATATCGCTGGCCGACGCTTTCGGGTTGCGGGCGAATGCTTGCACCTCGGGGTGGGCCGCGATCTGGGCCAGTTCGGCCACCAGTTCGGACCACGCCGCGAGGTTGAACGATTCCTTACCTGCTTGGGCTACGCGGAACAAAGCTTCCGCGTAGGGACGGGCGACGGTTGCGTTTTCTGCCATGATTACAGCTCGACAGACAGGCGCGACAACAGATCGGCGTGGGCCGAGGCGTTGACTTCGCGCTTGAGGATTTGCTCGGCGCCCTTCACAGCCAGGTCAGCCACCTGAGCGCGCAGCGCTTCGCGCGCCTTGGCCAGTTGCTGCTCGGCTTCGGCCTTGGCTTGCGCAATGATGCGGTCTGCTTCGGCTTGTGCATTCGCTTTGATTTCTTCAGCGACCAGTTGCGCGCGCTTTTCAGCGTCGGCAACGCGTTGCGAAGCTTCTTCGCGTGCACCGGCCAGTGCTTCGCTGGCGCGCTTTTCAGCGACAACCATTGCTTGCTGGCCCTGGTCGGCCGCAGCCAGACCGTCAGCGATACGCTTGGCACGCTCATCCAACGCTGCATTCAGCGATGGAAATACGAACTTCATCGACACCCAGACCAGCACCGCGAAGGTGATCATCTGACCGATGAGAGACATATTGATGTCCATACCTTTGCTCCTAACTAAAAGTTTCTCCTAGGGTGGAGCGAATTACTGAGCAGCGGACAGAACAGCAGCCAGGAATGGGTTGCTGAAGGTGTACAGCAGAGCAACACCAACGCCGATCATCGAGATCGCATCCAGCAGACCAGCGATAACGAACAGCTTGGTTTGCAGTTGTGGCATCAGTTCTGGTTGACGGGCCGACGCTTCCAGGAATTTACCGCCCAGAATGGCGAAACCCAGAGCGGTGCCGATAGCGGCCAGGCCGATGATGATAGCGGCTGCCAGAACGGTCATGCTTTGTACTTGTGCGATCAGAGCTTGCATTGAAATTTCTCCTAAGATTTAAAAAAGACTACAGATACTAAAAAAGTTAAAACCAGTGTTGCTTAGTGCTTCTCAACCGCAAGGCTCAGATACACAACCGTCAACGCCATAAACACAAACGCTTGCAGGGTCACCACCAGGATGTGGAAGATAACCCAAGGACCACCCAGCAGCCACTGCGCCCACCATGGCAGCAGAGCGATCAGAATGAACAGCAGTTCGCCGGCGTACATATTGCCGAACAAACGCAGCGACAGCGACAGTGGCTTGGCCAGCAACTCGATCATCTGGAAGATGAAGTTGACCGGCGCCAGCACGATGGCCATGAAGCCATGGGCGTGGAACGGCGCGGTGAACAGCTCTTTACCCCAGCCGCCGAGACCTTTGGCTTTGATCGAGAAACCAATAATGCACAGCATGACGCCGAACGACATGCCGAAAGTGTGGTTGACGTCGGCGGTCGGCACGACGCGCAGCTTGTGCACGCCGGCGTAGCTCAACAGTTTAGGCAGCAGGTCGACCGGCAGGAAGTCCATGGCGTTCATCAGCCAGACCCAGCAGAAGATGGTGATCGCCAGCGGGGCGATGACCTTGCTCTTGGCGTGGAAGGCCGAGTTGACCACTTCGTTGACCAGTTCCATCACGGCTTCGACGAAGTTTTGCAGCTTGCCCGGCACGCCGGCGGTGGCGCGGCGGCCGGCCAGCCAGAACACACCGAGGAAAATCAGGCCCAGAATGGCCGAAACCCAGAACGTGTCCAGGTTATAGGCGCCGTCTGCCGATTTCAGGTGGCTCAGGTGGTGCTGAATGTACTCAATATTAGTGGGCGCTTCGTGCCCTACGTGTTCAGTGGTCATAAAAATATAAGATTTTGGTGATTAAATTGCGAGCAGTGACAACCAGTATGCCAAGGTTGCCACCGCGAAACCCAAGATCAGCCATAACCATGAGGCCGACTGAAACAACACGAGTGCTACAACAAACAGCACGACCGTGATAAATATCTTTGTCACTTCGGCGCGCACATGCGCGCGCAAAGCGGTTTTGGCGTCATTTGATCCGCGCGCAACAATCATCGCGTACATCAGGCTCCCGATGACTGCGATTGCTCCGCCATAGGCGGCCGACCAAGCTTTGATTACTCCGCCAATATTCCAGGCGAGCAAGGCGAATCCAGTCACAATTGCGAACTGGAGGGCGACGACTCGGAACACCGGTTTGGAAATGCTCGTCGGACTACTCACTGCGAGCCTCCTTAAAAACCGATTAAACCCCAAAGACGCGTGATTATATGTGTCTTTCATGTATCGCGTCAAACATGCTGCACCGCAGCAGAGCATTTGGTGCACGAATGAGACGCTTTTAGAAACATTTCAGATGTTGTTGCACCAAGTTGGAATCAGTTAGACGTTTTCCAGATGGTGAAAACTCCGGGGTCAGGTCCCCCATTTCTACACGAGCTCGGCCATAACAGCTGCTAAGGCCGAGCTCGTGTAGAAATGGGGGACCTGACCCCGGGTTTAGGCGCGCAGGCGGGCGAGGACGCCGTCGAGGATGTCGAGGTCGGCAAAGTCGATGATCATCTGACCGCGGCCTTTGGCGCCCATCTTGAACACAACCGGCGTCGCCAGCGCGTCGGACAGTTCTTCTTCCAGGCGCACGATGTCGCCGGACTTTTCTTTCAATCGCGCCTCTTTCGGCGACGATTTCAATTCTTCCAGCGTTTTGGTGACCAGCTTCTCGGTTTCGCGCACCGATAACCTTTTGGCAATCACGGTGTTGGCCAGGTTGATCTGGGTGGCGGCGTCGACCGCCAGCAGCGCGCGCGCGTGGCCCATGTCGATATCGCCGGCCATCAGCATGGTTTGCACCGGCGCCGCCAGATTCATCAGGCGCAGCAGGTTGGACACGGCGCTGCGCGAGCGGCCGACGGCCGTGGCCGCCTGCTCGTGCGTGAAACTGAAATCGGTGATCAGGCGGTGGATGCCCTGCGCCTCTTCCAGCGGATTCAGATCCTCGCGCTGCATGTTTTCGATCAGCGCCATCGCGGCGGCGGCCTGGTCGTCCACGTCGCGCACCAAAACCGGGAGCACTTCCAGGCCCGCCAGTTGCGCGGCGCGGAAACGGCGTTCGCCGGCGATGATCTCGTATTTGTCCTTGCCGACCGGGCGCACCAGGATAGGCTGCATGATGCCCTGGGTTTTGATCGAGGCGGCCAGCTCCTGCAGGCCGCCTTCGTCCATGCGGGTACGCGGCTGGTATTTACCAGCCTGCATCTGACCGACCTTCAGTTCGGACGGCGTGTTGGCGTCCGCCGTGTTCATGTCGCCGTCGCCGCCCAGCAGCGCGTCCAGGCCGCGACCCAGGCCTTTGAGTTTTTTGGTTGCCATGTGAATGCCTTACATTTTCTTGATGCGCTTGACCATCTCGGCGCCGAAGGCGATGTACGCCTGCGCGCCCTTGGAGGTCGGATCGAAGGTGACGCCCGGCACGCCATACGACGGCGCTTCCGCCAGACGCACGTTGCGCGGGATGATGGTCTTGAAGACTTTGTCGCCGAAGTGCTGCTCCAGCTGCGCCGATACCTGCTGCGACAGCGTCATGCGCGGATCGAACATCACGCGCAGCAGGCCGATGATCTTCAGGTCCGGGTTCAGGTTGGCGTGCACCTTCTTGATGGTGTTGACCAAATCGGACAGGCCTTCCAGTGCGTAGTACTCGCACTGCATCGGAATGATCACGCCGTGCGCGGCGCACAGGCCGTTCAGCGTCAGCATCGACAGCGCCGGCGGACAGTCGATCAGGATGAAATCGTACTCCTTATCCACAAGCGCCAGCGCTTCCTTCAGGCGGCGCTCGCGGTTGTCCAGTTCCACCATCTCGACTTCGGCGCCGGCCAGCTCGCGGTTGGACGGCAGCACGTCGAAGTGCCCCGGCTCGGAACGCTGGCGCGCCGTGGCCACGTCGCTGGTGCCGAGCATGACTTCATACGTCGACGCCGGCAGCCCTGCCTTGTTGATGCCTGCTCCCATGGTGGCGTTGCCCTGCGGGTCCAGGTCGACCAGCAGCACGCGCTGGTCCAGTTTTGCCAGACCGGCTGCCAGGTTGACCGTGGTGGTGGTCTTGCCTACGCCGCCCTTTTGATTTGCTACGCAAAAAATTTTTGCCATGTATTTCTTATGTGTGTTGTTGCTTTGATTTATACGGTATAAACGATATAAACGATTTATACTATTTATATGATATAAACCATTTATACCGTATAAACCGTTTACTTCGTTTCAGCCTGGATGAACACCAGGTGACGTTCCGCGTCCAGCCCTGGAACCGCCAAAGGCTCCAGTTTCTGCACTTTCCATGGGGCTGGCAGCCGCTCTCGCTCCTCTGCCGGCGCCGTGCCTTTCAAGGCGATGAATTGACCGCCCTCTGCCAGCAGGTGCCCCGACCAGTTGACGAAGTCGGAAAGGTCCGCGAACGCCCTGGAGGTGATGACGTCGAATTTCGTCTTCACTTCCAGCTCCTGCACTTTCTTCGTGTACACCGTCACGTTGCCCAGTCCCAGCTCCGCCTTCACCTGGTTCAGGAAGGCGGTCTTCTTGTGCACGGTGTCGATCATCGACACCTTCATGTCCGGGCGGCTGATCGCCAGCACCATGCCCGGCAGTCCACCGCCCGCCCCCACGTCCAGCACATTCGTCGCGCCTTTGAAGGCCGGCACTGCCGTCAGCGAGTCCAGCAGGTGCAGCTTGACCATTTCCATGGGGTCACGCACCGAGGTCAGGTTGTACACCGAATTCCACTTGTTCAGCAGGGCCAGGTAGTCCAGCAACTGCTCCACCTGCGCCTCGCTCAACTCCAGTTGCAGCTGGTTGATGCCTTGTTTCAAAACATCCGCTACTACATTGCGGTCAAACACCTTCATTAAGCTGCCTCTTCTTTATTCACGAAACCGCCGAAACCGGCCTTCTTCAGGTGCACCAGCAGCAGCGAAATCGCCGCCGGCGTGACGCCCGAAATACGCGATGCCTGGCCCAAGGTTTCCGGACGTTGCGCATGCAACTTCTGGCGCACTTCCACCGACAGCGCGGTGATGTCCAGGTAGTTGTAGTTCTCCGGCAGTTTCAGGTTTTCGTAGTGCTCGTGGCGTTCCACTTCTTTCGTCTGGCGGTCGATATAGCCCGAATATTTGAGCTGAATTTCCAGCTGTTCCTTGACCGCTTCGTCGGTCTCGCCTGGGCCTGCCAGGTCGCGGCCATCGGCACCTTTCAGCGTCATCAGCTTGTCGTAGGCGACGCCCGGACGGCGCAACAGGTCGGCCAGCGAGTATTCGCGTTCGATAGCCTGGCCAATCACGCGCTCGGATTCCGCAGCTTCCAGGATGCGTGGATTTACCCACGTGGAGCGCAGGCGCTCCAGTTCGCGGGCCACGGCCTCGCGTTTGCGGTCGAACGATTCCCACTGCGCATCGCCGATCACGCCCAGCTTGCGGCCGATTTCGGTCAGGCGCATGTCGGCGTTGTCTTCACGCAGACTCAGGCGATACTCGGCGCGGCTGGTGAACATGCGGTATGGCTCCATCACGCCTTGCGTGACGAGGTCATCCACCATCACGCCCAGATAGGCTTCGGAACGCGCCGGCGTCCAGGCTTCGCGGCCCTGGGTTTGCAGCGCGGCGTTGACGCCGGCCAGCAGGCCTTGTGCCGCCGCTTCCTCGTAACCGGTGGTGCCGTTGATCTGGCCAGCGAAGAACAGGCCGTTGATGGCCTTGGTTTCCAGCGACGCTTTCAGACCGCGCGGGTCGAAATAATCGTATTCAATGGCGTAGCCAGGACGCAGGATGTGCGCGTTTTCCAGGCCCTTCATCGAGCGCACCAGTTCGATTTGCACGTCGAACGGCAGGCTGGTGGAGATACCGTTTGGATAGAATTCGTGCGTGGTCAGGCCTTCCGGTTCCAGGAAAATCTGGTGCGATTCCTTGGACGAGAAGCGGTGGATCTTGTCTTCGATCGACGGGCAATAACGCGGGCCGACGCCTTCGATCACGCCGGTGTACATCGGGCTGCGGTCCAGGCCGCCACGAATAATGTCGTGGGTTTTCTGGTTGGTGTGCGTGATCCAGCATGGCATCTGCTCAGGGTGCATGGAGGCTTTGCCCATCACCGAGAACACCGGCACCGGGTCCAGGTCGCCTGGCTGCTCGGTCATCTGCGAGAAGTCGATGCTGCGGCCGTCGATACGCGGCGGCGTGCCGGTCTTCAGACGGCCTTGCGGCAGCTTCAGTTCCTTCAGGCGGGACGACAGCGAAATCGCTGGCGGATCGCCGGCGCGGCCGCCCGAGTAGTTGTTCAGGCCAACGTGGATTTTACCGTCGAGGAAAGTACCGGCGGTCAGCACCACGGCTGGCGCCAAAAACTTCAGGCCGATCTGGGTGATGGCGCCGACCACGCGGTCGCCCTCCACCATCAGGTCGTCCACGGCCTGCTGGAACAGCCACAGGTTCGGCTGGTTTTCCAGACGCGAACGGATGGCGGCTTTGTACAGAATACGGTCGGCCTGGGCGCGGGTCGCGCGCACGGCAGGGCCTTTGGAGGAATTCAGGATGCGGAACTGGATGCCCGACTCGTCGGTGGCGATCGCCATGGCGCCGCCCAGCGCATCGACTTCCTTGACCAGATGGCCTTTGCCGATACCGCCGATGGATGGGTTGCACGACATCTGGCCCAGCGTCTCAATATTGTGGGTGAGCAGCAAGGTCTTCTGACCCATGCGGGCCGAAGCGAGGGCGGCCTCGGTCCCGGCGTGACCACCGCCGACAACGATGACGTCGAAATTCGTAGGAAATAACATGGTGGAGATATTTAAAGCGAAGGGGATCAAGGTCAAATTATAGAGTCTTTTTGGTGCTGCGACTTTTTTAGGCAAAAATATAGTTCGGATGTTCCACGTGAAACAATGAAAAAGGGACACCGAAGTGTCCCTGTCTTTGTTCCACGTGAAACAATATCACCAACGCAACCATGCATCGTGGCCAGTTTTAACGATCAGCACCGAGACCACCACCAGGAACAGTTTGCGCACAAAGCCGCTGCCGTGCTTCATCGCCATGCGCGAGCCGATCAGCGAACCGGCGATCTGGCACACCGCCATCGTCAGACCCAGCTGCCAGATCAGGTGGCCGCTGTAGCCGAACCACACCAGGCCGGCAAAGTTGCACGCCACGTTGACGATCTTGGCCACCGCCGAGGCGCCGAGGAAGTCGAAGCCGAACACGCGAACAAACAGGAATACCAGGAAGCTGCCGGTGCCCGGACCGAAGAAGCCGTCGTAGAAACCGATGGCGGCGCCGACCACCAGCGCCAACGTCTGCTCCCTGGTGCCCGAGTGGATCGGCGCGTGGACGCTGCCGAAATCCTTCTTGGCGAAGGTGTAGATGGCCACCAGCAGCAGCACGACCGGCAACGCGGTGCGCATGAAATCGGCCGAGACATGGGTGACGGTGAAGGCGCCCAGGAAGGCGAACACCAATGCCGACATCGCGGCAGGCGTCGCCACCGACCAGGCGATCGTCACCCGGCGCGCATAGCTGACCGCAGCCACGCTGGTGCCGAAGATACTGGCCAGCTTGTTGGTGCCGATGATGGTGGCCGGCGCCATGTTGGGGAACACCGTGAACATGGTAGGCAGCTGTATCAGCCCTCCTCCGCCAACCACCGCATCGACCAAGCCTGCGCCAAACGCAGCAATACCTAACACCCAGAAGTCCACCATGATCCCGCCATCCCCAACGTGCAAAAGCCTCTATTGTACGGAAGAAATCTGCACTAGCTTATGCGCATCCGGCATGGCTTGGAGTAAGCTAGGTGGTGTTGTCTTTTCTGAATGGACGCCGTCATGACAGATTTCCCTGCCTTTTCTTTCAGCACCGTGGCCAACATCGTTTCCGAACTGGGCGCTGCCGGACGGCTCGGCCACCACATCGCGCAGCGCTTTCCCGACGCTGGACGCGCCCTGCTGGTCACCGATCCTGGCTTCCTGAAAACCGGCCTGGTGGACGATCCGGTCGCCAGCCTGCGGGCGGCCGGGCTGGCGGTCGAGGTGTATTCCAAGGTGGTGGCGGACCCGCCGGAGGTGGTGGTGCTGGAGGCGGTAGGCGCTGCGCGGGCGTTCCGGGCCGACATTGTTATCGGGCTGGGCGGCGGCAGTTCGATGGATGTGGCGAAGCTGATTGCGGTGCTGGCCGGCAGCAGCCAACCGATCAGCGCGATCTATGGCATCGGCAATGTGAAGGGTGTGCGGCTGCCGCTGGTGCAGATTCCGACCACGGCTGGCACCGGTTCGGAGGTGACCAACATCGCGATCGTGACCACCGGTGCTACCACAAAGATGGGCGTGGTGGCGCCGCAGCTCTATGCCGATCTGGCATTGCTGGATGCGGAGTTGACGCTCGGATTGCCGGCGCAGGTGACTGCGGCCACGGGTATCGACGCCATGGTGCATGCGATTGAGGCTTATACCAGCAAGCATAAGAAGAACCCTTTGTCGGATGTGCTGGCGCGGAAGGCGTTGCAGTTGCTGTCCGCGAATCTGATCATGGCTTGCGAGAATGGCGGGAATCTGGCTGCGCGGCAGGGCATGCTGTTGGGAGCGATGTTGGCCGGGCAGGCGTTTTCCAATGCGCCGGTGGCGGCGGTGCATGCGCTGGCGTATCCGATAGGCGGGATATTTCACGTGCCACATGGGCTGTCGAATTCGCTGGTGCTGCCGCACGTGCTGCGGTTCAATGCGCCGGAGGCGGCGGGGCTGTATGCGGAACTGGCGGAGATTGTGGTGCCGGCGGCCACAGGCAGCGTCGAGGCGAGGGCGGAGGCATTGGCTGTTGCGATGCAACAAATAGCCACTGTGACGGGGATTGAGCGGACCTTGCAGCAAGTGGGGATCAAGGAGTCGGATCTGGATCGGTTGGCGGATGATGCGATGCTTCAGACCCGGCTTCTCGGCAATAACCCCCGCCTCGTCACGCGCGAGGATGCCAGGGCTATCTATACTGCGGCGTTTTAATTCCCCGCACTGCGAGCCGCAGGGGTCTGACCCCAAAGGGGTCAGACCCCGACTTGCCGGGTTCCTCTGCGCCGCTCAATCAGGCACTGTGATTGTTGTCGCGCTTACGGTAATGGCGTTCGCCGACGTTGGGGTTGTGGCGAACGCCGGCACATTGGCAACGGTGATCGCAGTGGTGTTGTCCGCACGGGTAACCGTCCGCACCACCTGCGACGGTGGCAGCGCTGCCGAGCTGCGCAGATTCGCCAACATCGCATCCAACGCCCGGAACAGGTACACGTGCAGCGGCACAATGTTCGCCGGCAGGGCATTGGTGAACGAGTCGAAATGGTTGGCATTGGTGACTTCGATGTAGCGCAGCTTGCTGCCGCTGCCCTCCACCGACGCATTCAACCCCAGGTAGGCACGTGAAGCGAAGTTCACCGGTATCAGCGTATCGCTACGCCCCTGCACGATAATGGCCGGCTTGCCATGCAGATTCCCACTCGCCGCCACCTCCGTCACGCCGGCCTTGATGCGCGCACTCTGCGCGGCCAGCGTGCCCGTCAACGCCATGCCAGTCACCGCATCCACACCCGTCGCCAGCGAACGCAGGCACAGGAAACCATCCAGCGACTGATCCACAATTCCGCTCACCGGCGACACCCCGAAGTTGTACGCCTTGGCGCCGCCCACCGAATCCTCATACACCACGCTGCCGATGATGCCGTTCTGCGTGGCGAAGCTGCTGGCCTTCTGCGCCGCCGTAAAGACCAACGGCACTCCGGTCGCATCAGTCTGCGCAAATGTGAAACCACAAATCTTGTCCGTCACAGAAAACTTGCCGTAAGCGTAGGCGTAGGTGACGGCGACCAGGATGTTGGTGCCCGCGTGCGCCGCTTGCAACACATCCGAATCCGGCAACCAGCCGTAGGCTTTCAGGCGCGCCTTGGCATCGTTCTGCTGCGCTGTCAGATCGGCGCCACTCAACAGGCCGCGCGACACCAGCGCCGTGCAGCGTCCCGGCGCCGCCGCCGTCGCGGCAATACACGGCTGATACAGCGCTGCAAAGGTCGAGTAATCGAACAGCGCCTTGCCCTGCCCCGTCACCGCCGCCGCGCCCTGCCGCACCGTGTAGCCGCTGGCAGTTTTGGGCTGGATCTGCGGCTCGGTCGCGGCGACGCCGGAGATCAGGCCCCTGCTGTCCTGCTCCGCCGCCAGCAGCGCCGCGCCGGCGCCGTTGGAGATGCTGGACGCGATCGTGATCGTGTTCTTCGGATCAAGCGCAATCACGTGCCGCGTGTTGTCCCTGGCCAGCGCACCGTACTTTTCGTTCAACACGTAAAAGGCAAACTCCACCGCCTGCAAGGTGAACTTGCCCCAATCCTTTTCCGGATTCTGCTGCGAATGCGCATGCTTGAAGGCGACGCGTCCCGGATACGCCGATGCAAAAGCCGCCGGCTCGGCATCGGTCAGCGCCGGCGCAAAGATGGCGTTCTTGCCGGCCGCCGCGCGCGTGGCCCGCAGGCCATTCTGCAGGTTCACGCTGTCGTCTTCAAAGGTGTAGAGGCCGGTGCCGCTGCCCTTGTCGGCATACGCCACGGCGCAGTTGTTCTTCAGCCCCCACTCGCCAGCGCTGCCGATGGCGCCATAAATCCCGCGCGAGCCGCTCGACGTGCCGGTGACGATGCAGGGATTTTTCACATCGAACCCGGCCGGCACCTGCACCATCAAGGTCACGTTGTTGTCGGTGTAGGCGAGATATTCGGTGCCAGCGATCTTGCCCTCGCCCGTGCCGGCAACGCCCTTGGCGTCCACGTTCGGGCCGTACAGCGTGCCGTAGCCGCTGTTGGCGGAGATATCCAGCACCGCGCGGTAATTGGCGTGGATGGCGTTGCGGCGCAGTTCGGCGACGGTGGGATTGTTGGAGTCGGCGTAGGCCGGTGTGGCGCCTGCCAGTCCGGTCTTGCCCAGACCGGCGGTCAGCAGATCGTCGCTGACGCCGTCGTAGGTTTTGCTGCTGATATCGCCGAGATAGTTTGGCTTGAAGTTCAGGTCTTCGTCGCGGTCATGATGATGGTTGCTCGATCCGCAGGCGGCGACTGCGGCGCCGGCCAGCGCCAGCACAATGGTTTTGATTTGCATAGCGTCCTCACACTGGTTTCTTCTTTCCGGCCAGCGCAATGAACTCACCGATGATTCCGCGCCGGAACAACAGCACACAAACAATGAAGATCAGGCCAACCACCATGTTGACCGCTTCGCCTATGGTGTTAAACCACTCGATCCCGGTGACCTGGGCCAGCAGCGTGCCCCAGTCGCCCAGCTTGTTTTCCAGCGCGATGATGATGATCGCGCCCAGCATCGGCCCGGCCAGCGTGCCCATGCCGCCGACCAGCGTCATCAGGATAACCAAACCGGACATCGTCCAATGGACATCGGTCAAGGTTTCGAAGCCCAGCACCACGGTCTTGCTGGCGCCGGCCAGGCCGGCCAGCGCGGCCGACAGCACGAAGGCCAGCAGCTTGTATTTGTCGACGTCGTAACCCAGCGAAATCGCGCGCGGCTCGTTTTCCTTGATCGCTTTCAGCACCTGGCCAAAAGGCGAATGGACGATGCGCACGATCAGCGCAAAGGCCAGCGCGCAGATGCCGAGCAGGACGAAATACAGCGTGGTGTCGTTGGCGAGGTCGATCACGCCGAGGAACCTTCCACGTGGAACACCTTGCAGGCCATCCTCACCGCCGGTGAACTCCCCTGCCCGCAGCGCGCCGAAATACACCATCTGCGCCAGCGCCAGCGTGATCATCGAAAAGTAGATGCCCTGCCGGCGGATCGCCAGCGACCCCATCACCACGCCAATCAGCGCCCCGGCCGCCACGCCGGCCAGCAGGCCCAGCTCGAACGGCAGGCCCCAGAGCTTGAGCGCATTGCCGGCGACATAGCCGGCCGCGCCGAAGAACGCCGCGTGACCGAACGACAGCAGGCCGGTAAAACCGATCAGCAGATTGAAGGCGCAGGCAAACAGCGCGAAGCACAGCAGCTTGGACAGGAACACCGGATAGCCGATAAACGGCGCCGCCAAGGCGATGGCAAAGGCGATGAGATAGCCAATTTTTTTGTTCATCATTTTTCCTTGCCAAACAAACCTGCGGGACGCAGCAGCAGCACGACCACCATCACCAGGAACACCACGGTGGACGAAAACTCGGGATAGAACACTTTGGTCAGGCCTTCGATCACGCCCAGGCCGAGACCGGTCAGGATGGAACCCATGATCGACCCCATGCCGCCGATCACCACAACGGCGAATACGACGATAATCAGGTTCTGCCCCATCAGGGGCTGCACCTGGATGATTGGGGCCGCCAGAACGCCTGCAAAGCCCGCCAAAGCGACGCCGAAGCCGTAGGTGAGCGTCACCATCAGCGGCACGTTGATGCCGAAGGCTTCCACCAGCTTGGGATTCTCGGTGCCGGCGCGCAGGTAGGCGCCCAGTTTGGTCTTCTCGATGACGAACCAGGTCGACAGACATACCACCAGCGACGCCAGCACCACCCAGCCGCGATAGTTCGGCATCACCATGAAGCCGAGGTCGGTCGCGCCGGCCAGCGCTTCCGGCACCTGGAACGGCTGGCCGGAGACGCCGTAGAACGAGCGGAACACGCCTTCTACCAGCAGTGTGATGCCGAAGGTCAGCAGCAGGCCGTACAGGTGGTCCAGCTTGTACAGGTGGCGCAGCATGGTCTTCTCGATGACAACGCCGAACACGCCGACCACCAGCGGCGCCAGGACCAGTACCGCCCAGTAGTTGAGGCCAAGGTATTCGATGCCCATCCACGCCAGGAACGCGCCCATCATGTACAGCGCGCCGTGGGAAAAGTTAATCACATTGAGCAGGCCGAAAATGACGGCCAGGCCGAGCGACAGCATCGCGTAGAACGAGCCGTTGACCAGGCCCAGCAGTAGCTGGCTCATTATCATGGGCAAGGGATAGCCGAAGATTTCCATGGGAATCCACATTCAGGGTATCAGGGGAAGGCAGGCGCGGCGGCGCCCACCCTGTGCAAAACTCAGCTTATTTCCACAGGCTGCACTTGGTTTCCGCCTTGGTGGCGTAAGCCTGGTCGCCCGGAATGGTGGCCACGACCTTGTAGTAATCCCATGGATATTTCGATTCCGCCGGCTTCTTCACTTCCATCAGATACATGTCGTGGACCATGCGGCCGTCCGGACGGATCGTGCCGTTCTTGGCGAACATGTCGTTGATCTTGTTCGCCTTCAGGTAGGCCATCACCTTGTCCGAATCGTCGGTGCCGACCGCCTTCACCGCCTTCAGGTAGTTGGACGCGGCCGAGTAATCGGCGGCCTGCAACATCGACGGCTCCTTCTTCATCTTGTCGAAGTAACGCTTGGACCAGGCGCGCGTTTCGGCGTTCTGGTCCCAGTACCAGCCGTCGGTCAGGTACATGCCCTGCGTCAGGTTCAGGCCCAGCGAATGCACATCGTTGATGAAGATCAGCAGGCCGGCCAGCTTCATCTTCTTGGTGATGCCGAATTCGTTGGCGGCCTTGATCGAGTTGATCGCATCGCCGCCGGCATTGGCCAGGCCGAGAATCTGCGCGCCCGACGATTGCGCCTGCAACAGGAAGGACGAGAAGTCCGATGCCGACAACGGATGCTTGACCGAACCCATCACCTTGCCGCCGGCCGCCTTCACCACTTCCGACGTATCCTTTTCCAGCGACTGGCCGAAGGCATAGTCGGCGGTCATGAAGTACCAGTTCTTGCCGCCCTGCTTGACGATGGCGCCGCCGGTGCCGCGCGCCAGCGCGATGGTGTCGTAGGCGTAGTGCACCGTGTACGGCGTGCACTCTTCATTGGTCAGCCGGGCGGAGCCGGCGCCGATCGAGATGAAGACTTTTTTCTTTTCCGCCGCCACCTTGGCCATGGCCAGGTTGGCGCCGGAGTTGGTGCCGCCGATCAGCATGTCGACGCCCTGCTGGTCGAACCATTCGCGCGCCTTGGAGGCGGCGATGTCGGCCTTGTTCTGGTGGTCGGCCGAGATGAACTCGATCTTCTTGCCGTTGATGTTGCCGCCGGCATCGGCGATCGCCATCTTCACCGCCTCGGCGCCACCGGCGCCGTCGATGTCGGTGTACAGGCCGGACATGTCGGTGATCAGGCCGATCTTGATGGTGTCGCCGGAAATCTGCGCCTGGGCGGAGAAGGTTGCGCAAGCGGATACTGCAAGGGCGATGGCTTTGATTTTCATTTTTGTCTCCCTACCATGGTTTTATACACCCAAAAGCTCGGTCAACACCGGCATCTTGGCGCTCAACTCGGATGCAACAAAGGTCTCCACGATCTGCCCGTGTTCCATCACATAAAACCGGTCGGCCAGTGGCGCGGCAAACCGGAAATTCTGTTCCACCATGACGATGGTGTAGCCCTTGGATTTGAGCGTGGTGATCATCCGCGCCAGCCCCTGCACGATGACCGGCGCCAGCCCTTCGGAAATTTCATCGAGCAGCAGCAGGCGCGCGCCGGTGCGCAGGATGCGCGCCACCGCCAGCATCTGCTGCTCGCCGCCCGACAATCGGGTGCCCTGGCTGTGCTTGCGCTCTTCGAGATTGGGAAACATGGCGTAGATTTCCGCCACCGACATGCCCTTGTCCGCGCCGTTCAGATGCGGCGGCAGCATCAGGTTTTCCTCGGTCGACAGCGAGGAAAAAATGCCGCGCTCCTCGGGACAATAGCCGATGCCGAGGTGGGCGATTTTGTGCGTCTGCAAGCCGATCGCTTCGGCGCCGTTGACCTTGATCGATCCCTTGCGCGCGCCGGTCAGGCCCATGATGGCGCGCAGCGTGGTGGTGCGGCCGGCGCCGTTGCGGCCCAGCAGGGTCACCACTTCGCCCGGCTGCACCGTCATGTTGACGTTGTGCAGAATGTGCGACTCGCCGTACCAGGCCTGCAGGTTGGAAATGTCCAGTGCGGCCGCCATCAGTGCGCTCCTTCCAGCTCGGCGGCTTCGGTGCCCATATAGGCTTCCATCACCTGCGCGTTGGTCGACACCTCGGCATACGTGCCTTCGGCCAGCATGGCGCCGCGCTGCAGGACGGAGATCTTGTCGCAGATGCCGGACACCACCTTCATATTGTGTTCGACCATCAGGATGGTGCGGCCGGCCGAGACTTTTTTGATCAGCTCGGTGACGCGATGCACGTCCTCGTGGCCCATGCCCTGCGTCGGTTCATCGAGCAGCATCAGCTCCGGTTCCATCGCCAGCGTGGTGGCGATTTCCAGCGCGCGCTTGCGGCCGTAGGGCATGTCGACGGTGATGGTGTCGGCGAACTCGGTCAGGTCGACCTCGGCCAGCAGCTGCATGGCGCGCTCGTTGAGCCGGTCCAGCGCGCGTTCGCTCTGCCAGAAAAAGAAGCTGGTGCCGAGCTGGCGCTGCAGGCCTATGCGCACATTTTGCAGCACGGTCAGGTGCGGGAAGACGGCGGAAATCTGGAACGAACGGATCACGCCCATGCGGGCGATCTGCGCCGGCCGCGCTGCGGTGATGTCATGGCCGTTGAAAAGAATCTGGCCCGAGGTCGGCACCAGGAACTTCGTCAGCAAATTGAAGCATGTGGTTTTACCTGCCCCGTTGGGGCCGATCAGCGCGTGGATGTGCCCGCGCTGCACTTTGAGATTGACGTCGTTGACCGCGGTAAAACCCTTGAATTCCTTGGTCAAATGCTTTGTTTCCAAGATAACGTCGGACATCCTGTCTCCCTGTTATTCTTTTCAAAGTACCAATTTTTTCTAGATCATACACAGTAACAAATTAGCTAACAATACAGTATAACTACCGTCGTTTTTTGATCTAAACCTATACGGCGCGGATTAGCTGTGCTGCTTTTTCCGCGATCATGATGGTGGGAGAGTTGGTGTTGCCGGAGGTGATAAACGGCATGACGGACGCATCCACAACACGCAGTCGGGCCACGCCTTTTACGCGCAGCGCGCTGTCCACCACAGCGGCGGGATCGTCGGCGCGGCCCATCCTGCAGGTGCCGACCGGATGGAAAATCGTGGTGCCGATGGCGCCTGCCGCCTCGGCCAGTTCTTCCTCGGTGCGGTAGTGGATGCCGGGCTTGTATTCTTCCGGCGCGTACTGCTTCAGCGCCGGCGCGGCGACGATCTGGCGCGTCAATGTCAGCGCTTGCGCCGCCACCTTGCGGTCTTCCGCCGTGCTTAGATACATCGGCGAAATTTTTGGCGGCGCATAAGGATCGGCGCTGCCGATGCGCACGTGGCCGCGCGAGGTCGGCCGCAGGTTGCACACGCTGGCGGTGAACGCCGGGAAAGTGTGCAAGGGATCGCCGAATTTTTCCAGCGACAACGGCTGCACGTGATATTGCAGGTTCGGCGTCTGCTCGCTGGCGCTGGAACGCGCGAACGCGCCCAGCTGCGACGGCGCCATCGACATCGGCCCGCTCTGGAACATCGCGTATTCCAGGCCGATGCGCATCTTGCCGAACCAATTTGACGCCATCGTGTTCAAGGTGCGCGCGTTCTTGCCGAGTTTGTAGATCATGCGCAGTTGCAGGTGGTCTTGCAGGTTTTCGCCGACGCCAGGCAGGTCGACCAGCGGCGTGATGCCCAGCGCATGCAATTGCTCCGCCGCGCCGATGCCGGAGCACTGCAAAATCTGCGGACTGCCAACGGTGCCAGCCGCCAGCAGGGTTTCCTTGTTCGCAATGGCAGTGAATCGCGTGCCGCCGCCGGCAAAAATCACGCCCGTGCACACGCCTTTTTCGATCTGCAAACGTTCCACGTGACACCCGGTCATGATGGTCAGATTCGGCCGCCGCGACGCCGGTTTCAGAAACGCCTTGGCCGTATTCCAGCGGATGCCGCGCTTTTGATTGACCTCGAAGTAGCCGCAACCGGCGTTGTCGCCGCGGTTGAAATCGTCGACCTTGTGGATGCCGACCTGGTCGGCCGCGTCGCGGAAGGCGTCCAGTATCTGCCAGGACAAACGCTGTTTTTCCACGCGCCACAAACCGCCGGCGCCATGAAAATCGGACGCGCCGCCGTGATAGTCCTCGCTCTTCTTGAACAGCGGCAGCACGGACTCCCAGCGCCAGCTGTCGTCGCCGGTCAGCGCGGCCCAGCGATCGTAATCGCCGGCCTGGCCACGCATGTAAATCATGCCGTTGATCGACGAACTGCCGCCGAGCACTTTGCCGCGCGGGTACAACAGGCTGCGGCCGCCCAGTCCGGGATCGGCTTCGGTGCGGAACTTCCAGTCGGTGCGGGGATTGTCGATGCAATGCAAATAGCCGACCGGGATGTGTATCCACACATAATCGTCGCGGCCGCCCGCTTCGATCAGCAGGACTTGTTTGTCTTGATCGGCGCTGAGTCGGTTGGCCAACACGCAGCCAGCCGAGCCGGCGCCGATGATGATGTAATCGTAGCTGCCTGCTGATTCCAAAAACAGTCTCCTGATTTATGTTGCGCTGATCTCCGCCAGCAAAATTTCTATCAGTTTCGCCGCCGGCATGGGCCGCGCACGCGCCACGCCGGTGCCGCACCAGAGCGACATCAATTCGGTCTCGCCACGCTTGGCCGCTTCCGCGCGGATCGGCGACGTTAATGCATTTTGAACGGGGTACGGCGGCAGCAGATGTTCATGCACCGCCATCTCGCGCATGAAGCGGTTTTCCAGGCCGCGCGCATAGCGGCCGGAAAAAGTGCGCGTCAGCCTGGTTGGATGATCGCCAGCAGTCAGCAAGCGCTGCCTGTACGCCGCGCCGATACTCGATTCGTCGCTGACCAGGAATGCCGTGCCCATCTGCACCGCCTGCGCGCCGCCATCCAGCGCGCGTTTGATATCGGCGCCGTCCATGATGCCGCCGGCGGAAATCACCGGAATATTTACCGCCGCCACCACCAGCGGCAGCAGCTCGAACGTGCCCAGTTTGGCGTCTTCCTGCGGCCCGATGAAGGTGCCGCGATGGCCGCCCGACTCCACGCCGGAAGCAATCACCGCATCGGCGCCCCTGCTTTCCCAGGCCAGCGCTTCATCCGGATGGGTGATCGTACCGATGACCAAAATGCCGGCGTCGTGCAAGCGCTGGATCTGCTCCACGCTGAGGATGCCGAAGGTAAAACTTGCCACGGCAGGGCGCAGCGCGATCAGCGTTTCAAACTGTGCAGCGAAATCCTCGCACCATTGGGCCGGCGTCGGCAGCTCGCTCCAGCCCAGCGACGACCAGATCGGTTTCAGGAATTCCTTCGCTCGCTCCACCTCGGCGGCGGACGGTTTCGGCGTTTCCTGCGCGAAGAAATTCAGACAAAAAGGCCGGTCGGTGAGGGTGCGGATCTGCGCGGTTTGCTCGCGGATGACGTCCGGCGACAACAAGGAACAGGCCAGCGAACCGAGCGCGCCGGCATTGGACACAGCGGCGACTTGCGCCGGCGTATTGAAACCACCAGCGGTCGGCCCCTGGATGATTGGATGCGGAAACAGTGATGCGAATGTCATCAAATCCCCTGTTTGCACCTGTGGATAAGCATATGGATATCCACAGGGGTCAAATGTGCGTAAACAAACGAACGTTGAGGACGACTTTTTTTATCCCAAAACAGTTCTTTGCTCATACACGGTTTACGCGCCGTCTTGTACAGCGCGTAAACGCCTGATTCTAATCCAAAATGACCACTTATCCACAGAAAAGTGTCGGTGTTAACAACTATCACTATTTTTATATCTACTTCTTTAGAGTAAACCATAAAAGCTCCGATATACTCGAATTGCCAAACAAACAGCTTCAACCGGAGATGTTTTGTCCTCATCAAGCAAAAAAACCCGGTCGCCTGCATATCTGCGGTTTCGGCGACGTTTGATCACCGGCCTGTTGTCGATGGCAGCACTCGCCATTGCAGTTGTTGTCAGCCAATTCCGCAGTTCCTACCTTGAACGGGAACTCTCCGTCAAAGTGCAGACCGAGCATTACGTGAAGGCGATGGAAGCCCACGTGATTTACTCGATTCAATCGGCCGACGTATCGCTGATGAGCGTGTCGAACGCCATCAAAGTTCTGCCCGCTACGCAAAGCAGTTCGCGAGCGACCATGGAAGAACTGCTTTCCTCGCTCGGTTCCAGTTTTGACAGCGATTACTGGATTACGTTTGTTGATCCCAAAGGAAATGCGGTTGCCACATCTACCGGCAGCAACGTCACCGGCATCTCCTACGCCGACCGCGACTATTTCAAAGTTCACGCCAACAACGAATTCAAAGGAAAACTCTTCATCGGTGAACCTGCGATTGGCAAACGCAGCAAGAAAAAGCTGTTTTTCCTGAGTCGCCGCGTGGAAAACGCCAAGGGCGAGTTCCTGGGAGTCGTCACCGCGCCGCTGAATGTCGACCGCTACGTCAAAGTCTTTGAAAATTCACGCTTCAATTCCGACATCTCGATCTCGCTGATCCACGCTGGCGGCAAGGTGATCGCCCGCGTGCCGAATTTCGAACAGGCTTTCGCACGCGATCTGAGCGCCACTTCCCTGTTCGACAATGTGCGACGGGCCAGTTCAGGCACCTACAAAACCGTCAGCCTGATCGACAACGTGACCCGTGTTTTCAGCTACCACGTACTCGATGGCCTGCCGCTGATCATCGTGGTCGGCAGCAACGACAACGAAGCGGCCCGTTTGCTGCAGCAAAATTACCTGACGGCCGGCGGTGGTCTGGCCATCCTGCTGTTGCTGATGTTCGGCGCCGGCCATTTTTCGCTGCGCACTTACTCGCGTCAGGAAGACCGTGAACTTCGCTACCGTGCGCTGTACAGCGCCAGCCGGGAAATGGAACACCAGTTGCTGGCCAACGAAGAATCGATGAAGCTGGCGTCGCTGCTGTTCCAGAACAGCGGCGAAGGCATGATGGTGACCGACGCAAACGGCCTGATCCTCACCGTGAATCCGGCCTTTTCACTACTCAGCGGCTACACCGAAAAAGAACTGATCGGCCACCGCGCCTACGAGCTGGCCTCCAGCCGCAACGACCGCGAATTTTTCGACCGCATCTTCGAAGCCGTCACCGACAGCGGTCACTGGAAGGGCGAGTTGTGGCACCAAAGCAAAAACGGCGAGGAATACCTGGTGTCGATGGTGGTCAACACCGTCTACAACGAAAAGGGCAAACCGTTCCGCTACGTCGCATTGCTCAGCGATATCACGCAGAAAAAAGCCTCCGAAGAGCTGATCTGGCGCCAGGCCAACTTCGACACGCTGACGGGACTGGCGAATCGCCGCATGTTCCACGAGCATCTGCGCCTGGAAATGAAAAAAACCGACCGCTCGCAGCTGCCGATGGCGCTGGTCTTTGTTGATCTGGATTACTTCAAGGAAATCAACGACACCCTGGGCCACGACAAGGGCGACATGCTGCTCAAACAAGTGGCAACGCGGCTGCTTGGCTGCGTGCGCAGCACCGATACCGTGGCCAGGCTGGGCGGCGATGAATTCACCGTCATCCTTAGCGAGCTGAACAATGCCGGCGACGTGGTCCGCATCGCCCAGGAAATCCTGAAGAAAATGAGCACGCCCTTCCATCTTGGCGACAGCGAAGACCGGCAGGTTGCCCATATTTCGAGCAGCATCGGCATTACCCTGTACCCGGACGACGGCGCCGATGCGGAAACCCTGATCAAAAACGCCGACCAGGCGATGTACACCGCCAAGCAGCAGGGCCGCAACCGCTTCAATTATTTCGCCTCCTTCATGCAGGAAGCCACGCGTGCGCGCATGCACCTGGTCAACGAATTACGCGAAGCGCTCCAGCACGACCAGCTGCGCATCCTGTACCAGCCCATCATCGACCTGTCGAATGGCGCCGTGGTCAAGGCCGAAGCGCTGGTGCGTTGGCAACATCCGGTACGCGGGCTGCTGAATCCGGCCGAATTCCTCAACGTGGCCGAAAGCAGCGGCCTGATCATCGGCATCGGCGACTGGGTGTTCCACCAGGCAGCGCTTGAAGTGCAAAAACTTCAGGCCATCAGCTCGCCGGCATTCCAGGTAAGCGTGAACAAATCGGCCTGGCAGTTCCGCGACGACGGCAGCAACTACCGTCGATGGCTGGATTTTCTGAAGGAACTGAAGGTCAGCCCGCAAAGCCTCATCGTCGAGGTCACGGAAAACCTGCTGCTGGACGCCGCCAGCAACAATGCCGACCTGCGCCACACCCATATGCAGATTTCGCTGGACGATTTCGGCTCCGGCCACTGCTCGGTGGCGTTTCTGAAGCGCTTTGGCGTGGACTACATCAAGATCGCGCCGGAATTTGTCACCCAGGGTGGTGACGGACTGCTGATTTGCGAGGCAATGATCGCCATGGCGCACAAGCTGGGCATCAAAGTGATCGCCGAAGGCATAGAAACGCAACAACAACTTGCCGCTTTGACAGCCATCGGATGCGATTTCGGTCAGGGATACCTGCTCTCCAGGCCCATTTCAGGCCCGGAATTAGAGGAAAAACTACAAAAACAGTGCGAGCCTGTGAATAAGTAATTGGATATCCACAGGACGAGATGTGGCTAAGCACCACTTTTAACCACAGGCCCATATTTTATCCAAAAACTGTTCCTGCGCTGGTACAGCGTTTATGCATGTGGTTGTTTACGCCGTAAACAGATGATTTGTAAACGTATACAGAACTTATCCACAGCTATTTGCACGTTTACTACTACCACTATGTTTATATAAACCTTTTGTAAACAACTAAAAGCATAACGTCAAAAGCGGCGCAGACGAAATAGGACGCCTGTTCGGCATCTGAAAGCCATCCACCCATCAAAAAACGCCTTAAAATTCACTTTTTTTCGCTACGCGTTGTGGAAAAGACCTTGGATCTCCACAGACCACATTCAAAAATTGAAGGAAAAGTATGCGTTTAGGCATCATCAGCGCGTTGGCTGAAGAACAGCATGGGCTGATAGAAGCCCTTGAGAGCCCTTCCAGGCACTTTCACGGCATGAGGGAGTACACGGCCGGGAAACTCTGGGAAATCGACGCTGTGTGCGTTCTATCGCGTATAGGCAAGGTTGCTGCGGCAATGACAGCTGCGATTCTTGTGGAAAAGTTCGGAGTTACCCACATCGTCTTCACCGGCGTTGCCGGAAGCGGGGATAAAAACGTCAACGTTGGGGATATCGTGGTGGCTGACACGCTGGTCCAGCACGATTTTGATGCCAGCCCGCTGTTTCCAAGATTTGAAATTCCGCTGACCGGGTTGTCGAGCTTTGCCACCGACGTGGCCTTGACCGAGCGATTGGCTGGCGCTGCTGCGCCAATTTCGCGTGTGCATCGTGGTCTGATTGCCAGCGGTGATCAATTTATAGGCAAATTGACGCAGATTCAGGCCATCAAAACCGCGTTGCCGCAATTATTGGCAGTGGAAATGGAAGGCGCAGCGGTGGCGCAGGTGTGTTTTGAGCTGGGAATTCCGTTTGCCGTGATCAGGACGATCTCCGACAACGCCAACGACGAGGCTGCCGTCGATTTCATGCATTTCATCAAAACCGTGGCAGCGGGGTATGCATTTGATGTGATTCGTAACTTCTGCAAGGGGTAAAAGCGCGCGGCACCCCTGTACCCCGCACACCGCTGCGGCCAGGGGCCAGCCTATAGGCTGGCGGGGCGAAGCCCCTATCCCTGAACCTGGGTCAGCCCCTTTCGTTAGGGGTACTAACGAAACTTGGTTTTTACGACGCCTGCAGCGTCATCAGGCTGGCGTTACCCCCTGCAGCCGTCGTATTCACGCACAGAGCCCGCTCAGCGACCAAACGCCACAGGGGGATGCTGCTCTCCTCATTGGTGCTGATCAAGGCCACCAGCGCCCCGCTACGGGCCGCCAGGACGTTGTGCTGGCTCTTGGCCATCATCGATTCCACCAGCGCAATCTGAAACTCGCTGCTTTCCAGGTCCGGAACGGTCTGAATACGGTCCCTGATCGCCGACGGCAGGTCGGCCGGCAGCAGATGCGCCGTCGCGCCCGTCACCAGCGCGATATTGCCGGTCGCCAGTACCGCGGCGATCTGGTTCATCAAGCCCTCCAGCGTGCCGGCCACGCAGGCCACAGCGCCACGGGACACCAGCGCCAGCGTGTTGCGCTCGCCGGTAGGCCCTGGCAGCGCGGTCAGGCTGCCCAGCATGGTCGAGCGGCTGTACTGCTCCGCCAGGCTGGCGATGCGTTCATGGCCGTGCATTTTCGACCAGACCACCAGCGCGTCCAGCGATGGCGAAGTCTGGCGTTCATGCACCGGCGCCGTGATGGCGCCGCGTTGCAAACGCTTCAGGTACAGCGGACCGCCGGCTTTCGGGCCGGTGCCGGATTTGCCTTCGCCACCGAAGGGCTGCACGCCGACCACGGCGCCGACGATGTTGCGGTTGACGTAGATATTGCCCACATGCGCGCGGTTGGTGATGTAGTCGATGGTTTCATCGATGCGCGAATGCACGCCCAGCGTCAGGCCGAAGCCGCTGGCGTTGATCTGGTCGACCACTTTCGGCAGATCGGCGCGCTTGTAGCGGATCACGTGCATGACCGGGCCGAACACTTCCTGCGTCAGCTCGGCCAGCGAGCGGATTTCCAGCACGGTTGGCGGCACAAAGGTGCCGGCGCTGGTCACGTCCGCCGGCAGGTCCAGCGAGTAGTAATCGACCGCCGTACCCTTCAGCTTGTTGATGTGGGCCAGCAGATTCTGCTGCGCCTCGGCGTCGATCACCGGGCCGATGTCGGTCACCAGGCGGTCCGGCGTGCCGACTTTCAGCTCCTGCATCGCGCCTTTCAGCATTTTGATGGTCTTGTCGGCGATATCTTCCTGCAGGAACAGCACGCGCAGCGCCGAGCAGCGCTGGCCGGCGCTGTCGAAGGCCGACGAAATCGCATCCTGCACCACCTGTTCCGGCAGCGCCGACGAATCGACGATCATCGCGTTCTGGCCGCCGGTTTCGGCGATCAGCGGGATGTCGGCGTTTTCCGCCACGGCGCGCTTGGCCAGCGTGCGGTTGATCAACTGCGCCACTTCGGTCGAGCCGGTGAAGATCACGCCCTTGACGCGGCTGTCGCCGGTCAGCGCGGCGCCGACCACTTCGCCGCGGCCCGGCAGGAATTGCAGCGCGGCGCGCGGAATGCCGGCTTCGTGCAGCAGCTCGACCGCGCGATGCGCGATCAGCGGCGTCTGCTCGGCCGGCTTGGCCAGCACCACGTTGCCGGCGGCCAGCGAGGCGGCCACCTGGCCGGTGAAGATCGCCAGCGGGAAGTTCCATGGGCTGATGCAGGTCACCGGGCCCAGCGCCAGGGTGTTGGTCGAGCCGTGCACTTCGCCCGCGTAGTAGCGCAGGAAGTCGACCGCTTCGCGGATTTCCGCGATGGCGTTCGGCAGCGATTTGCCGGCTTCGCGGATGGCCAGCGTCATCAGTTCCAGCGCGTTGGCTTCGAACAGGTCGGCGGCCCTGGTCAGGGCGGCGGCGCGCACCGATGGCTCGGTGGTCTGCCAGTCCATGGCGTAGCTGCTGGCGCTGGCCAGCGCGGTTTCGACGTCGTCGGCGCTGGCTTCCACCAGCTGGCCGACGATGTCGCTGCGCTGCGCCGGGTTGGTGACGTTCTGCACCGGCTGGCCGACGCTCAGGCCGCCAGCCAGCAGCGCCGCCGCATGCCAGCTGCGCGGCGTCGCCAGCGCATCGGCGATTTCGCGCAGCACGTTTTCGTTGGCCAGGTCGAAACCGGCCGAGTTTTTACGGTCGCCAAACATGTCCAGCGGCAGGGCGATGCCAGAATGCGGCAGGCCGCCCTGCTCGCGCGCGGCAGCGACCGGATCGCGCAGCAGCGACTCGATCGGGATCGCTTCATCGACGATCTGGTTGACGAACGACGAGTTGGCGCCGTTTTCCAGCAGGCGGCGCACCAGGTAGGCCAGCAGCGTTTCGTGGGTGCCGACCGGGGCGTAGATGCGGCAGGCCTTGTCCAGGTTGTCCTTGCCCACCACCTGGTCGTACAGCGATTCGCCCATGCCGTGCAGGCACTGGAATTCGTAGTCGGTGACGCCGTCGCGCTTGGCCCAGGTGTAGATGGTCGACAGCGTCTGCGCGTTGTGCGTCGCAAACTGCGGATAGATCACGTCGGTGGCGCCCAGCAGCTTCTGCGCGCACACCAGGTAGGAGACGTCGGTGTAGACCTTGCGCGTGTAGACCGGGTAGCCGCTCATGCCGTCCACCTGGGCGCGCTTGATTTCCGCATCCCAGTAAGCGCCCTTCACCAGGCGCACCATGAACTTGCGGCCGCTGCGCTTGGCCAGGTCGATCAGGTAGTCGATGACGAACGGGCAGCGCTTCTGGTAGCCCTGCACCACGAAGCCGATGCCCTCGAAACCGGCCAGCGCGGGATCGTGCGCCAGCGCTTCCATCAGGTCCAGCGACAGTTCCAGGCGGTCGGCCTCTTCCGCATCGATGTTCAGGCCGATGTTGTACTGCTTGGCCAGCAGCACCAGATCGCGCACGCGCGGCAGCAGTTCCTGCATCACGCGGGCGTGCTGGGCACGGCTGTAGCGCGGGTGCAGCGCCGACAGCTTCACCGAAATGCCAGGGCCGTTGCGGATGCCGCGGCCGTTCGAGGCCTTGCCGATCGCGTGGATCGCGGTTTCGTAGGACGCGTAGTATTTTTTGGCGTCTTCTTCGGTCAACGCCGCTTCGCCCAGCATGTCGTAGGAATAGCGGTAGCCGCGCGCCTCGTTGGCCTGGCCGTTCTTGATCGCCTCGTCGATGGTCTGGCCGGTGACGAACTGGTTGCCCAGCATGCGCATCGCCAGGTCCACGCCTTTGCGGATCAGCGGCTCGCCGCCCTTGGAAATCAGCTTGGTCAGCGCCGAGCCGAGGCCGGTTTCGCTGTTGGTCGACACCAGCTTGCCGGTGATCAGCAGGCCCCAGGTGGCCGCGTTGACGAACAGCGACGGCGATTCGCCCAGGTGCTTGCGCCAGTCGCCCTTGCTGATTTTGTCGGCGATCAGGCGGTCGGCGGTGGCGTTGTCGGGAATACGCAACAGTGCTTCAGCCAGGCACATCAGCGCCACGCCCTCGTCCGACGACAGCGAAAACTCGTGCATCAGCGCGTCCACGCCGGACGCGCGGGTGCGTTCCGTGCGCACCGAACTGACCAGTTTATAGGCCAGTTGCTGCGCCTGCTGAAGGCTGACTTCGTCGTGGTTGTTCAACTGGCCGAGCAGCCACTGGACGGCGCTGACTTCATCCTTGCGATAGGCTGCCGTCACTGCGGCGCGCAGGGGAATCGGGTCGCGCAGGATTTCAGCCTGAAGCGCGGCGAACGGGGTAAAACCGGAGGAAACTGCTGCTTGCATGGGGTACTCTCAGAAGATGAATTGGGGAGCCGGTCCACCTACAAAAACACGCCCGTCAGCGGGGCTGGCGAGCGTGAAAATGGGCGTTACTGACGTGGACTGCTAATGATTCGATTGTAGTGGGAAATCTTCTGGATTAATTTTGGTAATGCAGGGGGCTAGCAATAGATTGTTTTTAGTGAGACAATTTAACCAAATAATATTTATTTGGGAGTTCCCGGAAATGTTAGACAAGATCAGCAAAAAAATCTTGATGGAATTGCAGAGCGATGGCCGCATCTCCAATGTGGAGCTGGCCGCGCGCGTGAATTTGTCACCCGCCGCTTGCCTGGAACGGGTGCGCAAGTTGCACGAGTCCGGGTACATCATGGGTTACACCGCGCAACTGAACCCGCAGCTGCTCGACGTTTCCCTGCTTGTCTTTATCGAGGTGGTGCTCGATCGCACCACGCCCGAAGTGTTCGACGCCTTCAAGCACAGCGTCCAGGTGATCCCGGAAGTGCTGGAGTGCCACATGGTTGCCGGCGGCTTCGACTACCTGGTCAAAGCCCGCGTCAAGGACATGGCTGCCTACCGCGAATTCCTGGGGAAAACCCTGCTCCAGAAAGGCGTGCGCGAAACGCATACCTACGCCGTCATGGAAGAAGTTAAGAATACCACCAAGTTGCCCATAAAATAGCAACGTAGAAATAAAATTAGTGGAGCCGCCCAAGGCGCCTGTTGTTAAAAACGGGGGACAGATGAAGCTTTTGCAGCATAAGCTGGTGCAACGTGGATTGTGGATTTTGGGGGCGACGGCAGGCGGCACATGCCTCGCTTACGTGTTCAACCTGGCCGGCGCCGGCCCGGTGACGGCGGGCATTCCGGCCGCGCTGGGCGGCGCGGCCGTGGCCTGGTGGGCTTCACGCCAGAACAACGACGAGGGCGGCGTGCGGCATTTCGCCCATACCGTTGGCGAGGAAATCGACGCCATCATGATCGGCGCGGCGGAAACCTCGTACTTCGTCGATTCGGTGAAGAAGAAGATCGAACTGGACGTCAGCACCGCCGGCAGCATCGTCCACAGTTCCAGCCAGAACGCCGACACCACCGAGCGTATCGCCGCCAATGCCGAGCGCGCCGCCAGGATCGCCGCCCAGGTGCGCGGCGAAACCGTCGCCGGGCGGGCCGAGGCCGACAACGGCCTGCAACGCATCCGCACCGCGCGCGAAGACGCGCAGTCGGCGGCGGCGGTGATGACCGCGCTGCAAAGCAACTCCCGCAAAATCTACGGCTTTACCGAAGCCATCAGCGAAATCTCCGCGCGCACCAACCTGCTGGCGCTGAACGCCGCCATCGAGGCCGCGCGTGCCGGCGAACAGGGCCGTGGCTTCGCCGTGGTCGCCAGCGAGGTGCGCCAGCTGGCGCTGCGCACCAAGGAAGCCACCGACGAAATCAGCACCATGGTGCGCGAGATTAACCAGCAGGCGGAAAAGGCGGCCAGCGGCATGAATTCGCTGGCGCTCAAGGTCAGCGAAGCGGCCGGCAATGTGGAAACCGTGCACGGACTGCTGGGCAATATCGAGCGTTCGTCGGGCGTGTCGGAAGATGAAATCGGCCAGATCGCGCGTGCCTCGCGCGAGCACGTCGCCACCACCGAGGAAATCGCCCAGGCCATCGCCAGCATCCGCGACAGCCTGCTGTCGACCGAGAAGGAACTGCCGCGCGCGGCCAGCTCGGCCATGGCGCTGGCGGAACGGGCGGAAATCATCACCGGCGCGCTGGGCGAATCGTCGATCGAGACCTCGCACGACGCCATCCGTGAAGCGGCGCAGCGGGCGGCGGCGGAAGTGGGCAAGATTTTCGAGCGCGCCATCGCCAGCGGCCAGATCACGCGCGAGGCGCTGTGGGACCGCCACTACACGCCGATTCCGAATACCGATCCGCCCAAGCACAAGACCAGGTTCGATGATTTCACCGACCGCGTGCTGCCGCCCTTGCAGGAAGGCGTGCTGGCGGCGATGCCGCAGCTGGCCTACGCCGGCACTGTGGATAACAACGGCTATTTCCCCACCCACAACAAGAAGTTTTCGCAGCCGCTGACGGGCAACTACGATATCGACATCGTCAACAACCGCACCAAACGCATCTTCAGCGACCGCACCGGCAAGCGCTGCGGTTCGAACACCAAGCCGTTTTTGCTACAGACGTACAAGCGCGACACAGGCGAGGTCATGCATGACCTGTCGGCGCCGATCTATGTGGATGGCAAGCACTGGGGCGGTTTCCGCATCGGCTACCGCTCCAGTCACTGAGTTTTAACGGGAGGAAGCAGGCGCCTGCGTCGGCGTCGGCAGGTTGTTGACCGTGCGCTGGGTCTGCGTATTCATTTTTTCCAGATGGGTGCGCAGCCACTTGTGCGCCGGGCTGCGCGCATCGCGTTCGTGCCACAGCATGTCCAGGTGGACCGCCGGCAGCGGGAACGGTAGTTCCTTGTGCACCAGCGCGTCGGTCATGCCGGTTGCCGCGATCAGGTGGCGCGGCAGCACCGTCACCAGGTCCGAGTTGGCCACCACGCGGCCGGCGGTGAAGAACTGGTTCACCGTCAGCAGAATGCGGCGTTCGCGCTGCAACTGGGCCAGCGCCTCGTCGACCAGGCCGTGGGCGCGGCCCGAGAAGCTCACCAGCAGGTGATTCGCTTCGCAGTAGTTATCCAGGTTCAGCTCGACCTTGGCCAGCGGATGGTCGCGCCGCATCACGCACACATATTTACCGGAATACAGGCGCTCGTGGCGGATCGGCGAACCGGTCTCGTACGACAGCTGCGCCGCCACGCCGGGGAAGAAGCCCACCGCCAGGTCGATATCGCCGCGCAGCAGCATCGGCCGCGGTTCGCGCGTGGTCAGCGGCACCATGCGCACGTTGATGCCGGGCGCCTCGCTCTCGATCGAACGCATCAGCGACGGCAGCCACATGGCGGCGGTCGCGTCGGCCATCGCCATCCGGAAGGTGGCGTGGGCGGCCGAGACGTCGAAGGTTTCCGGCGCCACCGCCGCTTCCAGGCTGGCCAGCGCGCTGCGCACGGACGGCCACAGCGATTCGGCGCGCGGCGTCGGCTTGACGCCGTAGGCGGTACGGATCAGCAATTCGTCGCCCAGGCTTTCGCGCAGCCGCTTGATGGCGTTGGAAACGGCAGGCTGGGTCATGGCCAGATGGCCGGCGGCGCGTGTCAGATTTTGCTCTGTCATCACGGCGTCGAAAACGCGCAGCAGGTTCAGGTCCAGCGTCAGAAAGCTCATGGCGGCTCGGGGAGGTAGAGGTTGGCGAGGAAATAACGATAGCACAGTCCATTCACCAAACGCATAATTGTTATCGTGAAATGGAATTGGATAGATATGTTGCGGCGCACTATAGTTACGTCAGATTCTAAAGCTACAGCTAAACCGTGTCCATCATGATTTCCGCAATACAAGATTTTTCTCTGTTCGCCGCTATCAAGCTGGCGCTGCTGGTCGCCGTGAGCGGTGGCCTGCTGGTGCTGTTCAAACCGCTGTTGGTCGGCTGCGCGCGCGCAGCCGTACTGGTGGTCAAGCCGAAGATGAGCCGCGCGCAACGCATTGCGCGCCGTGAACTGGCAACGCGGGTCTGATACCGCGTCGCAGCATTATTTCTCGCCGAGCAGCGCCGGCTTCAAGGAACTGTCGGCCGGGTGATCACCCAGCCAGATACGCAGCACCGCATTGTAGAACGCCACGTCCGGCATCAGCTCCCCGATTTTCTTGCCATTCAAATAGCACTGGGTGCCTTCGTTGGGGGTCCAGTCCAGCGACAGCTGGTCGCCCTTCTTCAGGGTTGGCGTCTGCGCGAACACTTCACCGAACTTCATAATCTGCGGCAGGATCTTGTTGCGCTCTTCCTTGCTGGTGTTGGCGTTGATGCCGTCGGTAAAGGCCTTGCCGAAGTCTTCCGAGCTCACTTCGCGCAGCATGGTGATGGCGACGCGGCGCGGGCCGGCCACGGCCAGCACGTCCGGCACGGTGGATTTCTTTTCCGTCAGATATAAACCGGCCGCATAGACCTTGAAGATGACCTTGGTGCGAATGCCGGCGCCGTTCAGCTTGAGCTGCTGGCCGGCCACGGTGGTCGTATCGTCGAACTTGACGCCGGCCACATCGACGGCGGCAAAGGCGAAGGAAGGCGCCGCCGCAAAGATGGCGCTGGCGATCAGGGTATGCAGGATGGTTCTACGGTTCATGAAGGTCTCCGTGATAGGTGTCCAGCGACTATACCACCGTGGAGACGCCGCGGCGTGTTTTGCCGCACGGTCATGCTTTTTTTAACGGGGGGAGCAGATAAATATGAGTTTGCATTACTCAGTCAACCCGCATTAGCACCCCAAAACGAAAGGGTCTGACCCCATGCGGGGTCAGACCCTGGCCGCAGCGGTGTGCGGGTTTCGCGGGTGCCGCGCGCTTCGACCCAATCAGGCCTTGGCGGCCTGCAGCAACTCGAACTTGGCGAACAACTGGTCCTTGGTCTCGCGCACTTCCGGGTTGAACGGAATGCAGCTCACCGGGCACACCTGCTGGCACTGCGGCTCATCGAAGTGACCCACGCACTCGGTGCACTTGTCCGGATTGATTTCGTAAATTTCCGCGCCCATGTAGATGGCGTCGTTCGGGCACTCCGGCTCGCAAACGTCGCAATTGATACAGTCGTCGGTAATCATTAACGCCATGATGGAACTCGCTTACTGTGCCTGGTCGGTGTTGTTGGCGGCGATTTTCTTCTGCAGCCAGCGGTCCACCGATGGGAATACAAACTTGGACACATCCCCGCCCAGCATGGCGATTTCGCGCACGATGGTGCCGGAGATGAATTGGTATTGGTCGGACGGCGTCAAAAACATGGTCTCGACGTCCGGCAACAGGTAGCGGTTCATGCCCGCCATCTGGAACTCGTACTCAAAGTCCGACACGGCGCGCAGGCCGCGGACGATGACGCGGGCGTCGTGCGCGCGCACGAAGTCCTTCAGCAGGCCGGAGAAACTCTCTACCCGCACGTTCGGATAATGGCCCAGCACTTCATTGGCAATTTCCAGGCGCTCGTCCAGCGAGAAGAACGGTTTCTTGTTCTTGCTGTCGGCGACGCCCACCACCAGCGTGTCGAACAGACCGGATGCGCGACGCACCAGATCTTCGTGACCACGGGTCAGCGGATCGAAAGTTCCTGGATAAACAGCTACTACCATTGCGGCTCCCTGCAGATGCACCAATATAGAACGCGCATTATGCCTGAAAATCGGCTTTTGCTTAAAATTGCCTTAATTTGGGGCAGTTTTAGCAGCAAATACTGCCGATTAGGGTTTGTATTTTAATAAATGATAGAACACCATGCCGGCTTTGTCAGCCCGGATGATTTCCCAGTTCGCCAGCCACTCGGGCGCCTCGCCTTCAGCGAATTCCAGCGCCAGTCCGGATTCGGCGTAAATCAGGCCGCCATCTTTCAGTATCTTAGTGCAGAGCGGCAAAGCGCGCTCGAGGAAGGTCTGTTGATAAGGCGGATCGAGGAAGATCAGGTCATATTTCTGACCGCGCGCAGCGGCCGACTGCGCCACCGCCAGCGCGTCGCCGCGCATGATCTGCACATTGTCCGCCTTCAGCTTGGTCTTGATCTCGTCCAGTTGGCGCACGACTTGGGCGTTGCTGTCGATCATGCTGACCGACGCCGCGCCACGGCTGGCCGCCTCGAAACCCAGCGCGCCGCTGCCGGCAAACAGGTCCAGCACTTGCGCGCCGGCCCAGTTGGCGTCGCGCAGGTGGTTGATCCAGTTGAACGCCGTCTCGCGCACGCGGTCCGGCGTCGGCCGCAGGCCCAGCGCGCTCAGCACCGGCAGCGGCGTGCGCTTCCACTGGCCGCCGATGATGCGCACCTGGTTGCTGTGCTGGGGACCGTGGACCGGGACTTTGGCGGATCTGGCTGGTTTGCTGGCGGGCTTCTTTGGCATGTGACGCTGTTCTAAGTCATTGATTCAACAGGCCATCATACCATAGAGCCGCCTAGCGCTGGTCCGCCGCCAGGCTGCGGAAGTCGTCGATCCAGCCCTGCATGCGGCGCTGCGCGTGGGCTTTCTGGGCCGGCGTGGCCAGCTGGATCACGGTCAGCACCAGCTTCAGGTTGGCGTCTTCATAGCTGTCGAAGAAGGCTTTGCGCTCGGAGGTTTCCAGCCGCTGGAAGCCGTCCTTGATCAGGCCCTGGATCAGCGCCTGGGTCGCTTCCTTGCCGAGTTTTTCGCTCTGCACGCGGCGCACGGCGGCCAGGATGTTGTTCTGGCGGCGCATGCGCTCGTCCAGCCAGATGTTGTTGTCCAGCGGCCGGGCGTCGGAGGCCTTGCGGATCTGCGCTTCCTGCTCGCTGGAGAAACTGCCGAACCACAGCTCGAACTGCTCCATCGATTTCTTGTAGCGGAAGGTTTGCTGCGCCTCGCGGTCGCCGCGCATGTTTTTCTTGCGGAACTCGGCGTTGTTGGCGGCGAACTTGCGTTCCAGCGTGGCGATCTGGTCCGGCTGCAGCGAGCGCGCCAGTTCGGCCAGCTCCGGCGTCGCCTTCAGCAGCAGCGCCTCGGTGCGCTTCTTGATCTCGTCGAAATCGGTTTGCAGGTCGGCCTGGGTGACGCCGGCCGCCAGCTGGCGCTGGGCGGTTTGCAGGATCTGCGCGTAATCGTTCAGCTGGGTCTTGCGATGCCAGTGGAACAGCTTGTCGATGTCTTCCTTGACCACGCTTTTCTGATCGGAGGTCAGGTCGACGTAACCATCGATCCACCAGTACAGCAGCGTGTCGCCATTGTTATAGGCCAGGCGCAGCGAGCTGCAGGCGGCCAGCACGGTCATGATCGCGATCAGGAACAGGCCCTGGAGGGTCCTGCGGGCAGACGGGGGCATGTTAGACTTTTGCATTGCAATCACTTTCTATTTGGCATCTCTATGAACGTCGTCATCCTCGCAGCCGGCATGGGCAAGCGCATGCAATCCGCGCTGCCGAAAGTTTTACATCCTCTGGCGGGCAAGCCGTTGTTGCAGCATGTGCTGGACACGGCGCGGAGCCTGTCCGCCAGCCGATTATGCGTGATCTACGGTCACGGCGGCGCAGCCGTGCAGGCGCTGCTTGCCAAACAGCCCGAACAGGTCGCCACCGCGCTGCAGGAGCAGCAGCTGGGCACCGGCCACGCCGTGATCCAGGCGCTGCCCGAGCTGGACGACAACGTCCCTACCCTGATCCTGTACGGCGACGTGCCGCTGACCACCACCGCTTCGCTGCAGGCGCTGGTGACGGCCGCCGGCAACGACAAGCTCGGTATTCTGACTGTCGAACAGGATGATCCTACCGGTTTGGGAAGAATTGTTCGTGAGAATGGCCACATTGTGCGCATAGTCGAGCAAAAAGACGCCAGCGAGGCCGAGCGCGCCATCAAGGAAATCAACAGCGGCATTATGGTCGCGCCGACGCCGCTGCTGAAAAAATGGCTGGGCGCGATCAGGAACGAAAACGCCCAGGGCGAGTACTACCTGACCGACATCGTCGCGCTGGCCGTGGCCGATGGCGTGCCGGTGGTGTCCGCGCAGCCGTCGGCGCAGTGGGAAGTGGCCGGCGTCAACAGCAAGGTGCAGCTGGCCGAGCTGGAGCGCATCCACCAGCGCAATATCGCCAACCGCCTGCTGGAACAGGGCGTCACGCTGCTGGACCCGGCGCGCATCGACGTCCGTGGCGAGCTGGTGTGCGGCCGCGACGTCACCATCGACGTCGGCTGCGTGTTCGAAGGCAAGGTCGAACTCGGCGACGGCGTGCATGTGGCCGCCCACAACGTCATCGTCAACGCCCGCATCCTGGCCGGTGCGCAGATCAAGCCGTTCTGCCATATCGAGGAAGCGGTGGTCGGCGAAGCGTCGCTGATCGGCCCGTATGCCCGCCTGCGTCCCGGCACCGTGCTGGCCGAGGATGTGCATGTGGGTAACTTCGTCGAAATCAAAAACGGCCAGGTCGCCGCGCACAGCAAGGCCAATCACCTGGCCTATATCGGCGACGCGACGATCGGCTCGCGCGTCAACATCGGCGCCGGCGTCATCACCTGCAACTACGATGGCGCCAACAAATCGCGCACCGTCATCGAAGACGACGCCTTCATCGGCAGCGACAGCCAGCTGGTGGCCCCGGTCACCGTCGGCAAGGGCGCGACCCTGGGCGCCGGCACCACGCTGACCAAGGATGCGCCGGCCGGCAAGCTGACGGTATCGCGTCCGCGCCAGGTGACGATCGAAAACTGGACCCGCCCGGTCAAGGTCAAAAAATAAGCGGAATCAACCTGATGCAGCCAAGCGGCGCCTGTGGGCGCCGTTTTTTATTGTGGATAACATTGTGAGTAAGGCCTGGGCAAGCGCGGGAAAACAGGTGGGCAAGTACACCATTTACTCGCAAGCGAGGTATACCAGGCTTGCCTCTCGGCCGCAGAGCCTGCCGGCAGCCCTGTTTTTCAGCAAATGTGCATAACTTTGTGGGTAAGCGCCTGAGCAAGTGCTGGATAAGATGCGGATAAGTGCCGGATAACTTTTTTCAAGGCAAAACGGCTGTGCATAAAGCTGTGGGAAAGCGTGGAATATCCCGAGGGTAACCATGGGATAAGTCCACGCCACCGCTTATTTGATCAGATGGCGGAGGTCCCGCCGTCGACATACAACTCCACCCCATTCACGAAGCTGGAATCGTCCGACGCCAGGAACAGCGCAACCGTCGCAATTACCTCCGGCTGCCCCATCTCGCCGCGCGATATCGCCCGCCACGCCGACGTCGGGCTGGCCACGCTGCTACGCCATTTCCCGACGCGGGAATCCTTGTCCGATGCCTTGTTGCGCGAGAACCTGAACGCGTTGACGCAAAAGGCGCGCGACCTCGAAGCGTCCAATCCGCCGGATGAGGCGCTGGTGTCCTGGTTTCGCGAAGGGGTGGCGTTTGTGCGGAGCTACAGCGGCGTTGTTGCCTTGATGGCGAGCGCCCACGAAGATCCGGAATCCGCGTTGTACGCTTCCTGTTCAGCGGTGCGCGAATCGGGCGCGCGGCTGCTGAGTCGTGCCCAGGCCGCATTCGCGCCACGTGGGGATTATCTCTTGGCGCTGATGACGAGCGCCATCCTGACAAAATAATGTGGATAAGCCTGTGACTAACCATGTGAAAACCTCATGGATAAGCACGTGCATAAGCTGAGGAAAAGCCCTGTATAAGCCTCTGGACAGGCTGTATTTATCCTTGGGATAAGCCTGTATAACTTTGTTCACAACGCGATGCGGGTCTCGAATTTGCTGCGGAAAGTGGAGAAGTAAGCCTTCACATTCCGCACATTGGCATGGCTGGCGAACAGGCGGTGCGCCAGCGCGTTGTACGCCGGCATGTCGGCCACCTGCACCACCAGCACAAAATCCGGCCCGGGCGCCACGCGATAGCATTGCAGCACCGCCGCCTCGGCGGCCACCAGCGCTTCAAACTCCGTCATGCGTTCGGCGGCCTGGATATCCAGCGAGATTTCCACCAGCGCCGTCAGGCTGGGCCCGACTTTTTCCGGCGCCACGATGGCAACCTGGCGCTGAATCACGCCAGATTCCCGCAATTGCTTGACCCGCCGCAAACAAGTCGGCGGCGAGACGTGCACGGCGGCCGCCAACTCGGCGTTGGTTTGAGACGCATCAACTTGCAGCGCATTGAGAATGCGACGATCTATTTCATCCATAAGGCTTTGGCGAAAGAATATTTCATTGAGTAGGGATGATGAAATTTTATGCCAAATATAGTCATAATTAGAAAGCTTATTTCATCAACGCTGCTCTACGATGCATTCCTGACTTAACAGAAGAGGTTCTTATGTGCGGCATCGTCGGCGCGGTAGCGCAACGCAATATCACCCCCATCCTGCTCGAAGGCCTGAAACGCCTGGAATACCGTGGTTACGATTCCTGCGGCGTCGCCCTGCACGTCGATGGCCAGTTGCAGCGTTCGCGCAGCACCTCGCGCGTGGCCGACCTGGAGCTGCAGATCGAGGAAGCGCACCTGAAAGGCTTCACCGGCATCGCCCACACCCGCTGGGCCACGCACGGCGCGCCGGCCTCGCACAACGCCCACCCGCACTTTTCGCCGTCGGCCGACCTGGCGCGCATCGCGCTGGTCCACAACGGCATCATTGAAAACCACGACGAGCTGCGCGCCGAACTGACCGCGCTCGGCTACGTCTTCCAGAGCCAGACCGACACCGAAGTGATCGCCCACCTGGTCGACCACATGTACAACGGCGACCTGTTCGACACCGTACAGCAGGCCGTCAAGCGCCTGACCGGCGCCTACGCCATCGCCGTGTTCCACCGCGAGGAACCGCACCGCGTGGTCGCCGCGCGCCAGGGTTCGCCGCTGATCGTCGGCGTCGGCCAGGGGGAAAACTTCGTTGCCTCGGACGCCATGGCGCTGGCCGGCACCACCGACCAGATCATCTACCTGGAAGAAGGCGACGTGGTCGACCTGCAACTGGGCCGCGTCTGGATCGTCGACGCCAACGGCAAGCCGGCGCAGCGCGACGTCAAAACCGTGCAGGCGCACACCGGCGCGGCCGAGCTGGGCCCGTACCGCCACTACATGCAGAAGGAAATCTTCGAACAGCCGCGCGTCATCGGCGACACGCTGGAAGGCGTCACCGGCATCATGCCCGAGCTGTTCGGCGACGGCGCCTACAGCGTCTTCAAGCAGATCGACCGCGTGCTGATCCTGGCCTGCGGCACCAGCTACTACTCGGGCCTGACCGCCAAGTACTGGATCGAATCGGTGGCCAAGATCCCGGTCAACGTTGAAATCGCCAGCGAATACCGCTACCGCGACAGCGTGCCGAATCCGAACACGCTGGTGGTCACCATCTCGCAAAGCGGCGAAACGGCCGACACGCTGGCCGCGCTCAAGCATGCGCGCAGCCTGGGCATGGAACACACGCTGACCATCTGCAACGTCGCCACCAGCGCCATGGTGCGTGAATGCAAACTGGCCTACATCACCCGCGCCGGCGTGGAAGTGGGCGTGGCCTCGACCAAGGCCTTCACCACCCAGCTGGCCGCGCTGTTCCTGCTGACCCTGTCGCTGGCCCAAGTCAACGGCCGCCTGAGCGACGCCGAGGAAGCCGAACACCTGAAAGCCATGCGCCACCTGCCGGTCGCGATCGCCTCGGTGCTGGCGCTGGAACCGCTGATCATCGCCTGGGCCGAAGACTTCGCCCGCAAGGAAAACGCCCTGTTCCTCGGCCGCGGCATGCACTACCCGATCGCGCTGGAAGGCGCGCTGAAGCTCAAAGAAATTTCCTACATCCACGCCGAAGCCTATCCTGCAGGCGAACTGAAGCACGGCCCACTGGCGCTGGTGACCGAGGAAATGCCGGTGGTGACGGTCGCGCCGAACGACGCGCTGATCGAGAAGCTGAAATCCAACATGCAGGAAGTGCGCGCGCGTGGCGGCCAGCTGTATGTCTTCGCCGACGTCGACTCGCGCATCACCCCGGGCGAAGGCGTCCACGTGATCCGCCTGCCGGAACACTACGGCCTGCTGTCACCGATCCTGCACGTGGTCTCGCTGCAATTGCTGGCCTACCACACGGCCGTGGCGCGCGGCACGGATGTGGATAAACCACGCAATTTGGCAAAATCCGTGACGGTGGAATAGATTAGAAGTTCACTAGCTGCTGTGATCGTAAAAATAAAGGCTGTATCGGTAAAACAAATTCTGTATCGCCGCTCGGGGTTTATTTTATCTAAGGCAACACGGCCCCCCAAATAGGACGGCTGCGGTACGCAGACATGGTCGCAATTCATCGACGGGGGGCCTGCCAGCCTCTTTCCTGATCGTGCCCGTGGACTCTAAAGCCTGACCTCTCACCCCGGAAAAGTTTGAAATATTTGCTGTTCAGATTTTCACCGCCTTGATGGTATGTGGCGAGCAGCAGAACAAACGCAAGACGGATCGTGAGTACTTGTTCGCTAGACATCAGAGGGGCAGACCCATTGTCAGCCTTGTCCCAGATCCTTCTTTCGTCCACTCATCAGGTGTATCCATAGATACACCTGAGAGATGTGTCTTCGCCAAGCTATGGCGCCACACGGACAAGTCACAGTAGAGTAAAATTCCATGTTACATATAGCACATTGAGAGTTTGAAATGAGTATTGGGCGAAGCGGACGCGTCGTGATCGAAATAGATCCACTTTTGAAGCGGGAGCTTCATGCAGTCTTAGCCAAAAATGGTATGACGATGAAGGATTGGTTCGTGAAATCGGCCATGAATTGCATCAAATCTGGTGCGCTTGAGATGGATGCTGAAGAAGAATTATCCGCCGTGGTCGGGGAAATTCGGCAGGGACGCCAATATGCTTGATGTATGCATGGAACGCCAGCTCACCGTGGAAAATTCGATGCCGGGTTCAACCGAATCTATCGAAAAGTTTAGTAAAAAAGGGAAGGTCATTACTCGTACAATAGTATTGAGAAATGGGCAGGAAAGGAATTCATCTGTAACGGTTCGTGGATCCATTAAGGATATTGCGGATCTATCCGATGCATTCGACGTAGCATGGCTGAGATCGCTATCTTTACCGAAAACTGAAGTAGTCGAGTCCAGCACCTTAAGAGTCGCAGATCTGTTTAGCGGATGCGGCGGGCTGTCAATTGGACTTAGAGAAGCTTGTCGTGCTCTTGGTATACCTGTTGAATTTGTTTTTGCAAGTGATATTAACGAGACGGCTCTGGACGTATATCGTCAAAACTTTTCCCCATTATTTTCCGCCGCAGAACCCCTAGAACTATTACTGGATGGTAAAGTAGGTTCCAAGCGAACCTCGTCAGAAATAGCGTTTATAAAAAAGCTCGGAAAAGTCGACTTCGTGATCGCTGGACCTCCCTGTCAAGGTCATTCAGATCTTAATAATCACACACGCCGGGCAGATCCAAAAAACCAACTAGTATTGCGAGTTGCGAGATTCGCTGAGCTTTTTCGTCCGAAGCATATTTTAATTGAAAACGTGCAAGGAATTCGACACGATAAGCTTGGATCTTTAGGCGAAGCTATAAAAATATTAGAAAAATTAGGCTATTCCATGAGTGATGGAGTTTTGAGCGCAGAAATGTTCGGCGCTGCTCAAGCTCGAAAGAGATTTTTCCTAGTTGCAAGCTTATCTGAGCTCCATACATTGGAGACTATTCCGACATTCGGTTCTAAGCGGCCTCGTACATTAGGTTGGGCAATTGATGATTTACGGTCATTACAATCCTCGCAAATCTTCGACAGTTCCGCATCACATTCTCAAGTAAATAGGAAAAGAATCGATTTCTTGTTTGATAATAATTTATATGAATTGCCCAATTCTGAGCGCCCCCCTTGTCATAGAGACAAAAGTCATTCATATACGGGTGTATATGGTCGTATGCATTGGGATCGTCCTGCACCCACGATTACGACTGGGTTTGGGTCTACGGGACAGGGGCGATTTGTGCATCCATTAGAACGGCGAACATTAACCCCTCATGAAGCTGCGCGGGTACAGTTTTTCCCGGACTTCTTTGATTTTGGTGATTTAGGCAGAAGACAATATCAAGAATTGATCGGAAATGCGGTGCCATCAAAACTAGCATATGCAATTGTGTTGAATCAATTAAGGTAAGATAGATATATGCAAGCAGTTAGTTTATTTTCAGGTATTGGTGGTATTGAGTACGGGCTTGAGCGAAGCGGGATTCAGTCTAAGTTTTTTTGTGAGATTGATCCACTTGCTCAAGCTATTTTGCGAAGACGCTTCCCCAATGCATCGTTTCACGACGACATCACAACGATTAAGAAATTACCACAAGCCGATATCATTACAGCAGGCTTTCCGTGCCAAGACTTAAGTCAAGCAGGTGGAAAGAAAGGGCTTGAAGGCGGTAGGTCCGGACTAGTAAAAAAATTACTTACCCTCATCGAGGAAAAAGCTCTCGGTAAGCGCCCTCCTTGGATTCTTATCGAAAATGTACCGTATATGCTTCGATTGGATAGCGGTAAAGCAATGAGATTTGTTACGGGGGAGCTTTCCCGATTGGGTTATCGATGGGCATATCGCGTCGTGGATGCTAGATCTTTTGGGTTACCTCAGCGCAGGCCGCGTGTCGTTCTTCTCGCTTCTTTGGAAGAACAGCCTCAGGATGTCTTATTTGATAATAATTTTGTAGAACCTGATATTGATGGAAAACCGAACAATGTTGATGGGGCTTCCGCTTTTGGGTTTTATTGGACTGAGGGAAAACGTGGAGTGGGCTGGGCGCGCGAAGGAGTTCCACCAATAAAATGTGGTTCGACTCTGGGAATAGCTTCCCCTCCAGCTGTTTGGTTTCCTCAAAAAGAATTTTTTGGAACAATCGGCCTTGGAGATGCAGAGCGTCTTCAAGGATTCCCCGAAGGATGGACGGATTTTTCTCTTGATGGTATTGATGCGCGACAAAGTTATCGGTGGAGACTAATAGGAAACGCGGTCTCTACCAATTTGTCGACTTGGGTGGGACAAAAGCTACAAGGAAAAATAGAAAAGGTGGCCTTTGAATTCAGTACGTTGAATCCAAATGGGGCTTGGCCTGATGCTGCTTTTGGAAATGAGTCAGGTTTATTTAAAGCGAAAGTTAGTCGCTGGGCCAGTAACAGTGAGCAGGAATTGCTGTCTTCATTTCTCAAAACCGATCTAAAACCTCTTTCTCAGCGAGCGACCCTTGGATTTTTAGGACGAGCATTGGAATGTACTAATGTTGTTTATTCAAAAATTTTTCTTGGCGACCTTAAAAAGCATGCAGAGGCGATGGCGTAACAAAGGAGCGGAATCTTAATGATTGAAATTATTAACGAGCTTTTTCGTGAACTGCTTACAGAATATTCTGGCGGCATTTCCAATACAAGCACAAAAAAATATCAAAAAATTAAGCAGAAGATTGCTGAAGCTTTGCCAATGGATGCTGAGCATATTTACGCGACAGGATCATCAAAGCGGATTAGCAATTTGGATACCAGATTGCCTCAGGGAAATCAACGAGGGCAAAACGCACCATTAGCGGTCGTTTTTCTCCAGCAAGATGTGCGCCCAGATGAAACAGCGGAACACGCTTTGGAACGTATTGGTAACTCTTTTTCTGCGACATGTGACAAGTTCGTCTCTGGCGAGGAAAGAGGGACGACTTTCGATGGAATTTTAAGTTTTGTTCAGTTTGACAATGAGACTGAATTACGTCCACTTCGCTTTATCCATATTCCTAACTGTAATTACGCGTCAAAATTAGAAAGCCTATTTCCTGGTGTAAGCGTCAAGGAAATTCCTCGCCAGAGCTTAATTTCCGCAGCGCCTGGAACCTCGCCGGCTATCCAAATAACTTTGCAAGATAGCGTTATACACGCAAAAAACCTGATAGCCGACTGTAGGACAGCATTATTGCGCGCGCGAATGCGATTAAGTGACGGCTTGCTTGAGAGGTTTATAACATCTCTTCTGACGAAACGGTTCGTAGTACTCGCGGGCCTGTCTGGAAGCGGAAAAACCCAGCTGGCGTTGGCTTTTGGCAAATGGTTAGAAGAGGTTGAGGGCCAAGTAGAGGTGGTCGCCGTAGGCGCGGATTGGACCAGTAATGAAAACATTGTTGGCTATCGTGATGCTTTGGATCCAGGTAAGTACCGGCGCCCAACAAACGGCTCCCTGGATCTTCTGTTAAGAGCATATAAGGATCCAAGCCGGCCGTACTTCTTGATTTTGGATGAAATGAATTTATCCCATGTCGAGCGCTATTTCTCCGATGTGCTTTCCTCTCTGGAATCTGGACATCCGCTTGCGTTACATGGCGCTGACGCAGAAATAGAGGGAGTTCCACCTCGACTGCAGTTGCCCCAGAATGTGTTCATCATTGGCACTGTTAACGTCGACGAAACCACATATATGTTTTCGCCGAAAGTTTTAGATCGTGCAAACGTGATTGAATTTCGAATGACTTCGGCAGACCTAAAGCAATTCTTGGTAGCACCGCAACCATTAGATTTAGAGGTATTAGAGGGCATGGGACTTGCGTACGGCCCCCATTTTGTTCGATGGGCAGAAGCTGGGTCTGTTGGTCAAGCTGAAAATTCAGAAGCCAATACTTCTGCTGTAGCATCAGCCTTGTCTGATATCTTTGATTTGCTCTCTATTAATGGTTCAGAATTTGGGTATCGCACTGCACTTGAAATTGCCAAATTTGTGCGAATTCAATCTGAACTTTTAGGAGAGGATTGGGATTTGCTGAAGGCACTAGATGCTCAGATTCTTCAACGGATAATGCCAAAACTACATGGTTCTGAACGGCGACTAAGGCCTGTTTTGAATAGTTTAGAGGCGTACGTATCTAAAGAAAGCTACACGCTAAGCCAAGAAAAAATCGAACGCATGCAAAGCCGTTTAAAAGATGGCTTTGCTAGTTTTTTAGATTAAGACACATGATTTCGATCGATGTTCCAATCGCTAATGAAGCCGGCATCGCTTTGGGGGCATTACGGCTCTTTGCTCCCAGCGATTCTGATGACGCAATTTTTAGAATTGATCCTGCTGAAGCAACGATTTACGCCGAAGAGGAAATTCAGATATTTGAGGCTACTCGCTATGAATACGAGATAGATCCTCCTTCCCTTAGAGCGTTATCGCTCGCAGGAGTGGGGGCATTTCGTCCAAGCGCCAACCCTCGTCAAAAAAATTGTGGAACTTTGGACCTCAAGGCTTATGTAGGTAGATTGGCCATCCAATTTATAAATGAGGATGGGCAAGTAGTTGGAAGTTCCGCAATTGAGGTGCGTTCGCGCAAGCTCGGTTATCGCGAAGATCTTCGTATAATGATCGAGGAGATAACTGAACATGCAGTAGAGTTAGCATTTGAATTGAGAGCGCCAACGACTTTGCGGGCGCTTCCAGATCCAACGAATGATTCGCAGGTCGCATATCAACAATTCGCTTTCCTAAATGGTCTCTTAGGAAGAAAATCTTTCAAAGATGCCATTCAGCTTGTGCTTAGTCGCCCTCACGAACGAATTGACTCACAGCTAATTCAAAAGGATATCAGGCGAGGTTTTCGTCCAAATGGTAAAAACCTTTTAGAGATCGCCCGTGGGGGGAATAGGTTTCCGGTACCTTCAGGTCACCCTTTAGCTGCAAGAGCTAGTACGCTGCCTTCATCGATAACTGTAGCGTCATCGGGGCGTACCAGAGATGTGCCAGAGAATCGATTTGTTCGATTTGCTCTACTAACATTTTCTTCATTTCTTAGCAATCTTTTAGAGGCAGTTTCCAAACTTAACCGAAGCGAGCATGCACGATTGATAGCAGACTGCCGTTCATTAGTATGTTCTCTAAAAAATATATTAGATCACAAAACACTGAGTGGATTGTCAGTTTTAGACAGTATTCCTTTAAGTAGCTCAGTACTTCAGCAAAAATCCGGATATCGAGAAATTCTACAGGCCTGGCTGAATTTTGATTTAGCAGCTAAATTATTTTGGGAAGCTGGCTCCGATGCCTATGAATTAGGGCGCAGGGATGTTGCGAAATTATATGAGTACTGGGCTTTTTTTAAACTGTTTAAGATTTTCTCTGAAAAATTTCCTCAATCACCTTTGGCGTTATCGACATTGATTGAGAAAACTAAAGATAAATTGGGACTGAAACTTAAAGCTGGAAGAAATTTAAGTTTTTTTGGAAAAGCTCATGTCGGATCAGTTCAAATTAATGCTAGATTCGATTATAACCGAACGTTTAAACGGAATTTTTCGGTCGCTGATGCGGGTTCTTGGACCGAGCAAATGCGTCCGGACTATACAATATCGTTTTGGTTAGGTAGTTACGAGGAAAAAGAGGCGGAGGCGCTGGGCAAAATCTCGCATATCCATTTTGATGCTAAATATCGCATCGAGACTTTGCAACAAATATTCGGTGATGTTGATAGCGATATCCAAACGCTTGTAAGTGAAACTGATGATTTCAACGAGACCGCCGAACAAACGAGCCATAAGAGAGATGATTTATTAAAAATGCATGCCTATCGTGATGCTATTCGAAGAAGTTATGGTGCTTACATACTATATCCCGGTTCGACAGGAAAGTCCTGGACTGAGTTCCATGAAATTTTGCCCGGCGTGGGTGCGTTTGTGATGAGGCCTGGAGTAGTGGATAACGCAGTATCGAAGTTTTTTGATGACATTATGAGTCACGTTGCCTCTGGTTCAATAAGGGCGGAGGTGGCCGAACATTTAGCAGGCAAGTATGTTGGTGTCAAAAGTACGGCTTCAGGATAATTGCTAATTTGCGTTGATTCTGACCCAGTGGCTCAGATTTCCGTGCAAATCAATAGAAGGCCTCGCTGTACATGAGCGTGCTGACTCGCACTGACATGGCGTGGATACTCGCCCCCAACCGACTCGATTTGCTCAAGTCAAATTCGGGCGGCGAGAGTATGTCCTTAGGGGAATGGAAAGCAGTCGACGCCGACGATAGGGGCGCCTGAACAATATACACGCCAATATGGGATGCGATGTCAGGCCCAAGCAGCCTCCGTAAGTTGACGGCTACGGAAAATGAGATCCAGGAACGCCGGAGATTTCAACTTAGCTAGCAGGCGGAAATGTCAAAAAAGCCTTGAGATGTTGTCTTTATGGAACTTGAATTTTGATAGGTATTTCGCTTTCCATTGGTGCCTCGCAATTGCCAACCAGCAACAATCCTTGAGTTTTTAAAAATTTGCTAGCAGATTGGACGACTTTCACAACGTGCACAGGCATCATCGAGCTCCCGTAACAGCAAAGGAGCAAAAATGCATCCCCCCTTAACGATTAAGGATGTCGTACGCGCCATCAAACCATTGGCCAGAATCCCACGCCCTGACGGCGACAATGAGGGAGACTGCATAAATTCCGATTCCATTATGCGAGCTCTCAGCCAGAAACACCGTGAGCAGGTCATCCGTGCCGAGGAGGTGCTGCACGAATACACGCGCCAGTTGGATGGCCAGCCCAACCGTAGAGCAGTCAACACGTTGACGCGCAATGGTTTTTCCAGCTTCTTGAATGAAGACCAGTATGAGCCAGACCGTATTGTTGGACGCACTACTGTGGAAGATTGGGAAATTGATATCTCTGATCCGTCGAACGAACCAGACGACGATTAGTCAAAGACTGAACTGCCTCGGTCAGGCGGCACGCGTACCCAGCGAATTTCAAAATTAAGCGTGCTGCCCTCTTTCTCTTCCCGCACCAGTCGCTCACACAAAGTCTTTAAACCACTGAATCTGAGGGCGGGCATTATCCCCGCCTCGTGTGCATCCTTTTCCATCACCTCCCATATTGCCATCGCAGCTACGATACCCTTATCCCATGCAATTTTCTCACCGTGTGCGTTTACAGGTCGTAACTTGCAGAACAGTTCCACGGCCTTCACACTGTCCTCGCGCTTTTTGGCACGGCTTTTGTGACTCAGATAAGATTGGTGCATCTTTTTCGTTAGCTCGGGTAAATGCTTAGTAATGCCTCTCGACCCTTCGCGCATGCCTACCATGAAAGAAGTGTCGTTCAGGTACGAATACGCCTGTTCCACATTTCCGGCGTCATACGCTTTCCGAGCGTCAATCAACAACCCCAGCATGCCGTATGTGGCAAGCACGGACTCCGGCGCGCCGATTCCTGTCTCTGCAACTCTATTTACCAAACTTGTGGTATCCGCATCCCACACCCATGCGTAGATTTGCAGGCAGATATCCTCGCCTGCGCTGGAAAATTTCTCGATGACTGGCATGATTTCTTTGGCCGCGTAGGAGCGCGTCTCACGCCGCATCTCAGCTTTCGTAGCCGCTAATGGTGGCGCCTCCAATGCTTTCGCCAACTCAGGAATTTGTTCACTCAATGCGTCGACGTAGTAGTCCAGTACCCGCGATTTTAAGCGATTGAATTCGTTCTCAAAGCCACGAGTCGCCCGAACTCCCTCTGCAAATAGATACGGGATGTTGGTATAAGTAGGCCTGATCTCTGCCTGGACGAACTCGGTAACTTCTTTAACGTCACGCTCGACCTGAGCCAAATGCTCGGTGAAAGAAAATGGTCTTAAGGGAGATCGCAGGGCTGCCGCAATTTGATATATCAACTTCCTCAAAACTTCTGCCTGCTCTGCTCGGTCTTTTTCGTTCACGGCGGCTCCTTCTAACAAGAAAAGCTAGTCTATCGGATACCAAGTGAAGTTGGTAGTTAGTGGTGGGCCTGCGATGCAAATCGGTGGCGGGACCATAGTGCAAAGCGGTGGTGGATCTGCGATGCTAGATGGTGGAGCATTTGATGCAAATATTTACATGGGTCTATTTGCATGCAAATGGACCCACAAAATGCTCCGAATACTTATAAAAACATTAACTTACAGCACCTATATTGCAAGATGAATTCAGCGCTTTCTACGCATGATTTTGTGGAAGGGTAGACAGTTTTCTCAATCAAACGTACTAAGCTAACGAAAGAAATTTGCTGGATGGGATGGCTGCCTTTAGGGACCAACTAAATTCTGATGGAGAAAAGTGATGTAGACACTGGCGAGTACGGCATCAACAACGAATACCAAGTGCCATTTGCGTACAATCGACAATTAGTGGTACTCGGCATTGCGGGTAAGGGATGGGCAGCAAAATCTTGCTGATTGACTCCGCCACTCTTTTTTATACCAAGAACTTAGTGATCGGATGCTGTGTATTTATCCAGTGTGGCGGATATAATATTTCAAGCCGCCCCTGCTTTAACGTTCCCTTGTCTGGCGAACTGCCCGGCCCAAGTGCCGGCGGAACGCGTGAACTCGGGCAATTTGTAGTCTTTTATGAACGGCCCAGTATGTGCCCGCTTGCTCCCAAATCCAGCGCCAAGAAGCGCCCTACTCCAGCACCGGCCGAGGGTGAACGTCAGGCAATGCGGGGGTATGTGCGCCAATACGATCAAGCTGCGGTTCTGACCTACATTGGCTTGCAGCGGGGCGGGCTTGAATGGATCGGCGTAGCCGATCGCGATGCAGGGATCGCGGATGATATTGTGCTCGGTTTTCCAGACCGCGTCATTGGTCATCAGTTCAAGACTTCCCGCCTGCCGGGCCGATTCAGTTTGCGTACGCTGCTCATGGGGGCTGATGGCCTTCTCGTCCCATTGGCCGCAGCCTGGCGCCAACTGTGCGCCAGTAGCGAGGGACGGCCTACGGAAGTGCGCTTGGTTACGAACGACCACGCCATGACGGATGACAAATTGACCGAGGACGCAGGTTCAGACAGCGCAACCTTCCTTATCGAATACACGGCGGTGCCACCACCTACTCTGGCGCAGTGGCGCGCAAGCCGCTGGCGTTCCTTCATTGATGCGTTGGAAGCAAAAGCGGGACTTGACGAACGAGACTTTGAGCGGTTTTTGGGCGCATTGCGGATCGTTTCCAGCACGGCAGCTGATTTCGGACGAGTTCACCGTCTTCGGCAAGACGAAATGCGCCTAGTCGATCAAATTGCCAAGCTGCTCCCCCGTTTGGTTACGGATGTACGAGATCGCGATCGCTGGTCGCGTGCAGAGTTACTTAACGAACTAGGCTGGAATGATGATTCTATACCACGACGTGTTCATCAATTCCCAGTAGGTGCCTATGTGCAGCGCAATGAAGAGACGGAAGCACAATTGCGCTCTACCATCGAGGAACACCCGAGCGGATACGTGAGCCTAATTGGCCCACCGGGTGCCGGAAAATCGACGCTTTTGCAAATCGCCCTTGAAGCCGTACCTCAAGTGTATGTGGCGCGTTACCTTGCCTATATTCCGAACGCCGTTCAGGGTGTCGGCCGCGGAGAAGCGGACGATTTTCTCGATGATGTTTCCGCCCAGTTGCGGCGGACGGGCTTGGGAGGTTTGCGTGCCCATGACGATTCATTGGCGCAGCGCCGGGAACAGTTCGAAACTTTGTTGATTGGGGCAGGAAAGCGTTTTCGCGACGATGGCATCCGGACCTTGATCATCGTCGATGGCTTAGACCATGTTCCGCGCGAAGAACGGCCACAACGTTCGTTCCTCTGTGAGTTTCCCTTACCCGCCGCTGTTCCGGAGGGCGTTCTATTCGTGCTAGGCACGCAGCGCGTTGAGCTCGATGATTTGCCGCCTGCCGTCCGCGAGCAAGCGGCGGCGGTTGCGCGACAAGTGCGCGTGGCACCGCTTTCCCTCGACGCCGTCGTACGAATGGCCGACCTGATGGGCCTCGATCAGGACGTAGATCGCACGCGGCTTTACGACAATTCACACGGGCATCCACTGGTAACACGTTATCTGGTGGAAGCCTTGCGCACGGCGGACATGCCGACGCGCACGGCCTTGCTGGGCGGGGCCCTGTCGTTTCAAGGCGATTTAGCAACCGTCTATCAAGCCTCTTGGCGCAGCGTGGCCGATGACGACAACGCTCGCTTGGTGTTGGACTATCTGGCGCGCTCCGAAGCGCCGATGCCCTTCGAATTACTCGTCAAATCAGTGCCGGAGGCGGCCATTGAACGCGCCCTAAAGGCGGCCAGGCACTTGCTCTTGGACGGCAGCCATGGTTGGGAGGTCTTTCATAATAGTTTCCGATTGTTCATTCGCGAACAACCGAAGTTACGTTTTGGCCGCCCCGACTGCGATTATTCAATCAAGCTCTACACTGAGCTCGCTGGATTGGCCCGCGAAGCCAAACGCACATGTCCTCAACACTGGCTTGAACTTCGCTATCTCGCGCGCGCGAACTCCCATAATGCAGTATTGGCCCTATGCACCCCCCAACGGTTTCGTGAGCAATTCGTCGAACGCCGTCCGTTTTCGGAAATGCACGCGGACTTGCGCCTGGCTGCGATGTCGGCGCAATGCGGCGACTATCACGTCATGCTGTTCCAGATCCTCTTGATTTTCGACGAAATGAATCGTCGTTGGTCGGCGTATGAAGAGGTCCCCGAGATTATCGATGCCCTGCTCGCCGTTAATGATTTGGACGGCGCCGTTTCGCTTGTTGAGCAAGTGTCAAGCAATGGCTACGCTGTTGTCGATGCGCTGATCGCCTGTGGCCAACGAGAACGAGCGCGCGCCGTCTTCGACGACCTAGACCCGATCCAGGATCTGCTACGAGAACACCGCTATGGTAGCCCGGTGCGATTCGAAGAGATGTGCGATTGGGCGCGGCGTGCCATCCATTTCCGCGCACCAGACCAGATACTGAAGGCAATCGATCGATTGGTACCGGCCGCACGTGCTGCACATGAAGAGCATGAGGAAGAAGAGGAAATGGCTCTCGCGTCATCTTTGCGGAGAGAGGCCGTGCTGGCCACTGTCGACACGCAGGGGGGGGCAGACATCGAAACTGTTTGTGCGCAATTCCGTCTCACCATGACTGACCGCGCTCCCGTTTTTCTCCGGGCTGGCATCGCTGCATTCGAACGAGGAAATGCTCCATCGGCCTTGATCTACATTGGACAAGCTAAGCAGTACCCCGGTTTCTCCGACACGCCAAACGGCTGGCGTCGTCGCGCGGCCTTGTCGGCTGCACGACATGGCGCGCTCGCGCTCGCGGAGGGTTTCTTTGGACAGCTATTGGCACCGACGCTGGCAGAGTTGGATCAGGTCACTGAGTCCGATGCCCCGCCGTACCTCATTCGCGCTGTCCTTGAACACTTTGAGTTGGCGGCCCTGCTCGACAAAGATGTGCCGGAGGTGCCGCGCCCCGCGAACGGCATGCTTCGTCCCTTGCAAATTCATACGGAGTCGGTAGGCAAACTTTCGGCGCGATCGCGCCGCGCTCCAGACGCGACTCTGGCGGCAGAAATTGCGCGGTTGGCGCGCGCAGTTTTACTCTACTTGACCAGAATGAAGCCGCAACGCGGCGGAGACTTCTACGCCTTCCACCAAGTTGTAAGCGCAGCTCCCTCCTTGGTCATCACACTGGTAGACGCGGCCGCGTACAGCGGACAGGATGCACTCGACGCCGTCAGCGGCGTGGTAGAAGAACTTCTGGCGGAAGCGCCCGTTGGGGGGGAAATGCGCGATGCCCTGTTGCGCACCGCCACAACCGCCATCTACCACCACACGCGTGACAGCGAAACGGCGGCCCGCCGCCTAGGAGTGGTGGCCGCCAGCCTGCACGGGCAAACGCCCGCTCAGCAGATCGCAGCGATGGCGAATCTGGCGTGCGCGTACAGCGAAACGGGTAACCGCGCACAAGCGCTTTCGCTGCTTACTCAAGTTCCTCAAGAGTCCCTCGGCTTTAGTCTCCCGCCAAAAAAAGATCCGCAGTATTTGATTTGGCGCGACTTGTTTTCCTTGGCAAATCGCAGCGAACCTGGCGGCCGTGCTCGTCGGCTTGAGATCATGTTGCGCGTTCTGGCGGGGATGATGGACACAGATGGGGATGCGTCCGCCTTTCGCATTGCCGGCACTGTTGCCAAGGAGGCGGCACTATGCGACGCCACGACGGCATGGGCAAGTTTATCGAACCTTGCTGAGCTAGGCACCCTCGGCTGGGCCCACATGTTGGACGCCGCGCTCCAGGGCCTCGTTCGCAGGAGGCCGGACATGGTGTCGGTGGCGGTTCCCATCTGGTGCCAACTAACCGTGCCCTATTACAAGGCACCTTATTACCGCGAATCCGAGCAGGGCGACTTTATCGATGCCGCTATTAGCAGCGCTTTGGCATCAGAAGTGAGAGCGGTATGCGATGCCTTCCTCCGGCACATTCAGATCGAAGCGCGAACGGACGTCCGCGTCGCCCTCCTTGATCACTTGCGTCTCGCAGCGGAGAAACGGGGGGGGGACTGCGCAGACATCAATGCTGCTCTCGTCCGGTGGGCTGCTGAATGCCCTCCGCCAGCTCGTACCTCGTCGGACATGCGTCATTCCGATGTTACGTCGATGGAAGCTCTGGCAGTCAGCATGGAAAAAGAAGTACGCGAGGGACGTCCCGCGCCTGGCTATGAAGCCGGGCACGCTTTCAAGCGCTTGGTCTGCGCAAAGAACTACGCGCTCGCCATGGAACTTTTTGAGAAGTGGTCCGGCCTGCAGAGCGAATCACTCGCCCGCGCCGCTCTCATCGATGTGGCAATTGACGTTGGTGATTTGGGAAGCGCGCGGCGACTGTTAGCCGGCCTTTCTGTTACTGGACCTGAAGCGACGTGGGCGACATGGTTTGGCGGTAAGCGTTTTCGCTATTTCCGCTCAAAGCTGCGTCTTGATGGGCCTGAGGTTCACGCGGCCGCTTATTCGGACTTCGTAAATACCGTGGCAGCCGAACACGAATCCGTTCGTAACTTGCTCACAGAATTCGACGACATTTTCCCAGTAATCACGGCACAACCGGACTGGTCCGAAATGTGGGAGTGCGCGCAAGACCAGATCATGTCGACGCGTGAATTCCGCCTCGGGGTCGAAGACGGGGTGGGGGTACCCACACCAATCGACGATGCCGGCCTACTGGCACGCCTGCTTGTATGGGCCTTGGATCTCGGCATCAGCGACTTGCGCCGGCATGTCTATGTTGCAGCCACCGAATTGAACGCAACAGACGCCGGGCGCCCAGTCTTTACGGAGCTCATGCGTCTATTGCTCTCTGGGAACGACGAGCACCCCGCCATCGGAATACATTTGCTGGCATGCCAGCCGGCGGCGGACCACTTGCGCGATTACCATCCTCAGATCGTTGCGCTGACGAGTCACGACGACTACGCCGTCGCCACTATCGCCCAACGGTTAGCGCGATTTCTCGCGTTCCCCGTCCGACTCGCGCGAACGCCCCTACCCACGTTTTACTCGTTGGATCTCGGCGAAATCGAACCTTTTTCACCTGAAGAACTCTACGACCCACACACAGGCGCTATGCTGGTGAACTCTCCGTTTGGCTGGACACGTGCATATGACGATCTGGTCGAGACAATCGCTAAAGGCGCTATCTCGCCCACGCACATTCGCTACCGTGCTGCCATGTTGATCGATGCATGGGGCGGCCTGGACTGCTTTGGCACTCCAGCGACGAAAGCTCTTGAATCCTGTCTCCGCCGGTTGGACCTAAAAATCACCTACGCGCGCCCTCATATGATTGTCGCCGCACGCGCACTGCGGAAGGTCGCCGGCGAACTGGCACGAGCCGGAGCGCTGCCTACCCCACCAGGCATTTTGCTCTACCACATGGGCTTTGCCTACAATCCCTTCGTTTGTTCGCAGCCTGCCATCAGGCCACCGGTCATCGTGCGGCCGGATGATCGCGAACCGAGCTATGCAGCACTTGAACATGGCTGGCTGCCTTCGGTGGACGGAGATTTATGTCCGGTTAGTACGGGGAGCTGCGTCGTGATTGCCGAAGTAAGTGAATTCAATGTGCGCAAGACACGCCGCCAGTACAAGTCCATTCGCGTGCGGGTACCGACATGGGCTGGCGCCGTTGAATTTCCGGCTTGGGAAATAGCCGATCTTCTGCCTGATCGCGCCATTTGGTTCGATCAGGTTGTTCCGCTCTCAAGCGAGCCTGCACCGTTCCTCGTGCGACGTCTGTCTCTCAGTTATTGGCCTGGTATGCCACACGTTGCGTTTTGCATTTGCCCTGAATGGTTGCGGCGTTTGAATTGGAATGTCGAGTACGGGACAACGATCACTTACTTGGACGATTGCGGCAACGCGATGGCGCATATTGTGTGGTGGAGAGAGGGCGGCACTGTCGATGCAGATGAGGATGCGTCTTGGGGCGAAGGCACCTATCTCCAACTGACGGCGACCGGCGTTCTTCAATTGGAAGCACTCGCCGGCAAGCTGCAGGTCCGAGTACATGCACAACGTGTGGCACGCGATCGCGACGATGGTGATAAATATCGCCGCGCTTTTGCTGTCGGCATTTATGATATGCCTGACTTAAGTTAGTTCAACGCTGCCCACTAAACTTGACGACCTACAGAAAGAGGAATTAACCGGCAGACTTTCAATTCAGGACTAACAGGAGACTTCAAATTTTTCGAATGAAGATCTTCTGGCTTACATGCACCTAAAATGGGCATGACGGCCCTATTTTCTTACCAACAAAAGAGGGCCATCTCGTTCCTTTGCCGATTTCATCCGCTGTAATTTTCTGGCTTGACCCATATACAGGTCATAGTTGAGCCTCTATGGCTCAGCAACGAGCTTTTTTGGTCCATCGACGGTCGCTGTCGGGTCAAAAGGCGCCTATTTGCGCTGGAGGATGCCGATACTGACTATCTTTTCTCAAAGTGAGACTATCAGTCGTCGCAAGTGTAACGATACAGATTTGCCTAAAATTTTTTCAAGACAGACGATTATATTTTTCAACCACTTAGCATAGTGGCCCGATACAGAGCTTATTTATAAGATCAGCTGCCTGTGGCGGGCATCAATGCGCGTTTACACCCAGCCGATCAGCCGGGCGTGACAATGTGTGAATATTTCCTTTAAGTAATTTGATATGCTGGCAACTCTTTTGCCCGAAAGACGATGTGCGACGCTTGCGATCAGTGAGGCAAACCATTCTCGATTTCCTATGTTAAAAACTTGTGCGATTAATCTGATGCTGTTGATGATCAGCGGTACTGTGTCGGCGGACGATGCCAAATGTTCCAGTGCGCGGCCTTGCGTTGAGGTGAAAGTCATGAGCCAGACCATTATGGTGGAGGCAACCAGCCACCGCATGTACGAAGTCATAGATGAGGGCGACCTGGACAAATTTAAGCAATTGACGCCGTCGCTTCGCAGCGATCAGCTTATGGAAGGACTGCAAATCGCGGTAGGCAGCTATAAGAATTCCTATACGCCAGAGGGTGATCCCGGCAGACTAATGATTATCAAGTTTTTGCTAGATGGCTTGGTGGATGTGTCCGGCACCAAGGGGACCGATGTGCTCCAGACCATCGTTTCTCAGAGTGGATTTAACTCCGCCGCGCCAATGCTTGCCGACCTGATGTTTGCGCACGGTACGTCAGGCCGTGACATCAACATTGCAGGTGCTTTGAAAGGAATGCCTTTTCCGTTGCTCAAAAAAGTCTTGGAACATGGTGCCAATCCCAACGTGCGTTCGCGCCGAAATGACATCCCGCTGACCACAGCGATTTATTGGAGCAACCGGGAGGTTTTCGACCTGCTATTGCAGTATGGTGCCGACGTCAATGTCAATCTCGACAGTACCAGCCCAAACGGACGCACGCCTTATGAAATGGCGAGTGAACGCAAGAACACCTACATGGTGAATGCGCTATTGCGCGCCGGTGCAAAGCCTGTGGCTCCCCGGGCGCCTGAAAAATAAGCTGCCCGGCTGTTGACCATCCTGAGCCATGGTGCTGGAGTCGGCAATGCAGATGCGCCTGGCATCGGCTTAGACGGCATCCTGCTGCTCCTGGAACTCGGACTAACTTGATGTATTTTATTTTTTTGGTTTATGGGATGATTTCTACAAAATCATGAAAATGATACAAAAAATAATATTTTTAATAATTGGATTTGTTTATATACATTCTGCTCTGGCCGATGGCGATTCAACGACGGCGTTTGAGCTTATGCAACAAAATTTGTTAAAAAATCAGGTCGCGGAAGATGTTTCTCAACTGAGTAATACTTTAGATAATACCCAAAAAATTGCACGTGCAGCTGAACAACAGTTACGCGCCAGGGGTGTCGATCAATTTGCCATCATTCGTTTCGGAGAAACGGCGTTTTATCACAATGTTTGGCTGCTTTACCGATCCAACGATAAAAATTATATTGAGAATTTCACGATCGACGATGGAAAACTTCGTTTTCGTGACGCTGGCGAAGCCATCCCATCAGAATGGGATAGTGTTTTTCATGAATTTTTCATTGGCCAGCAAAAGAAACCCTCACCGCCGCTGAAGGCAGATCGACGCATGCTCGGCGGGGAGTTCTGGGAGCGAGGGTATACCGGGATGGTTAACCTTTACAACGGAGGTGAGATTCGCACCTACCTACTCGCTACAGAAGACATTAAGACTCTTTATCAACAAAGTGCCTATGATAAATTTTTGTGCTCGACCTTTTTTTCAGGATTGCATTGCAAAAATGGTGATCATGCCGTGAGTGGCTGGGTACCTCAAAAACTAAAAACACTCATGGAAAATAGCCAAAAGTCAAACCAAAGCATAATTAATAAATAAAAATTTGGAATGAAATTTCAGAAACCAGGTGGGTAGAAGGCCCCGCCACCAGGCCAACAGGAAGAGGCTGGCCGCACGCCTTCCTGGTAGAGTGGGAGGGCAGCCGATATGGCAGGCGCCATTTTAAGCTTCATCTTCGCTGCATTTCCGCAATCTACTCAGGAGACACGACATGGACTTAAAACTCAGTGGCAAGCTGGCGCTGGTCAGCGGCAGCACGGCCGGTATCGGCTACGCCATCGCGCAGACGCTGGCCCAGGAAGGCGCCACCGTCATCGTCAACGGCAGGACGCAGGCGGGTGTCGACGAGGCGGTCGAGCGCATCCGCGCGGAAACCAAGGGCACGGTGCACGGCTTTGCCGGCGACCTGAGCCAGGCCGATGCGGCGCAGGAGGTGGTGCGCCGTCATCCGGGCATCAGCATCCTGGTCAACAATCTCGGCATCTTTGAACCGAAGGCTTTCGAAGATATTCCCGATCAAGACTGGCAGCGTTTCTTCGACGTCAATGTCCTGAGCGGCGTGCGCCTGGCGCGGCTGGTGCTGCCGGAAATGAAGAAGGCGGACTGGGGCCGCATCATCTTTATCTCCAGCGAAAGCGCGATCCAGATCCCGACCGAGATGATCCACTACGGCATGACCAAGACCGCGCAGATCGCGGTGGCGCGCGGGCTGGCGGAATCGGTCGCCGGCAGCGGCATCACGGTCAACAGCGTGCTGCCCGGCCCGACCAAATCGCGCGGCGTGGGCGACTTCGTTCAAGATCTGGCGACATCGGGCGGCAAGTCTTTCGAGCAGGTCGAGACCGAGTTCTTCGATCACGTGCGGCCGACCTCCTTGATCAAGCGCTTCGGCACACCGCAGGAAGTGGCTTCGCTGGTGGCCTACGTCGCCAGTCCGCTGGCCTCGGCAACCACCGGCGCCGCGCTGCGTGTCGACGGCGGCGTGGTGAAGAGCGCCTTCTAAGGCCGCAGCGGTTGCGTCACATGCACCAGGCTGGTCATGGCGTCCACGTACAGCGTGTTGTCGTCGGCGTACAGCGGCAGCAGCGGCGTGACCGACACCTGATTCAGCTTGGTCTTGCGTCGCTGTCCCGTCTGCGGATCCTTGAACACCGCATAGGGCACATCCTGGATCACGTAGGGCTGGCCATTGAGATGACCGATAATCATCAACACATGGCCGGGCACCACGATCAGGTCGCCCACCTGTGCCTGCGCCAGCGCCTTGACGCGCTCGGCGTGGCTGTCGGCGGCGCTGAAAGCGCGATGGTTCAGCGCGGCGCTGCTGCCCTGCTGGCCGGAGTTGGGCGGCAGAATCACGCCCATGCTGCGATACACTTCGCTGGTCAGGCCGCTGCAATCGCGGGCGTTGAACTGGTGTCCCCAGCCATAGCGTTCGCCGAGGAATTTGAACGACTGGCGCAGGATGTTGGCGCGCGTCAGCGGCAGATAGCCCCGCGCCGTATCGGCCGTGCGGCGTATCAAGGCGTTGCTGAAGGCCAGCGTGCCGTCCTGCCGCCGCACCGGCAGCCGCACCGCCCATGAGGCGTAGCTGCTGGCGCCGTTAATGGTGTCGCCCGGCGCAACGCCGGCATCGGGCAAGCTGACGCCCATGTCGAGGTCAAGTTGCGAAACCTCCGGCGCTTCCGGCGTGAACACGGTGCGTACCTGATCGCCTGTGATCACGCGGCCTGGCTGCGCCTTCGTATAGGCAAACACCATGTCGGCCGCGCCGATACCGATATCGCTGCGCTTCACCCATCCCGGTCCCTGCGTGCTGAAAACCAGCAGCCATTGCTGGTCCGCGCTTTCGTGCCCGACGATTACCGCCTCGCCGGGAAACAGCACGCCGCCTTGCAGGCTTTCATAATCGCGCGCATCGTTGGCGGCGTAGAAGGCGCGGTCGGACGGCAGCGCGCGCAGGAAGGTGCGGCGCACGCTCAGGCCATGGCGCGCCGTGGCGCTGGCCGGAATGCGTGCCACGGCGCTGTTCTGGCGCAGCGATTGCAATAACGCTTCCGTGACCGGCTGGCCAGCGTCGTCGATGACGGGCTTGATCGGCGTCTGCTCGGCTTCCCTCACCCATGCCGCAACCTGTGCCTGCGTCAGGGTGGCGGGCATGGCGGCCAGATCGAACAGGCCGCCCTGTGGCCCGAGCACGCGCTGGCGCTGCGCCGCGATCTGGCGTGCGTCCAGCAGCACGGCATTGGCGGCGGGTGCGCGACGTATCCAGAAATCCGGCGACAGCATGTCGTCGCTGAAGGCCGGCACACCGGAGGGGGAGACCGCCGGCAAACGGTCGGCCAAGGCGGCGCCCGATGTCATTGCTGCCGCGATAAGCAGCGCCAAAACAGATCGTGTCTTCATCCATTTCCCTCGGAAAGATGCCTGGCTTGCCGGAACGCCTTGGGCGAGCTGCCGTTCACGCGTTTGAACGCCGTGCTGAAGGCGCTTTCGGAAGTGTAGCCGAGCGTGCGGGCCAGCACCGCGACCGGCGTGATTTCTTCGCGCAAGGCGCGTTCGGCCAGCCGCATGCGCCATGCTGTCAGATAGGTCAGCGGCGCGACGCCGGCCACCGTGCGGAAGTGCACGGCAAACGAGGTGCGCGACATCGCACAGGCCTTGGCCAACTGGTCCAGGTGCCAGCTGCGGGCGGGTTCGCCATGCATCAGCCGCAGCGCCGGCGCCAGGCGCGGATCGCCCAGCGCCCGCAGCCAGCTGCTGGGCATGGCGCTGGCGGTTTGCAGGTGGGCGCGCAGAATCTGGATGAACAACAGTTGCGCCAGTTGCGCCGAAACCAGCTGCGCGCCGGGCAACTCGGCCGCGCGCTCCGCCATCAGATGATCGAGCAGCCAGCGGAAGGTAGACGCCTGCGGTGACGACGCCGGCACATGTATCCACGGCGGCAGCACATCGGCCAGCAAGCGGCCGCTGGTCGGATCGAGCAGCACATGGCCGCCGATGTGGGCGAAATCATTGCCGTCGCCCAGCGTCGCGTTGCCGCCCGCGAACACGCTCATGGCATCCAGCGGCGGCACCTCGGGATCGCTGCCCAGCACGAAGGAGCGCCTGGCGGTCAGCAGTCCGACATCGCCCGTTTCAAACCGGATCGGCTCGGCGACGCCGTCCATGCTGACCCAGCAGGCGCCCTTCACCACCGCAAAGAACTTGATCTTTTCCGGCGCCGGAAAACGCACCGCCCATCGGCCGCCGGCCTTGAAGCCGCCCGTCACCAGCGATTCGGCGTGGGTGAATTTGAGGATGTCGGAAAAGGGATCGGCGTGCATTTTTGTACTATCACACAAGTAATCCGCACTTTCAAGCATTCACAGTACCAAACCCGGGCTCTATGATCGCCGCATCGAATATAGACAGGAGTTCACATGAATCAAGAAGATTTGGTATTGGTGACCGGCGGCACCGGCTTCATCGCCCAGCATTGCATCCTGGCGCTGCTGCGCGACGGCTATCGGGTGCGCACCACCATCCGCGCGCCGGAACGCGAAATGGAAGTGCGGACCCAGCTCGCCACCGGCGGCATGAAGGCCGGCGAGCGCCTGTCGTTCGTGGTGGCGGACCTCACCGCCGATGCCGGCTGGGCCGAGGCCGCCGCCGGTTGCAGCTATGTGTTGCACGGCGCCTCGCCGACGCCGTCCGGCGCCCAGACCCGCGAGGAAGACTGGATACAGCCGGCGGTCGAGGGCAATCTGCGGGTGTTGCGTGCGGCGCGCGCGACCGGCGTCAAGCGCGTGGTGCTGACTTCCGCCTTCGGCGCCATCTGCGCCGGCCACACGTCGATGCAGCGGCCGTTCGATGAAACCGACTGGAGCGACTTGAGCGGCAAGGTCTGGCCGTACCAGAAATCGAAAACGCTGGCCGAACGCGCGGCATGGGACTTCATCGCCCGCGAAGGCGGCGGACTGGAGCTGTCGGCCATCAATCCGGTGGCGGTGCTCGGCCCGGTGCTGGGCGCCGACTATTCCCACTCCATCCGCATGATCAAGTCGATGCTGACGGGGCAGGCGTCGCCACAGGTCAACACCTGCGTGGTCGACGTGCGCGACGTGGCGGATCTGCACCTGCGCGCCATGACGCATCCGGCCGCCAGCGGCCAGCGCTTCATCGCCACCGCCGGCGCCAGCATGTGGATGGTGGACATCGCCAAAGTGCTGCGGCGCCGTCTGGGCAACGTCGCCGGCCAGGTATCGCTGCGCGTGCTGCCGAACTGGCTGGTGCGTCTGGCCTCACTGAAAAATCCGTCGCTGAAAGGCATCACGCCACTGCTGGGCGTGAACCTGAACGCCACCAGCGACAAGGCGCGCCGCCTGCTCGGCTGGACGCCGCGCCCGCGCGAAGACGCCATCGTTGCCGCCGCCGACAGCCTGATCAAGCTCGGGCTGCTGAAACCGGCTTAGTCAGGGCACGGCATACCCGCCGCCGCCCATTTTTCCAGCACCGCGACAAACTCCTCGTGCGACATCGGCGGCTGGGTGCGGTTGTTGCCGGGATTCCAGGCCCACAGCACCAGCGGATCGGTTTTCATGTGTTCGATCACCTGTTCGCCGGTCTTGCGGTTGCCGTTGCGGGCCGGGTCGCGCATCTGCTGGCAGACGCCCTTCTTGTCCAGCCCCTGCCAGCGCATGCTGAGCGGCGCCAGGTGCCAGTTCGGCGCGCCCGGCACCTTGCCCTGCGCGGTGTTGCTGGCCTGGTGACAGGCCGCGCAGTGCAGCGCGGGCGAGCCGTGGCCGTCCTTGCCGCGCACCACCTGCTGCGCGTGGACGATGCCGATGTCCTTCTGGTGCGGCGCCTCCACCTGGTGGCAGTTGACGCAGCGCGGCGTCATCACCACGCTGGCCACCGGATCGAACAGCTTGCCGTCGCCCTTTTCCGGCGCGGCGTGCGCCAGGCCGGCCAGCGCCAGGCCCAGTAGCAAACCCAGGCGGCGCATCATGCCTGCCCCGCTGCTTTGTGGATGGCGGCGCGGATGCGCGGATAGGTGCCGCAGCGGCAGATGTTGCCGGACATGGCCTGGTCGATGTCCTTGTCGGTCGGCTTCGGAATCGCCTTCAGCAGCGCGGTGGCGGCCATGATCTGGCCGGACTGGCAGTAGCCGCATTGCGGCACGTCGATCTCGGCCCAGGCCTGCTGCACGCGCTTGCCGACCGCGCTGTTGCCGATCGCCTCGATGGTGGTGATTTTCTTGCCCACCGCCGCCGAGGCCGGCATGACGCAGGCGCGCGTCGGCTGGCCGTCGATGTGCACGGTGCAGGCGCCGCACAGCGCCATGCCGCAGCCGAACTTGGTGCCCGACATGTGCAGCTCATCGCGCAGCACCCACAGCAGCGGGGTGTCGGCGTCGGCGTCGACCGCCATGGTTTTGCCGTTGATGTTCAGTGAAATCATGCGTGCTGCTCCTGTAAAGTTGGCTGTAGGGCGGTGGCGATCGGCAGTTTGCGGATGCGCTGGCCGCTGAAGGCGTGGACCGCGTTGGCCAGGGCCGGCATCAGCCCCGAGGTGCCCGGCTCGCCGATGCCGCCGGGCGCTTCGTTGCTGGCGACGATGTGGGTTTCGATCACCGGCGCTTCGTGCATGCGCAGCACGCGGTAGTCGTGGAAATTGCTCTGCTCGACGCGGCCGTTCTTGAAGGTGATGTCGCCATACAGCGCGCCGGAAATGCCGAAGATGACGCCGCCCTCGATCTGCGCCTTGATGGTGTCCGGGTTGACCACCACGCCGCAGTCCACCGCGCACACCACGCGGCTGACGCGCACCTCGCCGTCGACCAGCTGGGCGTCGACCACCATCGCGGTGTACGTGCCGAAGGCGAACTGCACCGACAGGCCGCGGCCGACGTTGCCGTGCTGCGCGCCCTGCCAGCCGGCCTTCTCGGCCGCCAGCTTGAGCACGTGCTCGGCGCGCGGATTGTGCTTCAGCAGCGCCAGCCGGTATTGCAGCGGATCGGCCTTGGCGGCGGCCGCCAGTTCATCGATGAAGCTCTCGACCACGAACACGTTGTGGCTGGGGCCGACGCCGCGCCAGAACGCGGTGGGAATCTGGCCCGGTTCGTGGCGCGTGTAGTCGATCTTGATCGCCGGCAGCGCATACGGCGGCGCCTCGGCGCCATCCACGGTTTCCGGATCGAAGCCGTTGTTGAACGCCGGCGGCAGGAAGCGGCCCAGCACCGACGAGCCGGTCAGGTGGTGCGACCAGGCCACCGGCATGCCCTGCGCGTCCAGGCCGGCGCGCACGCGGTCGTAGAAATACGGGCGGTACATATCGTGCTGGATGTCTTCCTCGCGGCTCCAGATCACCTTGACCGGGAAGCTGACCTGTTGCGCGATGCGCACCGCGCGCTCGACGCCGTCGATTTCCAGGCGGCGGCCGAAGCCGCCGCCGAGCAGATGGTTGTGCACCTGGACTTTTTCCTCCGGCAGGCCGGTGACCTTGGCGGCCACGGCGCGCGCGCGGGTGATGACCTGGGTGCCGGTCCAGACGTCGCAGCGGTCGGCCTGCACGTACACCGTGCAGTTCATCGGTTCCATCGGCGCGTGGGCCAGGAACGGCAGTTCATAGGTGGCTTCCAGCACCCGCGCGGCGCCGGCGAAGGCCTGCTCGGGATTGCCGTCGGCGCGCACCTTGGCGCTGCCGGCGTTGGCGGCGCGCACCATGTCGGCCACGATGTCGGCGCTGTTCACGTTGGCGTGCGCACCGTCGTCCCAGCGCAGCGCCAGCAGCGCCAGGCCCTTCTGCGCGGCGCCGTAGTTGTCGGCCACCACGGCGGCGCAGTCGTCCAGGCGCACCACCTGGCGCACGCCCCTGACCTTCAGCGCGGCCGCCTCGTCCAGGCCGGCCAGGCGGCCGCCGAACACCGGCGTGATCGCCAGCGCGGCCACCTTCATGCCCGGCAGCTGGACATCGATGCCGAACTGCGCCGAGCCGTTCAGCTTGCCCGGCGTATCGAGGCGGCGCGCCGCCTTGCCGATCAGGCGGAACTCCTGCGCCGGTTTGAGCACGATGGCGTCGGCCGCAGGCAGCGGCAGCTTGGCGGCGCTGGCGGCCAGCGCGCCGTAGGACAGCTTGCGGCCGGACGCCGGATGCAGCACCGCGCCATGTTCGGCGCGGCAGCTGGACGGCGCGACCTGCCACTGCTGCGCGGCGGCCTGCACCAGCAGCATGCGGGCGGCGGCGCCGGCCTGGCGCATCGGCATCCAGGCGGCGCGGATGGTGGTCGAGCCGCCGGTCACCTGGAAGCCCAGCGCCGGATTCATGTAGCGCTTGTCGTCGGCGCCGGCGTGTTCCAGCACCACGTCCTTGAGGTCCACCTCCAGCTCCTCGGCGATCAGCATCGGGATCGAGGTATAGGTGCCCTGGCCCATTTCCACGTAGGGCATGATCAGGTGGACCTTGCCGTCGGTGGCGATGCGCACCACGGCGTTGGCCTCCCAGTCGGCGCCCGGCGCGGCGTCGCGCGCGCGGGCGGCCGGCAGGGCCACTTGCAGCAGCAGGCCGCCGGCGGCGCCCACGGCTTTGAGGAAGAATCGGCGATCGGTCATGCAGGCTCCTTGCGCAATAAACGAAAAAAAACGGTGAGATGTGCCCTGCGGTCGGGGGCGTGCGCAGGTCAGGCTTGGCGGGGGTGTTGGAAAGATTATACGGAGCGCTTGCGGCATGAAACGGACCAAAAAGCCGCAATTACGGCCATGCTGGCCCGGACGTCAGCGGCCGACGTCGAGCTTGACGCTGCGCGATGCGCGGACGAACTTTTGCGGCGGCACGCCGAGCACGCGCAGGAAGGCGCGGCGCATGCGCTCGTCGTCGCCGAAGCCGGTCTGGTCGGCGATGCGGGCGGCCGAGGTATGGCCGCTTTCAATCAGCGCCTGCGCCGCTTCGACCCGCAGCTTTTCAATCGCCTTGGCTGGCGTCAGGCCGGTTTCGGCCTGGAAGGCGCGGCTGAAATGGCGCGCGCTCCAGTTGACCTGGTCGGCCAGCTGCTGGATCGACAGCGGCTCGCGCAGGTTGTCCTTGATGAAGGTCAGCACGCGGCGGATGCGCTCCTTCTTGGGATCGATCTCGGCCAGCACCGAGAACTGGCTCTGGCCGCCGGAGCGGCGGTGGTAGAGCACCATGATCTTGCAGATCTGCTTGGTGATCGCGTGGCCGAGGTCGGCCTCGATCAGGCCCAGCACCAGGTCGATGCAGGCGGTCATGCCGGCCGAACTCCAGACATGGCCGTCGCGCACGAAGATCTTGTCGGGCTCCACCTGGATGCGGGGGAAGCGGCGCGCCAGCGCGTCGGCGAAGCCCCAGTGGGTGGTCACCGAACGGCCGTCGAGCACGCCGGCTTCGGCCAGGATGAAGGCGCCGGTGCAGATGCTGGCGATGCGGCGCGCGCTGCGCGCGGCCACCTGCAGCCGCTGCACCATGTCCGGCGCGGGCGCCGGCAGGCCGGGCGTGCTGCCGACGATCACGGTGTCGTAGTGCTGGTCGGAGAAGGGGATGGTGTCGATGCCGACGCCCGACTGACTGCGGATCAGGCCGCCCGTCATCGACACCACGTCCACCTGGTAGCTGCCCGGCGCAAAATGGTTGGCGACGCCAAACACCGACAGGATCGACAGGTCGAGAATGTGAAACATGGGAAATATGACCAATGCGACTCTGGCTGTCACGGCTGCCCCGGCTGGAAAAAGAAGATGATGAAGGACTGGCGCCGGTTCAGGATACCATGCCGCGCTGGGTGGCCAGCACGACCGCATGGGTCCTGGCGGTAGCGCCGAGTTTGTTGAACAGCGACTTGATGTGCGTCTTCACGGTGCCGACGCCGATGTCGAGCTTGCTGGCGATGCGCTTGTTGCAGCAGCCCATGGCCAGCAATTCCAGCACCTGGCTTTCGCGCAAGGTCAGGCTGTCGCTGGCCATGTGCTGCATGGCCCGCTCCAGCAGTTCCGGATTGAAGTAGCGCCGGCCATGGCCCAGCGCCTGTACCGCCGTCAGCAGTTCGCCGGCCGCGCAGCGCTGCGGCAGGTAGCCGTGCACGCCGGCCGAGATCGCGGTGCGGATGTCCCATTCGCGTTCGCGCTGGCTGACGATCATCAGCGGGATAGCGTTCGGCGCGACGTGCGCGAGCCGCGCCAGGGCGTCGGCGTAGTCGGTGACGATGACGTCGGCGTCGTCCGCCGCCGCCGTCAGGCGCAGCTGCGGGCAGGACGCCAGCAGCGCGCTCAGGCCGGCGTTGACGATCGACTCGCCGTGGCGCACGTGCACCGCCACGGTGGCTGCCGCGGCCGCCTCAGGCGAATCGAATGGCGCTGGCATGGATCGATACCACCAGAGGTTCAGGCTGATGTCCGCCGTCGGCGTCGCGCACGTAAATCAGGTGTTTGGTCGGCAGCGTGATGCCCTGTACCGTCACATGCTCCGACAGGTAATGCACGGCCGGCGCGCCGCCGCTGATGGCCACTTCGTAGTCGTGGCGGCGCAGCAGGCCGTCGGCCGAGAAGTAGAAGGTCTGCACCGGGCTGTGGGTGGCCACGTCGGCCGGGAAGGTGACCTGCAGGCGTTGCCATACCTGGCCGTTCTCCTGCCACGGCGCCAGCTCGGTCACGGCAAAGCCCGGACGCGCCAGCGTGAACGGCATGGTGAAATAGTTCCAGATCGCGTAGCCGACAAAGTACGCCAGTTGCAGGTCGCTCCACGGCGTATCGAGCTGGTGGCCGTCAAACGAGGCGCGCGGCGCCAGCGTTTCTTCGATCGGCGCGCCGGCGGCGGTTTCGATGCGGACCTGCTGCGGCGTCACTGCGGTGCGGCGCTCCGGCGCGCCGAACGGGCTGTGCGAGGTCCACGGCTGGTGCAGCTGGATGCGGATGTCGACCTCGTCGAGCATGCCGCCCTTGCCCTTGAGCGGCCAGATCACGCCGCCTTGCGACAGGTGCGCGGACAAAGTGCTGAACGCATTCCAGCGGTCGAGACCGCCATGTGCTTGGATGGCGTGGTTTAGCAGGTTGTTCATGATGTTGTGGCTCTCGCTCAGGTTGAAAAAAAGGTGCTCAGTCGCCGGCCAGCCAGCGCGTGGCGTTGACGGCATAGCGCTCGATGTCGCGCAGCGCCGCCGGGTTGGTGCTCATGCCGTCGCCCGGCGCCTCGCTGACGAAGCCGGGACAGCCGCTGGCGGTGTCCCAGTTGTAGTCGGCAAAGTGATGGAAGGAGCTGTGCGCCAGGGCCCGGCCGCGCGCCGCGCTGCGTTCGAACGCGACGATCAGGTTGAAGCGCGCCGTGCTGGCCTGGCTCTGGCCGCAGGCGATCACGCGCGCCGGCTCGCCGGGCGGCGCGCTGACCGCGCCTTCGTGCGGGTGCGCCGGGAAAAAGCGCAGCGCGCCGGTGGCCGAGTCGGGATCGGCCAGCACCGGGTGCAGCGCGCCGCTGACCGTCAGCTGCTGGTAGTCGCCGTTGCGGCCGGAATGGTAGTTGGGCCACTGGATGTAGGGCGTGCCGAGGTCGTCGTTGACGTGGCGGCGGCGGTCGCTTTCCTGGTTGCGGGTATGGAAGTGATGCGCCGCGCCGATGCCGGGCAGGCCGCAGAGGGAGGAACCGAGGTCCATGTGGTCGCGCGCCGCCAGCAGGCCGCCGCCGCGCCGACGGAAGCGTTCGATGGCCTGGCATTCCTCGGCGTGCAGGCCGGCGCCGGTGTCCACCGCCATCAGCCACAGCACGTCGATATCGCTGCTGTCCAGGCGCGCCAGCAGGCTGTCCGGACCGTCGCCGGGATCGCGGTCGCGCGCCAGCACCTCGAAGCTGGCCGCCAGCAAGCCGGTAAGGCGGCTGAAGCGGGCAATCGCCCAATCGTTGCCGGTGGTGGGAATAGTGGTCTGGATCAGAACCTTGCGGCGCGGTGGTAGTGTCTTGCTTGTCATGAGTGCGCCCGATCCGTTGCTTGTTGATCCATTATAGGATCGGCTTACCGGATGAAAGAGACAAGAAACCCTCGCTTTCGGCCATCATGTTTGGGCCGCGTGGTGTATGCTGCGGCGGCATCCCGTACCAACAACCAACACGAAAGAACACATGAACAAGCTGCTCTCCTCCTGCGCCCTCGGATTGACCCTCACGCTGGCCCTGGCCGGCTGCGACCGCGCCAAGGCGCCGCAGGCGTCGGCGCCGCAAGCGTCCGCACCGGCGGCGGATGCGCCGGCGGTGGCGTTCCAGAAGATCGATACCGTGGTCGGCGCCGGCAAGGAAGCGGTGGCCGGCACCACGGCCGTGGTCAATTACACGGGCTGGCTGTACCAGCCGGCCGCGCCGTCGCAGCATGGCGCGCAGTTCGACTCCTCGATCGGCCGCGAGCCGTTCAGCTTTGCGCTGGGCGCCGGCCAGGTCATCAAGGGCTGGGACGATGGCGTGCAGGGCATGAAGGTGGGCGGCAAGCGCACGCTGATCGTGCCGGCCAGCCTGGGCTACGGCGAAGGCGGCGCCGGTCCGATTCCGCCGAACGCCACGCTGATCTTCGACGTCGAGCTGCTCGACGTCCGTTAAGCGACTGTCTCGTCGGGCCGCAGGGTCAGCACCTGCACGCCGTTGCGGGTGACCGCCACCGTGTGTTCGAACTGGGCCGACAACTGGCCGTCCGAAGTGACCACGGTCCAGCCGTCTTCTTCCGTATGCACCTTGCGCTCGCCCTGGTTGAGCATCGGCTCGATGGTGAACACCATGCCTTCGCGCAGGATCAGGCCGGTTTTCGGCCGGCCCCAGTGCAGCACCTGCGGCGCCTCGTGCATCTCGCGGCCGATGCCGTGGCCGCAGTATTCCCGCACCACCGAATAGCCGTGGCGCTGCGCGTGGCGCTGGATCGCATAGCCGATGTCGCCGAGCTGGGCGCCGGGCCGCACCGCCTGGATGCCCTTCCATAAGGCTTCATACGTCACCGCCACCAGCCGCCGCGCCTCGGCCGACACGGCGCCGACCAGATAGGTCTTGCTGGAGTCGGCGAGGTAGCCGTTCTTTTCCAGCGTGATGTCGAAATTTACGATATCGCCGTCCCGCAGGATCTCGTCCGCCGACGGCACGCCGTGGCACACCACGCTGTTGCGCGACGCATTCAGCGCATAGGCGTAGCCGTACTGGCCCTTGCTGGCCGGGCGCGATTGCAGGTCGTTGACGATGAAGCGGTCGACCAGGTCGTTGACCTGCATGGTCGACATGCCGATCAGCTGCAGCTGGTCGAGCCGGCCGAAGACGCTGGCCAGCAGCCGGCCCGCTTCCGCCATCAGCGCCAGTTCCTCCGGCCGCTTGGTCATACCGGCACCGTCCTCAGCGTTTGCGCATCGACGCCGGCGGCGCGCAGCTCGCGCCCGAGGATGTCGTTGAAACTCTGCGTCGGATTCATTTCGCACAGCATGCCGATCTTGATCCAGAACGCCGCCTGCGCGTTGATCGAGCGGCAGCCCACCGCGCTGGCCTTGCGCAGCTGGTCGTGCAGCTCGTCGTCGATGTTGACAATGCCCATCCGTATCTCCATATATGAAACGTATACGAAGTATATAGTCGGCTGGATGCGCTGCGCAAGCGTTATCGGAACTACCGCCGCGAGCAGCGATTGAGACGGGAGAGCAAAAACTCTACCCTACGGAGCATCGTCAGCGCTGGCGGGCGGCCGGACAATGGCAGCCATTCTTTTACCGGTTGACCATCATGCAAAACGAATCCACCACACTCTCTTACCTGCCGGTTGGTATTTTTGGCGGCGTCATGGGCCTGAGCGGCCTGTCGGTGGCCTGGAAGCTGGCGCACCAGCACTTTGGCGCGCCGCTGTGGATCAGCCAGGCGATTGGCCTGGCGGCCGTGGCGGCGTTCGTGGCGCTGGTGATCGCCTATGGCATCAAGGCCTGGTCCGGCTGGGAAACGGTGCGCGCCGAGTTCAATCATCCGATCGCTTCCAACCTGTTCGGCACACCGATGATCAGTCTGCTATTGCTGCCATTCGTGCTGGTCGACTACAGCCTGGCGCTGGCGCGGCTGTCTTGGCTGCTGGGCGCGATCGGCATGACGGCGCTGGCCTGGACCATCGTCATGCGTTGGATGACGGTGCGGCTGGCCGCGCCGCAAGTGGCGCCAGCCTGGATCGTGCCGGTGGTCGGCATGCTGGACGTGCCGCTGGCGGTGCCACTGCTGCAATGGGACGGCCTGCACGGCGTGATGGTGTTCGGACTGGCGGTGGGCCTGTTCTTCGCGGTGCCGCTGTTCACGCTGATCTTCCAGCGGCTGGTGCTCGAGGAGCCGCTGGCGCCGCCGATGCAGCCCTCGCTGCTGGTCATGGTGGCGCCGTTCGCGGTCGGCTTCACCGCCTATGTCACCACCACCGGCGGCATCGATCTGTTCGCGCAAATCCTGTACATGCTGATGGTGTTCGTGCTGGCGGTGCTGCTGGGCCGCCTGCGTCACCTGCCGCACTGCTCGCCGTTCCGCGTGTCGTGGTGGGCGGCCAGCTTCCCCCTGGCCGCCTCGGCCGGTGCGGCGATCCGTTATGCCGGCCAGGCCAGCAGTCCGGTCACCGACGGCATCGCGCTGGTGGTGCTGGCGATTGCCAGCCTGACCATCCTGATCTTCCTGGCGCAGACCCTGGCAGGGGTGTTCAAGGGCCAGCTGAAGGCGCTGGCGTAACGGTTCAATCGCCGCCTAGACCTCGCTCCACTGGCGCAGCAGGTTGTGGTAGTGGCCGGTGAGGCCGACCAGTTCCGGGCAGTCGCCCAGGCGCGCGCGCAGGCTCTGGATGTTCTGGTCCAGCTCCAGCAGCAGGCTGCGGCGCATGTCGTCGCGCACCATGCTCTGGGTCCAGAAGAACGAGCAGACGCGGGCGCCGCGCGTCACCGGCTGCACCCGGTGGATGCTGGTCGACGGATAGACGATGGCATCGCCGGCCGGCAGTTTCACCTCATGTTCGCCATAGGCATCGGTGACGATCAGCTCACCGCCGTCGTACTCTTCCGGATCGCACAGGAACACCGTGGTCGAGACGTCGGTGCGCACCCAGTCGCCGCTGGCGGCCATGCGGCGCATCGCGCCATCCACGTGCGCGCCGTAGTGCTCGCCGCCGGCGTAGCTGTTGAACAGCGGCGGAATGGTGCGCAGCGGCAGCACCGCCGAGAAGTACAGCGGATGATTGTTCAGCGCCGCCAGGATGGTCTGGCCCAGTTCCAGCGCCAGCGGCGCGGTTTCCGGCAACTGGCGATTCTGCTTGACCTTGGCGCCCTGCTCGCCAACCGTGGCGCGGCCGTCGATCCACTGCGAGGCATCGAGCCGGCGGCGCATCTCGGCCACCTGCTGCGCCGTCAGCACGCCGGGAATGTGCAGCATCATGATGAAACTCCTCTAAAGCAAAAAACCCCGCCGTTACGCATAACGGCGGGGTCGGCAACGGAATCGGGGACCGTTGCTTAGAACTTGAAGTTGGCGGTCAGGCTGGCCGAGCGCGGTGCGCCCGGGGTGTAGCGGTAGCCCGACTTGTTGATCGCCTGCACATAGTCCTTGTCGCCCAGGTTGTAGACGTTCAGGCGCAGGTCGATGTTCTTGTTGATCGGGTAGGCCGCCATGGCGTCGAACACCCAGTACGAATCGGCATAGGCCGGGGTGCCGATGGCGCCGTCGGTGCCGCGCAGCAGCTTGTCGCTGAAGCGGGCGCCGCCGCCCAGTTGCAGGCCGAACGGCAGCGTGTACGAGGTCCACAGCGTGAACGCCTGCTTGGGCGTGTAGCTCAGCTGGTTTTCGCCGTTGGCGGTCACCACCTTGCCCGATTCGACGCTGGTCGACTGGTGGGTGTAGCCGGCGCTGACCAGCCATTTCGGCAGGATCTCGCCGGTCACGCCCAGCTCGATACCCTGCACGCGTTTCTTGCCGTTCTGGTAGTACACGGCCGGATTGGTCGGGTCGACTTCGATCTCGTTTTTCACTTCGGTGCGGAAGGCGGCAGCGGTGAACGACAGTTTCTGCTGCAGCAGATCCCACTTGGTGCCCACTTCATAGTTGGTGGTGGTTTGCGGATCGTAGTTCGGGTTGGCGGCGCTGTTGGCGGCGCTGCTCAGGGTGAAGGTGGTGCCGCCAGGAGGCGATTTCGAACTGGCGACCAGGCCGTAGACGCTGCTGTCGGCGGTCGGCTTGTAGGCCACCGACAGTTTGCCGTTGACCAGCGTGTCGCCGCTCTCGATCGAGCTGCCCAGCAGCGTGCCGACCGGGATCACCTGCGGCGCCGGCGCGGTGACCGCAGCCTGCACGGTGACCGCGTTGTAGGTGGTGTTGTAATGGTCGACGCGCACGCCGCCGTTGATGATCCACTTGTCGCCGATCTTGGCGGTGTCAAACAGGTAGATGCTCTCGGTATTGGTGCTGCCGTTGCCGGTGGCGCCATTGCGGGCGTAGGTCACGTTGACCGCGGCGTTCGGGTTCGGATTGTAGATGCTGGTCGGTGGCAGCGCGGTGCCGCCGGTGGCCGCCCAGGTGTAGTTGGTCTGCTTCTCGTTGGTGAACTCGATGCCGCCGACCAGCGTGTGCTTGACGGCGCCGCTGGTGATGTCGGCGGTCAGCGTGGTCTGGTTGGCGACGATTTCGTTGACCTGATCCTTGAAGGTCAGGTTGGTGCGCTTCATGGTCCAGGTCGATGGATCGTTGACGTTTGGCGTCACCAGGTTGGCGGCGGTCGCCATGAACGAGGTCAGCAGATAGTTCTCGGTGGTCTTGCCGTAGCGGCTGGTGTTGACCAGCTTGGCGCCGCCGGCGAAGTCGTGTTCGATTTTCAGCGTGACCATGTCGGCTTTGACATCGTCGTGGTCCAGGGTGGAACCGTAGAAGTTCTTCGGATCGACCGGACGGGCGTTGGTCAGGAACGGACGGGTGGTGTCCGGCGAGGTGTAGCCAGGCAGGCCGATGGTCAGCACGCCGCCGTCGGGAATGTTGTTCTGCTTGACGTGCAGCAGGTCCAGGTAGACGCGGGTCGGGCTGTTCAGGCCGTAAGCCAGCGATGGCGCGATGGCCCAGCGCTTGTTCTTGACCACGTCGCGCGCCGGATTGCCGCTGTCCTGGTCCAGCACGTTCAGGCGGAAGGCGGTGCCGCTGTCGGCATCGATCACGGTGTTGATGTCGGCGGTGCCGCGTTTCTGTTTGCCGCTGCCGCCGGTGACGGACGCCTGGTAGGCATTTTCCAGTTGTGGCTGCTTGGTGACCAGGTTGATCGAGCCGGTTGGCGAGCTGCGGCCGTTGTCGGTGCCGGCCGGGCCTTTCAGTACATCGATCTGTTCGATGTTGAAGGTGTCGCGGGCCACCGAGCCGACGTCGCGCACGCCGTCGACGTAGATGCTGCCCGAGGCGTCGAAGCCGCGCATGTAGATGGCGTCGCCGGTGTTGGTCGAACCGTTTTCGCCGAGGAAGAAGGCGCCGACGCCCGGGGTGTTGCGCAACGCTTCGGTCAGCGTGGTGGCGCCTTGCTGTTCGATCAGCTCTTTCTTGATGACGGTCAGGGTCTGGGCGGTGTCGACCAGTTTTTCCGTGTATTTGGCCGACGCAGCACGTTCGGCTTTGAAATCATTTTCCCGCGAACCGTTGACTTGCACTTCCTGCATGGTCTGAGGCTTGGCCTGGGCGTCCGCCTCGGTCGGCACGGCGTCGGCAGCCTGGGCCGCCACCGGCAGCAGCATCGCAGCCAGCGCTGCGCTCATGTGTTGGTTAAAGCGCGTTTGCGCATGTTTGCGACTTTTGATCATTGCCATGTGCTTCTTTCGTTAAAAAAGAGAGGGCTGGCTGCGCACTGAAACTGTGTTCATGCTGCGTCTGGCTTGCCGGTCGAGAGTAAATTTAGTGGGAAATATTGTAACAATAAAATTCTGAAACGTAAATGCGAATTATTATCAATATGATTTATAGAAGTGCTGCGCAGCGTGAAAACTGGTGCAAAACTGTTGCGTAAACGCCTAAACACCATGCGGCCGGGCATGGAGCCCGGGGCATGGTGGCGGACTTTCGCGGGGATTCAGGACTGCTGGCGGTCCAGCCAGGCGCGGGCCATGGCCAGGGTTTGTTCCAGCTCGCTGCGCACGGCCTGGCAGCGGCTGTCGAACTCGTCTTCGCGCTGGTCGGCGATGGCGTCTTCGGCGGCGATGGTGGCGTCGATCAGGCGTTTGGCGCCCAGTACGCCGACGGCGCCGCGCAGGCCGTGGAACAGCTTGGCGGCGTCGCGCAGCCGCCCTTCCTGCAGCGCCACGGCGGCCTGGTCGACCGGTTCCATGCCACTGTCGAGCGCGCCGCGCACCATCTTGAACATGGCGCTGCGGCCCTTGGCGTCCTTGCCCATCACGCGCATCAGGCCATCCATATTGAAGACGCTGGCTTCACCGGCCGGCGCCGGCGAGTTGACCAGCCGGGGCGGCGGCGCCAGCGGCGTGTTGCCGTTGGCCAGCGGTCCGCCCATCGGCACCGCCAGCGGCGGCGCGAACACC
>NZ_WKJN01000069.1 GCF_009674495.1 Duganella alba | reverse complement strand
CCGCCTCCGACGCCACCCGCGCCGCCCGGGCCTGCGCCGCGATCTGCTCGGCCTGCGCCGGCGTCATCACACTGGCCGGCGGCGCCACCACCACCGGCGCCGGCGGCGTCGGATCCTTCTGCAGCCACACCGTGGCCAGCCGCACATCCTGCTTGCCCGGCACGCCCAATTCCACGTACAGATGGACATACTCGGCATCCACCGCCCGCGTGGTCGTCACATGCAACACCTGCCGGCTGCCGCGCTTCTCGACCTGCAGACGCACCGACGCCAGCGCCGGATTCATCGTCACATTGGCGCCGCGGTACACATTCGCATCGGCCAGCCGCACCTGCAAGCCGGCCAGCTCCTCCGGCGTCAGCGCCACCAGGTCGATATCGACCGCCAGCGGCTGGCCGATATACGAACGCGGCGCGATATCGCCCAGCTCGGCCGACTGGGCCACGAGCGCGGCGCCGGCCAAGGCCAGGGCGCTGATCGAAGTTGTCAAGTGCTTACGCTGCATCATCAAAAGGTCGCGCTCGGGCGAGAATTCCAAAAAGTGTAACAGCTATAACGGCTGAAATTCCCGTTTTTGTAGCCCCCGGTTAATTTTTCCAAACTGCGCTACACTCATTTCTCTTCTTCCCTACCAAGGATTCTTCATGAGCACCCGTAGCGAACGCGACAGTTTTGGCCCGATCGACGTCCCCGACGCCCAGCTGTGGGGCGCGCAAACCCAGCGCTCCCTCGAACATTTCCGCATCTCCACCGAAAAAATGCCGCTGGAACTGGTCCACGCGCTGGCCAGCGTCAAGCGCGCCGCCGCCCGCGTCAACCTCGACCTCGGCCTGCTGGACGGCGCCAAGGCCATCGCCATCACCCAGGCCGCCGACGAAGTGCTGGCCAACGCCCACCCGAGCGAATTCCCGCTGGCCGTGTGGCAGACCGGCTCCGGCACCCAGTCCAATATGAACATGAACGAAGTGCTGGCCAACCGCGGCTCCGAGCTGATGGGCGGCGTGCGCGGCGAAGCGCGCAAGCTGCACCCGAACGACGACGTCAACAAGGGTCAATCGTCGAACGACATCTTCCCCACCGCCATCCACGTCGCCGCCGCCCAGGCGCTGGCCCACAACGTGCTGCCGGCCATCCAACAGCTGCGCGACAGCCTGCACGCCAAGGCCACCGCCTTTGCCGACATCGTCAAGATCGGCCGCACCCACCTGCAGGACGCCACGCCGCTGACCCTGGGCCAGGAATTCTCCGGCTATGTCGCCCACCTCGACTTTGCCGAGCGCGCCATCAAGGCCGCCCTGCCCGGCGTGCTGCAACTGGCGGCCGGCGGCACCGCCGTCGGCACCGGCCTCAACTCGCATCCTGAATACGCCACCCGCATCGCCGCCGAGCTGGAACACGCGCTGCACCTGCCGTTCCAGACCGCCGACAACAAATTCGCCGCGCTGGCCGGCCACGACGCCCTGCTGTCGGCCCACGGCGCGCTCAAAACGCTGGCCGCCGCGCTGATGAAAATCGCCAACGACGTGCGCTGGATGGCCTCCGGCCCGCGCTCCGGCCTCGGCGAAATCACCATCCCCGAAAACGAGCCGGGCAGCTCCATCATGCCGGGCAAGGTCAATCCGACCCAATGCGAAGCGCTGACCATGCTGGCCTGCCAGGTGTTCGGCAACGACGTCGCCATCACCATGGGCGGCGCCTCCGGCAACTTCGAGCTCAACGTCTACAAGCCGATGATCGCCCACAACTTCCTGCAAAGCGCGCGCCTGCTGGCCGACGGCATGCGCAGCTTCGAGGAACATTGCGTGCACGGCATCGAACCGAACACCGGCCGTATCGCCGAGCTGATGGAACGCTCGCTGATGCTGGTGACGGCGCTGGCGCCGCACATCGGCTACGACAAGGCGGCGTCGATCGCCAAGAAGGCCCAGCACGAAGGCACGACGCTGAAGGAAGCCGCGCTGGCGCTCGGCTACGTCACCGCCGAGCAGTTCGAGCAGTGGATCGTGCCGCTGGACATGACCCGTCCCGGCGCCAGGGGCTAAGCTCAGAAACCGTAGGAATAGCGCACGCCGGTCAGCACGTCCGGCCGCGCAGTGGCGTCGTGGCCGGGATTGACGCGCCACATCAGCGCCCCGGTCAGCCGGCCCAGCTTGCCGTCGCGGCCGAAAAAGCGGGTGTAGCCCAGCTCCAGGTCGCGTTCGGTGGCGGTCGGCCGCAGATTCAGCGTCGGCGCGCCCAGCACCGCCACGCCGGGATCGACGGCCTGCGGCAGCGCGCCGCTGTATTCCAGCGAGCCGGTGCGCACCTTGGCCGGAATCGACAAGGTCACCGCCAGCCGGTCATTGGCGGCCAGCAGCTGGCGCCGCACATAGCCGGCGCTGTAGGCCACCGTGCGCACCGACGACACCTGCGCCAGCAGGCTGTCCGGACTGCCGATGCCCTCGGTCTTGCCATAGGACGCCATCGCCATCAGCGAGCTGCGCGCCGTCAGCGCATAGCCCAGCGACACGGACGTAAACGTGGTGGTGGGCCGGGTGTTCAGCATCATCGACATGCTGTGTTCGCTGCCGGGCGCGCCGCCCGCCTCGCGCAGCAGGCCGACGGTCAGGATACCGGTGCCGCGGCCCATTTTCTTTTCGAATTCCGCGCTGCTGAGGAAACGCTTGCTGTGCTCGCTGAGCAGCGGACCGAGCGGATCGAGCAGCGCCAGATTGTCCGGCAGAGCGCCGAAATGCAGCTTCGGCAAGCCGGCCAGCGCGCTGTAGCGCGGCACGCCGTCGCCGCGCAGCGAATCGGCCAGCGCCGCCTGACGGTCGGCGGCGTCGAACAGCAACGCCGCGTTGGCGCGTTGCTCGAACAGCGGCAAGCTGGGCGACACCGCCCACGGATCGCCCGCCACCGCATCGGCCCCGACGAGACCGGCCATTGCCAATGCCAAAGAGAACTTGTTCATGATGCAACTCACTCCCAGGCCAAGCACCCTGCCTAAATATTCAGCAGTTAAGCCAGAATACCAACTTCTTTGCCGAGTAGCAATCGCGGCAGGACGCGCCGATAGGGTAAACTGCGCGCCTGTCGGAATGCCGCTACACTAGCAAATGGCAGAGGCCGTACCGACTTCACATCAAGGCAGCAGAGGATAAAATGCAGAAAGTAAGTTTCGAATTAAACGGCGAATTTGTTGAGCTGAATCAATTGTTAAAACTGGTCGGCCTGTGCGACAGCGGCGGCGCCGGCAAGATGATCGTGGCCAGCGGCGACGTCAAGGTCGACGGCAAGCAGGAGCTGCGCAAGACCGCCAAGATCCGCGCCGGCCAGCAGGTCAGCCTGGGCGACGTGCGGATCAGTGTGGTCGCAGCGTAATTGTTCTTGCTTTTGAGAAATTAGACGGTAAGCTATCAGGGTGCCGGTACGCGTTTGATCTGGCGCAAGCCGGCGGGCGTCTGCCCCGCTATAGTGGATTCTTAACCAGTAGGGGTCTCTCATGGACGGCCAGCCACCCAACAGTCCCACCCAGGAAAGCTTGCTGGACGATTTGCGCCAGGTGATCGAGAACGCCGAAGAGCTGCTGAAAAACACCGATCAGTACCACGGCGCCCTGTATCAGGCGGCCCGCAACAAGCTGGCCGAAGCGTTGCAGACCGCCACCAGCGAACTGGCCCGTTTTGAAGACGTGCAGATCGACCGCATGATCGAACTGACCGCCATCGCCGCCCGCCTGCACCGCGACCTCACCGGCGAGGCCAGGCTGCTACGCGCCTTCAGGCGCGAGGACTGATTCCACCAGCACCGCGTGCGCCAGCCAGCCCTGCAGGTTGGCCGCCACGTCAAAGTCTTCATCCCGCTCGAACGCGGCGTCCAGCGCCGCGCCGAACGTCCCGCCGTCCGCCAGCACCCGCAAGGCCGCATGGCCGGCCGCGCTCAGCGGCAGCACCAGCGGCTGCCATTGCGGCCGCGCCACCAGCGCCTGGCCGGCCACCGCCATGTCCTCCGGAAAAGCCACGCCGCTGTCCGGCTGATGCGCCAGCCACAGCGGCGCCACTGCCCAGTCGGACGCCAGCAGCTGCACCGCCGGGTGCAGCCGGAAGGTGGCGTTTTCGATCTGTTCCGGCGCAAGCGCCGCCAGCTGCCCGGCGCTGAGGCCGTCCGCCGCCGGCGCATAGTGCGCGCGATGCAGCGCCCACTCCAGCCGCGCCAGGTCGGGCAGATAAGGAAATTGCGCCACATGCGGAAAATCGCGCAGGAAAGCGGCGAAGCGCGCGCCGAAGACGTTCAGATCGGGATTATCGGAAGGCAGCGCACGGCCGTAGGCGCGCGCCAGGCCGCCGAAGAACGCCTCGCCCACCAGCGCCAGCACCACCGGATAGGCGGCGGCCAGGGTCTTGCTCCAGTTGGCCGTCTGGTTGCCGCGATACAGGGCGAAGCGGTGCTCGCTGTGATCGGAAGCAAATTGCGCCAGCGCCTGCGGCGCCAGCCCGGCATCGAACAGCGCGCCGGCAAACAGCTGCTGGCCCTCCGCCAGCGCCGCCGCGCCCTCGCCCGTCCACGCCAGGCGCGGCGCCTGGAACGCCGGCGCCGGCGCGGCCGCCGCATGCAGCATGGCCGCCCTGTCCGCCTCCGCCAGCAGCACTTCCAGCGCCGGAATATCGGTATCCCATTCGATCAAGGTCGGCGCCGCGCCAAAGCGCCGCAGCGCCGCCGCATACAATTGCCACACCGGCTCGGCCACGCGGTCGCCATGATGGTCGATGACCGCCTGCGGCGTCACCAGATGCCCGGCCAGATGCATCTCGCCCACCATGCCGGGCGTAATCGCCGCCATGGCCGCCAGCGCATCCTCGCCGTGATTGCACTGGTTCACATACAAATTATTGACGTCCAACAGCAGCCCGCAGCCGGTGCGCGCCGCCAGCGCCGCCAGGAACTCGGCCTCGCTCATCGCGTCCGCATGGAAGCGCACATAGGTCGACACATTCTCCAGCAACACCTGCCGCCCCAGCACCTCCTGCATGCGCTCCACGCGCGCGCTGAGCAGATCCAGCGCGGCCCGGTCCAGCGTCATCGGCAACAGATCGTTCAGCTGCCGGTCGCCCACCGCGCCCCAGCTCAAATGCTCGGACACCAGCACCGGCTGCACCCGCGCCACCAACGCGCGCACGCGCGCCAGATGCGCCTCCGAAAAGCCGCGCGCCGACCCCAGTCCCAGGCCCACGCCGTGCAGGCTGATCGGGTAATCGCGCCGCAGCTGCTCCAGCACATGCCAGTCCCAGCCGGCCTGGTCGAGATAATTCTCGCTGTGCACCTCCAGCCAGCCGACCTTTGGCCGCTGCGCGAGAAACTGCCGGTAATGCGGCGCCCGCAGACCGACGCCGACGCCCAGCCCGGCCAACAACTTACTTGGCAGGCGGCGTGGTCTTGCCGCCGGCTTTCTCGCACGTACCCTTCGGTACAAACTTCCACTCGTCGGCGCCCTTGTCGGTCTTGGCCTGGCCGGCGCAGGAGTGCGCGCTGGTGGCGCAATCGTTCTGGCCGGCCTTGGCCACGCCGTAGCATTTTTCCTTGTCGTCGGCAGCAGCCGCGGTGCCCACCTGCGCGGCGCACACGGTCGCCAGCGCGGCGGCGATCAGGGCTTGACGTTTGTTCATGGTAAATCTCCTGAAGTAAAAGTAAACAGCACCCGCAGCGTACCAGCAATGACGCCGCGACGCACCTGTCTACTCATGGGAAGGATGGCGTGCACACGCACGCGCCGCGCGCCGGACGGCACGCGGAGAACACCGGCGGCGCAGAACGCGGCCGCGGGCAAGCGCTCAGGCTTTGGTGTTGATGTTGTTGCCGAGGTGGGCCGGCAGATTCGGCACTGGCGGAATCGCCTCGATCAGCGCGCTGGCGCTGGATGCCTGGAGATCCTGGGCCTTCTTCAATACAGCGATACCAACAGCCTGCTTGGTGCCAGTGTCAGCCATCGTGGTTGAGAGTTGAGCAATACCGGTAACGTCCATGGGGTCCTCCATTAAGGGGTTTCACCCTTGTTTACGGACGCCCCGCCGGCAACTTTAGCCCTGCGCTGAAGTTTTTTTCAGATGCGTTAGCAACCAGGCAAGCACCTGCTGCGGCTGGTTCACATCCAGCCAGGCGACGCTGGCGCGCAGCCCCGCCGGCCGCGCATGGTCGGCCGCCACGGCGATGACGTGCTCGTCGTCCGGGTACAGCGGCGCGCGCCCGGCCTCGACGCGGTACACCTCCAGCTTGTCGATGGCATACGACTTGAAACCTTCCAGCAAGGTCAGATCGGCCGGCGACATGCGCGCCAGCTGCTCGTCCAGGGTCGGCTCGGCGGCGCCCCGGAGTTCATGGATGATGGCGTAGCGGAACGGCGAGCCCACCATCACCTCGGCCGCGCCGGCCATGCGCAGGCGTGCGCTGTCCTTGTGCTGCGGCTCGAATTGCAGGTCATGATGGCTGTGCTTGATGACATTGACCTTCCAGCCCTGCTCCGCCAGCTGCGCCAGCAGATGCTCCAGCAGCGTGGTCTTGCCACTGCCGGACGTCCCGATCACCCCGAGGACTTTGCGCGCTTGCGCGGGACTGACTTGTTGCATTGCCTACCTCACCATCATATTGATGCCCGTCATTATACGCAGCAACAACGATGGTGCAGCGGCGCCGCTCAGTGCTTGACTTTGATGGCGCCGCTGGAGCGGGTGCAGGACAGCACGATCAGGCCGGCGCAGATCAGCAGCAGGCTGGTGATGCTGGGCTCGGCGGATTGCACGACCTCGGCGGCGTGGGCGCGCGGCACGTAGGCAGCCGCGGCGATCAGGAATGGCAGACCCTTCAGATGCTTCATGATATTTCCCTTGCTGAGTTCTCAATAGTAGAAAAATATCATTTTTTTATGACAGGCGAGTTACGATTCAATACGGAACGCGGTAGCGGTAGCCTTTAAAGTTAAATACCGCCTCTTTCGGCTGCAACTTCTCCAGGATCAGGCCGGGCGCCACCTCCTCGCCCTCGTGGCGCAGGACCTTATCGACCAGCAATAAGCGGTCGGCGGCGTTCTTGGAATAGATGTAGCCGCCCACCGTCACCTGCGGAATCGAGCGCTGGATCGGCTCCGGCAGGTCGCGCAGATTGACGACCGGCTCGTCCGAAGGCGCGGCGGCGGCCGGCTTGGCTGGCGCTGCCGGCTCCGGCGCGGTGGCGCGCGCCAGATTGGCGACCGACTGCGGCAAATCCGCCACCGGCGCCGGCAACGGCGTCGGCGCGGCCTGCA
>NZ_WKJN01000068.1 GCF_009674495.1 Duganella alba | reverse complement strand
CCGCCGATGCGGCCGCCAAGGCGGCGGCGGATGCCGCTGCCAAAGCCGCCGCCGATGCCGCCGCCAAGGCCGCTGCGGACGCCGCCGCCGCGCAGAGCCAGCAGAACCAGCCGGTGGCGCAGGCGCTCAACTCGACCGTCAACATCATCAACAGCGCGGTCAACAGCAGCCAGGGCGGTCCGTCGTCCGGCGGCAGTGCCGGCACGGGCGGCACCGGCGGCAACTCGCAGCCGGAAAAACCGGTCGAGGAAAAGAACGCCAACGGCGGCGGCAAGACCGGCGTGGCATCGACCGAGCCAGTCAAGAAAATGTATTGCAACTAATGCCAGACAGAAATCCAACACTTGCCTGCGTTGTGGCAAAAACGCCACGCAGGCAAGTGTTGCCGTGCTAGCATCGAAGAGACTGTCCAATCCATGGGTTTACAACATGAAATATAAGATTACGCGCCTGCTCGCAGGGTCACTTCTCGCCGTTGCTGTGGCATCGGCATGGGGAGCGGACGCGGCGGATGACGGTGTCATCCGTTTTGAAATTACGCGCTTCGACGTCAAGGGCAACACCTTGCTGCCGCAGGCGGACATCGACGCCGTGCTGGCCTCGTACAGCGGCAAGCAGCGCGACTTCGGCTACGTGCAGCGCGCGCTGGAGGCGCTGGAAGCCAAGTACCACGAACGCGGCTACAACGTGGTCACCATCGAACTGCCGGAGCAGGAGTTGAACGGCGGTGTGGTGACGCTGCGCGTGGTGGAAACCAAGATCGGCCGCGTGACGGTCAGGAACAACCAGTATTTCGACGAAGCGAACATCCGCCGCAGCCTGCCGGCCTTGCAGCCGGGCCGCTCGCCGGACCTGAAGGCGGTCTCGGCCAACCTGAAGCAGGGCAACGAGAATCCGTCCAAGCAGGTGACGATGAAGCTGCAAAGCGGCGAGGTGGCCGACGAGGTCGACGCCGTGCTGGACGTGAAGGACGAGTCGCCGTGGAAGGTCATGGCCAACGCCGACAACACCGGCACCGAGGCGACCGGCAAGACCCACGTCGGCGTGATCCTGCAAAACGCCAACCTGTTCGGCCGCGACCATCTGGCCTCGCTGCAGTACACCACCTCGGCCGAGGAGCCGGGCCGCGTCAAGGTGTATGGCGCCGGCTACCATATTCCGCTGTATGAGTCGGGCGACTCGCTGGACTTCTTCGCCAGCTATTCCAACGTCGATTCCGGTACCGTCAGCGCCGGCGCGCTGAACCTGGCCGTCAGCGGCAAGGGCGCGGTGTACGGCGTCCGCTACAACCAGGCGCTGGCCCGGCGCGGCGAGGTCGAATCCAAGCTGTCCTACGGCGTCGATGTGAAAGCCTTCAAGAACAGCGTGCTGTTCGATTCCACCGAGCTGGGCAACAACGTCACCGTGCATCCGGTCAGCCTTAGCTACCAGATCGGCGCGCCGATCAAGATGGGCGACGTGGGCGGCCAGATCACGCTGCTGCGCAATCTCTCCGGCGGCTCGAACGGCGGCCAGGATGCCTTCGCGCTGGCGCGCGTCGGCGCCAAGGCCGACTACACCATCTTGCGCTTCGGCGGCAGCATCACGCGCGCGCTGGAGAACCAGTGGCAATTGCGCGCCATCGTCAACGGCCAGTACACCAGCGACGCGCTGATTCCCGGCGAGCAGTTCGGCGCCGGCGGCGCGACCTCGGTGCGCGGCTTCATCGAGCGCGAAATCTCCAACGATTCCGGCGTCAGCCTCAACCTGGAGGCGTACACGCCCAACCTGTGCGCGCGCGCCGGCTGGAACTGCCGCCTGCTGGGTTTCTACGACAGCGCCTACGTCAGCCGCAACAAGGCGCAACCGGGCGAGATCGACAGCACCACCATCGCCAGCGCCGGCGTCGGCGCGCGCTTCGTGCTGTCCACCTATGTCAACCTGCAACTGGATTACGGCCATGTCACCAAAGCCGGCGCTACCACCCGCGCCGACGCCAATCGCCTGCACGTGCGTTTGGGTCTGGCCTACTGATCACTAGAAGATAAAACATGAATCTGCAAACTCCTTTTAATTTGCGCCGCAAAGCGCTGGCTGTGGTGGTGGCGGCCGCGTTCAGCAGTGCGCAGGCCAGCCCTGTCGCGCCGACCGTGGTGCACGGCATGGCCACCTTCAACCAGCAGGGCAGCCTGTATTCGATTACCAATACGCCGAACACCATCATCGACTGGCGCAGCTTCTCGATCGCGCCGGGCGAGATCACCCGCTTCATCCAGCAGAGCAGCGACAGCCGGGTGCTGAACCGCATCACCGGACAGGATCCGAGCCAGATCCTCGGCTCGCTGCAATCGAACGGCAAGGTGTTCCTGATTAATCCGAACGGCATCGTGTTTGGCGCCGGTGCGCGCGTGGACGTCAACGGCCTGGTGGCGTCGAGTCTGAATATGTCCAACGCCGATTTCCTGGCCGGCAAAAACAACTTCGACGGCGCCGCCAATGCTGGCAAGGTCAGCAACCAGGGCACGATCACTACGCCGTCCGGCGGGCAGATCTTCCTGATTGCGCCGGCGGTGGAAAACAGCGGCGTCATCTCCTCGCCCAATGGCGACGTGGTGCTGGCTGCCGGCCACAGCGTGCAGCTGTTCGACTCGAAAGATCCGAATGTGCAGGTGGTGGTGTCGTCGCCGGCCGATCAGGCGCTGAACCTGGGCAGCATCGTCGCGGCCGGTGGCCGTGTCGGCGTATTTGGCGCGCTGGTCAATCAGCGTGGCGTGATCAACGCCAACAGCGCGGTGCGCGGCGAGAATGGCGCCATCGTCCTCAAGGCCAGCGACACGACCTTGCTGGAGCAGGGCAGCGTGACCAGCGCCAGCGGCAGCAACCTGAACACCGGCGGCGACATCATGTTGCTCGGCAAGCAAGTCGGCCTGACCGGCAACGCGCTGGTGGACGCCAGCGGCGCGGCCGGCGGCGGCAAGGTGCTGGTCGGCGGCGATTACCAGGGCAAGAACGCGGCGGTGCTCAACGCCCGTTCCACCTACGTGGGCAAGGACGTGGTCATCAGCGCCGATGCCACCCAACGCGGCAATGGCGGCACCGTGGTGGTGTGGAGCCAGGACGCGACCCGCATGTACGGCGTCTTGTCGGCGCGCGGCGGCGCGGCGGCCGGCGACGGCGGCCAGGTGGAAACATCGGCCAACTATCTGGACGTGGCCGGCGCGCGCGTGAATACGAGCGCGGCGCAAGGCAGAACCGGCAGCTGGCTGCTGGACCCTTACGACATCACCGTGGTGTCCGGTGACGGCGGCAGCATCACGCCGGCCGACATCCTGTTCGACGGCGGCGTGGCGACCGATACCACGCAGATCGGCGCCGATCTGTTCTCCAACGCCACCACCAGTATCGTGCTGCAGGCCAAGCATGACATCAACTTCAGCAGCGACATCAGCAATACCCACAGCAACGTCAATCTGACGGCGCAGGCCGGCAATGACATCAAGGTCAACAACCAGCTGTACATGAACGGTAACATCACGCTGACCGCCAACGATGGGGCCAGCGGCAGCGCCACCGGTATGGGCGGCATCACCATCGCCTCGCTTGAAAGCACGGATGTGGTGCGCAGCGGCGGCCATGCGCTGGCTATGCAGGGCAGCTACATCACCATCAACGGCTACGTGAACGTGGGCGCCGGTAGCATGGATGCGCGCGCCAATGTGGCCGACGGCTATATCACGGTGGGCAGCAGCGGCGCTGTGTCCAGTACCATCGGCAGCGAGGCGCTGATCTCCTTTATCTCCGACAACATCAACCTGAACGGCGCGCAAGGCAGCATCGGCAGCCGTACCGGCGCCTACGACACGGTGTCGTTCGGTACTTACAGCGCCAATCGCGGCATCACCTTCGGCGGCACATCGGCCGGCACGCTGGGACTGACGGCGAACGGGCTGAAATCGGTTGCGGCCGGCAACCTGGTCGTTGGCGACAGCGGGGCGGGCAGCATCACGTCGGGGGGCAATGTGAGCCTGGCCTCGGTGGGCAACCTGCTGTTTGAGAGTAATGGCGACATCACGCTCAATCATGCGCTGGGCGGCGCCGGCACGCTACGCGCCAGCGTGGACGGCAGCGGCACGCTGACCTTGGGCAGCAATGCCGTGATCAGTGCCACTTCCGTATCGCTGATCGGCAACAAGATGGCGCTGGGCGGCACGACCACGGCGCAGACCATCAATGTGGATACGTATGGCGCCAGTACCGGCATCAGCCTCGGCGCCGAGACGTCCAACTCACTCAGCCTGGTTGACGCGGAATTGAATTCCCTGCATTCCGGCGTGCTGAACATCGGCAAGAATGCCGAGTACCAGGGCATGCTGGCGATTGCCGGTCCGGTGGACCTGAGGGGCGGCACTGCGGCCTCGACGGCGCTGAACCTGCGTGGCAATGCGGTTGCCGTCGCGGGCGCGCTGAAGGTGGCAGGCGCGTTGAACGTGGAGGCGACGAACGGCGCCATCTCCAGCGGCGGTTCGCTGACCGCGAATGCGCTGACGCTGAGCGCCACCGGTGGCATCGGTGGCGGCAAGGCGCTGGCGACCAGCGTGTCCGAGCTGACGGCGGTGAATACGGCCGGCAACGGCTCCACGGCGGACATCAACATCGCCAACACCAACAACACGGCGCATTCGTCCATCATGACGGTGCACAAGGCGCAGCAGGTGGATGCGGGCGGCGGCAATGCCGGCGCGGTCATCATCGACAACACCGGCGGCATGACCATCGCCGGGGTCTCGCCGGACGGCGTGCAGACCAGCTCGGGGTCGATCACGCTGCAGACGCATAGCCCGCTGGTGATTGATGGGACGGTGTCTTCGTTGTCCGGCAATATTACGCTGGCGGCGGGGACGGGCTACGATGCCAGCAACTCGATTACGATCGGCGGCAACGGCAGCGTCAGCTCGTCCAGCGGCCATGTGACGGCGACTGCAAGCTCCTTCTTGAATAACGGCACCATCTCGGATGTGAATGGCGTGGTCGTGCCGGTGATTGTGCCGACGCCCACTCCAACGCCTACTCCAACACCGACACCAACGCCAACGCCGACACCAACGCCAACGCCGACACCAACGCCAACGCCGACACCAACGCCAACGCCAACGCCAACGCCAACGCCAACGCCAACGCCTACTCCGACGCCGACGCCAACGCCAACGCCAACGCCGACGCCGACGCCGACGCCGACGCCAACGCCAACGCCGACGCCGACGCCAACGCCAACGCCTACTCCGACGCCGACACCAACGCCGACGCCGACGCCGACGCCAACGCCAACGCCCACGCCGCCGCCATCGGCGGACATCTGCACCATCGCGCCGAATTCGGCGCTGTGCCAGGTGCTGTCGCCGCCGACCGCGGCGGAGCCGGTCAAGCCGGTCCAGCAGGCGTCCACCGAGGTGATCAAGACGCTGGCGACCAGCGACGCCACGCCGGGCGGCACCTCGTCCGGCGGCTCGACTTCGGGCGGCACGTCCACCTCGTCGACGCCTGGCGACGACAAGAAGACCGACAAAGTAGCAGCAACCAATGACAAGACCGGAACGCAAAATGAAGCAACTAAAAAACTCTACTGCAATTAAAGCGTGGCTGGCGTTGCTGCTGTTCTGGGTGGCCGGCGCCAGTTGGGCGGCCCAGGTGGCGGGCACCATCGTGCAATTGAGCGGTCCATTGATGGCCAAGCGGTCCGACGGTGCGGTGCGCATCCTGTCGATGAAGTCCGAGGTGGAAAGCGGCGACACGCTGGTGACCGAGAAGAACACCTACGCCATGGTCAAGTTCATCGACAACAGCGAGATTACGCTGAAACCGTCGACCACCTTCAAGGTGGAGAACTTCTCCTACGACGCCGACAAGCCGGACGGCGACGCGGCCTCGTTCAACCTGGTCAAGGGCGGCCTGCGTTCGGTGACCGGCCTGCTGGGCAAGCGCAACAAGGAAAAGTTCTCGATGAAGACGCCAAGCGCGACCATCGGCATTCGCGGCACCACTTTCATCGCGGAATGGGTGGAGCCGAGCGAGCAGGCTGTCGCGCAGGCCGCCGCCGCGCGCCAGGCGTGGCTGATGGCCAGCACCGCCGGCCTGGGCGACAGCTACCCAGTGCAGCCGCTGATGCTCGCGCAAGCCAATATTCCACCGCTGCCGGGCAATTCCGGCAGGTTGGCGCCCGGGCTCTACGTGCAGGTGATCGACGGCCTGATCAATTTGACAAATAAGGGCGGCAGCCTGAATTTCGCGGCGGGCCAGTTCGGCTTCACGCCGACCATCGCCCAGCCGCCGGTGATCGTGCCGCAGAATCCGGGTATGCAGTTCACACCGCCACCGGTATTCAATGCGCCAACCGGCCAGACCACGCCCGGCAACACGGCAACCAAGTCGAATACGGTGGATTGCGAAGTCCGCTAAAAAAACCTTGACCTTCCAATCGTGGGATACTTGATGCTGTAGTCAGTGAAAACAGCATTGGGTGTCCCATGAATCAGCAAGCGATCAAAATTGAAGGCATGAGCTGCGCCTCCTGCGTCGGCAGGGTGGAGCGGGTGCTGGCGGCTGTGCCGGGCGTCGACAAGGTCAGTGTCAATCTGGCAACCGAGATGGCGCGGGTGGAATCGGCCGGACCGGTCGATTTCGCCGCGCTGGCGCAGGCGGTGGACAAGGCGGGCTATCAGGCCTCGCTGCCACCGCCGGAGCCGGGCGTGGCGCCGGCTGTCGGCGCATCCGCTGCCTTGGCCGATGGCGTTGCGCCGGCCAGGCGTGGCTTCATCGCCACTTTTACGCCGTCCGGTGGCCTTGCGGTCCTGCTGGCCGCGCTGTTTTCCCTGCCTTTGGTGCTTCCCATGCTGCTCGAACTGGCCGGTGTCCACTGGATGCTGGACGGCCGCCTGCAATGGTTGCTCGCCACGCCGGTGCAATTCTGGCTCGGCGCGCGCTTCTATCGCGCCGGATGGCTGGCCGCGCGCGCGCGCAGCGGCAATATGGACTTGCTGGTGGCGCTTGGCACCAGCGCCGCCTATGGACTGAGCGTCTACCAGCTGCTGTCGGCCGGCGTCATGCCGCACCTGTATTTTGAAGCGTCGGCGGTGGTGATCACGCTGGTCCTGCTGGGCAAATGGCTGGAGGCGCGCGCCAAGCGCCAGACCGCGCAGGCCATCCGCGCGCTGCAAACGCTGCGGCCTGAATCGGCGCGTGTGCGGCGTGGCGGGCAGGATGTCGATGTCGCCATCGGTGAGGTGCGGGTGGGCGACATCATCGTCGTGCGTCCCGGCGAGCGTATTGCCGCCGATGGTGTGGTGACCGAAGGCGCCAGCCACGTCGACGAAGCGCTGATCACCGGCGAAAGCCTGCCGGTGGCGCGGCATGCCGGCGAGCGCGTGACAGGTGGCGCCATCAATGGCGAAGGGCTGCTGCTGGTGCGCGTGAACGCGGTCGGTGCCGAGAGCACGCTTTCAAGGATTATTCGCCTGGTGGAGGACGCGCAGGCGGCCAAGGCGCCGGTGCAGCATCTGGTGGACCGCGTCAGCGCGGTGTTCGTGCCGGTGGTGCTGGTGCTGGCGCTGCTGACCTTCGCCGGCTGGTGGCTGGTTGGCGGCGACGCCGAGCAGGCCATCATCAATGCGGTGGCGGTACTGGTGATTGCGTGTCCGTGTGCGCTAGGGCTGGCGACGCCGGCCGCCATCATGGCCGGCACCGGCGTGGCCGCGCGCTACGGCATCTTGATCAAGGATGCGGAGGCGCTGGAGCTGGCGCACCGCATCACCACCGTGGCCTTCGACAAAACCGGCACGCTGACGGAAGGGCAGCCGTCGCTGGCCGTGCTGGCGCCGGCGCCGGAGGTCGACGAAGCGCGCCTGCTGCAACTTGCCGCCGCCGTCCAGCGCGGCAGCGAACATGCATTGGCCCGCGCGGTGCAGCAAGCTGCCGATGCCGCCGCCCGCGCCGCCTTGGCGCCGGCCTCCGCCGATG
>NZ_WKJN01000067.1 GCF_009674495.1 Duganella alba | reverse complement strand
GCGCTGCCGGCGTCGGCGGCAGGCAGCGGCGTGGCGGCAGGGGCGGCCGGCTGGTTGAAGGCAGCCACCAGGGCCAGCATGTCGGCCACCGGATCGGCAGCCTGCGCGGCCTGGGCGTCGCTGTTGTCGCTGTCGGCGCTGCTGCTGTCGCTGTCGCTGGAAGAGGCGGTCCTGGCAGGAACCGGCGCCGGGGCGGCGGCAGGGTCATTGCTGCTGGCCTGCGGCGCCGGTGCGTCGTCGTCGTTTTGCGGCTGCTTGGCCGGTGCGGCCTGCTGCTTGGGCGCGGAGGCGCGCGAGGCGTTCGGACGCTCGGCGGCCTTGGACGGCTGGTTGCTGCTGGTGCTGTTGCCGGCCTGGCGCTGCTCCATCTCGCGCGACAGGGCTTGCTTGAAGGCGTTGTTGTCGCCGCCGGCGCTTAGGTTCAGGTTGACTTTGGGCGCGGCCACTGCATTGGCGGAGAGGTTGGGAAGCTGAATATTGTTGGTTTGCATGTTTCGCGCCGTATGAGTGAGTTAATGCGTCATCGTTTGTAGTACGCCTGCCTTGCTGCGTGCTCGTCCATTGCTTTCTGGTCGCGCTTGTTTTCCAGCTTGAGCGCCGCAGCGTCGGCGCGGTCGTTCAGGGTGGAATAGGACATGCGCTTGCGCTCGCTGTTCTGCCAGGCGGTTTTTTCCTGGGTGCTGCGGTTTTCCGCATGCTTGATCATTTCCAGCTGGCCCCGGATCGCCACTTCCAGCTTGTCGATAAACGCCACGAAGTTGCGGTAGGCCATGGGCGTGATGCCGGCCTGCTGCGCCGCTTCGAAACGCTTGATGTATTCCTCGCGGAAGCCGACCAGCATGTCGTGTTTCTGTTTGGCCTCGTCCACGGCTTTCAGGGCGATACCCAGCCGCTTGGCGGCGTCGTCCGTATCGCGCCGCGCCAGGTCCATCAGGGTTTCTAATTGCGCTTTGGAAGCCATGGTGACAATTATAAGTAGCGTGCAGCCCGGTCAATCAGTCGAATAGAGAGGTCAATTGCCCCAAACTCTCGCCCATGGTGACCCGTTCCGTGATTTGTTGCTGTAAGAAATTTTCTATCCGATCATGCGATTGGATAGCCTGGTCCAGCACCGGGTCGGTGCCGGCGGCATAGGCGCCGACGCTGATCAGATCGCGGCTGCGCTCGAAGCGCGAGAACAGCTGCTTGAGCTGGCGCGCCTTGGTCTGGTGTTCGTGCGAGGTGATCGAGTGCATGGCGCGGCTGATCGACTGTTCGATGTCGATGGCCGGATAGTGGCCGGCCTCGGCCAGGCGGCGGTTCAGCACGATGTGGCCGTCCAGGATCGCCCGCGCCGAGTCGGCGATCGGGTCCTGCTGGTCGTCGCCCTCGGTCAGTACGGTGTAGAAGGCGGTGATCGAGCCGCCGCCCAGTTCGCCGTTGCCGGCGCGTTCGACCAGCACCGGCAGCTTGGCGAACACCGACGGCGGATAGCCCTTGGTGGCCGGCGGCTCGCCGATCGCCAGCGCGATCTCGCGTTGCGCCATGGCGTAGCGGGTCAGCGAATCCATGATCAGCAGCACGTTCTGGCCCTTGTCGCGGAAGTGCTCGGCGATCGCGGTGCTGTAGGCCGCGCCTTGCAGGCGCATCAGCGGCGGCGTGTCGGCCGGGGCCGCCACCACCACCGAGCGCGCCAGGCCGTCTTCGCCGAGGATCTGTTCGATGAATTCCTTGACCTCGCGGCCCCGCTCGCCGATCAGGCCGACCACGATGACGTCGGCCTCGGTGTAGCGCGCCATCATGCCCAGCAGCACCGACTTGCCGACGCCGGAGCCGGCGAACAGGCCCATGCGCTGGCCGCGGCCCACGGTCAGCATGGCGTTGATGCAGCGCACGCCGACGTCCAGCGTCTCGACGATGGGCGCGCGGCCCAGCGGATTGGCGGGGCGGGTGTTGATCGGTGCGCTGTCGACGGCGTTGATGGGGCCGAGGCCGTCCAGCGGGCGGCCGGCGGCGTCCACCACGCGGCCCAGCAGTTCCGGGCCGACCGGCAGGTGGCGCGCGCGGTCGCTCGGACGGCGGCGCGGATGGGCCACGGTGCCCGGCTTTGGGATGGCCGGCTCGACCGGGAAGACGCGGGTGCCCGGCACCACGCCTTCGACGTCGGACTGCGGCATCAGGAACAGCTTGTCGCCCTCGAAGCCGACCACTTCGGCCTCGATCTTGCCGCCGCTGGGCAGCGGCACGGTGCAGGCGGCGCCGACCGCCAGGCGCAGGCCGACCGCTTCCATCACCAGGCCGGCGACGCGCGTGACGCGGCCCGATACCTGCATCGGCTCGACAAAGTTGAGCACTTCGGCACAATCGTTGAGATAGGTTTTCCAGCGGCCCGCGTGCGGGTTGGCGACGGCGTCCATGGTCAGCCCAGCCAGTCCACTTCTTTGCCGAGCGCGTGGCTCAGGCGCTGCCAGCGCGCGGCGGCGGTGGCGTCGATGGTGTTGCTGGCGGTGTCGACCTTGCAGCCGCCGCGGCCGACCGACGGGTCTTCGACCACGCGCCAGCCGCCCTTGTCCAGTTCCTCGCCGATTCCGGCGCGCACGGTGGCGGCGTCGTCCGGATGCAGCACCAGCAGGGCCGGCTGCTGCAACACCGGCAGGTATTCGATGGCGTCGCGCACGATCGGCAGGATCAGCTCCGGCTTGACCGCCAGCGCGTTCTTCAGCATGCCCTTGGCCAGTTGCAGCGCCAGGTCCAGCACGTCGTTGGCGATCAGCTGGTCGGCGTCGCGCAGCGCGTTGCTGAAATTGTCGGCCAACAGGCGCACCTGTTGCAGTTCCTCGCGCGTGGCTTCCTTGCCGGCCTCGATGGCGTCGGCGCGGCCGGCCTCGTGGCCCTCGTCATAGCCCTCCTTGCGCGAGGCTTCGCGGATGGCTTCCAGTTCCTCGACGGTCGGGTATTCGATGGGCGGCGGCATCGGCGGGCCCATTTCCATCTGTTCCTGCTGCGCCTGCAAGGCTTCGTGCACGCGCTGCTGCGCTTCCAGGCGGGCGTTCTCGGCGTCGATCTCGCGCTGTTCGGCTTCGCGCAGCGCGACCGTGCTGGGACGCTCGTCGCCAAACGAGGTCATCTCCCAGCGCTTGAACGCCGGCTGCGCTTCTTTGCTGTGAATAGCCATTAAACGAAGGAATCCTCACCTTTGCCACCAAGCACGATCTGACCTTCGTCGGCCAGACGGCGCACGATTTGCAGAATTTGCTTTTGCTGGGTTTCCACTTCCGACAGGCGCACCGGGCCCTTGGATTCGAGGTCTTCGCGCATCATTTCCGAAGCGCGCGCCGACATGTTCTTGAAGATCTTGTCGCGCAGTTCCTGCGACGCGCCCTTCAGCGCGATGATCAGCATTTCCGACTGCACTTCGCGCAGCAGCAGCTGGATGCCGCGGTCGTCGATGTCGATCAGGTTGTCGAACACGAACATCTCGTCCATGATCTTCTGCGCCATGTCGTTGTCGTAGTTCTTGATGTTGTCCATGACCGAGCTTTCCTGCTCGCCGGACATGAAGTTGAGAATCTCGGCCGCCGCGCGGACGCCGCCCAGCGTGGATTTCTTGATGTTTTCGTTACCCGACAGCAGCTTGGTCAGCACGTCGTTCAGTTCGCGCAGTGCGGCCGGCTGCACGCCGTCCAGCGTGGCGATACGCAGCACGACGTCGTTGCGCAGGCGATCGGTGAAGTTGCCGAGAATCTCGCAGGCCTGGTCGCGCTCCAGGTGGACCAGGATGGTGGCGATGATCTGCGGGTGCTCGTTGCGGATCAGCTCGGCCACGGATTGCGAATCCATCCACTTCAGCGACTCGATGCCGGACGCGTCCTTGCCGCCCAGGATGCGCGACAGCAGCACCGAGGCCTTGTCGTCGCCGAGCGCCTTGGTCAGCACCTGGCGGATGTACTCGTCGGAGTCCAGGCCCACGGTGGAGGCCGCCGCGACCATGTCGCGGAAGTTGTCCAGCGTGCCGACCACTTCCTCGTGCGGCACGTTCTTCATGGTGGCCATCGCCGCGCCGAGTTTCAGCACTTCGCGCGGGCCGAGGAATTTCATCACCTCGGCAGCCTCGGTTTCGCCCATCGCCAGCATCAGGATGGCGGCTTTTTGCAGTCCGGTATTCTCAGTCATTGGCGCCTATCCATTCCTTAATCACGTTGGCCACGATGCGTGGGTCTTCCACCGCCAGTTTCTTGGCCATGGCCAGGTTTTCGCGGTAACCACGCGCGGTGTTTTCTTCCATTTTGCGCAATTCCTCTTCGGCGATGAGGGCCTCGTCCGGACCGTCCTCGACTTCCTCTTCCGGTACTTCCGGTTCCGGCTCCGGCGCGTTGATCTCGTCGATTTTCTTGAACACCGGGCGCATCATCGGGCGCACGATGCGCATCACAATGTACAGCAGGATCAGGGCGGTGATCAGGAACTTGGCCAGATCCTTGGCCATCGGCAAGTTGGCCGGATCGCGCCACCAGTCCGGCGGCGCTTCGAACGGCTTGTCGACGCCGTCGAACGGCGAGTTGGCGACGCTGACGGCGTCGCCACGGTCCTGGTTGTAGCCCATGGCCTGCTTGACCAGATCATTGATCTTGGCCATCTCTTCAGGAGTATAGGCTTTTACCGTGACTTTGCCGTCCTTATCGACCAGGCGCTTGTAGTTGACCACCACCGCCACCGTCATGCGGCGCAGGCCGCCCATGCCGCGTTGCTCGTAGCGCACGGTCTTGTCGACTTCGTAATTGGTGGTCGATTCCTTGTGGCTGGGCGTGCCGGCACCGGCGCCGTTGGCGGGCAGGGCGCCTGGCGGCGTGCCGGGCGCCGGTGCGTTGGGGCCGTTGGCGGCCGCGGTCTGGTTCAGCGGCGCGGTGGCGGTGCCCGGCGGCTGGTTCGACAGCGCGCCCGGAATGCCGCCCGGATTGGCGTTGCCGCCGCCGCCCGAGGTTTCGCTGCTCTGCTGGCTGCGAATGGCCGAGGCCGCCGGCGGCGAGTTCGGCTTGTAGTTTTCGGACGCCTGCTCGATCTGGGCGAAGTCGACGTCGGCCACCGCCTCGGCGCGCACATTGCCTTCGCCGACGATAGGAATGACGATCGATTCGACCTGCTTGATGACCTGGGTCTGCAAATCCTTGACGTATTTCAGCTGCTGCTCGTCGAGCTTGGCGTTGACGCCGTTGCCCGGCTTGTTCTGGTCGGAAATCAGATTGCCGGCCTGGTCGACCACGGTGACGTTGGCCGGCAGCAGATCCGGCACGCTGGAGGCGACCAGGTGGACGATGGCGCCGGTTTGTTGCTGGTCCAGCATGCGGTTCGGATGCAGCGTGACGATCACCGAGGCGGTCGGTTTCTGCTGGTCGCGCACGAACACGGACGGTTTCGGCAGCGCCAGGTGGACGCGGGCGTTTTCCACCGGCGCCAGCGACATCACCGAGCGCGCCAGTTCGCCTTCCAGCGCGCGCTGGTAATTGACCTGTTCGAGGAACTGGGACACGCCGAGCTTCTGGTTTTCCATCAGCTCGAAGCCGACGTTGCCGCCTTTCGGCAAGCCTTGGGCGGCCAGCTTGAGGCGGATGTCGTGCACCTGGTCGGTCGGCACCAGGATGGCGGTGCCGTTGTCCGAGAACTTGTGCTTGACGTTCATCTTGTCCAGCTCGGCCGTGATGGCACCGCCGTCGCGGTCGGTATAGTTGGAGAACAGCACCGCGTAATCCGGCGGTTTGTTCCACAGCCACAGGCCGATCAGGATGGCGACGACCGCCGCCGCGCCGGCGGCGCGCAGGAAGTTGCGGCCCATCGGCGTCTGGATGAAGGGCAGTTTCTCGGCGCCGTCGTCTGGCGCGCCTGCTGTGGCGTTATCGATTTCTTCCGCTACGGCCATGATGGTTGGGTCCCGAATACGAGGGTTCTTGAAGGAATACCGCCATTATTGCTTGTAACCTGGAAATTCAATACCCCGAACAGCGTGCCATTTACGGTCCTGCTCGATGCTGGGGGCTGGTGTTGCCATTGGTATTCTGTCAGCACTGATAAAGGCGTTCCGTATTGTAACGCCAGGCTCGGACACCTCGTGAAGATTATTTCACGAAAGCAATAACAGGAGAAGCAATGATTACAGGTGGAATAGACAGCAGCCAGATCCAGTCGATGATCGCGCAGCTGAAGGCCCACGCCACGCGGCCGGGCCTGACGCCGCCGGTCATCCAGACCGAGCCGACGGCCATGCCCAAGGCGGATTTTTCGGATGCGCTGAAAAAGTCGCTGGACGCGGTCAACGCCAGCCAGGTGGACGCTGACGGCATGAGCAAGAAATTTGCGATGGGCGACGACAGCGTCAGCCTGTCGGACGTGATGATCGCCCAGCAAAAGGCCAGCATCAACTTCCAGGCCACGCTGCAGGTGCGTAACAAGCTGGTCTCGGCCTATCACGACATCATGAACATGCAGGTATAAAACTCCGGGGTCAGGTCCCCCATTTCTACACGAGCTGGGCTGTAGCGTGCGCTACAGCCCAGCTCGTGTAGAAATGGGGGACCTGACCCCGGAGGTTAGCTGAGGCCGGCGATGCGGGCGTTGCGTTCGCGTTCCAGCTTGGTGATGTAGCGCTGCACGGCGGCCAGCGCGCCGCGCGGGATGTTGATGAACTCACAACCCAGGCGGCGGTTGGTCTTGTTGTTCAGCAGCGTCAGGTCCAGCGAATTGCGCACCTGTAGCGCGGTCGCCACCGGGCCGATTTCCGGCAGCTCGATGCGGCAGTCCGGATAATCCTTGCCGATGGCGTTCCCCAAAATCATTTTGTTGTCGAGGATGGAGATGCCGCCGCAGCTGATGTCGGCCAGCGGGAAGGTGGTCGGGCCGCCCAGTTCCGCCGGCAGCGGGATCAGCACCCGCACCGGATTGGTCACCGGCGTGGCGATGCGGTAGTACTCGCGCCGCTGCAGGCGGATCAGCGAGGCCGGAATGGCGATCCGGAACGCCGGATTGCCTTCAAAAGTGGTCGCTTCCACCTGGTCGGCGCCAAACAGGATGCGCACCTTGTCCAGCGTGGTTTCAAACGACACCTGGCGCGACGCCAGCACGCGCTTGTTCTGCTCCTGGTCGATCGAACAGTCGAGGTAGACGGCGTTGGCCGCTTCGTCGACCTCCAGGATCGAGGTCACGCAGACATCGGACTCGCCCTTGATCAGCATGCGGATCAACTGGTTTTTCTCGCCGATGCCACGCAACAGGGCAAAAATCTCCCGCCGCGATTCGACTTCAAAGTCGTGCCAGTTTTCCAATTCCGCATCCTGAAAGTGTGGGTACATCTGTTACCAGTCGAGTCAAATTTCGGTCAAAGGGATACTGGTGTCCGGTGCGGGTGGCAGGGGATTGCCAGACTTTTGCGCTGCTTCAATATGATATAGCCACGCTAATAGTTCCGCAATCGTGCGATACAGCATTGGTGGAATTTGTTGATCAAGGTCAACATCCATGAGCAGCGAGACAAGCTCCTTGGACTCGTGGATGGCGACCCCGGCTTCCTGGGCGACGTGGATGATCTGCTCGGCCACCAGGCCGCGGCCCTTGGCCACCACCTTGGGCGCCGGCTGGCCGGTGTCGTAGGCCAGGGCCACCGCCTGCGGCAGCGGCCGGCGCGGGGTGTCGTCGCTCATGCGTCGTCCTCGCGCGTGATGCTCAGCGACGACAGCGGGGCGCCGGCGGCCTGCATCGCGCCTTCCAGCTGGCCGGCCCAGGCGCGCAAGGTGGCGGCGCTGCTGTCGCTGCCGGTCTGGACCTGGATATGCACCTGGTCGCCGATCAGCGTCACCGCCGCCGACACCGCGCCCAGCAGCGGCAGGCGGAAGCGCACGCCGCTGCGCCAGATCTGGTCCGGTTCGCCCTCGGCGTCGCCGCCACCCTTGCCGCCTTCGCGCTGGTCGCGCCGCACTTCCCACTGCATTTCCTGGCCCGGCCAGGCCTGGCCGTTCCACAGCACGCGGTTCTGTTCCTGCGTGTGCAGTTGCTGGTTGACCATCTGCGCCGCGCTCAGGTCGGGGCCGCTGGTGGCGGCGCGGGCGGCTGTTTCGTTGCCTTGCTGAAGCAGGCGCTGCATCTGCGGCTCGCGCATCAGGTCGGCCAGCGGACGGTCGCCCTTGACCCATTCGGCCACGTGAGATTCGTAGAACAGGCCGCTCTTGGAAATGGTGTCCTGCAGCTTTTGCGCCAGCTCGCCGGTGTCCGGCGCGGCGTTGCCGAACAGCGCGGTCTTGCCGATCAGCGCCAGTTGCGAGGTCTGGCCGGCCTGCGCCGTGCTGAGCAGCGTGGTCAGGGCGCGGGCGGCGCTGCTCAGCACCGGCTGCGGCGTGTTGGCGCCCAGTTCGGGCAGTTCGTGGGCCGGGATCAGCGGCGCCTTGCCCAGCAGGGTGGCGGCCAGGCTTTGCGGCTTGACGGCGTCGGCCGGGACGGCGGCGCCGGCATCGCCGGCCGTCAGCGGGGCGGCG
>NZ_WKJN01000066.1 GCF_009674495.1 Duganella alba | reverse complement strand
CGGTCCAGACGCTGTGGCGGGCGCAGGTCGGCGCGTCCTACGAGGCCGACCTGTTCGGCCGGGTGGGCAGCGGTGTGCGCGCCGCGCAGGCCGACGCCGCGCGCAGCGCAGCCTTGTTCCATGCGGTGCTGTTGGCGCTGCAGGCCGACGTCGCACAGAATTATTTCGCGTTGCGCGACCTCGATGCGCAGCTGGAGGTGTATCGGCAAACGGTGGCGTTGCGCGCTGAGATGCTGCAACTGGTGCAGCGCCGCTTCGACGCTGGCGAGACCGGCGAGCTGGATGTGGCGCGCGCCCGCAATGCGCTGGAGAGCGTGCGGGCCGAGGCGGTGGGCGTGGCGCGCCGCCGCGCCGCCGCCGAGCATGGCCTTGCGGTGTTGCTGGGCAAGGCGCCGGCGGAATTTGCGTTGGCCGCCATGCCGCTGGCGCCGCTGGCGGTACGCATACCGGCCGGCCTGCCGTCGGCGCTGCTGGAGCGGCGGCCCGACATCGCGGCGGCGGAGCGGGCCATGGCGGCGGCCAACGCCCGCGTCGGCCTGGCCAGGGCCGCGTTCTTTCCGCGCCTGGACCTGACCGCCATGACGGGCTACGAGTCGGCCACGCTGGGCGAACTGTTTCACTGGTCCAGCCGGACTTTCCTGCTGGGGCGGTTGGCTGGCACCGCGTTGTCGGTGCCGCTGTTCGATGGCGGCCGGCGCGACGCCGCGCTCGACGGTGCGCAGGCGCGGCTGGACGAGGATGTGGCGCTATACCGTCAGCAGGTGCTGACCGCGTTCCGCGAAGTGGAGGATGGCCTGGCCGACCTGCGGCTGCTGGACACGCAGGCCAGCGCGCAGACCGCCGCCCTGGCGGCGGCGCAGCGAGCCGTGCGCTTGTCGCAGACGCAGTACGGGGAAGGGCAGGTCGGCTATCTGGACGTGATCGACGCCCAGCGGCAGATGCTGCTGGCGCGTCTGCAGTCGCACCAGCTGGCCGGGGCACAGGCCGCCGCTACCGTCAGCCTGATCCGGGCGCTGGGCGGTGGCTGGGAGGCGCCGCAGGTGGCCGCCCGCTAGGGCGGCGCGGGTCAGGCTGCGCGCAGCGCCATGGCGGCGCTGAGCAGCGTGACCACGGCGATCGAGAGGAAGAAAACCTGGCGCGCCCAACGGGCATCGTCGCGGGCGGTCAAGCCGGCGATGCCCAGCGCCAGCCAGCCGCCGCCGGCGACCACTGCCGCCAGCAGGTAAAGCCGACCGGCGCCCAGCGCGGCAAGCAGCGGCGCGGCTGCCAGGAAGGCCAGCATGTAGGCGATCATGTGACGCTTGGCGCTGGCATGGCCGCGCACCAGCGGCAGCACGGGAATGGCGGCGGCCCGGTAATCGGCGGCGCGGAAGATGGCGATGGCGTAGGAATGCGGCATCTGCCACAGGCAAAACACCGCGAACAGCAGCACGGCGGCGGCGTCCAGACCGCCGTGCGCCACGCAGTAGCCGACCACCGGCGGCATGGCGCCGGCAATGCTGCCCACCAGCGTGCCGTGCACCGAGCTGCGCTTCAGGCGCAGGCTATACAGGCCGGTATAGACCGCGTAACCGCACAGGATCAGCGCCTGCGGCAGCAGCCGCTGGGTCGCGGCCCACAGCAAGGCCAGCCCCGCCAGCAGCAGCAACGCCGCGTAGACCAGGGCCACCGGTACGGCCAGCGCGCCGTTGGCCATGGGCCGGCTGCGCGTGCGCTGCATCAACCGGTCGATGTCGCGGTCGATCACGTTGTTGACGGCACAGCCCGAGGCGACCACCAGCGAGACGCCGGCGGCGGCCAGCGCGCCCTGGCGCCAGTCCACCGCGCCACCCGATGCGAACAGGAAGGCGCCGGTCACCGAAACCAGATTGCCCAGCACGATGCCTGGCTTGGTGAGCGCCAGGTAAGTCTTGTACGTGGCTGGCGCGCGCGGCATGCGGCGCCCGCTCACGTGCGCAGCGCGGCGGTGGCGCGGATCTCGATCTTCAGCTCGGCCAGCGCCAGTCCGGCCACCCCGAGGATGGTCCAGGCAGGGAAGGGGCGCTCAAAGTGGCGCTCCTTGATGGGCATGAATGCGGCCAGGGTGTCCTGCAGGTCGACATGGTAGCTCACCACTTCGACCACATCGGCCATGGTCAGTCCTTCCAGTCGCAGTATTTCCACCAGGCGCAGCATGGCCAGTTCACCCTGCTCGGCGGCCGATGCCGGGATCGAACCGTCGGGCCGGATGCCGACCGCACCGGCAATGAACAGCAGGCCGCCGGCGCGGACCGCCGGCGAATAGCCGTAGTGCTCGAAGGCGTCGCTGCTGGCACCATACACGGGATTGTCGCTGGCGATCTGCAGCGCCTGTTTATGTGGCCGACTGGCGGCGCTGGCTGCCGAGGCCGCCGGCGTGGCGGTGAGGCCGGCAGCCATGCCTGCGGCAGCGGCGGACAGGAAGCGGCGGCGGGGTTGTTTGGCGTGGTTCATATAGTCCTTTCAAAGTGGGCGGGATGCTTGTCGCGCAAATATTCTAGCGGCCGCGCTTGCCCCTAAACCGACGCAGATCCCTCGTTTTCCGTCATTCGCGACGGTGCGCCGATGGGATGTCTGGAAAGGAGGGAAATATGACGATGTCGCCACCGGCCGGCGCGCTAACATGGGTCCGATGTCAAGCAAGGAGAACAAATGAACAGGACAACTCACAATCGCGAAGAGCGGGCGCGGCTGCGGAAAATGCGCTATGCGTCGCTGCTCGAAGGAACGACGCTGCTGTTGCTGCTCGGTGTCGCCGTGCCGCTCAAGCACCTGGCCGGGCAGGCTGGCATGGTGGCGGTCATGGGGCCGCTGCACGGCGTGGCGTTTCTGCTGTATTTCTGGATGACCATGCAGACGCTTGCTGTCAGCGACTGGACACGCGGCGATGCGCTGCGCATGGTGCTTGCGGCGCTGGTGCCGCTGGGCGGCTTCGTCAACGAGCGGATGTTGGCGCGCCGCGAGGCGGCGCTTGCGGCGCGTGCCGGGGAGTAGCATGGGCTATCTGTTATTGAAGGCGCTGCATCTGACTGCGGTATTCACGTGGATCGGCGGCATGCTGGCCGCCGCCGTGGTGCTGGGCGCCGGCGCGCCGCAGCGCTGCGCTATCCCCGCTGGCGTGTTCGACCACCTGCGGACCTGGGACCGGCGCGTGACCACGCCGGCGATGCTGCTGGCCTGGATCATCGGGCTGGCGCTGGCCTTGCTGGGGCACTGGTTTCCGCAAGGCTGGCTGATCGCCAAGCTGGCGTTCGTGCTGTTGCTGTCCGGCCTGCATGGCGTGCTGGCCGGGCAGTTGCGCCGGCTGGCGTCCGAGCCGGCGGCGCCTGTGCGGCCGATGCCAGGCCACGCCGCCGCCGTGGTGCTGGCCACCGCCATCATCGCCGTCATCGTAGTGGTCAAGCCGCATGGATACTGAGTGGCCGCGCGGCGGCGGCATCGTCAATATGTCAGGAAGCGCCGTCGCTCAACCGGCCTGCCAGCCGCCACCCAGGGCTTTGTACAGCGATACGGTGGCCTGCAGGCGCTTGAGTTTCAGTATCCCCAGCTCATTTTGCACGTCCGCCAGGTTGCGCTGGGTATCAAGTACGGTCATCAGGTCTTCCGCTCCCGCCTTGTAGCGGATTTCCGATAAATTGAACGCAAGACGCGACTGTTCCAGCTCCACTTCCTTTAACCGGCGCTGCTCGTCGAGACTGTTGATCTGGCCCAGCACGGTGTCCACCTCCGCCAGGGCGGCAAGGACGGTCGCGCGATAGTTCTGCACCAGCTCCTGTTTTTGTTCGATGGCCAGATCGCGCTCGGTGCGCAGGCGCCCGCCATCGAAAATTGGCGCCACCAGCGAAGCGCCGACATTGGCGAACACATTCTGGGCGTTGAGCAGCGAGGTCAAGGCGCTGCTTTGCGTGCCCGTCGTTCCGGTCAGGCGTATGCTGGGAAACAAGGCGGCGCGCGCCATCTCGACGTTGGCGCTGGCGGCCGCCAGGACCGCTTCCGAACGGCGGATATCGGGCCGCCGCGACAGCAGTTCGGACGGCAGTCCGGCCGTCACTTCGGGCAGGCGGATGGTGTCGAGTCCGCTATCGCTGACCTTGAAGGTTTGCGGCGAGCGGCCGAGCAGGATGGCCAGCGCGGACTGCGCCTCGCGTTCCTGCTGCTGTAAAGCGGGGATTGCGGCACGCTGGCTGGCGACCGCGGAGCGCTGACGCGCCAGGTCGACCGACGTGGCGGCGCCGACGCTGCTCTGTGCCTCGACCAGCGACAGCACATGCTCCGCGGTCCCGGCGTTCTCGCGCGCCACGCCAAGACGGTCGTGCAGGGACAAGAGTTGCAGATAAGTCGACACGATGGCGCTGGTCACCGTGAGGGCCACGGTCTGTCGATCGTAGAAATTGGCCCGCAGCGATGCCTCGGCTGCGGCAACGCTGGCGGCGTTCTTGCCCCAAAAATCGAGTTCGTAAGACACCTGCAACTGTCCGCTGGATGAAACATTGGCGTTGTGATTGCCTGCGAGCGGCAGATCCCGGCTGGCGCCGGCGTAGGCGTCGACCGACGGCAGGAGCGCCACCCCGGCGATCCGCGCCTGCGCCGCCGCCTGGCGCACCCGCGACAGCGCGGCGGCCAGTTCCAGGTTGCTGTCCTGGCCGTCGCGCACCAACTGGCTCAGTTCGTCGCTGCCGAAGCGTTGCCACCAGAGGTTGTCCGGCCATTCCTGGCTACCCGGCGTCCCCGCCTGCGACCAGCCAGCCGGCAATTCGACCGCCGGCGCCGGTTCCGCCACAGGAATCGTGTGCGCGCACCCGGCCAGCAACATGCCGGCCAGGCAACCCGCCAGCACGCTGGTCCGCCGTGGCCAAATACGTTGGCTCATGGGGCCGCCGCCGGCGCCACCGGCTTGGGGAGAAGCGCCGGCGTCGGCACAGGACCGACCAGCACCTGCTCGCCTGCCTCCAGGCCGGACAGCACTTGCGCCTGCTGCGTGGTGCGCAAGCCGATTTTCACTTTGCGCACCACGATGCGCCGTTCGAGGTTCACCACATTGACCTGATACATCCCCGCCGCATCACGCTTGCCCAGCAGGTTAGCCGGCAGCAGCACCGCATCTTTGGCCTGGGCGACGATGAACTGCACCTGGGTGCTCATGCCGCTCATCAGTTCCTGTTCAGGATTGTCGACCTCGAACAGCACATTGTAAAAAGTCTGCTTGCCTTGCTCGCCCGTGCCGTCGGCCGGTACGGGAATCACCTGGCGCAGCTTGCCCGACCAGGTGCGGCCGGGATAACCGGGTGTCTGGAAGTTGGCCGTCATGCCGCGCTTCAGTCGCGTCACATCCACTTCCGCCACGCGCGCCTGGACCGTCATTTGCGACAGGTCCGCAATGCGCATCAAGGGCGGGCCGGCCTGGCCGACGCTCACCGTCTGCCCTGGCCGCGCGTTCACTGCCACCACGGTGCCCGACAGCGGCGCCGGAACCTGCCTGTGGCGACTGCTTTCTTCATCGAACTTGAGCGTCGCCTCCAGCTGTTGGATCTGCGCGTTGATGGAGTCGACCCGGGCGCGCGCCGAGGCCAAATTCATGCGGCTCGACTCCACGCTTTCCTCGCGGGTGGCGTTTTGTGCCTTGAGCTGTGTCTGGCGCTTGAACTGCAATTCGGCGAAGTCGGTCTGCGCTTGCTGGTCTGCCAGCTCGGCCCGCAGCCGGGCCATTTGCGCCAGGTTGCTTTCCGCGCGGACCGCGGGCGAAATCTCCATCACCGGCTTGCCTTCCTGCACGGCGTCCCCGACCGCACACAGCACTTCCTTTATCTGGCCGGCAACTTGCACATTCACATCCGCAAAGTGATGGAACTGCAATTTTCCGACGGCCTCGACCGTCTGCTGCAGGTCGCCGCGCTGCACCGTGACCGTGTCGAGCTTGATCTCGACGGCCTCCGTGGGCGGATGCGGCGCCCCGGCCGGGCCCGGTACTTGCGCGAAGGAAAGACCAGCATTGAGCGCCAGCATGAGCACCGCCGCCGTCAGGGGGATAGGGCGGCGGGCGCCGTCTTTTAGATCGTTCATCAGTTTTACATCGTTAAAAGCAGCGGCCATTTTAGCGCATTCAGGCGCAAGCATTGACCGGCGCCCCGACAAATTGGCGCCAATGCCCAGGTCGCGGCGCTGTGCGCCCGGCCGGCCCGTCAGCTTGACTGCTTCGCGCCGGCCGCTATCTCAGGCCCGGCTCTGCGGGCGCGGCCGGCTGGCGTAGTGCAGGTCGGACAGCATGCCGCGCTTGGTGGCAAGCGCGACCGCATGGGTGCGCGCGGTCGCGCCCAGCTTGCTGAACACGCCCTTGGTGTGGGCTTTGACGGTGCCCACACCGATCCCCAGCTCGCGCGCGATCTCCTTGTTACAGCAGCCCTGCGCCAGCAGTCGCAAGACCTGGTCTTCCCGCGTGGTCAGGTTATGCTGGCCCGGCACGGCGAGCATGCCGCTCAATGCCTGCGCCACATAGCGGCCGCCGAGCGCCAGCGTGCGGACCGCGGCGACCAGCTGGCTGGCGTCGCAGTGTTGCAGCAGGTAGCCGCTGGCGCCGGCGCGGAAGGCGTCGCGCAGATCCCATTCGCGGTCGTGGTGGGTGACGATCAGCACCGCAGGTCCGTGGACCAGGTGCTGGGCCGCATACGCGGTGACCGCCTGGCGATAATCGAGTATCAGCACGTCGGCTTGCTCATCGCCGGGCGATTGGTCCGGCGGCAATAATGTCAGGGCGATATCGGCGTACTGGTCCAGCAGCACGCCGATGCCGCTGCGGATCAGCTGGTCCTCATGCCGGACGGTCACCCGGATATTCATCAAGCGGTTCATGATTGTCCTTTCGTGTCAGAAGGAGGGCAGGGTCAGCAGGCCCAGGCGCTCGGCCAGCCAGCCGCTGCCGATGAGCATTGCGCCCGCCGAGCCGCCGCGCAGCAGCACGGGGACATAGCCGGCGCTGCGCCTTAAGCAGAACAGCAACAGCATCGCCAGCGCGACGATCAACAGCTGGCCGAGTTCGAGTCCCAGGTTGAATTCCACCAGTGCCTTGATGTATTGCAGCGTGGGCAGGTGCAGTTCGGCCAGGGCGCCGGCAAAGCCGAAGCCGTGGATCAGGCCAAACAGGAAGGCGACGCCGGCGCGGGGCACCGGAAAGATCGGCACCAGGTTGTCCAGCGCCGCCAGCACGATGGTGGCGGCAATCGCCGCTTCGACCAACGCTGGCGGCGGCGCCAGTACGCCGGCCGCGCCCAGGCCGAGCGTGATCGAGTGGGCCAGCGTGAAGGCCGAGACGATGCCGGCCACGGGCAGCAAGGCCGTGGTCATGTGCGGCAGCGGCCGGTAGCGGCGGGCATGCCGCGCCATCACCGACGGCAAAATCAGGCAAAGCAGGAAGAGCAGGTGATCGTAGCCGCTCAGGATATGGTGCACGCCCTCGCGCAGGAATGCCCAGCCTGCCGAGGTGATCGGCGCGGCGGCCGGCGGCGGGGCCGGTGCGCCGGGATCGAGCATCCGCAGCAGCGGCGGCTGGCCGCTGCGCAGGATGCTGGCCAGGCCGCGATGGGTGGGATCGATGTCGGCAAACAGGGTGTAGCGGATCGGCGGCAGCGTCTCGGGCGCGCAGGCGCCATGCAGGAACAGCGCCAGGTAGACGCCGTCGTTGCGCCGCTCGAGGCTGGTGTGGTCCAGCTGCAGCGGACAGCCGTCCAGCGCCAGGCGGGCGGTCGCGTAGTCCACCATGCGCGGGGTCTGGGCCTGGATTTCTCCCCAGCTCAGTTGGCCGTCGCCGTCGCGGTCGAGATCGAGCGCGGCGTCGAGGTCGCGCAGCGCGATATCCCAGCGCAGCTGCAACGGCTGGCGCGTGGTGTCGATCATCAGATAGGCATCGCTGGACTTGTGCGCCCATGCCGCCGGCAGGACGAAGCACGCGGCCAGCAGCAAGCCGCCGGCGGTCCAGCGCTTAAAACAGCGCATCGAGACGTCGGTCATGTAATCCCATTTTTTGTTGAAGTTGGCGCACCTGGGCGCTGGCTTGCCGGTCGCCGGCGGCCCTGGCGGCGCGCGCCGCGAGCAGCAGGTCCAGCGCTTCGCGTTGCCGTGTCAGGTTGCCGCGCGCCAGCGTGACGGCGCTGGCGGCCGCACCATCGATGGCCAGCGCGAACATGGCCTGTTCGCGGCCATGCAGCAGGCGCGCGTCGGCGCGCTGGTTGGACAAGGCGATACGCTCGCGCAGTTCGTTGACGGCCGCCGCCGCGCCTGGCGCGGCTGCCCGGGTGCCGGCAATGGCCAGCCGCAGCAGCACGGCGTCGCTGTGCGGCTGGCCGGCCAGCACCTGCAGGGCGGCGCCGGGGCGCTGCTGGTCGAGCAGGAAGTCGGCGTAGCTGATGCGGGTGTAGTCATCCGCGCCCAGCGCCAGGGCCTGACGGAAGGCGGCGTCGGCGGCGCGATCGCGGCCGTCGCGCGCTTCCAGTTCCGCCAGCGAGGTGTACAGCCAGGCGGCGGTGGCCGTGGCCAGGCCGGGATCGGCCAGCAACCCCGCCAGCGCCTGGCGCGCCGGCGCCGTGCGGCCGCGCAGGCCGTCGTTTTCCGCGAGGCAGGCGGTGCTGTAAAGGGGCGCGCCGGCGGCGGCTACCTGACGGCAGGCGGCATCCGAGTCGGCATAGCTGCCTTGCAGCCGCAGGATGGTGGCCATGGTCAGCCACGCCTGGGCCAGGCGGGCGCCGTCGGCGCGTGCGGTCAGCTGGCGCAGTGTGAGCAGCGCGCCATCGAAATCATGCAGGTATTGCTGGATCGTGGCGCGCGTCAGCAGCACCTCGGCCGGCGCCGTGGCGTGGTCCTGCCAACGGGCCAGCGCGGCGAGCGCCTGCCCCGCCAGGCGCGGATCGCCGCGCTGGTGCGCCAGTTCCAGCCGCCGCCGCGCCAGCGCCAGCGCCA
>NZ_WKJN01000065.1 GCF_009674495.1 Duganella alba | reverse complement strand
CGTTGAAGCTGACGGCGTTGTCCGGCACGGCGGCCGGCGTGCAGCCGCGCTTTGCCGCCCGCGCCATCACCGGCCGCGCGCTGCGCATGGCGCTCGAACTGCTGCGCCAGCGCTACAACGACATCGTCGTCGACACCGAGGGCCGCGACACGGCCGACAGCCGCGCCGCGCTGATCGCCGCGCGCCTGGTGGTGGTGCCGGTGACGCCGCAGCAGGTCGATCTGGCGCGCCAGTACCAGCTGATCGCCCGCCTCAATGCCGCGCGCATGTTCAATCCGGACCTGCGCGTGCTGTTTGTCCTGGTCGGCGGCGACACCGCCCCCAGCGACGAGGAACGCGCCGCCGTGCGCGCCTACGTCGCCAGGGTGATGTCGGCCACGCTGGCCAGCACTGTCATTCGCGGCCAGGCGCCGGCCGATATGGACGCGCTGTACCGCGAAGTTTTCCACCACTGAGATTCACCACTGAGAGAAAGTAGCACCATGAACCAATTCGTACTTGCCGCAGCCGTTGCCGCTGCCTTTGCCCTGACCACCACCGGCGCCCGCGCCGAGGAGGCCGCGCCAGCGCCGGCCGCCGTGCCGGACAACGCCGTCAGCTTCAACGTGGCGGTGATCAGCGACTACCGTTATCGCGGCATTTCGCAGACGCGCCTGCAGCCGGCCTTGCAGGGCGGCGTCGATTACGTCAACAATCCGACCGGCCTGTATGTCGGCGCGTGGGCGTCGACCATCACCTGGATCACGGACGCGGGCGGCGACGGCCACGTCGAGCTGGACCTGTACGCCGGCAAGCGCGGGCAGGTGACGGCGGACGTGTCGTACGACGTCGGCGTGCTGACCTATGTGTATGCGTCCAACGCGCTGCCGGTCAGCGCCAACACCACCGAGATCTACGGCCAGCTGGGTTACGGCCCGGCCTACGTCAAGTATTCGCATGCGACCACCAACCTGTTCGGCTTCGCCGACAGTAAGAACAGCGGCTACATCGACCTGGGCGCCAACATCGACGCCGGCGACGGCTGGACCGTCAACCTGCACGCCGGCCGTCAGGACGTCAAGCACAACGATGCGGCCTCGTACACCGACTGGAAGGTCGGCGTGACCAGGGACTTCGGCGTGGTCACCGGCGCGCTGGCCGTCATCGGCACCAACGCCCAGGAATCGGCCTACACCTCGGCCGCCAACGGCAAATTCCTCGGCAAGACCGCCTTGCAGCTGATGATCAGCAAAGTGTTCTAACTCCGCCACGGAGCGCGCCGGTCCGCCGCGCGCTCCCATTCTTCTCCCGGCAGCTTGAGCCAGACGACGCGCCATGCATTGCGCACAACGTCGCCGGTGTTGGCGAGCTGCGATGGCGAGACCGGTTTGCCGTTGTAAATAATGTGATTGCCTTCGACTGCGGCGTGACGCACCCGCCCGTGCATGGTGACGCGCAGCTCGGTGCCTTCAGGCAGGAATAATTGCTTCCATTGATAGCCGGGCTTGGCGCGCGGCAGGGGCTGCGGCTGCGGTGCGGCGGCGGTGGCCTCGGGCGCGGCCTGCCGCCGCTCCAGCCATTCGGTGACCGCTTCGCACAGCGCTTCGTGCGCCTTGTCCGTATAACCGAGGTCGTCGACTGCGTGGCACAGCGCAAGCAGCACGCTGCCGCGCAGGCCTATAGGTATAGGGTGGTCCATTTTTTTTGCCCCTCCGGTCTATAAAGTCTATGAAGGTCTAGATCGGGCTAGAAAAGGCTAGAGCGGTCTATAACCGTTACCGTGGGGAAGTGGAAAAGTCTAGAACGGGCTATAAATCTCAAGGCTGCTCTCACATCCCCCAAGTTATAGACCGTTCTAGCCCTATGAAGTTCAATCTAGCCCTTTATAGACTTTCTAGACCGCCTGTCGCGGAAAAAGGGCACCCATGTATGCCGCCTCCAGGCGAGGGCGAAAGATTTCGCGGTAGAGGTGGCGCACTTCGGGGGCGCAGAGTTTGCGGTCTTCCTTGTAGGCTTGCAGTTCCAGCTCGCTGTGGCGCGAGTGATAGGTGTCTTCGCCATCGGCCAGCACCAGCGTGTCGGCCAGACGGGCGTGCGGCAGCTGGGCGACGAACACCAGCAGGCATCCCGCCTGATGCGGCGACAGCGGACGGCGGCCGTGCGCCACCGTCACCAGCAGCCGCGCGGCCGGATTGACGCGCTGGGCGGCTTGCAGGCGCGCCAGCACATCGGCGCAGCCATCGCGCTCCAGCGCCTCCGGCCGCAGCAGGGCCAGCACCACGTTGGCCCGCGCCAGCGCCAGGTCATCGCGCTGGGAAGCGTCGATCACCAGATCGTCGTAGAGTTGTGCGTCATACGGACCGGGATTGGGCGAGACCAGCAGCACGCGCTTGCCCGCCGCCACGCGCAGCATGGCCAGATCCTCGGCCAGATCAGCGACGGCGCAGTCGCCGTCCATGCCTGTCAGCGCGACGATCATATGGCCGCCATGGCGTGCGCCAGTGAGTAACGTGCGCCGGTCTGCGCATCGCCCGCCGCTGCCGGCGCGCGGCGATAGCGCGGCACGGCGTCCAGCGCCGCGAGCGCCGCCGCCAGATGTTCCCTGCAAGCCGGTGTGGCCGACACCATCGGCAGCCGCAACTCGTCGCGCAACAGTCCCTGCATCGCCAGCGCCGCCTTCAACGGCGCCGGATTCGGCTCCGAGAACAGCACGCGCACCATCGGCAGCAGGCGCTCGAACAGCGCGCACGCCTCGACCAGCCGCTGCGCGCGCACCAGATCGAACAACTGCACATACAAATCGGTACGAATCTGCGCCGACGCCGAAATCGCCCCATGAGCGCCGCCGCACAGCGCCGCAAACAGCAGCGCATCGTCGCCGCACAGCACCGACAGCGGCGTCTCGCGCACCAGGTCCGTCATCTGCCGCAAACTGCCGCCGGCCTCCTTGATGGCGGCAAACTGCGGCCGCTGCGCCAGCGTGCGCGCGGTGGCCAGCTCCAGCTGCACGCCGGTGCGCGCCGGCACGTTGTACAGCACGATGGGCCGCGCCGTGGCGTCGGCAATCGTCTCGAAATGGCGCAGCAATCCCAGCTGCGACGGCCGCACATAGGCCGGCGTCGACACCAGATAGCCGGCCAGATCCTCGTCGTCGAACTCCAGCACGCGGCTGGCGGCGGCAAAGGTATCGCTGCCGCCGATGCCCATCAGCACCGGACAGCGCCGCTGCGCCACCTCCAGCACGGCCGCCAGCGCCGCGCTCTGCTCGGCCAGATCCAGCTGCGGCGCCTCGCCCGTGGTGCCGCACACCACCAGCCCGTGGGCGCCGTCGTCGATGACGCGCTCGGCCAGCCGCTGCAGGCAGGCCAGATCGATCTCGCCGTGCGCCATCGGCGTCACCAGCGGCACCCAGATGCCGTGTAGGGAAGTCTGCATGATGTTCCTCAGTAGTTGCGATGGAACCAGCGTAGCCAAGCGCCCGTAAAAATGTTCTAAAGAGTCGCCCGCCGTCCGTAAAGAAAACGTAAATTTTTACGCTTTGTTTACACCCCGCCGGCAAGTCTTTACAAAATCTTTAGACCCTTCTGGCTAAGCTTCACGCTATCAAAACAAGACCTGTGAGGGTGTGATGGACTTAGTATTTATCGGCGCAATCGCGCTGTTCTACCTGCTGACGGTGGCCATGGCCGCCGGCTGCGACAAGCTCGGAGGCCAACCATGAACACGTTCTATGTGATCGGCGCCCTCGCGGCGGCCGGCCTGCTGGTCTACCTGGTGGTGGCCCTGCTGAAAGCGGAGGACCTGTAACATGACCCTGCAATCGATCCTGCTGCTGATCGTGTTCCTGGCGGTGCTGCTGGCGCTGGCCTGGCCGCTCGGCATCCTGCTGACCCGCGTCGGCGACGGCGCGGCCGGCGCCAGCCCGCTGCGCGGCCTGGGCTGGCTGGCCCCCATTGAACGCCTGATCTACCGCGCCGCCGGCGTCAACCCGAAGGAAGGCCAGGGCTGGAAGTCCTACGCCTTCTCGCTGCTGCTGTTCAGCGTCATCGGCACGCTGGTCACCTACGGCCTGCAACGCGTGCAACTGTGGCTGCCGCTCAATCCTCAGGCGATGGCCAACGTCAGCCCGGATTCGGCCTTCGACACCGCCGTCAGCTTCGTCGCCAACACCAACTGGCAGGGCTACAGCGGCGAACAGACCATGAGCTACCTGACCCAGATGCTGGTGCTGGCCGGCCAGAACTTCTTCTCGGCCGCCACCGGCATCGCCGTCGCCTACGCGCTGATCCGCGGCTTCGCCGCGCGCTCGGCCCGATCGATCGGCAACTTCTGGGTCGACCTGACCCGCTCGACGCTGTACGTGCTGCTGCCGCTGTCGCTGATCCTGGCCGTGGTCCTGATGGCGCAGGGCGTGATCCAGAACTTCTCGGCCTACCAGGAGGTGCAGCTGCTCGACCCGGTCACCTACAGCCAGCCGAAGGTGGGCGCCGACGGCCAGCCGCTGCTCGACGCCAAGGGCCAGCCGGTCACCGAAACGCTGACCGCCACCACCCAGACCATCGCCATGGGCCCGGTCGCCTCGCAGGAAGCGATCAAGATGCTGGGCACCAATGGCGGCGGCTTCTTCAACGCCAACTCGGCGCACCCGTATGAAAACCCGACCGCGCTGAGCAACTTCCTGCAGATGCTGGCCATCTTCCTGATCCCGGCCGGCCTGTGCTTCACCTTCGGCCGCATGGTCGGCGACCGCCGCCAGGGCTGGGCCGTGCTGGGCGCGATGACGCTGCTGTTCGTGGCCTGCACGCTGGTGGTACTGGGCGCCGAGCAGGCCGCCCATCCGGGCCTGCAGGCGCTGCACGTCGACCAGGGCACGAGCGCGCTGCAAGCGGGCGGCAATATGGAAGGCAAGGAAACCCGCTTCGGCATCTCGGCCTCGGCGCTGTTCGCCGCCGTCACCACCGCCGCCTCGTGCGGCGCCGTCAACGCCATGCACGACTCGTTCACGCCGCTGGGCGGCATGATCCCGATGCTGCTGATCCAGTTCGGCGAAGTGATCTTCGGCGGCGTCGGCACCGGCCTGTACGGCATGCTGATCTTCGCCATCATGGCGGTGTTCATCGCCGGCCTGATGATCGGCCGCACGCCGGAATACCTGGGCAAGAAGATCCAGGCCTACGAAATGAAGATGACCTCGATCGCCATCCTGGTGACGCCGACGCTGGTCCTGGCCGGCACCGCCATCGCCGTGCTGTGCGAGCCGGGCAAGGCCGGCATCGCCAATCCCGGCGCGCACGGCTTCTCGGAAATCCTGTACGCCTTCAGCTCGGCCGCCAACAACAACGGCAGCGCCTTTGCCGGGCTGTCGGCCAACACGCCGTTCTACAACAGCATGCTGGCGGTGGCCATGTGGTTCGGCCGCTTCGCCATGATCGTGCCGATCCTGGCGATCGCCGGTTCGCTGGCCGGCAAGCAGCGGCTGGAGGCCAACGCCGGCACCATGCCGACCCACGGCGGCATGTTCATCGGCCTGCTGTGCGGCGTGGTGGTGCTGGTCGGCGTGCTCAATTACGTCCCGGCGCTGGCGCTCGGCCCCGTGGTCGAACACCTGCAGCTGTTTGCCCAATAAGGAATCAACATGTCATCTACTACGCAAAAAGAGGCGACGCTCTTTACCAATCCGCCAGCCCGCAAGCTGCGCATGTTCGAGTCGCAGCTGGTGCTGCCGGCGATCGCCGACGCCTTCCGCAAGCTGCATCCGCGCACCCAGCTGCGCAGCCCGGTGATGTTCGTGGTCTACGTCGGCAGCATCATCACCACCCTGCTGGCGGCGCAGGCGCTGGGCGGCAAGGGCGAGGCGCCGTTCGGCTTCATCGCCGCCACCGCCGTCTGGCTGTGGTTCACCGTGCTGTTCGCCAATTTCGCCGAAGCGCTGGCCGAGGGCCGCAGCAAGGCGCAGGCGGCCTCGCTGCGCAGCCTGAAGCAGAGCGTCACGGCCAAGAAGCTGGCCACGCCCAAGCACGGCACCACCTGGCTGCCGCAGCCGGCGCTCGATCTGCGCAAGGGCCACTACATCCTGGTCGAGGCGGGCGACGTGATCCCGATCGACGGCGAAGTGATCGAAGGCGTGGCCTCGGTCGACGAAAGCGCCATCACCGGCGAATCGGCGCCGGTGATCCGCGAATCGGGCGGCGACTTCTCGTCGGTCACGGGCGGCACCCGGGTGCTGTCGGACTGGCTGGTGGTGAAGGTCACCGCCAATCCCGGCGAGACCTTCCTCGACCGCATGATCTCGATGGTGGAAGGCGCCAAGCGCCAGAAGACGCCCAACGAAATCGCCCTGACCATCCTGCTGGTGGCGCTGACCATCGTGTTCCTGGTGGTCACCGTGACGCTGCTGCCGTTCTCGCTGTTCTCGGTGGGCGCCGCCGGCGCCGCCGGTGTGGTAAGCAAGCCGGTGACCATCACGGTGCTGATCGCACTGCTGGTATGCCTGATCCCGACCACCATCGGCGGCCTGCTGTCGGCCATCGGCGTGGCCGGCATGAGCCGCATGATGCAGGCCAACGTGATCGCCACCTCCGGCCGCGCGGTGGAGGCGGCGGGCGACGTCGACGTGCTGCTGCTGGATAAAACCGGCACCATCACGCTGGGCAACCGCCAGGCCTCGGCCTTCTTCGCCGCGCCGGGCGTCACCGAGCAGCAGCTGGCCGACGTCGCGCAACTGGCCTCGCTGGCCGACGACACGCCGGAAGGGCGCAGCATCGTGGTGTTGGCCAAGCAGAAGTTCAACATCCGCGAACGCGACATGGGCACGCTGAACGCCAGCTTCGTGCCGTTCACCGCGCAGACGCGCATGAGCGGCATCGACATCGGCGCGCGCGCGATCCGCAAGGGCGCGGCCGACACCGTGCGCCAGTACGTCGAGGCGCTCGGCCAGCCATACCCCGCCGACATCGCCCGCACGGTGGACGACATCGCGCGCCGCGGCAGCACGCCGCTGGTGGTGGTCGACGGCGGCCGCGTGATGGGCGTGGTCGAGCTGAAGGACATCGTCAAGGGCGGCATCAAGGAACGCTTCGCCGAGCTGCGCCGCATGGGCATCAAGACCGTGATGATCACCGGCGACAACAAGCTGACCGCGGCCGCCATCGCCGCCGAAGCGGGCGTGGACGACTTCCTGGCCGAGGCGACGCCGGAAGACAAGCTGAAACTGATCCGCAGCTACCAGGCTGAAGGCCGGCTGGTGGCGATGACCGGCGACGGCACCAACGACGCGCCGGCGCTGGCGCAGGCCGACGTCGCCGTGGCGATGAACTCCGGCACCCAGGCCGCCAAAGAGGCCGGCAACATGGTCGATCTGGACTCGAATCCGACCAAGCTGCTCGAGATCGTCGAAATCGGCAAGCAGATGCTGATGACGCGCGGCTCGCTGACCACGTTCTCGATCTCGAACGACATCGCCAAGTACTTCGCCATCATCCCGGCGGCGTTCGTCGGCACCTTCCCGCAGCTGAAGGCGCTCGATGTCATGCAGCTGGCCAGCCCGGCCTCGGCGATCATGTCGGCGGTGATCTTCAACGCCCTGATCATCGTGGTGCTGATCCCGCTGGCGCTCAAGGGCGTGCAGTACCGCGCGATCGGCGCCGTGGCGCTGCTGCGCCGCAACCTGCTGCTGTACGGCGTCGGCGGCATCGTCCTGCCGTTCATCGGCATCAAGGCCATCGACCTGCTGCTGGCCGCCTTCAACCTCGTCTAACCGCCGCGTCGCCGCCGGCGACGTGGCCTCCCGCGCAGGCGGGAGCCGATACTCAGCATGGATTGCCGCCTGCGCGGCAATCGCGCTACTCTGGAGTTTTTTTATGACCTCGCACCTTCGTCCCGCCGTCACCGTGTTCGCCGCGCTGACGCTCCTCTGCGGCGTGCTCTACCCGCTGGCCGTCACCGCCATCGGCAAGGCCGCCTTCGCCGACCAGGCCAACGGCAGCATCGTCGACGTCAACGGCAAGGCGGTCGGCTCGTCGCTGATCGGCCAGGCCTTCAGCTCGCCGCAGTATTTCTGGGGCCGTCCGTCGGCCACCGGCCCGATGCCCAACAACGCGGCCGGCTCCGGCGGCGCCAACCAGGGCCCGACCAATCCGGCCCTGATCGACGCCGTCAAGGGCCGCATCGACGCGCTGCGCGCCGCCGACGCCGCGGCCGGCGTCGCCAACAGCGCCGCCATCCCGGTCGACCTGGTGACCGCCTCGGCCAGCGGCCTCGATCCCGAGATCAGCGTCGCCGCCGCCCAGTACCAGGCCGGCCGCATCGCCGCCGTGCGCAAGATCAGCCGCGAGCAGGTGCTGGCGCTGATCGGCCGCACCGAGCAGCGGCAGTGGTTCGGCTTCTTCGGCGAAGCGCGCGTCAACGTGCTGGCGCTGAACCTGGCGCTGGAGCGCGCGCAGCCGCGCGGCTAGGGTAAAATCCGCGCATGGCCATGTTCCCCCACGACGCTGTACGACCGGACCCCGATGCGCTGCTGGCGCAGGTGCAGGCGCAGGAACGCAAGGCCGCGCGCGGCAAGCTGCGCATCTACTTCGGCGCCTCGGCCGGCGTCGGCAAGACCTACGCCATGCTGGCCGCCGCCCGCAAGCTGCAGGAGGGCGGCCAGCCGGTGCTGGTCGGCGTGGTCGAGACCCACGGCCGCGCCGACACCGCCGCCATGCTGGCCGGCCTGACGCTGCTGCCGCCGCGCGCGGTCGACTACCGCGGCCGGCGCATCGCCGAGTTCGACCTCGACGGCGCCTTGGCCCTGCGGCCGCCGCTGATCCTGATGGACGAACTGGCGCACTCCAACGCGCCCGGCTCGCGCCATCCGAAACGCTGGCAGGACATCGAGGAACTGCTGGACGCCGGCATCGACGTGCTCACCACCGTCAACGTCCAGCACCTGGAAAGCCTGAACGACGTGGTGGGCGGCATCACCGGCATCCGCGTCGGCGAGACCGTGCCCGACACCGTGTTCGACCAGGCCGACGAAGTGGTGCTGGTCGACATCCCGGCCGACGAACTGCTGGCGCGCCTGCAAAGCGGCAAGGTGTACCAGGCGGCGCAGGCCGAACGGGCCGCGCGCAACTTCTTCCGCAAGGGCAACCTGATCGCGCTGCGCGAACTGGCGCTGCGCCGCACCGCCGACCGCATCGAAGACGACGTGCGCGCCTACCGCGTCGAGCAATCGATCGCCGACATCTGGAAGACCGGCGCCGCGCTGCTGGCCTGCGTCGGCCCGCGCGCCGACGGCGAACACACGGTGCGCAGCACGGCGCGCCTGGCCGGCCAGCTGGGCACCGGCTGGCACGCGATCTACGTCGAAACGCCGGCGCTGCAACGGCTGCCGGCCGCGCAGCGCGAGCAGATTCTCAAAACGCTGAAACTGGCCGAGGAGCTCGGCGCCAGCACCGCCGTGCTGTCCGGCCACGACATCGCCCAGGCCGCGCTGGACTACGCGCGCAGCCACAACCTGTCCAAGCTGGTGCTGGGGCGCGCCCACCGCAGCTGGCCGTGGCGCGCGCCGCACCGCCAGCGGCTGGCCGACTACGCCCCCGACCTCGACCTGATCGAGATCGGCGCGCCGCGCAACCAGCCTTCCGCCGCCCGCGCCGACCGCCAGGA
>NZ_WKJN01000064.1 GCF_009674495.1 Duganella alba | reverse complement strand
AGCGCAAGCCAGATCATCGAGGTGTTGCCAGCCGGCGGCGCCGGCCATATGGCCAGCAGGGCGGCCAGCAGGCCGGCCGGCACTGCGTGGCGCCGGCACCGCGCGCCGGCACGGCTGGCCAGGTACGGCATCAGTTGACGCTCACCGGTTCGGCGTGGTCGTCAACCGGCGCCACCAGCGTGCTGGTGTCGACCGGCTCCAGCTGGTCGGCGGCCGCGCCCAGCAGCGCGACCAGATAGGCGATAAAGCCGCTTACCGATGCCGAGGCGCCTGGCGGCACTTCGGCGGTGGCCGGCGGCTGGCTGACCGTCGGCGGCGGTGGCGGTGTGCCGTCGTCGTCATGGTGCGAGCCGCCGCAGGCGGCCAGGGTCAGCGCCACCAGCAACGGCGCGGCGCGGCAGAGATGTTTATGCAGGATAGGCATCAGCAGCTCCCGTGGCGATTACGGATAGACCGTGCCGGACGGCGCTGGCGGATTGAGGCTGCCGGTGACCGGCGGTGTCAGGTAGGGGAAGGCGGTGCCGAAGTTGGCGGCCGTCTTGCGCACACCGTCGGTGAAGGCCACGGTGCCGGAGGGCGCATCGCCCGGATGGCAGCCCAGTTGCAGGCTGTCATTGGCGCCGGTCAGCACGCACAGGACTCCCATCGCCGCGCGGATCGAGATGTCGACCACGTCGTCGCCCGGGCGGCGGCCGTTCGGATAACCGGCGTTGTCGCCGCCGCCGACGCCCAGCGGATTTTGCGCGTTCAGCGCCGTGGGCGGCACGGCGGTGTTGAGCCGCATCATCTCGGCCAGCGCGCCCGGCGTGGCCGGCTGGTTGACGCCCTTGATGCCTTTGAGGAACACGGTGCTCAGATCGGTGCGTGGGAAGTTGGTCGGCGCCTTGAACTGCGGGAAGACCGCCTGGATCAGCGCCGGGAAGGCCGGGTTGCTGACGTAGTCGCCAAAGTTGGCCTGGTCGTTCTTCGGCTTCGCGCCGCTGTATTTGTCCTTGTCGTCCATGCCGATGATCACCTCGTTGAACAGCGGATTGCCAAGGCGCGAGACCTGGGTCCAGGCGCCGCCTTCCTTGCTGTACTTGTTCAAGCCGCTTGCGGCGACGTTGTTGAGCAGGCGGCCCTGGCGCAGGCTGGCCGTGGTCCACACGCCGATCACCGGATCGGTGCCGGCGGTGACGCAGGCAATCGGCAGTTCCAGCGCCAGGGTGGTGATGTTGTTGCTTTCCAGGTCGTTGTTGTTGCCGCCGACTTCAGGCCCGGTCAGGTTGAAGTTGAGCAGGTCGAACAGCTTGCCGTCGAGCAGATAGAACGGTTCCTTGCGCTGGCCGACGAACACCCGGCCCGGCGCCGCACAGCCGGGGATGTTGACGTCATAGATGTATTTGTTGGCATAGGCGGAATAGCCGGCGCTGCTGCCGAAGGTCTTGTCGCCAAGGTAGTCGACCGGCTTGGTGAAGACGGCCGGGTTGGCGCCGCCGGCAGCATTGGTCACCGCCGCGCTCTGGCCGGTGCGGCGGTCGCCGCGCACCAGGTTCAGCGTGTAGCTTTCGGTCACGTTCAGCGTCGGCGGCGCCCCCGGCGTCGGCGATGGCGCGGCGTGGATCAGCGGAATCTTGGTCTGCTTGCCGCCGACCGGCACGGCGATGCCGTTGCTGGTGCTGGTAAAGCGGAACTGGAAGGTCAGCGCCTCGGCGCCGGAACCGGTATTGTCGATATGAATTTCGTACAGCGCATTGGGATTGAACTGGTAAAAGTGCGCGCCGCCGACGTTGGTCTGGAACGGGATGTAGTCGGCCAGGATGGTGACGTAGCCGGCGCGGCCCGGTTCATAGCTGCGGAACACATACAGGTCGGTCGAATCCACCGATGGCTGCTGGGCGATGTTGGGGGCTTCCCGATGGCTCGACGCCTGGGCCAGCGTCATGGCCGACAAGCCGGCCAGTGCCAGCATGCTGCAGATTTTTTTCATGGGTTTCCCTCGTGGTGAATGATGATGAGCGCATCATGGCATTCCCGTCGCGGGACATCTTGTGCGCTGCTGCGGTTTTGCCGCAGTCTTGCGCTTTTCCCGAATCAGTCGGTGAACTTGCTTTGCGCGGCGATGTCGGGTGGCAGCGCGATGCCGAAGCGGCGCAGTTGCCGGCGGCTGAACAGGAAGGTGCCGCGCTCGGCCCGCACCGGATAAATCGTGCTGGGGGCGGCGCCGCCGAGGATTTTCAGGGCGATGCCAGCCGCCGCCACGCCCTGGTCATGGCCGCTCAACACCAGGCCGCCCATGGCGGCATCCGGGCCGACCGTGAAATCCCACAGGCCAAAGGTTGGCAGCGGCGTGTTGGCGGCGGTCCAGCGCATCACGTCGCCCATCGGCTTGGCGCGCGGGCTGTCGTCCCGCAGCGCCTGCGCCGGGCCGATGAAGATGGCATCGTACTGGCGTGCCGCGCCCAGTACCTCGTTCTGCCATGGCCGCCAGGTGCCGATCAGCTTGACGTCGACATCGAGGCCCTCAATGCGCTGATGCGGATTGCCGTGGAAGATTTCCTGGTACAGGATGGTGGAGGTGACGTCGGTATCGAGCAGGAACAGCACGCGCCGCGCCCTGGGCAGCAGCAGGCGCACATTGGCGACGTTGCGCAGCACCAGCGGCCGCTCCAGCACGCCGGTGATGTTGCGCGCCCGCGCCGGATCGAAGTAGGCGCGCGGATTGTTGTTAATGCCGAGATAGACCACCGGCGTTGCCGTGGCGGCCAGTCGTGGCGCCAGCAGGCGCAGCGCGGCGTCGTCGCCGAGGATCACCAGCGCCGGCCGCAGCCGCAGGTAGGCGGCCCAGGCCCGGTCGGCCATGGCGGCGTGCTGCTCCGGCGGCAGGCGCTTGGTGTCGAGCGCAACATAGCTGAGCTGGTAGGCGGGTTGCAGCCGCTCCGCCAGCGCGGCCTTGTAGGCGATGTCCCAGACAAAGCCGGGGTCGTAGCTTTCCACCACCAGGATGGTGGGGGCGGCCGCCGCCGCCGGGCGCAGCAGCGCGCACAGGACGAGCAACAGCGACAGCAGGCATGCGGGCATGGTGGACTCCTTGGCAGCGGCAGCCGCCATGATAGCGCGCTTTGCGGCGCCGTCTGCGGCCGGATCAGCGCGTGGCGCGGAAGGCGGCCGGCGTCATGCCGACCCACAGCGCAAAGCGGGTGGTGAAGTGACTCTGGCTCTTGTAGCCGACTTCCAGCGCCACGTCGGCAATCGCGCGGTCGCTTTCCACCAGCATTTTCTTGGCGGCCTCGATGCGGTAGCGGCTGATGTACTGGCGCGGCGACTGGCTGGTCGAATGCTTGAACATGCGCGAAAAGTGAAACGGGCTCATGTCGAGGTAGGCGGCGATATCCTTGAAGCCGATATCCTCGCGGTAGTGCGCGCGGATGTAGTCGATGGCGCGGCGCACCTTGTAATAGGGCAGGCCGCCCAAGGCGCCGTTGACCGGCGGGCTGTCGGCATATGTGCTCAGCAGGTGCTGGCCGATGACGCAGGCCAGCGCTTCCAGATAGGCGCTCTCCAGTCCGCGTTGCGCGTGCAGCTGGCGTTCGATGAAGCGCGTCATGTGCCACATCAGCGGATCGACGGCGGCGTACTGCGGCGCCATCTCGAGATGGCGCATGCCGTTGCGGCGCGCCAGCGCATCCAGGAAGTCCGCCTGCAGCGCGATCACGGTCAGCGGCTGGCCGGCCTGCCAGGCCGCGCCGTCGTCGTGGCCGGCGGGCAGGAAACTGACATGACGGTCGGTCACGCGCACCTGCTGCGCCGCGCCGTCGGCGGCGCGATAGGTCAGCGTGGCGCTGGCATGCATGCCGGGCACCACAATTTCATGCTGCGCGCGGCGGCCGGCCGGCGGCGCCGGCAGCAGGCCGCTGCGGACGGACAGCGCGGCGCAGCTGGCGTGCAGCATCTGGGAGGATTCGGTCTTGTGCTGCATCGCTGTGCCCCGCTGGCTGATGCGCCTGCCGAAGCAGGCGCGGATGGCTGTTACTTGACTTTGCCGCCGTCGATCTTGGCGCAGGAACCGGCCGGCAGCAGCACGATCGATTCCGGATCGCGCGCCTTGGTGGCCTGGCCGGCGCACGAGTGCTTGCCGACCGCACAGTCGTTCTTGCCCACGGCGTTGACGCCGTAGCACTTTTCCAGCTTCTGTTCGGTCGCGCGGGCGATATTGTCCTTGACCACTTGCGGCAGTTCCTTGTCCGCCGCGTGGGCGGCGCTGAAGATCAGGGCCTGGGCGGCGATGCCCACGGCGGCAGCCAGCGACAATGGGGCAGTGATACGTTTTTGCATGATACATCCTCAGGTGAGTGCCTCGATCGAGGCTGGTTGCGCACGCCGGTTGGCGTGCAGTGACATCATCATCGCCCATCGCTGCGGGCTGTACCAGATGCTGATACTGACAATTGCGAGGGGGGATCGTGACAGGCGCCGCCGCTGTCGGCGACCGCGGCGCGGTGGCGCTTGCCGCTGTTGCCGAACTGTTCGCGGTAGGCGCTCGGCGTCAGGCCGGTGTGGCGCTTGAACAGGCGGCGAAAGAAGGCCTGGTCGGAATAGCCGACGCGGGTCGACACCACCGACACCGCCGCCGCGCTGTTCTCCAGCAGCTCGCGCGCGGCCGCCACCCGCAGCAGTTGCATGTAGGCGCCCGGCGCATGGCCGGTCGCGGCCTTGAAGCGGCGGATGAAGCTGCGCACGCCGAGGTCGATGCGCTCGGCCAGGAACTCGGCGGAGATGTCGCGGTGCATATTGCGCCGCAGGTAGTCTTCGGTTTCGCGTATCACCTGGTCCGCATGCGGGCGCGACAAGGGGCGCACGGCATGGTTGGTGTGCAGCGTGTCCGACAGGTTCAGCGCCAGCGCCCGCGCGCATCGCAGCGCCAGTTCGCGGCCGCAGAATTTCTCCACCAGGTACAGGCTGAGATCGATCGCCGCGTGGACGCCGGTGCCGCACAGGATCTGGCCGTACTCAGTGAGCGCGTAGTCGGTGCGCCACAGGACGCGCGGATAGCGCTGCATCAGCACCGGCATCAGCGCCCAGTGGGCGGTGGCCTCCTTGCCGTCCAGCAGCGCCGCTTCGGCCAGCGCCGCCACGCCGCCGCCCAGGCCGACCAGGCAGGCGCCCTGCTGGTGCCACAGGCGCAGCCACGACAGCAGGCACGGCGGGTGGCCGGCCGCCAGCGCGCGCGACGGCGCGGCGCCCGGCACGACAACGATGTCGGCCTTGTCGATATCCTCGATGCTGCAATCGGGCCGCAGCGTGTAGCCGTATGGGGTTTGCACGCTGTGGCCGCTCAGCGAGGCCAGCCGCACGTGGAAGCGCGGCGCCGGCCGCACGCCGTGCAGCGCATCCCACAGCGTGCCGGCGGCCTGGAAGATTTCCATCGGTATCAGCGTGGTCAGGGTCAGGCCGGCGTCGGCCAGCACGATCACGACGTCGACGGCGTCCTGGTGCGGCGCTGGCGGCAGCTGCGGTGCGGCATATGGGTGGTGTCCTGCGTGAAAATCCGGTTCAATCATGGTGCTTTCGGCGCGGGCGCGGTGCTTGATTACAGGTGCTCATGGGCGTGTTCCAGGGTAAGGTGACGCAATGCGCGCCGCGAGGTAAGGTTCGCGGCGTGATATAAAAATCATGATCGCTGATCGCTAGTGACCCGGCTAGACGACAATCTTGCCAATTTACAGGGGGCATCATGACAAGTGCGCGCGCGGGCGCGCCGCCGCTGCGTCCGGCAAGCTGCGGCGGCGCGGCGCACTGTGGTTTTTTGCTACGTGGCGGCGTGCTGCGGGCCGAATTGCTGGCGATAGACGCTCGGGGTCAGGCCGGTGTGGCGGCGGAACAGGCGGCGGAAAAAGGTCAGGTCGGCGTAGCCGACGGCCGCGGCGATGGCGGCAATCGAGGCGTCGCCGTCCTCCAGCATCTGCCGCGCGCGCGCCATGCGCAGCAGTTGCAGATAGGCGCCCGGCGTATAGCCGGTGGCGGCCTTGAAGCGGCGCATGAAGCTGCGCGGCCCCAGTTCGACCTGGCTGGCCAGCTGCTCGATGCTGTGCTCCTGGCGCAGCGAGCGCCGCAGCAGTTGCTCGCTGCGCTGGATCAGCGGGTCGGCGTGGGGCCGCGCCAGCGGCATGGCGGCATAGCTGGTCTGGCTGCTGCGCGGCATGTTGAGCAGCAGCGCGCGGGCGCACTGGCGGGCCACCTGATGGCCGCAAAAGCGCTCGACCAGGAACAGGCTCAGGTCCATCGCCGCGTGCACGCCGCCGCCGCAGAACACATGGCCATCCTCGGTCAGGAAATGTTCGGGCTGCCAGTGCACGGACGGGTAGCGCTGGCGCAGCGCGTCGGCGTGGGCCCAGTGGGTGGTGGCACGGCGGCCGTCGAGCAGGCCGCATTCGGCCAGCAGCGCGACGCCGGTGCAGATGCCGGCAATGTAGGCGCCGCGCGCATGCCAGTGCCGCAGCCATGGCAGCAGCGGCGCGGCGTCGGCCAGGCAGGCCGCCAGGTCGGGACCGGCGGCCGGCACGATGATGATGTCGGTCGCATCGATGTCGCCGATGGCGCAACTCGGCAACAGGCCGAGCCGGCAGGTGCTGTCGACCACGCGGCCGTTGAGGCTGGCGCTGCGCACGCGGAAGCGCGGCTCGGCCGCGACGCGGTTCAGCCGGTTCCACAGCGTGCCGGCGGCATGGAAGACCTCCATCGGCCCGACCGAGGTGGAGGCATAGCCGGCGCCGATCAGGAGCACGGTGACGTCGATCACGCGCGAGGGCGGTGGCGGGAAGGCGGGCGGCATGCTGGTGTCCTGTGCGGTGGCGATGGACCACAGCGTAGGCCAGGCGCGCGCCGATGCAACTGCACCAATGGCCATGCCGGCGCCGGCGGCCGCACTTTGTCGCACGATTGCGATAGTCCCGCAGCGCCGCGCAAGCGCGCGCCGCAACCGGTGTCAGTATCGACCCTGGCGGCCGGCAGGAATGCCCCTGTCGGCGCCGGCGGCGGGCAGGGTATCATCTTGCGGTATGCTCCAGCTTGTTTTCACCACCTTTGCCGACAGGAGGCGCCATGGCCAACCACCTTGCCATTTCTCATACCGCCGTGATCGATGTCACCATCGTGCTGATCGAGGAAAGTTTCGCCTCCACCTCGATTGCGCCGCTGGAAGTGTTCCACTCCGCGGGCCGGCTGTGGAATGCGCTGCACGGCGACACCCCCGAGCCGCGCTTCCGGGTGCGGGTGGCGTCGATCAGCGGCACGCCAGTCACCACCCAGTGCGCGCTGGCCCTGGTGCCGGAATGCGCCATCGAGGATATCGGGCACACCGACATCATCATGCTGCCGGCCTCGGGACTGGACATCCAGGACCATATCGCCCGCAGCACCAGCCTGCTGCCATGGCTGCGCGAGTGGCACCGGCGCGGCGCCTATATCGCCGGCATCTGCACCGGCGTGGCCTTCCTGGCCGAGAGCGGCCTGCTGGACGGGCGCGTGGCCACCACCCACTGGGCGGTGGCCAGCCTGCTGCAGGAACGCTATCCGCAGATCCAGTGGCGTCCCGAGCAGTTCGTGACCGAGGACGGGCAGATGTTCTGCAGCGGCGGCATCTATGCGTCGATCGACCTGAGCCTGTATCTGGTGGAGAAATTCTGCGGCCACGAGATCGCCCTCAAGTGCGCCAAGGCGCTACTGTTGAGCATGCCGCGCAGCCGGCAGTCGGGCTACGCCATGCTGCGCATCTCGCTGCCGCATTCGGACGCCAGGATCCGCGAGTTGGAGGAATACCTGCAGGCCAACCTGGAGCGCGATATCTCGATCGAGTCGCTGGCCGAGCGCATCAGCGTGGGGCCGCGCAGTTTCGTGCGGCGCTTCAAGTCCGCCACCGGGCATGCGCCGGGCGCCTACATGCAGCTGCTGCGGATCGCCGCCGCCAAGGACTTGCTGGAGAACGAAAGCACGCCGGTGGCGCAGGTGTCGGGCCGCATCGGCTACTCGGACGTGGCGTTCTTCCGCCGCCTGTTCAAGCGCCACACCGGCCTGACGCCCAGCGAATACCGCGAAAAGTTCGGCCGCCTGACCTTCATGCGCGGCGCGCTGATGTCAGGATTGCCCTCCTAAATAGTCAGGATAGCCATCTTTTCCGCCGCCGCCGCTTGATGGATCATTGCTGCTGTCGGCGCGTGGGCGCCGCCTTCGGGAGTGGCGTACATGGATGGCATGGGTTTCAAGCACAGCGGGCCGCGCGGCGGCGCGGCGATTCCGGCGCAGGCCGGCATCGGCCTGCGCCACGTGCACCACGAGGATGTGGCCGCGCAGCGGCCGGCAGTCGCCTGGCTGGAAGTCCACACTGAAAATTTCATGGGCGGCGGCGCCGCCATCGCCTTGCTCGAGCAGCTGCGGCGCGACTATCCCTTGTCGCTGCACGGCGTGGGCCTGTCGCTGGGCAGCGCAACCGGTCTCGACCACGCGCACCTGCGGCGGCTGGCGCAGGTGGCGGCGCGGGTGGCGCCGGGCCTGGTGTCCGAGCACCTGAGCTGGAGCGCCGCCCCCGGCGTGTTCCTGCCCGAGCTGCTGCCGCTGCCGCTGACCGAGGAGGCCCTGGCGGTGGTGTGCGCCAATGTGCAACTGGCGCAGGACGTGCTGGCACGGCCGCTGCTGCTGGAGAACCCGTCCACCTGCCTGCAGTACCATCACTCGACCATCCCCGAATGGGAGTTCATGGCGGCGGTTGCCGCCCGCACCGGCTGCGGCATTCTGTGCGACGTCAACAATATCTATGTCAGCGCCCAAAACCACGGCTGGGACGCGCGCGGCTATCTGGATGCGCTGCCGGCGGCCGCGGTCGGCGAGATTCACCTGGCCGGCCACAGCGTGCGCGACGCCGGCGGCCAGCAGCTGCATGTCGACGACCATGGCAGCGCGCCGCCGCCGGCGGTCTGGGAGTTGTACCGCTATGCCTTGCAGCGCTTCGGCCGCGTGCCGACGCTGATCGAATGGGACAACGATGTGCCGCCGCTGGCGGTGCTGCTGGCGCAGGCGCGGATTGCCGGCCGGATGCTGGAGGCCGCCGATGCGCCGCGCTGATCCCGGCCTGCTGGCGTTGCAGGTCGCCGTCAGCAAGGCGCTGCACGCGGCGGATGACGGCGAAGCCTGCCAGTACGTGCGCGCCGATGGGGTGGCCGCCGCCGAGCGCCTGCAGCTATACCGCAACAGTGTGCGCCAGACGCTGGTGCGGGCCCTGCAGCTGACCTATCCGGCCGTGGCGCGGCTGGTCGGCGATGCCTTTTTCACGCGCTGCGCGCAGGACCAAGTGGCGGCCTGCCCGGACGACTGCGCCTGGCTGGAGCGCTATGGCGCCAGCTTCGGCGACTTCCTTGCCGCCGACCCGGCGGCGGCCAGCGTGGCTTATCTGGCGGACGTGGCGCGGCTGGAGTTCCTGGTCAATTGCGCGCGCTACGCCGACGATGTCCGGCCTGCCGATTTCACTGCCTTGCAGGCGGTGCCGGAGGCCTGCGCCGGCGGCCTGCGGTTTCGCCCGCATCCGGCGCTCGGGCTGCTGCACGCGGCGGCGCCGGTGGACGCCATCCGCGCCGCCGTGCTGTACGGCGACGACGCCGCATTGCAGGCGCTCGATCCGCACGCCGGCCCGGTCTGGCTGCTGG
>NZ_WKJN01000063.1 GCF_009674495.1 Duganella alba | reverse complement strand
GGCCGGCCGCCCTCGGCCGCCGCGCGCGGTGTTTGCAGCATCGGGTTGGCGCCGGCGGCCGGCACCAGCGCGAAGCCGCCCACCAGCGAGGTGGCGTACCACGGCCGCTGTTCGTCGCGGGTGGCGCTGCGCACGTCGGTCAGCACCATCTTCATGGCCGACTCGATCGGCAGGCCGGGCTGCGGCAGCCATTTGGCCAGCGCCTGCGCGAACGGTCCGTACTGGCCGGCGCCGTCCAGCGCGCGCTCGCCCGGCTGCGTGGCGTAGGCGATCAGCATGCCGTTGGCCGGCTGCTCCGGCGCTAGGCCGGTCACTTCCAGGCCACGGTAGACGCCGCCCAGGCGCGGCAGCGAGGGATCGTTGCGGCAGGCGTCCAGCAACAGCAGCGACAGGTGGGCGCCGCTGGTCTTCATGCGCTCGACCAGATAGTCGACCGCCACGCTGCCGGCGGTGATGGTGGACGCTTGCTCGAGCCGCGCATCGACCGGGATCAGGTAGTTGGCGCCGTCGATCTGCGCGCCGTGGCCGGCGTAGTAGAACACGCCGGCGCCGCCGCCCTGCAACTGCTGCGCCAGCTTGCCGAAGGCGCGGTACAGCGTGGCGCGGTCGGTGTTGAGCAGCAGCTCGGTGGTGTAGCCGGCCTGGGTCAGCTTCTGCGCGATCAGGCGCGCGTCGCGCTCGGCGTTGCGCAGCGCCAGCTTGCCGGGGTAGGCGGTGTTGCCGACCACCAGCGCAAACTTCGGCGCGCCGCGGTAGGCGAGGTCGGCGGCGTGGGCGCTGCCGCACAGCAGCAGGATGGCGGCGATACGGATGAGTAGTGTCATGAAGGCAATTATAGAGGAAGGCAGGCGGCTGGCCAGCGGCGGAAAAATATTTAAAAAAAGTTTGTCCGTTTTCGTGCCGGCCTACGAATACGCCTATGTCCGCACGCAAAGCGCGGCGTCCATCCCACTTTTTGAAAAGGATTTTCCCATGCGCGCCTCTCCTCTGACCCTGAACGCCGTTGCCCTGTCCCTGGCTGTGGCCCTGACCGCCTGCGGTGGCGGCAGCGGCGGCCAGACCTCGGGCACCACGCCGCCGGTGACCACGCCGCCCGTGACCACGCCGCCGGTCACGACGCCGCCGGCCACCACCGGCAACGACCTGGCCTCGTTCGCCACCGCCTGGGCCACCTTCCAGATGCTGGAATCGGTGCAGGCCCTGCAGCTGACCGCCGGCGGCACCGGCAACTGCGGCGTCAGCGGCAGCCTGAGCTACAGCGCCGCGACCGCCACGCAGACGCTGGCGCGCTGCCGCCCGACCGAGCTGCCGTACCAGCTGTTCAACGGCACCAGCACCGTGGCGCAGCTGACCGCCAATCCCGACCACACCATGGTGGTGGCGCAGCTCAAGGCGCCGGCCATTGACGTGCTGGAAGCGGCCAGCGGCGACCTGGAGTTCCAGCTGGTCGGCGGCGACATCAACGGCACCCTGCAGGCCAACGGCGACGTCGACAGCTATTTCTACACCTCCAACCAGCTGCTGTTCCGCGCCGGCTCGTCCACCAGCTACACCATCAGCAACGCCGGCAGCACCTCGACCGTGATCACCTTCGTCGCCGGCAAGCCGGAGCGCAGCACCAACAACCTGGTGTACACCGTCAGCAACGGCAAGGACAGCTGGCAGGTCAGCGTCGTCAGCCCGGTGCACGAAGCCGGCGACAACCGTCCCGACCGTGGCCAGCTGATGATCACGCGCCTGGGCGCCACGCAGGCGCTGCAGGCCAGCCTGGGCAGCGCCGGCGTGACCCTGTCCGGCGGCGAGCAGGGGCAGACCCAGACCTATGGCTGGACCGACGCCACCCTGCGCGCCGCCATCAGCGCCGCCACCAAATAAGCCTTTCCTCGCCATGAAAAACGCGCTTCCACCATGTGAAATCAGGCATGGTGGAGCGCCGCATGGTTTTTCTCATTTTTTGAAAAAGCGTTTCATATTAAGAAAAGAGATATCTATCTATTTGAAAAATAACGAATAAATTTCACTTGTATGTCTTATATAAGACTTGGTGCGATGCATCAGAATGGCCTACTATTTAGACATGCGGTTTTGCTTATTTGTGTTTTTCTTTAGGAGATAAAAATGTCCCAATATCAAGACGACATCAAGGCGGTTGGCGCTTTGAAAGAGCAACAAGGTTCCGCCTGGAACGCCATCAACCCCGAGTCCGCTGCCCGCATGCGCGCGCAGAACAAGTTCAAGACCGGCCTGGACATTGCCAAATACACCGCCGGCATCATGCGCGCCGACATGGCGGCCTATGACGCCGATCCGAGCCAATACACCCAGTCGCTGGGCTGCTGGCACGGTTTCATCGGCCAGCAAAAAATGATCTCGATTAAGAAGCACTTCAACAGCACCGACCGCCGCTACCTCTACCTGTCGGGCTGGATGGTGGCTGCGCTGCGCTCGGAGTTCGGCCCGCTGCCGGATCAGTCGATGCACGAAAAAACCGCCGTCTCGGCGCTGATCAAGGAGCTGTACACCTTCCTGCGCCAGGCCGATGCGCGCGAGCTGGGCGGCCTGTTCCGCCAGCTGGACGCCGCCGACGGTGCGGCCAAGGCCGCCATCCAGGACAAGATCGACAACCACGTCACCCACGTGGTGCCGATCATCGCCGACATCGACGCCGGCTTCGGCAACGCCGAGGCGACCTACCTGCTGGCCAAGCAGTTCATCGAAGCGGGCGCCTGCTGCATCCAGATCGAAAACCAGGTGTCGGACGAGAAGCAGTGCGGCCACCAGGACGGCAAGGTCACCGTGCCGCACGAGGACTTCCTGGCCAAGATCCGCGCCATCCGTTACGCCTTCCTGGAGCTGGGCGTGGACAACGGCATCATCGTCGCCCGCACCGACTCGCTGGGCGCCGGCCTGACCAAGCAGATCGCCGTCACCGCCAAGCCGGGCGACCTGGGCGACCAGTACAACGCCTTCCTCGACTGCGAGGAAGTGTCGGCCGATGCGCTGGGCAATGGCGACGTGATCATCAAGCGCGAAGGCAAGCTGCTGCGTCCCAAGCGCCTGCCAAGCAATCTGTTCCAGTTCCGCGCCGGCAGCGGCGAAGCGCGCTGCGTGCTCGACTGCATCACCTCGCTGCAGAACGGCGCCGACCTGCTGTGGATCGAAACCGAAAAACCGCACATCGCGCAGATCGGCGGCATGGTCAAGGAAATCCGCAAGGTCATCCCGAACGCCAAGCTGGTGTACAACAACAGCCCGTCGTTCAACTGGACGCTGAACTTCCGCCAGCAGGTGTACGACGCCTTCAAGGCCGAAGGCAAGGACGTGTCCGCCTACGAGCGCACCCAGCTGATGAGCGTCGAATACGACGACAGCGAGCTGGCCAAACAGGCCGATGAAAAGATCCGCACCTTCCAGGCCGACGCGGCGCGCGAAGCGGGCATCTTCCACCACCTGATCACGCTGCCGACCTACCACACGGCCGCGCTGTCGACCGACAACCTGGCCAAGGAATACTTCGGCGACCAGGGCATGCTGGGCTACGTGGCCGGCGTGCAGCGCAAGGAGATCCGCCAGGGCATCGCCTGCGTCAAGCACCAGAACATGTCCGGCTCGGACATCGGCGACGACCACAAGGATTACTTCAGCGGCGAAGCAGCCCTGAAGGCCGCCGGCAAGGACAACACGATGAACCAGTTCTAAGACCGGTTCAGGCACCACTTCAAGCTCGCTTCGGCGGGCTTTTTTTTATGACATGGGATGAAGTCCATCGGCTGGGCGGGAGTAAGATAGCGCAGCCGCACAACGTGTGCGGGAACATCAGGAAAGGTCCGATCCATGAAATCAGTATTGTTCTTGAAGTCAGCGCTTGTCACCGTGGCGGTTGCGCCGCTGCTGCTGTCCGCGCCGGCGCAGGCGCAGGCGCCGTCGGCGGCGGTGACGGCGGCGGTTGCCGACAAGGCGCGGCCGGAAAAAGATGCGCAGCAGGACGCGGTGCGCCATCCGGCCGAGCTGCTTGCTTTCGCCCGGGTCAAGGCGGGCGATGTGGTGGTCGATGTCTGGCCGGGCGGCGGCTACTGGTCGCGCCTGTTCTCGACGGTGGTCGGCCCCAAGGGCAAGGTGGTCGCCTATGTGCCGGCCGAGATCACCGGCTTCAAGTCCGATCCGCTGGCGCTGGCCAAGGCCATTGCCACTGAAGCAGGCCACGGCAACGTCGCGGCAAGCTCCTATCCGCTCGCCGAGCAGCCCGGGGCCGACATGCTCAACCAGGCCGATGTGGTGTGGACCTTCGAGAACTACCACGACCTGCACGACAGCTTCATGCAGGGGGCCGACGTGAACGCCTTCAACCAGGCCGTCTTCAAGCGCCTGAAAGCGGGCGGCTACTACATCGTGGCCGACCATGCGGCCGCCGCAGGCAGCGGCTTGAAGAACATCGAAGACCTGCACCGCATCGATCCGGCCGCGGTGAAAGCCGAAGTGGAAAAAGCCGGCTTCGTGCTCGACGGCGAAAGCGCCGTGCTGGCCGTGCAGGGCGACGACCACCAGCTGAAAATCTTCGACCCGGCCGTGCGCGGCAAGACCGACCGCTTTGTGCTGCGCTTCAAAAAGCCCTTGCCGTAAGAGGGTTTTGCCGGCGCCGTATCGTGATGTGCCGTGGCGCGCGCCGTCACGCACATCCACCGCAAGATATGCTCATGGCAGCAGAAAATCATAAGACAGGCCGGCGCGATGCGGCCACCATGTGACCGCAGCCAACCGTCCGGGCGAGCTATGACGCCGAATCACATGAGCCATTACCAACCCATCCACGTTGTTATCGATCACCAGGATGCTGTCGTCAGCGCCGGCTTGCACGCCTTGCTGGCCGGCTTTGCGGACCTGCTGCTCAACGACGCCAGCGACTGTCCGGCGCCGGTCGACGTCTTCATTACCGACTACCAGAGCGGGCTGGCGCGCTGCAATGTGTCGCTGTATGGCCGCGGCAGAAAGCCGCCGGTGCTGATCCTGACGCACAGGGATACCGACTGGGACGTCCATCTTGCCGTCGCCGCCGGCGTGCGCGGCTATCTGCTGCATAGCGACGGCAGCGCGCAACTGGAACGGGCGATACGCGCCGTGGCCGGCGGGATACGCTTCATGAGTCCGCTGGTGGCGCAGGACGAGGCCGGCCTTTCACAGGCCGTCAACCTGAGCAAGCGCCAGAATGAAGTGCTGATGTTGCTGGCCGAAGGATGCTGCAACAAGATGATCGCGCGGGAACTGAATATCGAAGTGGGCACGGTCAAGAGCCATCTCAAGGGACTGTTCACCAAGCTGGGCGCCACCGCGCGCAGCCACGCGGTGGCGCTCGGCGTGCGCCAGGGGCTGATCCAATACGACGGGCGCGGCCGCCTGTCGCAGTCCTACGACCTGCCGCGCCGTTGACGGCCGCCCGCTCAGCGGCTCTTGAACTGGTTGGGCGACACGCCGGCCCAGCGCTTGAAGGCGCGGCGGAAACTCGACGCATCGCTGAAGCCGAGCCGTTCCGAGATCGACTCGTGGGTCATCTCGGTGCGCGTCAGATAGCCCGAGGCCAGCTTGAAGCGCACCTCGTCGATGATTTCCTGGTAGGTCGTGCCTTCGCTGATGATCTTGCGCCGCAGGGTGCGCGGATGCAGGTCGAGGTAGCCGGCCATTTCCTCCAGCGTGGCGAACTGGCCGGAACGGCTCAGCAAATGGCGGTAAATCTCGCCGACGACGCCGCGCCCGCCGCCGATGCGCTCCAGCATCTCGCGGCAGGTCTCCCGCACCAGCTGGAAGGTGATGGCGTGCGCGCCGAGCGGACGGTGTTCCAGCCAGGCCTGGTCGAAGCGCAGCTCGGTCTGCGGCGCGTCGAACACGATCGGGCAGTTCAGCACCGTGTGGTAGTGCGCCGCGCTGTCGGGCACGGCGAAACCAAAGCTGGCCGAGCGCAGGCGGAAGGCGTTGCCGCTGACGCTTTTGTGCAGCGCCAGCAGGATGCCGCTCTGGTATTCCAGCACGAAGCGCGCCATCGCCTCGTGCGGCGCGAAGTCCGGCAGCGGCCGGATCAGCCAGGCGGCCTCGCCGTCGGCGAAGCTCAGTTCGACCTCGACGATCGGCGTGGCCAGCTCGCGGTAGGCCATGCCGAAATCGATGGCGTCGCGCACGGTCGCGCTGCTGAGCAGCGCATAGCCGTAGAAGCCATAGTCGGTCAGGTGGAAGGAGGCGCCGAGTTCCAGCGGGCTGATGGTGCCGGGCGTCAGGCGCAGGAAGTTGCCGAAGACGGTGGCGACCTGCTGCCGCGACACGAAGAAATACGGATCGTCCAGATCCGCCACGGTAATGCCGGACCCGGCCAGCGTCTGTTCGGCGCCGATGCCGGCCGCCGCCAGGTGGGCGGACAAGGGAATCAGCTTGTAGACCGGATAGATGCGCTCGGCCGCGCCAATATAGGGAATCTCCGCCACGCCTGCCCTCCAGTCGTCAGAATCGAATGTCGTGCCGTTGCGCGCGACCTGCTCATGCCGTCATCATACCCGACCCGATGGCGGTCGCAGCGGGGCTGCGGCCACGCTGGCCGGGTGCCGTATCCTCGCCCGCACCGCGCCCGCCTGTCTTTTGCTCTCCTGCGCGGATGTCGCGATCGTGCGGCCCGCGCCGGCTAAACCGGGGCGGGGCCGTCGCCGGCGGCGCGCTCGGGCCAGACAAAACGGAACATCACACTCATGACGATGATCCCGAACACGATGCCGACCAGGCGGTCGCGCACCGGGGTGACATCGGTGCTTGGTCCATAGCCGTGCAGGACGCACAGGAAAAAAGCGAAGGCGATCTGCCAGCCGAAGTAGGCGTCGCGCTCGGGGCCGGCCGCGATCCATGCGCTGACGGCCACCACCGGGGCGATCGTCAGCAGCAGGCCGCCGAGCGACTCCAGGTGCGGCACCACGAACACGGTGGCCAGCAGCGCCAGCCCGCCGCCCACCAGCGCGCCGGCGATGCGCAGCGTGGCCTTGTGCAGGGTGGCCTCGTTGCTGGCCAGCGCGATCACGGCGCAGGTGATCAGGCAGGTGTGGATGCCGGGCCACGCCAGCGCGGTGTAGACGATGTAGCACAGCATGGCGGCGAAGGTGGTCTTGAGGGCGAACCGCAGGTAGACCGGATTGCGCAGCGCATCGTCGACGAACAGGCGGCGCGCGCGCGGCGGCGCGGCGGCGCCCTGCGGCGCCAAGGCCGGCGCGCGCGCCGGCAGCAGCATATCGATCAGCAGCACCACCACGATGGCAAAGCAGATCGCCATCCAGGTCCACAGCGTATCGCGCACCAGCGGCTCGCCGCCCGGGTACAGGTCGACGGTCGACTGCGTGACCAGCAGGATGAAGCCCAGCCCGAAGCCGAGCGGGCCGGCCACGAACACGCGCGACAGGTACATGCCGGCGCAGAACAGCAGGGTCATCAGGGCCAGCCGCAAGGGCGCGGCGTCGATGGTGACGCGGTAGGCCAGCAGCGTCAGGCCGATGGCGACGCTGGCGGCGGCGATCAGCGCGATGCCGGCGGTGCGGGTGGCGGCCGCTTCCCGGCGCGAGATGAAAAACACCATGTAGGCCGAGAGCGCGGCGTTGGGGATCTGCAGCGTCATCGACAGCGAAACGATCAGCAGGCAGGCGGCCAGCATGCGCAGGCTCGCCTGCGCGCGGCCGGGGAAGGGCGCCAGCCGGTCGCGGAGCGCCGCCAGCTTCAATGCCCGGCGCCGGCGCTGCCCGGCGTGATCGTCACCACGGCCGAGGCGCCGATGCGGAACAGTCGGTTCGACGGCTCGCGCACGCGGATGCGGACCGGGAAGCGCTGCGCCACGTGGACCCAGTTGATGGAGCGCGGCACCTTGGGCAGGCCCTGCGTGCTGCCGCCTTCATCCGGCAGCACGCCCCAGCCGATCGACTCGACGACGCCGTCGAAGCGCTGCTCCGGGTCGCTCATCAGGTAGACGCTGGCGGCGGTGCCGGGACGCATCTTCTTCAGCTCCGTCTCGCGGAAATTGGCCACCACGTACCAGGCGTGCGTATCGATCATGGTGAACAGCGGCTTGCCGCTGGCGGCGAATTCGCCTTCCGAGATGGTCAGGTCGACCACGCGGCCGTCGAACGGCGCCCGCACCACGGTCTGCTCCAGCAGGTAGTCGGCATGGGCGATGGCCGCCGCCAGCTCGTGCTTCTGCGCCTGCAGCGCGTCGACGCCGCTGACGGCGCTGGCGGCGCGCTTGCGGTCGAGCAGCGCCGACTGCAGCTCGGCGTCGGCGGCGATGTGCGCCGTGCGGGCCTGGTCGACCTGCTCCTCCGTGACGAATTCCTCGGCCAGCAGGGGCTCCAGCCGCTGCAGGCTGGAGCGCCGCTGCGCCGCGTTCTGGCGCGCGCGCGCGACGTTGCTGTCGCTGGCCGCGGCGGCGTAACGCTGGGCGTCGACCTGGCGCTGCGCCAGCACGACCTGCGCTTCCAGCGTGGCCAGCTGGGCGCGCAGGCGTTCGGCGTCGAGCGCGTAAGGGCGGGCGTCGATGACGAACAGGACGTCGCCCTTGGCCACCATGGCGTTGTCGCGCACCTGGACGCTGACGATGCGGCCGGAGACCTGGGCGGCCATGCCGACCGTGTTGGCGCGGACGAAGGCGTCATCGGTGCGCGGATAGCTGTCGACGAAGCCCACGGCGCAGGCCAGCGCCGCCAGCGACAGCAGCGCCACGGCGGGCAGCAGCAGGCGGCGCCACGGGGCGCGGCGGGGAGTATCGGCGCCGACGGCGGCGGGTGCGGTTGCTTGATGCGTCATCATAGTCCACGGAAAAGGAAGAGCCAGAGCAGCGTTGCGCACAGCAGGGCCAGCAGGGGGTACAGCAGCGGCGGGCCGCCGGGCCGGTGCAGGCCGGCGGCGCCGGCCAGCAGATGCAGCAGCACGGTCAGCGCGATGCCCAGCAGCGCGCACAGCATCCAGCCGGGAAAGTAGGCCCCGAGGATGGCCACGCTGGGGGCCGGGCCGCAACCGCTGCACAGCACGGCGGTGACGGCGATCGCGGTCGTGGATCGGATAGGCATGGGGCGCAATGGTGGCTGTCGATGGCGGCATCATCGCACCGATGCGCGCGCGGCCGTTGCGGATTTATGCGGTTTGTTTTGCTGTCTTGCGCATTTTTCCGTGCGCCGGCGATGGGCGCGATCAAGCTCGCTACACTGGAAAATCATTCACCATCCAGTCCACTCCATGCACTCCATGCCGCGTCCTTCTTTCCTCCCTATCAGTCATGCGCTGCTGTGCGCGGCGGCGGCCTGGCCTTGCTGCGCCGCCGCCGACCTCAGCGCAGCGGTCGACACGGCCGCCGCCGCCGAGCCGCATATTTATTGTGGCGTGCCCGCCGCCTCGGCCGGCGCCGCCCTGTCGCTGGCCGAACTGGTCGCCGCCGGCATGAAGCAGAACAGCGACACGCGCGTCGCCTGGGCCCAGGCGGAGGAGGCGGCGCTCAACCTGGGCGTGGTGCGCAGCAAGTACGGGCCGATCCTGGCGGCGCAGGCGGCGGCGCTGCACGAGCACGCGGCCTTCCCGCTGCCGAAGACCCTGAATCCGAACGGTTATTTCAAGTCCGACGCCGAGGCGCTGGTGCCGGCGGTGACGCTCAAATGGCTGCTCTACGACGGCGGGCGCGAAGCGGTGCTCGACCGCGCGGGGCAGCAGCTGGCCGGCGCCAACTTCGGCTTTTCCGCCGCGCACCGGCGCGTGGCGATCCAGATCACGCAGCAGTTCTTTCGCCTGTCGGCGCAGACCGGACGCCAGATGGCCGCGGCGGACTCGCTGCAAAGCGCGCTGATGGTCGAGCAGCTGGCGCAGGCGCGCCAGCGGCGCGGCCTGGCCACGGCGCCGGAGGCGCTGCAGGCCGGCGCCCAGGCGGCCGA
>NZ_WKJN01000062.1 GCF_009674495.1 Duganella alba | reverse complement strand
CTGCCCGCCGGCTGCGCCGCGACGCCGCCGATCTGCGCCTGCGCGCCGGCCGCGCCGCTGACGACCAGCGCCAGCAGACCGCCGCAGCGGCGCAGGGTTTTGCTATTTTGCCGCATTGTGAATCTCGCTGATGTAGCCGCCGGGGAATTGCAGCATGGCGCTCACATTGCCCTGGCTGGTCTTGACCGGCGCGACCAGCACCTTGACGCCGTTGGCGGCCGCCTTCTCCAGCGTCGCCGCCATATCGTCCACCTGGTAGCCGGTGGTCTCGCGGCCATACGGGAACGGCAGCTTGCCGTCGCTGACGAACACCATCATCTTGCCGTAGCCGGACGACAGCTGCACGCGCCGCACCTGCTCGCCCGCGCGGCCAACTTCCGCGCCATCGATCTGGTCGTCGGCCGTGACTTTGGCATGCGCGAACTGCTTGAACTGGCCGATGAACTTGTCGCCCGACACCTTGGACACATACACGCGGTTATCCGGCACCGAATGCAGCGGCGGATATGTCGGCGACTTGGTATGCCAGTACAGCTGCATGTTGACGCCGCCGGCCCACTGGATAATCACGTCCTTGCCGATCGGATCGTCGAACGGTTCGACGATCACATCGGCGCCGGCCTCCACCGCCGCCTTGGTGGCGACATGGATATCGTTCACCAGATAACCGGTGCGTTCCTCGCCGAAGCCATACGGAATCGGCGTCTGGAAGGCGAACACCGACAGCATGCCGACCGGCGTCTGCACGTACTGCGAGGCGGTCTTGCTCGGCGTCGGCGTCACCGTGAACACCGCGCGCGGCGTGGCCCTGCCGCCAAACGTGCCGGTAAAGCTCTGGATGAACGCCTCGAGATCGGCATCCTGCACATACACGTGGGTGGTGTCGTACTGCGGACCGACAGCGACGTCCGGCGCGGCCATGGCCAGCGCCGGCAGCGCCAGGGCAAGAGTCAGCGCACAGGACAGCATCCGCGTGCGGAGAAAGGGAACGGTCATGAAAACTCCTGATGTAGGGATGGGCGCCTTCACTATACGCACGGCCAGCGGACATTGGACCTGTCTTAGGATCAGGTTGCCCATTTCAGCGCCGTGCCGGACGCGGTAAAATCCGTCCATGAACTCTGAAAAACTCGCCCTGCTGCTGACACGGGAAATGCCTTACGGGAAGTACAAGGGCCGCAAGATCGCCGACCTGCCCGGCCATTACCTGGGCTGGTTCGCGCGCGAAGGGTTTCCTTCCGGCGAACTCGGCGGACTGATCGCGCTGATGTACGAACTCGACCATAACAACCTGCGCATGCTGCTCGATCCGCTGCGCCAGGCGCAGCGCTCAGCGTGACGTCCCGGCAATGAAAATACGTGTATAAATACGTTATTGCATTGTTCAGGAGAACGTCATGGCACAGCATCCGCACGGCTGCACCTGCTTTATCATTCCGCCCAAGATGCTGCGCAAGCTGGCCGAGCAAACGCACGACGCCAGCGAGCGCCACTGCCTGCTCGACGCGGCGGAAATCTCCGCCCATTTGCGCGGCCAGCGCTCGGTCGCGCCGGTCGTCATGGGACTGGCGGCGGCCACCGGTGAAAAGAGCCGCACCGTGTACGACGGCCAGAACAAGTCCACCCTTCCCGGCAAGCTGGTGCGCGCCGAAGGCGGCAAGCCGCTGACCGACGTGGCCGTCAACCAGGCCTACGACGGCGCCGGCGCCACCTACGATTTCTACCGCGAAGTGCTGAAGCGCAACTCCATCGACGGCAAGGGCCTGCGCCTGGATTCCACCGTGCATTACCAGACCCGTTTCAACAATGCCTTCTGGAACGGCCAGCAAATGGTGTACGGCGATGGCGACGGCAAGCTGTTCCTCGGCTTCACCGGCGCGCTCGACGTCATCGCCCACGAGCTGACCCACGGCGTGACGCAATACGCGGTGCCGGGCGGCCTGGTGTACGAGGACCAGAGCGGCGCGCTCAACGAATCGATCTCCGACGTGTTCGGCAGCGTGGTCAAGCAGTGGACCTTGAAGCAGTCGGTCGAACAGGCCGACTGGCTGATCGGCGCCGGCATCATGGCGCCGTCGGTCGGCAAGGCGCTGCGCTCGATGGCCGATCCGGGCAACCAGGCGCTTACCTGGTCGGGCGACGACCAGCCGAAAACCATGGCAGGATACGTGGAAAACGGCGACGTCCACACCAACTCCGGCATTCCCAACCACGCCTTCTACGCGGCCGCGCTGGCGCTCAAGGGCAACTCCTGGGACAAGGCCGGGCCGATCTGGTACAAGGCGCTGTCGCTGTTGACGGCCAACGCCACTTTTGCCGACATGGCCAAGGCCACCGCCCAGGCCGCCGCGCTGCTGTACGGCGCGGATTCGGCCGAACAGCACGCCATCCAGGCCGCATGGAAAGTCGTCGGCGTCAGCTAAAGGATCGATCATGCGTTTGACTCTGAAATGTACCGGCGGCTTTGCCGGACCGGCCGGCGCGCAGACGCGCACCGTCGACCTGGCGCAGCTGCCGCAGGACCAGGCCAGCCAGTTGCAGCAGTTGCTGCACGCCAGCGACTTCTTCGCGTTGCCGCCCAAGCTGGTCAAGCAAGCGCCGAAGTCGTGGGATTTCCAGTACGACCTGGAAGTCGACGACGGCGGCCAGGCACATTGCGTCCGCTACCACCTGGACGAGGCCTCGCCGTCGCTGAAAGCGCTGACGGAAAAATTGAACGATGAAGTGGCGCCGGACTAGCCGATCTTCAGTTCCGGATAGCCGGTCCGCGGATCGTGCTCGCGCGTGAAGCGCCGGCCCGGCAACACCGCCAGCAGCAGTTCCGCCGTGGTGCGCACGATGCAGCCGGCAGCGACGTGGCCGCCCAGCACGCGCCCTTGCGCATCGGACACGGCCATGTGCAGGTGCGCGCCGTCCGCCGCAATGGATCCGGCCAGCGTCAGGATTTCCAGATCGCCAGGCAGCGCGGTTGGCTGCGGCATGCCCGCATAGCGCAGCTGCGCCACGCGCAGGCTGCCGATGCCTTGCAGCACGAAGCCGGCCTGGTGTCCGCTGGCCTGCAACGCCGCCACCACGGCGGCGCGCAGGTCGTCGCCGGGGTGCAGCCGCAGCGGCAGCGTTTCCATGGTCAGCCCAGCAGGCGCGCGAATTCGCCGCTGTCGATCAGCTGTTGCAGATCGGTGGCGCCGCCAATCAGCGTGCCGTTGACAAACACCAGCGGGAAGGTCGACCAGCCGCTCCACAGCTTGAGCGCCAGCCGCGGCCGCCATTGCGAGAAGTAATTGCCGTAGCCGAGATACGTGTACGGCGTGCCGTTGCGCTCCAGGATCTTGCGTGCCTTGGCCGGAAAGGGATTGAGTCCCATGCCGACCACCACCACCTTGTTGGCGGCGACGGCGGCTTCCACTTCGGCGATCAGATCGCCGTGATAATTGCTGATCTGCACCAGGGCGGCGGGATGGATGCGTGCTTGATCCAGGAGCTTACGAGTCATAATGCCTTACAGGTCCAGTTTGGAAATTTTAGTGCCTTCGAGATTCAGGTTGGCCATCAGGCCGGCGTTGGTCAGCACGAAGGCCTGCACCGGATTGTTGGCGGTGGCCGTATCGATGTCGCCGTTGGCGCCCACCTTGATCAGCGCCACCGAGCCATCGACGCCGGCGGTCCAGCCCTTGCCGGCGCGGAATTTATCCAGCGCTTCGCGGCTCATGAACAGCAGCACCACCGCCTTCGACTGCGCGCCGGCCTGGAAGCCGACCGACAGCGAAGCCACGCTGTAGTAGTCGGCCACCTGGCCGCCGGTGCGCAGCACGCCCTTGCCGTATTCGGCGCCGACCACCAGGCCGGCCGCCACCACGTTCGGGAACACCAGCACGCCATTGGCTTTATGCACCAGCTCGCGCGAGCCCTTCACTTCCTTGTACAGGCGCTCCAGCGTGGTGTATGCGCCCTGCTCGATCTCGGTCTTGACGGCAGCGTTGCTCGGCTTGGCCGCGCCGGTGGTGGTGGTGCAGCCGCCCAGCATCAGGCCGGCGAAAGTTGCGGCAGCGGTGGCGCGCAGCAGGAAAGTACGTTTTTGCATGGAAGTCTCCGGGAAGTGGATTAAACAGACCATTGTTTCATCATCTACATTACCACGCTATCTCTCTTCCGTAACACACCGCAGCTCAACGATTGCCAAAGGCCAGCCGCTTGCCTTCGCGCAGCATGGCGGCGAATTCGGCCGCCGGCACCGGCTGGCTGAACAGATAGCCTTGCAGCTGGTCGCAGCCCAGCTCGCGCAGGAAGGCCATCTGCTCGGCCGTTTCCACGCCTTCCGCCACGATTTCTTGGCGCAGCTGCTGCGCCATGGTGACGATGGCGCGGGCGATGGCGCAATCGTTTTCTTCATACGGCAGGCCGATGACGAAGGAACGGTCGATCTTCAGGGTGCTGATCGGGAATTTCTTCAGGTAGGCCAGGCTGGAATAGCCGGTGCCGAAGTCGTCCAGCGCCAGCGACATGCCCATCGCCACCAATTGGTTCATGATCTCGATCACCTTCTCGGTGCCGCGCACCAGCAGGCTTTCGGTGATTTCCAGGTTGATCTGGTCCGGCTGCACGCGGTGCCGCTCGAGCACCGCCGCCACGCGCCTGGGCAGCTCGGCGTCGAACTGGCGCGCCGACAGGTTGACCGCGATCGGCGGGATGATCAGGTTGACGTCGCGCCATTCGCGCACCTGGCGGCAAGCCTCTTCCATGACCCAGGCGCCGAGATCGAGGATCAGGCCGGTCTCTTCCGCCACCGGGATGAACACGCCCGGCGACACCAGGCCGCGCAGCGGATGGCGCCAGCGCAGCAGCGCCTCGGCGCCGACGATGCGGCCGCTGCGCAGGCTTACCTTCGGCTGGTAGTACAGCTGCAGCTCGTTGTTCTGCAGCGCCTGCCGCAGCTCGCTCTCGATGCGCAGGTGCTCCTTGGCGCGCTGGTTCATCTCTTCGCTGTAGAACAGGAAGTTCGATTCGATGCTCTGCCCCGCCTTGGCCACCGCCACGTCGGCGTAACGGATCAGCGTCGGCACATCGGCGCCGTCTTCGTTGTAGACGGTGATGCCGACGTGCGCGCCGACCTGCAGGCTGTGGCCGGCGATGGTGATCGGCGCGCCGAGCGCGGTCAGCAGCTTCTTGGCGACGATGCCGGCGTGTTCACGCTTTTCCACGTGCAGCAGCGCGATGGCGAAGCGGTGGCCATCCAGCCGCGCCAGCACGTCGCCTTCACGCAGCGACTGGCGGAACAGGCGGCCGATCTCGCACAGCAGCTCGTTGCCGATCTCGTTGCCGAGCGTGTCGCTGATGGCGCCCAGGCGGGTGATCTCCACCACCAGCAGCGCGCCGTGCTCGCCGGAGCGCTTGGTTTCGGTCAGCGCCTGGCCGACCAGCGTGGTCAGCAGGCACAGGTTCGGCAGGCCGGTCAGCGGATCGTAGTTGGCCATGCGCTGCATGCGCGCCTCGGCGTCCTTGTGCACGCTGATGTCGGAAAACAGCGAGAACGTGTGGCTGATCTTGCCGTGCTGGTCGCGCACCGCGCTGATGGTCACCGATTGCGGGAACAGCTCGCCGTTCTTGCGCTTGCCGATGATCTCGCCGCGCCACGGTCCACCGCCCTGCATGGCGCTGCGCACCTTGGCGCGGAAGTCGGCGTCGTGCACGCCGGAGCGCAGCAGGTCCGGCGTCTTGCCGATCGATTCGGCCGGCGTGTAGCCGGTGATGCGGGTGAAGGAGGAATTGATGGAGACGATGCGTTCGTGCGCATCGGTGATCAGCACGCCCTGCTCGCTGTCCTCGATGATGCGCGCGTGCAGGTTGACCTTGTCCAGGTCCGACAGCGCCTGGTTGGCTTCCGACAGCCGCACCAGCATGCCCTCGTTGCGCAGTTCGATGTCCAGGTGCACCCAGATGATCTCGCCGTTCTTCTTGCGGCGCCGCACCTCGGTGCGGGCGGCCGATTCGCCGGGGTTGTGGTCGAAGAACAGTTCGGCGATATTGCCGTCATCGTCATCCTCGGCGTACAGGAACAGCACGTGCTGGCCGGTCACCTCTTCCGCCGCGTAACCGAACATCTGCTGCGCGCCCAGGCTCCAGGCGGTGACGTAGCCGGCCGTGTCCAGCGCCAGCGTTGCGTCCTGCGCCGCGATGTAGGCCGGCTTGACCTCGGTGCGCGCTTCGATCAGCGCCGCATCCAGTGCGGCCAGCGTGCGCGCCAGCGCTTCGCCCTGTTCGCCCCGTGCCTGGCGACTCAGCGCAAGACAACGGTCGATGGCGTCAAGCATGGGGAGTTCCCGCCTTGCCGGCCGTAACGCCCTGCATCCATACGCAGGCGTCGACCATGATGCGGTTGTAGGTGGCGGTGTCGAGTTGCAGCGTGGCCAGGCAGGCTGCCAGCGCCGCATGGTCTTGCTGCTCGGCCGATTCCACCACGCACAGCAGCCGGCCCATGTCGCCGTCGTGCGCCAGCAGGGCCTGCTGTACCGATTCGCTGATGGTCAGCGGCTTCAGCACTTCTTCCAGCGGCATGCCGAACAACACGCCCAGCAGCGAGAACATGCCGACCATGAAGGCCTGCTCCTGGTGCGGCTTGTCCTCGCCGCAAGCCTTGGACAGCAGCTCCATCGCGCGCGCCCGCAGCGCCACGCGCGACAGCAGCATGGCCGAGCGCTGGTCGCCTTCGCGCGACGAGAACAGCATCAGGTTCAGCCAGCGCCGCAGCTGCGAGCGGCCGAGGATCAGGATGGCTTGCGAAAAACTGGTAACGCGGCGGCCGGTGCCCATGCCCAGCGAGTTCACCAGCCGCAGCAGGTGATAGGACAGCGTCGGGTCCTGCCGCAGCAGCGCTTCGATTTCGTGGGTGTCGGCGTCGGCCGACACCAGTTGCACCAGTTGCAGCGCCAGCGCGCGCGAGGCGGCCTGGGTGCCGACCGGCTTGGCCGGCTGCGCCAGGAACCAGTCGCCGTCGACCCAGGTGACGCCGGCCGGCAACTCCTTGGGCAGCACGTCGTCGGCGCGCTGAACCTTGTCGTCCGGCAGCGCTTTCCAGCCGGCCTGCGCCAGCGCCTGGTTGACGGCGTCGCTGGCGCCGGCGCGGTAGAAGCAGGTCATGCTGCCGTTGGCCAGTTCCTCCAGCAGATTGACCGGCGGCTCGACGGCGTCGGCCGGCAGGCGGCCGGCGTCCAGCAGCAAGGCCGCCGGACTGCCATTGCGGTCAGCCAGAGGATGCAGAAACACGGGCGGCAATGCAGTCATAAAATGTTCCAGCGGCGTGACGGTCAATGATCCTGCTATGTTGCCCGAAACTATTGGCCCCGGTCAACATTATGATGAGGCAGATGATTGAGCAAGCGCTCAAAAAGCCCCGGTTCGCGCATCCGGTTGATCCACCAGTTCAGCGCGGCGCCGTTTTCGCCGCTGCGCCAGGCCAGGTAGAAGGTCTCGGCCGGCTTCGGCTCGTCCACCTGTTTTTCCACCAGCAGGCCCCGGGCGATGGCGGCGCGCGCGCATGGCTCGGGCAGGAAACCGAAGCCCATGCCGGCCAGCTGGTACTGATACTTGGTCTTCATGTCCGGGACAGTCAGCGTGTCCTGGCCCAGCAGCAGGCCGACCGTGCGCGGCGCCATCTGCCGTGCGCTGTCGGCCACGCTGATGGCGCGGTGGTTTTGCAGGTGCGTGCGCGTCAGCTTGTCCTGGACATTGGCCAGCGGATGGGATGGCGCCACGGCAAACACAAAGTCGATCTTGCCGATCGGCTCGGAGACGTAACCGCCGCCGGCCGGACCATCGCCGGCCGCCCCCACCAGCAGGTCGGCGCGGCGCTCGATCAGGGCTTCCCAGGTGCCCGACAGCGCTTCCTGCACGATGCGCAGGCGGGTCTGCTGCGCCACCTCGTAGAAGGCCGGCACGTCGGCGTGGAACAGACAGGCCGAAAACATCGAATCCATGCCCACCGCCAGCTCGGTTTCCCAGCCGGAGGCCACGCGCCGCACCCGATGCTCCAGGTCCAGGGCCGCCTTTAGGAGGTAGCGGCCCTCTTTCAGAAGCTCAGCCCCGGCGGCGGTCAGCTCGACGCGCGGACCGTTGCGTTCGAAAACTTGCACACCCAGGTCGTCTTCCAGCTTGCTGACGGTGTAGGAAATCGTTGAGGGCACGCGGTGCAATTCCTTCCCTGCGGCGGAGAAGGAACCGCGCCGATCGATGGCGTCGACGATTTGCAGGGCTTCCAGGCTGAGTCTGAGCATTCGATTTTTTCGATAGTAGAGGGGTAAATTTTCCGTTTTTTTATTCTGAATCAGGGGTCTACAATGTGATTCATGGATGCAGCGATACGAACGAAAAGCGTTCAAAATTATCGCACATTAACCAACAAGAAACGGAGCTCATCATGTTACAAGTACGCCATTCTGATTCCCGCGGCAAAGCCAACCACGGCTGGCTCGATTCGAAACACAGCTTTTCGTTCGGTCACTATCATGACCCGGAGCATGTTGGTTTCGGTCCGCTGCTGGTCATCAATGAAGACCAGGTGCAAGGCGGCCAGGGCTTCGGCACCCACGGCCACCGTGACATGGAAATCATCTCCTACGTGCTGAGCGGCGCGCTGGAACACAAGGACAGCATGGGCACCGGTTCGGTGCTGCACTACGGCGACGTCCAGCGCATGAGCGCCGGCACCGGTGTGCGTCACAGCGAGTTCAACGGCGATCGCAGCCAGCAGGTGCACTTCCTGCAGATCTGGATACAGCCGAACGAACTGGGCATTCCGCCTAGCTACGAGGAGAAACATTTCACGCCAGAGCACAAAAAAGGCAAACTGGCGCTGATCGCCTCGAACGACGGCCGCAATGGTTCGGTGCTGATCCACCAGAACGCCACGATCTACGCCTCGATCATGGACGAAGGCGACAGCCTGAAACATGCGCTGGACGAAGGCCGCATCGGCTACGTTCACATCATCCGCGGCGCGGTGACGGTCAACGGCGTGCACCTGAAACAGGGCGATGCGCTGAAAATCACCGACGAAGCACTGGTGACGCTGGAGCAGGCCGAGGAAGCCGAACTGCTGTTGTTCGACCTGCCAAAACAATAAGGAAACCGGGGCCGGAGGGCGGCCCCGAAACATTTCCGCCAGTTTTGGTATCATGAAGGGCGCGCCGGGTCTGTTTGAACAGCCCGGCGCGCCTTTTTTACCTTATAGATGAACAGAATAAAGAGCACAACCATGTCGCAGAGCGCAGAAATCCCGTCCCAAGACGAACTGAATTACGTCACTTCCTGCGCCCTGCCGACCCCGTGGGCCCAGTTCACGCTGCACGCCTTCGTCGAGAAGGCCACCGGCAAGGAACACCTGGCCATGGTGCTGGGCGACATCGGCAACGGCGAGCCGGTGCTGGCGCGCGTGCATTCGGAATGCCTGACCGGCGACGTGCTGTTCTCGCAGCGCTGCGACTGCGGCGCCCAGCTCGAAGGCGCGCTGAAGAAGATCGCCGACGAAGGTCGCGGCGTGCTGCTGTACCTGCGCCAGGAAGGCCGCGGCATTGGCCTGATCAACAAGATCCGCGCCTACCGCCTGCAGGAAGCCGGCGCCGACACGGTGCAGGCCAACGAGCAGCTGGGCTTCAAGCCGGATCAGCGCACCTATGGCCTGGTGAAACCGATGCTGTCGCAGTTCGACGTCAAAAGCCTGCGCCTGATGACCAATAATCCGCGTAAGATCGATGCCATGACCAAACTGGGGATTGAGGTGGCCGAGCGGGTTCCGCTGCTGGTCAACCGCAATGCCTTCAATCAGTATTATCTGGATACCAAGGCCGCCAAGCTGGGCCACATGATGACGCCGCTGACCCCGGCGCCGGTGGAGGATGGCGCGCTGTAAGGATTTAAGGATTGCATGAAAGTTCACAAGCTCGCTAGCACTCTCGCATTGATCTGGGCCTGCGCCGCCAGCGGCGCCGCCCTTGCAGCACCGGCCGCCCCTGCGGCCGCGAAGCCTCCCGCCACGCCGCCAGCCGCCGCAC
>NZ_WKJN01000061.1 GCF_009674495.1 Duganella alba | reverse complement strand
GCCCAGGGCCGGCGGCACGGCCTCGTCCAGCACCGGATTGAAGCGGGCGCGCAGCGCGGCGTTCTGCGCGCGGTAGGCGTGCAGGCGCGCGGCCTGTTCGGGATGGTCGGCCAGGTAGGCGTCGACGGCGGCATGGCGCGCGGGCGGCAGCTGGCCGTCGACCCAGGCGTGCAGCTCGGCTTCGGTTACGGGGGCGTTCATTTGATCACCTTCAGCGGCGAGGGCAGCGGCTGGCCCTCCATCAGCAGGCGCAGCCGCTCGCGGCCGCGCGCCAGGCGTGACATCACGGTGCCGGCCGGAATGCCGAGCACGGCCGCCACTTCTTCATAACTCAGTTCTTCCAGCGCCACCAGCAGCACGACCTCGCGCTGCTCGGACGGCAGCAGGCGCAGCGCCGTGTCGAGGTCGCGCAGCGTCAGGCGGGCGGCGGCGGCATCGCCGCCGGGCGCGGCCAGCGGCAAGGCCAGGTCCAGCGGTTCGCTGGCCGGCGGCTGGCCGCGCAGGCGGTCGACATGCAGGTTGTGCATGATGCCGAACAGCCAGGCGCGCATGTCGCTGCCTTGCCGCCACGAGGCCAGCTTGTCCCAGCCGCGGGCGACGGTGTCCTGCACCAGGTCGTCGGCGTCGGCGCGCGTGCCCAGCAGCGCGCGGGCGTAGCGGCGCAGGCGCGGGATGCAGTCGACCAGGCGCTGGCTGTCATTCATGCAAGCTTACTCTTTGACCACGTGCCACACGTCCTTGAAGTTGTCGCCGTTGCGGTCGCCCGGCTTGAGGTCCTTCTTGAACAGGTACAGCGGCTTGCCCTGGTAGGCCAGCTGTTTGGCGCCGTCGTCGCGGGTGATGACGGAATACGGCGCCATGACGTTGGCGGATGGCGTCACCGCCGGCCAGTTGTCGATGCAGGCGCCGCTGCACGCGCTTTTGCCGGCGCTGTCCTTGTCGAAGGTGTAGACGGTCATGCCGGCGGCATTGACCAGCACGCCGTCCTTCTTCATGACGTCGTCGGCCAGGGCGGCGCCGGACAGCAGCAGGGCGCTCAGGGTGGCGAGGGCGAGGGTATGTTTCATGGCAAGTCTCCTGTTGTGGTGGATGGTAAATGGGTAAACGCCGGCGCGCCGCGTTTATTCCGTCGCCATCGAAATAAAGTTCAAATAATGTTGCTTTCACTAAACTAGTTGCCTATCGGTATTAAAAAGTCTTTGATATCAGTCACTTAAATGGGGGATGCGGGAGGCCCTGCAAACTGTGGAATAATGCGGTAGCGGCGCACCGGCGCGCGGCGGCGACACAGTAGAGGAAAGTTAATTTGGTGGACATGTTTGCGCTCGACGACGAGCTGGCGCAGTGGGATGCGGCATTGCCAGAAGTGCAAGGCTCGGAACGGTTGCAGCTGCTGATGGCGCTCGCCTGGCATTTGCGCCAGCGCGATCCCGCACGCGCGCAGCAACTGTCCGCCGACATCGTCCCGCTGCTGGCCGTGCTGACGCCGGACGCCGCCGCCCTGTACCGCGCGCGCCTGCAACTGGTGATCGCCGAGCCGGCCTGGCTGCGCGGCGAGCTCGACACCGCCCGCTATTACGCCGAACAAGCCCTGCACCTGTGCGAACAGGCCGCCGCCACGCAGCCGGCCGCTGCGGCCGCCTGCCGCGTCGACGCCTGCTGGGTCATGGCCTGGGCCAGCAACGACCGCGGCCACAGCGCCGACGGCGACCACTGGCTGCGCCAGGCCGCCGCCGCCGCCCGGGTGGCGGCCGACCCGGTGCGCATCGACATCATCGACGCCGCCTCCGGCATCTGCGACGCCTTCGGCGACGGCCTGGCCGCGCAGCAGCGCTGGCAGGGCCGCTTCGGCAGCGACCTGGACGCTGTGGCGCCGATCGCCGCCGGCTGGATCAGCGACTTCTTCGGCACCTGCGCCTTCCAGCGCAGCGAGTACGGCCGCGCCATCGGCCACCTGATGCGGAGCTTCGAGACGGCGCTGGCCACCGGCCAGATCCGCCGCTCCATCATCGTCGCCACCAACATCGGCAACGGCTTCACCAGCCTCAATGCGCACGAGGCGGCGCTCGACTGGATGCAGCGCGGGCTCGACCTGGCGCGTCCCACCGGCTGGCCGCTGAGCATCGGCATGTGCCTGATGCAGACCGCCGAGACGCTGCGCCAGCTGGGCCAGCGCGACGCCGCGCAAAGCCTGCTGCGCGAGGCCCTGAACACGCTGGCGCCGCTGTCCGGATCGCGCGCCTACGCGGTGGCGCTGGAATACCAGGGCGACCTGGCGCTGGACCTGGGCAACCACGTGGCGGCGCTGGAGAGCTTCACGCGCCTGGCCGCGCGCGGCGACGCCCTGCGCCAGAACGATTTCCAGAGCAGCGCGCGGCGCGGCCAGGCGCACGCCCTGTCGCACCTGGCGCGGCCGGCCGATGCGCTGGCGGCGGCGCAGGCCGCGCTGGCGCTGGCGCGCGACCACGGCGACGCATCGAGCCAGATCGCCGCGCTCAATGTGCTGGCCGACATCCACGCCCGCCACACGTTGCCGGCGCCGGAGCTGATGATGGCGCCCAACGCCATGCTGCACTATTTGAACCTGGCGCTGGAAATCGCCGCCACCATCGAAGGCTACACGGTGCCGGGCGCGCTGCTCGATGCGGCGGCGCGCGAGTATGCCGCCATCGGCGACTACGAGCGCGCCTACAACATCTCGCTGCGGGCCGGCGCCGCGCGCGACCAGACCCACAGCAAGGAAGCCACCAACCGCGCCATCGCCATGCAGGTGCAGTACCAGACCGAGCGCGCGCAGACCGAGGGCGAGCACCATCGCCAGCTGGCCGCCGCCGAGGCGCAGCGCGCCGAAGTGCTGCAACAGACCAGCGCCACGCTGGAACACCTGAGCGCCATCGGCCAGGAGATCACCGCGCATCTGGATGCGGCGGCGGTGTTCCGCGCGCTGGACCGTCACGTGCACGGCCTGCTGGACGCGACGCACTTCTCGATCTTCCTGCTGCAGCCGGACGGCGAATCGCTGGTGTGCGAATTCGGCATCGAGGCCGGCACGCAGCTGCCGCGCGTGCGCATCGCCGCCGCCGATCCGAGCGCCAACACCGCGCGCTGCCTGCGCGAACGGCGCGAGATCCTGGTCGAACTGGAAGACGAAGGTGTGACGCCGAACCTGATCCCCGGCACGCTGCCGACGCAAAGCCTGCTGTTTGCGCCGCTGCGCGTGGGCGAGCGCGTGCTGGGCGTGATGACGGTGCAGTCGCTGCTGGCGCATGCCTACGGCGAGCGCGAACGGCTGATCTTCCGCACGCTGTGCGCCTACGGCGCCATCGCGCTGGACAACGCCAGCGCCTACCGCCAGGTGGCGGCGACGCAGGAGCAACTGCTGGAAAAGAACCTGGAACTGGAGCAGGCCTACAAGGCGCTGGAAGAGGTCAGCCTGACCGACCAGCTGACCGGCCTGCGCAACCGCCGCTTCTTCCTGCAGAACGTCGACGCCGACGTGGCCCTGAGCCTGCGCGGCTACGACGTCGGCCAGCACCGCGAACTGACCGAGTGCGATCTGCATGCGGCCAAGGATCTGGTGTTCTTCATGGTCGACCTGGATCACTTCAAGGAAGTCAACGACCGCTATGGTCATGCGGCAGGTGATTCGATCCTGGTGCAGATGCAGGAGCGCCTGCGTGAAGTGTTCCGCGAATCGGACTATGTGATCCGCTGGGGCGGCGAGGAATTCCTGGTGCTGGCGCGCGCCACGCACCGCGACGAAGCGCCGGGCGTGGCGGAGCGCATGCGCCGCGCCGTCGCCGAGCGCGATTTCGAACTGCCGGACGGCGAGCGCCTGTCGAAGACCTGCTCGATCGGCTTCGCCTGCTTCCCGTTCCTGCCGGAGCAACCGCGTTTGCTGTCATGGTCGCAGGTGGTGGAGCTGGCCGACCAGGGCCTGTACATCGCCAAGCGCTCCGGCCGCAACGCCTGGGCCGCGCTGTACAGCACCGAGGCCGCGCGGCCGGAGGGCGTGTTCCCACGCCTGATGCAGCAGCTGGGCCAGGCCGTGACGGACGGCGAAGTGCGGCTGGTGTCCAACCTGACCGGCCCGCTGGTGCTGAGCGGCGAGCGTCGCCGCATCGGTTTGTCCAGCGACCTGGAACTGAGCTAACGATGGAAAAGAAACGCTGTAGCTGGGCCAATCCGGCCAATCCCCTGTATCTGGCATATCACGACACCGAGTGGGGCGTGCCTTGCCACGACGAGCGCCGCTTGTTCGAGATGCTGAACCTCGAAGGCGCGCAGGCGGGCCTGAGCTGGGAGACCATCCTCAACAAGCGCGAGAACTACCGCAAGGCGTTCGACAAGTGGGACGCGAAAAAGATCGCGGCCTATGGCCCGGACAAGGTGGCCGAGCTGCTGGCCAACGCCGGCATCGTGCGCAACCGCCTGAAGGTGGCGGCGGCGATCACCAATGCGCAAGCCTATCTGCGCCTGCTCGACAGCGGCGGCAGCCTGGATAAGCTGCTGTGGTCCTACGTCGGCGGCAAACCGATCGTCAACGGCAGCGGCCCGCGTCCGGCCAAGACCGAGCTGTCGGACCGGATCTCCAAGGATCTGGTCAAGCTGGGCTTCAAGTTCGTCGGCTCGACGATCATCTATGCCTACATGCAGGGCATCGGCATGGTGGACGACCATGCGCCGGACTGCTTCTGCCGGAAGGCGCGCAAGTGACAACGCGGGTAGTGCTCGACACGGCGTTTTGTGGCGAGCGGTTGGCAACGGCGCGCGCGCAAGGCGGGCGTTTGCACTACATCGCAATCGCGGCCGCGCTGCCGCCGGCGGCCCCGGTGGCGGACGCGCAGCTGCGCGCCCTGTGGCCGCTGAATCTTCCCGGCTTCCACCGCGTTATCCTGAGCGACGATGTGACGCTGGACCTGCTGGTCGGCGCGGTGGATGCCGTGCTGCCGCAGATTAGCGCGCGCGTGAATGAATTCCATCTCGATGCCGCAGTGACGCCGGCCATGGCGCGCACGCTGGCGAAGCTTGCCGTGCAAGGCGCCGTGCTGCATGCAGCCGACGACGAGGCGCTGGTGTGGGCATTGACCGCGGCGGGCTTCGTTTGCCGGTTGGCCGGCATCGGCCAGGACATCATCGCCGAATACAGGAGCCGTGCGCCGCGCGCCGCCGCACCCGCGCCGCAACGGCGCGCCGTGGTGATCGGCGCCGGCGTTGCCGGCTCCACCGCCGCGCACCGCCTGTGCGCGCGCGGCTGGCAGGTGACGCTGATCGAACGCCATGCGCAGCCGGCGCAGGAGGCGTCCGGCAACCTGGCCGGCATCTTCATGCCGCTGCTGTCGAGGGACGACAACATCCCCACGCGCCTGAGCCGCGCCGCCTACCTGTTCGCGCTGCGCGAATGGCGGCGCATGGGCGGCGCCGGCAAGGCGTTCGATGGCGCCGATTGCGGCGTGCTGCAACTGGCGCGCGATGCGAAGCATGCGCTGGTCCAGCAGGACGTGGTGGCCGCATGGGACTATCCGCAAGAGTACGTGCGCTGGGCCGATGCGCCGGAAGCCAGCGCCCTGATCGGCGCGCCGACGCCGCATGGCGGCTGGCTGTTCGGGCAGGGCGGCTGGGCGCGCCCCGCGTCGCTGTGCGAGGCGATGCTGGCCGCCTGCGGCGAGCGTTTGCAGCGCGTGTTCTGCACCGAGGCGCTGGACTTGCAGCGCGAGGACGGCGAATGGCTGGTGCGCGCCGCAGGCGGCGCCTTGATCGCGCAAGCGCCGACCGTGATCCTGGCCGGCGGCGCCGGCGCCACCCGCATCGCGCAGGCGGCGGAACTGCCGCTTTCACGTTTGCGCGGCCAGGTCACGCACCTGCCGGTCGACGCCGCCGCCACACCGCCGGTGCTGCCGCTGGTGGTGTGCCGCGAAGCCTATGTGACGCCGCCGTCGGGCGGCATCGTCTGCGCCGGCGCCACCTACGACAACGACGACGATCCGGCCCTGCGCGCCAGCAGCCAGCTGGAAAACCTCACGCGCCTGGCCGAGATCATCCCCGGCGACGCCGTCGCCGCGCTGGCCGACAGCGCGCCGCTGGCGGGCCGTGTCGGCTTCCGCAGCGCCGCGCCGGACCGCCTGCCGCTGGCCGGCGCGCTGCCGGACTACGGCAACGCCGGCCGCCTCGAATTCCTGCCCGAGGTGCCGCGTCATCCCGGCCTGCATTGCCTGCTGGGCTATGCCTCGCGTGGCCTGATCTGGGCACCTCTGATGGCAGAGCTGCTGGTCTCCCAACTGGAGCATGCGCCTTTGCCATTGGAAGCCGCCCTCGTGGACGCCCTCGATCCCGGCCGCTTCCTGCTCAAGCAACGGCGCCGCGCGCAGTAAGCACAGCCGCTGGCGACGCCATAATCAACACGTTATAATCAGCCCGGTGAACAACAATCCCGCGCCGTCCATGGAGAACCGCACAATGGATGAACAAGAAGCGCCCCAGCACGAAGGCTCCCCGGAGCTGTTCATGTTCCTGGCATCGACGGTGCATGACATGAAAAACTCGATCAGCGTCCTCAGTGGCACGCTGGAGAATCTGCTGGCCGCACGCCAGCCCAGCGCCGCGCCCGAGTACGACCAGATGGCGCAGATGCTGTACCAGACCAAGCGCCTGAACGACAATCTGATCCAGTTGCTTGCGTTGTACAAGGATGTCGGCAAGCCGGGCTACCCCTTCGATCCCGCCCCGCGCAGCATGCGCGATCTGGTGGAGCTGGTGTCCGGCCAGGCGCACATGCTGCTGCAATCGCGCGGCATCGCCTTTGAAGTCGCGTATCCGGACAACGCCATCTGGACGCTGGACGAAGACCTGGTCATCGGTGTGCTGGTCCACGCCATCAACAACGCGGTGCGCTACACGCGCGACCGCATCCGCCTGTCGATCGCCATCGACGGCGACTACCTCGAGCTGCGCGTGGAAGACAACGGCAGCGGCTTCCCGGAAGCGATGCTGGAGAGCGGCGCCAGCGCCAAGGCGGCGATCAACTTCCTCAGCAACAGCAGCGGCCTCGGTCTGTATTTCTCCAGCGAGGTGGCGAAGATGCACAAGTACCGTCAGCGCAGTGGCAGCATCGCGCTGGAAAACGGCGGCACGCTGGGCGGCGGCTGCTTCGTGCTGCGCCTGCCGTGACGATGAGCGGGGATATCATGACCTCCATGGCGAATCATGCGGAAAACGGCATCGACTGGGAAGAGAAGCGCTACCTGATCATCGACGATTTCGTCGGCATCCGCCAGCTGCTGCGCGAATCGCTGCGCAACCTCGGCGCCAAGCATATCGACCAGGCCTCCAGCGGCGGCGAAGCCATGGTGCTGCTGGCGAAAACCCGCTATGACGTGGTGCTGTGCGATTACAACCTGGGCGACGGCAAGAACGGCCAGCAGGTGCTGGAGGAAGCGCGCATCCGCAACCTGATGCTGCCGAGCAGCGTGTGGCTGATGGTCTCCGCCGAGAAAAGCGTGGAATCGGTGATGGGCGCGGCCGAGCATCAGCCCGACGCCTACATCATCAAGCCGATCACCGAAGCGGTGCTGCTGACGCGCCTGAACCGCGTGTGGGTCAAGAAGCAGGTCTTCAGCGAAATCGACCAGGCCTTCGCCGACAAGGACTACCTGCGCGCGGCCAAGCTGTGCGGCGAGCAGGTGACGCACCATCCGCTGCACGCCATCGACCTGCTGCGCATGCAGGCGACGCTGCTGCTGAAGGCCGGCGAAGTGCAGCAGGCCGGTGCGGTCTATGAACAGGTGCTGCAGGAGCGCGACTACAACTGGGCGCGCTGTGGCCTCGGCAAGATCCGCATGGCCGATGGCGATCTGGAATCGGCGCGCATGATGTTCCAGGCGGTGATCGCCGACAACCGCTTCTACATCGACGCCTTCGACCAGCTGGCGCATTCGTTCCAGCTGCAGGGCAAGACCGAAGAGGCGTTCGATGTGCTGCAAAAGGCGGCCAAGCTGTCGCCCAACTCGGTGCCGCGTCAACGCTCGCTGGGACAGACCGCGCTCAAGCTGGGGAATATCCCGGTGGCGGAAAAGGCCTTCCGCAAGTGCATCGAGATCGGCGAGTTCTCGGTGCGTAAAACGGTGGACGCCTACCTCGGCCTGGCGCGCGTGTGCGGCCAGAAGAACGACACCAAGGAAGCCATCCGCCTGCTCAACGCCGCCGTGCACCAATTCGGCGGCGACCAGGTCACGCTGCGCGCCAAGATCACCGAGGGCCTGGTGTACCACGAGAGCGGCGACTTCCGCCGCGCGCGCAAGTCCGGCGACGAGCTGGAAGCGATGCTGGCGGACGAGACGCGCCAGCGGCCCGACACCGAAACCTGCCTCGATATGGCGACGCTGCTGTTCGCGGTGGGCGTCAAGGACGCGCCGGTCAACCTGCTGTGCTACGTCACCCGCAACAACCACGACAACGCGGCGCTGCTGGACGACGTGCAGAAAATCTTCGACCGCGCGCGCATGACCGATGAAGGCATGGAGCTGATCAGGAACGCGCGGCTGGAGGCGGCGGAGATGATGAACCGCGGCGTGCTGCTGTGGAAGACCGGCAAGCTGGCCGAGGCCATCGAGTGGATGCGCGTGGCGCGCCGCGCGCTGCCGCACAATATGCGGATATTGTTCAACTCCGCACAGATCATCATTTCAGAGCTGCAGAACAATGGCTATCAGCGCGGCCTGGCCGACGAAGCCATCGGCGTGTTGATGCATGTCGATTCCCTGGCGCCGGGGCAGCAGCGCTTTGCGCAGCTGATGGAGCAGCTGGCGATGCTGGCGCCGATGTCCGGCGTGGTGGCGGCGGCAGCGGCCAGCGAATACGAAGCGGCCAACGGCCCGGTGCCGGAGAGCACCCGCTTCACCAGTCAATAACTGAGCAACCCAGCGGGAGAAGAAAAATATGCGCGATATCGCAAAAGAAGTTTACACAAAAATGAAGGTCGGCAGCGTGGCCTGGATACGTCCGGTCGCCGCCAAGGGAGATACCCTGGAGAGTTTTCAGGCCGCCCACGCCAGCGCCAAGCTGCTGGAGGAAGAGGGCCTGATCGACATCGAGAAAGTGCAGCGTCAGGCCGATGGCCTGATCGACGCCATCCGCATCCAGCGGCTGGCGTAAATCCTCTGATTATTTGTCGCCGGCCGGCTTGGCTGGTTTGGCGGCGGCTTTTTTCGCGGCCGGCTTTTTGGCCGCCGGTTTCTTCACGGCCGGCGCCTTGGCGGCCGGCGATGCCTTGGCAGCCGATGCCGATGCCGCTGGCGTGGCGCCGGCTGCCGCTGCCGCGAACTTGACGGCGGCATCGGCCATCATCGATTCCGACGCCATGGCCGTCGATACCGCCTGCTTGAACTGGTCCTGCAGCAGATTCCACCAGGCGTTGGGCTGGCCGGCGGTCGGCGCGCCGGCTTCCGCTTTCGGCGCCTCGGCCTTGACGTCCGGCTCGGGCGCCGGGGCTGGCGTTGGCGCCGGCGTTTTTGCCTGGTCGGCTTCGCGCGCGTGGTGGAAGAAAGCGGAGGCGTAGGGATTGGCGTCGAAGATCGACTTGTCGCTCACGCCGGTGTTGACGGCGGAAGCCAGGCTGGCGCCGACCGATTTGAGCGTGGCGATGGTGCCGCGCTGGACTTCCAGCGCCTGGATGCTCCCGCGCAGCATGCTCATATTCAGATTGAGCCAGCTCTCGACCGCTTTCAGGTCGTTGATCTTCTTGTCCAGTTCCTCGACCGACAGGGTGGGCGCGGTGAGGCCCGGCACGCTCATGCTGCCCCACAGGTTCTTGACGAAGTCCAGGGTGTCGGTCATTACTCCTGCGCCGGGAATGTTCGGCATTTGTGGATGCGGCATGAGAAACCTCCTGTGGAATGGAGTAATCAGCGTAGCAGATATCGCTCTGTCATTCAAAAGGTTTTGACAACATTTCCGCACCCAGGCAGCCGATCCGGCCGATCCCGTTTAAACTAGCGGCCATGACGATCGTTTCCTCCCTTACCCGACACCGGCGCGTGCTGTTTTTGGGCGCAGCCACCGTGGCGCTGCATTATGCCGCCATCGATTGGGTAGGCGGTCGTCTGAGCGCGCAGACGCACCGGGCTTCCGACGTGCCGCCGTCGCTGATGACGGCGCAGCTGCGGCTTGCGCTGCCCAAGCGCGTGGAAAGCGCGCCGGCGCCGGAAGTCAAGCCGCTGGCGCAGCACGCGCCGAAGCCTGTCGCCAGGCCGAAGCCGCCGCCGCTGCCCGAACCGGCGCCGCTGCCGATGGCGTCCACGCCATCTCCCGACGTGCCGGCGCTGATCGCCGCCGAGCCGGACATCGCCGTGGCGGCCGCGCCGGGCGGCGACCAGGCC
>NZ_WKJN01000060.1 GCF_009674495.1 Duganella alba | reverse complement strand
AGTCGGTCCCACCCCTTCCCATCCCGAACAGGACCGTGAAACGACTCTACGCCGATGATAGTGCTGCAACCAGTGTGAAAGTAGGTTATCGTCAAGCTAGTTATTAGAAAAATCCCCTTCCGGATCAGATCTGGTTGGGGATTTTTTGCTTTTGTGAATTAAAATGGGGCGATATGCGCCTCACACTTCTGCCCGTTTCCGCACTACGTGTCCTCGTCGCCTGCGTGCTGCTGGCGCTGTTTTCAGTGGGCCGCGCGGCGCCGTTGACGCTGCGTTTCGAGCATCTGGGCATGGAACAGGGACTGACCCAGGAGTCGGTCGCCAGCATTCTTCAAGACCGCCAGGGGTATATGTGGCTCGGCACCCAAGCCGGCCTGAACCGCTACGACGGCTACCGCGTCACCACCTTCAAGAACGATCCCGCCAATCCGCAGAGCTTGCAGGACAACTATGTCCAGGCCCTGTATGAGGATGAGGCCGGCCAGCTATGGGTCGGCAGCAAAGGCGGCCTGGACCGCTACGACCCGGTGACGCAAAACTTCGTCCATATGCTCAACAAGGTGGCGGTGGTCGACATCGTGGGCGACGGCAAGCACGGCTTGTGGCTGGCCACCGGCGACGGCTTGCAGCACCTGGATACCGCCAGCGGACGCTTGCTGATCCTGCGCCATGCCGACCTCGACGCGGACAGCATCAATGACGATCGCGTCGGCGCCCTGGCGCGCGACCGGCAGGGCAATCTGTGGGTCGGCACGGCGCGCGGACTGGAGATGCTGGCGGCCGACAGCACCCGGTTCCGCCATTTCGGCAGCCAGGACAGCACGGCGGAAAACACCATTTTGTCGCTGTCCATCGGCCCTGACGGCGTGTTGTGGGCCGGCGCCATGAAAGGCGTGCAGGCCTGGCGGCTGACCGGCCAGGCCGCCGAGCCGCTGCCGGTGGCGCTGCCGGCCGACCTGGCCCGGCTGCGCGTGGTCAAACTGCTGCACGACAGTGATGGCGCCTTGTGGCTGGCCACCTATACCGATGGTGTGCGGCGGCGCGATCCGGTCAGCGGCCGCTTTTACCGCTATGCGCGCGACAGCCTGAATCAGCACAGCCTGACCGACAACCAGACCAGCGCCCTGTACCAGGACCGCACCGGCACGCTGTGGATCGGCAACTGGTACGGCGGCGTCGACCACGTCGACCTGAGCAGCGGCGGCTTTGAGCGCTATTCCGAACAGACCGGCGTGCTGCCCGGCATCGGCAGCAACAAGGTGCGCGCCATCGCGGCCGCGCCCGGCGGCAAGCTGTGGCTGGGGTCGGCGGCAGGGCTGGCCTTGCTGGACCCGGCGCTGGGCCAGGTGGAATTCACGTCGAATGCGGCGAAACGACCGGGATCGCTGCCGACCGATCCGCTGGCATCGCTGGCGATGGATCAGCAGGGCCGGCTGTGGGTCGGCACGCTGAACGGCTTGTTCTGGCGCGCCGCCGGCAGCGACCGCTATGTGGAAATGCCGCTGGGCAGCGATCCGCAGGCGCGCGCCGTGCAGCGCATCCTGGTGGCCAGGGATGGCGTGATCTGGGCCGGCTCGCGCATGTCGCTGTACCGCATTGATCCCCAGACGCTGGCCGTGCAGACCTTCCCGGCCGATGTGGCCGATCCCGACAAGCTGTCCGGCCGCGTGTATGCGCTGCTGGAGGACCAGCGCGGCAATTTCTGGGTGGGCACCGAGAACGGCATCGACCGGCTGGACCGCGCCACCGGCAAATTCGAACACTATCGCCACGATCCGGCCAGGCCGGACAGCCTTGGCCACAACCGCGTGCATTACCTGTACCAGGATGCGCAGGAGCGGATCTGGATCGGCACGGCAGCCGGGCTGAGTGTGGCCCGCATGGGAAAGAACGGCAAACTGAGCTTCCATTTCTATGCGCCGGCCAACGGCCGCTCGCCCGATCCGATCGGCGCGATCCTGCCGGACGAGCAGGGCCGCTTGTGGATCAGTTCGACGGCGGGGATTTCGCTGTTCAATCCGGCCACCGGCCTGTTCAAGAATTACACCGCGAAGGACGGCCTGATCGACGGCTCGTATTTCATCGGCTCCGGCTATCGCGGGCCGGACGGCACGCTGTACTTCGGCGGCCTGGAAGGCGTGACCGCGTTCCAGCCGTCGCGCATACGTGACAACCCGCGTGCGCCGCCGGTGTCGATCACCGATTTCTCGATCTTCAACCAGTCGATCCTGGGCGGCGCCGGGCATCCCGACGTGCTGGCGCGCGGGCCGCTGGACCAGGCCAGGGCGCTGGCGCTGTCGTATCGTGACGCGGTGTTTTCGTTTGAATTCGCCGCCATGCACTACGCCGACCCGCAGCGCAACCGCTACGCCTACCAGCTTGAAGGCTTCGATCCGAACTGGGTGATGACCGACGCCGGCAAGCGCTTCGCCACCTACACCAATCTCGATCCCGGCCGCTATGTGTTCCGCGTGAAGGCGGCCAACAAGGACGGCGTGTGGAGCGCCGAGCCGGTGTCGATGGTGGTCACGATCGCACCGCCGGTGTGGAAGACCTGGTGGTTCCGCCTGCTGGCGGCGTGTATGGTGCTGGGCAGCGCGTATCTGCTGTTCCGCATCCGCATCCGCCTGCTGGTGCTGCAGAAGCAGGATCTGGAGCAGGAGGTCGGCAGCCGCACGCGCGAGCTGGTGCAGCAGAAGGAGTCCATCGAGCGCGAAAAGGAAAACGTCGAACAGGCGCACCGGAATATTTCGCTGCTGTCGGACATCGGCCGCCGCATCACCGCCAATCTCGACAGCGAAGCCATCATGTCGCTGCTGTACCAGCAGGTGCATACGCTGATGGATGCCAGCGTGTTCGGCATCGGCATTTACCGGCCGGAGCAGGAGCTGATCGAGTATCCGTTCGCGATGGAGCGCGGCAAGCGCTACACGCCGTACACGCGCAGCATGCGCGAGCCGAACCAGCTGGCGGTGTGGTGCATCCACCATGCGCAGGAAGTGTTCATCAACGATCTGGAACAGGAGTACGGGCGCTTCATCGACAGCCTGGACCTGGTGTCCGGCGCCGAGAGCATGGGCACGCTGGAGGATGGATCGATTCCCACCGAGCCGCGTTCCCTGATCTATGTGCCGATCTCGGTCGGCGGCCAGGTGCGCGGCGTGATCACCGTGCACAGCTACCGCACCCACGCCTACCAGCGCATCGACCTCGACATGCTGACCACGCTGGCCTCCTACGTGGCGGTGGCGTTTGCCAACGCCGATTCCTACCGCCAGTTGCGCGACGCGCAGCAGCAGCTGGTGGAGCGCGAGAAGCTGGCGGCGCTCGGTTCGCTGGTGGCCGGCGTGGCGCATGAATTGAATACGCCGATCGGCAATAGCCTGGTGATCGCCAGCACGCTGGAAGACAAGACCTCGGAAATGGAAGCACTCAACGCAGGCAATACGCTGCGCCGTTCCGACCTGAGCGGTTTCCTGGAGGCGGCGCGCGAAGCCTCGACGCTGCTGATGCGCAGCCTGCGCAACGCGGCCGAGCTGGTGAACAGTTTCAAGCAGGTGGCGGTGGACCAGGCCAGCGCCAAGCGGCGCGCCTTCAATCTGCACCAGGCCAGCCACGAGATCGTGATGACGATGAAGAACCAGGTGCGCAAGGCCGGCCATCACATCGTGCTGGAGATGCCGGAAGAGATCATGATGGACAGTTTCCCCGGCCCCTACGGCCAGGTCATCATCAACCTGATCAACAATGCGCTGCTGCATGCGTTTGAAGACCGCGACGACGGCGAGATCCGCATGTGGGCGGTGCAGCTGGGATCGGACCGCGTGCGCATCGTGTTCCAGGACGACGGCAAGGGCATCCCGCTGGAACACCAGGCGCGCATCTTCGATCCGTTCTTCACCACCAAGCTGGGACAGGGCGGCAACGGCCTCGGCCTGAGCGTCACTTACAACATCGTGACGTCGCTGCTGGATGGTTCGATACGGGTGGACAGTGCGGTGGGCGTCGGGACGCGCTTCACGATGGATTTACCGTTGAAGGCGTCCCTGGCCGGGGATTAAATGCCCCAGATGATGTGCTCGTTTTCCGCCTTGGCGGTGCGCAGCATTTCCAGCAGCGGATAGGCGCGGGCGGAGAAGCCGACGCGTTGGGCGGCGGCGTGCTCCTTGGTTTCGCCTTCTTCCTGCTCATGGGCGTGGGCGTCGTGCTCGACGTCGTTTTCCGGATGCAGCTTGGTTTCGGCCACTTCATGTTCCAGCACCGACAGCGCCTGCGCCGCTTCGGCGGCGGTGATGACACCGCGCGTAGGATTTTTGTGCAGCAGGTCCAGGATGCGCTGGGCGTGTTCCTGGTACATCAGGACTTCCGGGCTGGATTTCGATTTGAATGCGATTAACATAAGCAACGCTTTCTTGATCTTATAGAGTAAAGAGGCGGTAAAACGCCAGTTACTTAGACTTTAATACATACCTGAAACTTTACAAGACCTTGGACTCGCTGTTTGGGCGCTGGCGCACCTGATTAAGTATTTTCTAAGCGAATAATTCAGTTTTTACTGAGGTTTGAAAGAACTGAAGAATGTTTCCAGCGTTTCGGCGTCGATTTTCTGTGGCGGGCCGACCACGACGATTTGATAAATTTGCCGGCCTTGGGCCAGGAAACGGCCGCTCAGGCGCATATTCCCGCCGCTGGCTTCCACTTCGACGGCGCCGCCGGCCAGCGTCCTGCGACTGCTCACCGTGCCGCCGATATTGCTGACCATGGCGCGCTGCATCGCCGCGAGGGCGGCCGGCGCCTGCGCGGCGTCCGCCAGTTGCGCGCTGCCGATGGCAAACACCACGCCATCGATCTCGGTGGCCGCCATGGTCATGCTGACGGCCAGTTGGTCGAGCTTGATGGCGCGGGTCTGCGTGGCCGGCTTGCCGGGCAACAGCACGGCATACGGCGCGTCCGCGCTGCGGTAGTCGCGCCAGTCGTACTTGGGGCTGCATCCGGCCAGGAGCGCGGCCAGCAGCAGAAGCGCCAGCGTGCCTTTCATCGCTTGGATTTCTTCTTGGCGTCGGCGGCTTTCCATTCATCGATCCAGGCCTGCTGGCGAAGCACGCGCGACATCGGATCGATGGTCACTTGCGCGTGCGGCGGCAGGCTCAGTTCGCCGCTGCCGTCGGTCATCGGCAGTTTCTCGATGCGCTCGTTGATGCGCACTTCGACCGGCATCGGGAAGGCGCCGCCGTCGGCCAGCTTCCAGTGCAGCTTGAGCTTGCCGCCGCTGCGCTCTTCCACCAGTTCCGGCAGCGCCGCGTGGTAGAGGTAGGCGTTGAAGAACCAGTTGAGGTCGCGGCCGCTGGCTTCGTTGGCGAACTGGACGAATTCCCTGGTGCTGCTCCAGCGCGGCTGGAAGTGGCCCGGCGTCGGCGTCGCGGTGCCGTAGACCATGCGGCGCGTGGCGGTGAAGAAGGCGTCGTCGCCGATCAGGTTGCGCAGCGTGTGCAGGATCAGCGCGCCCTTGGTGTAGATGTCGTTGCCGGGACCGCCGCGCGCCTCTTCGTAGATATCTTCGATGCGCTGGGTCTTGCCGCTGACCACCGGCGCCTTGTTCAGCAGCGACTTGCGGAAGTTGAACAGCTCGGCCTGGAACTCGCGTTCGCCGCGCAGCGACTCCAGGTACAGCGGCTGCATGTAGGAACCGAAGCCTTCGTGCAGCCACATGTCGTCCCAGTCGGCGTTGGTCATCTGGTTGCCGAACCACTCGTGCGACAGCTCGTGGTGCAGCAGCCAGTCATAGCCGTAGGCGGACTTGGCGTAGCCGTTGCCGTAAGCGTTGATGGTCTGGTGTTCCATGCCCAGGTGCGGCGTTTCGACCACGCCCATTTTTTCGTCGCCGAACGGATACGGGCCGACGCGGTATTCAAAGAAATCGAGCATCGGCGTGAATTCGCTGAACAGGCCCCGGGCTTCCTTGTCGTGGCCCTTCAGGTACCACATGCGCAGCGGGATGGTGTTGCCGAAGCGGCTGGCGTACTCGCCCGACAGCGTTTCGTAGGGGCCGATGTTGAGGGCGACGCCGTAGGTGCTGGGGTTCTTGGCGTGCCAGTTGTAGGTGCGCCAGCCATCCTTTTCGTCCATGCCGGTGGCGACGCCGTTGCCGGCCACCACCAGCGGCGCCGGTACGCTGATGTGCAGGTCGATCAGCTGCGGCTTGCCCATCGGGTGATCGATGCAGGGCCAGAACAGATCGCAGCCTTCGCCTTCGACGGTGGTGGCGATCCACGGCTGGCCGTCCGCGGTCTGGCTCCAGGTGAAGCCGCCGTCCCACGGCGCGCGCTTGGCGACCTGCGGCGTGCCGTGGTACGTGATGCGCACGGTGGTGCGGGCGCCGGCTGGCAGCGGCGCCGGCAGGGTCAGGTACAGGCGGCCGTCGGGATTGCTGATCGCGGCCGGCGTGAGCTGGACGCCGTCCACGCTGGCGCTGTCGACCGGCAGGTTGCGGTCGAGTTCGACGGCGATGCGGGTCAGCGGTTCTTTCAGCAGGAAGGTGAGGGCGGCGTCGCCGCTGATGCTCCTGGTGGCCGGATCGACGCGCAGCGCCAGGTCGACTTTTTCAAACGTCACCGCCAGCTGCTCGGGCGCGCGCGGGCTGCCGGAGTTGAGGGTGAAATCGGTGGCGGGCGGGCGGGTGGCGGCGCAGCCGGTCAGCAGGGCGCCGGCGGCAAGGTAGAGGGGCAAGCGGGTCATCGTGGTCCTGGCGTGAGTGAGCTGCGAGCAAATATAGCAGCAAGCGGACCTGACTTGGTATGTTGATGTGAGGCGATTGCCGCTTTTTGTATGCCGGCTGATGGGGTTTTATACCTGACGCAAGGATCGCTGCGCGGTACGCATGCATAGTTATCCAACCATGTCGCTCAATATTGATGAGAGATAGCGATGGATTCCAGAACAAAAGTAGCATATGGACTGGCGGTATCCAGCCTGACGATATCCATACTGTGCGGTAAGGCGACCGGCGATCGCATTTTTACCGGAACGAAGTTGATGGCGGCTGAGCCCGCCATTATTTCGTTGGCCGTCCTGGCATCGCAATGTGGCGCAGGTGATTTCACGGTGGGACTCGAATCCGAGCTACGAGTTTCGTGGCAGTGTCTAACTTGCGCCTGGAATTGAGTTTCGCTGGATCAGATCGCCGGAGTTGAGCGAGGCGCAACAGCGGGCCAGGAAAAATCTGGAGAACGAGACGAATGGCTTGCCCTCCGATATCGTCGTCTCAAGGGAAGTGCTCGAATTTCCGCAGCAGTTGCCCCTGCTTCAGCGCCATGAAATCTGGTTCACCAGCGCGCGCCCGGTGAATCTCAATTTTGGTGAGCGCATGCTGACTGAGGAGTGGAGTGCTTATACTGCAGATGGCAACGGGAAAATCCACGCGCTCGGAACTGCCAAGGAGTTGCGCGAGGACATAGTACGGCTGGGCTTGAGTGGCACGGCGTCCGGCCAAGATCCCAGGGAGATTTTCCGTTCACTGTTGCAGGGATGGGCCGATCAGACCGTCAAGGTGCCGCTATTGAACATCGATCTGCGCTACGCCTATGCCGTGATCCTCCTGGCGGCGGTGAGTGTTCTTCAACTATTGTGGCTGGCACGCGCGTTGGTTGGCGCAAAAGTGGAAGACGACCCAGTGCTCTTCGGGCGGCTGTCGTTGAAAGAGCAATTGCGCTCGGCATCCGGCATGCATACATCGAAGATCATTGCCGTGCTCGATTGGCTGTCGCTGATGGCAGCGGGTACGATTGCCTTGGGTGCGCCATTGGTCTGTTTCGTTTGCGCGGTACTGGTGCGGCTGCTTACGCAGATGGAGTCGATAGCGGTTTACGGCACCGGTGTCCTGGCCTTGCTGTCGGTCGGACTTTCCTTGTTGATCGTGCGCCGCCTGGGAAAGCTATTGTCGGCGCTGAGCCTGTTCAAGCAGAAGGAGGGGACGTCATCCGAATAGCGCACGGCGGTACTGGACAGCCTCCGCCACGTGCGGCTCGTGAATGAGGTCGGAGCGGGCCAGGTCGGCGATGGTGCGGGCGACGCGCAGGATGCGATGGTAGGCACGGCCGGACCAGTGAAAGCTCTCCATGGTCCATCGCAGATAGGCTTTGGCTGGTTTGTCGAGCTTGCAGTAGCGATCGATTTCACGCGGGGTCAAGAACTGATTGCGTTTGCCCTGGCGTAGCACTTGCAGATCCGCCGCAGCCTGCACACGGACGGCAATGACGGCGGACGGTTCGCCATCCGCCGAGGCGGCGAGAACGTGGGGATCGATGGCGGCGACCTCCATCTGAATGTCGATGCGATCGAGTAGCGGACCGGAGATGCGGCTTTGGTAGCGCAGGCGCACGTCCGGGGTACAGCGGCAGGCGATGTTCTTGTGGCCGGTGTATCCGCAAGGACATGGGTTCATGGCGGCGATCAGTTGGAAGTGCGCCGGAAAGTCCGCCTGGCGCGCGGCGCGCGAGATGGTGATGTGGCCCGACTCCATTGGCTCGCGCAACACGTCCAGCACGCGCCGATCGAATTCCGGAAATTCGTCGAGGAACAGGACGCCGCGGTGCGCCAGCGAAATCTCGCCGGGACGCGGCACGCTGCCGCCGCCCACCAGCGCTGCGCCGGACGAGGTGTGGTGCGGCGAGCGGAACGGCCGGCGCTTCCAGTTCTCAATGCGAAACGAGCCGGTCAGGGATTGCACGGCCGCAGCCTCCAGCGCTTCCTCGTCGGTCATCTGCGGCAGCAGGCCGGGGAAACGCGAGGCCAGCATGGTCTTGCCGGAACCGGGCGGGCCGACCAGCAGTACTGAATGGTTGCCCGCGGCAGCCACTTCCAGCGCGCGCTTGGCGAGGAGCTGCCCCTTGACGTCGGCGAAGTCGGGATATTCCGGCGCTGCGGCCAGCGGTGCGGCCTCGTGGCGCGACAGCATGGACTCGACCGACTTGCCGGCGAAATGGCGGCACACTTGCAGCAGTGAGTCGGCCGGGTAAATGGCGGCGCTGGACACCAGCGCCGCCTCATCGGCATTCGCCAGCGGCAGGATGAAGGCAAGGCAGCCGCCATTGCGGCGTGTGGCCAGTGACATCGCCAGCGCGCCGCGTATCGGGCGCAGCTCGCCGGACAGCGACAGTTCGCCGGCGAACTCGTATTGATGCAGGCGGCGCGCCGGAATTTGTTTGGAGGCGGCCAGGATGCCGAGTGCAATCGGTAAGTCGAAGCGCCCCGATTCTTTCGGCAGATCAGCCGGCGCCAGGTTGACGGTGATGCGCTGCGCCGGGAATTCGAAACCGCCATTCTGGATGGCGGCGCGGACGCGGTCCTTGGCTTCCTTCACCTCGGTGTCGGCCAGACCGACGATGGCGAAGGAAGGCAATCCATTCGCCAGATGCACTTCAACGCTGACTTCCTGCGCTTCCATGCCCGCCAGGGCGCGGCTTTTGAGTACGGCGAGAGACATGGCTGGGCGGACAGGCAAAAGAAGGACCAGTCGCCAGCGTAGCCCAAGCCCGTCGCGTCGCTTTGCGCTAGGCCAAACGGCCGAGCGCAAGAATGATTATTGATTAACCTTGCTTTCCAGCTCCGCCAGGCGGGTTTCCAGCGCTTCCAGCTTGGCGCGGGTCTTGGCCAGCACCTGGGTCTGGATGTCGAATTCCTCGCGCGTGACCAGGTCCAGTTTGGCGAATCCCTGCGTCATCATGGACTTGACGTTCTTCTCAATGTCCTTTGCTGGTGAGTTTTCGATGGCTTGGCTGATCTTGTTTTGCAAGTCATTAAAAAAAGTGTTCATATCCATAATATTCCTTGATCTGGTTGGTCCATCATTGCACCATTAGGGTGCGTGTCGGCGTTAATGTGGTGCGAAGCCGCCGAAATCCCGCTGTGCGCTCCCTGTCGTTCTCACTTTGGTCTCAGCCGGGCCGTTGTCAACCATGATACGCCACCTGTTTGCTGAACAACATTAGCTGGCACACATTCTGCTAAAGAAGCTATTGAATGCTTTTCATCGCTTCACATAACAAGGATTTTAAACCGCATCCGCTAATCAAGTTCAACTCACTAGGAAAAACAATTATGAAAATGGCCAAGAACTTTACCCTGATTGCTGCGTTGACCTTAGCATTCGCGTCCCTGGCGCGCGCCGAAGAAGCGACACCCGCTCCGGAAGCAAAACCAGACAACGAAGTCAGCTATAACGTTGCCGTTGTCAGCGACTACCGCTATCGCGGCGTATCGCAAACCCGAGAAAAGCCGGCCTTACAGGGCGGCGCGGATTACGTGAATAACCCGACCGGCCTGTACGCCGGCACCTGGCTGTCGACCATCAAATGGGTCAAGGACGGCGGCGGCGACGGCGAGGTCGAATGGGATCTGTATGCCGGCAAACGCGGCAACATCACCGCCGACATCAGCTACGACGTCGGCGGCCTGTACTACTTCTACCCGTCGAACAAGCTGAGCCCAAGCGCCAACACCTTCGAGCTGTATGGCCAGATCACGGCCGGCCCGTTCTCGGTCAAGTATTCGCACTCGACCACCAACCTGTTCGGCTTTGCCAACAGCAAAAACTCCGGTTACGTGGACGGCCAGTTCAACAACGAAGTGTATGACGGCTACATCCTCAACCTGCACGTGGGTCACCAGAATGTGAAGAACAACGGCGCCTCCAGCTATACCGACTACAAGGTGGGCGTGACCAAAGATTTCGGCGTGGTCAGTGTGGCATTGGCGGCGGTCTATGCCGACACCGAAGCCTACGTCGGAAAAGGGAAGAACCTGGGTAAAACCGGTGCTGTCCTGACCATTTCCAAAACCTTCTAAGCGAGGCCAGTATGAAAATGATTACCGCCATTATCAAGCCGTTCAAGCTTGACGAGGTGCGTGAAGCCCTGTCGGCGATTAACGTGCAGGGCATTACCGTGACCGAAGTGAAAGGCTTCGGTCGCCAGAAGGGCCACACCGAGCTGTATCGCGGTGCGGAGTATGTCGTGGACTTCCTGCCGAAGACCAAGATCGAAGCGGCAGTGGACGACGCCATCGTCGAACAGGCCATCGAAGCCATCGAAGGCGCTGCCCGCACCGGCAAAATCGGTGACGGCAAAATCTTCGTGTACAACCTGGAACAAGTGATCCGCATTCGTACCGGTGAAACCGGCAACGAAGCTCTCTAAGAGGACGATGAGAATGAAGAAAACTATAACAAGCTTGCTGGCTGGGGTCTCCATCCTGTTTGCGCTGGCAGCACCCGTGTATGCGCAAGACGCCAAGCCGGCAGCTGAAGCGCCGGCTGCCGCCGCTGCTGCCGCGCCTGCTCCTGCCGCTGCACCGGCGCCGGCCGCCGCCGCACCTGC
>NZ_WKJN01000005.1 GCF_009674495.1 Duganella alba | reverse complement strand
GCCGCCGCACAGCCGGCCGCGACCGAACCGGACGCCGCCGGCGCCGATGCGGCGCCGCTGCCGCCGCCCTCCAGCGCCGCCCAACACCTGTACGCCGCCGCCAAGAACGACATCCTGCAAGTGCGCTCGCTGCTGAAAAGCGGCCGCACGCAATCCTCGGTCGGCTCCGGCTTTTTGATCGGCACCAGCAACCTGGTGGTGACCAACTACCACGTGGTGTCGCAGTTCGCGCTCGATCCCGACACCTACGTCGGCGAATGGGTCGACACCGGCGGCCAGCGCGGCAATGTGGAGCTGCTGGCGGTCGACGTGCTGCACGACCTGGCCGTGCTGCGCGTGAGCCGCAACGGCACCGGCTTCTTCAAGATGCCGGACCAGCTGGCGCGCCTGACCCAGGGCCAGTACCTGTACTCGATGGGCAATCCGCTCGACCTCGGCTTTGCGATTTCCGAAGGCGCCTACAACGGCGTCATCGCGCGCAGCTTCTACGACCAGCTGATGTTCACCGGCCCGATCAACTCCGGCATGAGCGGCGGCCCCAGCGTGACGGTGGACGGCTCGGTGGCCGGCGTCAACGTCTCCAAGCGTCTCGATGGCGAGCTGGTCAGTTTCCTGGTGCCGGCGCGCTACGCCCAGGACTTGCTCAAAAAAGTCGCGGCGCAGGCCAAGGCGCCGACCGACTTCACCGCCGTGGTGGCCGGCCAGCTGCTGGCGCACCAGAGCGCGATGGTCAACCAGTTGCTGTCCAGCCCGTTGAGCCTGAAGCCGATGGGCCCGTACCAGGTGCCGGTGCGCGAATCCGAGCAGATGCGCTGCTGGGGCCGCTCCAACGTCAAGGCCGACAAGCCGTTCACGGTGGACGACGCCAGCTGCGCGATGGAATCGGCGATCTTCGTCAGCGGCTCGCTGCAGACGGGACAGATCGCGATCCGCCACCAGTTCCTGCGCAGCGCCGGTCTCGACAAGCTGCGCTTCGCCCAGCTGGCCAGCGCCTCGTTCAAGAACGAGCACTTCGGCAGCAACAAGGATGCGCGCCTGACCGGCCCCAACTGCACCGAAGACTTCGTCAAGAACCAGGACCTGCCGCTGCGCGCCGTGCTGTGCGTGCGCGCCTACCGCAAGTTCGCCGGCCTGTACGACTTCGCGCTGCTGACCGCCAGCACCGACCAGGGCTTGATGAGCCTGCAAAGCCGCATCGACGCGCGCGGCGTGTCGTATGAAAACGGCCTGCGCCTGACGCGCGTGTTCCTCGATTCGCTGTCGCACGCACCGGCGCCGGCCGCCGCACCCGCCGTGGCGAAGAAAGGCGGTGCCAAATGAAGGCGCCCTACTTCGTCGAAATCCTCGCCCGCAACGGCGATGTACTGCACCGGCACAAGGTCAGCGAACTGCCGATCCGCATCGGCCGCAGCTACGACAACGAGATCATCCTCGACGACGCCCACAGCGCCGCCAGCCACGCCATCGTCGAGACCGACCAGCACAACCAGGTCGTGTTGCGCGACCTCGGCAGCAAGAACGGCACCGTGTTCAAGGGCCGGCGCCAGAGCAGCATCACGCTCGACGGCAACACCATCGTGCGCCTCGGCCATACGCGGCTGCGGGTGCGGCCGTCCGACTTCCCGGTGGCGCCGGAAATCGCCGACACCACCATGCACAGCTGGGAAGGCGCGACGCCGGCCACCATCGGCCTGGTGCTGATCGCCGTCTTCAGCCTGCTGGAAACCTGGCTGTCCGATGTCGAGCCGTTCGCGCTGATCCGCTACCTGCTGGTGCTGGCGTCCAGCCTGGCCGCCGGCCTGCTGTGGGCCGGCGTGTGGGCGTTGGCCAACCGCCTGTTCGGCAGCCATGCGCGCATGGGACGCCACCTGTTCATCCTTGGCGGCGCGCTGGCGGTGGTGGGCGTGTGGCGCGCCGGCAGCGCGGTGCTGGCCTATGCCTGGTCGGCCGAATCGCTGACGCGCTACGGCAACCTGGTGACGCTGGGCATCGCCTGCGCGATGATTTTCTTCCACCTGATTACCATCAAGCCGCACCACCCGCGCCGCTTCCTGATCGCCGCGACGGTGATGCTGCTGGCCGGCTCCGGCCTGGTGGTGTTGAGCAACCTGCAAGGCACGGGCCGCGCGGCCGACGAGCTGTACATGTCGGTGCTGCTGCCGCCGGACGTGCGCTACAGCGACAACCGCAGCGTCGACCAGTTCATGGCCAATGCCGCCAAGCTGAAAGCCGGCGCCGACGCCGCCCGCGCACACGCCGTCAAGGATGGCGCCGATGGCGATGACGGCGAGGAAGACGACAGCAGCGGAGACTGATGCGCACACGACTGCTTCTTCCGGCGCTGCTGTGGTGCGCGCTGGCCGCCCAGCGGCCGGCCTCCGCGCTGGACGCGCGCATCCCGTTCAAGGACTTGAACCATGTCTCCTGGACCGACAAGGACGGCGTGCCGCAGAACAGCCGCAGCATGGCGCAAACGCGCGACGGCTGGCTGTGGGTCGGCAGCAAGGACGGCCTGTACCGCTTTGACGGCGTGCGCTTCGAACGCTATCCGCTGGCCCGCAACCAGATCAATTTCCTGCGCGCGCTGCCCAACGGCGACCTGCTGATCGGCTATTACTTCGACGGCGTCAGCCTGCTCCATCCGAATGGCAAGGTCGAGGACCTGGGCCGACCCGACATGCACCGCGTCGGCTCGCCGTATGCGATGGACATCGACAGCGAAGGCGCGATCTGGGCCGTCAGCGATACCGGCCTGCACCGCTACCGCCGCGGGCGCTGGGAAACCATCCCGTCGGAGGCCGACTGGAGCACCGATGACCTCAGCATGCTGATCGACCAGTACGACCGCGTGTGGGTCAGCAATGCGCAACAGATCTATCTGCTCGACCGCGCGGCGGGCCGGCTCCATCGCCTGCCCGGCGGCGCGCTGCCCGGCAACCTGGTGCAGGCGCCGGACGGCCAGCTGTGGGCGCTGTCGCCGCGCGGCGCGCGCGCCGTGCCGATGCCGCCCACCGGCCAGCAGATGCCGCGCCGGCCCGAGTTCAACCAGGTGGAAGGCAGCCGCGCCGGCCAGTTCGACCGCGACGGCAACCTGTGGACGCTGCAATGCCCGATCGGCATCTGCCGCGTACCGAAGGAACAACTGCAGGGCGGCCAGCCGGTGCAGCTGCCGCGCGACGCGGCGGAGCGGCTGGACCAGTACTGGCAACTGAGCTCGGTGGCGGTCAACGCCATCCTGGAAGACCGCGAGGGCAATATCTGGGTCGCCACCCACGCCGGCATCGACCGCTTCCGCATGAACAAGCTGGCGCCGGCCAACATTCCCAGCCGCTCCGGCGTGTTCAGCATTGCCGCCGACACCGAGGGCCAGCTGTGGGCCGCCGAATATTCCGACGGCACGCTGTGGAAAGTCACGCCCGGCCTGCCGCCGCAGCCGCAGCCGGGGCGCTACGCCCAGGTGCTGGGCAAGGACCGCGACGGCGCCCTGCTGCTGGCCGGCAAGCGCGAGATCACCCGCATCTACCGCGGCGCCAGCAGCACCATCGCGCTGCCGATGCCCAAGGGCGAAGCCACCGACCTCAGCGTGCTCGGCGTGCTCGACGACGGCAAGGCGCTGTGGATGATGTCGATGCAGACCGGCCTGATGGCGCTGGTCGACGGCAAGTGGCTGCCGCGCAGCGCCTTCAACCTGCCGCCGGTGATTACCATGTCGGCGCCGGGCGATACCGGCCAGCTGTGGCTGAGCCACAATGACGGCGCCCTCAGCCTGTTCGACAACGGCAAGCTGTCGGCATTCGACATCCGCCTGGTGGGCGCCGAGTCGGGCATCTTCCCCGGACCGCAGCTGGTGGTCGCCGGCGAGCACGGCATCGCCGTGCGGCGCGGCCGCCAGTTCGAGCTGCTCGGGCCGCCCGACGTGGAAGCGCTGCGCAATGTCACCGGCATCACGCTGCTGCCCGACGGCGACCGCTGGCTCAACGGCGCCAAGGGCCTGGTCCACATCCGCCGCGAGGACTGGGATGCGGCGCTGCGCCAGCCGCAGCTGCCGCTCAAGTACGCGCTGATCGACGCCCAGGAAGGCTATCCGGGCCGGGCCGCCTTCGACAACCGGCTGGCCACCATGGTCAACGTCGGCAACGAGCGGCTGTGGGTGCGCGCGTCCGGCGGCCTGGTGCGGCTGGACCTGAACAATCTGCAGACCAACACGGTGCGCCCGACCGTCCAGCTGCTGCGGGTGGCCACGCCGGCCGGCAGCTACCCGGCCGACGCCGCCCTGCGCCTGCCGCCCGATTCGCGCAACATCACGTTCGAATACACCGCGCCGGGCCTGCGCAAGCCGGAAGGCATGCGCTTCCAGTACCAGCTCGACGGCGTCGACAAGGAGTGGCAGGACGCCGGCACGCGCCGCGCCGCCTACTACACCAACGTCGGGCCGGGCAGCTATACCTTCCGCGTGCGCGCCGTCAACGAAGACGGCATGGTCAGCGAATCGACCGCCAGCCTGGCGCTCGACATCGCGCCGTCGGTCACGCAGACCTGGTGGTTCCGCCTGCTGTGCGCGGCGGCGCTGGCCGGCCTGGTGTTCGCGCTGCACAAATACCGGCTGCGGATCGCCACCCGCCGCATCACGCGCCAGGTGCAGACGCGCATGCAGGCCGGACTGGCCGAACGCGAGCGCATCGCCCGCACGCTGCACGACACCTTCCTGCAAAGCGTGCAGGGCCTGGCGCTGCAGATCCACGCGGTGATCCTCGGCCTGCCCGAAGGCGGCGAGGCGCGCACCCTGCTGCAGAAGGTGCTGGGCAGCGCCAACCAGGCCATGAACGAAGGCCGCGACCAGGTGCAGCAACTGCGCCGCGGCAGCGACCCGGAACGCAAGATCAAGCATCTGGGCGAGTACCTGGCCGTGCTGCATCCGGCCACCGGCTTTGCCTTCAGCATCGATGGACAGCGCCGCGACCTCAGCGTCGTGGTGCAGGAAGAACTCAGCGAAATCGGCCAGGAAGCGCTGCGCAACGCCTTCCAGCACGCCGACGCCGCGCAGGTGTCGGCGGAGATCTGCTACGCCGCCGATGTGGTGACCTTGCGCATCGTCGACGACGGCAAGGGCTACGATGAGCAGCAGTTGCAAACAAGCGTGCAGCTGGGACGCTGGGGCGTGCTGGGCATGCGCGAGCGGGCCAGCAACCTGGGCGCGCGCCTGATCGTGGTGAGCAAACCCGGCCAGGGCACCTGGGTCGAGCTGAACGTGCCGGGACAGCTGGCCTATCCGGCCTGACACGGCGTGCGGCCGGGTCAGGCGCCCGGCCAGCCGCGCAGCACCTGGTCGACCACCTCCTGCAACTGCTGGCGGGTGGCGCCGGCGGCGGCCTGCACCGCCATGCCGTTCGACATGGTCATCACATAGCGCGCCATCTGGCTGGCGCAGAAGGTCGCCGGCAGGTCGCCGTCGTCCTTGGCGCGCAGGAAGCGGTCGCGCAACCGCGTTTCCGAGGCGGCCCGGCGCTCGATCAGCGAATTACGGATCGGCAGCGCATCGTCGCTGCAGGCCAGCGCGCCGTTGATGACCAGGCAGCCGTGCGGATTCTCGTCCTCGGTCTGGGCGTCGGCGTTGCCGCGCAAGAAATGTTCCACCACGCCGCGCGCGGTCGGCTCCTGCAGCGCGGCGTCGAACAGCGGATCGTGGGTGGCGCCGTAGCGCTCCAGCGCCAGCTTGAACAGGTTTTCCTTGTTGCCGAACACCGCGTACAGGCTGGGGCGGTTCATGCCCATGGCCTCGGTCAGTTCCGGCAGCGAGCTGCCTTCGTAGCCCTTCTCCCAGAACACCTTCATGGCCTTGTCCAGGGCCGTGTCTGCATCAAAGGTGCGCGGCCGGCCCGTCTTGCGTGCAGGTTGTTTCATACCGATCGGTTAAAAATTCATTGACAAAGTGCGTTGCTGCGCACATTATGAACCGACCAGTAAAAAACTCAAGCACTTTCAGGACTCCCATGCAAAATCAAACCAATACCCAGGCCGCCGTGCCAGACGCACCGCCCTCGCCGGCGCCCCACCACTCGCCGTGGCCGGGCGTGCTGTCGATCGCCATCGGCGCCTTTGCGCTGGTGACCACCGAATTCCTGCCGGTCGGCCTGCTGCCGGCGATTGCCGCCGAGCTGCGCGTGACCGAAGGCGTGGCCGGCATGATGGTCACCGTGCCCGGCCTGGTGGCGGCGTTTGCCGCCGTGCTGGTCACCATCGGCATCGGCAAGGCCGACCGCCGCTACGTGATCTGGGGCCTGACCGCCACCCTGCTGCTATCCAACCTGATCGTCGCCTTCTCGCATTCCTTCCCGCTGGTGCTGGCCGGCCGCGCGCTGCTGGGCGTGGGCGTCGGCGGCTTCTGGGCGCTGGGCCCTGCGCTGAGCGCACGGATGGCGCCGGGTTCGGAAGCGCGCGCGCTGTCGATGATCTTCGCCGGCGTCTCGATCGGCACCGTGGCCGGCGTGCCGGCCGGTGCGTTGATCGGCGACCTGTTCGGCTGGCGCACCGCCTTCCACGCCGGCAGCGCCGTCGCCGTACTGGTGCTGCTGACACAGATGCGCCTCCTGCCATCGCTGCCGGCCAGGCAAAGCATCACCTTCAGCCACCTGCCGGAACTGCTGCGCGTGCCGAAGGCGCGCCTGGGCATCTTCATCACGCTGCTGATCTTCATCGCCCAGTTCGCCGCCTACACCTACATCACGCCGTTCCTGGTGCAGGTGACGCAGCTCAACGCCAAGACCGTCAGCACCCTGCTGCTGGTATATGGCGCGGCCGGCCTGGCGGGTAACGTCATCGGCGGCAAAATCCTGGCGCGCAGCGTGCGTGCCGGCTTGATCACCACCGGCGTGGTGCTGGGCCTGTCGACGCTGGCGCTGCCGCTGCTGGGCCATGGCCTGATCGGCGCGGCGCTGCTGGTGGTGGTGTGGGGCATTGCGTTCGGCATGATGCCGATGTCGGTGCAGACCTGGATCTTCCAGGCGGCGCCGCATGCGATGGAAAGCGGCGGCGCGGTGTTCGTGGCCACCGCGCAGATCGCGCTGGCCAGCGGCGCGCTGGTCGGCGGCGTGGCGGTCGATCATCTCGGCGTGTCGAGCGCCATGGTGGTGGGCGGCGTGCTGGCGCTGGCCATGGCGGCGGTCACGCTGCGCTGGGCCCGCGACGGCGAGCAGCCGGCCACCAAGCTGCACGCGGTTCACTAAGCCGCGGACGCTAGCGCATCAGCGCCGAGTTTTCAAACAGCGCGGCGATCCAGTCGACGAAGGTCCGCACCGCCGGCGACAGATGCCGGTTGGGCGGATACAGCACGGAAACCGGACTCAGTGCCGGTTTCCACTGCGGCAGCACTTCGACCAGCGCGCCCGACGCCAGGTGCGGCCGCGCCAGGAACAGCGGCGCCTGCACGATACCGAGGCCGCGCAGCGCGCTGTCGACAAAGGTTTCAACATCATTGACGGCAAAGCGGCCGCGCATCCTGACCGGCACCGTCTGCCCGTCCACCACGAAGGTGTAATCCATCGGCCGCCCGGTGCGCCAGAAATAATGGATGGTGACATGCTGGTCCAGATCGGCCAGCGTATGCGGCGTGCCGTGGCGCGCCAGGTAGTCCGGACTGGCGACGGTGGCCGTGTGATGGTCGCCCAGCCGCCGCGCCACCAGCGTTGAATCGGCCAGCGCGCCGATGCGAATCACCACATCGACGCTGTCCTGGATCAGGTCGACCGGGCGGTCGCCCATGCCCACCATCAGGTCGATGTCCGGATAGCGCGCATGGAAGTCATACAGGGCCGGCATCACCACGCTGCGGCCCAGCGCCAGCGGCATATCGATCCGCAACCTGCCGCGCGGCCCCTGGTCGCCGACCACAAACGCCCCTTCCGCTTCCTCGATCTCGGCCAGGATGCGCGCGCAGCGCTCGTAGTAGGCGGCGCCGTCCGGCGTCAGGCTCAGGCGCCGGGTGGTCCGGTGCAGCAGCCGCACCTTCAGGTAGGCCTCCAGCTGCTGGATGATGATGGTGGCCGAGGCGCGCGGCATCGCCAGGCTATCGGCCGCGCGCGAGAAGCTGCCGCTCTCGGCAACGCGGGTGAACACTTTCATGGCTTGCAGGCGGTCCATTTCGGCTTTCCGGATTATTCTGGCACGCTCGATTATACCCAAGTCGATTGTTTAGAAATTCCAAATTATCATGTGGCCGCCGCGGCATTTATCTGGCGCCTGCGTTCTTCTAGACTGGCTTCATTACTTTCTGGAAGGAATCCACATGAAAACGCTCTACGCTCTGATCATCGCCGGCATGCTGGCCCTGTCCGGCGTCGCGCACGCCGCGCCTGCCCCGGCCGACGTGCGCCTGTACCGGCTCGACTGCGGCACCATGCATTTCGGCGACCTGTCGATGATGTCCGACAGCGGCGAATACCAAGGCCAGACCTACGACATCGTCATTTCCTGCTACGTGATCAAGCACGGCGACGACTGGATGCTGTGGGACACCGGCTTCGCCAAGAACTTCCAGCAAGGCGTCAAGAACGGCACGCTGGACATGAAGCTGTCCACCACCATCGTCGACCAGCTGCGCACCATTGGCCTGACCAGCGACGACATCCGCTACGTCGCCATCTCGCATTCGCACTTCGACCATACCGGCCAGACCAGAGACTTCCCGCATGCCACGCTGATCATGCAGCAGCGCGAGTACGCGGTCTTGTCGGACAAGCAGGCGGCGGAATCGCACTTCATCGATCCCGAACTGCTCGGCATCCGCCCCGACCATCTGAAACTGATCGACGGCGACTATGACTTCTTCGGCGACGGTACGGTGAAGGCGATCCTGCTGCCAGGCCACACGCCGGGCCATATGGCGCTGCAATTGACGCTGCCGCACGCCGGCCCGGTGATCCTGTCCGGCGACCAGTGGCACTTCACGGAGAACCGCGCCCGCAACCAGGTGCCGACCTTTAACTTCGATCACGACACCACGCTGAAATCGTCGGCACGGCTGGAACAAATCCTGCGCACCACCGGCGCGCGCCTGATCATCCAGCATGAGCCGGCCGACAACGCCAAACTGCCGAAACTGCCGGCCTGGCTGGATTGATCAGAGCCTGACGCGGCGATAGGCGCCGAGGAACACCTCCGCCTCGGCGTCCGACATGACCTTGACCTCGTCGCCGTGCCAGACGTACAGGTACTGCATGCCGTCGCGGTCGGTCAGCTTGGCGTTGACCAGGAAGCAGGTGCCGAGCGGGTAGACGCTGGTATCGCTCAGGCGGCGCGAGCATTGCACCGGCAGGTCGGTGGCATAGGCCTGGCCGGACGCGGGATGAATCTCCACCCTGCCGTTCCAGTCCACCGACTCGACGACCATCTGCCGGTATGCGTAGGTGTCACGCGCCATTGTCATTCCCCAAAAGGCGTCATGGTAGCAGAGACTGGAAGAATTCCAGGAAGGCCCGCGTCTTGGCCGGCGGGTGCTGGCGCGACGGGTACAGCGCATACAGCGGGAAGCGTTCGTCCGGCCACGCGCCAAGCACCGGCAGCAGCGCGCCGGAACGCAGCAGCGGTTCGACCGCGATATCGATCACCTGCGCCAGTCCGTAACCCGACAGCAGCACGCTTTCCATGGCGCCGGCGTCGTTCAGCGTAATCTGGCTGCGCGGATGGACGATGGTGACCTTGCCGCCGTGATGGAATTCCCAGTCGAACGGCCGCCCCGTGGCCGGATTGCGGAAGTGGATGCAGGTGTGTTCCGCGCTTTCCAGGTCAATCGGCTTCTTCGGCGTGCCGTGCTTGCGCAGGTAGGCCGGCGTGGCGACGGTCAGCACGCGCGTGTCCAGCAGCTTGCGGGCGATCAGCGACGAGTTTTGCGGCTGGCCGAGGCGGATCGCCAGGTCGATGCCGTCACCCACCATGTCGCCCAAGTGATCGCGCGCGAACAGGTCCAGCTCCAGTTCCGGATGATGCTTGAGGAAGGCGCCCAGCCTGGGGCCGAGCAGCAGCCTTGCCAGCAGCGGATCGATATTCACGCGCAGCTTGCCGCGCACGGCCACCGCGCCCTCGCCCGCCGACGCCACGGCGTCTTCCAGCCCCGCCAGCAGCGGATGTATCTGCGCATAGAAGCGGCGCCCTTCGTCGGTCAGCGAGACCTTGCGCGTGGTGCGGTCGAACAGCCGGATGTTGAGCCGCGCCTCCAGCCGGGCGACGGCGCGGCTGACGCCGGACTGCGACATCTCCAGCGCTTCGCCGGCGCGCACGAAACTGCCACTGTCCACGATGGCGGCCAGCACGCGCATGCCGTTCACGGTTTTTTCGTCGAATGCCATATATGCCAAACAGTCATGAATGATATGCATCCCATGCTATCGGAGTATGAGCCGATTTGCATCAAAATTCTCCCATCAACTCACCCAAGGAGAAAACCATGTACGCAATTACCGGTATTACAGGACAAGTCGGCTCGGAGCTGGGCAATCAATTACTGGCGTCTGCCCGGCCAGTGCGCGCCGTGGTGCGCGATGCAGCCAAGGGCCAGGCCTGGGCCGCGCGCGGCGCCGAAGTCGCGCTGGCGGACATGAACGACGCCGATGCGCTGGCCGCAGCCTTTGGCGGCGCCGAAGCGGTGTTCGTGCTGCTGCCGCCAACCTTCGATCCGACCGAAGGCTTCCCGGAAGCACGCCGCACCATCGCGGCATTGCGCGAGGCGCTGGCGGCGGCGCGGCCGTCACGCGTGGTCGTGCTGTCGACCATCGGCGCGCAGGCCACGCAGCCGAACCTGCTGAACCAGCTGGGCATCATGGAACGCGAACTGGGCACGCTTGGCCTGCCGGTGGCGTTCCTGCGCGCCGCATGGTTTATCGAGAACAGCCTGTGGGACGTGGCGTCGGCGCGCGCCGGCGGCATCGCCAGCTTCCTGCAGCCGCTGGGCCGTCCGGTGCCGATGGTGGCCTGCGCCGACATTTCCGTCGTTGCGGCGGAGCTGCTGCAACAGGCCTGGCAAGGCACGCGTATCGTCGAACTGGAAGGTCCGCAGCGCATCAGCCCTGCCGACATCGCGGCCAGCTTCAGCCGCCTGCTGGGCCGCGATGTCACCGCCCGCGCCGTGCCGCGCGACACCTGGGCCGAGCTGTTTGCCGCCCAGGGCATGAACAATCCAGCGCCGCGCATGCAGATGCTCGATGGCTTCAACGAAGGCTGGATCGAATTCGAGAGCGGCGCAAGCGGTTCGCGCAAGGGTGTCGTCACGCTGGACCAGGCTATCGCCGGACTGCTGGCGCGGGTGCCGCAATGAGCGGCCGCCTGCACGGCCAGCGCGTGATCGTGCTGGGCGCGTCGTCCGGCATCGGCCTGGCCGTGGCGCGCGAAGCCTTGCGCGAGGAGGCGGATGTCATGATCGTCTCCAGCCAGATGGCGCGCGTCGAAAAAGCACTGGCGGTGCTCGGCCCCAGGGCGCAAGGCTGCGCGCTGGACTTGCGCGACGAACAGGCGGTTGAGCACTTCTTCAACACCTGCGGCGCGTTCGATCATCTGGTGTACACGGCTGGCGATACCTTGCAGCTTGCGCCGCTGGCCGACGCCAGCCTGCCGAACGCGCGCTCCGCATTCGACCTGCGCTACTGGGGCGCGCTAACGGTGGCGAAGTACGGTGCGCGCTGCCTGCGGCCTGGCGGTTCGGTCACCTTCACCACCGGCATTGCGGCCCAACGTCCGCGCGCCGGCTGGACCTTGGTCGCCAGCGTCTGCGGCGCGGTGGAGGCGCTGACCCGGGCGCTGGCGGTGGAACTGGCGCCGCTGCGCGTCAACGCCGTGTCGCCGGGATTGGTGGCGACAAATCTGTGGGCCGGCATGACGGAAGCAGCGTGCCAGCGCATGTATGCCGACGCCGCCGACTCGCTGCCAGTGGGCCGCGTCGGCTCGGCGGAGGACATCGCTGCCGCCTATGTGTTCCTGATGACCAGCGGCTTCGCCACCGGTCAGGTGCACACGGTCGACGGCGGCGCGCTGCTGGTGTGAACGGACGTCCGCGCGGACAGCTTTACACCGCGCGGACGCCCATATACCCTTGCCATCCTGTGGATTTTATTTGGCATGCATATTGCAAGGTATATGGTATGAAAAAGCTTCTTGCCCCTCTTCTTATCCTGGCCTGCATCACCCCATCGCATGCCAGCGTCGGCCCGCAGCCGGCGCCGGCCGCTCCCGCCATCGCCGCACCGCGCGATGTGCCATTCAAAGGCCAGATCACGCTCAAGGTGGATGCCTCCGACAGCGTGCATAAAATCTTCCGCGTGCGCGAGACCATTCCAGTGCAGAAGGCCGGCGCCATGGTGCTGCTATATCCGCAGTGGGAAACCGGCAGCCACTCGGCCACGCAGGAAGCGGCGCCGTTGGCCGGCCTGATGATCAGGTCCGGCGCGCGCAGGCTGGAATGGCGGCGCGATGCCGTCAATCCGTTTGCGTTCCACGTCGATGTGCCGGCCGGCGTGCGCGAACTGGAGTTGGAGTTCCAATACCTGCCCGCCGCGAACGGCCCCAAACTTATCTCGCGCGATATGCTGATGCTGCCGTGGTCCAAGGTGGCGCTCTACCCTGCCGGCTGGTTCATTCGCAATATCGGCGTGCAGGCGGAGTTGACGATGCCCGCTGGCTTCCAGTTCGCCACCTCGCTGGAGACGGTGGAAGCAAACGCCAACCATGCGCGCTTCAAGGCCACCAGCTTCGAAGACCTGGCCGATGCGCCGGTCTACGCGGGCCGCTACGCCAGGCGCGTGGAGCTGACCTCCGCGCCGGCCATCCCGGTGCGTCTGAATATATTCGGCGACAACGAAGCCGCGCTGGACCTGCCACCAGCGCTGGTGGAGAAATTCCGCGCGATGGCAAAGGCTGTGCCGCAGCTATTCCGCTCGCAGCACTACCGGCACTTCGATTTGCTAATGTCCCTGTCCGACGTGATGTTGTCCGGCGGTGGCGTGGAGCACCAGGAATCGACCGAGATCAACGTCTCGGCCAACTATGCGCGCGATGCGGGCGAACAGGTGCTGATGGCCAACCTGGTCGCCCATGAATTCATCCACTCCTGGAACGGCCGCACGCGGCAGCCGGCCGATTTGTGGACGCCCAATCTGAACCTGCCGATGCGCGGCAGCCTGCTGTGGGTGTACGAAGGCCAGACCGAATTCTGGGCGCACGTGATGTCGCGCAAGCTAGGCCTGCGCACCAATCAGCAAAGCCTGGACGCGCTGGCGGTCGACGCCTCGCTGATGGCGAATCGTCCGGGCCGCGCGTGGAAGTCGCTACAGGACAGCAACCTCGATGCGCTGTACATGCCGGCCAGGCCGGTCAACTGGCGCGACTGGCAGCGGCGCGAGGACTACTATCCGGAAGGCGTGATGCTGTGGCTGGACGTGGACATGCTGCTGCGCGAACTGACCGGCGACCGGAGCAGCATGGTCGATTTCGCCGCCACCTTCTTTGGCGCCGGCCAGAATTCGCGCACCATCTCGACCTACTCCTTCGACGACGTGTGCAAGGCCTTGAACAAGATCGCGCCCTACGACTGGTCAAGCTACTTCACCACGCGCCTGAACGCGCATGACGACACGCATCTGCTGGATGGCCTGAAGCGCGGCGGCTATCAACTGGTGTATACCGATCAGCCGACCGATTACTTCATTTTGCACGAGGCGGATCTGGGCGGCATGGACCTGTCCACGTCGCTGGGCCTGGTCATCGGCAAAAAAGGCGCGGTGAAAAGCGTGGCGTGGGAAGGCCCGGCGTTCAAGGCCGGCATCAGTCTCGGCGCGCGCCTGACCTCTGTCGGCGGCCGGCCTTACACGGACGATCTGCTCAAGCAGGCCATCCGCGATGCGGCAGTCAGCAAACAACCGATCGCGCTGACGTTCGATGCCGATGGCGGCGCACACACGGTGAGCATCGCCTACTTTGATGCGCTGCGCTATCCACGGCTTGAACGGATTCCCGGCACGCCGGATCGCCTGCACCGTCTTTTAACTCCTGCTCTTTAAATCATGCGAAAACTCCTTACTGCCGTGCTGCTGGCACTGACCACTCCTTTGATGGCTGCCGAGGCCACCGGCGGCATTGCCGGCGCCGCCGATGCGGGGGCACAAATCGTCGTCACCAATCTGGGCAGCGGCGAGATTATCGGCATCATGGCCAAGGACGACGGCACCTATCGTGCGGAAGGCTTGAAGCCTGGCCGCTATCGTATCGTCGAAACCGGCCCGCATCATGCGCCGCGTGAAGTCGGTGTCAATGCCGGAAAGGAATCGCAGGTTGATTTGGCGGCCCGTAAGTGAGCATGCGGTCCACGGAAAACCGATAAGGATATGCGTAAATAGACTTGGCGTAAATATTTTCAGCGCGTGACAATCGGTTGTTCTTTGAAAGGATCAACATGAAGTTGCTGCGCTTGATGATTTTTCTGGCGGGCCTGTCCTGCCTTCTCCCTGCCCAGGCTGAAGAGCGTCCCGCGCGCGTCACGGTGATCTTTGATGCATTCGGCAAGCCGTCGGATCTGGAGCGCGGCTGGGGCTATTCGGCGCTGGTGGAGTACGGCGGCAAGCGGATTCTGTTTGACGCCGGCGGCCAGTATCAGGCGTTTGCCGATAATGTGCGCAAGCTGAAGATCGATCTGAAGACGCTCGATTTCGTCGTCATCTCGCACCGGCATGGCGATCACACGGGCGGTCTCGCCTACGTGCTGGAACAGAATCCGCACGTGAAGATTTATGCGCCGCTGGAGACCGGCTCGTTTGGCACGCCGCCCTCGCCGCCGGCGGCCAAGGCGCTGCTGCGCAACGCTGCCGGCATCACGCCGGATCTGCGCTACTTCAACGGCCAGCCGCCCGCCAACCTGACCATCGATTCGCCCTGGCCGGGCACGAAATTCACGCTGATCGACAAGTCGGTCGAAATCGCGCCGGGACTGTTTCTGGTGAAGACCGTCTCGGACAGCAAAGGCACGCTGGAACTGAACGAGTTGTCGCTGGCGATCAGGACGCCGCAAGGGCTGGCGGTGATCGTCGGCTGCTCGCATCCGGGCATCGAGCGGATTCTGGAGGCGGCGTCGCAGTACGACAGGCAGCTCTACACCGTTGTCGGCGGCCTGCATCTGGTCGACAAGAGCGACCAGCAGGTCAGTGAAGTGGTCAGCAACTTCAAGACACGCTGGCACATCGAGCGCATCGCGGCCGGGCACTGCACCGGCGAATTCGCGCAGGTCGAGCTGGAGCGCGTCTACGGCGACCACCACGACCATTCGGGCATCGGAGAAGTCATCGCCCTGCCCCGCTAACTCAGCAGGCACTATTGACGTGGCTTAAAGTCACGCCACAAAACAGGCTCAGGATATCGCCATGATGTCCTGAGCCTTTGTCTTTTCAGTCCGCTTGAAGGATATCTTTAAGCCACTACACTGAAATGACTATCTATACATGGGACGAGGCCAAGCGCAAAAGCAACCTGCGCAACCATGGCCTGGATTTCGCAGACGCCGCTGCGGTGATCGAAGACTTCAATTCGGTTACCGTGGAGGACAAACGTTATCACTACGATGAACGACGTTTTCTAACGCTAGGATTTTCGCTTGGTCAAGAAGTTGCTGTGATTTACACGGAGAGGAATAATGGAACACGAATCATCTCATTTAGAAAAGCCAGTCGACGAGAGCGACTTGCCATACTTAGGGCCAACAAGTGAATGGATGAATGTAATGCCCATACCAGAAGACGACATCCTGTTCGACGAGGATTGTCCGCCGCTGGAGTCGGGCGTCTACGCCAATCCTGTGCGCCGTTTTAACGGGCGCATTATTCCACCACGCGAATCGCCACTGGATCCGCTTGATCCGGAACTGCTGGCATTCATGAAGTCGCTCACGCCGCAAGTGCAGATGGAACCGGATATTCTGGGCGGCATGCCGGTATTTCGTAACACGCTCGTGCCCATCAAGCGGATGTTTGATTGCCTGTTGGCCGGCAATTCCCTTGATGACTTCCTTCGCGAGTTTCCGGCCGTGTCACGCGACAGCGCCCACGCGGTGTTGGAAAACGAGGCGACGGTATTTTACGAGGATATCAGCGTGGCGCTGGACTCACTGCGGGCTTGATAATGGTGGTGCGGCCACGCGCCGCGCCGCTTGGGCAGGCGGCGTATCGTTGAGGGGCAGTAGTCCGGCGAGGCGCGCCAGCATGCGTACCAGCGCTGCTTCGCCGACGCGCAGGCCACGGCTGCGCAGTTGCGGCAGTGAGCGGACTGGCTCCGGCGTGATTTGCACGGCGGCGCGCACCAGCAGGCGTTGCAGCCAGCGCATCGGTGCGGGCAGGATGGGAGCTTCGCCCATGACGCGCATGAAGTCAGCCAGGATGTCCGATTCCTCCAGCGTCGGCGCGGTGCGCGTGAGCAGCGACTCCCATTCGGCCCATGAACGCGGCGCGCCGGTGGCGCCGTACAACTTTGAAGACGCCTGCCCTTCGGCGAAGGCGGCGTCCTTTGCTGCGCCCGACAGCCGTTGCGCGTATTGGTGATAGGCCTCGACAAAGCCGAAGGTCGCGGTGGCGTGCACCCAGTCGAGCAGGCGCGGATCGTTGGCCTGGTAGGCGACGCCGCCGGGCGTGACGCCTTCCACATGGCCGTGCATCTTCACCACGCGCGCGATCAGCTTTTCCGCCGCGGAGCGCGGGCCGTAGACGGTCATCATGGCGGCAAAGCCGGTACGGCGCAGGCGCGTTGACGGGTCGCGCTGGAAGCTGCTGTGGTCCCACACGCCGGTGCGCACCGAAGGCTCGGCCAGTTCCAGCAGCACCGCCGTCACGCCGCCAATAAACAATGTCACCGGATTGGCAAACACGCGCCAAGAGACGCCATCCGCCGGCGCCAGCGCAGCCTCTCCGGCCGGCTGACTGAAATCGAATTCCATGCCGGCGGGAGGCCGCATCAGGTCTTCGATTAATTTGAACATCGTCAGCTGGCGGCGGCGATCAGCAGGGCGACGGATTCGGCGGCGATGCCCTCTTCGCGGCCAAGGTAGCCCAGCTTCTCGTTGGTCTTGGCCTTGACGTTGACCTGGCTGATGTCCACGCCCAGGTCTTCCGCGATATTGGCGCGCATCGACTGAATATGCGGCGCCATCTTCGGACGCTGGGCGATGATGGTGCAGTCGATATTGCCGATGCCGTAGCCGGTGGCCACCACGCGCCTGGCCGCTTCCTTCAGCAGCTTGCGCGAATCGGCGCCTTTGAATTCAGGGTCGGTGTCCGGGAAGTGCTTGCCGATGTCGCCCAGCGCGGCGGCGCCGAGGATGGAATCGGTGATCGCGTGCAGCAGCACGTCGGCATCCGAGTGGCCCAGCAGGCCGACGTGGTGCGGGATATCGACGCCGCCGATGATCAGCTTGCGGCCTTCCACCAGTGCGTGGCAATCGTAGCCCTGGCCGATGCGGAATGGGAGTTTGGTCATGTCAGTTTTCCTCGTTGGCCAGGTACATCTCGGCGATGCGGATGTCGGCTGGCAGCGTTACTTTCAAATTGCGTGGATGGCCTTCGACCAGGCGTGGCGACAGGCCGAGCATCTCGACCGCGCTGGCGTCGTCGGTGATGGCGTTGGCGTCCGGCGCGCTGCCCAGCGCGCGCAGCAGCAGCGCGTAGCTGAACATCTGCGGCGTCTGCGCCGACCACAGGCCGTTGCGCGGCACCGTCGCCGCGCTGACGCTGACGCCATCGGCGCCCGGCGCGGCGCGCTTCATGGTGTCCACCACCGGCAGCGCCAGCAGGCCGCCGGCCGGGTCGTCGCCGACGCCGTCGATCAGTTTCGCGATCAAGCTTGGCGTCAGGCCCGGACGCGCGGCATCGTGCACCATCACCAGATCGTGTTCCGCCAGTTGACCGGCCAGCGCGCGCAGGCCGTTCAGCACCGAGTCCATGCGGGTGGCGCCGCCGACGCGCAGCACGGTCACGCCATCAAGCTCAGGCGGCAGCACCGAGTCGATCACGCCGTCATCGGGACTGACGACGACATAGGTATGCGCCACCAGATCGCTGGCGCGGAAGGCGTCCACCGCGTGGCGCAGCATCGGCTTGCCGCCGACGGCCAGGTATTGTTTCGGTCCATTCGCCGCCATGCGCGCGCCGACGCCGGCGGCGGGCAGCAGCGCAAAGTAGCGAGCTTGTTGGTTCGTTGCTGTCATAAGTCTTTTCATTTACGGCGGCGATTCACGATCGCCGCAATCTCGCCATTGCACGCCTTGCCCAGGCGCGCGTATTCTTCCGGCGAATCGATCTTCGCCTGCTCTATCTTGCCCTTGTCGAATTCCGCCTGGATGAACGGGAACCAGGTGCCGTTCACTTCATGCTCCAGCGCCGACATGGCGGTGCCGGATGGCGCATACATCGGCTGCCCGGCAAAGCGTTTGTTCAGCGCCGCAGCCACCACCTTTTCCACGCGCGCCAGATTGTCCATATAGGCCTTCAGGTGGCGCTGTTCGTGCGTCAGGATCTCCTTGTAGCCACAGCTGCCCGGCACGAATTCGTTGCCGACGTAGATCAGCACCGGCGAATAATTCAGCTTGATCTCCAGCTTGGGCGCGACGCATTCGTAGCCGCTGGCGGCATCCTGCAGAATCGGCCCGCCCAGCGTGGCGCGATAGACGCCCTGGGTGACGGTCAGCCCCAGCGTCTGCATGTGGTTGTTCATGCTGCCGGTGCGCGCGGTCAGCGCGCGGTACGGCAGCTGATTATTGATCGTGAAGCCGTTCTGCTGCGACGACAGCACCGACACCGTTTTGCTGATCGTATCCTCACAGCGGATCTGGAATGGCGTGCGCTGCGCCGCCTGCGCGCCGGTGGCGGCAAGCAGCAGCGCGAACGCCATCCAGGGTTTCATAGCTTCCAGTCGCCCGCGCGCAGCTTGTCCAGCCAGAACACGCCGATGATGGTCTTGACGTCGGTGATCTTGCCTTCGCGGACCCACTGCAGCAGTTCGTCGATGGTGGCGGTGAAGGTTTCGAGGAATTCGCCTTCATCCAGTTTGGCCTTGCCGGCCTTCAGGCCGCGCGCCAGGTACAGGTCCAGGTGTTCGTCCGAATAGGCGATGGCGTTGTGGATTCTGGTGACGAACTGCCACTCGCCGCCGTTGTAGCCGGTTTCCTCTTCCAGCTCGCGCCGGGCGGCCAGCAGCGGATCTTCGCCCTTGTCGATTTTCCCGGCCGGGAATTCAATGAACACGTCGTGCAGCGGATAACGGTATTGGCGCTCCATCAGCACCGTGCCGTCGTCCAGCAGCGGCAGAATCACCACGGCACCGGGGTGCAGGATGTATTCGCGCCTGGTGCGCTTGCCGTCGGGGAGTTCGATGATGTCGCGCTGGACTTTGAGGAAGTGGCCTTCGTAGACCAGCTCTCCGTCGATGCGGGTTTCTTTGAGGTTGTCCATCCCTGCTCCACTAACGTTGAAGAACGATAGTGTATCAGCCGTGAGGCTTGCGCAGGTAACGGACGATGAATCCCGGGAATCCGAGAACGACAAACAGGCAGGCGGAGATCGCGTAGAACTCCCAGGTCTGCGGGAAGCGGGTGCCGATGTTGGCTTCGAGGGCGAAGCCCAGCGCGCCAACGACAAGGTACAGCGCGGTCATTTCCAGCAGCCGGATGAACAGCGGCTTGCGCTGCCATCTGGCGCCGACCACGGCGAACAGCTTGTCGTTGAAGAACGGCAGGTTGGCGGCCGCGAGTGCAACCGCGATCACCAACCAGCCGGCGATGGAGGTATCCATCAGGTCGCCAGGGTCGCTTTGATGGCGGCCAGGCAGATCGCCAGCAGCGAACCAGGCATCACGCCCAGCAGCACGATGGCGACGCCGTTCAGGCTCAGGACCGCCTTGGTGTCGAAGTTGGCGACGATCGGTGCGGTGTCCACCGGCTCATCGAACCACATGGTCTTGATGACGCGCAGGTAGTAGAACGCGCCGATCAGCGAGAACATGACAGCGAAGATGGTCAGCCACAGCTGGCCGGTCGCCAGCACCGAGTTCAGCACGGCGAACTTGGCGGCAAAGCCCATCATCGGCGGCACGCCGGCCAGCGAGAACAGCAGGATGGTCATCACCAGCGCGAACCAGCCGTTACGCTTGCTCAGGCCCTTGAAGTCGGCCAGGTTGTCGGCGTCGAAACCGGCGCGCGACAGCAGCATCAGCGTGCCGAAGGTGCCGACGGTGGTCAGCACGTAGGTGATCACGTAGTACATCGCCGAGCTGTAGGCGGCGTCGCGGCCCGTCACGTCGGTGGTGCCGGCCACGCCAGCCAGCAGGCCCAGCAGCACGAAGCCGATTTGCGCGATGGTCGAGTACGCCAGCATACGTTTCAGGTTGGTCTGCGCGATCGCGGTCAGGTTACCCACGGCCAGCGACAGCACGGCCAGCACCATCAGCATCTGCTGCCAGTCGAACGCCATCGGCATCAGGCCTTCCACCAGCAGGCGGATGCAGATGGCGAAGGTGGCGATCTTCGGCGCGCCGCCCAGCAGCAGGGTCACTGCCGTTGGCGAACCGTCGTAGACGTCCGGCACCCACATGTGGAACGGCACGGCGCCCAGTTTGAAGGCCAGGCCGGCAACCAGGAACACCAGGCCGAAGATCAGGATGGTCTTGTTGATGGTGCCGCTGCCCGCTGCCGCCGAGATGCCGGCGATGTCCAGCGTGCCGGTGGCGCCATACAGCATCGACATGCCGTACAGCAGGAAGCCCGACGCCAGCGCGCCCAGGATGAAGTACTTCATGGCCGCTTCGGTGGCGCGCACGTTGTCGCGGCGGATCGCCACCAGTGCGTACAGCGACAGCGACATCAGCTCGACGCCCAGGTAGATCGACAGCAGGTTGGAACCCGAGATCATCACCATCTGGCCCAGCAGCGCGAACAGCGCCAGGACGTAGAACTCGCCGCCCAGGTTACCGCTCAACATCTCGCGGTCGGCCGCGTACTGGCGCGAATACACCAGCGTCATGCCGACGGTCAGGTAGGTGAACAGCTTGAGCAGGTTGGACATCGGATCGGAGACGAACATACCGTGGAAGGTATAGGCCGTCGCGCCCGAGGAGAAGTCGCAGTAGCTGATGCCGGCCAGCACCACCAGCATCAGCAGGGACAGCACATAGGTGAACGAACGCTGCGCCTTGGACAGGAACATGTCGATCAGCAGGATGGCCGAAGCGCCGATCAGCAACGCGATCTCGGCATACGCCGGGACCAGGTTCACGGCCTCTTGTGGAATAGGTGTAGTCATTTATGCGTTTCCGTTATCTTCTTAAGGCAGCTTGCTGTGTGCGACGTGGGCCAGCAGGTCAGCGACCGAGGTTTGCATCGTGTCGGTGAATGGGGCTGGGTACAGGCCCATGTACAGCGTGGCGACCGCCAGAATGCCCAGCATCAGGAACTCACGGCCGTTCAGGTCAACCAGCTCGGCCACGTGGTGGTTGGTCACTTTGCCGAAGATGACGCGCTTGGCCATCCACAGCGAGTAGGCTGCGCCGAAGATCAGCGCGGTGGCTGCCAGCAGGCCGATCCAGAAGTTGAACTGGGTGGCGCCCAGGATCACCATGAACTCGCCGACGAAACCGGAGGTCGCTGGCAGGCCGCAGTTGGCCATCGAGAACAGGATGAAGAAGGCGGCGAAACGCGGCATCTTGTTGACCACACCACCGTAGTCGGCGATCTGGCGCGAGTGGGCCTGGTCGTACAGCACGCCGATGCACAGGAACATCGCGCCCGACACGAAGCCGTGCGAGATCATCTGCATGATGGCGCCCTGGGTGGCCATTTCATTGAAGACGAAGAAGCCCAGGGTGACGAAGCCCATGTGCGCGATCGACGAGTAGGCGACCAGCTTTTTCATGTCCTTCTGCACCAGCGCGACCAGGCCGATGTAGATCACGGCGATCAGCGACAGCGTGATCACGAAGCCCGACAGGTAGTGCGAGGCGTCCGGGGTGATCGGCAGCGAGAAACGGATGAAGCCGTATGCGCCGAGTTTCAGCATGATCGCGGCCAGCACGGCGGAACCGCCGGTCGGCGCTTCCACGTGGACGTCCGGCAGCCAGGTGTGGACTGGGAACATCGGCACTTTGACGGCAAACGCCATGAAGAAGGCCAGGAAGATGCAGACCTGTTCGGTCATCGTCAGCGGCGCCTTGTGCCACATCAGGATGTCCCAGCTACCGGTCACTTTGTACAGGTAGATGATGGCAACCAGCGTCAGCAGCGAGCCGAAGAAGGTGTACAGGAAGAACTTGAACGAGGCGTAGACGCGGTTGTCGCCGCCCCAGATACCGATGATGATGTACATCGGGATCAGGGTCGCTTCGAAGAAGAAGTAGAACAGCAGGCCGTCCATCGCGCAGAACACGCCGATCATCAGGCCGGACAGGATCAGGAACGCGCCCATGTACTGGGCCACGCGCTTCTGGATCACCTGCCAGGCCGAGATCACGACGATCACGGTGATGAAGGCGGTCAGCGGCACGAACCACAGCGACAGGCCGTCGATGCCCAGCGAGTAGTAGATGTTGAAGCGTTCGATCCACGCCGATTTCTCGACGAACTGCATGCCGTGGGCGGCATTGTTGAAGTTGGTGATCAGCGGGATGGTCGCGACAAAGCTGACCAGGGCGCCGAGCAGCGACAGCACACGCGTAAAGCCCGCGTTGCTGTCACGCCCTACTGCCAGGACGATCATGCCGAAAATAATCGGGAGCCAGATCGCCAGGCTCAGGTACGGAGGTAGTGTAGATATGGTTGACTGCATCATGGTTATCGTTATCTCTTTGCGTATCAGCTAATTAAGCGTGCCAAAACGGCAGGAAGTAGACCAGGAACCCCAGAATGCCGAGGATCATGACGAACGCATAGTGGTAGATGTAACCAGTCTGCGCCAGGCGGGTCAGCGAGGAGAACCAGCCGACTACTTTGGCGCTGCCGTTGACCAGCAGGCCGTCGATCAGGGTCTTGTCGCCAATATTCCACAAGCCATTGCCCAGCAGACGGGCGCCGCCTGCGAACACCACTTCGTTGAACTTGTCCATGTAGTACTTGTTGTCCAGCAGCGTGTGCACTGCCTTGAACTTGGCGAAGAACCATGCCGGTACGCGCGGATTGATCATGTAGCAGTAGTACGAGAACGCCACGCCGGCAATCGCCAGCCACAGCGGCAGCGAGGTCAGCGAGTGGATCGCCATGGCGACCGGGCCGTGGTATTCCTCGCCCAGCACTTCCATCGCCTTGTGGTTCTCGCCGATGAAGATCACGCCTTTGAAGAAGTCGCCGAACAGCATCGGGCCGATGGTCAGCGCGCCGATGATGACCGACGGGATGGCCAGCATGACCAGCGGGAACCAGACCACGAATGGCGATTCGTGCGGTTTCTGGCCCGGGGCCAGACCGTGGTGCGCGTGGTCGTCTTCCTCTTCTTCGTGATGCGCGTCGGAGTCGTGCGCGTGGTGATCGTCATGCGCAGCGGCAGCCGGAGCATGATGGTCGTCATGGCCGTGGGCATGCGCCTGGCCGAAACGCTCTTTACCGTGGAACACCAGGAAGTACATGCGGAACGAGTAGAACGCGGTCACGAACACGCCAGCCAGCACGGCGAACTGGGCGAAGCCCGCGCCGGCGATGTGGGTCTCGGCGACGGCTTCGATGATCGAATCCTTCGAGTAGAAGCCCGAGAAGAACGGCGTACCGATCAGGGCCAGCGAACCCAGCAGCGAGGTGATCCAGGTGATCGGCATGTATTTGCGCAGGCCGCCCATGTTGCGGATGTCCTGGTCGTGGTGCATGCCGATGATGACCGAACCGGCGCCCAGGAACAGCAGTGCCTTGAAGAACGCGTGGGTCATCAGGTGGAACACGGCGACCGAGTAGGCCGACGAACCCAGCGCCACGGTCATGTAACCCAGCTGCGACAGCGTCGAGTAAGCCACCACGCGCTTGATGTCGTTCTGAATGATGCCCAGGAAGCCCATGAACAGCGCGGTGATCGAACCGATGACCAGGATGAAGGACAGCGCGGTGTCCGACAGCTCGAACAGCGGCGACATGCGCGACACCATGAAGATGCCGGCGGTAACCATGGTGGCCGCGTGAATCAGTGCGGAAATCGGGGTCGGGCCTTCCATCGAGTCAGGCAGCCAGACGTGCAGCGGGAACTGCGCCGATTTGCCCATCGCGCCGATGAACAGGCAGATGCAGGCCACGGTCAGCAGCATCCAGTCGGTGCCCGGCAGGTGCAGCAGCGCCAGCGCTTCGCGCTTGGCGAACACTTCCTGGTAGTTCATCGAACCGGCGTAAGCCAGCAGCAGGCCGATGCCCAGGATGAAGCCGAAGTCGCCCACGCGGTTGACCAGGAAGGCCTTCATGTTGGCGAAGATCGCGGTCGGACGGGTGTACCAGAAGCCGATCAGCAGGTAGGACACCAGGCCCACGGCTTCCCAGCCGAAGAACAGTTGCAGGAAGTTGTTCGACATCACCAGCATCAGCATGGAGAAGGTGAACAGCGAGATGTAGGAGAAGAAGCGGTTGTAGCCTTCGTCTTCCGCCATGTAGCCGATGGTGTAGATGTGCACCATCAGCGACACGAAGGTCACCACGCACATCATCATCGCCGACAGCGAATCGATCTGGAAGCCGACTTCCATCTTCATGCCGGCCACGGTCATCCAGTTGTAGATGGTGCCATTGAAGCTGGCGCCATTGACCACATCATTGAGCGTCAGCGCCGAAATGATGAATGCCACCAGCACGCCCAGGATGGTCGCCGCGGTCGCGGTCTTGCGACCGACCACGTTGCCGAAGAATTTAGTTCCCAACAAGCCCGCCACCGCCGCGCCCGCGAGGGGCGCCAGTGGTACGACCAGCAGGAGATTAGGGTTAAGAGTAACCGCCATGATGAACCTTAATCGTTATTTTTCGTGAGGTTAAAATTAGCCCTTGAGGCTGTCCAGGTCTTCTACATTGATGGTGTCCAGATTACGGAACAGCACCACCAGGATCGCGAGGCCGATGGCCGATTCGGCAGCGGCGACGGTCAGGATAAAGAAGACAAAGATCTGCCCTGCCGCATCACCGAGGTAATGCGAGAACGCGATGAAGTTCATATTCACTGCCAGCAGCATCAGTTCGATGGCCATCAGGATGATGATGATGTTCTTGCGATTCAGGAAAATACCGACGATCGAGATCGCGAACAGGATCGCGCCCAGAACGAGGTAGTGAGCCAGGGATAAAGTCATGGTGCCTCCTTAACTTCGGTTTCGGCCTGGCCACGGGTAGTAACCGGCGCGATCTTGACGATCTTCAGGCGGTCGTTACGCTTGACGCGGACGGCGTCGGCTGGGTCGAAGTGTTTGGTGTCTTTGCGCTTGCGCAGGGTCAGCGCCACGGCCGCGATAATCGCGACCAGCAGAATCACCGCGGCGATTTCAAAGCCATAGATGTATTTGGTGTAGATCAGCATGCCCAGTTCCTTGGTGCCGCCGATGTTGCCGGCCGCGACGGCCTGCTGGTCGAACGACAGGAACGAGCGCCACAGCACGGCGGCCATTTCCAGCACGATGATCACGCCGACGAAGGAAGCGACCGGGAGGTAGCCCCAGAAGTTTTCGCGCAGCTTTTCGGTGTCGATGTCGAGCATCATGACCACGAACAGGAACAGCACCATGACGGCGCCGACGTAGACCAGCACCAGCACGATCGCCAGGAACTCGGCTTCGAGCAGCATCCAGATGCCGGCGGCGTTGAAGAACGCCAGCACCAGGAACAGTGCCGCGTGCACCGGATTGCGGGCCGTGATAACGCGCGTCGCAGCCAATATCATGATGGCGGCGAAGACGTAGAACAAAGCAGTTTTAAATTCCATAACTAACCCAAGAGACGTACAGTTTATTGATCACATCGCTGATGCGGGCCGCGCCGGAGCTTGGCCCGCCTGGGTCAGCGATAAGGAGCGTCCGCTGCGCGGGCTGCGGCGATATCGTTTTCGTAACGGTCGCCTACGGCCAGCAGCATCTCTTTCGTGTAGTACAGATCGCCGCGTTTCTCGCCGTGGTATTCCAGCACGTGCGTCTCGACGATCGAATCAACCGGGCACGACTCTTCGCAGAAGCCGCAGAAGATGCACTTGGTCAGGTCGATGTCGTAACGGGTGGTACGGCGCGAGCCGTCCGCACGCTGCTCGGATTCGATGGTGATCGCCATCGCCGGGCACACTGCTTCGCACAGTTTGCAGGCGATGCAGCGCTCTTCCCCGTTCGGGTAGCGGCGCAGCGCGTGCAGGCCACGGAAGCGCGGCGACATCGGCGTCTTCTCTTCCGGGTACTGCACGGTGATCTTGCGCGAGAACATGTACTTGCCCGTCAGCGCCATCCCTTTGATCAGTTCGGTCAGCATGAAGCTGCCGATGAAGTCTTTTAATCGTTCCATGATTTTCTTGTCCTTACTTCCAGTTACTTCCAGATATTCCAGGAGGTCTGCATCCAGCCAGCCACGAACACCAGATACACCAGCGTCAGCGGGATGAACACTTTCCAGCCCAGGCGCATGATCTGGTCATAACGGTAGCGCGGGAAAGTACCACGCACCCAGATGAAGACCGACACCAGGAAGAATGCCTTGACGAACAGCCAGAAGAAGCCACCGAAACCGCCCCAGAATTCGAGGAAGGCAAACGGCGCCGACCAGCCGCCCAGGAACATGATGGAACCCAGCGTCGCGATCAGGATCATGTTGGCGTATTCGGCCAGCATGAACATGGCGTAGGCCATGCCCGAGTATTCAACCATGTGACCGGCAACGATCTCCGACTCGCCCTCGACCACGTCGAACGGGTGGCGGTTGCACTCGGCCAGGCCGGACGTCAGGTAGACCACGAACAGCGGCAGCAGCGGCAGCCAGTTCCACGACAGGAAGTTCAGGCCGTGCTCGACCATCATGCCCTTCTGTTGACCCAGCACGATGTCGCCGAAGTTCAGCGAACCGGACACCATCAGCACGACCACCAGCACGAAGCCCATCGGGATTTCATAGGAGATCATCTGCGCCGAGGCGCGCATCGCGCCCATGAACGAGTACTTCGAGTTCGACGCCCAGCCGGCGATGATGATGCCGTAGACTTCCATCGAGGTGATCGCCATCAGCAGCAGCAGGCCGGCGTTGACGTTGGCCAGCACCGCTTCGGGACCGAAGGGCACCACCGCCCAGCACGCCAGTGCCGGCATGATGGTCATGATCGGACCAATGACGAACAGGCCCGGGTTGGCCTTGGCCGGGGTGATGATTTCCTTGAACAGCAGTTTCAGCGCATCGGCGATCGGCTGCAGCAGACCCATCGGACCGACGCGGTTCGGGCCGACGCGGATCTGGATCCAGCCGATGAACTTGCGTTCCCACAGGGTCAGGTAAGCAACCAGACCCATCAGTGGCAACAGCACGACGATGATGCGGATCAGCGCCCAGATCAGCGGCCAGGCCGGAGCCAGCACGCTGTTCGCGCCGAGCGAATTGATGGTAGTGACGAATTCAGGCAGAGCCATTATTTACCCTCTCCTGCTTTTTCTACGGTGATGGAACCGAACATGCTGCCCAGGGCGGCGGTCGACGCGTGCGCGGCGGCCACGCGCACGGCGTTGGCAGGCAGTTTGGCGTCGACAGTGGCGACCAGGATCGCGCTGCCGGAACCCTGGCTGACCTTGACGCGGTCGCCTTCGGCCACGCCCAGCTGCTGCGCCAGCGCGGTGGACAGGTGCGCTTTCGGCGCGGCGCTGTCGCCCATCTTCTGCAGCGACTCGGCACGGCGCACGATGGCGTCGGCAAAGTAGATCGGCACATCGGCGATACGTTCGGTACCGGTGGCGGTGGCGGTCGAAGCGGCCAGCGCCACTTTCGATACGTTGTTCAGCTTGGCCGAGACGTCGAACACGCCGGCGCCCAGCACTTCGTCGCGCACCGCTTCCGAGGTGTCGTAGTCGAAGCCGGTCAGGCCCAGGATGTTGCCCAGAACGCGCAGCACTTTCCATGCAGGGCGGGTTTCCAGCAGCGGCTTGACGGTGGCGTTGAAGCTTTGCGCGCGGCCTTCGGCGTTGACGAAGGTGCCCGAGGTTTCGCTGAATGGCGAGACCGGCAGCAGCACGTCGGCGTAGTCCATGCCATGCTTGAACGGCGACAGCACCACCACCATTTCGGCCTTGTTCAGGGCGGCGATGGCGGCTTGCGGGTTGTGCGCGTCCAGTTCCGGTTCGGCGTTCAGCAGCACGTAGGCCGATTTGGCTTCGGTGAACACTGGCGCCTTGCCGCTGTTGGCGTTGGCGATGTAGGCGCCGACGGTGTTGGCGGCTTCGGTCAGGTAGCCCAGCTTGGCGCCGGTCTGTTCGGCGATCCACTGCGCGGCGGCGTGCAGCGCGGCAGCTTGCGGGTGCTGGGTTGCAGCGTTACCCAGGAACACGCCCTTGTTCTCGCCCGAGATCAGCGAAGCGGCGATCGCGGCGGCGGCGTCCGACGCCTGTACGCCTTCGAAGCCGGCCGGAGCCGCGACTTCCTTGGCCTTGGCGACAGCCACCACCACTTGCGACAGCGCCGACAGCCACTCCGATGGAGCAACGATCAGTTTGTTGGCGACGTTCATCAGCAGGTCGTCGTCGGTTGCGCTCAGCAGGGACAGCTTGGCGCCGCCCTTCACTGCCGTGCGCAGACGGGTGGCCAGCAGCGGATGGTCCTTGCGCAGGAACGAGCCGATCACGAAGGCGCGGTTCAGCGCGCCGAATTCGGTGATCGACATGCCCAGCCATGGGGTCACGTCCGACGAGAAGTCGGTGTGGCGCAGGCGGGTGTCCACGCTGTCCGAACCCATGCCGCGCACCAGTTTCTGCAGCAGGTGCAGTTCTTCCAGCGTCGAGTGCGGGGTCGCGACCGCGGCCAGCGCGTTGGCGCCGTGTTCGTGACGGATGTTTTTCAGGCCGTGCGCCACGTATTCCAGCGCGGTCTGCCAATCGACCTCTTTCCACTCGCCGCCCTGCTTCAGCATTGGCTGGGTCAGGCGGTCGGTGGTGTCCAGGCCTTCATACGAGAAGCGGTCCTTGTCGGAAATCCAGCACTCGTTGACGGCGTCGTTTTCCAGCGGCAGCACGCGCTTGACCTTGCCGCCCTTGACCTGAACGATCAGGTTGGCGCCCAGGCCGTCGTGCGGCGAGACCGATTTGCGGCGCGACAGTTCCCAGGTACGGGCGCTGTAGCGGAACGGCTTCGACGTCAGCGCGCCCACCGGGCACAGGTCGATCATATTGCCGGACATTTCCGAGTTGACGGTCTGGCCGACAAACGCGGTGATTTCCGAGTGTTCGCCGCGGCCGATCATGCCCAGCTCCATCACGCCGGCCACTTCCTGGCCGAAACGCACGCAGCGGGTGCACTGGATGCAACGGGCCATTTCCTGCATCGACACCAGCGGGCCGGCATCTTTCGGAGCAACGACGCGCTTGTCTTCTTCGTAGCGCGATTCGCCCTTGCCGTAGCCGACGGCCAAGTCTTGCAGCTGGCACTCGCCGCCCTGATCGCAGATCGGGCAGTCCAGCGGGTGGTTAATCAGCAGGAACTCCATCACCGACTTCTGTGCCTGTACGGCCTTGTCGGAGTGCGAGTGCACAATCATGCCCGCCGAGACCGGCGTTGCGCATGCTGGCAAAGGCTTGGGCGCCTTTTCCACTTCGACGAGGCACATACGGCAGTTTGCTGCGATCGACAATTTCTTGTGATAGCAGAAGTGCGGAATGTAGGTTCCCAATTTGTTGGCGGCGTCCATCACCATGCTACCAGCAGGGACTTCGACTTTTTTGCCGTCTATTTCGATTTCAACCATGGTGATCGTTACCTGACGCAGCTTAGATATAAGCGGGCACGCAGCATTGCTTGTGCTCGATATGGTGTTCAAATTCTTCGCGGAATTGCTTGATGAACGCACGCATCGGCATGGCCGCCGCGTCGCCCAGCGCGCAAATCGTGCGGCCCTGGATGTTGTCGCAGATCGAGTTCAATACGTCCAGATCCGACTTGCGGCCCTGACCGTTTTCGATACGGTGGATCATGCGATACATCCAGCCCGTACCTTCGCGGCATGGAGTGCACTGGCCGCACGATTCTTCAAAGTAGAAGTACGCCAGACGTTCCATCGCCTTGACCATGCAGCGCGTCTCGTCCATGACGATGACCGCGCCCGAACCCAGCATCGAACCGGCTTTCGCGATCGAATCGTAGTCCAGGTCGGTCTGCATCATGATCTCGCCGCGCACCACTGGCGCGGACGAGCCGCCAGGGATCACAGCCTTGATTTTTTTGCCGCCGCGCATGCCGCCTGCCAGTTCCAGCAGTTTGGCGAACGGCGTGCCCAGTGGCACCTCGTAGTTGCCCGGACGCTCGACGTCGCCCGAGATCGAGAAGATCTTCGAGCCGCCGTTGTTCGGACGGCCGATCGCCAGGTACTTCTCCGGACCCATGTTCAGGATGAACGGCACGGCGGCGAAGGTTTCGGTGTTGTTGATGGTGGTCGGCTTGCCGTACAGGCCGAACGACGCCGGGAACGGCGGCTTGAAGCGCGGCTGGCCTTTTTTGCCTTCCAGCGATTCCAGCAGCGCGGTCTCTTCGCCGCAGATGTAGGCGCCGTAGCCGTGGTGCGCGTGCAGCTGGAAGCTGAACTCGCTGCCGAGGATCTTGTCGCCCAACATGCCGGCGGCGCGCGCCTCTTCCAGCGCTTCTTCAAAGCGGGTGTAGACGTCGAAGATCTCGCCGTGGATGTAGTTGTAGCCGACGGTGATGCCCATCGCGTAGGCGCCGATGGCCATGCCTTCGATCAGCGCGTGCGGGTTGTAGCGCAGGATGTCGCGGTCCTTGAAAGTGCCTGGTTCGCCCTCATCTGAGTTACATACCAGGTACTTCTGGCCAGGGAACTGGCGCGGCATGAAGCTCCATTTCAGCCCGGTAGGGAAACCGGCGCCGCCGCGGCCGCGCAGCGACGACGCTTTGAGGTCGGCGATGATCTGTTCCGGGGTGATCTTCTCTTCGATGATACGGCGCAGGGCGCTGTAGCCGCCGCGCTTGACGTAGTCTTCCAGATGCCAGTTATCGCCGTTCAGGCCGGCCAGGATGACTGGATCGATGTGTCGGTCGTGGAGTGACGTCATTTCTTCAATTCCTCCACCAGGGAGTCGATTTTGTCGTTGGACATGAAGCTGCACATGCGGTGATTGTTCACCAGCAGCACCGGGGCGTCGCCGCAGGCGCCCATGCACTCGCCTTCCATCAGCGTGAACTCGCCGTCCGCCGTGGTGTCACGGTAGTCGATGCCCAGTTTCTGCTTCAGGTGGTGCGCCGCGCGCTCGCCGCCCGACAGGGCGCAAGGCAGGTTGGTGCACACGGTGATCTTGTGCTTGCCGACCGGCTTCAGGTTGTACATATTGTAGAAAGTCGCGACTTCCTGCACGGCGATGGCCGGCATGCGGATGTAGTCGGCCAGTTCCTGCATGGTTTCAGGCGAGATCCAGCCCAGTTCGACCTGGGCGTGCGCCAGCGCGGCCATCACGGCCGACTGACGCTGATCGTCTGGGTACTTGGCCAGCTCGCGATCGATTTTTTTGTAGCACTGCTCAGATAACAACATACTTATGCCTCTCGCACTTAGCGGTCAATACTGCCGAACACGATGTCCTGCGTACCAATGATGGTGACGGCATCGGCAATCATGTGGCCACGCGCCATTTCATCCAGCGACTGCAAGTGTGCGTAGTCTGGAGCGCGCAGTTTCACGCGGTATGGTTTGTTGGCGCCATCCGACACCAGGTAGACGCCGAACTCGCCTTTCGGATGTTCCACTGCGGAGTAAGCCTCGCCCGGCGGGACGTGGAAGCCTTCAGTGAACAGCTTGAAGTGGTGAATCAGCGATTCCATGTTGGTCTTCATGTCCACGCGGCCCGGAGGCGCGACCTTGCGGTTGCTGGTCATGACAGGACCCGGGTTGTTGCGCAGCCATTCGACGCACTGCTTGATGATGCGGTTCGACTGGCGCAGCTCTTCCACGCGCACCAGGTAGCGGTCGTAGCAGTCGCCGTTGGTGCCGATCGGGATGTCGAAGTCCATCAGGTCGTACACTTCGTACGGCTGGTGCTTGCGCAGATCCCACTGGATGCCCGAACCGCGCAGCATGGCGCCGGTGAAGCCCATCGCTTTCGCATCTTCCGGCGACACCACGCCGATGCCGACGGTACGCTGTTTCCAGATACGGTTGTCGGTCAGCAGGGTTTCGTATTCGTCGACATAGGTCGGGAAACGCGCGGTGAACGCTTCGATGAAGTCCAGCATCGAGCCCTGACGATCCTTGTTCAGGTTGTCGATGGCCTTGGCCGAACGGATGATCGACGGCTTGTGCTGCGGCATCGCGTCCGGCAGGTCGCGGTAGACGCCGCCCGGACGGTAGTAGGCCGCGTGCATGCGCGCGCCCGACACCGCTTCGTAGCAGTCGAACAGGTCTTCGCGGTCGCGGAAGCAGTACAGGAACGGGCCCATGGCGCCGACGTCGAGCGCGTGCGCGCCCAGCCACATCAGGTGGTTCAGGATGCGGGTGATCTCGTCGAACATGACGCGGATGTATTGCGCGCGCAGCGGCACTTCGATGCCCATCAGTTTTTCGATGGCCATGACGTAGGCGTGCTCGTTGCACATCATCGACACGTAATCCAGGCGGTCCATGTACGGCACCGACTGCAGGTAGGTCTTCTGCTCGGCCAGCTTCTCGGTGCCGCGGTGCAGCAGGCCGATGTGCGGATCGGCGCGCTGGATCACTTCGCCGTCCAGCTCCAGCACCAGGCGCAACACGCCGTGCGCGGCCGGGTGTTGCGGGCCAAAGTTCAGGGTGTAGTTCTTAATCTCAGCCATTATTTAATCCCGTAGTTTTCTTCGCGGATCACACGCGGCACGTTTTCACGCGGCTCGATGGTGACCGGCTGGTAGACCACGCGCTTCTGCTCAGGGTCGTAGCGCATCTCGACATAGCCCGACACCGGGAAGTCCTTGCGGAACGGGTGGCCGATGAAGCCGTAGTCGGTCAGGATGCGGCGCAGGTCGTTGTGGTTCTCGAACAGGATGCCGTACATGTCGAACGCTTCGCGCTCGTACCAGTTGACCGAACGCCACAGCGGCGTCACGGACGGCAGCAGCGGCATGTCGTCGTCGGCGCAGAACGCGCGCACGCGCACGCGCCAGTTGTGCTGCACCGACAGCAGGTGCACGACAACCGCGAAACGCTGGCCGTCCCAGGCGCCGTCGCCGTAGTTCAGATAGTCCACGCCGCACAGGTCGATCGCCTGATCGAAGCCCAGCGAGGCGTCGTCGCGCAGCGTCTGCATCACGCCGTAGTAGTCGGCGGCCTTCACGGTCAGGGTGATTTCACCCAGTGCGACGACGGTAGTAACGCGTTCGCCCAGGGCAGTGCCGAGGGCGGTTTGGAGTTGTTCCAGATGAGTAGTCATGTGTTTGTAGCGCCCCGTTAGCGTGCGATCGTGTTGGTGCGCTTGATCTTGTTCTGCAACTGCATGATGCCGTACAGCAGGGCTTCAGCGGTTGGCGGACAGCCTGGCACATACACGTCGACCGGCACGATGCGGTCGCAGCCGCGCACCACGGAGTACGAGTAGTGGTAGTAGCCGCCGCCGTTGGCGCAGGAACCCATCGAGATGACCCAGCGCGGCTCCGGCATCTGGTCGTAGACCTTGCGCAGTGCCGGGGCCATCTTGTTGCACAGCGTGCCGGCCACGATCATCACGTCGGATTGACGTGGCGATGGACGGAACACCACGCCGAAGCGGTCCATGTCGTAACGGGCAGCGCCCACGTGCATCATTTCGACCGCGCAGCAGGCCAGACCGAACGTCATCGGGAACATCGAACCCGTGCGCGCCCAGTTGATCAGCTTGTCGGCCGAGGTGGTGATGAAACCTTCGTTTAATACGCCTTCAATAGCCATGGCTTATTCCCAATCAAGGGCACCTTTCTTCCAGATATACCAAAAACCGACCACGAATTCGGCGATGAACACCATCATCGTAACGAAGCCCTGCCAGCCCAGTTCGCGCATGGATACGCCCCACGGGAAGAAGAATGCCGTTTCCAGATCGAACAAAATAAAGAGGATTGCGACGAGGTAGTAACGCACGTCGAATTTCATGCGCGCGTCTTCGAACGCTTCGAAGCCGCATTCATACGGGGACAGCTTGGCTGCGTCGGGCTTTTTCGGGCCCAGGAGATGGCCCAGCACTTGGGGAGCGATACCTACGCCGAGACCGACGAGGATGAACAACAGGACGGGGAGATAATTTTCGAGGTTCACGATTGAAGAGCTTATATTGAACGATCAGGTTAAAGGACACATCGCGCTGTTCTGCGGTGCGCTTAACGTTCGCCCCAATCGTAAAACTGCTCTGACCAGGATCGAACGACACATCCTCGTAAAAAAGCCAGCTTGGTACCACCCTTGCTGGCCTATATTTTCTGGTGCCGACGACGAGACTCGAACTCGTACAGCTTGCGCCACTACCCCCTCAAGATAGCGTGTCTACCAATTTCACCACGTCGGCATAAGGCCGTTATTTTACTTCCTTTTCACGCGGTTGTTAATCCGTATTGCGTCAAAACAAGAAGAAAAACGATAATTCTTTAACTAAATTGATGTACTAAAGTTTTTCGCTACGATACTGCTAAAACAATGTGCAAACAACTTAAAAAATTATCAACTGCGCCTAATTAACTACACAATTATATTACTTTGGGATGGAGTTTGCAGGAGCCGGTGCAGGCGCCGCGGCCGGCGCCGAGGCGGCCGGGGCTGCTGGCGTTGCAGGAATGGCATTGGCCGGGGCTGGCGCGGCAGCGGCCGGCACCTTGTCCATCACGCCGCCGCTGACATTATTGGTCTGGTGGGTGGTGATGTACGACAGGGCCAGCGTGGCGCTGAAGAAGATGGCGGCGGCCACGCCGGTCGACTTCGACATGAAGTTCGACGAGCCGGTGGCGCCGAACAGGCTGCCCGACGCGCCCGAGCCGAAGGCGGCGCCCATGTCGGCGCCCTTACCGTGCTGAAGCAATACCAGACCGATAATCGCGATTGCCGACAAGACCTGCACGATGATAACCAGATTGAACAAGGAGCTCATGTTATTCCATTCCAAATTAAAAGTTTTGTATCGTTTTGTTTCTACTGCGCTTTTACACTTACGCGTAACGCTTAAACCGCCTGAATAATCCCGAGAAAATCAGTCGCCTTTAATGCCGCTCCGCCGATCAGGCCACCATCGATATCCGGTTGCGCCATCAATTCTTTTGCATTCTCCGGCTTCATGCTGCCGCCGTAGAGTATCTGCACGGCCGCCGCAGCGGCCGCATTCTTGTTCGCCAGACAGTTGCGCAGGAAGCGGTGGGCATCCTGCGCGATCTGCGGCGTGGCGGTCTTGCCGGTGCCGATGGCCCAGACCGGCTCATACGCCAGCACGATGCGCGCCACCTGCTCCGCCTGCAGCGCATCAAGCACCGCCTGCAACTGGGCGCAGATCACGTCCTCGGTCTGCCCCGCCTCGCGCTGCGCCAGCGATTCGCCCACGCACACCACCGGCGTCAGCCCGGCGGCCAGCGCCACTACGGCCTTCTGCGCCACCAGCGCATTGCTTTCCTGGTGGTAGGCGCGGCGCTCGGAGTGGCCGCACAGCACATAGGTGGCGCCGAAATCGCGCAGCATCGCGGCCGCCACCTCGCCGGTGTAAGCGCCGCTGGCGTGCACCGACAGGTCCTGCCCGCCCCACGCCAGCGCCGTGCCTTCCAGCTCGGCCTGGCACTGCGCCAGGTACGGCGCCGGCACGCAGACGGCGCTATCGGCGCCGAAGTCGTTCAGGCCGGCGACGATGCCGGACAACAGTGCCGTATTGGCGGCGCGGTTGCCGTTCATTTTCCAGTTCCCGATTACGAGTTTGCGACGCATGGCTAGCCTAAAGGTTAATAACCCGCCATTTTAACGCGCGCAAAGAAGCACGGTCAAACAGGCAAAGCGTAGCCCCGGCTCAACAAAACCGTAAATTTACTACGCATTTTACAACGAATTGGCCTTTAGATCACCTGCAACATGATTTTGCCGACGTGCGAGCTGCTCTCCATCAGCGCGTGGGCGGCGGCGGCCTGCTCCAGCGGGAAGACGGTATGGATCACCGGCTTGAGCTTGCGCTCGGCCATCATCGGCCACACGCGCTCCTTGAGCTTTTTGGCGATCGCGCCCTTGAATTCCACCGAGCGCGGGCGCAAGGTGGAGCCGGTGACGGTCAGCCGGCGGCGCAGCACCTGGGCCATGTCGAGCGTGGCCTTGCCGCCGCCCAGCGTGGCGATGATGGCGATGCGGCCATCGTCCGCCAGGCAGGAAACCTCGCGTGGCAGGTAGTCTCCGGCCACCATGTCGAGAATCACGTCGACGCCGCGGTCGTTGGTCAGCGACTTGACGACGGCGCCGAAGTCCTCGGTTTTGTAGTTGATGCCGCGCTCGGCGCCGAGCTTCATGCAGGCCGCGACCTTGTCGTCCGAACCGGCGGTGGCGAACACCCGGTGGCCCATGGCGCTGGCCAGCTGGATGGCGGTGACGCCGATGCCGGAGCTGCCGCCCTGCACCAATAAGGTCTCGCCGGCGCTCAGGTGGGCGCGGTCGAAAACGTTGCTCCAGACTGTGAAGTAATTTTCCGGAATTGAGGCGGCTTCGAGCATCGACCACCCTTTCGGCACCGGTAAAACCTGCTGTATTGGTGCAACAACGTACTCGGCATAGCCGCCGCCCTGCACCAAAGCGCAGACATGGTCGCCGATATCGAGGGTGGTGTAGTCCAGGTCGCCGTCAACGATTTCGCCGGCCACTTCCAGGCCGGGGATGTCGGAGGCGCCCGGCGGCGGCGCGTAATTGCCCTGGCGCTGGAACACGTCGGGGCGGTTGACGCCGGCCGCGTGGACCTTGATCAGCACCTCGCCGGCCTTGACCACCGGCATCGGGCGTTCGCAGAGTTTCAGGACATCGGCCGGGCCGGGCTGGGTGATTTCAATCGCGCGCATGGGGTGCCTTTCAGGGAAAGCACGATTTTACCCCGCACGGCGATCCGTCACAGGACAGCGCCCTCTTGAAAAATTCTCCCGCACGGCGAGCCGCCGCGGGGTCTGACCCCGCACGGGGTCAGACCCCTCTGTCGCTGGTGGGTGGCGAGCGCCGCGAGTCCGCAGCGTCTACTGCGCGAGGGGGATCAGCCGCCGCCGGTCCGCGACTTCTGCGGCAGGGGTGTATTCGGCTTCCACGCCGCCGACAGCGCCTGCCCCTCCTCGATCTGCTCCTGCGTCATGCTCCGCGCCACCTGCCCGCGCTGCTCGGCCGCGTTGGCCGAGCCATTGGCCGCCGCCAGGTTCCACAACATATAAGCAATCACATTATCCTGCGGCACGCCGCCCATGTGATAGCGGTACATCAGCCCCAGCACCTGCTGCGCCTGCGGATGGCCCTGCTCGGCGGCCTTGCGGAACCAGCCCACCGCCTGCTTGTGGTCCTGGATCACCGCGTTGCCGGTGTAATACATGGCGCCCACCACGTACTGGGCGTCGGCCTTGCCCTTGAGCGCGGCCTTGCGGTGCCACTCCAGCGCGATCTTGTAATCCTGCGGCACGCCGCGGCCCATGTAATACATCAGGCCCAGCAAATGCTCGGCATCGGCGTTGCCGGCTTGCGCCAGCGGCCTGATTTCTTTCAACGCCACCGCGTAGTTCTTGTTGTTGTACGCGGTCGCCCCTTCGGCGAATCCTGCCATCGCGGCTTGTTGCCAGCCTAGTGCGACGACCATCGCTAGTATGAATTTTTTCATATCGCGTTATATAAGGTGTGCTTATTCGGTGAGCTTATTTCCAGCTGACTTTGCCCAGGCCGTCAACGCTGACGTTGCGGTTCAAAGGCTTGCCATAAACAATGACCGATCCCAGGCCGCTCAAGTTCAACGTCGCGTTGGCCTTGGCGTTGACGGTGGCGTTGCCCAGGCCGCTCAGGTCGACATCGACCGACTCGGCCTGGAACTGCTGCGCGTTCAGGCTGCCGACGCCGCCAAGGTTGGCTTTCAGCAACTTGCTGCGGCCGCCCAGCGTGATGTAGCCGGCGCCGCGCAGGTCGAGGTCGGCCTCGTCGTTCTCGCTGATCCACAGGTTCATGCTGCCGACGCCGCCCAGGTTGGCCTTCAGCACGCGGTAGTCGCCCACCACCTTCATGCTGCCGGCGCCGTCCATGGTCAATTCCAGCAGCTCGCCGCTGAAACCGCTGATCTCGGTCGAACCGACACCTTCCGACACCACCTGGCGCAGGTTCGGCAGGATCAGCTCGGCACGGGAGGTGGAGCGCCCGACCTTGATGCCGCGCGCCTCGCTTTCCAGGTGCAGCGTGTCGCCGCTCTGCGAGGCGGTCAGCTTGTCCATGTAGCGCTTTTCGCCGGTAATCTTCAGCGACGGCATGTCCCCCTGGCGCAACTTGACATCGATTACGCCCTCGATCATGACCCGCACGACGCGGGCATCGACGGTAATCACGCGCGTTTCAGTGACCTCGTCGGCGGCGCTGGCACGGCTAAACAGGGCACAGAACGCGGCAAACAGCAGGCCGAACTGGAAAAGCTTCTTCATTGTGGAATTCCTCAGATGTTGTTGCAGCTATCATAATCATAATCGGCGCACGTGCGCCACCGGCGCGGATTGCGACGAACTGCACAAATCGGGGACTGGACGACAAATGCGGAGGATGGAGAGCGCGACAGCCGCCGCGCCCGGGGCCCAGTCCGGGATCGCCTCGTCGCAGGTCATGACTGCAGGTAGTCGGCCGACTTGCCCGGCGCCGCCAGGTCGAACGGCAGGTTGTACGGCAGGTTGTACGGATCGCTTTCATCCACCGTGGACAACGCCGGCGAAGCCGTTGGTCTTGGCTAAGGCCACCAGCTTGCCTTTCTGCCTGAGGAAGGTGATAGCGTCGGCCGACGTCGGGTCGCCGTTGCTGGTCACCGCATCCCGCCTTTCATAGTTTGATGTAGATTTTTTTCCGGTCCAGCACATAGCCGACCAGCCAGCAGCCCAGCATGTAAACCACCGCCCACAACAACGTGCCGTTATAGGCGCCGGCCCATGGCCGGAAGACGTGTTGATAGATCCAGTCGAACACCGACAGGCCATCAATCTGATTGATGAAGAACAAGGTCGCCAGCAACTCGCTGAACAGGTAGATAAACAGCGTGTTGCGGCCGAAGACTTCAAAGAAATAGGTCCAGCCGCGCCGGCCGCGCAGGTCGATCACGTACAGCAGCAGCGACAGCACACCGAGGTCAATCGCGATGGCGATCAGCGTGTAGGAACTGGTCCACAGCTTTTTATTCAGCGGGAACACGCTGCTCCAGCACAGCGCCACCGCCGCCAGCACCGCGCCGGCCAGCATCAGCTTGGCGATGGTTTCGTAGCTGGCGCCCAGACGGCGCACCAGCCGTCCGGCGAAGTACCCGGCCAGTACGTTGACGATGGACGGCAGCGTGCTGAGTATCCCTTCCGGATCGAAGGCAATGCCCTCGCCGTGGTACATATGCGCCTCGCCCAGCACCAGCAAATCCAGCTTGCGCTGCGCATTGCCTTCCAGCGTGTAGTCGCCAAAGCCGGCCATCAACGCCCAGTAGCCGAACAGCGCCAGCACCGCAAACACCCACGCCCCCTTCTCGCCGCTGTAATGCAGGATCAGCGACGCGGCGCAATAGCCCAGCGCGATGCGTTGCAGGACGCCGAAGATGCGCGTGCCGGAGAACGGAATCATCGACACGCCGTGATCAAAACTGATGAACGGGAACCAGTACATCAAAAATCCGCACAGGAAAATCAGCGCGGTGCGGGTGAAGATTTTCTTCAACACCGCCGCCTCGCCCATGCCTTCATACTTTTCCAGCGTGAAGGCCAGCGCGGTGCCGACCACGAACATAAAGGTCGGGAATACCAGGTCGGTCAGCGTCAGCCCATGCCACACGGCGTGCAGGAATGGCGCGTAGGTGGTTTCCGGCGTGCCCGGCATGTTCACCATGATCATCAGCGCAACCGTCAGGCCGCGCAGCACGTCGATAGCTTGCGAACGTTGATGCTGTATCTTCATTGAGTCGACTTTCCGTTGGAGTGAGCTTGCAGCAAACATTACCAGCGCCGCAGGTAATGGGCGAATTTCGATAAGTATTTGTTTTATATGGTTTATAGCGTTTTACGCTTACACTTCCTTACGCCGGACCGGCATGGCGCCGGCGAGGCTGCAACAAAACTTCACAGAGCCTTACAAAACGTCGCGCTGCACTGTTGTTTTTCGCTCAAGCCGGCAGGCGGATAATGGCGTTCAAGCCGCCCTCCGGATGGTTTTCCAGTATCAGCTGGCCGTCATGCGCCTCGATGATGCCGCGCGCGATACCCAGTCCCAGCCCCATGCCGCCATCGTTCCGCTCACGGCCGTGCGCCAGCCGTACGTAGGGATCGAACAGGCTGGCGAAGGCGTCTTCCGGCACGCCGGGACCATGGTCGCGCACCGCGATGGTGACCGTGCCCGGCGCGGAATAGGTGCGGATCTCGGCGCGCTGGCCGTAGAACAAGGCGTTGTCCAGCAGGTTGCCGACCGCGCGCTTGAGCGCCAGCGGCTTGGCGCGCACCGTCATGCCGGCGGCCTGCCACGCCACCGTGTGCCCGGCCAGCTGCGCGCTGCGCACCAGGCGGCCCAACAGCGCATCGAGTTTGATCTCGGCCGGGTTCTCGTGGATGTCGCTGTCCTTCACGCATTGCAGCGCGCCCTTGACCATCATGTCCAGTTCATCGAGATCCTCTTCGAACTCGTTGCGCAGCGATTCGTCGTCCAGCAATTCGGAGCGCAGCTTGAGGCGCGTGATCGGCGTGCGCAAATCGTGCGAAATGGAGATGAACAGCCGCTCGCGGTCTTCGATATAACGCTGGATGCGCTCCCGCATGGCGCTGAAGGCGCGCGCGGTGTTGATGAATTCCCGGCTACCGGTTTCAGGCAGCGGCGGCGCGCGCTCGTCCTGGCCGAAAGCGGCGGCGGCGTCGGACAACGCAGCCAGCGGCCGCGTAATCGAACGCACCACCAGCAGGCAAAGCAGCAGCACCACCGCCAGCGACAGGCCTTGCAGCGCCAGCCGGTCCCACGCCAGTGGATCGTTGCCGCTCAAGAAATAAGGATTGGGCATCAGCGCCGCCATATACAGCCAGTTACCAGGCTCGATCTCGGTCTGGATCACCAATATCGGCGCGGGGTCCGGCTTGAGCAGCAGGATGTGCTGCACCCAGGCGTCCGGCAGGTCGGCCAGGCGCACGTCATCGCCTGACACCACCAGCTGGTCCGGCCAAGCAAACGCCAGGTGGAAGCTGGGCGAATGCGGCAAGTCGGTCTTCAACGCGGCGCCGATGGTGTCGATCACGCTGCGCGCCAGCGGGTGCGGCGCAATCTCCCGCACCGGCACATACGATGAATTCAGATTGACGAAGAAGCGCGTGCCGCCCATTTCGCGCAGCTGCTGGATTTGCAGCAGGCGGTAATTGGCCGGCAGGCTGCGGAAGTAGCGGATCGCGCCGGCCGCGCCATTCGCCATGTACAGCGAAGCCGACTGCGCTTCCACCTGCGCCTTGGCGCGCAGCTGACTGGCCCAGATGGCGCTCGCCGTCAGCTGCGTCACCAGCAGGCCGGCCACCATCACCAGCGACAAGCGCCCCAGCAGCGACTGCGGCCACGCCCTGCGCAACCACACCGGCAGGCGTTCGCGCGGCGGCTTATGCATGCGCCATGCTGACGTCGGCCGAGAACACATAACCGGCGCCGCGCACCGTCTTGATCAGGGCCGGCTGTTTGCCGTCGTCGTTGAGCCGCAGCCGCAGGCGGCTGATCTGCACATCCAGGGAACGGTCCAGCGGGCCGGCGTCGCGGCCGCGCGTCTCTTCGCACAAGACACTGCGGTCGAGGATCACGCCCGGATGCTCGACGAAGTACTTCAACAGCTGGAAATCCAGCCCGGTCAGCGCCACCACATTGCCCTCCCCGTCCAGCACCTTGCGCTCCATCAGGTCCAGCGTGAATCCGACAAAACGGTAGAAGCGCGCGGACGGCGTCTCCAGCGCGGTGCGGCGCAGGATGGCCTTGATGCGCGCCAGCAGTTCGCGCGGGCTGTAGGGCTTGGCGATGTAATCGTCGGCACCCAGCTCCAGGCCGACGATGCGGTCGGTCTCGTCGGAACTGGCGGTCAGCATGATGATCGGCACATTGGAGCGCTGGCGCACCTGTTTGCACAGCGCGAAGCCATCGGTATCGGGCAGCATCACGTCCAGGATCACCATCGACAGGTGCTCGGCGTGCGCCTGCAACTCCGCCAGGAAGCTCTCGCCATTGTGCGACAGGATCACCTCGTACTGGTTCTTCTCCAGATAGGTCTTGAGCAGCACGCGGGTTTTTTGGTCATCGTCTACGATCAGTATCTTGCGCACCGGGTACTCCTTGATTACGAAGGTTAAACAGCCGGAACAAGGTGCCAAGGCGGCGTTGCGCCTCGGCCGGCGTGGTCCGGTCGTCCAGAAAATAACGATGTATCTCGGCGATGATGGCGTCGCGGCTTGCTTCATCGGTGGCCATGCGGTGCACCAGGCTTGGTGCCTGCACCGCCGCGCCTTGGGCGAAGGTAGTCCACGACGCGCGCGCGCAACTGTCCATGCGCGACGGATCGGCGTCGCGCCGCACCGGCACGCCGCCCTTGAGCGTATTGAACTCCGCCTGCACCGGCGGCGACACCAGCAGCCGCGCCATTTTCTCCTGCGCCGGCATGTGGCGGTAGTCGCCGGCGAACATGGTCAGCGTGTCGACGCTGTAGAGGTGATACCTGGCGGTGCCCGGCGCGGCGCCGCAGGCGTAGTCTTCGTCCAGCACCATGCCGCGTTCTGCCAGTTCCGGCTTGGCCCAGTCGCCCATGATCATCATGCCGGCCTCGCGCCGCGCGAACTGGCGCACCACGTCCGGCCACACGCGTTCTTCCAGCTGACCGCCGGCCCAGCCCTTGACGATGCGCAGCCGCTCCAGCGCCTCGGCGGTGCGGCGGTCGGCTGCGGCGGCCGGACTGCGGCGCACGAACAGCTCGCGATAGAATTCCGGCCCGCTTTCGGCCAGCACCAGGTTTTCAAACAGCGCGGCCACCTGCCACGCTTCGCTGCTTTGCGCCAGCGGCTGCACGCCGACCGCGCGCAGCCGCTGCGCCGCGTTCTGGAAATCGTCCCACGTCTGCGGCACCGCCAGCCGCAGCTGGGCAAACAGCGCACGGTTGTAATAAAGTGTGTTGATGCGATGGATGCCGAGCGGCGCCGCCACCACATGCTTGCGGTGGGTGATCAGCACCTGGATGGTCGGGAACAGGAAACCGTTCCAGTTGCCGGCGCTGGCGACGTTGTCGATTTCCAGCAGCAGGCCCAGTTCCGCCCATTCCGCCACCGAGACACCGATCATCTGCGTCACTTCCGGCGCATCGCCGGCCAGCACGCGGCTCTTCAGGACTTTGCCGGCGCCGAGGCCCGCGCCGCCGGGGATGGCCGCATCCTTCCACTCCAGGCCTTCATCGGCCATGCGCGCGGCCAGCGCGTTGGCGGCTTTGCGTTCGCTGCTTGAGGTCCACCAGTGCAGCACCTGCAAGGTGGCCTGCGATGCTTGCGGTGCTTGCGGTGCTTGCGCTGATGGCGGCTGAGGCGCCGCCGCCAGCGCGCCGTAATTGAAGGCGCAGGCGGCAGCGGCCATGCCGAAGGACCACGCGCGCCAGAATGACGCGCGCCGTGTGATCGGGCGACAGGGTAGCCAGTCCGGCGACGGCGGCAAGGCTACAGTTTCTGTCGAAGCGATCACTCATTATCCTAATGAAAACAGTGAAATGATTATAACGATGGCTTGCCCTGCTCCTCAAGGATTTTCAATGCGCGCCACCAGGCCCGCGCGGCCGTTGCGGTCGAATGCGGCCACCTGAATCACGCCTTTGTCAGCAATGGCGCCGGTCACCACCTTGCTGCCGGCGGAGGGCAAACTGCCGTCGCTGGTATAGCGCAGCGTGATCCCGGGCAGCACGTGGTTGGCGAGCACGCGGCCGTTTTCCAGCATCAGGCCCGGAGGTGCGATGCGGTACGCAACGCCTGTCTGCTCAAGGTCCAGTCGTGGCAGCACGCGCTGACCGAGGACGTTGACGAAGCCCGACCACGCAGTGCGATGCAGCGCTGCGGCCTTGGCGGCATCGGCCTCCTTGGCCCACGCCGGATCGGGCGCCCAGGCCCGCTCGGCCACCGCCAGCAGGCGAGGCATGACGAGGTAATCGATGCGCAAAGGATCGCGTATGGTTTCGGTGAACAGCGTCGCTTCCAAACCACGGACGTGGCGTTTGCCATAGTCGGTCAGGCTATCCTTGCCGATCAGCGGTGGATTGGCGGTCTTCATGTAGTCCAGCGGGATGAAATCGTAGACCGTGTCCAGTTCCACGTAATCCCCCCAGTTGACGCCCGGTTCTTCTGGATTGGGGTTATACGACATATCCATGTACATCTTGGTCACCGGCGCCAGCACGATGTCGTAGCCGGCGTTGGCCAGGCGGTAGGCCAGGTCTTCCGCGCCCTCGGTATTGTTCCAGACGTAGGCGCTGAAGCGACGCTGCGTGAACAGAGGATTCGGAATCAGCTTGCTCTCGCCGCGCAACGAGGTGACCCGGGCCGCCATCTCTTCCCAGCCGGAGGCATACAGGCCGTGCTTCTTCAGCATGCCGTCGACGCGGTCGTAGAAGTAGTCCCACAGGTCGGCGGTGGTTTCCAGGTTCTGCTTGCGCATCAAGGCGCGGCTGGCCGGCGACTTCTCCCATGCGCCGCGCGGCAGTTCGTCGCCGCCGACGTGGATGGTGTGCAGTGGCGCGCCGGCCTCGCGGTGCATGGCGACGATCTGCGTGATCACGTGGTCGATGAAGGTATAGCTGGATTCCAGGCCGGGGTTGATGACGTGGTCGTTGTACAGCTGCGGCGATTTGTATTCGGACTTGTCGTCGAAATCGTTCAGCAGGTATTTGGCGGCGTCGCGGTTGCCGGCGGCCTTCAGGCGATGGTAGCGCGCTTCCATGGCCTGGACGGCGGCGCGGGCGTGACCGGGCATTTCCACTTCGGGGATCACCTCGATGTGGCGCGCGGTGGCGTAGCGCAGGATGTCGATGTAGTCGGCGCGGGTGTAGTAGCCGGAACCGCTGGCGTCTTTCGGATCGGGGCCGGAGCCGTAGGCTGGCTGCAGGCGCACGCCGGGCTTGGCGCTGTGACCGCGCACCGCGCCGATGCTGGTCAGTTCCGGCAGACCGGCGATTTCCAGACGCCAGCCTTCGTCTTCGGTCAGGTGGAAGTGGAATTTATTCAGTTTGTAGCGCGCCATCAGATCCAGCCACTTGAACACCGTTTGCTTGGTGTGGAAGTTGCGGCCGACGTCGAGCTGGAAACCGCGATAGCCAAAGCGCGGCGCATCGGTGATCTGCAATTGTGGCAGGTCGATGCCGTTCTTCGAAGCGCCCGGCAGCGGCAGCAGGTCGCGCAGCGATTGCAGGCCATAGCCCACGCCAGCCGCGCTATTGCCGACGATGGCGACGCCCTGGCCGTCGATCGCCAACGTATAAGCCTCCGGCGAAGACTGGCCGGGCACGGTGCCAATGTTCAACCGCAGCTGCGGTCCACCCGCCTGCGCGCCAGCGTCCGGCAGGCTGGCCGCGAACAGTTGGCGGGCCAGTGCGGCCTCGTTGCCGAGCACCTTCGGTGCGACGATGGCTGGCGGCGCGGCCAGATGCAGCTTGCCGCTGCCCGCTTGCAGCGACAGCGGCGTCGGGAACACCGGCGGCAGCGCGGCGGCGGGCAACAGGTCGGCGCTGGTGTTGCGGCGATACGTATCCTGCGCCGTCACCACCGGCTTGGCGCCGCTGTTCCCCTTGTCCAGCTGTTCCGGCCGCGTGACCGGCAGCAGCTGATAATCCGCGATCGCCTGCCCCACATCCGGCGCCGCATCGTAGACCAGGTATGGCCCTGCCGGGGCCTTGGCCAGCTTGATCACCAGATCCGGATGCACATAGTCGATATTCAGCGTCTGTCCCGCCGCCACGCCGGCGAATCCCGCCGTCGGCCGGATGCGGAACAGATTCCCCGCCACCTGCTCCAGCACCAGATTGCCCGGCAGCGGCCCGGTGGACACGCCATCCATCCAGTTCGCATACAACGACCAGCCCTGCGCCGGCAACGGCTGCGTATCCAGATTCTCCAGAATCAAACGTGCCTGCGTGCTGCCTCCAGGCGCGCTATCGCTGAACACATTGCGCACCAACTCCCAGCGCAACTTAATGCGCGCGCCGGCCGCCACACCAACCAGCGCTCCCTGCCCGGCCGGCGCAGACGGCGCCGCTGCCTGCGACCACGCCACACCGCCCGACATCAACATCAACGCCAGCACGGCGCTCCTGTACTGAATCTGCATACGCATCGCTCTCATTATGTTGATTACCAGGTCGCGCCGAACCGCACGCCATAAATACGCGGATCGTTATACGACGCCGTCACGTAACCAGGGTCCACCACGCTGGCGTAGTTCTTGGATACGGTCTGCCCCCAATTGCGCACATAAGCCTCAATATGCCACTTCCCGCCCGGCGACACCAGCTTGAGCGCCGCGTCCACCGTGGTGTAGGCTTTCTGCGCATCCGAGATATGCGCATTGTCCAGATTCCGCAGCGTGAAGTACATCTTGTCCTGCCAGCGCGCCGAGATCCATGGCGTCAGCGTGTACTCGCCAAACTCGAAGTCCTGCGACGCGCTCAGGTTCAGCGTGTTGTTCGGCGCATACGGCAGACGGTTACCCGAAATATTCAGCGGGAATTTACCGGCATACAGCGGATCGGTGCCTTCATACGGCGTGCAAGCCGGCGCGCCATACTGCTCGCGGATATTACAGCTGATCGAACTATCCTCGCTATAGGTAGGATACGACTTGATCACCGCCTTCAGGTGCGAATACGCATAGTGGATGTTCGCGCCAGCCCACGGCCGATATTCGCCCTCCAGCTCCAGCCCCGAGATATTCGCCTGCGCCGCATTCTGCGTACCGTAGATCACCACACTGTCGCAGTATGGATTGGTCGCCGTGCACGGCACCTTGGGAATGATCTTGCCGACCGTGACACCGCCAGTCAGCTGCATGTCCTTGTAGCGGCTATAGAACGCCGTCGCCGAGAAGGTCAGCTTGTTGTTCAGCAGCCGGCCCTTGTAACCCAGCTCGAAGTTGGTCAGCGTCTCCGGATTCCACGGCATATTGGTGTAGTGCGGTCCCGGCGACAGGCCGGCGCAATTGCCATTCAGGCCGGTGCGGCAGATATCTTCCTTGTCACTGAATCCGCCAGCCTTGTAGCCGGTGGATAGCGAGGTGTAGACCATATCGCGCGGCGTCAGCTGACGGCTCAGGCCCAGGCGCCACGTGAACTTCTTCCACGAATCCGAATCGCTGCTGATCACCGGCTGGATCGACGGATCGAAACCGGCCGCGCCGTAGTAGCCGCCCATGCCCGGCTTCAGGTCCGAGCTGTTAAACGGTACAAAGCCCGGCGTGCCCGGGATACCCGGATTGTGCAAGCCCTTGAAGTAGATCGCCGGATCGTCGGAGAACGCGGTGTCCCAATACTCGCCGCCGACGTCCTTGCGCGTATCGCGCGTCAGGCGACCGCCAACGGTCAGGTTCCAGGTCGGCGCAAACTCCCAGTCGGCCTGCGCGAAGATCGCCTTGGAATCGGACTGGCGGTCGGCCTGGTGATAGAAGTAGGACTCGGCCGGCAGACCATAAGTGCCCCACGACGCGCCGAGATAATCCTGCGCATAGTCGATCATGTTCTTCTCGTGCATCCAGAACAGGCCGGCCACGTAGCGCAGGCTGTTGTAGCGGCCGCGCAGTTGCAGCTCATGGACCGTGGACACGTACTTGGAAGCCGTGGTGTAAGTAGCGTAATCGTTGAACGGCGACGTTCCCGGACGCGTCGCCAGCTCGCTCTCGATCGGCTGGTAGCCGCTGTCGCTGTCCTGGATCTCGCGCCGCTTCTGGCTGGACCAGGCGGCGTTGTACTCAATCGTGGTGTTCGGACTCACGTCCCATACCAGGCCACTGCGCACCGTATCGATGGTCATGTCCATCACGCCCGGCACGTTGACCTTTACATCCCACTGGCCGCCGGTGCAGGCATACGGCGTGCCGGCCGCCTGTTCGCAATCCTTGATCGGCAAGTCGCCGGCGCCGTTGTTCTGGTACTTCTCGTAGGTCAGGCGCCAGTCCAGGTCCGGACGGATCTTCCAGCGCGCCTGCAGGCGCGCCGCGTATTCGTCCTTATTGGTGTAGAACTTGTCCGCTCCCACCTTTTTGTTGAAACGTTGATCGACGTCCGGAATGATATTGCCGCTGGCGTCGCGTGACGGCACGATGCCCAGCGCCGGAAAGTTCGCCGCGTAGAAGTCCTGCTGCTGGTTGATGTAGCCGTTACGCTGGATCTTCATCGCCGTCACGCGCATGGCGAAGTTGTCGCTGATCGGGATATTCTGCACCGCCGAGATCTGGCGCCCCTTGTAGTTGCTAAGGTCCCCTTCCACCGTGCCGTAGCTGCTGCCGAATTCCGGCTTGGCCGGGATGATGTTGATACTGCCGCCGGTCGAGTTACGGCCGAACAGCGTGCCTTGCGGGCCGCGCAGCACCTCCACCTGATCGAGGTCGAACATCAGCGCCAGCGCCGCCTGCGGACGTGGCTGGTACAGGCCCGCCACGTGCAGGCCCACGGCCGGATTGCCGATCTCGGTGAAGTCCGAGCTGCTGACGCCACGGATGGCGATCTGCACGCCGCCGCTGCCGTCATTGGCCGTGCCCAGTTGCAGATTGGGGATCTGGCCACTGAGGCCGCGCACGTCGGTGATGCCGTCGCGGGTCAGCGTCTCCTGCGTGACGGCGGTAACCGCCACCGGCGTCTTGAGCAAAGAGGTGGAGTGACGGGTGGCCGTCACCTGCACTTCCGGCACCTCGTCCTTGCTGGCCGCCGCGGGGACGCTGTCCTGCTGCGCCCACGCCGTCCCGCCGCCGCAAGCGCACGCGCTGCTGATGGCAAGACTCATCAAGGTCTTTCTCGTCATTGGATACGACATCATCAACTCTCCCGTTTCGTCATTATTGAATTATTTTGCCGCTCACGCGCTGCGCATCACGCCGCGCGTTGCCGCCACCATATTCCCGGGCCGCAGGCGCCGCCGCGCCTCGCCCTGTTCGTCAAACAAATGAAAAGCCGTGCTCTCGGCCGAAAAAACCAGATGCTGCCCAATCTCCACATGGCGTTCGCCATCGCCGCGTATCACCACGTCCTCGCCGCCTTCGCGGGTAACGTAGATGTAGTTGGCTTCCCCCAGGTGCTCCACCACGCTCACATGGCCGCTCAATACTTCCGAGCCGCCGCGCGATTCGTTGATATGTTCCGCGCGCAGGCCCAGCGTGACGCGCGCGCCGGCCGCTAGCCCGCTGCCATCCACCGCCGCGTGTATCAACTCGCCGCTGTCCAGCCGCGCGGTAACGCCGCCGGCATGCGCCTCGGTCACGCTGGCGGCCATGAGATTCATCTTCGGCGAGCCGATAAAGCCCGCCACGAACAGATTGCGCGGTTGCTGGTACAGGTCCAGCGGCGTGCCGGCCTGCTGGATATGCCCTTCGTGCATGACGACGATCTTGTCGCCCAGCGTCATCGCCTCCACCTGGTCGTGGGTGACGTAGACGATGGTGGCGTCCAGCTGGCGATGCAGCTTGGCGATCTCCAGGCGGGTCTGCACGCGCAGCGCGGCATCCAGGTTGGACAGCGGCTCGTCGAACAGGAACAGCTGCGGTTCGCGCACGATGGCGCGGCCGATCGCCACCCGCTGCCGCTGGCCGCCGGACAGTTCGCGCGGCAGGCGCTCCAGCAGATGATCGATCTTCAGCGTACCCGCCGCCTGCGTAATGCGCGCCTTGATGGCCGCCTTGTCCTTGCCGGCCACCTTCAGGCCGAACGCCATGTTCTGGTACACCGTCATGTGCGGATACAGCGCATAACTCTGGAACACCATGGCGATGCCACGTTCCGCCGGTGGCAGATGATTCACCGTCTTGCCGCCGATCTGCATAGTGCCGCCGGTGATGCTTTCGAGGCCGCACAGCATGCGCAGCAGCGTCGACTTGCCGCAGCCCGATGGCCCTACCAGCACCACGAATTCTCCATGCGCGATATCCAGGTCGATGCCGGCCAGGATGTCGCTCCTGCCGTCGTACGATTTGCGCAGCGCTTTTAAACTTACACTTGCCATTACAGGCCTCTCCTTATTTCACAGCGCCGGCCGTGAGGCCGCGTATCAGTTGGCGCGAGAACAGCGCGTACAGAATCAGCATCGGGATCACCGCCAGCGACAGCGCGGCCAACACCGAATTCCAGTCCGTGACGTACTGCCCGATAAACTGCTGCACGCCCAGCGTGACGGTCTTGGTGCGGTCCGATGGCGCCAGAATCAGCGGGAACCACAAGTCGTTCCACGCCGGGATCATGGTGAACACCGCCACCGTGGCCATGGCCGGGCGGATCAGCGGCAGGACCACCTTGAAGAAGATGCTCACTTCGCCGATGCCATCGCAGCGCGCCGCATCCTTCAGTTCCCCCGGCACCTGCCGCATGAATTCGGACAGGATCATCACCGCCAGCGGCAAGCCCTGCGCCGTGTAGACCAGCACCAGCGCCGTCAGCGTGTTGACCAGGTCCAGCTTGACCATCAGCTCCAGGATCGACACCGTGCCAAGCCGGATCGGGATCATGATTCCCAGCGCCAGGAACAGCGTCAGCACACGGCTGCCCATGAAGCGGTATTCCGACAACGCCCACGCCGCCATGGCGCCGAATAGCAGGATGCAGAACAGCGCCGCCAGCGTCACCACCAGGCTGTTGCCGAAATAGAGCAGGAAGTTGGTGCTGGCCAGGACCTTCTGGAAGCCGACGAAGGTCAGCGACTCCATGGTCGGCAAAGCCAGCGGATCGTCGAAGATCGCCTCGCGCGTCTTGACCGAATTAATCAGGATCAGCGCAATCGGGAACAGCGCCAGCACGGTGTACGCCATCAGGGCGCCATGCACCATCAGTCGGTTCTTCATAATGCAAACCTCGTCAGTCGGCGCTGCACGGCGATGAAATACAAGCCAACGCCGGCCAGGATCACCAGGAACATCAACGTGGCGACGGCGGACCCCAGATAGGCATTGCCGACTTGCGCCTGGTAGCCGAAGAAGGTCCGGTAGAACAAGGTGCCAAGGATGTCGGTCGAATAGTTCGGCCCCGCCAGCGCGCCCTTGATCGAGTAGATCAGGTCAAACGCATTGAAGTTGGCGACGAAGGTCAGGATGGTGACCAGGCCAAGGGTCGGATAAATCAGCGGCAGCTTGATCTGCCAGAAGATGCGCATGGCGCTGGCGCCTTCCACGTGCGCCGCTTCCACTATCTCTTCCGGCACCGCCAGCAGCGCCGCGTAGATCAGCATCATCGGCATGCCGATGTACTGCCACACCGAGATCATGGAAATCGCCGCCAGCGCGCTCTCTTCCTCGCCCAGCCACGGCGCGAACCAGTCGGCCAGGCCGGCAAGGCCCATCAGCTTCTCGCCCACGCCCCACAGCGGCGACAGGATCAGCTGCCAGATAAAGCCGATGATCACCACCGACAGCAGCGTCGGCAAGAAAATCAGCGTGCGGTAGGTGCGCGCACCGCGCAGGCCCTTGATGCTGAACAGCGTCGCCAGCAACAGGCCGATGGGATTTTGCAGCAGCATGTGCAGGCAAAAGAACTTGGCGTTGTTGGCCATCGCATTCCAGAAGCCGGCCGACCAGTCTGGGTCCAGCAGCACCGTACGGAAGTTATCCAGGCCGACAAACGACGCGTTGCCGCTGTCGCCGGCGCTGAAGAGGCCTTGTCCCAGCGTCTGCACCAGCGGCATTGCGCTGAAGACGCCGTACACGATCAACGCCGGCGCCAGAAACAGCAACAGCTGCCAGGGCTTCACCGTATTCACCACATGCTTCAACTGTGCCTCCAAGTCCTTGAAAAAAAACCGGCGCCGCGCCCGGCGCCGGTCAAAAAGATCACACCATCATTGGGAGGGATAAGTGTGACGCTACTTTTGCTGTGGCTTGTACCACTTGGCAAAACCGTTTTGCAGGCGGACGGCGGCATCTTTCGGCGCCAGCTTGCCGTTCAGGACCTGCGAATTGACGTTCCAAAGTTCGCTTTCCATGCTGGGCTGGCCGCGGTTCAGCACCTGTGCATTGAAGCGGATGGTGGAAGCGCAGCTGTTGCGCCACTCCGCCATCTGCTTGGCCACCGGGTCGCGCACCGCAATCAGGTGGTGCGATAGCGAGAAGAAGCCGGTCACGCGGTTGGTGTACAGGTCGGCGAATTCCTGCGAGCCCACCCAGGCCAGGAATTTGTAGGCGTCGTCCTTGTTTCGGGATTTCTTGTTGACCCCAAGGCCGATATCCATGTGGTCCGAAATGAAGCATGGGTCGCCCGCCTTGCGCACCGGCGGCGGAAAGGCGCCCAGCTCCAGCCCCGGCGTCTGGCCGAAGTACGAGATGTCCCACGAGCCGGTCGGGTAGATGCCGGCGCGGCCCAGCGCAAACAGGTTCTGGCTGTCGCCGTAGGTCTGGGCGCTGGCGCCGCGCACCAGGTAACTGCCCATGCGATGTTCGAATTGCAGCGCCTCGACAAACGGCGCGTCGGTCAGCTTGGCCTTGCCGGCAATGAGCGCCTTGCGGCCTTCCTCTCCGCGCCAGAAATTGGGACCGATATTGGTATAAACGATTTGGCTCGACTCCCACTGGTCCGCCGTGCCCAGCGCCAGCGGCGTCACGCCGCCCTTCTTCAGCCCATCCAGCACGGCGAAGAATTCGTCCACCGTCTTGGGCGGCTGCAGGTTCAGCTTCTTGAAGATCTTCTTGTTGTACAAAAATCCGTGGATCACCGAGGCCACCGGCATGCAGAAGGTGTCCTTGCTGTCGTCGGTCTGCCACGCCACCATGGACGTCGGCGCAAAGTTCTGCATGCCCGGTTTGCCGTCCAGCTTTTCCAGATGGCCCTTCTTGTACAGCGACAGCGAGACGTCGAACGGACGGCAGGCGATCAAGTCGCCGGCGGTGCCGCCGGTGAGGCGCGCGGCCAGGCTGGAGTCGTACTCGGTCGGCGCGGTCGGCGAAAACTTCACCTCGATACCCGGATAGTTTTTTTCAAACGCGGGGATCAGCACTTTTTCCCACAACGTTTTGTCGTCGACGCGCCAGCTTTCAATCACCAGCGTGCCGGCATGGGCGGCGCTGGTGGAGCACAGGGCAAGCAACAGGGCAAGGCGGCGAATTTGCATGAAGAGGGTTCCTTGTTTTACAACGTTGAACCCATCTTAGCTTGCCTTTTGCGTAACAGCACCTGGCGGCCGGCGAACGCCAAGTCCTTGATTTCATTGGATTGACCTGGCACGCGCATTACATTTCCTAACGCCGCCCGGTGCTTTCCGGCCGCCGCCTGCAACGCTATGCAAGAAATGCTTACAAAACTTAACAAAAAGGTCTGGCGACTGTTGTACAGACGCCTGCCCGGTGGCCGGCTTCCGCGTGGGAGCCGGCTTCTAGGCTTTGCTGCGCACCAGATCGAGCCAGGCGCGCGCGGCGAACGACAGGTGGCCGCCGCGCCGCCAGGCCAGCATCAGCTTCCAGTCCAGCGCCGGCTCCTCCAGCTTCACCACGGTGAACTGGCCCTTCTCCAGGGTGTCGCAAAACACCTTGGGCAGCAGCGTGATGCCGACGCCCAGCCGCACCAGCGAGGCGACGAAGTCCCACTGGCCGCTGCGGCCGCTGATGCGCGGCGTGAAGCCGGCGCGCAGGCAGGCGTCGGCGATGATATCGTTCAGCGCGAAGCCTTCACCATAAAAGATGAAGGCGCTGTCGGCCAGTTCGCGCAGCCGCACGCCGCGCTTGCCGCGCCAGGCCGAATCGCCCGGCGCCAGCAGGCACATGGGCGACGTCAGCAGCGGGAAGGAATCGAACTCCTGCCACGCCGCCTGGTTGGACGGGTGGTCCAGCATGGTGCCCATTTCCAGCACGCCGCTGCGCAGGTCCGCCTCGATGCCCTGCGAGCCGCCCTCGAACAGCTTGAGCTCGATCTGCGGATGGCGCTTGTGGTAGGCCGCCAGCAACGGCGCCAGCGGCGCGTGCGATTGCTGGGTGACGCCGAGGCGCAGGTCGCCGCGCCGCAGCTGCTGCAGGTCTTCCAGCTCGACGCCCATCTCCTCATGCATGGCCAGCAGCGCGCGGCCGCGTTGCAGCACCACGTTGCCGGCGTCGGTCAGCGTGAAGCGCTTGCCGACGCGCTCCAGCAGCGTCAGGTCCAGCGACAGCTCCAGCTGCTGGATCATCTTGCTGACGGTCGGCTGCGTCACGTGCAATTGCTCGGCCGCGCGGCTGAAGCTCTGCTGGTCGACCACGGCGACGAAATAGCGCAGTGCGCGGATATCCATTAACTATTCCAATCCAGAATGATTTTAATAATTTTAATTCATTTTATCTTTTATGCGTCGCGACCTAAAATGGCAACATGAAACGAATTGTCTACACACTGGCGCAGGTTCTGGGGCTGATCGCGGCGTGGTACGCCGCCGACCGCTTTTCAGCCTGGGTTGGTCTGCCCTTCTCCGGCGGCGTGGTCGGCCTGATCATCATGGTCGTGCTGCTGCAAAGCGGCGTGCTGCGTCCTGCCGCCATCGAGCATGGCGCGGACTGGCTGCTGTCGAACATGCTGCTGTTTTTTATTCCGCTGGTGGTGTCGGTAGTGCAGTTCACCGGGTTGCTGGAACAGGATGGCCTGCGTCTGTTCGCCGCCATCGGCATCGGCTTTATCTGCGTGATGCTGGCCACCGCCTTCACGGTGGAATGGGTGTGCCGCTTTGAACGCGGCCGCAAGCTGCGCCGCTTGCGCGACGCCCGGGCGGCAGCATGAAACCGCTGCTGTTCCTGCTGCTGACGCTAGTCCTGTTCTACGCCAACGTGGCCTTGCACAAGCGCTATCCGCGCATCTGGCTGACGCCGGCCATCGCCACGTCGGCGGTGCTGATCGCGGTGGTGCAGCTGTCGTCCACGCCCTTCCCTGTCTACTTTGGCGACACGCGCTGGCTGTCGTGGCTGCTCGGCCCGGCGACGGTGGCGTTTGCGCTGCCGATCTACCAGTACCGGGAGCTGGTGAAGGAACACTGGCTGGCGCTGTCGCTGGGCAGCGTGGCCGGCATCGTCGCCTCGCTGGGCAGCACGCTGCTGCTGGACCGCCTGCTTGGCCTGCACGGCAGCATGGCACAAAGCCTGCTGGCACGCTCCGTGTCGACGCCGTTTGCGCTGGAAGCCACGCGCCACCTGGGCGGTTCGGCGCAGTTGACCGGCGTGTTTGTGATCATCACCGGCCTGTTCGGCATCCTGCTGGGACAAGTGCTGCTGGCGCGCCTGCCGCTGCGCATGCGTATCGCGCGCGGTGCGCCGTATGGCGCGGCGGCCCACGGCTTCGGCTTGAGCAAGGCGCGCTCCATCGGCCCGCAGGAAGGCGCAGTCGCCAGCCTGACCATGATCTTCAGCGGTGTGCTGATGGTGCTGCTGGCGCCTTTGTTAGGCCACATCCTTACCAGCGCATGACCGCGCGCACCTGCGGCAGCAGGTCGTTGACGATGCTGATGTTCTGTTCCCTGGTCGGATGGCCGTCGGTGGCGTCGCCGGGATAGCCGGTGGACGCGATGGCGTGCACGCGCTGGTCGTCTACGCGGCGCACCGTCTCGGCGATATAGCTGCGTAGCGCCACCTGCTTTTCATCGCGCAGGATGCCGCCTTCGGTCAGCATGATCTGTGCTTGCGGATGGTCTTTCAGCAGCGTGCGCACCAGCGACACATAAGCCTGCACGTACTGCTCGCGCTCCGGTATGCCAAGCGTCATGTCGTTGGTGCCGATGGCGACCAGGATCGCGTCCGGACGATACTCGCGCTGGTCCCATTTCACGGCGTCGCTCAGCGTGGGAATGGTCATGCCGTAGAACTCGGCCAGATTCAGTTCATTCGTTTTGCCGTCGTATGTGCGAATCAGGCCACGGCCGCCGTAGCACACCAGCTGCACCTGCGAGTTGAGCTGCTGCGCCATCAGCATGCCGTAGGAGGCGCGCGGATCACTCCATGCCGGCGTGCTCTTCTCGCCGGCCACGCGGTCTATCGACGCGCCGCAGGTGACGGAATCGCCCAGCAACAGCAGCTTGCGGGCCGGCAGTTGCGGCGCCGCGCTCCATTTACCATCGGTATCGAAGGCCAGCAGCGTGGCGATGCCTTGCCAGGTTTCGGTGCGGTTGACGATTTGCGCCGTGTGTTTGCCCGGCGCCAGTCCTTGCGCCAGCACCAGCGTTTGCGCGCCTTTGTCGAGATGCAGTTTGCGCGCGGCGCCGTCCACGATCACGTCCAGGTAGTTTTGTTCGCCGCTGGCCTGCACGCTGGCGCTCAACCACGTGCCCTCGAAGTTCAGGAAGAAGCTCACGCCGGGATAGCTGAATCGCACGCCGCCGTCCGGCCGCACTTCCATCCGCCCCATGCGCGCCACATGCGGATCGGCGGCGGCAATCTGCGGGGTAGCAGCCCGCCCCTCGAACTTCTGCGCACGAACGTTGACGCCCAAGACCAGCAGCAACAGCAGTAAAACACTCTTCCACCACGAACGAAAGGGTCTGACCCCGCACGGGGTCAGACCCTGGCCGCAGCGATGTGCGGGTTTCACATCACCGCCTGATCGCATGCAAACGATCCGCATACTCCTTAATCAGCAGCAGCGAAGTCACATCGGAATCGAACACCGAATACAGCCCCTGCTCTTCCTGCGGCGGATCACCGACGAAGTCATTCCCCGGCTTCCACCAATAATCCGCATTGGCCGCGCGCCCCGCGCCGCCCCACGCCCAGAAATTAAAGCCCGCAATCGGATCACCCTTCTCCGCGCGGGTGGCAATGATCTCAAACACCTCCCGATAAAAGCGGTCGCGAATCCTGGTCGTAGCCTTGATGCTGAACGACGGCCCATCCCGATCCAATCCAAACTCTTCCAGCACAATCGGCTTGCCCAGCTTCGCAGCCAGCTCGATATGCGAATTCAGATAATCGCGGCTCTTGGCAATGGCGTTATCCCAGGTGCCGACAGGATTATTGGAATCAAACCAGCTCCAGTTCTTCGGCCATAAATGATAGGTCAGATAATCGATATTCCTGGTGCGATGCGCATCGAGATACAGCTGCGCATCCTGCGCCGAACCAGCCAGGCCTTCGCTGCCGCTGCTGACCAGATGATTCTTGTCCAGACTATGAATGTAGCCCGCCACCTCATCAACCCACTTGACGTAGACAGCCTTCTCTTCCGCCGTCGCCTTGCCGTTGCCCGGACGCGGCTCGTTGGCCAGCTGCCACGACAGGATGTGCGTATCCTCGGTATACGGCTTGCCGGTGATGGTGTTGACGCGCTTGACGATCTTCGCAATGACATTGCGATACTCCACCTGTGCGGCGGCGTTGCGGTAAAAACCCGCCGTCTTCCGCATATAGGTGTCGTAGTCCCTGGTCACGTTCGGGTCCAGCGCCGGCGTGCCTTCGAACCAGTTCAGATACTGCGTCATGCCGCCCGACCACTGCCAGAAGTTGTTCAGGTAAAGCACCACGGTCATATCGCGCTTGGCCACTTCCGCCATCAGGAAATCCAGCCCGGCCAGCAGATTTTCATCGTACTGCCCTGGCGCGCTGGTGGTGGCCGGACTGACGGCGCTCTTCATCTCCGTCTTTTCGGACACCGCCAGCACGCGCAGGTTGTTGATGCCGATGGCCTTCATGTTATCCAGCTCTTTCAGCAAGCGTGCGCGCTCGCCCACGCCGCTGGCCGCGCCCAGGTAGCCGCCGTACCAGAAATTGGCGCCGGCGATGTAGTAAGCCTGTCCCTTGCGCGCAAAGTGCGTCTTCTTGACGGTGACGAAATCGCCGCTGGCGGCGGGCGCCGCCCCCACCATGCCGCAGGTGCCGATCATCAGCGCGGCGGCGCAGAATTTGTAGAGCTGTTTCACGCCGCACTCCTGTACATACCTGCGTATTTGACGCCGAAGTAGAGGATAAAGGTGTAGCAGGCCGCCGGCACGAAGAACGACCATTGCAGACCGATGGTATCCGCCAGCAGGCCTTGCGCGAACGGCACCAGCGCGCCGCCCACGATCGCCATGCACAGGATGCCGGAACCCTGGCCGGTCTGCTTGCCCAGCTTGTGCAGCGCCATGCTGAAGATGGTCGGGAACATGATGGAGTTGAACAGGCCCACGGCAATGATCGACCACATGGCCAGCTGGCCGCTGCCGAAGATCGCCAGCAGGATCAGGATGATGGAAGCGGACGAGTTGAACGCCAGCGCCTTGCCAGGGCTGACGTAGCGCATGACCACAAAGCCGATGAAGCGGCCGACCATGGCGCCGCCCCAGTAGTAGCTGACATAGTGCGCGGCCGAACTGGCCGGCAGGCTGGCGACATTGGCCTCGCCCAGGAAGTTGATCAGGAAGCTGCCGATGCTGACCTCACCGCCCACGTAGAGGAAGATGCCGATGGCGCCCAGCAGCAGATGGCGATGCGCCAGCACGCTGGTTTCGACCGACGACACCACGCCGTCGTCCTCGGTGTGGCTGATTTTCGGCAGGCGCACAATGGCGAACAGCACGGCCAGCGCCAGCAGCGCGGCGGCCAGGGCCAGGTATGGCCCCTGCACCGCAGCGGCCTCCTCGGCCTTGCTGCGCACCAGGCCGGCGATGGCAGGCGCGCCTTCGGACAGGATCAGGAAACCGCCCAGCGCCGGCGCAATCGTCGTACCCAGCGAGTTGAAAGCCTGCGTCAGCGTCAAACGGCTGGACGCGGTGGCCGGCGCGCCGAGCACGGTCACATACGGATTGGCCGCCACCTGCAGGATGGTGATGCCGCTGGCCAGCACGAAGAACGCCAGCAGGAACAGCGCATAGCCGCTGGTCGACGCCGGGAAGAACAGCGCGCAGCCGGCGGCGGCCAGCACCAGGCCACTCACCGCGCCGCGCTGGTAGCCGATGCGGCGGATCAGCATCCCGGCCGGCAGCGACACGATGAAGTAGGCGCCGAAGAAGCAGAACTGCACCAGCATCGCCTGCACATAATTGAGCGTATAAATCGATTTAAGATGCGGAATCAGCACGTCGTTTAGCGACGTCAGCAATCCCCACATGAAGAACAACAGGGTGATGATGATCAGCGGGACGGTATTGCCGCTTGCGGTATGGTCGTGCGGGCGCAAAGTTGCGGGTGCAACGTGTTCCATCGATGTCTCCTCGTATGGTTTTTATCTTAATAATTCTGCATGCCGGCTGCGACAGGGTCAAACAACAAGCGTTTTTTGGGCCTAGTTTAGCAATCTTCACTAAACAAGCAGGAAGCGGCGCGACACGGCGCTGGCGGCCGCCAGATCGCCCCGGCCCTGCGTGTTTAGTAAATTACGCTAAACTCCAAGCGAAATTTGATGTGTCGTTTGACCGTCAATAGACGCTTATGCAAGACTTCATTCACACCGGAGGAGACACCAATAATGGGCACCAACATCACGATCAGGGATATCGCCCGGGTCGCTGGCGTATCGGCGGGAACGATTTCACGCGCACTGAAAAATGAACCCGGCCTGACCGAAGCAACCCGCCAGATGGTGCTGGAAACGGCACGCGGTCTGGGTTACGATTTTTGCAAGCTGCGTCAAAAGCGGCTGCGCCGCCTGACCTTCCTGCTGCATCGCCAGCACAATACCGCATCCAGCAGCCCGTTCTACTCGCCGGTGCTGCACGGCGCGGAGGAGGCCTGCCGCAAGCAGGGCATTGTGCTGTCGTTCATGGCGGTGGGACCGGCCGACGGCCTGATCGACCAGATCCGCATGCACGCGCCGGACGGCATTGTCTGCGCCGGCTTCTTCGAACCTGAAACCCTGAGCGCCCTGCGCTCGACCGGCAAGCAGTTGGTGCTGATCGACATGAAGCTGCGCGGCTACAGCTCCGTCAATCCGGACAATATGATGGGCGGCTACATGGCCACCAAACATCTGATCGACACCGGCCGCACCCGGGTGGGCTTCATCTCCGGCCCGCTGGCCCACTACTCCATCCGTGAACGTGCGCGCGGCTACCGCCAGGCGCTGTTCGAGGAAGGCATCCTGGCCGATCCCCGGCTGGAGGCCGGCCTGCCGGACGGCGTCGACCTGGAAACCGGCGCATGGGAAGCGATGGAGCAGCTGCTGGACCTGCCGCATCCACCGGACGCGGTGTTCTGCTACAACGACAGCGCGGCACTGGTGGCCATGCGCTGCTGCATCGCCAGGGGATTGAAAGTCCCGCACGACATCGCGATCGTCGGCTTCGACGACATCTCGACCGCCGTGCTGGGACACCGTCCGCTGACGACGCTGCGCATCGATAAAAAGGCATTGGGCGCGCTGGGCGTGGATATGCTGCTCAACGGCCCGCACGACGAGCCGGTGGAGAAGGTCTCCCCGGTCGAATTAATCATACGCGCCAGCACCGTGACGGACGGCTGGCGACCGAAAAACCTGGTAACTTTCAAACGGACCTGATGATGGCCCCTGATTTCCGATCCCGCACCACCCTGCTGAACCACATCCGCCATACCAAGCAGTTTTACGACAAGCGCTGCGTCGACCCAAGCGGCGGCCTGTATCACTTCTACAAGGACGACGGCACGGTCTACGATGCGCACACCCGCCATCTGGTCAGCAGCACGCGCTTTGTCTTCAACTATGCGATGGCATGGCGCCAGTTCGGCGACGTGGAAGACCGCCAGCGCCTGCGCCACGCGCTGTCCTTCCTGCGCGACGTCCACCGCGATCCGCACACCAACGGCTACGCGTGGGAACTGGAGTGGAAAGACGGCGTGCGCCGTGTGCTCGACGGCACCAACCACTGCTACGGCCTGGCCTTCGTGCTGCTGGCCTACAGCCATGCGCTGATGGCCGGCGAAACGCAGGCCGCCGAATGGATCGGCGAGACCTTCGCGCTGATGGAGAAACGCTTCTGGGAACCGCAGCACGGCCTGTACGCCGACGAAGCCAGCGCCGACTGGTCGCGCGTGGACAGCTATCGCGGCCAGAACGCCAATATGCACGCCTGCGAAGCGCTGATCGCCGCCTTTGAAGCGACCGGCGAGCGCGCCTACCTGCTGCGCGCCGAAACGCTGGCGCACAACATCACCATCCGCCAGGCCGCGCTGGCCGACAATATGGTGTGGGAACACTATCACGATGACTGGTCGGTGGATTCGGAGTACAACCGCAACGACAAGACCAACATCTTCCGTCCGTGGGGCTACCAGCCAGGCCACCTGACCGAATGGGCCAAGCTGCTGCTGCTGCTGGAGCGCCATGGCGCGCAGCTGTCGCTCAATCCGCGCTGGCTGCTGCCGCGCGCGGTGGAGCTGTTTGACGCGGCGCTGTCCAAGGCCTGGGACCATGAGCACGGCGGCATCTACTACGGTTTCGCGCCGGACGGCAGCATCTGCGACGACCTCAAATACTTCTGGGTACAGGCCGAGAGCCTGGCCACCGCCGCGCTGCTGGCGGCGCGCACCGGCGAGGCGCGCTACTGGACCTGGTACGACAAGATCTGGACGTACAGCTGGGAGCATTTCGTCGATCATCAGTACGGCGCGTGGTATCGCATCCTCGGCGCGGACAACAGCAAGCTGACCGACGAGAAAAGCCCGGCCGGCAAGGTGGACTACCACACCATGGGCGCGTGCTACGAAGTGCTTAACGTATTGAAGAAGGACTGAGATGTTTCCTTTATTTGTAGCGGCGGGCGAAGCGCTCACCGATATGGTGGTGCAGGACGGCGCGCAGGAACATTGGCTGAGCAAGGTGGGCGGCTCGACGTGGAACGTGGCGCGGGCGATGGCCAGGCTGGATGTGCCGACCGCGTTTGCCGGTGCCATCAGCCGCGATGTGTTTGGCGAAGCGCTGTGGCAGGCGAGTGAGGTGGCGCGGCTGGATCTGCGCTTCCTGCAGCGCTACGATAACTCGCCGCTGCTGGCGATCGTGCACCGCACCGATCCGCCGGCGTATTTCTTCGTTGGCGATAACAGCGCGGATTTGCAGTTCGATGCGGCGCAGCTGCCGGAGGGGTGGCGTAAGCAGTGCAAGTGGGTGCACTTCGGCGGCATCAGCCTGGCGCGCGAGCCGCTTGCGGGCAAGCTGGTGGCGTTGGCCGAGCAGCTCAAGCAGGAAGGCGTGCGGATCAGCTACGATCCCAACTACCGCTTGCTGATGGATGAACGTTATGACGCCACGTTGCGCCGCATGACGGCGCTGGCCGATGTGGTGAAGGTGTCGGAAGAGGATCTGGAAGGTCTGTTCCGGACCAAGGATATCGAAAGCGCTTTCGCCACGCTGCGCAGCTGGAATCCGGCGGCGACGTATTTGTACACCAAGGGCGGAGCCGGTGCGTCGCTGCATATTGGCGACGCATCGTGGTCGCTGGCGGCGCCGAAGATCGAAGTGATCGACACTGTGGGCGCGGGCGACGCCAGCATCGCCGCGCTGGCGTGGAGCATGATGCATCGCGCCGATGCGGCGCCGTTGCAGCACCTGCAGTTCTCGGTGGCCGCTGGCGCGGCGGCTTGTCTCGGGGTGGGAGCGTCCCCGCCATCGTTGGCGGATATCGAAGCGCTTTTGTAGTGTAATTTGCGGCACCCGCGAAACCCGCACTTCGCTGCGGCCAGGGTCGGACCCCGTACGGGGTCCGACCCTTTCGTTTTGGGGGCCAAGTCATACGCACGTAATATGGGGCCGATAGGATGGCGGGCTTTATACCCCGCTAACTACTTCAGGTTCTCATGTCCTCGAAAAATCCTTTCGCTCCATCCCGTCTCCAACTGGCCCTGGCCGCCGCCGGCCTGTGCGCCTTCCACATTTCCGCCATGGCGGAAGACATCGGTGGCGCGCTGTCCACGGTTGAAGTCAAGGCCACGGTCGAAAAGAAAAAGCTCGGCGACAGCGTCAGCAGCGGCGCCCTGGGCCGCAAGTCGGAACTCGATACGCCCTTCTCCACCAAGGCCGTCTCCAGCGACGAAATCGAAGACCGCCTGGCCACCAGCATTTCTGAAGTCCTGAAGTACGACGCATCCGTCACCGCCATCTCGCCACCGATCTCCACCCACCCTGCCACCATCCAGATGCGCGGCCTGCGCCTCGATGACCTGAACGGCTACAAGGTCAACGGCCTGGCCAACATCAACCGCGGCACCGAGATGCCGCTGGAGATGTTCGAAAGCGTGGAAGCCATGAAAGGCCTGACCGGCTATATGTACGGCTTCGGTTCGCCGGGCGGCATCGTCAACTACGTCACCAAGCGCCCGACCACCGACAAGAGCTTCAGCGCGGCGATGGGCTACCAGGAAGGCGGCGCGATCAAGGAACACATCGACATGGGCGGCCGTCTCGGCGAGGAAGGCGACTTCGGCTACCGTCTGAACCTGCTGCACGAAGACGGCGACCTGAAACAGGAAAGCGGCTCGATCAAGCGTAACGCCGCCGGCCTGAATCTGGAATGGCGCGTGACCAAGGATCTGGCGCTGACCTATGACGCGATCTACCAACGCCGCCGCAGCGTCGGCGGCACCGACATCATCCTCACGCCGAGCTTCAAGATTCCCGCGCCGCTGGATGGCGACACCAAGCTGAATAGCATCGGCGCCGGCAGCGATGTGGAATACACGCTGGCGACCACCGGCGTTGAGTACCGCCTGGCCAACGACTGGGTGGCCAACGCTTCCTACCGCACCTCGGATTCCACCCGCGTGTACAAGAAGGACCAGTACTACCTGACCAGCAACGCCGGCGACTACCGCGACCGCATCACCTCCGAGCTGCACGGCTACCACTTCGACCAGGTGCAGGCCACCGTCAACGGCAAGTTCGACATCGCCGGCCTGGGCAACGAAGTGATCATCGGCGTGATGTCGCAGAACCTGGTGTCGACGTCGTCGGTCGTCACGCCGAAGACCTACGTCGGCACCGGCAATCTGTCCGCACCAAGCATCATCAGCGCGGCCAGTGTCAACTACAGCGGCGGCACCTACCGCGACGAAACCACACGCCAGGAAGCGGTCTTCGTCAGCGACACGCTGAAACTCAACGACGCCTGGTCGGTGCTGGCCGGCGCGCGCTACACGCAGTTCACCGACAACGCCTACTCGACCAAGGGCGTGGTGACCGCCAGCTATCCGGCCGAGAAAACCACACCGACCGTGGCGCTGATGTTCAAGCCGGCCGCCGACACCACGCTGTACGCCAGCTACGTCGAGGCGCTGGAGCAGGCGGCGTCCGCACCGACCACCACCGTCAACGCCAACCAGACCTTCGCTCCGATCAAGAGCAAGCAGTCGGAAGTCGGCGTGAAGACGGAGCGTAGCTGGTGGAACGCCACCGCCGCCCTGTTCCACATCGAGCGCGGCGCGCAATACACCAATGTCGCCAACGTGTATGTGTCGGACGGCCAGAGCAAATACCAGGGCGTCGAGTTCAACACCGTGGTGCAGGCGGCGAGAAATGTATCGATCGAAGGCGGCATCATGCTGCTGGACGCGACGCTGGAAGACGCGGCGCCTGGCTACAACGGCAAGCGCGCCGTCGGTGCGCCGCGCCGCCAGGCTTCGGTGCAGGCGACCTGGCGCGAAGTGCTGCCAGGCCTGGCGCTGCACGTCGGTTCGCAGTATCTGGGCGAACTGCCGATGGATGCGGCCAATGTGAACACGCTGCCGGCCTACACGCTGTTTGACGCCGGCTTCAACTATCGTCACCGCTACTTCGGCAAGATGATCAGCGTGCGCGCGAATATCTCGAACCTCGCCAATCGCAAATACTGGACCTACTATCAGGAGAACTACCTGAACATCGGCGCGCCGCGTACCGCCAGCGCGAATGTTCGCGTAGACTTCTAAGGTATGAAACCACTCCGTCTTGCGGCTGGCGCCGCGCTGTTCCTGCTGTTGTCGCATGCTTATGGCGAGCAGTTTTATTCGACCAAAACGCCGTATGCGCCGCAGCAGGCCAGCGCCAGCTACGAGGCGGCGCCTGCCGGCTTCAAGGCCGTCTACACGCAGATGCTGGCCCGCCATGGCTCGCGTGGACTGAGCAGCTTCAAGACGGATCTGGCGCTGTTCAACCTGTGGCAGCTGGCCGCCAAAGAGGATGCCCTGACGCCGCTGGGCCGCGCGCTGGGCCCGGACATCGAGCAGATGATGCAAGCAAACGCGCTGCTCGGCTACGGCGTCGACGGCATCAGCAAGGCCGGCTACGGCAATGAGACCATGCAGGGCATCACCGAGCACACCGAACTGGCGCAGCGCCTGCGCGCGCGTCTGCCGGAGCTGTTCCGCGCGACGGCGGCGCGACGCATCGTCGTCGTCACCTCGGGCAAGGACCGTGCCGTCGACAGCGGCTACTTTTTCGCGCGCGCGCTGGTGCGGCAGCAACCGGACCTGAAGCCGCTGATCGACGCCGGCATCGACCGCTCCACGCTGTACTTCCACAAACTGAGCGCCAGGCAGGACACGCTGGTCACCGAATCCAGCCTGGCCTACCAGCGCTGGGTGAAAAGCGACGAGCTGAAAGCGCGCGAAGCCGCCATTCACGCGCAGCCGCAACTCAAGACCGCCGCCCACGCCACGCTGGCGCATCTGTTCACGCCAACGTTCATCGCCGCGCTGGATGCGGGCCAGCGCAGCGCCAGCAACGCCGGCGAGCGCAGCTACACCAGCGCCGACGGCAAATTCACCAACACGCTGACCGGTGACGGCGACACCCATATCGCCAGCGTCACCGACGCCGCGCTCGCGCTGTACGACCTGTACTCCGCCGCCGCCGACATGCAGGCCGAACTCAAGGCCGACTTCACGCCGTACATCCTGCCCGGGCAGGCGCGCGTCTACGCCGAGGCGGAGGACGCTGTGGCCTTCTACGAAAAAGGCCCCGGCATCGCTGAAAACGGCGACGTCACCTGGCGCATGGCCACCGCGCTGGTCGACGACTTCTTCCAGGAGGCCGACGCCATCGCGGCCGGCAACCGCGCCCACGCAGCCAAGCTGCGCTTCAGTCACGCCGAAATCGTCATCCCGTTCGCCAGCGCCCTGGCCCTGCCCGGCATGGCCGAACAACTGCCGCGCGCAGCGACCTACAGTTACCAGAATAGCCCATGGCGCGGCAGCCAAGTGGCACCGATGGCCGCCAATATCCAATGGGATCTGTACCAGAACGCCGCCGGCCGCACCCTCGTGCGCATGCTCTACAACGAGCGCGAAGCCGACTTCAAGCCGGCCTGCAACGCCGCCCGCGTCGCGCCGGCCAGCCATTTCTACGACTACCACCTCTTGAAACGTTGCTATAACCAACACTAAAGTTATAAAGCCAGCCATACCAAAAGGCGATTCTGGTCATAAAGCAACAATTAATACAAAACAGCACTCACAGTGCGGTTGGACAAAATGGTAAACTGGGAAGGTCACTAGACAATTAGAGAGGTATTTCCCATGAACCAGATGTCGAGACGCCAGTTCCTTCGGGTCACTGGCGCGACCATCGCGGGTTCGAGCATTGCGCTACTCGGCTTTGCGCCGGCAACGGCCTTGGCCGAAGTCCGGCAGTACAAGCTGGCGCGCAGTACCGAAACCCGCAACACTTGCCCGTACTGCTCCGTCGGTTGCGGCATTTTGATGTACGGTCTGGGCGATGGCGCCAAAAACGCCGCGGCCAGCATCATCCACATTGAAGGCGACGCCGACCACCCGGTCAACCGCGGCACGTTGTGCCCGAAAGGCGCTTCGCTGATCGACTTCATCCACTCGCCGAGCCGCCTGCTGGCGCCGCAGTACCGCGCGCCGGGTGCGAGCGACTGGAGCCCGATCTCGTGGGATGACGCGCTGAACCGCATCGCCAAGCTGATGAAGGACGATCGCGACGCCAATTTCGTCGAGAAAACCGCCGACGGCAAAACCGTCAACCGCTGGACCACGACCGGTTTCCTGGCCGCCTCGGCAGCCAGCAATGAAGTCGGCTATTTAACCCATAAAACGATGCGTGCCACCGGCATGCTCCCATTCGACAACCAAGCACGTGTTTGACACGGTCCAACGGTGGCAGGTCTTGCCTCGACATTTGGACGTGGTGCGATGACGAATCACTGGGTAGACATCAAGAATGCCGATGTTATCCTGGTCATGGGCGGCAACGCAGCAGAAGCACACCCTTGCGGGTTTAAATGGGTCACGGAAGCCAAGGCGCATCGCGGCGCCAAGCTGATCGTGGTCGATCCACGCTTTACCCGAACGGCTTCGGTAGCGGACCATTACGTCGCTACGCGTACCGGCGCGGATATCGTGTTCCTGGGCGGTATCATCAACTACCTGCTCACCAACGACAAGATTCAACACGAGTACGTCCGCAACTACACGGACATGCCGTTCATCGTGCGCGAAGATTTCGCCTTCAACGACGGCCTGTATTCTGGCTGGGACGACGCGGCGAACAAGTACACGGACAAGAGCAGCTGGAACTACGAGATCGGCGAGGACGGCTATGCCAAAATCGATCCGACGCTGGAACACCCGCGCTGCGTGTACCAGCTGATGAAGAAGCACTACGCGCGCTACACGCCGGAAATGGTGGAGAAAGCCTGCGGCGTGCCGCCGGAGAAATTCCATCTGGTGGCAGAAGCCCTGGCCTCGACCGCCGTGCCGGGCCGTGCCGCGACCATCCTGTACGCCCTGGGCTGGACCCAGCACTCGACCGGCGCGGAAACCCTGCGTACCGGCGCCATGGTGCAGCTGTTGCTGGGCAATATGGGGATCGCTGGCGGCGGCATGAACGCGCTGCGCGGCCACTCCAACATCCAGGGTCTGACCGACCTCGGCCTGCTGACCAATATGCTGCCGGGTTATCTGACCCTGCCTAGCGAGGCCGAGCAGGATTGGGATGCCTATGTGGCCAAGCGCGCGCTGAAACCGCTGCGTCCGAACCAGCTGAGCTACTACAGCAACTCGAAGAAATTCCTGGTCTCCTTCATGAAGGCCTGGTGGGGCGACGCCGCCACCGAGGAAAATCACTACGCCTACGACTACCTGCCGAAGCTGGATAAACCTTACGACATGATGCAGGCTTTCGAGCTGATGAATCAGGGTAAGATGACCGGCTACATCTGCCAGGGCTTCAACATCCTGGCTTCCGGCCCGGACAAGCAGAAAATCACCGACTCGCTGTCGAAGCTGAAGTGGCTGGCCATCATGGACCCGCTGCAGACCGAGACGTCCGAGTTCTGGAAACCGCACGGCGACTTCCACAAGGTCGATCCGACGCAGATCCAGACCGAGGTGTTCAGCCTGCCGACCTCCTGCTTCGCGGAAGAACGCGGCTCGCTGGTGTCGTCGTCGCGCGTGCTGCAGTGGCACTGGCAAGGCGCCGAGCCGCCAGGCCAGGCGCGCAGCGACCTCGACATCATGTCCGGCCTGTTCCTGCGCATGAAGAAGGCGTACCAGAAAGACGGCGGCAAGTTCCCGGACCCGATCCTGAACCTGACCTGGAACTATGCCAATCCGAACTCGCCGACGCCGGAAGAGCTGGCGATGGAATTCAACGGCAAAGCGCTGAAGGAAATCACCGATCCGAAAGATCCGACCAAGGTCATCCTGAAGAAGAACGAGCAGCTGGCAGGCTTCGCCCAACTCAAGGACGACGGCAGCACCGCCTGCGGCTGCTGGATCTTCGCCGGTTCCTGGACCGCCGCCGGCAACCAGATGGGCCGCCGCGACAACAGCGACCCGACCGGTATCGGCAACACGCTGAACTGGGCCTGGGCCTGGCCGGCCAACCGCCGTGTGCTGTACAACCGCGCCTCGACCGACATGAAGGGCAAGCCGTGGGATCCAACCCGCAAGCTGATCGCCTGGAATGGCACCTCGTGGGCCGGCGCGGACGTGCCGGACTACAAGGCGGACGAACCGCCGGAAAACGGCATGGGTCCGTTCATCATGCTGGCCGAAGGCGTGGCGCGTTTCTTCTCGCGTGACGCCATGGCCGAAGGTCCGTTCCCGGAACACTACGAGCCGTTCGAGTCGCCGATCGGGCACAACCCGATGCACCCGAACAACCCGAAAGCGTTCAACAACCCGGCCGGCCGCATGTTCCCGAACGACCGCAAAAAGCTGGGCAAGAAGGAACAGTTCCCGCACGCGGCAACCAGCTATCGTCTGACGGAGCACTTCCACTACTGGACCAAGCATGCGCGCCTGAACGCCATCATCCAGCCCGAGCAGTTCGTCGAAATCGGCGAAGCGCTGGGCAAGGAAATCGGCGTGGTGCACGGCGACCGGGTCAAGGTGTCGTCGGGCCGCGGCTACATCATCGCGAAAGCGGTGGTGACCAAGCGTATCAAGGCGTTGATCATTGACGGCAAGACGATGCACCATGTCGGCCTGCCCATCAACTTCGGCTTCAAAGGGCTTACCAAACCAGGCTACCTGGTCAACACGCTGACGCCGACGGTTGGCGACGGCAATTCACAGACACCGGAATCGAAATCGTTCCTGGTGAATGTGGAAAAAGTCTAAGGCCGGGGGGAGAAAACATATGTCATTACAATCACTTGATATCAAGCGCATGTCGGCGACGACGGTGCAGCCACCGGTGGCGCGTACACCGGTGACCGGCACCGTCGCCAAGCTGATCGACGTTTCCAAGTGCATCGGCTGCAAGGCTTGCCAGACCGCGTGCATGGAGTGGAACGATCTGCGCGACGAGGTGGGTGAAACCACCGGCGTCTACGACAACCCGATCGACCTGACGGCGCAATCCTGGACCGTGATGCGGTTCTCGGAATACGAGAACACCAAGGGCGACCTGGAGTGGCTGATCCGCAAGGACGGCTGCATGCACTGCGAAGATCCGGGCTGCCTGAAGGCCTGCCCTTCGCCGGGCGCCATCGTCCAGTACACCAACGGCATTGTGGATTTCCACCAGGAGAACTGCATTGGCTGCGGCTACTGCGTCGCCGGCTGCCCGTTCGACGTGCCGCGCATTTCCAAGCACGACAGCCGCGCCTACAAGTGCACGCTGTGCTCGGACCGCGTGGCCGTCGGCCAGGAACCTGCGTGCGTGAAGACCTGCCCTACCGGCGCCATCAACTTTGGCACCAAGGAGGACATGAAGCACCACGCCGAGGAGCGCATCGAGGATCTGAAATCGCGTGGCTTCGAACACGCCGGCCTGTACGACCCGGCCGGTGTGGGCGGCACGCACGTCATGTACGTGCTGCACCACGCGGACCAGCCGACGCTGTACAACGGCCTGAAAAAAGATCCGAAGATCAGCGCCACCGTCGGCCTGTGGAAAGGCCTGACCAAGCCGCTGGCGCTGGCGGGCATCGCCATCACGGCGCTGGCCGGCTTCTTCCACTACTCGCGCATCGGTCCTAACGAGGTGAGCAAGGAAGAAGAAGCGGAAGCGGTCGAGGAAGCTAAACGTATCAGGGAGGAAGCACCATGAGCCATTCCAACCGCGATAAAGACGGCAATCCGCTGATCCAGCGCTACACGCCCAATGAGCGCAGCAACCACTGGATCACGGCCATCTGCTTCATTCTGCTGGCGGTGTCCGGCCTCGCCATGTTCCATCCGGCGATGGCGTGGATGGCGATGTTCCTCGGCGGCGGTCAATGGACGCGCATCCTCCATCCCTTCATCGGGCTGGTGATGTTCGTCTCGTTTGCGGTGCTGGTGCTGCGTTTCTGGCACCACAACCACATCGACGCGGCCGACAAGCAGTGGATGAAGCAGATCGGCGATGTGCTCAACAACCGCGAAGACAAGCTTCCGAAGATCGGCATGTACAACGCCGGCCAGAAGATGCTGTTCTTCGTGCTGATCGCCTCCATGTGCGGCCTGCTGTTGTCGGGCATCGTGATCTGGCGCGCCTACTTCGCGTTCTACTTCCCGATCGAGATCGTGCGGCTGGCGGCCTTGCTGCACGCCTTCAGCGCCTTCGTGCTGATTTGCTCGATCGTCGTGCACATCTACGCGGCGTTCTGGGTCAAGGGCTCGATCGGCGCCATGATCCGCGGCACGGTCACCTACGGGTGGGCGCGCAAGCACCATCCGCGCTGGTTCGAGGAAGTGGTCCGTAAAAACCGCGATTAATCGCATCCAGCCTGCGATCATCCCGATTTGGGATTAAAATACTCCCTGAGCCGGCAGCCCTTCTGCTGCCGGCAACACGGGAGATTTTTTTTGGTACAACGCTTGCTACAACCTGGCGAAATCGAGTCGCTCGATCACACCGCCATACCGCGCCTGCTGCTCCCGGAAGCACGCAGTCTGTTTTCCGCGCGCGCCGCGCGCCTCCGCCAGTTGGCGGATAATCAAATCAAGGGCATTCCGGTCGGCGAAACGCTGAGCGGCTACCTGAAGATGATGGCCGCCCTGGTCGACGCGCAGGCAGCCGTGGCCACCACCCTGCCCGCCGACACCTACGCCCTGCCCGACGCCGCCGGCATCGAGCTGGCCATCGATCACCACATGCCGCCGCTGCCGGTCAGCGGCCAGCGCCCGGCGTCGTGGCGCCGCGTGTTCGACGCCATCCTCGACCAGCTGGACCCGCTGGCGGCAAGCCAGCCGCAACTCGCCGCCGTGCTGGCGGAATTGCGCGCGCTCGACAGCGCGCAACTGGAAGGCTGCGCCGACGCCGTGCTGGCCGAACTGACGGAAGGCGTGCATCCGCTGCACGCGCCGTTCGTGGCTGCCGCCTTGCAAGTGATGTGGACCAAGCGCGCCAGCCAGCTCGATGCCCAGCGCGTGCAGCCGCTGGTGACCAATACCCTGTGCCCTGTCTGCGGTTCGCATCCGGTGGCCAGCGTGATCCGCATCGGCGGCCAGTCGCAGGGCTATCGCTACCTGCAATGCGCCTGCTGCGCCAGCGAATGGCACATGGTGCGCGTCAAGTGCACCACCTGCGAGAGCACCTCGAAGATCGCCTACCAGAGCATCGAACCGGAAGGCGGCATGCCGGAGCCGAGCGAGCCTGTCAACAAGGCCAACGATCCCAGCAAGGTGGCGCGCGCCGAAACCTGCGACGAATGCCATACCTACCGCAAGATCTTCAACCAGGAGCACGACTACCACGTCGAGCCGCTGGCCGACGATCTGGCCAGCCTGGCGCTGGACCTGCTGGTCGGCGAAGCCGGCTACGCCCGCGCCAGCGGCAATCCCCTGCTGTGGTTTAACGCCGAATGAACGAACCTGTTGTCACCGGCGGCATCCGCCTGCCAGCCGTGCATCTGATCCTGTCGGACGCCGGCTGCGAGGCGCTGATCGCCGAATATGGCCGCGTACAGACGCTCGACGCGGCGCGCGCGCTGCTGGCCGAACTGCGCGCCATGCTGCTGGCCGCCCGCGAAGGCGGCGACCTGGCGGCTGCCGCGCCGGCGCCCGACACCGGCATCCCGTCGCTGCTGGCGATGCTGGCCGCGCGGCTGCGCGAGCAGAACACCTCGCCGCTGCGTCCCGTGTTCAACCTGACCGGCACCGTCCTGCACACCAACCTTGGCCGCGCGCTGCTGCCCGACGCCGCCGTGCAGGCCGTGGTGGACGCGATGCGCTGGCCGATGAACCTCGAATGGGACATCGACACCGGCAAGCGCGGCGACCGCGACAACCTGATCGAAGAGCTGCTGCTGGAACTGACCGGCGCCGAAGCGGCCACCATCGTCAACAACAACGCCGCCGCCGTGCTGCTGATGCTGAATACCGTGGCCCTCGGCAAGGAGGTGATCGTCTCGCGCGGCGAGCTGGTGGAAATCGGCGGCGCCTTCCGCATTCCGGACGTGATGACGCGCGCCGGCGCGGTGCTGCGCGAAGTCGGCGCCACCAACCGCACGCACTTGAAGGACTACGACGAAGCGGCCGGTGCGCAGACGGCGCTGATGATGAAGGTCCACACCAGCAATTACGCCATCACCGGCTTCACCAAGAGCATTGAGCTGGATGAACTGGCGCCGCTGGCCAGGAAGCACAACATCCCGCTGGCGGTGGACCTGGGCAGCGGCACGCTGGTCGACCTGGAGCAGTATGGCCTGCCGCATGAAACCACGGTGCGCGAAACCATCGAGGGCGGCGCCGACCTGGTGACCTTCAGCGGCGACAAGCTGCTGGGCGGTCCGCAGTGCGGCATCATCGTCGGCCGCAAGGACCTGATCGCGCAGATCAAGAAGAATCCGCTGAAGCGCGCGCTGCGCGTCGGCAAACTGACCCTGGCCGCGCTGGAGCCGGTGCTCGCGCTGTACCGCGCGCCGGACCTGCTGCCGGAACGCCTGACCACCCTCAAGCTGCTGACCCGCCCTGCCGCCGACATGCGCGCGCAGGCGCAGGCCATCCTGCCGCAGTTGCAGGCCGCGCTAGGCGCCGGCTACGTGGTCACCGACGAAGCGATGATGAGCCAGATCGGCAGCGGCGCGCTGCCGGTCGACCAGCTGCACAGCCACGGCCTGGTGGTGCGTCCTGCCGCGGCGGGCCGCATCAGCAACGCGCTGGGCGTGCTGGAACAGCGCCTGCGCGCGCTGCCGCTGCCGGTCATCGGCCGCGTGGCGCAGGACGCGCTGTGGCTCGACCTGCGCTGCCTGCAGGACCACCAGCAGCAGCGCTTCATCGACCAACTGCCCCTGCTCGCCGCATGATCGTCGGCACCGCAGGACACATTGACCACGGCAAGACCACGCTGACGCGCGCCCTCACCGGCGTCGACACCGATCGCCTGAAGGAAGAGAAGGCGCGCGGCATCTCGATCGAACTCGGTTACGCCTACGCGCCGCTGGAAGGCGGCGACATCCTCGGCGTGATCGACGTGCCGGGCCACGAGAAATTCATCCGCACCATGGCCGCCGGCGTCACCGGCATCGACGCCGCGCTGCTGGTGATCGCCGCCGACGACGGCATCATGCCGCAGACGCTGGAACACCTGGCGATCCTGCGGCTGCTGGGCGTCAAGCGTGGCGCGGTGGCGCTGACCAAGATCGACCGCGCCGACAGCAACCGGCTGGCGCAGCTGGAGGGCGAGATCAGCGCCCTGCTGTCGACCACCGATTTCGCCGGCGCGCCCATCTTCCGCACCAACGCCACCGAGGAAGGCGACATCGGCGTCAAGGCGCTGCTGCGCCATCTGGCGCAGCTCGCCGCCACGCTGCCGGCCAGCGACGAACGGCGCCTGTTCCGCCTGGGCGTGGACCGCGTGTTCACGCTGTCCGGCCAGGGCACCATCGTCACCGGCACCGCGCTGGCGGGCAGCGTGCGCGTGGGCGACATCCTGCAGATGGCGCCCGGCGGCCAGGAGGCGCGCGTGCGCAGCATCCACGCGCAGAACCGCGCGGCCGACGTGGGCCGCGCCGGACAGCGCCTGGCCCTGAACCTGGGCGGCGTGAGCAAGGACGAAATCGCGCGCGGCACGTGGGTGGTGGCGCCGGCGCTGGCCGCCTGCTCCGAACGCGTGGACGTGCAGCTGACGCTGACGCCGGACTGCGGCCTGACACTCAAGCCATGGTCGCCGGTGCACGTGCACCTGGGCGCGGCGCACCATACGGCCAACGTGGTGATGCTTGACGACGAGGTGCTGGCGCCGGGCCGCTGGGCTTGCGCGTGTCGACGCTGGTGCGGCTGTCGCAGCTGCCGGCCGGGCAGATCGCCGCGCCGCCGGGCACGGTGGAAGTGAGCCTGCAAGGCGGCGACCAGTTGCTGATCGCCGCGACCGAGGTGCAGGCGCTGCAAGCGCGCATTCTGGCCGCGCTGGCAGAGTTCCACGCGCGCGCGCCGGACGACGCGGGGCCGGAGCTGTGGCGCCTGAAGCGCATCGTCTCGCCGGAGATGGAAGACCGCCTGTGGAGCTGTTTGATCGACACGCTGCTTGCCAGCGGCGCGATCAAACAGCGCGGCCGCAGCCTGCACTTGCCGGCGCATAGCGTGGAACTGAGCGCCGGCGAACAGGCGCAGGTGGCGCCGCTGCTGGCGTCCCTGCTGGCCGGCGCCTTCGATCCGCCGTGGGTGCGCGAACTGGCGCGCGAACACGGCATGCCGGAGACCGAGGTGCGGCGCCTGCTGCTCAAGCTGTCCAAGACCGGAGAGCTGAGCCAGGTGGTGAAGGATTTGTTTTATCATCCGCAGCGGCTCGACGAGCTGGCGCGGCTGGTGGCCACGCTGCCCGAAGTGCAGGCGGCGTCGTTCCGCGACGCCACCGGCCTCGGACGCAAGCGGGCCATTCAGGTGCTGGAGTTCTTCGACCGCGTCGGCTATACTCGCCGCATTGGCAATATCCACCTGATACGACCGAACGCCGCCTGGGCCTACAGCGGCGCGTAACCAGAACGACATCAGACCACGGAAGGCACACTCATCCGGTGATGGGGCCGGGCTTCAAACCCGGTGGGGGGCGTCAGCCGCTCCCTCGTAAGTTCGACTCCTACTGCCTTCCGCCAACCACCGTCCGCATCACCATCTCCACCGCCGCATCGAAGTGGGCCGGCGTTTCGGCCAGCAGCGACCACAGGCGGTTGTGCTCGGCGCCGCGCACGATGTGCAGCTGGCGCGCTGCGGCGCGGGTGGCGGCGGCCACCAGGCGTTCGGAGATTTCCAGCGGAATGGTGGCGTCGTGCTCGGCGTGGATCACCAGCAGCCGGCCCTCGAAGCGCGACAGGATCTCCCAGGCATCGCTGTCGGCCCAGCTGCGCTCACGGCGGATGATGGCCGAGAAATCCGGCCCGAACGGCACCTCGTAGGCCGACGGCGTGTAGACGCCCGGCACGATCAGCACCAGCGCGTCGACCCGGTGCTGCGCACTGAGCCGGATGGCGTTGTAGGCGCCCATGCTGGCACCGAACACCACCAGCGGTTCCGCCATGCCGTGCGCGGCCAGCACCGCCTGCGCCTGCCGCGTGCGGCTGGCCACCGACGATTGCGCCAGCGCGCCGCCCGTCTCGCCGTGACCGATGGCGTCGAAACAGACGCTGCCCTGCCCGCGCTGCTGCAATGCACCACGCAGCAGGCGATGGCCGTGGCGCGTGCTGGCGCCGGCGCCGTGCAGGTAGAGGATGCGGTTGCTGTCGCGGCCGACAAAATGGTCGGCCTTCAGCACATGGCCGTCGAACGGCACGTCAAAATCAAGGAGGCTGGTCATGCCCGCAGCCTACCCAAGCGCCGCGGCTTTGTAAATAAAAGTAAGAAATACCCTGTTGCCATGCAGCATTTTTTTATTCAATGATAAAATACCCGCAGGAAATTTAAGTTTCTTTTACATAATAACAATACCTCCAAAACCATTACCACTTCGCACCCTATTCGGAGGCTCTATGAAATTATCTGAAATGAAGGTTGGCAATCGGCTGGCCATCGGCTTTGGCGCTACCCTGATCCTGCTGCTGGCTGTCGCCATCGCCAGCTGGATGAGTATCCGCCAGACCGCCCAGGACACCGACGCCCTGCTCGACAGCCACCTGAAAACCGAACGCCTGGTCAGCGCCTGGAAAGCCATCGTCGAAACCAATGTGCAGCGCGCATTGGCGGCGTCGAAGACCAGCGATCCCGCCACCCAGAAAATGTTTGAGGATGGCATCGCATCCACGTCCAAGATCGCCGTCGGCTACCAGAGCCAGATCGTCGACGCCCTCGACGACGCGAAAGCCAAGGCCCTGTTCGACGCGACGCAGGAAAAGCGCACGGTCTACCAGGCCGTGCGCAAGCAGGCGTTCGCCGAGAAGGCCGCCGGCAACCTGGACCACGCCAACCAGATCGTCGAGAAGGAATTCATTCCCGCCGGCGACGCCTATGTCGCCAGCATGGGCGCCCTGGTCGAGCGCCAGAAGGCGGTGATCGATGAGATCGGCGCCACCATCCACAACCGCAGCGCCGGCTCGGCGTGGATGATCGTGGTGCTGAGCACGATTTCGATCGCCGTGGCGCTGGTGCTGGGCTGGCTGATCAGCCGTTCGCTGCTGAAACAGCTCGGCGGCGAGCCGGGCTACGCGGCCGGCATCACCGACCGCATCGCCGGCGGCGACCTGACCGTGCACGTGGCGCTGGCCGACGGCGACCGCTCCAGCCTGCTGTACAGCATCGCCACCATGCGCGAACGCCTGGCGGCCATCGTCAGCGAAGTACGCGGCAGCACCGATTCGGTCGCCACGGCGGCCGATGAAATCGCCAGCGGCAACCAGGACCTGTCGTCGCGCACCGAGCAGCAGGCCGGTTCGCTGGAAGAGACCGCGTCGTCGATGGAAGAACTGACCGCGACCGTCAAGCAGAACACCGAGTTTGCGCGCCAGGCCAACCAGCTGGCGGCCAGCGCCTCCGGCGTGGCCGTGCGCGGCGGCGAAGTGGTGGGCGGCGTGGTGACCACCATGGAAGAGATCAGCGCCTCGTCGCGCCAGATCGTCGACATCATCGCCGTCATCGACGGCATCGCCTTCCAGACCAATATCCTGGCGCTGAACGCGGCGGTGGAAGCGGCGCGCGCCGGCGAACAGGGCCGCGGCTTCGCGGTGGTGGCGCAGGAAGTGCGCACGCTGGCGCAGCGTTCGGCCAGCGCGGCCAAGGACATCAAGCACCTGATCAACGAGTCGGTGGAAAAGATCGCCAACGGCGGCATGCTGGTCGATGAAGCCGGCAAGACCATGGAAGAGATCGTCCGCAGCATCCGCAATGTCAGCGAGATCATGGAGCAGATCACCGCCGCCAGCAGCGAGCAGGAAGCCGGCATCGAGCAGATCAACCAGGCCATCATGGAGATGGACGGCGTGACGCAGCAAAACGCCGCGCTGGTGGAAGAAGCCGCAGCGGCCGCCGAGGCGCTGCAAGGCCAGTCGACCCATCTGGCCGAGCTGGTCAGCGTGTTCCAGGTGGACGGCGGCATGAAGGCCGCCAGCGTCTCGCCGTTCGACGCGCCACGCGCGCGCCCGGCGCCCGGCCGCGCACCCGCGCTGCAACTGCGCACCCGCGTAGCCGCCTGACGCCATACACGGCGGCGCCCGCCGCCGTTGCCGGGGCCGTGCAGCAGCACCGGCCTCGGCCTTCCCTGTTTTCTGACGGTACAATGGCGCGATCAAACCATCAGGGGACAATCGCGATGTACAAGACCGCTCTGCAAGCCGCCGCCATCGGCATGGCGTGCATTTCCTTCGCCGCGCACGCCGCCACGCCGGTTGCTGCCGCCGAAAAACTCTATCAGGCCAATTGCGCCGTCTGCCACGGCGCCAAGCTGGAAGGCGCGGTCGGGCCGACGCTGGGCGAGCATGCCTGGCTGCACGGCGCACCGACCAGAGCCAATCTCATCAACGTCATCAGCAAGGGCGTGCCGGACAAGAACATGCCGGCGTGGTCGCCGACGCTGAACGCGGCGCAGATCGCCATGCTGGCCGATTACATCGCGGCCAACGCCGACAAGAAGCTGGCGGCACCGGCGGCCATGGCAGCCAGGCCGGCCACCACCGATCTGCTCGGCGGCTTCAAGCTGCCGAAAGGCTTCCGCATCAGCGTGTATGCCGAAGGCGCCGAGACCGCGCGCAGCATGGCAGTGTCGGACAGCGGCATCGTCTATGTCGGTTCGCGCAAGGCCGGCAAGATCTATGCGCTGGTGCCGCGCGCCGGCAAGCAGTCGGCCGAGGTAGTCACCGTGGCCGAAGGGCTGGAAAATCCGATCGGCGTGACGCTGCTCAACGGCGCCCTGTACGTGGGCGAAATCAGCCGCGTGATCCGCTTCGACAATATCGACCAGCGCTATGCGCAGAAGCCATCGTATGCAGTGGTCAAGGTCAGCCTGCCGGCCGACAAATGGCATGGCGAGAAGGTGATGCGGGCCGGGCCGGATGGCAAGCTGTACATTCCGGTCGGCGCGCCCTGCAATATCTGCGACACCGACGACACCCGCAGCGCCAAGATTTACCGCATGAATCCGGACGGCAGCCAGCTGGAGGAAGTGGCGCGCGGCGTGCGCAACACGGTCGGCTTCGACTTCCATCCGTCGACCAAACAGCTGTGGTTCACCGACAATGGCCGCGACGAGCTGGGCGACAACACGCCGTCCTGCGAGCTCAACGTGGTGACCAGGCCGAACCAGCACTTCGGCTTCCCCTACTGCCATGGCGGCGTGGTGCCCGATCCGCAGTTCGGCAAGAACCGCAGCTGCGACGAGTTCGAAGCACCGGTCGCCAAGCTGGGGCCGCACGTGGCGCCGCTGGGCATGACCTTCTACACCGGCAAGCAGTTCCCCGACATCTATCGCAACAACATCTTTGTGGCGGAGCATGGTTCGTGGAATCGCAGCACCAAGAGCGGCTACACTGTGCACCTGATTACGCTGTACGGCAACCAGCTGGTCAGCGACACCGCCTTCATCGACGGCTTCCTGCGTGGCGATGAAGTGGTCGGCCGCCCGGTCGACGTGGTGATGCAGGCCGACGGCTCGCTGCTGGTCTCCGACGACTACGCCGGCCGCATCTTCCGCGTAAGCTACGACGGAAAATAATCGTCAGCCAGCACCTGCTCAAGGCTCCACTCGCAAGCCTTGGGCAGGTCGGTCAAGCCGGCCTGCAGAATCGCGGCGCTGAGCGCGTCGGACCAAACCTCCGCATTCCATTCCGGATCGTCCAGCAAGGGGCGCCAGTTGATGGCGATGGCTGATGTTCATATCCTCGATTTCTTCGGCAATATGCTCGATGTCCAGCAAGGCCCACTGGCCTGAACGCAGCAGCGCGACCTGCTCTTGCACCCAGGCGGCCACATCTTCTTAGTATGCCGTACTCATCGCCAAACTCCGCATCAGGGCGTGTGCTTGTCAGACCGGAGACATCCCAAAAAGTTCAGCGGCAGCTTTCGTCGTCAACGAATAAGATCGAATTCCCGAGGAGACTGGGCCGGCATGGTAAGGCGCACTCCACTATCGAGCAAACGCGCCGCTTCTTCGCCAGCATAAAACGCTTTGATGCGGCAAAACTGGCGCCTGATTTGAGTTTCAAAGCCCGTTGCAGGCTTCGTGACGGAGCAGAATCGGAAGCACTGGCCACAGGACAGTGCTATCCGGGTTAGAGAGCTAATCAATGACCCATCAGCTTTTCTTCGCCACGTACTTGAATCGCTTTTTCATGCCCGCCTCCCAGTTGGCAGACTCAAGCTTAGTACCGTACTGAACTGAGGTAGCAGGTCAGCCGGGTTCCATAGAACGAAATGGCTTGAATAAATATGCCCGGTGCGGGTGTAGGCAAGCTGCCTGCGCGACTCAATCGCGGCAAGAACAGACAGCCGATCGTTAGCAGTCGCAAAGAAGTGGGGCAGACGGCGGTTCGTATGTTTGCCTGGCGAGATCACCTGCCATGCCAATGATTTCGTGAATTGGAGCGCTGGCAAGATTTGGCATGTCATACGCTCCGCCAAGATAACCCGGAACTTTCAGGCAGTACTTTCTCGGAGGCGTGAGCTCGCCCAGATGTTTACGCGCCACCTCTACCAGTTCGCACATATACCAGTCGTGGAGAAACTCCTGGTCCCGTAGCAGCACCTCAAACGAAGCTTTGTCATCCGCAACCACTTCGCACATACCCTCTTCAGGCGTGATCCGCCAGTAACGACCATCCGTCGCACGGACAAGGAGATTGCCGAAGTCATTTTCCGCGACGACTTCTTCAGGATGGATACCGGCCCAACCCCAGGCACGCGAGATTTCAATGATCAAAGGCATATGACTTAACCTTATTTATCAGCGGCATTGGCCAATTTCATTCTTCTTCAAAGACAGCCACTGTGATTCGAAGCAATGTTCATCAAGTTCCGGCATCCACCGAAGTGGATCAGCTTTTAGATCTTCGGACTTACGTCGAAGCTCATAGGTGAATCGCTGCACTTCGCTTAGCTTTTTCCTCGACACGAACATCGAGCTCACCGAAGATCCGTGTAATCACAGGATATTGCATATGGGCAGCATTATCGATAGATAATGTAAATTTTGCACATTAGGAAAGCAATGTTATTGCAGAACAAAGTCCCAAATAATCGACGAAGGGATCGAAATCCTTGTCGCTGTATAACAGCGCGTAGCCATCTTTGATGCAGCGGGTAGCGATGATTGTATCAATCGTTTTGCGTATTGTGACGCCGAATAAACGCAGCGCACGGAAATTCTGTGCTGCCTGTATCGCGATTGCCTGACCGCCGAGGTCCACTACAGTCAGTGAAGTTAGCAGCCTGTGCGCTTGACGAAAGTCGCGGTCTAAACGAAAGCCCTGCAGCACCTCCGTTACAATCAAGTCGCCTGTAGCCAAGGGTTCGTGGCCCAGTACGGCATCGAGCACATCGGTTTGCAGCGTAGAATTGCCCCTGAAGAAATCAATCCAAACGCTGGAGTCCACCAGGATCATCTGTCAGACCGTATGGCATCAAGGTCGCCCTCCCAGGCCAGCTTGCCTCGGAATTGACGTATTTTCTCTTGTTGCTTGAGGCGCACCACCGTGCGCAACCCTAGCTCCACAGCTTCGCTTTCAGATGTTAGTCCAGTCAGCAGCAGCGTTTCTTGCATGAGCTTTTCGTCGATGAAAATATTCGTTTGCATAACGCCTCCTCGATGACGGAACGTCGAGACATGCTAGGCCTGTCAAGCTACCGGCACAACGAAATTTTACGTCACGCTGGATGCAGATCAAACGACGCAAGAAAAAAGCCGCCGGGGCTTGCGCGCCCGGCGGCTTTTCAGATCAGACTAGCTGATTACTGCGCGTTGGCGGCAGCGGCGGCAGCTTCTTCCGCAGCGGCTTTCATCGACAGTTTCAGGCGGCCGCGGTCGTCGGTTTCCAGAACCTTGACGCGCACTGCCTGGCCTTCTTTCAGGTAGTCGGCCACGGCGTTCACACGCTCGTTGGCGATCTGCGAGATGTGCAGCAGCCCGTCTTTACCTGGCATGACCTGAACGATCGCGCCGAAGTCCAGCAGCTTCAGCACCACGCCGTCGTAGGACTTGCCTACTTCGACCGAGGCGGTCAGCTCTTCGATGCGGCGCTTGGCTTCCTGGCCGGCAGCAGCGTCGACGGAAGCGATGGTGACCACGCCTTCGTCGCTGATGTCGATCTGGGTGCCGGTCTCTTCGGTCAGCGCGCGGATGACGGCGCCGCCTTTGCCGATCACGTCACGGATTTTTTCCGGATTGATCTTGATGGTGATCAGGCGTGGCGCGAAGTCCGACAGTTCGGTCTTCACGGTCGGCACGGCCTTTTGCATTTCGCCCAGGATGTGCTCGCGGCCTTCCTTGGCTTGCGCCAGCGCCACTTGCATGATTTCCTTGGTGATGCCCTGGATCTTGATGTCCATCTGCAGCGCGGTGATACCGTTGCGGGTACCAGCGACCTTGAAGTCCATGTCGCCCAGGTGATCTTCATCGCCCAGAATGTCGGACAGCACGGCGAACTTGCCGCCTTCCTTGATCAGGCCCATGGCGATACCGGCCACGTGCTCTTTCATCGGCACGCCGGCATCCATCAGCGCCAGGCAGCCGCCGCAGACCGACGCCATCGACGACGAACCGTTCGATTCGGTGATTTCCGACACCAGACGCACGGCGTAGCTGAACTCTTCCTGCGATGGCAGGGCGGCGATCAGCGCGCGCTTGGCCAGACGGCCGTGGCCGATTTCGCGGCGCTTAGGGGTGCCGACGCGGCCGGTTTCGCCGGTGGCGAACGGTGGCATGTTGTAGTGCAGCATGAACGGGTCGGTGAACTCGCCCATCAGCGCGTCGATCTTCTGTGCATCGCGCGCGGTGCCCAGGGTCGCAACGACCAGTGCCTGGGTTTCGCCGCGGGTGAACAGCGCCGAACCGTGGGTGCGTGGCAGCACCGAGGTACGGATCGAGATCGGACGCACGGTGCGGGTATCGCGGCCGTCGATGCGTGGCTCGCCGTCGAGGATCTGCGAACGCACGACTTTCGATTCCATCTCGAACAGGATGTTACCGACGTCAACGCTGTCCGGTGCGGCAGCGCCGGCAGCGGCGGCTTCGGCGCCCAGGGCGGCCACTACTTCAGCCGACATCGCGCGCAGCTTGTCGGTACGGGCTTGCTTGTCGCGGGTCTGATAGGCGTCGCGGATCTTCGCTTCGGCGAAGTGGGCCACGCGGCCGATCAGCGCTTCGTCCTTGGCTGGGGCGGTCCAGACTTGCTCCGGCTTGCCGCCGTCGCGCACCAGGTCGTGGATCGCGTCGATCACGGCCTTCATCTGGGTGTGGCCGAAGACCACGGCGCCCAGCATGATTTCTTCCGACAGCTGCTGGGCTTCCGATTCCACCATCAGCACGGCGGTTTCGGTACCGGCAACCACCAGATCCATCTGCGAGGTTTTCAGTTGTTCAACGGTAGGATTCAGGATGTACTGGCCGTTGGCGTAACCCACGCGGGCGGCGCCGATCGGACCATTGAACGGCACGCCCGACACGCACAGCGCGGCCGAAGCACCGATCATCGAGGCGATGTCCGGGTCGATTTCTGGGTTGACCGACAGCACGTGGATCACCACTTGCACTTCGTTCAGATAGCCCTCTGGGAACAGTGGGCGGATTGGACGGTCGATCAGGCGGGATGTCAGCGTTTCTTTTTCCGAAGGACGACCTTCACGTTTGAAGAAACCGCCCGGGATTTTACCGGCTGCGTAGGTTTTCTCCAGGTAGTCGACGGTCAACGGGAAGAAGTCCTGGCCTGGTTTCGCGTCTTTACGCGCCACCACGGTAGCCAGGATGACGGTGTCTTCAATCGACACCATCACCGCGCCGGAGGCCTGGCGAGCGATTTCGCCAGTTTCCAGCGTAACGGTGTGTTGACCGTACTGGAAGGTTTTCGTAACTTTGTTAAACATGGGTAATCCCTTTCTATTTGCCGACAGATTTTCAGGGGCTGTCGTTCACCTCACCACAGATGGCCCGAAAGCCACCTTTCCTACAACTCTACGTACTACTTGGCAATTTTTTAACGTCCAGAAAGACAAAATGCCCGCGACAGCAAACTGGCGCAGGCATTTTGATTAGGCCGGACGGCGCAAGAATTACTTACGCAGACCCAGTTTAGCGATCAGATCGCGATAACGGGTAGCGTCTTTGCCCTTCAGGTACGACAGCAGGGATTTACGACGGTTAACCATCATGATCAGACCACGACGCGAGTGGTGATCTTTGCTGTGGGCTTTGAAGTGGCCGTTCAGTTCGTTGATGCGAGCGGTCAGCAGTGCAACTTGCACTTCTGGCGAGCCGGTGTCTTTTTGGCCACGGGCGTTGTCCGCGATGATCGCGGCTTTGTTGATGTTTTCTACGGTCATGATATTTACCTTTAACATGCGGTGCGCGGAGTCGGAACCCTGCCCACCGTGATTACAATAAAGCCTGGTCGGAAAGACCAGACCCGGAAGTATAACGGAAAAAGTCGCGTGTGTATCTGCTTTTGACGCTTTTTCAGGAGGTAAACATGAAAAACGCTATGGTTTTGGCAATTCTGGCGCTGGCTGTTGCGGCCTGTGCCCACTTCGGCGAACCGCCGCCACAGCCCGGCGCGCCGCTGGACGCGGTCAAGGCCCGCCTCGGCCAGCCGACCAATGTCTACGCCGATGGCGGCGACACGCTGCTCGAATACGCCACCGGCCCGATGGGCCAGTACACCTGGATGGCGCGCATCGGCGCCGACGGCAGGCTGGTGTCCTACGAACAGGTGCTGAACGGCGCCAGGTTCGCCACCGTCAAGCCGGGCAAGGATAACAAGGACAGCGTGCTGCGCATCCTCGGCCGTCCCACGCAAGTCACCCATTATGCCAGCGTTGACGGCGACGTCTGGCTGTACCGCTATAAAGAGCAGGATGTGTGGAACTCCATGATGTCGGTGGAATTCAACCGCCAGGGCGTGGTCCAGGCCATGGTCAACGGCCCGGACGAGGAACGTGAAGTACGGCGGCGCTAGGTAGGATCATTCCCACGAGAATGCCGGGCGTGCGCCGACGTGTTTTGCGCCGAGCGGTTGCTATGATTTTCCCATTGACATCGCAACCAACCGGAGACCCCATGTCCTTACGCACGCCCCCTGCCCGCCACGCCATTTACACCGCCACGTTACTGGCGCTGAGCACCGTCAGCGCCATCGCCTGGGCCGATCCGTCGCCGGCGCTGGACCGCGCCAGCCTGTCGGTCGGCGCCTTCTACACCGAACCGAAGATCAACTACGAAGGCGACACCAACTACGGCCGCATCGACACCGGCACCTACAAGACCGACCACGTCACCCTGCCGCGTGTGAAAGCTTCCGTGCTGCTGGGCGATTCGCAGGGCCTGGACTTCGATTACTACCGCTACGACAAAACCTACAGCCCGGACCTGAGCGGCACCACCAATTACAACGGCCTGCCGTTAACCGGCAACGGCCGCCTGGACGCCAAGCTGAAACTGGACCTGGCCAACCTGGCCTATAAATGGTGGATCGGCAGCGGCAACGACGTGTTCGGCATCGGCGCCGGCGCGGCCTACTATCAGGCCAGCCTGAAGGGCACCGCCAGCGGCGTGCTGAACGGCGTGGCCGGCAGCGGCGCGTATGAAGAAAAAGAAAGCGCCTGGGCGCCGTTGCTGGAACTGGGCTGGCGTCATGCGGTGTCGGAAAACGTGCGCATCTACGCGGATGCGTCCGGCATCAAGAAAAACGGCGGCAGCATCCAGGGCCACATCTACGGCGGCGCGATCGGCGTTGAATGGTTCCCGACCAAGGCCGTGGGCGTGGTGGCGGAGTACACCGCCAGCAAGATCAGCCTGAACCGCCAGCGCGACAATACCGACCTGAATGTTCGCTTAAACGGCCCGGCGGCTTACGTCAAAGTCCGCTTCTAAATCGGCAAACATGCTAAATTGGCACATTCCTTCCCGGAGTGTGCCAATCATGAAACTCTACCTCACCGCGCTTGCCGTCGCGGCCGCCCAGCTTTCAGCGCCAGCTCTGGCGCAAACTTCCGCCAGCACCAAGCCCGTTGCCCAATTCAGCACCTGCGTCAAGCCGGAATGGCCGAAGGAAGCGCTGCGGCATGAGGAACAGGGCACGGTTCAGCTGGCGTTCCTGATCGGCACGGATGGATCGGTGCGCGAATCGCGCGTCGAGCGCTCCACCGGCCATCCCTTGCTGGATCAGGCGGCGCAGGACTCACTCGCCCGCTGCAAATTCAAGCCCGGCACCGAGAACGGCCAGCCCGTCGAAACCTGGACCAAAATGCAGTACGTCTGGAAGCTCGACGGTCCTTCGCAAAAACAGATCGACGAAAACCTGGCGCAAGCGCGCGCCGGCGCTGAGCGCAACGAGCCGGAAGCACAATACAAACTCGGGCTGATCTACCTGAACGGCCACGGCGTGCCGCGCGATCAGGAAGTGGCGCGCGGCTGGCTGGAGAAGGCGGCGAACCAGGGATCGGCCGGCGCGCAGGAGACGTTGGGGCTGCTGGCCTCGCCGCGCGTGGGCGATCCCGGCGATCCGGCGTTGGCCGCTGTGTGGTTCCGCAAGGCGGCCGAACAGGGCAAGGCAAACAGTCAGTACTTCCTCGCCTTGCTGCTGCATAAACAGGGCAATAACGACGAAGCCAAGGTGTGGCTGCGCAAGGCGGCCGCGCAGAACCATCCGTCAGCGCAATCGGCGCTGGGCAGCACGCTGCTGGCCAGCGGCCAGGACGACGATCTCAAGGAAGGCATTGGTTTTCTGCAGAAGGCCGCAGCGCAGCAGGAGCGCACCGCGCAGGTGGTGCTGGGCCAATGCTATGAGACCGGCCTTGGCGTTTCGCAGGACTACGCGCAGGCTGCCGCGATGTATCAGCGTGCCGCGCTGGCGCACAACCGCATGGCCGAACTGGCGCTGGCGCGGTTGTACGAGCAGGGACTCGGCGTGACGCAGGATAAGGCCAAGGCGCAGGAACTGCTGCAACAGGCCAAGGCGCCGCAGTAGTCAGCTTTCCAGCCAGGCTGCCAGCGACGTTGCGTCACCGGCGGTGACGCCCAGCGCACGCGTGTCGTCGCTGCGGCGCAGCCAGCCGCGTTCAACGAAATTGTCCAGCAGCGCCACCGCCAGCGGGCCGGCGAAATGGTCGCGGCGTTCGGACCAGTCGACGCAGCCGTAGAGCTGGCGCGGGCTTTCGTGCAGCACGATGCCCAGGTCGCGCACGCGCGCGGCGCCGTCGACCGTCAGCGCGAATTCGTGACCGTCGCCCTCGCCGGCTTGCACCCAGCCGTTGTCGATGAAGCAGCGGCACAGATCCACACCCAGCACGCCGGCCAGATGGCCGTAGCAGCTGCGCGCGTGGCGCAGGCCGCGCATGGCCGGGGCCTTCCAGCGCGTGGTTTCGGGTAGTGCGCCGTCGGCCACGCGCAGCAGGGCTTCCAGTGCATGAGCGACATTGCCGTCGGCGAGCATGTAGTAGCGATGGCGGCCTTGGGCGCGGACGCGGGCCAAGCCTTCCTCCACCAGCAGCTTCAGATGCTGCGACGCTGTCGGCGCCGCCACGCCGGCGTGCTGCGCCAGTTCGGTGGCGGTGTAGAAGCGGCCATCGAGAAGCCGCGACAGCATCAGCGCCCGCGTCGGATCGCCGATGGCCGCCGCCACCCGCGCAAAGCGTGGCTGCACCTGCGTCATGGCGCGGCCGGCGCGTATGCCGCGCCCGATGCGGAAGCCATCGGGGTACTGGGCATTACCTCAAAAATCACCGCGATCATGAAACAGCCTCCGCAAAAGTGCGCTCCTCGCGCAGGATGAACCGCTGCTGCCGGGCGAACGCAAAGTTATCCTTCGCCTCCGCATCCGCGCGCAGGCGGCCGCGATACGATTCATAATCCGCCAGCGAATCGAAGCCCACCAGTCCCCACGCCTCGTAATTGGTGCCCTCATGCGGCAGGAAGTAGCCGATCAGCCGGCCGCCAAGGCGCGGAATGATGCGGCCCCAGTTCTCGGCATATTGGCGGAAAGCGTCACGCTGGAATGGATCGATCTCGTAACGGATGAAGCAAGTGATGGTCATGTAAGCCCCCGGTTGAAAACACCAGAATAGCTTTTCAAAATCCCCAATGCTTCGGCGTGGAGCGAAGTATCAAGCCAGCGCGGCACGCACCTGCGCCGCCGTCGGAATCGGCGCCACCGCGCCATGGCCCAGCGTCGATAGCCCGGCGGCCCCATTCGCATAGCGCACCGCATCGCCCAGCGTATCGCCGGCTGCCAGCCGCGCCAGCAGACTGCCATCGAAGCAATCGCCAGCGCCGGTGGCGTCCACCGCCTGCACCGCGCGCGCGGCCGCCAGTTGCGGCTGCGCGCCCTGCTCCGCATACCATGCGCCGGCCGAACCGGCCTTCAATACCACCGTATGCGCGCCATGCGCACGTGCCCATGCGAAGATCGCCGGCACATCATCGGTGCCCGCCAGCGCCACCGCTTCGTCAAGACTCGGCAGGAACAGATCCGTCATCGCAATCGTGGCGCAGATGGTCGCGCGGGCGCGCGCCAACGGCCACAGTGACAAACGCAGATTCGGATCGAAACTCACCTTGCCGCCAGCCGCGCGCGCGGTCTCGATGGCGGCAAACACCGTGTCGCAGGCGCCGGCCGAAATGGCCTGCGAGATGCCCGAGATGTGCAGCCAGCGCGTGCGCGCCGCCGCGCTCAAGTCCATGGTCTGCGGCTGCATGCGGCTGGCCGCAGAACCGGCGCGCAGATAGCTGAACGCATGCCCTTCCGGCCCGTGATTGACGAAATACAGTCCGGTCGGCGCCTGCGGATCGCGCGCCACCGCGCTGACATCCACGCCTTCCGTCTGCCACAGATCCAGCAGCATGCGGCCAAAATGGTCCTCGCCGACGCGGCTCAGGTAAGCGGTGCGCGCACCCTGGCGGCTGGCCGCGATCACCGCGTTGGACGTGTCGCCGCCAAAGCCCTGGCGGTACAACGGCTCGCTGGACCTGGCCTGGTTGAACTCCACCATCGCCTCGCCCAGCGCCACCACATCAAATTGCTCACTCATAGTTGCGGATTCACTCGCTCTATTTTCGAATGCAGTTTGTTCAGCGCCGACAGATAGGCCTTGGCCGACGCCACGATGATGTCCGGATCAGCGCCAACGCCGTTGACGATGCGGCCTTCCTTCGACAAACGCATCGTCACCTCGCCCTGCGACTGCGTGCCGGTGCTGATGGCGTTCACCGAGAACAGCACCAGCTCCGCGCCGCTGCCTACCTCGCCCTCGATCGCATTGACGGTCGCATCGACCGGACCATCGCCCCGGCCTTCGCTGACATGCTCCTCGCCGTCGATAAGGAACACCACTTTCGCCGACGGCGTCTCGCCGCTGGCCGAGCGCTGTTCCAGCGAGACGAAGCGGTAAAACTCGCTCTCCTGCGATTGCTGCTCATCCGACACCAGCGCCAGGATGTCCTCGTCAAAAATCTCCGACTTGCGGTCGGCCAGCTCCTTGAAGCGCGCGAACGCGGCGTTGACTTCGGTTTCCGATTCCAGATCGATGCCCAGCTCCTGCAGGCGCTGCTTGAACGCGTTGCGGCCGGACAGCTTGCCCAGCACGATCTTGGTCGCGGTCCAGCCCACATCCTCGGCGCGCATGATCTCGTAGGTCTCGCGCGACTTCAGCATGCCGTCCTGGTGGATGCCCGAGGCGTGCGCAAACGCGTTCGCACCCACCACCGCCTTGTTGGGCTGCACCGCAAAGCCGGTAATCTGCGACACCATCTTGGACGCCGCCACGATCTGCGTGGTGTCGATGCCGCATTCCAGGTTGTAGTAGCCGCCGCGCGTGCGCAGCGCCATCACCACCTCTTCCAGCGCGGTGTTGCCGGCCCGTTCGCCGAGGCCATTGATGGTGCACTCGACCTGCCGTGCGCCGCCGATCATCACGCCGGCCAGCGAATTGGCCACCGCCAGTCCCAGGTCGTTATGGCAGTGCACCGACCACACGGCCTTGTCGGAATTGGGAATGCGCTCGCGCAGGCGGCGGATGGTCTCGCCGAAAATCTCCGGCACCGCGTAGCCCACCGTGTCCGGGAAGTTGATGGTGGTGGCGCCTTCGGCGATCACGCCTTCCAGCACGCGGCACAGGAAATCCTCGTCCGAGCGGCTGCCGTCTTCCGGACTGAATTCGATATCGTCGGTGTACTGGCGGGCGAAGCGCACCGCGTTGCAGGCCTGCGTCAGCACCTGCTCCGGCAGCATGCGCAGCTTGGCCTCCATGTGCAGCTTGGAGGTGGCGATGAAGGTGTGGATGCGTTTGCGCTCGGCCGGCGCCAGCGCCTCGGCGGCGCGGGCGATGTCGCGGTCATTGGCGCGCGACAGTGAACAGATGGTCGACTCGCGCACCACCGAGGCAATCGCCTTGATGGATTCGAAATCGCCGGGAGAGGCGGCGGCGAAGCCGGCCTCGATGACGTCGACGCGCAAGCGTTCCAGCTGCTTGGCGATGCGGACCTTTTCGTCCCTGGTCATCGAGGCGCCCGGCGATTGCTCGCCGTCGCGCAGGGTGGTGTCGAAGATGATCAGGCGGTTGGATGAGTTGCTCATGATAGCTCCGTGGCTTGTGCTCAGTTGCTTCGTTGCTGGAATCTCAGTGCCCACCGCACTGCGGTGTCTAGTGCCGTTCGCTCGGGTCGTCGCTTTCCATCTCGGTCTGGATCAGGCTGACCTTCTTGCCCTTGGCCGCGCGCCAGGCCGCGACCACATAACCGGACAAGCCGTAAATCGCAAACAGCGGCCACAAGGTCGCCGCCGGCTTGATGGCGATCAGCGCCAGGCCCAGCGCAATCAGGAACACGCCGATGAACGGCACCGGCTTGCGGAAGTTCACGTCCTTGAAACTGTAGAACGGCACATTGCTGACCATCGTCAGGCCGGCGAAGACGGCAATGCCCCACGATACCCAGCCCATGTCCAGGCCCGACACTTCCAGGTCCAGCATCATCAGGATGAAGCCGGCCACCAGCGCGGCGGCCGACGGCGACGGCATGCCCTGGAAGTAGCGCTTGTCCACCACTTCGATATTGGTGTTGAAACGCGCCAGGCGCAAGGCGGCGCCGGCGCAGTAGACAAACGCCGCGATCCAGCCCAGCTTGCCCAGGCCGCGCAGCGACCATTCGTACATCACCAGCGCCGGCGCGGCGCCGAAGGACACCATGTCCGACAGCGAATCGTACTGCGCGCCGAATTCGCTCTGCGTGTTGGTCAGGCGGGCGACGCGGCCGTCCAGGCCGTCCAGCACCATGGCGATGAAGATCGCCCAGGCGGCATGCTCGAATTTCTGGTTCATCGCCATGACGATGGCGTAGAAACCGCAGAACAGCGCGGCGGTGGTGAAGGCGTTCGGCAGCAGATAAATGCCGCGGTGGCGCGGCCGGTCGAGATCCTCTCCGCGGGCGCGACGCGCAAAACGGCTGAAGCGCGACGTTTTGGGCACCTTGACTTGGGCTGCGCTACCTTTGGCGCGGCGGCGGGGGAAATTGGGCATAGCGGTCCGTTTCTCTCATTATCTGGTTATTGCGCCATCATTATAGAGGAGCCGCCCGTAAAAAAGGGGATGGCGCGCCATCCCCCTATTCTGCCCAATTTTGCCTATTTGAAGCGCACTTTGCCCACCAGGCGCATTTGCAGCGTGGTTTCGCCCGGCTCGAAGCTTGGTTCGACAACCTGTCCCGGCGCTGGAGGGGCCGGCGGCGCGGCGGCGTAGGCCATCGCGCGCGCGCCGGTGACCTCCACGCGGTTGCTGTAGTTGCCGGAGCCTTCGAAATCGACCGTATCGAGCACGGCGTCGCCCACATTGCGGCCCATGGCGCCGGCAATGGCATTGATGCGTTCATTCAGGTTCAGATAGGTGGCGGCAATGCGTTCGTCGTCCATTTTCTTGGTGGTGGCCGGCGACAGGCTGAAATGCAGGTTATTCAGGCTTAACACGCTTTGCGCGGCGGCCACGGTTTTCGGCAGGCTGTCCAGATTGGTGGTGACGAGTTGCACGCTCTGGCCGACGCGCCAGGCGGTGGGCACGCGCGGCTTGCGCGGCTGGCCGGGCACCGGCGCCGGCTCCTCCGGATAGACCGGATAGGTGTAGTAGTTCTGGGTTTTCAGCGTGGCCTTGGGATCGGCCTTTTTCAATACCTCAAGGCCCTGCTTCATCTTGGCATTGACGCGCGAAGCGGCGACGGCCTTGTCCTTGTCGACCTCTTCCACCGACAGCGTGGCGTTGGCCTGGTCGTTCACGTGCGTGACTTCGCCAAAGGCCGGCACCACCACCAGCGTGCCGGCGGTCGGCAGGGTTTGCAGCGGCGCGGCGTGCGCGGCGACCACACACGCCGTCAGGGCGGCGACAACGAGGTATTTCATTGCAGGCTCCAGTTGAGAAAAAAACAAACTTTACCTCAACTGGCGCCGAACACAACTTATTTGAAACGGACCTTGCCGACCAATTGCATCTGCAGGGTGGTCTCGCCCGGCTCGAAGCTTGGCTCGGCCACTTCGGCCGTGTCGGCGGACTTCATGCGCATCATCATCGGCGCCGCCGCAGGGCGGGCTTCGGTGTAGTTGCCCGAGCCTTCGAAATCGACGGTGTCCAGCACCGCGTCACCGACCTTGCGGCCCATGGCGTTGGCGATCGAAGCGATGCGCTCGTTCAGGTTCTTGTAGGTGGCGGCGATGCGCTGGTCATCCAGCTGCTTGGTGGTTTCCGGCTTCAGGCCGAAATTGATGCTGTTCAGCGCCAGGATTTTCTGCGCGGCGGCGACGGTTTTCGGCAGCTTGTCCAGGCTGGAGGTGGTCACTTCCAGATACTGACCCACGCGCCAGGCGGTCGGGACGCGCTGCTTGGCCGGACGGCCGTTCGGCAGCACGACTTCTTCCGGATAGACCGGATAGGTGTAATAACCCTGGGTTTTCAGGCTGGCCTGCGGATCTTCTTTCTTGACGATCTCCAGGCCCTGCTTCATCTTGGTGTTGACGCGCGACGCGGCGGCAGCCTTGTCCTTATCCTGCTCTTCAACGGCCAGCAGCACGACGGCCTGGTCGTTGACGTGTTTGACTTCGCCATATGCGGGCACCACCACCAGCGTGCCGGTGGTGGGCAGTTCATTAGGAGCGGCGTGCGCAGCCAGCGCGATGGAAGTGATTGCAGCGACGGCAGCGAAATTTCTCATGATGCTCATGCGGGCTCCTTAGTTAATGTTACAAGGTTACAACTGCCCGCACTTTACATGAATTTACAAACCGCACCTGTAAGACATGGTGAGAGTTTGTAACATTAGTTTTTCAGCCCTGCCGGCGCCTGCGGCAGGTCGCGGCCACGGGTGCCCCAGCCTGCGGTATCGGCTTGCGGCGTCAGGCGGTAGCCCAGGATGCCGCCGGCTTGCAGTTGCTCCCAGTCCAGCCAGACGCGCGATACCGGCTGGTTGCCCCAGCTGACCGATTTGACGAAGCGGCGCTCGCCCGGCTTGGCGTCCGGTGCTTCGATGCGCAGCAGGCGGCCCTGCGGCAGATCGATCTCGGCACGCGAGAAGCGCGGTGCGTGCAGCAGGAAGCGGCCACTGCCCGGCGCGTCCGGGTACAGGCCCAGCGCGCTGAACAGATACCAGGCCGACATGGTGCCCAGGTCGTCGTTGCCGGTTACGCCGCTCGGACCGTTGCCGAACAGGGTCTCGGCGGCGCGCAGCACGGTGGTGGTTTTCCACGGCTGGCCCATCAGGGTGTAGACCCATGGCGCGTGCAGGTCAGGCTCGTTGTTCGGGTTGTAGCGGAACTGGCTGTAGTAGCTGTACGGACCCACCACCCACGATTTGCGCACCGCTTGCGGATCGGCCACCAGGGCGTCGTAGTCGAAGAACAGGTCCAGGCGTTGCAGCGCCTTGGCTGGTCCGCCCATCGCTTCGGCCAGGCCAGGGATGTCCTGACGCACCAGCCACTGGTATTGCCAGCCGGTGCCTTCGTGGAAGCCGCGCTCGCTGCGTGGATCGTAGCTGCCGTCGACGTCGGTGAACCATTCACCGCCGATCAATCGTGGACGCGGGAAGCCGCTCAAGCCGGTCTCCTTGTCCTGCGCTTTCGGATCCCATACCTTGCGCCAGTTCAGCGCGCGCTGCGACAGCAGTTGCGCATCTTCGGTGTGCCGCAGCGCCTTGGCCATGGTGGCCAGCGCGCCGTCACCGACAGCATATTCCAGCGTCGACGAGGCGCCGTGGTGCGGATCGACGTCCATGCCTTTCGATGGGAAGCTGCGGTCGTATTGCACGAAGCCCTGGCTCAGGTAGTTCAGGTTGCCGGCGCGGCCTTGCGCGCGGATGTTATGCGGCGGCACGCCGAAGGCGTTTTCGCGCAACGCGGTGTAAGCCTCAGCTTCGCGGCCCTTCAATGCGCCATAGCGCCACAGGTCGACCAGGAACGGCGTGACCGGATCGCCGGTCATGATGTTGGTCTCGAAGTTGGCATAGCCCCAGCGTGGCAGCCAGCCGCCCTGCTCGCGGATCTTCAGCACCGAGTTGCCGATGTCACGCGCGCGTTCGGGACGCAGCAGCGCCAGCAGCTGGTTCTGCGCGCGGTAGGTGTCCCACAGCGAGAAGAACTCGTAGTAAGTCCAGTCCTTGGCGGTGTGGACGGCGTTGTCGTAACCGCGATAGCGGCCGTCGGCATCGTTGCCGGTCAGCGGCTGCAGCAGCGCGTGGTACAGCGCGGTGTAGAACACGGTGCGGTCGTCGTTACTGCCGCCCTGGATGCGCACGCTGTTCAGTTCACGCTGCCAGACCGATTGCGCCTGCGTGCGCATGGCGTCAAAGCCCATCGGACGGCCGTTGGCCATGCCTTCGGCTTTCAGGTTGGCGCGCGCGCCTTCGATGTCGACGTGCGAGATGGCGCTGACGGCGGTTACCGCCTTGCCGGACTTGAGGTCGAAGGTCAGCCAGACGCCGTGCGGACGGGCTTCGCCCTGCTGGCTCGGGCCTTTGGCGCCCGCCCAGCCGCCGCGATCATCCCAGATGCCGTGCGTGGTGAATGGCTGGTCGAAGGTGATGCGGAACCATGTGGTGTACTGGGCGCCGCCGCAGAAGCTCTTGGTGGTGATCTGGCCTTCGACGCTGCGGTCGTCCACCACGGTCACTTCGCTGCCGATCACGGAATGGCGTTCGTTGGCCTGGCCCAGATTCAGCAGCACGTTGCCGCTGGTGGCGTTGGCGGCAAAGGTGTAGCGCTCGGCGGCGGCGCGGGTCAGCGCGGTGGCCTCGGCGGTGATGCCGCCGTAGCTGGTCAGCTGCACCTTGTAGTAGCCGGCCTGGCCGACTTCGCCGTCGTGGCTATACTCGGCGGCGTATTTTTTGTAATCGAAGCTGCCTGGCTTGGCGGTATCGAAATCGCCGCCCGGTCCGATCTTGCCGGTGACCGGCAGCACTTGCAGCTGACCGCCCTGCTCCCAGCAGCCGGCGCCGGACAGGTAGGAGTGGCCGAAGCCGCGAATATGGCTGTCGCTATAGCGCCAGCCGGCGTAGTGCTCGCCGGTCGGGCCGACCTGGATCATGCCGAATGGGGCGGAGGCGCCGGGGAAGGTGTTGCCTTCATCCTGGGTGCCGATGAAGGTATTGACCGGTGTCGTGTTGGCTGGCACTGGCGTGGCCGCGACGGCGGGCAGCGTCAGCGCGGCCAGCAGCGTGCAGGCTGCCACACGAGACGGGATGGGGAATACGGACATGAAGCTATCTCCTTTTTTTAGTGGTCGTCGGCCAGTGAACGCACGCGCAATACCTTGCGCAGCGTCGCCAGGCTGGCCTTGGATGAAACATGCAGCGACACGCTTTCACCCGGCAGCAGTGTCAATGCATTGTCAGAAACATCGGCGTCGGCGTCGCCGAAATCGATCCATACGGCGCGCGCGAATTTTGAGGCGCTCAGGTCGAGCGTGTAGCCCTTGCCGTCGGCGCGCAGTTGCGCGCGCAGGCCGGCGTCCGGCCAGTGCATCTCCTTGGCTGGCTTGAAATATACCGTGCCGCGCGATGCCGGTTCGCCTTCGGCTTGCAGGTCGAACACGGCGACGGTGGATGCCGGATCGGCGTCGCCCAGCAAGGCAGCGTCGGTGTAATCGGCCAGCCGGGTTGACGACAGCGACGCCAGCTCGACCTGCTTACGTTCGTCGCGCAGCAGCTTGCCGTCGAGGCTCAGCAAGCGCAGGCGCAGTTCGCCGCGCACGGCGTGCGTGCGGTCGTTGAGCAGGTTGAGCGAGGTATTGCCTTGCGGTGTGCGCAACGCGGCCACCGCCACCGGCGCGTAGAAGCGGCGTGCATGGAATTGCAAGGCTTTCCAGCGGCCGAACCAGTCCACGCTGGACCAGGAGGCGCCCGGCCACACATCGTTCAGCTGCCAGTACAGCGAACCCATGGTGAACGGCCGGCTGGCGCGATGGTGTAGCGCCGCCAGTTCGATGCCCTCGGCCTGCGCGGCCTGGCTCAGGTAGACGAAGGAAGCGAAGTCCCTGGTTTCGCCGAACTCGTAATCCACGTATTTCATCAGCCGTTCGTTACCTTTACCGGCCAGGAATTTCTGGTGCGCCTCGATCACCGGCGTGGCGATACCCTGCTCGCCGCGCTTGGCGAAGGCATCGATGGTGCGTTGCACGGGCCAGGCCTGCAAGCCGTATTCGGACATGAAGCGCGGCGTGATCTCCAGGTACTTGGACGGCGGATGCGCAGGATTGCCCCACACTTCCCAGTAATGCATGTCGCCGCTGGCCGGCGTGTTGGCGACTTCGGCCAGATCGTCGCTCGGCGAGCTGGCCCAGTAGGCGATGCCGCCGCCCTCTTCCGCCACCACCTTGCGCAGGTCGACGCCGAACAGCTGGACGTAGCCTTTCCAGACCTTGTCGCCGAAGGCCGGATAGGCCTTGGTCAGCTCCTGGCCCGGTCCCCAGTATTTCCAGGCGATTTCCTCCTCGTTATTGCCGCACCAGAGCGCCAGGCTTGGGTGATTGCGCAGGCGGCGCACATTGTCGCGCGCTTCGGCGACCACGTTGGCGCGGAAGGCGTCGTCATACGCCGGCGGCATGCCGCCGCCGAACATGAAGTCCTGCCAGACCAGCAGGCCCAGTTCGTCGGCCAGGTCGAAGAAATCGTCGCTCTCGTAATAGCCGCCGCCCCAGCTGCGCAGGAAGTTCATATTGGCGTCACGCGCCGATTGCAGCACGCGGCGCAGCTGCGCCTTGGTCACGCGCGGCTGGAACATATCGAAGGGAATAGTGTTGGCGCCCTTGGCGAACACCGGAATGCCATTCACCGCGAAATAAAAGCTGCGGCCCTTGTCGTCCGGTTCGCGGCGCAGTTCGATACTGCGCAGGCCGGTACGCGCGCTGGCCTTGGCTTCGCCGAGTTCCAGCTCGTAGCGGTACAGCGGCTGCGCGCCGTAGCCGTTCGGGAACCAGCGTTGCGGATGGTCGATGTGCAGCGGCAGTTCGATGCGGTTGTCGCCGGCATGCAAGGCGGTCCGCTGTTGTGCGGCCAGCGTGCGCTTGCCGTCCGGCGCCGTCTGCCACAGGCGCAGATCGAATTCACCGTCACGCACCACGTCGGCCGAGACGATGGCGGCGATGTCGGCGCGCGCTTCATCCACGTGGTCCTGGCGCAGTTGCAGGTTATCGATGCGCAGCGCGGCCCAGCTTTGCAGCACGACCGGTTTCCAGATGCCGGCGGTGACGTAGCGCGGTCCCCAGTCCCAGCCGTAGTGGTAACCGGGCTTGCGGGCGAAGTTGCCGGTCATCGCATCCTTCGGCTCATCGCCGTAGGGCGACGGATAGTTGCCAGCCAGCTTGAGCGGCATGGCCTGTACCTGCGGCAGCAGCTTGGCGATCGGGGAGCGCAGCACGATGCGCAGCTCATTGCCCTTGGCGCGCAGCTTGCCCTGCACCGGCACACGCCAGGTGCGGAAGGCGTTGTCGGCGGCCAGCAGCTGGCTGCCGTTGAGCCACACTTCCGCAAAGGTATCCAGGCCGTCGAACACCAGATCGCTGCGGGCGTTTTTCAGCGCCGTGGCCGGTGCGTCGAAGCGCGTGCGGTATTCCCAGTCGGCCAGGCCTATCCATTGCAGGCCGGCTTCGGCCGCACCGACGTAAGGATCGGGTATCAGCTTGTTGGCGAACAGGTCGGTATGCACGGTGCCCGGCACCTTCGCCGCGCGCCACGAGGCGGCCTGCGGATGCGCGGCCAGTTGCGTATTGCCGGGCAGCAGGCGGAAGGTCCAGCCCTGGTCGATAACCAGCTGGTCCGGCGCCGCAGCGGCTGTGCCAACGGCGATGGCCAGGCACAGGCCGAGCATCAGCCGCAACCACTTCGGGGCGCGTGTCAGCAAAGGCGTGCTCATGGCGCCGGCGCCTTCCAGTAGCGGTTGATCCATTCCTGATGCGTCGGCATGGCGGCGACGGCGTGGGCCAGCATGCGCTCCATGCCCTCGACCTGCTCGATGATTTTGGCCTCGGGCATTTCATCGACGATGGGATGGTAGCTTTGCGGCACAATGCCCTGCCCCAGCATCACCTGCACCCAGCTGGGCAGCGCAAAGAAATCGTCACCGTTGCGGAAGTAGCGGCCATCGGCGCGGAACAGGTCGACCGCTTCGCGCAGGCTGTCCGGAATCGACATGGTGCGGCAGTAGTCCCAGAACGGCGTGTCGTTGCGTTCGGTCGCGTTGTAATGCAGGATCAGGAAATCGCGCACGCGCTCGTATTCGAAGGCGGACTCCTGGTTGTAGCGCTCCATCAGCAGCGGATTGAAATCGCGCTGCGGGAACATGCTCAACAGGCGCGTGATGCCCGATTGCGCCAGGTAGATGCTGGTCGATTCCAGCGGTTCCAGGAAGCCGCTGGCCAGGCCCAGCGCCACCACGTTCTTGTTCCAGAACTTGCGGCGCATGCCGGTTGTAAAGCGCAACTGGCGCGGTTCGCCCAGCGCCTCGCTGTCGAGATTGGCCAGCAATGTCGCGGCGGCTTCATCGTCGCTGATGTATTTGCTGGAATAGACATAGCCATTGCCGATGCGGTGTTGCAGCGGGATGCGCCACTGCCAGCCCGCCTTCTGCGCGCTGGCGCGGGTGTACGGCGTGATCGGATCGACGCTGGCGCTCGGCACCGCCAGCGCGCTGTCGCACGGCAGCCAGTGCGACCAGTCGACATAGCCGGTCTTCAGCGTCTGTTCGATCAGCAGGCCGCGGAAGCCGGAGCAATCGATGAACAGTTCGCCGTCCACCACCTGGCCGCTTTCCAGCGTCAGCGATTCGATATGGCCGTCCTCGGCGCGCTGCTGGACGCCGACGATCTTGCCTTCGATGCGCTGCACGCCGCGCTGCTCGGCCAGCTCGCGCAGATAGCGCGCATACAAGGTGGCGTCGAAATGGTAGGCGTAGGCGATGTCGGCCAATGGCGTACCCGGCGCGGCATTATGGTCGCGCGGCGCGAACTTGCCCTGCGGCGCCATCACCGTCTGCGGCGTGTAGGCGCCGATCGGCGCGGCGCGGCCGGACTGGAACAGCTTAAGCCAGAACTGGTGGAACGGCAGCGGCCCCATCGCGCGACCGATGGCGCCGAAGCCGTGGATATAACTGTCGCCGATGCGGCCCCAGTCGTTGAATTGAATGCCGAGCTTGATCGTGCCCTGCGTGCGCTTGACGAATTCGGCCTCGTCGATGCCCAGCCATTGGCCGTTGAACAGGCGGATGTGCGGCACGCTGGCCTCGCCGACGCCGACGATGCCGATCTCTTCGGATTCGATCAGGCGGATGCTGGCGCCCTTGCCCAGATAGGTGGCAAGCGCCGTGGCGGCCATCCAGCCGGCGCTGCCGCCGCCGACGATGGTAATGCTGTTGATGCGGTTGTTCGTAGTCATACGGGCGCCCAAAGAAGACGGCTTTGCCGGGAGGGAGGCAAAGCCGTTAAAGACACTTCCCCATCCGGCGGGACGGGGAAGGATCGGAGCTTAGAACTTGTAGTTCGCGCCAAAGTACGCGATGCGGCCGGCGTAGCTGTTGGAATAGAAGCGGTTCTTGGTGTCGTTGCCCAGATGCGAGCTCGACTCTTCCTTGGTCACATTCAGCACCGAAGCGGTGAAGCTCAGTTGCTTGGTGTAGTTGTAGGCCACGTTCAGGTCGACCTGGCTGTACGGATCGCGGTAGATGTTCAGACCGTTGATCAGGCCGTCCACCACCACACCGCGACGGTTGTACGAAGCGCGCGCCAGGAAGGTGTCGGTTTCGTAGAACACGGTCACGTTGCCCTGGTTCTTGGCGCTGCCGACCAGCGGCGACTTGCCGAGTTCGGTGCCATCGCCCAGCGTGATCGCGGCCTGGTTGGTCTTGTTGTAGGTGTAGTTGACCTGGAAGCCGACCCCCATGTCCAGCGTGTGCTGTGCATACAGTTCGATACCCTGCGACACGCCGTTACGGCCGCCGGCGGTGGTCGAGTAGTTCTGCACCGTCACGGTCTGGCCGCCAACCGTCTGCGGCACATTCAGCACCACCGGCACCGAGAAGTTGCTGACGTTTTTGCGGAACAGGCCGGCGCCCAGCACCGAGCCGCGGTGGAAGTACCACTCCAGGCCCAGGTCGAACTGGTTGGCCTTGTACGGTTCCAGTTCCTTGTTGCTGCCCGAACCGTACCAGCCCTGCTGGTCGCCGCCACCGATCAGACGGCGGTCGTTGACGTATTCCTGGCTGTATTGCTGCAGGCCGCCTGGGTAGGCGATGTCGTTGTAGCTAGGACGCGCCACCACCTTGGACGCCGCGGCGCGCAGCAGCAGCGTGTCGGTCAGGTCGTAGGCCAGATTGATGCTCGGCAGGACGTCGTTGTAGGTACGGTCCAGCGAGCTGACGGCGTAGGACTTGGTGTGCGCGATGCTGTCCGGCAGCGTGGTGAAACCGCTGATGCAACCGGAGCCGGAAGGCGCGCCGATCGCTGGCGCGCCACCCGCCTGGCAAGGCGCCGGATTGCCGTCGGCGCCATCGAAGAAGTAGTCGTTGTAGTTATCGACCTGGTCCGTGGAATCCGCATGCTGCTTGGTGCGCACCACGCGCAGACCAACGTTGCCGCGCAGACGATCCGCCTTGATGTTGGCCTGAATGTAAGCCGAAGCGATTTTCTCCTTGACGTTGTAGACGAAGTTGTCTTCGTTACGCGTCTGCATGGCGCCGTAGGTCTGGTTCAGGTACGACACGTAGGCCGGGAAGTTAATCGCCGGGAAGGCGCTGGCGTTGATGCCGCCGGCCAGGTTGCCCAGCGACTGGCTGTACAGGAACTGCGGCTGGAACTTGTTGGCGGTCGGATCGCAACCGGCCTGGTAGCGGTTGTCGTAGTTGGACGGATCGGTGCCCTTGCACGCCCAGTAGTTGTTGCCGGTGCTGCGGTGGGTGCCGCCGTCACGGTATTTGCCGCCGAACATGATGGAATCAAGCCAGCCCTTGTCGGTGTGCCAGGTGGCGTCCGCCTGGGCGTATTTCTGCTCGGTGCTGTTGCGGGTCCACGACGACTGGGTCGAGCCGAGGTCGATCTCGCCGATGCCTTTTTGCAGGTTGGACATCAGTTCCGGCGAGAAGGTCATGGTCGGCGTGCCGTTCAGGCTCCACGCGCTGGCGTAGTTGCCCAGGGTCCAGCTGCCGTCGGCATTTTGCACGCGCGGCTTGATCGGCATGGTGAATTGCAGTTCCGGACCGCCGGCGGCCCAGGTGCGGCCGGCCTTGAAGGTGGCGTCCACCGACTGGCCGCGCCATTCGGCTTCGATGTCGGCGGTCTGCGACAGCGCTTTCTCGCGGTTGTAGCTGCCGGTGATCTGCGGCGTCGGGATGGTGCAATCGTCCGGACCCCAGCCGCCTGGTTTCTGGCCGCCTGCGGCCGCCCCGGCTTCGCTGCAGTAGTAGGTCTTGCCGGCGTGGGCGCTGTATTGCGCGCCGGTGACGATGGTGCCGCTCTTGTCGAAGGTCAGGCCATCGAGCATGCGGCCGCCGGCCCAGTTGCCGTCGCCGTTGTAGCGCGCCAGATTCCACTCGGGGATCTTCAGCGTGTTGGTCTGCGAGTCCTGCGACAGGTCGAAGCGGAAGTAGTTACCCGTCAGCGTCAAGTTGCGCACCGGCTTGAATTGCAGCGTCACCTGGCCGCCCTTGCGCTCGCGTTCCTCGGTCTTGACGTCGAAGTTGACCGAGGTCGGCATCATGAAGTTGGTGTAGTACTTGCCGCTCTGGTCGTAGAAGCCCGACTCGCCCCACCAGTAGCTGTTCATCTTGGATGGCTTGCCGTTGACGTCGGTGGCCGGATGCGCGGTGTTGTCGTCGCTGTACCACTTCCAGTCTTCGGTGCTGGCGCCCATGGTGCGCGTGGTGCGCTTCTGCTGCGTGTAGCCGACCAGCACGCCGAAGCGGTTCTGCTCGTCGTGCCAGGCGTACTGGCCGGAGAACTGGCCATCGGTTTTCTTGGTGGTGTCGGCCCAGGTGCCTTCGGCCGACACGAAGCCGCTGCCGGACTTGACGTCCAGCGGACGACGGGTGTGCAGGATCACGGTGCCGCCGATGCCGCCTTCGTCGATGCGCGCTTCCGGCGTCTTGAACAGCTCGGCGCTGCCCAGCATATTGGACGGCATCAGCGTGTAGTTGAACGAGCGCGTCGGGTCGCCGTTGGACTCGGCGGTGGCGATGTAGTTGCCGTTCAGTTCGGTCAGCGTCAGTTCCGACGACAGGCCGCGCACGCTGACGTTCTTGCCCTCGCCGCCGCTGCGGTCGATGATCACGCCCGGCACGCGCTGCAGTGCGTCGGCCACGTTCTTGTCGGGGAATTTGCCGATGTCTTCGGCGGTGACCACTTCGACGATCGAATTGGCGTCGCGCTTCTGGTCGAGGCTTTTCTCGATCGCGTAGCGGTAGCCGGTGACGACGACGACCTTGTCAGCGTCGGCCTTCGGGTCCGGCGTGGCTGGCGCGGTGGTCTGGGCCTGCGCGCTCAGCGTCAGCAGCGCGGCGCCCACCGCCATGGCGATCGGCGTGGCGCGGCAGCGTAAATGCCGGGAAGTGTGGTGGAAAGCGGTCATGTGGTCATCTCCTTGGTTATGCCCGATTTTGGGCTTGTTATAAGTGGGTGGCTGCCGGGTGTTTTACTAAACGCCGGAGATCGCCTGCATGTCGTTGGACATCGCATTCACCCGTTGAAATTTATACAAAGGAACTTCATACGGCTCAACCAGTTTCCAAACATGGCGCGAAGTTTAGTTTGATTTACTAAACTGGCATGAGGCCGTTTTACGACACTTGCCTTGCGTGCGGCGCGAAGCGCTAAACACGAATCGGCTAATTTTTCTGCGTTGTGGTCTGCTCCAGAAAGTGCAGGAAGCCCCACCGTTCCGGCACATGCATATCGATCACGCCTTGCGGCGACCAGACCCAGTTGTCTTCATTGGGTTGGCCGGAGGTCCACTCCACGCGGCTGAAATTGATACGCCAGGTGGTGCCGTCGCGCGGCTTCGGCACCGCCTGCCGCGAGGCGAACGCGCTCAGCGGATAGGCGATTTCCACGGTCCAGCCGCGGTCCTTGTCGGTCGATTTGTTCAGCGTGCCCTGCACGGCGATGGCGGACTTCAGGCCCTGGATGTCCCAGCTGTTGTCGGGCTGGCCGTCCTGGTTGTAGGGCTTGGGCAAAAACAGATCCCAGCCGGTGTTCAGCGCGTTGATCTCGAATTCGTAATAGCTGTCGGTGTCCGGCAAGGGCCTGATGAAGACTTCGAAGTCGTTGTCCTTGAAGATCACGGAGTCATGCTGCGTCAGCGTGGCCTTGACGTCCGGCTCTTCCAGTTCGGCGGCGATGTAGAGGTACTGGTCGTCCCACAGCATCTTGACGCGCGTGCGGTACTTGGGACGCGGCTTGCTGTCGCCTTCGATATCCACGAAGTCAGCGGTCCACGGCGCGTTGCGCCAGGCCGCGTCATCGGGCTTGCCGTCGATGTGGATCGGCGCGGAGGCGCGCAGGCAAGGATAGGACAGCGGCGCCGACACACCTGCCGTGGCAGACATGACCACCCCCAGTCCGGCGCCCAACAGCACAGCCCACCCCGTCTTTGTCATCCAAACGCTCCTTGCATATAACTAATGACGTTATAGCAAGAAGCAGAGCGCGTACTCAACAAACTTTCAATTTTTGGCTGAATTTAGTGATTTTTACTAAACATTGGTGTCGTGAACTAAAAAAATCTGCATAAGAGTCGCCCTGATGTGCATCAATATCTCTCACCTCGATACAGGGCTAACATTGCAGTTGGCCGTTAACCAACCTAAAATTCGATCATGTGGATCACATACGATCCCGTCAAACGCGACCAGACGCTAGCCTCACGCGGCTTGGATTTCGCAGATGCCTCAATCATTCGTGGCGGCCGGCACTTCATCACTTCGGACACAAGAAAGACATACGGCGAAGAGCGCTTTATCTGCTATGGCATGCTGCACGGACGTATGGTCGTCATCTGTTACACGCCACGCGGCACAGGCTGCCACGTCTTCAGCATGAGGAAAGCCAATGAACGCGAACAGAAACGTTTTGCCGCACTCTTACGGCAGTGACTTTGCACTCGTCGATGCGCATGAAATTCAGCCCGAGGAATATGAGGAAATTCCAGAAATGGCCGATGATGCGATTACGTCGGGCACATTGAAGGCAGGAGGACGACCGATCTACTCTTACCAAAATGAACTTGTCACACTCCACCTTCCTGCGAATATTTTCGAGCGCTGGTTAGCCACAGGCCCTGGATGGGAGCAACGCATGACCGCGCGACTGAGCACGCTTAAGCCGTCGCACGAATCATAAGATGAATCCGCCACCGTACCGGTTACATAGTCGCATCGCTAGAACCACAAACCAGCAAGCAGATCTTACTTCGAACCAGCGATCTTACTTCACGGGCGGCTTTCGCCCCCAAAGCGGAAGCACGCAGATTACCGATACGGCACTTTTGACTTCCTGACGGTTACTTTATCCGCAATGCCGAGCCTTGAAAGACGATACCGGATGTTCCAGATGGAAGCAGCCGGCGTAGGGACTTTCGGCCCTAAAACAATTTCAGAGTCTTTTAATTTAAACAAAAATGGAGCTGTCTCACAATATAAATGACCAGGCGCTCTTTCATCCATTTTTATTCTGGAATTTCCAATATTCATCACACTCAAAGCCCTAGCTTCTTTTTCAGTCGAATATTGTTCATCTTTAAACAAATATAATATTTCCAACAAAATCGCAGTTGTGCAATATGCAATTTGATTCCAATTTTCAATGGAAACTTTATTTTTTAATTCAAATATACTTTCTAATGATTCACCTAAACTATCGAGAGTGTGAGCCACATCTTCGTCAGAATATTTTATCCAATATAACGAAGGAACTCCTATAGAATCGTTGAAATCCAATTCAGATCTTGTTTCGCTAGAAAAAAACTCGCGTGAGGTTCGTCGATCTCTAATGGTAACGGGGTCACCACTCGTATTATTCGGCTGCGTTGGCATTATTAAACAATACCCATGCCCATCTTTTCCATACGCTCGCCAGAGGTCAAGTCGATCTGATTCTTTTGTTAATGAAACAGTAAATACAGATGGTAGTAGTTGAGTGGTGGGATGGTTTTTTTCAAATGATCGAAAATAGTATTCATCAAATAACTCTGAAAGTTTAACGCTGGCTTCAGCAGCTTTTGGGTATTTTTTTGCACTTTCCAATGCATTAAATTCAAGCAATCTTCTTCCTTCAGAAGGATCGTTCATATAGTCTACATGATATTGACGAAGACAAGCAGTTTTTGAATTCTCTGCATCTAGCGACAAAATACTTTCAATTGCCTGCCATGTGGTAAAGTGTGCAAGTTTGGCTGGATGTTCGACTATATGTCTTTTACGTTGCTGAAAAAATTTTTCCTCCAAACCCTCAAGCACCGCTTCAATTTCATCAACCACGTACTTTTCCACGCCTTGATTAGAAATTGATTTAACTATATCTGCGATCATTGGATTAGACACAAATAACGCAGATTTTTTATGCCCGAGTGCAACCGCCCTCAAAAATAATTTATTAGCAGATTTGAAATCTTTACTTCCAAATTCCCCAATCCTGTACATTAGACCAAGATTAAACATTGCAACAGGATGGTCGAGAGAAACCGCTCTCTCATAATATTTTTTTGCTGAATCCTTATCCACCGAACCAAATTTTCCATTTTTGTAATTATAGGCTAACTGAAATATCGCATTGGAATTATCTAAGGCGGCTGCGTCCTCAAAACATCTCTTTGCGCTTTGGAAATCTGGTTCACCAAAAGCGCCTTCAGAATAAAAACCGCCAAGAGTACACATAGATGAACTGTGACCTAATGCGGCTGCTGACTCTAATAGTTCTTTTGCTTTCGCAATATTTGGATCGCCGCATTGTCCCTGTTTATACATAAGTGCCAAAGACCACATCGAGTCAGCATCACCTAGTGCGGTAGCACGCTCCAATAACAATTTTGCTTGAGTAAAGTCTTCCCTCCCAAATAAGCCATTTTTATGGCCTATAGCCAAATTAAAAATGGAATTGATGTGACCTTGAGATGCAGCTTTTTCATATAACTCTCTGGCTTTTTCACTATCACGCTCACATCCTAGACCATCTCTATACATTTCCGCCAACACTGTAAGAGAATCTGCGTCACCCGAAGCTGCAGCAAGTTCTAGTAAATCCTTGGCCTTGACTAAATTTGGCTCACCAAATTTCCCATATTTATATAGAAGTGCTAAGTTGAACATCGAATCAACGTCACCTAAAGCAATCGCTTTTTCGTATAGAATTTTTGCCTTTTCATAGTCAAGATCGACTAATTCTCCATCGTCATATAATAGTGCGGTCTTGAAAATACAATAAATATCGCCGGATTCAACAGCTTTTTCTAATAATGCCGTAGCCCTTAAAAAATCACGAGTGCCAAAGTCTCCAGCAAGATACATTACTGCTAGATCAAATCTCGATTTTTCATCACCCAACGAAATCGCTTGCTGAAGAAAATTTCTAGCTTGAGCTGCATTTGAATCCCCGAATTCTCCTTTTCGGTATCCAAGGGCAAGACTACGCATTGCATTGACATCTCCCTTTGATGCTGACTCTTCTAATTGCTTTTTTAATTCATTCACGGAAAAATACCTCAAATTGAATAGCTTAATGAATTGAAAACTAAAATCGGATAAAAGTTAGTATTACCAAAAATCCGGCCTCTCCTCCTGAACGTTATTCACTTAAAATCCCAATATAAAACAGAGCTCATGAGGTAACCTAATACAGCGACGAAGAACCAAAGGTAATTTCGTCAACCCTCGACTACAATACAACTAGCGACAGTCCTTGCAATCGTGCGACTGCTCATGGACGGACTCAGCCTTAGAATTTCTTTTTAAGGTACTCTCAGTGCTACTAAAACAAGGCCACGCAACTCCTCACCTGTGCCAAATCAAAGGATGCCTGGAGGTTACTCCATTCACCATTTAGCGGTAACCACCAATCAAGTCGCCCCACATAGTCAGAATAGTGCTCATTATCCGGTTTAAGGTCTAAATAGTTGTCCCATCGATCGCCAGCAGCAGTTGAAATTGAGGTCACCACATAATTTGGTTCGTCATCGATAGGGATATCGCTGCCATAGTTAGATATCCAGCCTCTTAATTCATTGGGACCGTGAGCCCATGAGGGTCCAGGATGCTCTGCAACGTAGCGAAGCATTTCGTGTGCGGCCTTATAGTCTTTGGCAACTAACTTTTCAGTCCACTTATGAGCAAACTTGATAACTTCTGATTCTATCGGCGGAAATGAAATTGAAAACATGCTCGCTCACATAAATCTTTATGCCAGTCAAACGGCAGCTATTGGCCGCCTTCAGTCAGATAAGTCAACGTGCATGATCAGCGGAGGCAGGGATTGCCTTGAAGATATTATTGATCTTCGCAACTGGATCATTAAATCCTCGATAAGCATTTGAAAATTTAATTTCTTTTACATAGTTACCAGCCCGCAGTTTAAGCGAAAAATAACAAGCTTTAATCAAACGGGAATTTAGCTCGGAGATGAAAATTTTTTCCGAGTACTCTGTGGCCGAATATTCTAGAATTTTCTCAGGCAATATGGCGAAACCGCTCCCAAGCATACTATCTACGATTTGACCATACTGGTGAGGCGAGATATAAGATTTTTGAGTTTCTTGCCCTGTAATTGTAAGTTCCGCCACGCCATTTCCAACAATATGGTAAAGGCGAGATGGCATCTCTTCGGTAGCCATTTGTTTATCACAAGTCATTTGCAAATCTATTTCAGATTCTTTGACATTGACAATAATTTCTTTATTGATTAACTGAGTTTTATCAGCGGCAGACGCTAGTGAGGCCGAAAAAAGACAAGTTAGGAAAATTATTGAAGTACGCATAAAACCTTGTAGCTTTTAGATAAATAAATTCTAGCAGGCAATGTCCGGTATTGGCCGGACCCGGTCAATCAAATTTATTCACGATGCGTTCAAGCCCCTCATTAACCTCTATCACGGCCTCGACCAGGTCGCTCAAGTCCTCTATGGAGAGTGGCAAGACAGACTGTTTGCCATCAGGATATCCTGCCACGTGAGCTATATGCGGCTCATGGAGTAGGAATGCCCATCGCCCATGTGCAAACCTATTTCGGGCCTCACGAATTACGTCAGCCTTGCTATACCAATCGAAGCATCGCTGATAGTGAACTTCATCCTTATGCATGCCCATAACCTGTGCATGAACGAAATTTTCCAATTTTTCCTGGAAGGGCATTTTCTCAACTACACCAGACAGATTAGCATTTAGGTCGAAAAACGTGTTCGCAAGGCTTAGCGCCAATTTGAATTCGATTGCCGAGAACACGACAAAAAACTTCCCAGGCATCTATAGGTATGCTCTTCGGCTATCTGCATAGCATTCGCTACAACGGGTGCTGAAACCAATTCGATCCCTTCGTCAGTGTTCGTTCTTGGCTGAATTCAGCAAAACCCGCTCCCCGCAGCTTGGTCTTCTTCAGCAATTCCTTAGCAAGCGTAACGGGAACAGCCGCTGTGGCGCTTAGAGCATTCGGAAGCTGGCTGTCGCTTACTTTACCACCCCTGCTTTCTGCATAAGTTTGGTTACCTGGGTATTTAAATCCGCAGCGCCGATGTCTTGAACAGTTTTTTGCAGATCGGTGCTCGCTTTTACCTTGGCTTTTGTTGCGGCGGATTGGTTTTCACAGGCGGTGAGCCACACCGTTTTGGCTTGGGCCATGTCGTGTGTTGCGCCGGCCGCCTCAAGAAGCTCGCGTGCTTTTTTATACGGCGGGACGGAGTTGGAGGTGTAATACGGTTGGGTCACGAACATGGGTATGAACTTGAACGGGTTGTCCAATACGGCAGGGTTACAGGTCCACAACGTCTGTTTCATCGAAAAGACTGCGGCTATCCACGGCGTGAGGCCCATCTCATCGGCATCGTTGATGTGGGCCTTGACCAGCCTGGAGGTCAGCAGCGCGGAGACGACGTTGGGATAGCCCATGTATGCCGCGGTCATGAGCGGTGATTGCTGGCCTTTTTCTTCTTCGAGCAGTCCGGCGGTGGCGCCGCTGGCGATGTATTGGCGGATGTCATCGGCAGCCTTTGCTTCTGCCGCCATCATGTCTTCCACACCGCCGCTCGTTTCGCCCATCACATAGATACGATCGACCAGCGCTTTGATTACCACGTCTGGCCTGCCCGGAAGATCTTCAGCTTTTGCGGAGCAAATGAAAATGAGAAAAGCCGACGCGCCGGCCAGCGCAGCTTGAGTAAAACTCTTCATGGATTCTTTCGCCAATTCAGTAATGCCATCAAGAATAGCATGTTGAAAATGACAAAAATGCGCGAAGTCTCACATGGCGTATGGGCGTAAAAAAGCCGGCATCAAGCCGGCTTTTTGTTGGAGAAGAAGCTGCTTAGTTCTTCGACTGGTCGACCATTTTGTTTTTGGCGATCCAAGGCATCATGGCGCGCAGTTTGGCGCCGACTTCTTCGATCTGGTGCTCGGCGGTCAGGCGACGACGCGAGATCAGGGTTGGTGCGCCGGCTTTGTTTTCCAAGATGAAGGACTTGGCGTATTCGCCGGTCTGGATGTCTTTCAGGCACTGGCGCATCGCGTCCTTGGTCGCCGCGGTCACGACTTTAGGACCGGTCACGTACTCGCCGTATTCGGCGTTGTTCGAGATCGAGTAGTTCATGTTGGCGATGCCGCCTTCGTAGATCAGGTCGACGATCAGTTTCAGTTCGTGCAGGCACTCGAAGTACGCCATTTCCGGCGCGTAGCCCGCTTCGGTCAGGGTTTCGAAGCCGGCTTTGATCAGCTCGACCGCGCCGCCGCACAGCACCGCTTGCTCGCCGAACAGGTCGGTCTCGGTTTCTTCGCGGAAGTTGGTTTCGATGATGCCGGCCTTGCCGCCGCCGTTGGCCGATGCGTACGACAGGGCGATGTCACGGGCCACGCCGGACTTGTCCTGGTACACGGCGATCAGGTGTGGCACGCCGCCGCCCTGGGTGTAGGTGGCGCGCACGGTGTGGCCTGGGGCTTTCGGCGCGACCATGATGACGTCCAGATCGGCGCGTGGCACAACCTGGCCGTAGTGCACGTTGAAGCCGTGGGCGAAGGCCAGTACCGCGCCTTGCTTGGCGTTCGGTGCGACGTTTTCGTTGTAGACCTGGGCGATGTTCTCGTCCGGCAGCAGGATCATGATGACGTCGGCGGCTTTGACGGCTTCGTTCACTTCGGCGACTTTCAGGCCGGCTTTCTCAACCTTGGTCCACGACGCGCCGCCCTTGCGCAGGCCGACCGTCACATTGACGCCGGAGTCGCTCAGGTTTTGTGCGTGGGCGTGGCCCTGCGAGCCGTAGCCGATGATGGCGACGTTCTTGCCTTTGATCAGGGAGAGGTCAGCGTCTTTGTCGTAGAAAACTTTCATGATTATTCCTAAATAAATTCGTTATAAATTGTTTGTTATGGGTGAAGGTCTCAGACCTTCAGGATGCGTTCGCCGCGTCCGATGCCGGAACCGCCGGTACGGACCGTTTCGAGGATCGAGGCACGGTCGATCGAGTCGATGAACGCGTCGAGCTTGCTCTTGGCGCCGGTCAGTTCGATCGTGTAGCTCTTTTCGGTGACGTCGATGATGCGGCCGCGGAAGATGTCCGCCGTGCGCTTCATCTCTTCCCGCTCCTTGCCCACCGCGCGCACTTTGATCAGCATCAGCTCGCGTTCGATGTGATGGCCTTCGGTCAGGTCCACCACCTTCACCACTTCGATCAGGCGGTTCAGGTGCTTGGTGATCTGCTCGATGATGTCATCCGAACCGGAGGTGACGATGGTCATCCGCGACAGCGTCGGGTCTTCGGTCGGCGCCACGGTCAGCGTTTCGATGTTGTAGCCGCGTGCCGAGAACAGGCCCACCACACGGGACAGCGCGCCGGCTTCGTTTTCCAGCAATACAGAGATAATGTGTCGCATGTTAGAGATCCTCCGAACCCAGCAGCATTTCGGAGAGGCCTTTGCCCGCCTTCACCATCGGCCACACGTTTTCCGATTGATCGGTAATGAAGTTCATGAAGACCAGCTTGTCTTTCATGGCAAACGCGTCGCGCAGCGCGCCGTCCACATCGTTCGGATTCTCGATGCGCATGCCGACGTGGCCATAGGCCTCGGCCAGCTTCTCGAAGTTCGGCAGCGAGTCCATGTAGGACTCGGAATAGCGCGAACCGTAGTCGATCTGCTGCCACTGGCGGACCATGCCGAGGAAGCGGTTGTTCAGCATGATGATCTTCGGCGTCAGGTGGTACTGCTTGCAGGTAGCCAGTTCCTGGATGCACATCTGGATCGAGCCCTCGCCGGTGATGCAGGCGACGGTGGCGTCCGGATTGGCCATCTGCACGCCCATGGCGTATGGCAGGCCGACCCCCATGGTGCCCAGGCCGCCCGAGTTGACCCAGCGCTTAGGCTTGTCGAACGGGTAGTACTGCGCGGCCCACATCTGGTGCTGACCGACGTCGGAGGTGATGAAGGCGTCGCCCTTGGTCACTTCCCACAGTTTTTCCACCACCGATTGCGGCTTGATCACCAGGTCCGAGGTTGGGTATTTGAGGCAGTCGCGGCCGCGCCATTCGTTGACCTGTTTCCACCAGTCCTTGAGCGCAGGCGCGTTCGGCTTGGCGTCCGCAGCGTCGAGCTGGGCCAGGAATTCGATCAGCACGTCCTTGACGTTGCCGACGATCGGAATGTCCACTTTCACGCGCTTGGAGATCGACGATGGATCGATGTCCACGTGGATGATCTTGCGCGGGTTGGAGGCGAAGTGCTTCGGGTTGCCGATCACGCGGTCGTCGAAGCGCGCGCCGATGGCGATCAGCACGTCGCAGTGCTGCATGGCCATATTGGCTTCGTAGGTGCCGTGCATGCCGGGCATGCCGACGAAGTTCTCGCTCGACGCTTTATACGCGCCCAGGCCCATCAGCGTGTTGGTGACCGGGAAGCCGAGCTTGTCGACCAGCTTGTTCAGTTCCGGCGCCGCATTGGCCAGGATCACGCCGCCGCCAGTGTAGATCATCGGACGTTCGGCTTGCAGCAGCAGCTGGACTGCCTTGCGGATCTGGCCCGAGTGACCCTTGTCGACCGGTTTGTACGACCGCATCTCGACCTCTTTCGGGTACGAGAAGGTCGTCTTGTGCATCGAGATATCCTTCGGAATATCGACCAGCACAGGGCCTGGACGGCCGGTGCGGGCGATGAAGAAGGCTTTCTTGACGGTTTCCGCCAAATCCTTGACGTCTTTGACGAGGAAATTGTGCTTGACCACCGGACGGGTGATACCGACCGTGTCGCATTCCTGGAACGCATCCTGGCCAATGGCGTGGCTCGGCACCTGGCCGGAGATCACCACCATCGGGATGGAATCCATGTACGCGGTGGACAGACCGGTGACGGCATTGGTGACGCCCGGACCGGACGTGACCAGCGCGACACCAACCTTGTTCGACGAGCGCGAGTAAGCATCGGCGGCGTGGACCGCAGCCTGCTCATGGCGTACCAGAACGTGTTGGAATTTGTCTTGCTTGAAGATGGCGTCGTAGATGTACAGGACGGCTCCACCCGGATAACCAAAGACGTGCTCGACGCCCTCTTCGGCCAGGCAGCGCACCAGTATTTCTGCGCCAGTAAGTTGTGATGACGATGCTTCGGTGTTCATGAAACATTCCTTTCAAGGTCCATTGGAGATTGATCGGATGCTCTGTCCTGACGAAGTATGCCTACCGCTACAGCTCTGCCCAGCTTCCCTTTATTTATGCGGTCGCACTGCCTCTTCCGTCAACCGTAGTGACGTGCAAAGCGGTGCTAGCGCAAACTCTCGTTTGGCCGGGTTTTCCGTAGTGGTTATGCGTACCTCTCGTACTTGTGGTACGGGCGAGAGCAAACTGCCTACATATGAAAGCGCGTCGTGTCGTTGCGGCGTTGTGTGCCTGCGGCGACCAGACCATAGAGCTTCGGGGTTGTTCAAAGCGTCCCATAAGTTACACCCGCCGCCCCCGTTTGGGCAAGGGATAATTCGGAAATTGATCAGTTTTGACGTAAAACCATGCAAAACACGACGTTTTTTGCTAGCATGCGCCTCAGTTCAAAAAACCCGGCAGCCCCCTTCCCCGACGCATGGCCACAGACAAAGAATTATCCGACTTCCTCGAAAACGTCGAACGCCGGGCCTTCAAGCAAGCCGTCTACGCAGTACGCAAGGACGAATCCGCCCTGGACATCGTGCAGGACGCGATGATCAAGCTCGCCGAAAAATACGGCGACAAGCCGGCCGCCGAGCTGCCGATGCTGTTCCAGCGCATCCTGCAGACCACCATCCTCGATTATTTCCGTCGCGAAAAGGTGCGCAACACCTGGGTCAGCCTGTTTTCCGGCATGGGCCCCTCGGGAGAGGACCACGAGGACTTTGATATACTCGAATCCTATGCCGCCGAGGCCGGTTCCGAGGCCGCCGAATCGGGCGCGGACAAGATCGAGCGCCAGCAGACGCTGGAAATCATCGATGCCGAAGTACAAAAGCTTCCGGCACGTCAACGAGAAGCCTTCCTTCTGCGTTATTGGCAGGATATGGATGTCGCCGAAACCGCCGAGGCCATGGGCTGCTCGGAAGGCAGCGTCAAAACGCATTGCTCTCGTGCAACACATGCGCTGGCCGAGGCGCTGGCAGCCAAGGGAATTAAATTATGAACACCGACGATCTGAACTTTGCTTACAAGGTGCGCCACGCGCTCAATGAAAGACTGGACGAGCTGCCCGCTTCGACCACGGACCGCCTGGCGCAGGCGCGCAAGATGGCGCTCGCCCGCAAGAAAGCCCATGTGGAAGTGCCGCTGGCCGTGCGCGTGCTGAAGACCGAGCTGGCCTCGGCCGGCGGCGGCTTCATGTCGCAGTTCAACTGGCTGGGCCGCTGGGGCATGCTGGTGCCGGCGCTGGCCCTGGTGGTCGGCATGGTCGGCATCTACCAGTACGAACAGCAGGAACGCATCGCCGACCTGGCCGAAATCGACGCCGCTGTGCTGTCCGATGAATTGCCGCTGGACGCCTATCTGGACCACGGCTTCAACGCCTATCTGACGCAAAGCGAGTAAGCCTATGGCATGGAGCGGTCGCGCCAAGTGGAGCGCAGGAGCAGCGGTGGCGGCGGTCGCATTGGGCGGCGCGGCGTGGCTGGGCAGCCAGCCGGACGCGCCGGCGCTGGTGAAGGCGCCGGTGGCGGCCGTCACGGGCGGCAAGAGCGCCGCCAACGCCCCTGAAAAAACACTCTGGAAGGATCTGTCGCCTGCACAGCAGCAGGCGCTGGAGCCGCTCGCCGGCGAGTGGGACAGGATGGAACCGGTCCGCAAGCAGAAATGGCTGGGCATCGCCAGGCGCTATGCGCACATGAAGGCCGACGAACAGGTGCGCGTGCAGGAGCGCATGCGCGAATGGGTGCGCATGACGCCGGAAGAACGCCGCCAGGTGCGCCAGAACTATGCCCGCGCGCAAAAGCTGAATCCGGCGCAGAAGTCGATTTCGTGGGAAGAGTACCAGCAGCTCTCGGACGAGCAGAAAAAACAACTGGCCGCCAAGGCCGCGACCAAGAAACAGGTGGTCAATCTGCCGACGCCGGCACAGGCCAAGATGGCCACGCCCGCCCCGATCAAGCCGGTGGCGCCGCCTGCCGCGCCGGTCGTGCCGCCGGTGGCAACGCCGCCAGCCGATCCGAACGCGCCGCTGCCGAACGCGTCCAACGTGACGCCGATTCCGCCGTCCTCCACACCGCCTACGCAAGGCACGCCTGCCGATGTCAAATAACCTGGTCACCACCTTCCCGACCGTCAAGCGCCGCCTGATTTCGATGGTGTACGAATCGCTGCTTGGCTTTGCCGTGCTGTTCCTGCCATTCCTGATCTTCGAGATCGCCACCCACGCCAGTCACGCGCCGCTGATCGAGCACATGCGCCAGGCGCTGGCCTTCCTGGTACTGGGCTTCTACTTCATCCACCAATGGACGCGCGATGGCCAGACGCTGGCTATGAAAACCTGGCGCATGAAGCTGGTGGGCGTGGACGGTGGCATGGTGTCGCCGCGCGCGGCCGCCGTGCGCTACCTGGCCAGCTGGATGTGGGTGCTGCCGGCGCTGCTGGTGGCGCTGGCGTTCGACCTGCACAAGTGGCAGGCGCTGGGCGCGGTCTTCGCCGGCATCCTGCTGTGGTCGCTGACCGCCTTCCTCGACAAGGATCGCCAGTTCCTGCACGACAAGCTGGCCGGCACGCGCCTGGTGCAGCTGCCCCCGCTGCCGAAGAAAAAGAAGGCCACCGCGCCAGTGTAATTTTTCTAACCTTTCGTGGCAGAATAGGATCTTTCCGCCACGAAGGACAGAAAATGAAACCAGCCCTCTACGCGACGGCGCTTGTACTCGCCGTTTCGTCCAGCTTTGCCGCCGACATCCCGCCGGCCCCGGTCGCCCGCATCGCCCCTGTCACCGACACCTATTTCGGCGAAACCATCACCGACCGCTATCGCTGGATGGAGAACGACAAGGATCCGGACTGGCTGCCCTTCCTCAAACAACAGAACGCCCACACCCGCGCCATCCTCGACACGCTGCCCAGGCGCGACGAGCTGCTGAAGCGCATCCAGCAACTGTCCGGCGACATCGCCGCGCCGGCGCGCGTGCAGAAGACCGGCGCCCGCCTGTTCTACCAGCAGCGCCCCGCCGGCTCCAATAACTTCAAACTGTTCGTGCGCGAAGGCGGCAAGGACCGCGTGCTGGTCGATCCGACCAAGCTCGATACCAAGACCAGCCACGTCTCGCTGGACTGGTGGCATCCATCGCCGGACGGCAGCAAGCTGGCCTACGGCCTGTCGAAAGACGGCAGCGAAGACTCGGTCCTCTACATCATGGACGTGCGCAACGGTACGGTGCTGAAAGAACGCATCGCCAACACCGAGAGCGCGGAACCCAGCTGGCTGGCCGACAGCTCCGGCTTCTTCTACAACCAGCTGACCGGCAAGGTGAACACGCCCGAACGTTATCTGGACGCGCAGGCGCGCTTCCACAAGGTGGGCACGGACGCCGCCAAAGATCCGGTGCTGATGAAGCGCGGTCTGGACGCCGGCGTGCAGTATGAAAAAATCCAGTCGCCGTACATCGAAGTGTTCCCGCACTCCGACACCGCCTTGCTGCTGCTATCCGACGTGCGCCAGGAAAAGCGCATCTACGCCGCGCCATTGAAGGACGCGCTGGCCGGCAAGGCCAAGTGGCAGCTGGTGGCCGACTTCGCCGATGAAGTCATCGCCGTCGACCTGCACGGCGACGATCTGTACCTGCTGTCGACGCGCGGCCATCCACGTGGACGCCTGCTGAAAACCTCGGCCAATGCGCCAGCACTGGCCAGCGCGCAGGAAGTGGCGCCGGAATCGGATCTGGTGCTGCAAGGCCTGGCGCGCGCCAAGGAGGGCTTGTACATCCGCGCCATGGACGGCGGCATCAGCAAGCTGCAGCGCCTCGGCACGGACGGCAAGGTCGCCAGCATCGCCCTGCCCTTCGACGGCACGCTGGGCGCTGTCGATGCGGACGCCGACGCGCCCGGCGCGCTGGTGATTCTGTCCGGCTGGTTGCAGCCGACCGGCATCTGGTCCGTCAGCGCGGACGGCAAGCTGGCCGATACCGGCATCACGCCCAAGCCGGCCATCGACACCAGCGCCTACACCACCGAGCGCCGCTTCGCCACCGCCAAGGACGGCACCAGGATTCCGTATAGCCTGATCTACAAAAAAGGCCTGAAGATGGACGGCAAAAATCCTGCCTTCATCTCTGCTTACGGCAGCTATGGCGCGGCGGCTTACTCGCCGGCGTTTGCCGGTCGCACGCTGGCATTGGTCGATCAAGGCGCGATTGTCGGTTATGCGAACGTGCGCGGCGGCGGCGAGTTTGGCCGCGAATGGCATCGCGCCGGCCAGCTGGAAAACAAGCCGAATACCTGGCGCGATTTGATCGCCGTGTGCGAAGAGATTCAGGCCAAGGGCTACACCTCGCCGGCGTATCAAACCATCGGCGGACGTTCGGCCGGCGGCATCACCATGGGCCGCGCGCTGGAAGAACGTCCGGACCTGTTTGCGGCCGTCATCTCCGGCGTGGGCTGGCACAATCCGCTGCGCTACGTGGCGGAGCAGAACGGCTACGGTGAGGAACCTGAATGGGGTGCGATTGCCGATCCGGCCGGCTTCAAGGCGCTGAAGAGCATCGACAGCTATCAGCAGGTGGTGGATGGCACCAAGTATCCGGCGGTGCTGCTGACCACCGGTGTGACCGATCCGCGCGTGGCGCCCTTCCATCCAGCAAAGATGGCGGCGCGCCTGCAGGCGGCAACCGCCAGCGGCAAGCCGGTGCTGCTGCGGGTGGATTTTGATGCGGGCCACGGCATGGGTTCAACCCGCGCGCAGCAGGATGCGGAAGCTGCGGATACCTATGCCTTCATTCTGTCGCAGACGGCTGGCGCCGCCGCGAAATAATCAAAAGCGCTCGTAGTTTTGCAGGTAGCGCCATTCGCCTGACGGCAGGCTGGCCATGGAGATGCGTCCGATGCGGATGCGCTTCATGGCCACCACTTTCAGGCCGACTTCCTTGCACAGCTTTTCGATCAGGCCAGGCTTGGCGTTCTTGATGGCGAAGCGCAGGCGCGTTTCGTTCTGCCAGCTCACTTTGCCGTTGATCTGGTTCAGCTGCTGCAAGCCGCCTTCGATGATCTGGCCGGTGACTTCAACGATGATTTCCTGCTCGATCTTCGCCGCTTCATCGGTCAGCTTGCGGTTGACGCGGAAGTCCTGCGTGAACACGGCCAGGCCGCTGACTTTGGCGTCCAGCGCCAGCAACTCCTGCTGGCCGGTGATGTGGCGCTTGAGGAAGCGCTGGCCTGGCACGGAGCGCGTCAGCGTGTCGCCGTTCAGCAGATGCAGCGGCTGCGTGGCGCCTGCTGGCTTGTGCAGCAGGATGGTGACCGGCACGATCTCCAGCAGCGTCGCATCTTCCGCGACGGTGACCTTCTGATGCGGCGCGACGCGCGCACCTACCTCTTCCACCAATTGGCCGTCAACGCTGACGAAGCCGCCCTCGATGTACAGCTCCGCCTCGCGGCGCGAGCATGGGCGTTCGTCCGCTACGCGCTTGGACAGGCGAACGGTGTTGTCGTCATTATCCAAAGAAGTCTCCAAAGACGGTGATGGCGCGGTCGATATCATCGCGCGAGGCGTCCATGTGGGTGACGATGCGCAGGCGCGACGACATGGAGACGCGGATGCGCGTCAGTTCCAGTACGTCGCTCAAACCTTGCTGAACAAATTGCGGGATGTCGACGTAGAAGATGTTGGTCTGCGGCGTGCTGACTTTCAGGCCCTTCATCTTCGCCAGCTCACCGGCGAAGTAGGCGGCGTTGTCATGATCTTCCGCCAGGCGCGGGATGTTGTGCTCCAGCGCGTACAGGCCGCCGGCCGCGATGACGCCAGCCTGGCGCATGCCGCCGCCCAGCATCTTACGCCAGCGCTTGGCTTCCTTGATCAACGGCTTGGTGCCCAGCAGGACCGAGCCGACCGGCGCGCCGAGGCCTTTGGACAGGCACACCGACACGGAATCAAAGCCCTTAACGATCTCGCGCGGGCTCACGCCCAGCTTGACGGCGGCATTGCAGACGCGCGCGCCGTCGAGGTGGGTCGCCAGGCCGCGTTGATGCGCCAGCGCCGTCGCCTGCTGCACGTAGTCCATCGGCAGCACGCGGCCGTTGATGGTGTTTTCCAGCGCCAGCAGTTTGGTGCGCGCGAAATGGAAATCGTCCGGCTTGATGTAGGACTCGATGTCGGCCAGCGCGATGCTGCCGTCGGTCTGATTGATGATCGGCTGCGGCTGGATACTGCCCAGCACCGCGGCGCCGCCGCCTTCGTAGCGGTAGGTGTGCGCCTCCTGGCCGACCAGGTATTCGTCGCCCCGGCCGCAATGCGCCAGCAGCGCAAGCAGATTACTCTGCGTGCCGGATGGCGCGAACACCGCGTCTTCAAAGCCGAACAAGTCGGCCGCGTATTCCTGCAGGCGGTTGACGGTCGGGTCGTCGCCATAGACGTCGTCGCCGACTTCGGCCGCGTTCATTGCAGCGCGCATGGCGGCGCTGGGGCGCGTGACGGTGTCACTGCGCAGGTCGAGCCATTGCTCCATTTACGCTACCTCTTCGCTAAAGAAACGGGTGTTCATCTCTTGCAGGCCGACGGTATCCAGCACTTCTTTCAGGCGTTCGGCTGGACGCTTGCGCGGCAGGTTCTTGTAGGTGGCGATGATCAGTTCATTCTTCATCGAATGTTCCCAGCCTACCAGTTCGGTCACGGTGACGTCGTAGCCATGCGCTTCCAGCTGCAGGCAGCGCAGCACGTTGGTGATCTGGCTGCCGAATTCGCGGGTGTGAATCGGATGACGCCAGATTTCGGTCAGCGCGGATTTGCCCAGCGACTGGCCTTTGTTTTTCTTCAGGACCGAAGCCACTTCGGCCTGGCAGCACGGCACCAGCACGATGTGCTTGGCCTTTTTCTTCAGCGCGAACTGGATGGCGTCATCGGTCGCCGTGTTGCAGGCGTGGAGCGCGGTGACGACGTCGATCTGCTCCGGCAGCAGCTTAGATTCGGTGGACTCGGCCACCGACAGCGGCAGGAAGGACATGCCGGGGAAGTTGAACTGCTTGGCCAGTTCCTGCGAGCGCGCGACCAGCTCTTCACGGGTCTCGATGCCGTAGATGTGCGAGTCGTTTTGCAGCGCCTTGAAGAACAGGTCGTAAATGATGAAGCCGAGGTAGGACTTGCCGGCGCCGTGGTCGACCAGCGACACATTGTCCTTCTCGCCCAGCACCTGCTTGAGCAGCGGTTCGATGAACTGGTACAGATGGTAGACCTGTTTCAGCTTGCGGCGGCTGTCCTGGTTCATCTTGCCGTCGCGCGTGAGGATGTGCAGTTCCTGCAGCAGGGCCACGGTCTGGCCTTCGCGGATTTCCGGCATGTTGTCGGCGCTGGTGACGGTGGCGCCGATCTTTGGTACGGGTTTCTTAGGCTGCTTCATCGATCCACGCCTGTTGAACTGCTTCGAGGACTTTCTCACCGCCGCGCGTGTGGTCGTCGTCAAACTCTTCGAGTTCGACGATCCAGTTGTGCAGATCGGTGAAGCGGATGGTAAGCGGATCGATGTCCGGATACTTGTCGTACAGCGCTTCCGCAATCGCGGTGATGTCAGTCCACTTCATATCAGTGTCCGCCTTCGCTGGCGTGGTTGATGGTGTACTTTGGAATTTCGATGACCAGGTCTTCTTCCGCCACCACGGCCTGGCACGACAGGCGCGACACGGCTTCCAGGCCCCAGGCTTTGTCCAGCAGGTCTTCTTCGGTTTCGCTGGCTTCGTTCAGCGAATTGAAGCCCTCGCGCACCAGCACGTGGCAGGTGGTGCAGGCGCAGGATTTCTCGCAGGCGTGCTCGATGTGGATGTCATTGTCGAGCATGACGTCGCACAGGGTTTTGCCGGCAGGCGCGTCAACGACGGCGCCGTCCGGGCACAGTTTCGGGTGAGGCAGGAATACGATTTGTGGCATGTGAAAGCTCTTTTCTAATAATCAGACTACTTGATCCAGCGCCTTGCCGGCCAGCGCGCTGCGCACGCTGCGGTCCATGCGGCGCGATGCGAATTCTTCGGTGCCGTGAGCCAGCGCTTCGACGGCTGCCTTCACCGCCTGGTGGTCCACCGCGCCGGTCTGCGACTGCGCCACGATGTCGCGCGTGCTCGCCATCAGCGCATCCACCGCCACGCGTTCTTCCGCCGACAGCAGGCCCGCATCCTCATCCAGCGCCGCTTGCGTCGCCAACAGGATGCGTTCCGCTTCCACCTGCTCTTCACGCAGCGCGCGCGCCTTCATGTCGACATCGGCCGACGTGTGCGACTCTTGCAGCATGCGCGCCACATCGTCATCGCCCAGACCATACGACGGCTTGACGGTGATCGAAGCTTCAACGCCCGAACGCAGCTCGCGCGCCGACACCGACAGCAAGCCGTCCGCATCCACCTGGTAGGTGATGCGGATGCGCGCCGCGCCAGCAGCCATCGGCGGAATGCCGCGCAGCTCGAAGCGCGCCAGCGAACGGCAGTCAGCGACCAGCTCACGCTCGCCTTGCAGCACGTGCACCGCCAGCGCGGTCTGGCCGTCTTTAAAGGTGGTGAACTCCTGCGCGCGGGCGCAAGGAATGGTCGAGTTGCGTGGAATGATCTTCTCCACCAGACCGCCCATGGTCTCGATACCCAGCGACAGCGGAATCACGTCCAGCAGCAGCCAGTCGTCGCCGGCGGCGCGGTTGCCGGCCAGCAGATTGGCCTGCACGGCCGCGCCGAGCGCCACCACCTTGTCCGGATCGATATTCGCGTGCGGCGTGGTGTGGAAGTATTCGCTCACCGCGCGGTGCACGTGCGGCATGCGCGTGGCGCCGCCGACCATGACCACGCCATCGACATCATCCGCATCGACATTGGCGTCGCGCAGAGCCTTCTTGATGGCCTTCATGGTCTTGTCGATCAGGTGCTTGGTAATCTCCTGGAAGGTATCGGCGGTGACGGTCAGGTGTACCTGCTCGCCCGACTTCAGCGCGGCGTCCACTGTCACTTCGTCCTTGGTGGACAGCAGCTCCTTGGCTTCGCGCGACTTCACCATCAGCACGGCGGTGTCTTCGTCCGACAGCGGCGCCAGCTTTTCCTGCTGGTGAATATGGCAGAACAGGCGGTGATCGAAATCGTCGCCACCCAGCGCGGAATCGCCGCCGGTGGCCAGCACTTCGAACACGCCCTTGCTCAGTTTCAGAATCGAGATATCGAAGGTGCCGCCGCCCAGATCGTAGACCGCGTAGATGCCTTCCGACGCGTTATCCAGGCCGTAGGCGATGGCGGCGGCGGTCGGCTCGCTCAGCAGGCGCAGCACGTTCAGGCCGGCCAGTTGGGCCGCGTCCTTGGTCGCCTGGCGCTGCGCGTCGTCGAAGTAGGCCGGCACGGTGATCACCGCGCCCACCAGATCGTCGCCCAGCGAATCCTCGGCGCGCTGGCGCAGCGTGGCCAGGATCTGCGCCGACACTTCCACCGGGCTTTTCACGCCGGCGACAGTCTTCAGCTGCACCATGCCGGGCGTGTCCTGGAAATCATAAGGCAGGTTTTCCGCGTAGGCGATATCGGCCAGACCGCGCCCCATGAAACGCTTCACGGAGACGATGGTGTTCTTCGGATCGGTGGTCTGCGCAGCCTGCGCCTTGAAGCCGATGTTGGCGTGACCGTTGGGCAGATAGCGCACCACGGACGGCAGCAGCGCGCGGCCGTCCTCATCGTTCAGCACTTCTGGAATGCTGTTGCGCACAGTCGCCACCAGCGAATTGGTGGTGCCCAGATCTATCCCCACCGCCAGTCGATGCTGGTGCGGTGCGGTGGACATGCCTGGTTCGGAAATTTGCAGAAGTGCCATGGGACGAGACCTGTATTTTTATATTGCCTGGAAGTGCGCGCGGTCGGCGCGCACGCATCAGGCTTCGATTGCTTCAAAGGCGAAGCGGACTTCTTCGCCGAATTTTTCGAGGAACATCAGCGCGCGCACGCCTTGTGCGGCGGCGGCGAAATCGGCGGCGTTGATCTGCTGTTCGATCTGCGCCAGCTGCTCCTTGCGCGCGGTGCGCAGCTGCTTGTCGAGCGATTCCAGCGCGTCGCTGTCCTTGCCGGCGCGGGCGTCGCCCAGCTCTTCGCGCCACTCCATCTGCTGCATCAGGAAGGCCATCGGCATCGAAGTGTTCGACTCGGTCTGCAAATCGACGCCAGCCAGCTCGCACATGTATTGCGCGCGCTTCTGCGGATTTTTCAGGGTCTGATAGGCTTCGTTGGCGCGGGTGGCCCACTGCATGGCGACGCGCTTTTCGGCGTCGGTGGCGTTGACGAATTTGTCGGGATGGACGCGGCTTTGCACGTCGCGGTAAGCGCTATCCAGCGCTCCCGCGTCTACGGCAAACTGCTGCGGCAGGTTGAATAGCTCAAAGTGGTTCTGCATGACGGCTTAGACGCGGAAGCTTTCACCGCAACCGCAAGCGTCTTTTTCGTTCGGGTTGTTGAACTTGAAGCCTTCGTTCAGGCCTTCGCGCGCGAAGTCCAGTTCCGTGCCGTCGATGTACGGCAGGCTTTTCGGGTCGACGAACACCTTCACGCCGTGCGATTCGAAGACGCTGTCTTCGTCGGTCACGTCGTCCACGTATTCCAGCTTGTAGGCCATGCCCGAGCAACCGGTGGTGCGCACGCCGAAGCGCAGACCGATGCCCTTGCCGCGGCGCTCGATGTAGCGGTTGATGTGTTTCGCTGCTTTTTCGGTCAGGGTGATTGCCATTTGATTCTCCCGCGCCCCGGCGTGCCGGGGCGTCGTGTCGTAATTACGCTGCTACGGTGGCGTGCTTGTTCTGGTAGTCCAGAACGGCAGCCTTGATGGCGTCTTCCGCCAGGATCGAGCAGTGGATCTTCACTGGCGGCAGCGCCAGTTCTTCCGCGATCTGGGTGTTCTTGATGGCCAGTGCCTGGTCCAGGGTCTTGCCCTTGACCCATTCGGTCACCAGCGAGCTCGAAGCGATCGCCGAGCCGCAGCCGTAGGTCTTGAACTTCGCATCTTCGATCAGGCCATCGGCGCCGACCTTGATTTGCAGTTTCATGACGTCGCCGCAGGCTGGTGCGCCGACCATGCCGGTACCGACCGAGTCATCGCCCTTTTCGAAGGCGCCGACGTTGCGTGGATTTTCGTAGTGGTCCAACACTTTTTCCGAGTAAGCCATTTTGATGCTCCTATTTCTACAATATTAGTGGGCTGCCCATTGGATCGAATTGATATCGACGCCATCTTTGAACATATCCCACAGCGGCGACAGTTCACGCAGTTTGTGTACCTTGGACTTCATCAGATCGATCGCGAAATCGATATCGGCTTCGGTGGTGAAGCGGCCGATGGTGAAACGGATCGAGCTGTGCGCCAGTTCGTCGCTACGACCCAGCGCGCGCAATACATAAGATGGTTCCAGCGAGGCCGAAGTACAAGCCGAACCCGACGACACGGCCAGGTCTTTCACGGCCATGATCAGCGATTCGCCCTCGACGTAGTTGAAGCTGACGTTCAGGTTGTGCGGCACGCGGTGTTCCATGTCGCCGTTGATGTACGTTTCTTCGATTTCCTGCAGGCCCTTGGCCAGACGGTCGCGCAGCGCCTTGATGCGGGCGATTTCGGTGTCCATTTCCACTTTCGCCAGGCGGAAGGCTTCGCCCATGCCGACGATCTGGTGGGTCGGCAGCGTGCCCGAACGCAGGCCGCGCTCGTGGCCACCGCCGTGCATTTGCGCTTCGATGCGCACGCGCGGCTTGCGGCAGACGTACAGCGCGCCCACGCCTTTCGGGCCGTAGGTTTTGTGTGCGGTGAAGGTCATCAGGTCGACCTTGGTTTTTTGCAGGTCGATGACCACCTTGCCGGTCGCTTGCGCGGCGTCGCAGTGGAAGATGATGCCTTTCGAGCGGCACAGTTCGCCGATCTGGTCGATCGGCTGGATCACGCCGATCTCGTTGTTGACCAGCATGACCGAGATCAGGATGGTGTCCGGGCGGATGGCGGCGGTCAGCTGCTCGATGGTGATCAGGCCGTTGTCCTGCGGTTCCAGATAGGTCGCTTCAAAGCCTTGGCGCTCCAGCTCACGCACGGTGTCCAGCACGGCTTTGTGCTCGGTTTTCACGGTGATGATGTGCTTGCCCTTGGTTTTGTAGAACTGCGCCGCGCCCTTGATGGCCAGGTTGTTCGATTCGGTGGCGCCGGAGGTCCAGATGATTTCGCGCGGGTCGGCGTTGACCAGGGCGGCGACGTTGGCGCGCGCCTCTTCCACCGCTTTTTCCGCGGTCCAGCCGTACATGTGGCTGCGCGATGCCGGATTGCCGAACTGCTCGCGCAGGTACGGAATCATCGCATCGGCGACGCGTGGATCGATCGGCGTGGTGGCCGAATAGTCCATGTAGATCGGGAAATGCGGCGCGGTCTGGAATTTCACGTCAGCGATGTTTTTTTCTGGGGCGTTCATCTGGTTACTCCGTTATCTATCCGTATGTGCAGGGGCTTACAGCGCGGCGTGGTTGCCGTTGCGGTGCATGTGCACCACGTTTTGCGCCGCATCCTTCTGCTTTTGTTGATCGACCAGATCCTGCAGCGATACGGAATCCAGATAATCAACCATCTTTTCGTTCAGCGTGGCCCACAGTTCGTGGGTCATGCAGCGCACGCCGCTGGCAGCGTCAGCGCCGTGACAGTTTTCCTTGCCGCCGCACTGGGTTGCGTCCAGCGGCTCATCGACAGCGATGATGATGTCGGCGACGGTGACCTTGTCGGCGCGGCGCGCCAGACTGTAGCCGCCGCCGGGACCGCGGATCGATTCAACGATCTCGTGGCGGCGCAGCTTGCCGAACAGCTGCTCCAGGTAAGACAGCGAAATCGCCTGACGCTGGCTGATGCCGGACAGCGTGACTGGGCCCTTGCCTTGGCGCAACGCCAAATCAATCATCGCAGTCACAGCAAAACGGCCTTTGGTGGTCAGACGCATCACTACCTCGGTTGGGTTAAAATATCGACCCTTGTCACTAATCACAAAGCCTGATTAGTTGATCGAATTAGTCAAGTATACCAAACTTTAATAAAGCTTGCTGGCCGTCCCTCGGTTTCAGCCCTTGAGCAGCTGCATCGGCCGGAACAGCTGATGCATGGCCGGATTGCCGATGAAACTCAGGTTGTAGGGATGCTCGGCAGCGATCTGCGGGAAATCTTTCATTACAGACAACTTACTCAGCAGTTCAGCGATTTTCCCCCATAGCACCATCGTCGGCACCTGTTCCGCCTGCCCGGCCAGGCCGGCCATCACCGTCTCGAAGAACGGCAGCCAGGCCTTGGCATCCTTGACCGGCGGCACATGGCTGCGGAACACCAGCGAGGCGTTCAGCAACAGAAAGCCCTGCTCGGTCAGCTTGTGCTGCATGTCGGCCAGGGTCAGGATATGGCTGCCGGCGCCGCTGCGCGCCTGAGCCGAGACCGCCGCCATGGCCTCGCCGGCGGTGTTGTCCAGTTGCAACTGACCGTCCGCCACCAGCAGCATCTTCATGAAGTTGCGCAGCGAGGTCGCCTTGTTGACCGGCTTGGACAAGCCGCCCCCTACGTCCGACGACCACAGGCTGCCAACCGCCCCATCCATGAAACAGACGCCGGTGGCGCTCTCTGCTCGCGGATATGGTCCTTCGCCCACCAGTACATACTTCACCTTTTTGAGCGGCAGTGCGAACGCGGCGAACAGACGCTGTTCGGTCGGCAGGTACTGGTCGGCCGCCAGTTGCGGCAGGTAGTCGGGCGTGGCCTTCATCATGGCTTCCAGCCCCTGGATCAGCAGTGGGCGCCAGGAAACATCGGCGCGTTGCAGCGCCTCCAGGATGGTGCTTGGAATCGTCATGAAGAAATAGCTTTCGGGGAAAGGTGAGATTGTAACGCGCCCCGCACCGCCAGAGGCATTTTCCGAGGGGAAAGTGTTGATATAATTTTCAAATAAATGATTCACTTTGAGGAATAAATGGGCCGTAAAAGCTGGATTGCCGCTGCTGTGCTGTTGCTGATGACCGGCGCCGGCGCGCAGACCGCCGCGCCGCCGGTGCTCGATGAAGCGCTGGACGCGCCGACACGCGCCCATATCGTCAACGAATACGCGCGGCGGCTCACCGAGCTGCACGTCGATCCGGCCCGCGCCAAGGCGGCGGCGGACGACCTGCGCCAGCGCCTGGCGCGCGGCGAGTACGACGACCAGCTGACGGCGCGTGGGCTGGCCGCGCGCGTCACGCGCGACGTGGCCGCCATCTCGCCGGACCGGCATACCTACCTGGAATGGGTGCCCTACGACCTGGGCAACGAGCGCCAGCGTCCCGCACCGCCAGTACAGTCGGCCGACAACTTCGGCCTGCGCCGTTTTGAAACCCTGGCCGACAACGTCGGCTACCTGAAGATCACCCGCTTTGCGCCGCTGGACCGCGCCGCTATCGAGGCAGCGGGCCGCTTCATGTCGCAGGCGGCCGACTGCCCTGCCCTGATCATCGACGTGCGCGATGCCGGCGGCGACGGCCAGGCCATGGCGGCGCTGCTGTCGAGCTATGTGCTGTCCGACCGCCGCAGCTACCTCATCCCCGACAAGCAGCTGCACCTGCACGACCAGATCGACCGCAACGGCAAGGTGGTGGCCGAGTTCTGGACCACGGCGGACGTGGCGGGCAGGCGTTTCGGCGGCCGCAAACCGCTGTACGTGCTGGTCAACGAGCGCACCAGCGACGCGGCAGAGGCCTTCGCCTACGATTTGCAGCAGTATGTGAAGCGTGCGGTGGTGGTCGGCGCACCGACGCTGGGCGATGCGCGGGTCGGCGCCAAGCAGCGCATTTCGCGCCAGCTGCAAACCTCGATCGCCATCACGCGCGCCAGCAACGTGATCACCCGCGCCAACTGGGAAGGCATGGGCGTGCAGCCGGATCGCATAACCACCTCGGCACTGGCGCAGGAAACCGCGCTGGCGATGGCGCGTCAGGCCATGCTGCGCTAAGTATCCAGCCAGCCGCCGGCAAAGCCCGCGCGGCGCAGGCCGTTTTGCAGCGCGGTGTTCTGGCGCATCAGCCGCCAGGGGAAATCGTGCAGATGATTCTCCACCATGATGACGGTCGGCCCTTCGTTGATACCGAAGTGGTAAGGCGACACCCAGCGCCGGCCTCCCCTGCCATGATGAAACACCGTTGAGAACGAAGCCTTGAAGCCATACTGGTTCTGCTCGCACAGATGCAGCCCCTGGTAGTGCTCGATGCTGGGCAACACGATCTCCGGCGCGAACGGCAGCGAGGCTGCCACCGCCCATGGCGCCAGCGTGCCGTCGTCCGGACCGTATGGTGCGCCGCGTCCCACGTAATCATAGAACTTGCGCTGCACGCCGTCGATCTTGCGATTGGCGGGGCCGGGACCGTCGCTGGCCGTGATGCCCCAGCACAGCTCGCCGTACTCGGGAAAGCCGAGCGGATTTTCAATCGCGTAGCGCTGCTGCACGTGCGTGGCGCGGCGGCTGTTCTCGAAATAATCGAGATCGTGCGCGCGCATGAAGTCGTCGCGGATGCCGCGCAGGTCCAGCCAGATATGCGACATCTGGTGAATGAACAGCGGCCCGGCGTACAGATAGTCGATGCCGTAGACCGATTTCCATTCATAGGTGCTGGCCCAGGCGTCGTAGCTGTCGCGCTCGATCGGGAAGGTGGGCGAACCGAGCGCCAGCACATACAGGATCAGGGCTTCGTCGTAGCCTTCCCAATACCAGCACAGGAAGCCTTTGCCTGGCTTCCAGCCGTGGCACATCAGGCGCTTGCGGCCGCGCATCCATTGCCAGTCGACGCGGCGGTACAGCATGTCGGCCAGTTCGCGGATCTCGGCTTCCTCGGGCGTGTCGGCGCTGAAATAGCCGGCGGCGGTGAGCATGCCGGCGATCAGCAAGGCGGTGTCGATGCTGGACAGTTCGCAGTCCATCGCGCGCTGGCCACGGTTCATGTCGAGGAAGTGGTAGTAGAAGCCCTTGTAGCCGGTGGCGGTCGGTGCGTCGCTCTGTTCGCTGGCGGCGAAGAAACGCAGCGTGGCCAGGGTGCGGGCGATGGCGTCTGCCCGCGCCATGCAGCCGCGTTCGACGCCGATGGGATAGACCGTCAGCGCCATGCCGACGGCGGCGATGCTGGCGGGCCAGTCATCGGCGGTCTTGTCGCGGATCAGGCCGTTGAGCGGATTGACCTCGTTGAGAAAGTAATCAAACGAGTCTTTTTGCAATTTATGCAGCAGAGCCTGCGAGTCGGCGGAAGTCATGGTGTGTTCTGCGTGGTGCGGAAGCTTGCATACTCGCACAGCACTCCACCCCGGTATGTGCCTCACCGCACCGACCACCCTCGTCATTCCCGCGCAGGCGGGAATGACGGCGGGCTATTCGGCGTCCGGCTGCTGCGCGGGATGTGCTTGCTGGAAAGCTGGCAGTTCGGCGCAGGCGGCGTGGATGCGCATGATGGTCGGATACGGCGCCATGTCGACGCCGAAGCGCTGGGCGCTGAACACTTGCGGCACCAGGCAGCAATCAGCCAGCGTCGGCGTGTCGCCATGGCTGTAGCGGCCGGTGCGCGGATCGCCGGCCAGCAACGCTTCCAGCGCGGACAGGCCGGTGCGCAGCCAGTGCTGCTGCCACGTCAGCTTGACGTCGTCGCTCACCTTCAATTCGCCGGTCAGGTATTTCAGCACGCGCAGATTGCCGAGCGGATGGGTATCCGCCGCCACCGTCAGCGCCAGCGCACGCACCCGGGCGCGGCTGGCAGGATCGGCCGGTAACAGCGGCGTTTGCGGCTGCGTCTCTTCCAGGTATTCGATGATGGCCAGCGATTGGCCGATCACATTGCCGTCATCCTCCAGCGCCGGCAGCAACATGGCTGGATTGACGGCGCGGTAGGCGTCGCTCAATTGCTCGCCGCCATTGCGCAGCAGGTGTACCGGCGCCGTGTCGTAACCAATGCCCTTCAGGTTGAGCGCGATACGCACGCGGTAGGCGGCGGAGCTGCGGAAATAAGTGTAGAGCTTCATCAGCCGCGCTCCTCGTAGTGCGTGACGGTCTGCTCGATGGCGCCGAAGATGCTGTTGCCGGCATCATCCTTCATCTCGATGCGCACGGTGTCGCCGAATTTCAGGAAGGCCGTTTGTGGCTTGCCGGTTTCGATGGTTTCGTACATGCGCACCTCCGCCAGGCAGCAATAGCCGACGCCGCCATTGGAGATGCTCGATCCGTGCAGATTGCCCTGCTTGTTCGACACCGTGCCGGACCCGATGATGGTGCCGGCCGCCAGCTCGCGCGTGCCGGCCGCATGCGCCACGAGCTGGGCGAAATTGAAGGTCATGTCCTCGCCGGCATTCGGCTTGCCGAACGGCTGGCGGTTCAGGTCGACCAGTAGCGGCAGATGCAGCTTGCTGTCGGCCCAGTGCGCGCCCAGCTCGTCCGGCGTGACCGCCACCGGCGAAAACGCGCTGGCCGGCTTGGACTGGAAGAAGCCGAAGCCTTTCGCCAACTCGTTCGGAATCAGGTTGCGCAGCGAGACGTCATTGACCAGCATGACCAGGCGGATCGCTCCCGCCGCATCGGCAGGCGTGGCGCCCATGCGCACGTCGCCGGTGATGACAGCCACTTCCGCTTCCAGGTCGATGCCCCACGCTTCCGACAGCGCGTAGATCGCATCGCGCGGGCCGACGAAACTATCCGAGCCGCCCTGGTACATCAGCGGATCGGTGTAGAACGAAGCCGGCACCTCGGCATTGCGCGCCTTGCGCACCAGCTCGACGTGGTTGATGTAGGCCGATCCGTCCGCCCATTGGTAGGCGCGCGGCAGCGGCGAGTGGCAGTATTGTTGGTCGAAGGGCTTGGCGTCGACGGCATCGCCGGCGTTCAGCGCGGCGTAGACCTGTTGCAGGCGCGGCGCCACCAGTTCCCAGTTGTCCAGCGCGTGCTGCATGGTGGCCGCGATTTTCGGCACATGCTGGTAGTGCGACAGGTCGCGGCTGACCACCACCAGGCGGCCGTCGCGGCTGCCGTCTTTCAGGGTGGCGAGCTTCATTCGTGGTCTCCGGCCGGCGCGTGCATCCAGGCCGCGTGCTTCGGCGCTTTCTTGGTCTGCGACCATTCCTCCAGCATGTCCCACTTGACCGCGTCCAGCTTCTGCATCATGTCCTGGGTGGCGGTGTTGCACGCCAGTTCCAGTCGATGGCCGTTCGGATCGAAGAAGTAGATCGACTTGAAGATGGTGTGGTTGACCGGGCCGATGACGTCGATGCCGGCGGCGACCAGGCGTTCCTTGGCGGCGATCAGCTCGTCCATGGTGTCGACCTCCATCGCCAGGTGCTGCACCCAGGCCGGCGTGTTCTGGTCGCGCCCCATCTCCGGCTGCGTCGGCAGTTCGAAGAAGGCCAGCACGTTGCCGTGGCCGGCGTCCAGGAACACGTGCATGTACGGGTCCGGCGCCTTGGTGGATGGCACTTCGTTTTCGGCGATCGCCAGCACGAAGTCCATGTTCAGGTGTTTGACGTACCACTCGACGGTTTCTTTGGCGTCTTTGCAGCGGTAGGCGACGTGGTGTATTTGTTTGATTTTCATGGTTGTCTCCATCTTGATGTCCGCATTAGATGCCAGATTCAGATATCATGCAAATCGAATTTATCCTGTCATTTATCAGAATTTCCCATGAATCCCAGCCTGCGGCAAATGCGCGCCCTGGTGGCGCTGGCCAAGACCGGCAGCTTCACTGCGGCCGCCGACCACCTGAGCGTGACGCAATCGGCGCTCAGCGGCCAGATCAAGGAGCTGGAACAGCTGCTGGGCATGCGCGTGGTCGAGCGTACCACGCGCAAGACCCAGCTTTCCGAGCTGGGCCGCGAACTGTATCCGCTGTTCGACAAGATGCTGCACGACCTCGACCGCGCCATGGCCGACATCGCCAGCCGCAAGGCGCTCAAACAGGGCTCGGTGCGGGTGGCCGCGCCGCAGATGCTCTCCTGCACCCTGCTGCCGGAGGTGATCGCCGCTTACCGCGAACGCCATCCCGAGGTGCAGGTGCGGCTGACCGACTGTCCATTGGAACAGGTCTCGGCCCGCGTGTTCAGCGGCGAGGTCGATTTCGGCATCGGCCCGGAACGCGACGCCACCGCCGAAATCGAAGCGCAGCCGCTGTTTGAAATGCCGTTCGTGGTGGTCTACCCGCCCGGCCACGAGCTGGACCAGCGCAAGCGCATCACCTGGAGCGACGTCAACCGCTATCCCTTCATCTCGCTGCAAGGCCAGTTCACCGAACGGCTGTTGCGCGATGTGCACGTTTCCTTCCGGGAGCTGTCGCTCCGGCCGCACAACGAGGTCACCTTCATGACCACGGCGCTGGCCATGGTCCACGCGCGCCAGGGCATTACCGTGTGCCTGCCGTATGCGGAAAAAATGGTGCAGCTGTATGGCCTGAAAATGCGCTCGCTGGAGGCGCCGGCGCTGACGCGGCGCTTCTTCGTCTACCGCCGCAGCGCCCGCGCGCCCTCGCCCGCCACCGCGAGCTTTACTGCTTTTTTGCACGAATTTGTTGCCGCAAATCAGTGGCAGGTTTGACAGCAATTCATCATCAATTTTGCAATTTATTACAATTTGGAAAGGCTAATTGCTAGAAATCCATTGTGGAAGCGGTTTCCCCCTGTGTATGCTTCATTGATGAACATTTTGCATATAGATTCGTGCGCCTTGGGCGACCATTCCACTTCACGACAGATCACAGCGGCGGCGATCACCGCGCTGACCGCCGCCAATGAGCAGGCCACCGTCCTCTACCGCGACCTCGCGGCCTCCCCTCTTTCCCACGCCAGCGGTCCGCTGTTGCAAGTCATCAGCCAGCGCTGGGACGCCGACATTCCCATGAATGCCGAAGTGCGCGCCGAAGCGCTGCAAAGCGCCTCGCTGCTGCAGGAATTCCAGGACGCGGACCTGGTGGTGCTGGGCGCGCCCATGCACAATTTCTCGATCCCGTCGACGCTCAAGGCGTGGCTGGACCGCCTGCTGGAAATGCAAACCGCCGCCGGCCAGCGCCGCGCCGACCTCGATCTGGTACTGGTCACCTCCGGCTGCGCCGTGATGGGCCCCGAGTCCGAACAGCAGTTAATGGAAAACCATGAAGTGATGCTCAAAGCCGCCTTCAGCTTCATGGGCGTGCGCCGCCTGCACGTGGTCCGCGACCAGGCTGATCTGCAACAAGCGCTGGCACTGAGCACCGCTGACTGATGTTAGCGCTACCGCTGTTTTATAATGCAGCATGACTGCGAATACCATCGCCATCAATCAACTGATGGACAAGTTTGACGGCCACCACAGCGTCTGGCTGTTTGGCTACGGCTCCTTGATCTACAAGGCGGACTTCCCCTACCTGCAACGCCGCCCGGCCAGCATCGCCGGCTGGACGCGGCGGTTCTGGCAAGGCTCGCACGACCACCGCGGCACGCCGGAAGCGCCGGGGCGCGTGGTGACACTGATCGAGGAAGCCGGCGCCATCTGCCACGGCATGGCCTACCTGATCACGCCGGAAGTGTTCACCCACCTGGACCACCGCGAAAAGAACGGCTACCTGCGGCTGGCCATTCCCATCACCTTTGAAGACGGCGAGGTCGAAGGCCTGGTGTACATCGCCACGCCGGACAACATCGCTTTCCTCGGCGCCGCCTCCGAACAGGACATCGCCGCCCACATCGCCCGCTCCGCCGGACCAAGCGGGCCGAACAGCGATTACCTCAACCACCTGGCCAGCGCCCTGCGCGAGCTGGGCCGCCACGACCAGCACGTGTTCGACATCGAGCGCCACCTGGCCGCGCTGCGCGCTGCGCCGTCAGAATAAATCCAGCTGCCCCGCGTCGGCCGCCGCCCTGGCGCGCGCGCCCAGTGGCGGCACCACCAGCGGACGGGTAAACTGCGATGCATCCATGCGGTGGAAGCGACTGCCCTGCCCGGTCAGCCCCAGCCGCTCGGTGGCGATTTTTACGCGCTGGCGTATCAGCTCGGCCCACACGCCTTCGCCCTTCATGCGCGTGTCGAAATTGCTGTCGTAATCTTTGCCGCCGCGCATTTCACGCACGCGGTTCATCACCCGCTGCGCGCGCTCTGGAAAATGCGCCTGCAGCCATTCCTTGAACAGCGGCGCCACTTCCCACGGCAGCCGCAACACGGTGTAGTGCGCGCTGACCGCGCCCGCTTCCTTGACCGCTTCCATGATGCGCTCGATATCCGGCTCGGTAATGAAGGGGATGATGGGCGCGATGCTGACCGCCACCGGAATGCCGGCGTCCGTCAGCGTGCGGATGGTGCGCAGGCGACGCGCGGGCGCGGCCGCGCGTGGCTCCAGCGTGCGGGCGATGGCCGGGTCCAGCGTGGTCAGCGTGATGGCGACAGCGGCCTGCTGCTTGGCCGCCATCGGCGCCAGGATATCGATGTCGCGCTCGATCAGCGCGGATTTGGTGATCAGGCCGACGGGATGCTGGCATTCCTGCAGCACTTCCAGGATGCGCCGGGTGAGCTTGTATTCGCGCTCGCAGGGCTGGTAGGCGTCCGTGTTGACTCCCAGCGCGATCGACTGCGGCTCGTAGCTGGGCTTGGCCAGTTCGCGCCGCAGCATTTCCGGCGCGTTGACCTTGGCGAAGATCTTGCTCTCGAACTCCATGCCGGGCGACAGTCCGAGATAGCTGTGCGTCGGCCGCGCGAAGCAATAAATGCAACCGTGCTCGCATCCCCGATAGGGATTGAGCGAGACGCTGAACGGCAAATCCGGCGAGGCATTGCGACTCAGGATGGATTTGCAGATTTCGTCGGTGACTTGCGTTTTCCATGGCCTGGCCTCTTCTTCCTCCCGCTCCCAGCCGTCGTCATAGGCTTCGCGGGCGTTGAGTTCGTAACGGCCTTGCATATTGGATACCGCGCCGCGCCCCTTCTGCGCCTTGAGCGAGGGCGGCGGCAGCATCACGTGCTCCTGGTTGTTTTCGTCGAAGGCCATTTCTGATCCAGATACTGTATGCATATACAGTATCTTAGTCGCTCGATGACGCCATATCAAGCGAAATATCAACGGTGCGGTCGCGCGGCCTTGGGGAGCGCCGGGGCAAGCTGGTATCATGCCGGGCTTCGCCCCAGCGCGCGTTCGCCGCAGCGCTCGGCACCAACACAGTGAGTACATAATGAACAATTCCAGCCAACCTTTGCCGTCTTTCTTCAGCCGGATTTCCATCGCCATCGGCGCTTTCTTCCGCGCCCTGTCCGACGCTGAATACGCCGCGCGCCTGAACCGCATGGATGACGCGCCACAAGCAGCCACCGCGCCGGTTGCGCCGCCTGCACCGGCTCCTGCGCCAGCACCAGCCCCTGCGCCGGTAACGCTGCGCGTCGCCACGCCGGACGCCGCGCTGCAACTGCTGTCGCTGTTCCAGCGCGAAGCGCGCCTGATCGACTTCACGCAGGAAAACCTGAGCGCCTATTCCGACGCCGACATCGGCGCCGCCGCGCGCGTGGTCCACGAGGGCTGCGCCAAGGTACTGAAAGAACACTTCACCATCGCACCGGTGCGCAGCGAAGCCGAAGGCAGCCGCATCGAGCTGCCGGAAGGCTTCGACGCCGCCGCCGTGCGCCTGACCGGCAACGTGGTCGGCAAGGCGCCGTTCCGCGGCACGCTGAGCCATCGCGGCTGGCGCTCGACCGACGTGCGCCTGCCGAAACTGGCGGAAGCCCATGACGCGTCCATCCTGGCGCCTGCGGAGGTGGAACTGTGAGCGATCCCCGTTACGCCATCGGCATCGACCTGGGCACCACGCACAGCGCGCTGTCGTATGTGAACCTGCAAGCCAGCGAAGGCGAAAAAACCCAGCACGGCGTGCTGGCGATTCCGCAACTGACCGCACCGGGCACCATCGAAGAACTGCCGCTGTTGCCGTCCTTCCTGTACCTGCCGCACGCCGACGAACTGGCGCCTGGCGAGAACAAGCTGCCGTGGCAGCAAAGCGCCGAGGAACAAACCGGCGTGGCCGGCGAAATGGCGCGCAGCCGTGGCGCCACCACGCCGATCCGCCTGGTGTCGAGCGCCAAGAGCTGGTTGAGCCATCCCGGCGTGGACCGCCGCTCGGCACTGCTGCCGAACGACGCGCCGGAAGAAGTCACGCGCGTCTCGCCGCTGGAAGCATCGACGCGCTACCTGAGCCACCTGCGCAAGGCGTGGGAACAGGCGCACCCGGACGCACCGTTCGGCGAGCAGGCGGTGACCGTGACGATTCCCGCATCCTTCGATCCGGGCGCGCGCGAACTGACCGCCGACGCGGCACGCGCCGCCGGCTACACCAACCTCACGCTGCTGGAAGAACCGCAGGCCGCGCTGTATAGCTGGATTCAAGGCAGCGAAGGCCGCTGGCGCAAGGAAGTCAAACCGGGCGACATCATCCTGGTGGTCGACGTCGGCGGCGGCACCAGCGACTTCTCGCTGATCGCCGTGCTGGAGCGCGACGGCGTGCTGGAACCGCACCGCATCGCGGTGGGCGACCACATTCTGCTCGGCGGCGACAATATGGACCTGGCGCTGGCCCATCTGGTGGCGCGCAAGCTGGCCGCCAACGGCACGCAGCTGGACGCGTGGCAGATGCGCGCGCTGACCTACGGCTGCCGCACCGCCAAGGAAAAGCTGCTGGCCGATGAAACCATCGCCACCTGGCCTATCGTCGTGCCGAGCCGTGGCTCGAAGCTGATCGGCGGTTCGGTACGCACCGAACTGACGCGCGATGAAGTGACGACGTTTATTCTCGACGGCTTCTTCCCGCAGGTGGATGCGGCGGCGCGTCCGGCCTTGCGCACCCGCGCGGGCCTGACGCAGCTTGGCTTGCCGTATGCGCAGGATCCCGGCATCACGCGCCATCTGGCGGCGTTCCTGGCGCGCCAGGTTGGCGCCACCTCCGAGCTGGAAGGCTACGCCGGCAAGCAAAGCGCCGACGCGACCTTCCTGCATCCGACCGCGGTGCTGTTCAACGGCGGCGTGTTCAAGTCGGAGCTGCTGGCGCAACGCATCATGGCCACGCTCAACGACTGGCTTTACATGGAAGGCGCGGAAGCTGCGCGCATGCTGGCCGGCGCCGATCTGGATCTGGCGGTGGCGCGCGGCGCGGCTTACTACAGCTACGTGCGTCGCGGCAGCGGCGTGCGCATTCGCGGCGGTACGGCGCGTTCCTATTACGTGGCCATCGAGTCGGCGATGCCGGCGATTCCCGGCATGGAGCCGCCGATTCAGGCGCTGTGCGTGGCGCCGTTCGGCATGGAGGAAGGCAGCGAGATCGAATTGCCGAATCAGGAGTTTGGCCTGGTGGTCGGAGAGCCGGTGCAGTTCCGTTTCTTCGGTTCGTCGGTGCGTCGTCAGGACCAGATCGGCGATCTGCTGGACTTCTGGGGGCCGGATGAACTGATCGAGATGAACGAGATCCAGGCCAACCTGTCGCCGGAAGGCCGTCAGGCCGGCGATGTGGTGCAGGTGCGTCTGCATGCGATGGCGACCGAATCGGGCACGCTGGAACTGGCCGCAGTGGCCAATGATGGCCAGCGTTGGAAGGTGGAGTTCGACGTTCGTTCTGCTGCCTGAATATGAGTCAGTACGTCGTCAGCATCGACCTGGGCACCACCAATACGGTGATGGCCTATGCGGAAGCCGGTAGCGCACAAATTCAGTTGTTCGATATCGAGCAACTGACGGCGCCCGGCGAGGTCGGTGCTGCGGCGTTGCTGCCGTCCTTGCGCTATCACCCCGCGCAGGGCGAGCTGGCGGAGGGCGATGTGCAGCTGCCGTGGCGAACGAACGATGTCGCCGGCGTGTCGCCGGTGGTGCTTGGCCAGCTGGCGCGCAAGTTGGGCGCGCAGGTGCCCGGACGATTGGTGGCCAGCGCCAAGAGCTGGCTGTCGCATCCGCAGGTTGATCGCACGGCGCCGATTCTGCCGTGGGGCGCGGAGGCCGATGTGGCCAAGGTGTCGCCGGTGGCGGCCAGCGCGTCGTATCTGGCGCATTTGCGCAGCGCGTGGAATGCGCGCTTTCCGGCGCATCCGCTGGAAGCGCAGCAAATTATTCTGACGATCCCCGCATCCTTTGATGAAGGTGCGCGCGCGTTGACGCTGGAGGCGGCGCGCATGGCGGGCTTGCCTTCGCTGCGTTTGCTGGAGGAGCCGCAGGCGGCCTTCTACGACTGGCTGTTCCGCCAGCGCGCGACGTTGGCCGAGGAACTGGCCGACACGCGCCTGGTGCTGGTGTGCGACGTCGGCGGCGGCACCACCGACTTCAGCCTGATGAAAGTGGACGGCGGCGGCGCGCAGCCGCAGATCAGCCGCATCGGCGTCGGCAACCACCTGATCCTCGGCGGCGACAATATGGACCTGGCGCTCGCCCACCTCGTCGAATCGCGCATGACGGCCACGCCGAGCGGCGCGAGCGCGGGGGCGCCAGCGCGCCTGTCCGCCAGCCGCCTGTCGCAGCTGGCCGAGCGCTGCCGGGCTGCCAAAGAGCTGCTGCTGGCGGCCGATGCGCCGGAACGCACCACGGTCACGCTGCTGGGCGCCGGCTCGCGCCTGATCGGCGGCTCGCGCTCCGCCGAACTGACGCGCAACGAGGTGGCCACGCTGGTGGTGGACGGCTTCTTCCCGCTCAACGCGGCGCAGGAACCGGCCAGGCGCGGACGCGGCGCCATCGTCGAATTCGGCCTGCCCTACGCCAGCGACGCCGCCATCACGCGTCACCTTGCAGACTTCCTGCGCCAGCATGCCGCCGCCGCGCGGGAAGCCCTCGGCCTGCCCGCAGACAGCAGCGCCATCCCGGTTCCCGACACGCTGCTGCTCAACGGCGGAGTGTTCCGCGCCGACGCGTTGGCGCGCCGCCTGGAAGCCGCATTGGCAGGCTGGCGCCAGCAGCCTTTGCGCGTTCTGCACAACGACAATCCCGACGTCGCCGTCGCACGCGGCGGCGTCGCCTACGCGCTAGGCCAGGCCGGTCAGGCGCCGGTCATCGGCGGCGGCTCCGCGCGCAGCTACTTCCTGCTGCTGGACGACGCCGCCCATGCCGATCAGCCGCGCCGCGCCGTCTGCATCCTGCCGCGCGGCGCCGCCGAGAACCGCGAACTCCTGCTGGCCGACCGCACCTTCGCGCTGCGCCTCGGAAGACCGGTACGCTTCCACCTCGCCTCCTCCACCTCGGACGCGCCGCAAGCCGGCGACCTGGTCGACCTTCAGCCCGACGAATACGTCCAGCTGCCGCCCATCGCCACCGTGCTGCGTGACAGCGGCGCAAGCGACACGCGCAAGGAAATCCCGGTGCTACTGGCTACCTCGTTGAGCGAAGTCGGCACGCTGGAAGTTCAGTGCGTCGCCAAGGACAGCGCGCAACGCTGGCTGCTGGAATTCCAGCTGCGTGGCGACACAACGGCCGAAGCCACGGCGCCGGACGAAGCGGCCATGCCGGCCGGCCTGACAGCCGCCATCGACAAGATCGACCGCATCTTCGGCAGCCGCGCGCAGCAAGTCGACCTGAAAGAAGTGAAACAGCTGCGCGCGCAACTCGAACACCTGCTGGGCAGCCGCGAAAGCTGGCACACTCCGCTGCTACGCCGCCTGTTCGACGCGCTGATGGAACGCGCCAAAGGCCGCCGCCGCTCATCCGAACACGAACGCGCGTGGCTCAACCTGAGCGGCTACTGCCTGCGTCCCGGCTTCGGCCACACGCTCGACGAATGGCGCATCGGCCAGCTGTGGGCGATGTTTGAAACCGGCGTCCAGCACCACAAGGACAGCCAGGTCTGCGCCGAATGGTGGACGCTGTGGCGCCGCGTTTCCGGCGGCTTGAGCGTGGAGATGCAACTGCGCGTGCTGGACGATTTCGCCTTCAACGTGCAGGCCGACGCTGCGGAGCGCGGCCGCCGTCCGGTCACGCTGGTCAACGGCAGCGAAGAAGACATGCTGCGTCTCGGCGCCTCGCTGGAGCGCATCCCCGGCAGCTACAAGGCCGAAATTGGCGCATGGATGCTGGGCCAGTTGCAGGTCTCCACCAAGGCAGCAAGCAAAGCCGCCGCCAACAAGACCCGCAGCGGCGCGGCCGATCTGGCCAAGGCCGAAGCGGCGCAGGGCCGCTTCCTGTGGGGCCTGAGCCGCGTCGGCGCGCGCCAACCCTTCCACGGCAGCGCGCACGATGTGGTGGAGACAGCCATCGTCGAACAATGGCTGGACGCCGTGCTGGCACTGGACTGGAAAAAAGTGGAACCGGCCGGTTTCGCCGCCGCCCATCTGGCGCGCATGACCGGCGACCGCTCGCGCGACATCAACGAAACACTGCGCGCCGAAGTGCTGCGCCGCCTGACCGGCATCGGCGCGCCAGCCAACTGGAGCACCATGGTGCGTGAAGTGACCGAGCTCGATCAAGCCGACGAAAAACGCATGCTGGGCGACGCCCTGCCGCCTGGCCTCAAGCTGATTTCGTAACGTAGCTGGCCTGCTGCGCGACGAAGCCGTCGAAGGCGTCGATCAGCGGATTGAATTTGTTGATATCGTTTTCCAGTTGCGCCAGCGCGTACACGGTGGCTTCCAGCGTCGACAGCTGGTCCGGCAGGTGCGCCTTGCGGATCAGGTAGTGGGATGGCGGCGTGTCGCGCAGCGGCAGGCGCGGCAAGGTTTGCAGCAGAGGATTCAGATACAGCATCTTGCGACTCTTGCGCCAGGTGCCATCCAATACCACGAGGCGCAGCGGCTGCTCCAGCCACGCGGGATCGAACGGCTGCGGCTTGGCCAGGCCGAGCGACGCGTCTTCGGTGTCTGGATACAGCAGCACGTTGCGGCGCTCGGGCGACAGCATCGCCTGTAATTGCGCCGGTTCGAATGTCTCTCCCACTTCCAGCCGGCTATTGGACAAGCTTAAATGCAGCAGCCGTGCGCTGCCCTTGGCGTTGTTCACTTCCATGGGGTGTTGAAGGATCAGCACCTGCACCTGGTTGGGCAGGGCCGTCACCCAGCGGCAGATGCAGGTCTGCTGCGGGCGCAGACACGCGGCGCATACGGCGCGCCGCGCGGATTGTTCGGGACTGGCGGTATTCATAGACCGCCATTGTACCGGCTTAGAACTCTTCCCAGTCCGTTTCACTGGCCGTAACAGCCTTGCGCGGCGCGGCAACCGGCGTCGCACGTTGAACCGGCGCCGTGACGGCAGGCGCGCGGCGCGGAGCCACCGCCACGCGTGCCGGCGCGCGCGGCAAGGTAGGCGCCGGACTGGCATAAGCCGCATCGAGCTTGAACACGCTCACCACATCCGCCAGCTTGGCCGACTGTTCCTGCATCGATTCCGCCGCCGCTGCGGCCTCCTCCACCAGCGCGGCATTCTGCTGCGTCACCTGGTCCATCTGCGTGATCGCATCGTTCACCTGCGCGATGCCCTGGCTCTGTTCTTCGCTGGCATTGCTAATCTGCGTCATGATCTGCGTGACGCGGCCGATGCTCTGGACGATTTCCTCCATCGTCTGGCCGGCCTTGTCCACCAGCTCGGAACCGATCTGCACCTTCTGCACCGAATCGTCGATCAGGCCCTTGATGTCCTTGGCGGCCGAGGCGGAGCGCTGCGCCAGATTGCGCACTTCCGACGCCACCACCGCGAAGCCGCGTCCCTGCTCGCCCGCGCGCGCCGCTTCCACCGCCGCATTCAAGGCCAGGATATTGGTCTGGAAAGCGATGCCGTCGATGACCGAAATAATGTCCACGATCTTGCGCGACGAATCGTTGATCGATCCCATGGTATTGACCACCTCCCCCACCACCGAGCCACCACGGCTGGCGATTTCCGAGGCGCTGATCGCCAGCTCATTGGCCTGCCGCGCATTCTCCGCGTTAAAGCGCACGGTGGAGGTCAGCTCCTCCATCGACGATGCGGTTTCCTCCAGCGAGCTAGCCTGTTCTTCGGTGCGCGAGGACAGGTCCTGGTTGCCGGCGGCGATCTGCGTGGAGGCGGTCGCAATCAGCTCGGTGCCGTTGCGCACCTGCCCGACGATGTTGACCAGATTGGTGTTCATGGTCTTCAGCGCGTGCATCAGCTGGCCGGTTTCGTCGCTGCTGTTGACCTGGATATCGCTGGTCAGATCGCCCGACGACACCGTCTCCGCCACCTTCACCGCCGCGTTGATCGGCTGCGTGATGGTACGCGTGATCCACCATGCGGCGAACACGCCCATCACAATCGCAGCCAGGCCAAGCATGATCAGCAGCGTGCGGCCGCTCTGGTATTGATGCTGAATCTCGACGGCGGAAGCGTCCAGCAGCGCGCCCTGTTTATCGGCGAAAGCCTTGAGCGCCGCCAGGTAGCGGATGCGGCTCTGGGTCATGTCGCCTTCGTAGATTTTGGCGGCGGCATCCAGGTCACCGGCATTCTTGGCGGTGAAAACGGACTTGCGGAAATCGGTGTAGCTCTTGCGCGTATCGAGCACTTCCTTGAACAGCGGCTTGAGCGCGTCGTCATCCAGGTTGGCGCCGATCTGGTCCTGGATCTGCGTGGCGCGGCCGGACGATGCGGCCATCAGCGCCTCCAGCTTTTTCTGATCGGCGGCGTCGCGCACCATGAAGGCGCCGGTGGTGCGCGCGGCGTTGACTTCGATGATCTTGCCCCATTCGGCAATCAGGCGCTCGTCGCGGATCTTCACGTTGATCATCTCGTCGGTCTTGGCGCTGGCGCTGCTCAGGCGCAGAATGCCGATCGAGGTCATCGCAACCAGCAGTAACAAAATCAGCGAGAAACCGAAGCCCAGGCGGGTACCGATCTTGAGGTTATGCATAGCTCACTCCCTGGCTAAAAGTCTGGATTGTCCAGGTCATGCTAGCACTAAACCTCCCGCGTTATGTAGCATAAAAGAAAGATTCGACATTGCGGCGCAGCATTACTCCGTGGCCGGCGACGCGCCCAGCAACTCCTCCACGCCAGCGATGGCGGCCGGGTCCTTGATCACCGCGCGCAGCCAGACATGCAACGGCATCTCGCCCCAATTCGCCGCCCGTTCGGCCAGGTAGGCGACCGGACTGTGCGGCTCGGTGCGGCGGAAGAAATCCGCTACGAGACGCAGTTGTTGCAGCGCCTGCGTTCGATTGTGCAAGCCGCCGGCGGACGCCATGACAACGTTACCATCAGTGGCCTGGGCACTTTCGGCAATCATGACGGAACCGCCATATGGCGCCAGGGCGCGCACCACCGACTGCACCGCTTCCCGGGCCGCACTGAAGCCGGGACCGTCTGCGCCCAGTTGCGTATCTACCACGCGCTCCAGGGCGATCAGCGACGCCAGGCAGTACTCGGCATCGGCCAATTCAGGCGCCGCAGCCGCGCACTCCTGCACCAGGAACGGCGTCCGCGCCAGCAGCCAGAACAGGTTGCCGATGCGCTGGTCATAGTCGCCGTCATCGACCAACGGATACAAATCTGTCCAGTACAGCTCGCATAAACCGGCCAGCACCGCGTAGCCGTCTCCAAGGCCGCGCAGGCCGCGCGTTTTGGCCAGGGCTTCGGCCAGCCAGACCGCCAGCCGCAGATCCTTGCTGCGCGTGGCGATCATGTCGGCGCAGCGGCTGGCGACCAGCGGCCAGTCGGCTTCCTTCAACGCGGTCTCCCATTCGCCCTGCTCCAGCGTGGGGTCGTCGTAGATGCGCGCCCGCGCGATGGCATCCACCTCCGGGCCGAAGGACAGGTCCTCGCCGCAGCGCTGCTCCGCGCTCACCGGTTGCAGCAGTTGCGCTACATTGAACATGGTTGCCTCCTATTTGACGATGTATTTGAACTGCCCCTCGCTGCTGGCGCCAACCTTGATGCGCGTGATGGGCTCTTCCTGCGCCATCTTCTCCAGCACCGCCTGTGCGATTTCCGGCAGCAGCGTGCCGTTGAGGATGTGGTCCACGTTGCGCGCGCCGGAATCGACCTCGGTGCAGCGCGCCAGCACGGCGTCCAGCAGCGAGGCCTCGTAACTGAACTCCGCGTGGTGCTGCTCGCGGATGCGTTGCGCGATGCGCGCCAGCTTGAGCGCGATAATCTCGGTCAGCACCGCATCGGGGATCGGATAGTACGGCACCACTTTCACGCGGCCGAGGAAGGCCGGCTTGAAGTGCTTGACCAGCTGCGGACGCAGCAACTCTTCCAGCGCTTCCGGCTGCGGCGGTGTCTCCTGGTTCAGGCACGCCTGCATGATCGTGGCCGAGCCGGCGTTCGCCGTGGCGATGATGATGGTGTTGCGGAAGTCGATCTCGCGGCCCTCCGCATCGTCCATCACGCCTTTGTCGAATACCTGGAAGAATAGTTCGAGTACATCCGGGTGGGCTTTTTCGATTTCGTCGAGCAGCACCACGCTGTAGGGATTGCGGCGCACGGCTTCGGTCAGCACGCCGCCCTGGCCGTAGCCGACGTAGCCGGGCGGCGAGCCTTTCAGGCCGGAGACACTGTGCGCTTCCTGGTACTCGCTCATGTTGATGGTGATGAGTTTCCGTTCGCCGCCGTACAGCAGGTCGGCCAGGGCCAGCGCGGTCTCGGTCTTGCCGACGCCGGACGGGCCGACAAACAGGAACACGCCTTTCGGTTTGTTGGGATCATCCAGATTGGCGCGCGCCGTGCGCACGCGTTGCGCGACGGCGGCAATCGCCTGCGGCTGACCGAGGATGCGGGCTTGCAGCGCGTCCTGCAGGTTGAGCACCATGCGGATTTCGTCCTTGACCATTTTCCCGAGCGGGATGCCGGTCCAGCCAGAAACGATGGCTGCCACGGTGGCGCCGTCCACATCCAGCGGCACCATCGGCGTTTCGCCTTGCAGGGCGGTGAGCTCTTCTTTCAGCGCGCGGACTTCGCTCACGCCGTTGCCCTCCGCGCGATGGCGCATGATGGCGGCGACGATGGATTGTTCGCGCTGCCAGCGCTCCGCGTGGCGGGCGTGTTCTTCCTTCAGCGCGTCGTGATCGGATTGCAGCTGCTCCATGCGCTGGCGTAGCGCCGTGCCGCCCTCTTCGCGCTGCAACGCGGCGCTTTCGGCGGCGATGCGGTCCATCTGTCTGGCCGCGTCCTCCAGCAAGGCCGGCGTGCCGCTTTGCGCCAGGGCGACACGGGCGCAGGCGGTATCGAGTACGCTCACCGCCTTGTCCGGCAACTGGCGGCCGCTGATGTAGCGGTGCGACAGGCGCACGGCTTCCGTCACCGCTTCGTCGCGAATGCGCACGCCGAAGTGACGCTCCATCAACGGCGCCATGGCGCGCAGCATGGCGCTGGCGATGTCCTCATCCGGCTCCTCCACCTTCACCACCTGGAAGCGCCGCGCCAGCGCGGCGTCCTTCTCGAAGTATTTTTTGTATTCGCTCCACGTAGTGGCGGCGATGGTGCGCAGTTCGCCGCGCGCCAGCGCAGGCTTGAGCAGATTGGCGGCGTCGTTCTGGCCGGCCGTGCCGCCGGCGCCGATCATCGTGTGCGCCTCGTCGATGAACAGGATGATGGCGTGCGGGCTTTGCTTCACTTCGTCGATGACGTTCTTCAGGCGGTTTTCAAACTCGCCCTTGACACTGGCGCCGGCCTGCAACAGGCCCATGTCCAGCGTGCGGATCTCCACGTCCTTCAAGGCCGACGGCACGTCGCCCGCAGCCACGCGCAGCGCCAGCCCTTCCACCACGGCGGTCTTGCCGACGCCCGCCTCGCCGGTCAGGATGGGATTGTTCTGGCGGCGGCGCAGCAGGATGTCCACCACCTGTCGCACTTCGGCTTCGCGGCCGATGACGGGATCGAGTTTGCCCTCGTGCGCCTGCCGCGTCAGGCTGGTCGTGTACTGGTCCAGCGCCGGCGTGCGCGCGCTCCCCGCCTGCGCCATGCCGGCAAGCGGCTCGGCGGCGGATTCGGAGGTTGCGGCCGTCTCTTCCTGCGAGCCATGCGTGTACTTCTCCAGTTTGTGTTTGACTTCGTCGATTGGAATCTTGGCGAACTGCGGCGAGGCGCGATGCGCCAGCTGCTCCAGTTCCGGCTCGGTGAGCAGGGCCACCAACAGGTGCGCGCTGCGGATCTGTGCCGGCGGTGTAGCCAGCGAGGCGATCAGCCACGCATGCTCCAGCAGCAGAGGCAAATGGTGCGAGAACACCGGCGTGCGCGTGCTGCCGGTCTTGAACTGGCTGATCTCTTTGTGCAGGTCCGCTTCCAACGCCGCCACGTTCACGCCGCAATGGCGCGCGATCAGCATCACGTCACAGTGTTCCTGCTCCAGCAAGGCCAGGAACAGGTGCTCGACTTCCACCTCGTACTGGCCCAACGCCACGCAGATGCTGGCGGCGCGGGTGACGGCCAGGCGGCTGGTGTCATTCAATTTGCCGATCAGCGTTTTCAGATTCAGGTTCATGTCCGGCCTCCCCGTGTGCTGCGGTTGATGGAATAATGCAGCGATGACGGTTGCAGCACCGCGTCAAAGCTGACGGCTTCGGTGTAAGGCAGTCCCGCCAGCGTGCCGAAGATGGCGAAGCTGACGCGGTTGATGGAGCCAGCCTCGCGTTCCAGGCGCGCCTGTACGTTGCGCAAACGCGGCTCGTGACGTTCAATGGTCGCTTTCAGCGCCGCGCAGACACCGGCGCGATCCTCGCTGCTGCTCAGGCACATGCCGGCGAAGTCGATCAGGCCGTAATTGGCGATGGAGCGCGTGCATTCGGGATAGGCGCGCATCAGCGCTTCCGGCACCGCGCAGCGAGTGTTGAGCAGGTCTTCCAGGTCGCGCGCCACGCTGTCCTTGTACTGCTCCAATGTCATGGGCCGGTCATGCTCGCCAAGCAAGCGGTCCAGCAGGCCGGGAGTCAAGCCGTTCATTGCATGCTTTCGAAAAGAAGCCAGGCCGGGCGGCCTGGCCGAAAAGCGCACCGCGATGATTCGCCGAGATATGCCCGTCGCGGGCGCGGGGGGGAGCGATCAAACAATGCGGTTGGCGGAAAGATCCCAGCCGCCGGAGGTGTTGCCGCCGGCGCCGCCGCTGATTTTCTGCTGCGTGTACTTCCACTTGATCTTCGAGAATTTGAGCGCCACGTCCTCGGTCAGGATGTCGCCCTCTTCCACCGCCGGCGCCACGGCGCCGATCAGCACATTCTCGATTTCGATCTCGTAGTACTTGACGCGTTCGCCCTGGGCGTCGGCGCGCATGAACTCGAACTTGGCCTTGGGGATGGTGCGGCCGGCGGCGCAGGTTTGCAGCAGGATCGGCGAGGACAAATCGGCCAGCTTGGAGATCACGATGTCGCGATGCTCGCAGCGTTCCGCCGTGTGGCCGCCGCCGGTGGAGGCGGTGGCGGACTTGGGCTGCTCCACGCCGAAGCTGACCGATTTGCACTCGATCCAGTCCTTGTGGCGGTCGTCGTTGGACTCGCCCTTGATGCCATCAATGTACAGATAAACGTCGATTGCCATTGCATGCTCCTCTAGGTTGTTGGGGGGATTAGTAGTTGGTCGACTGCGGCAGCTCCGCGACCAGACGGAGTGAAACGGACAATTCATCGAGCTGGAAGTGCGGCCGCAGGAACGACACGGCGCGGTACACACCGGGACGGCCCGCCACTTCATGCACCTGCACCGACGCTTCGCGCAGCGGAAACTGCGCCTTCTGTTCTTGGCTGGCGTTATCGTCCAGCAGAACGTATTTCATCAGCCAGCGGTTGAGGAAGTCTTCAACGTTGGAGGCGGCGGCAAAGCTGCCCACCTTGTCGCGCATCATGGCCTTCATGTAGTGGGCGATGCGCGAGACGGCAAAGATGTATTGCAGCTGCGACGACAGCACCGCATTGGCGTTGGCCGCCTCGCTGTTGTACTTCTTCGCTTTCTGCGCCGACTGCGCGCCGAAGAAGGCGGCGTAGGCGGTGTTCTTGCAGTGGACCAGCGAGATAAAGCCAAGGTCGCTCAGTTCCTTCTCGCGACGGTCGGTGATGGCGACTTCGGTCGGGCATTTAAGTGCAACCTCGCCTTCGCCGGTCTTGAAAGTGTGGGTCGGCAGGTCGTCCACCAGTCCGCCGCCTTCCACACCGCGTATCGCCGCGCACCAGCCGTAATCGCCGAAGGCCTTGGTCAGCTTGGCGCCGAAAGCGTAGGCGGCGTTACACCACAGGTATTTCTGGTGATCGGTGCCGTCCACTTCCTCGACAAAATTGAAGCCCTCGACCGTGGTGCCGTCCACCGGATTGAATGGCAAGCGGCCCAGGAAGCGCGGCAGCGTCAAGCCGACGTAGCGCGAGTCCTCGGACTCGCGGAAGGCCTTCCATTTGGCGTATTCCACGGTGTCGAACACTTTGGACAGGTCGCGCGGCTTGGCCAGGTCGCCGTAGGTTTCGAGACCAAACAGTTCGGGCGCGGCGGAGGCGATGAACGGCGCATGCGAGGCCGCCGCCACATGCGACATCTGCTCGATGAAATACATGTCTTCCGGCTGGCGCGAGATTTCAAAGTCGCCCAGCAGTGCGGCATATGGCGCGCCGCCGAAAGTACCGAATTCCTCTTCGTAGATCTTCTTGAACATCGTGCTCTGGTCGAATTCCAGCGCCGACTGAAAATCCTTCACCAGCTCGCGCTTGGTGGCGTTGAGCATGCGGATCTTCAGTCCCTGGCCGGTGGCGGAGTTCTTCACCAGGTAGTGCAGGCCGGTCCAGCTTTGCTCCAGCTTCTGAAAGGCCGGCGCATGCATGATGGCGCTCAGTTGCGTGGAGATCAGCCGGTCCAGCTCCGCCACGCGTGCGTCCAACGTCGCGGACAGGTTATTGGAGACGACCACCGTTCCTTCCAACACTTGATTGACCAACTCGGAGATGATGTCCTTCGCACGCTCATGCTCGACGCTGGACTTGGCCACCTTGCTTTGCTCGACAATCTGGTCCAGCAGATTGTCGCCACCCAGTACCGGAGCAGCTTCCTGCGCCTGATTCAGTTGTGCGGACATGATCAGTTCCCCTTGGCGGTTTTGAGGCTGGCCAGCTTGTCGGTATTGTTCAGCACATCGCTCAGGATATCTTCCAGCTTGTCGTTCCCGGCCAGCTTGTTGCGCAGGTCGGCCAGCTTGGTGCGTGCTTCCAGCAGCCTGGCCAGCGGCTCGACCTGGCGCACCACCGATTCGGGGCGAAAGTCGTCCATGGCCTTGAAGCGCAGTTCGACATTGAAGCTGCTGTCGTCGCCCTTGAGCTGATTGGGCACCTGGAAGCGCGCCACCGGCGCCACGCCGCCCAGCACCTCGTCGAAATTTCCGTTGTCGATGCTGACGAACTTGCGGTCCTTCAGGCGCTTTTTCTCCACGTCCAAATTGCCGCCAAAGTCGCCTACCACGCCGACCACGAAAGGCAACTCCTTGTTTTCCATCGCGTCGCCGATTTCCACGTCATAGGTCATCTGCACGCGTGGCGCACGCACCTTGTTCAAGCGCTTTTGAATGCTGTCACCGTTAGCCATACAAGCTCCTTATTTCAATCCACCGAAGGGATCATTGGTTTGACTGCCGTTTCTGGATGCCGCGCCGCTGGCGGGCGCCACGCCTTTCTTGCCGGCCGCCGGCGCCGGCGTGGCCGCCCTGCGCGCCGCGGTATTGGAGGTCGGCACCAGCACGTCTTCGCCAAGGCTGGTGCGCAGCAGCTTGGCCAGATCCTGCGCCTCGGAGCGCAGCGAGCCGCTCAGATTATTCTGCTGGCTCAGGTCCGCCAGCGCCTTGGTCGACAGACGCAGGCCACTGACAGCGATGATGCTGTTCCCCAGCTTGTCGTTGGGATCACGCTGCAACGCTTCCTGCGCGTTGAGAATCGCTTCGCCGTAGTTGGCGCGGTCGAATTTGATCTGCGCCATGTGCAGCCAGGGCGTCTTATCGGCGGGATAGCTGGCGGCGGCGCTTTTCAGAATGCCTTGCGCCTTGTCGCTCTGCCCTGCGGCCAATGCGGCGTCGGCATCAGCCAACGAACGATCCAGCGGCGGCGCCTGCGGTTTGTCGGCGCGGATGTTGACGCCGTCCGTGGCGCATGCCGTCAGCAACAGCAGGCTGGCGATGCAGGGCAGCCATGTTCTTGAAGTGCTCATCGGTTTCTCCTTTTGCGTAACCGGGCGAGAAGAAGGCCAGTATTCATGAAATGCCTGCGGCGCCGATTGCGCTTACTCAAGCGACGTCTTCTTTTCTCTTTGCTTGCGCCGTCGCAAACAGCGGCGGCGCGGCTTTCGTTCTAATGGACGGATCGCTTTGGAGAGACCATGAAAATGATCGTGATCGCAGGACTGCTTGCACTACAAGGCTGCGCGGGACTACGCGGCATGCCGGAACTGCCGGATGCGCAGAAGCCTGCACGCAGCGTAGCGATACGCCTGCATGCAAGCCCCAACCTGAATGCGGGCGCAGGCAGACAGCCGCTGGCACTGGCCACACGCATCTACAAGCTGCGCCAGCCAGGCGCGTTTCAGCGCATGTCCTTCGAAAGCTTCCTCAACCTGCATAGCGAACAGCAGATGCTGGGCGCAGACCTGCTGGAGGTGAAGGAAGTGATGCTGATTCCCGGCCAGCGCTATGAGGTCACCGAGAAAGTCACGCGCGAGGCTTATTACATCGGCGTCGTCGCCTTGTTCCGCACACCGGCGGCGGACCGCTGGCGCGTGGTGATTCCCGCCGCAGACGCGGAAAAGAACGGCATCACGATAGGCCTGCACGCCTGCGCCATCAGCACAGGCGAACCACTGGCGCCGGTGCGCTGCGAATAACTGAAAGGGACAAGATGAGCATTCCATCCAAGGTGCTGTGGGGCGAAGGCCTGTTCCTGCGGCCGCAGCACTTCCAGCAGCAGGACCGCTATCACGAAGCGCGATTGCACCAGACCGCGCAGGCGCTGCATCCCTATCTTTGGGGCGTGCGCGATATCCAATGGGACTTCGATGGGCTCAAGGCCGGCAAGCTGCGGCTCGATGCGTTGTCGCTGATCTTCCGCGACGGCGAAATCATCGACGCGCCGGCCAGCGCACCGCTGCCGCCAGCGGTGGACCTCACCCGCATTCCCGCCAGCGTGCTGGAAGTGACCTGGTACGCCGCCCTGCCCTCGCTGGCGCCAGGCGGCGGCAATGCAGCCGCTTACGGCGAGCAGCATATCGGACCGCGCTACAGTCAGGCCAGCCGCGAAATCGCGGACCTCTACACACAGGCGGTAGGCTCGGACGTCAGCTTCCTCAAAAGCGCGGTACGCCTGCTGTCGGACCTGGAGCCGCTGGGCGCCTTCGAATGCGTGCCGGTGATACGGCTGAGGCGCGTGGTCACCGGCGGCTTTGAAGTGGACACTTCATTCATTCCACCCGGCCTTTCGATCGACAGCGCACCAGCTCTCAAGGCCATGCTCGACCGCCTGCTGGACGCGCTTCAGGCCAAGGTGCAGTCGCTGCAAGGCCATATGCGCGAGCCTAGTCGCAATGTGATCGAATTCCGCTCCGGCGATGTCTCGTCCTTCTGGCTGCTGCACACCGTCAGCACCTCGGCCGCCGCGTTGATGCATTACGTGCGCAATCCGGAGCTGCATCCCGAGCGACTGTTCGAATCGCTGCTCGCGCTGGCCGGCGCCATGATGACCTACTCCAAGCAGTACGCGCTGATCGACCTGCCGAGCTATCAGCATCAGGACCCGGCGCAGTGCTTTTCCGCGCTGGACAACATCATCCGCGACCTGCTGGATACCGTCATCTCGACCAAATACTTCTCCATCGCGCTGACCGAGGAAAAACCCAGCTACCACCTGGGCAAACTCGATTCCGGAAAAATTGATCAGCGCACCACGCTGTACCTTGCCGTCAGTGCCGCGCTGCCGGCGCTGGAGCTGGTGGAAGTGGTGCCGCTGCGCGTCAAGGTCGGCGCGCCGGACGATGTCGAGAAATGCGTGCTGTCGGCCATGCCTGGCGTGAAGCTGACGCACGCGCCGCAAGTACCGGCGGCCATCCCGGTTCAACCAGACACCTATTACTTCGCACTGGAGGGCAAAGGCATGTTGTACGAACAAATGCTCAAAGCGCAGTCGATATCGATCTACGTGCCGTCCGGCATACGCGACTTGCGTCTCAACCTGATCGCGGTGACAGCATGACGTCCCCGGTCGAACGCCGCGCCAATCCCACGCAGCTGGGCGGCCAGCGCAAACAGATCCAGGCCGGTTACGGCCACGTCAAGACGCTGCTCGATCTGCTGCAGGAAGGCTTCTACCTGCTGTTCATGCTGAAGAACGGCAGTGTTCCGCCGGGCGAAGCGCCCTTTATCGACACCATCACCGCCTATCTCGCGGAGTTCGACAGCGAAGCCCGCAAGCTGCGCGCACAAGGCGAGGATATCGACGCTGCCAAATACGCCTACTGCGCGGCGCTGGATGAAATCATCCTGTCGTCGCAATTTCCGATGCGCCTTGCGTGGGAGCGACGCCCACTGCAACTGGTGATCTTCGGCGACCAGCTGGCCGGCGAACACTTCTTCGACCGGCTGGAAGCGCTGCGCAGCGCCGGCGGCGCACGGCTGCCGGCGCTACAGGTTTTCCATATGTGCCTGCTGATCGGCTTTCGCGGCAAGTACGCGCTGGACGCCAGCGACAAGCTGGCCTACCTGACCGCCCGCCTGGGCGACGAAATCGCGCACATGCAGGGCAAGAGCAAGGGCTTCGCGCCGCAAGCCGAGCGGCCGGACCAGATCGTGCACAAGCTGCGTTCGAATACCCCGCTGTGGGCGGTGTCCGCGGTGTTTGGCGTGATTGCGCTGGGCGCCTACATCGGGCTGGAATCGTCGCTGTCGCACGCCACACAGGAGTCGTTGGCCGGATATTCGGACCTGGTGAAGCTGGCGCCGCGGCCAGCCTACGTCACCATCACGCTGCCGTAGTTACTGCATCACGCGGAATTCGATGCGGCGGTTGCGCGCACGGCCTTCCGCCGTGGTGTTCTCTGCGACAGGACGGTCCGGTCCCTGGCCGGACACCATCACCATGTCCTGGCTGATACCCTTCCCCGCCAGATAAGTGCGCACCGCTTCCGCGCGCGCCTGGCTGAGCGCCAGGTTGCTGTCGCGCAGACCGACGTTGTCGGTATGGCCGATGACCTCCACCTTCTTGCCCTTGACCTTTTGCAGCGCCGCCGCCATTTCGTCCAGGATGCCTTGACCGGATGGCGTCAGCGTCGCCTTGCCGCTGTCGAATTCGATGATGCGCCTGGCCAGCGTTTCATCCAGCAGATTCTGCTCGGCGGCGCTGACACGCAGGCCGTTGTTGACGGTGAAGCTGGGATTGAGGCTGGTGGCGATATCGCTGGCGATCTGCTGCCGCTGTGCCTCGTTGGCCACTTCTCCGCGCACTGTGACATTGGTGCCGTCGATTTTCAGTTCGCCCTTGCTGATCAATTTGAGATTTGGGCTGATCAGCTTTTGCACGTAGCCGTTCCAGTTGGGCGGCAGCGAGACTTGCGAGATGGTGACCTGGTCGACCACCCGGTCCATGCCGTAAAGTGCGCGCACCTGCGTCAGCAGCGCGGCCTTGCTGGCTTCGTCCGGCACGGCGCCGGTGACAACGATCTGGCCCGGCGTTTGCGCACTGGCCCATGCGGCCGTCAGCAGCAAGAGCATTGTGATTTGCCTGCGCATGGTGAGTCTCCTTCAAACAAAGGTTTCGTGGAACAGCGCCTGGGCGGAGCGCAGCGAGAGCTGGCCTTGTTCCAGATAGGCCGAGAGCTTTTGCACGCGGGCGTCGCCGGTGATCAGTTCATCGACCCAGCCGGCGTAGTCAAAGCTGATCTGGTGTTCCGCGGCGCTGTCGGGATCGATGATGGCGGCCAGGGTTTCAGGCGCCGCGCCGCCAAAGCCGATGACCAATGACGGTCGCTCGCGCAGCTCGGTGAAGAACAGGCTTAGTTCAAAATCGGCCTTTTGCAGGAATGGCGTGATCAGGTCCAGCCAGAAGGCGGCAACCAGATAGCGCTGGCGCGATGCCGGCAACGGCAGCACCAGGCTTTTGTCCAGCCGCTGTGCGCCGGCGCGGCGCACCGGCTGCAGCAGCAGGCCAATCGCCAGGATGATGCGGCGTACCGAGGCGCCGGCCAGCATGGCTTCCAGCGCGCCGATGTGATGGCGGTCGAGGAAGTCGACAAACGTGTTTTCATGCCGCTCGGGCGCAAGGTCGACTTCCACGCGCGTAGCGGCGAGCGTCTGCAATGGGGCTTCGGGATCGGCGGAATCCATCACGTCTACGGTCAGCAGGCTTAGTTCATCCCAAAGCGGCGTCAGTATCAACGGGCTGCGCGGCACGAAAGCGGATGGATCGTCGACTTCGATCGCACTCATGCCGAGGAAGGGATAGCGGCGCTGCGAGAGGTCGCTGCTGGCGGCCAGGTGGCCGGCGATGGCGCGCCGGCTGCGCGTGCCGACGAAGGCGAAGTCCAGCGGCGGCATGGCGTCGTAGTTGAGTTTCCAGCGTGGCTCCGCACTCACCAGGTTCATCACTTCGGCCAACCAATCGTCGAGCAGGCTGGCCAGGGCCAGGTTGTCGGCGGCCTTGACGAAGTCCGCACGCGTGGGCAGCTTGCCGAAATAGCCGATGCGCGCCGATTGCGGCCCGCGCTTCATTGCGCCGCTCCCGCCGCTTGCGCCGATGCGACGGCCGGCGTGGCCGCGGCAGGCGGCGCGCCGACAATGGTCTCCGGCAGCCGCATGCCATGGAAGCCCTGATCCTGCGGCGCACTGGCCGCCGCGCTGCTATCCGGACTGCTGATAATCTTCAGGCCCATCGCCACCGTGATCGCGCCACTGGTCCAACGCAGCTCGAACACGCCGCCATCGCGCTTCTGCTTGGCCGCCGCGTCGATCATGCGCTTCAAGCCGAATTGACCCGGCTCGTTGAACACGTCCACGCTGCGTCCATCAAACGACACCGCCGTGATGCGTGCCCCCGGCGCACCCTGTGGACTGGGATGAACCATATTGGCCCATTGCGCCGGCGTGTTCCGGTAGCGCAGCTGCTGGCCATCGATCTCCACGGTGTATTCCAGCGTGCCCGGCGCCGGCATCGGCTGGATCTGGAACACGGTCTGCGCGGCGGTCGAGGTGGACGCCACGCCGCCGGCGCTGATCGGTGCGATCCAGCCGGGGAAACGCTGCACGGTTTGCGGCGACAGAGAAATGCCCATGTCGGCCCAGGTGCGTGGCGCCAGCACATCGCCACGCCGCAGCACCAGCGGACCAAGCGTGTTGGTGGCGAACTTGGCGACCAGGCCATCCGGCCCGAAGAACTGGCCAATCTCCGAACTGGCCGCCTCGATGCGCGCATTGGGCGAGAACGGATACTTGTTGGCCAGCGTTTGCTGGAACGGCTCGTACACCTGCGCCAGCCATGTCTTGTTGATTTCCGCCTCGGCCGGCCCAATCAGCACCGCGAAGGTCTGCATCAGCGGCCGCACGAGGATGGGACGGATGGCCTGCTTCTGCGTGTCGCTCATCCCGGTCAGCATCTGCTCATCGACGTAGCGCAGCGCGTCGGCCAGTTCGGAGCCGCTGCCCTCCAATGTCTGCTGCATGAACTGGCGCGCGCCGGGGCCGGGATCGCCCTGGTTCTTGAGCTGATTGAGACGGCTGCGCAGCTTGGACAGCGTGTCCATGTAGGCGCGCATCAGCGACGCATCCTTGTCCTTGGCCGCCACCAGCTTGCCGATGCCGGCAAACTCTCGGCCCACTGGTCCCATTGGCTTGTCGGCCGTGCTGGTGGGCAGGTTGACGTTGATCTGTGCCGGCGAGCGTCGCAGCACGCTGTATTTGATCCAGTTGATGAAGCCCGTCTGCGCCTCTTTTACCTCCGCGCTCATCGCGGTTGGATTGTCCCAGGAGGTTTGCTGGTGCAGCGCCGTCAGCAGCCTGGATAAGGGCGACGATTGCGGATCGCCCAACCGGTTCATCGCTGTCACCGCCGCGTCGAAACCATTCAGGTTGGCGATGCTGACGCCTTGCACAAACTTCTGCCACTCGCGCGCGTAATCGGCCTTGTACAGATCCGTCAGCCCCTTCTGGATTTGTTCCGGGCTGCCCTCCAGCGTCAGGTCGTCGCGAGCGGCGGTTTTCAGCACCCAGTCGGTGCTTTGCAGTTCTCGGTTGGCGGCGTCGCGGAAGGCGTCCTGCACGAACTTCTCCCACGCCTCGCGCGTGTAGGCGCCGGGAACGGCGTGGCTGCCGGTGACCAGCGCCTGATCCTGTTCGCCCACCATGCGCGCCACGGTCATCGCCGGGAAGCGCGTGTTGGCGCGGGCGCGGATGTCGGCGTACACGCGCTCGCGCGCCGGCATGCCGCGCACCACGCGGCGCAGGTTCTCGCGCGCCTGGTCGACCAGCGCCAGCTTCGGATCGATGCGTGGCCAGGCGGGATCGGGAATCTGCGCGAGATAGAACGTCATCAGCCGCTCCGCGCTGTGAATCATCTGTTCGCGCTGCATGGCGCCGCGATTATTCTCCAGCCATGCGCGCCAATAACGCGGCAGCTGGTCATTCAGGTGACTCGCTTCGGCATGGGATTTATCGGTCAGCATCAGGTAGCTTTTGAGCGCGTTGTAGGCGTCATCGACATTGGTGGGCGACGCTTCCTGGAACTGGCGACCGACAACCGGCGCGGCTGCGGCGCCTGGCGGCTGCAATTCCGCCGCGTGCGCATTCATTTCGGACAGCAGCGTTTCCAGATTGGCGACAACGGGCGTCAGCATCACATTCTTCACGCCGGCGAAGTATTCCTCGCGCAGTTTGCGTTCCAACAGTTCGCCCTGATAAAGCCCCATGCGCAACGACCATGGACGGGATTCCCGGTACTTCTCCAGTTGCTCGATACGGTCCTGGATGATTTCCAGCGCCTCCAGCCGCGATTGCAGGTCCAGCCGCCTGGCCTGAAGCTTGATCACCTTGTCCAGATCCGCCTGCACGTTGGCGACCAACTGACGGTTGCCCATGTACGACCAGCTCCATCCGCCCAGCGAAGCGCCCAACAGCAGCACCGCAGCGAAGAAGGCCGCGTACTTCAGGCGTACCTTGTTCCTGCTGGCGTACTGCGACACCAGATCCTTGTCCGCGAAGATCACATTGCGGAACAGGTTCAACAGGAAGAAGCCAGCGTGGCCGGCGCTGGCAGCCGCCGGCACATCGGGCGTCGCCAAAGCGAAGCGTCTGGTGATGCGCTGCGATTGCTCGCTGATCGGCATCCCCTCCTGCAACGCGCTGGTGAAGTAAAAGCCACGGAACACGGGCTTGAACTGGAACGGATTTTCCTCGAACAGCGTAACGAGGAAGGAGCGCAGCGGTGCGCGGATGGTCGAGAACTCCTGCGGAAAAGTGAAGACGCCCGGCTCCATGCGCTGCCGCCGCTGCTGGCCCATGGTGGCGAGGCTCATCGCCTTCAGGCCGTCGCACAGTTCATCGAAGGCGTGATCGAAGAAGGCCATCACCTGCTGGCTGGTGGTCTTGCGCTGATACGGCATGGTCGCGCCCCACACGCGTTCGCGCTCCGTGCGTTCTGCCTGCGCGAAGAATTCGCCAAAGCCTGCGATCAAATCCGCCTTGGTGAACACCACGTACACCGGCGCGAACACCTCCAGCCGCTCGATCAGATCCTGCACGCGCTTGCGCAGGCTGCGCGCCAGCTTGATGCCGGTTTCCGGATCGTCTCCGCGCAACTCCGCGATGCTGACCGCGATGATGATGCCGTTGACCGGCGCGCGACGGCGGTATTTTTTCAGCAGGTCCAGAAAGCCGAACCACTCGGCGCGGTGTTCCTCCTGCACCGAGTAGCGCCCGGCCGTGTCGAGCAGGATGCCTTCGGTGGTGAAGAACCAGTCGCAGTTGCGCGTGCCGCCCACACCCTGCAGCACCTTGCCGTCGGCGAAGGGGAATTGCAGGCCGGAGTTGGTGACGGCGGTGCTCTTTCCTGCCGCCGGATTCCCGATGATCATGTACCAGGGCAGCTCATACAGCGCGCGCGTGCCGGAGACGATGCCCAGCTTCGATCCCTTGATCGTGTCGATCGCCTTCAGCATGCTCTCGCGGATGGCCTTGACCTCGGCGGCCGAGGGATCGGCGGACGGCTCCTGGCGGCCGATCGCCTCCCCCAACTGTTCGGACTCACGCCTGGCGCGCCAACGGCGCCACCACCACACGGCGCCGGCCAGCGCCAGCATTACGGCGGTTGCCGCCAGCGCCCAGATCAGCGCCAGCTCCAGCACTTGCGCGCCGAGGTAGAACAGCGCCGCCACCGCCGTCAGGCCAATGATGGTGAGGTTGCGGCTGTCGGTCAGGAAGCTCCAGATTCTGCGCATCATAACGGGTGTCCGGCGAAGACGGCGACGCCCAGGCGACAGGCGGACCGATCAATGGTGCCACCAACAAAGCTGACATTTCTTGCGCAAGAACAATGGCGCTTACTTCTTCACCGTGCCGGGCATGCGCAGTTCGGTGTGGCCGAAGTCCATCATGGTCCAGCGGCCGCCCCAGGTCAGACCGGCGGCTTCGGCGGCGATGCCATAAAGTTGATAGCCGCGCATCGCCCACGGATCTTTCTCGGAGATGACCAGCTTGCCGTCGCGCAGGAAGGCGCAGTCGGCTGCCAGGCCGAACTGGTGATAGCTCTGGAAGGCCTTGGCGTTGGTGACGCTGGGGCCGATGGCGGCCAGCGCGTTCTGCCGCTCCGGACTGCGGTAACCCTCCAGGATCGCCATGTCGTAGCCGTAGCGCTCTTTCATGATGCGGAACACCAGCAGCAGCCGCTGGGCGAACGCAGGGTCCAGCAACTGCCAGTTGCGGTTGGCGCTGTCGAGCATGGGACGCACCAGCGTCACCTCGGCCGTGGTGAACACCAGCGGCGGTGGCGGCTCGGGCGCGGTCAGTTGCTCCCCTTGCAGCAGACCGGCGATCTGATCGTTGATGGCGTGCGTGTCGCTGTCGTAACCGGACAGCATGGAGCGGCCACTGAGCATCAGCGCCAACAGCGGCGGCACGGTCAGCAACACCGAGGCGGCCAACAGCAGCAGCCATTTCCTTTTGATGAATTGCACCGTGCGGCGGAATGCACCGCCAGTCCCGCGTCCCCATCCGGAGGCCTGCTGTACGCCCTGCCGCACGCCGCCGCGCAAATGCTGGCCGATACGGCGGCTGACGGCGTCGATCGAGTGCACCACCACCTCGCGTCCGGCGGGAAACAGCAACAGCCAGGCGCAAAAACACGTCACCACGAAGAACAACAGCATGGAAAAGAGAAACATGGTGCGCTCCATCAAAACGGGCCGATGCCACAGACCGGACACTGCATCGTAGGCCGTTCGCAACACAGCGATGCCGGCCAGATCAAATGCAAGGGGGATATTGTGGAAACACCGAAACTGAAACCCGACCTGCTGGCCGCCAGCTCCTGCGCACGCCGCCCGACGCAGGACAAACGCATCCTGGCGCAGCTGGAGCACGGCCTCAAAGCGCCAGCGCGGCCGGCCCGCGCGACAGGCTGGAGCATTGATGGCTGGACCATAGGATTGTTTGCGCTGCTGCTCGTGATGTGCAGCGTGGCCTGGTTGATGCATGACAAACGGATCACGCCGGAGACGTTCCGCAGCGACACAAGCTCCGCCGTCGAGCGAAGCGCCGCAACGCCGGCCCGTGCGACACGAGCGCCTGACGACACATCCGCCGCTGAACAGGCCGCCGCCATCGTCAATATGTCAGCTGCGGACCCGGCCAGTCCGCAGCCAGTGGCAATCTCGGCCGGCGCGACGACTCAGACGCCGACCGCCGCCACCGCGGCAATCGCCAATACCGCCGCCAGCCAGCCGGTGCGCGTGGCGGCCGCGCAGCACAAATCTGCAGCGCCAGCGCGACCCGCAGCATCGTCAGCAAGCGCAACGGCACAAGCCCAGCCAGCCGGCGACACCGACGTCACCCTGCTCACCGCCCTGGTCGCCCATGCCAACAAACCAAGCACCGTCACGCCCGAGCGCAGCCGCGACGTCATCGAACGCCAGGAAGGCGACACCACCGCCCAACTGCTGGCGCGCTGCAAGCAACTGGGCCTGATCGAAGGCATGCTGTGCCGCTCGCGCATCTGCTCCGGCCGCTGGGAAAGCGACGCCGCCTGCCGCGCGCCCAGCCACTAATCAACCGCGCTTGGGAATCTCCAGGCCCTTGGCCACGGCCGGACGCGCCACGAAGGCATCCAGCACACGCTGCACATTGGTAAACTTGCTGAACTCGACCAGATCGCCGGCGCCGTAGAAGCCGACCAGGTTGCGTATCCACGGGAAGATGGCGATATCGGCGATGGTGTAGGTATCGCCCATCAGCCACTGGCGGCCTTCCAGACGCTGCTCCAGCACGCCCAGCAGGCGCTTGGATTCGTTAATGTAGCGGTCGCGCGGGCGCTTGTCCTCATACTCCTTGCCGGCGAACTTGTGGAAGAAACCGACCTGGCCGAACATCGGGCCAACGCCGCCCATCTGGAACATCAGCCACTGGATGGTTTCATAGCGGCCAGCCGCGTCTCGCGGAATCAACTGACCGGTCTTGTCGGCGATGTACAGCAGAATCGCACCGGATTCAAACAGCGCCAGCGGCTTGCCGTCCGGACCGTTCGGGTCGAGGATGGCCGGGATCTTGTTGTTCGGATTCAGCGACAGGAATTCCGGCGACATCTGATCGTTGGTCTCGAAGCTGACCAGATGCGGCTCATACGCCAGGCCGGTTTCCTCCAGCGCGATCGACACCTTGACGCCATTCGGCGTCGGCAGCGAGTACAGCTGAATGCGCTCAGGATGCTGGGCCGGCCATTTGCCGGTGATGGGGAATGCGGACAGGTTTGCCATGAATACATGCTCTCAAAATAATTAGTCGGCCAATTATCCACGAAGCGCGCCAAACCTGCTGACGCCACGAAATTTGACTCATGACAAGCTGTCCTTCGTCGCTCAGGGCAACAATGGCCGCTCATCCTTTCAATGGAGCGACCGCGATGCTGGCTTCAATCACAAACTGGGGCAAAGGGAAATGGCGAATATTGACACGCGCCAACGGCAGCCGACGGCTATCCTGGTTCGCATTGCTACTGGCTTTCGCGCTTGACATCTACGTGCTGAACTTGCTCGTGGACGGCATGAAGAATGCGCAAGATACTGTTAACCAACCATTCAGCGGCGTGTCCCGAGAGTGCGCCTCGGCCTCCATGGAGCTGCTTGCAGCGAACACCACCGAGCGGGCCTCGAAAATCACCCAGGCCTGGTTCAACGCCAGAGAACATCGAGAGCAATTCAGCGACTACGGCCGTCGTCTGGTGCCTATATGCGTCAAGATCGGCGAAAGATGGGTGAGCGCCGTCAGCGACAGCAAGCTGCTCGCACTGGCGCAGCAACATCACCAGCAATTACAGCAAACAGACAAAATCAAGTCCGACATCGATAGGCTTAAATCGACCTACAGCGACGCATTGCTTGAGAAAATCGCGCGGCAAAAGCGCAGTGACTCCATCTTGCCAGTAGAGGCTAGCGAAATCAAAGCCACAGTCACCGAAATGCAAGCCGCACTAGCGGAGCTCCAGCGCCAAACCGCCGCAACGGAACAGGCCATCCTGCAATTGCCTTTGATTGCCGCTTATTTCAGGTATCTGCAAACACTGCCACTGGCGAACGAGTTTGACAAAGCTGACAAGCGCTTCGAACGGCAAGCGTTCTGGTATCCGTTCAAGATGCTGGGCGCACAGGCTGCCTTCATCCTCCCCTTACTGGCGATCGCAATCGCCTGGAACGCGCGCGTCATCAAAAAACAGCAGGACATCCGCATTCTTATCTCTTCGCACATAGTACTGGTGTGTGCGCTTCCTATTCTGATCCGACTGCTGGAATTTATTCGCGAACTGCTGCCCTACGGGCTGCTCGAATGGCTGTTGGACCAACTGAACCAATGGCAGTTGGGCTTCGTCTGGTATTACGTACTGATTGCAGCCTGCATCGCCGGTGGCCTGCTGCTGATCTTCATTGCGCAACACACCTTGTTCAGCACTGCCCGGCTGCGGCTGTTCCGCTTGCGCAAGGCGCAATGCCAAGCCTGCGGTGAAAAGCTGTTGAAGCGCGATCAGGGCTGGTGTGAAATCTGTGGCGCCAGCCAGGCCGCCCCCTGCCGACAGTGCGGCCAACCGCGCCGGCTACTGGCGTTTCACTGCGGCCACTGCGGCACGCCGGTCTAGCGCGATTCGATACCCCGATCGAGTAGTCGGCAGCCCTTACCTTTTGGTGCGTACTTATCAGCCCGCCGTCGCTTGCTTTACACTGTAAATTCCATTATTCAACAGAGGTGTATATGAGCAAGATTATTGTTGTCTACCATTCGGGCTACGGCCACACCAAGCGCGTTGCGGAACACGTGAGCGCAGGCGCTGGCGGCGAATTGCTGGCCATCGATGCAGAAGGCAACCTGCCGGAAGATGGCTGGGACAAACTGGCGGCGGCGGACGCCATCGTGTTCGGCGCACCGACCTACATGGGCAGCCCAAGCTGGCAGTTCAAGAAGTTTGCCGACGCCACCTCCAAGCCCTGGTTCGGCCGCGCCTGGCAAGACAAGGTCTTCGGCGGCTTCACCAACAGCGCCAGCCTGAACGGTGACAAACAGGTCTCGCTGATCGCCTTACAGACGCTGGCCTCGCAACACGGCGGCATCTGGGTCAGCCTGGGCCTGCCACCTGCCAACACCAAGGCTGCCCAGCGCACCGACGTGAACAACCTGGGCGGCTCGGTTGGCCTGCTGGTGCAATCGCCGTCGGACGCCAGCGTCGAAGAAATCCCGCAAGGCGACCTGGACACCGCCAAAGCCTACGGCAAGCGCATCGCCGACATCGCCGCCCGCCTGGCGAAGTAATCGGCGCCAATGCCCGCAAAGTAAAAGGCCCGTGAATGCTCACGGGCCTTTTACTTTCTATCCGTTGCATATGACAATACGGTTTTTAACCAGATGAGCGTCACCATGCAACTACCTAGCTTCACCGATAAATTTTCGGACAACCTGTCCCTGCTGCCAGCAATGGATGCCGTTGCGGCAATCGAACTGGTCGACCAGTCCGGCACGCCCGTGGCGAAAATCGAAAACAAGCCAGGCCAGGCCGGATCGCTGCGCGTGTACGGCTGGCTGGCCGATACCCTCGGCGCGATCACTCCCGAAGCCGCAGAACTTGGCCTGAAGATTTATGCCGAACACACGCAGGATGCGCGCGCCAATCCAGGCAAACATCCCAATATCGACCGTCTGTTCGACATTCAAACGCCAGCACAAACCCTGCAGGTGAAAGGTCTGTAAAAACAAAAAGCCCAACCTGTAAGGATTGGGCTTTTCTTTATTCTGGCTCCCCGACCTGGACTCGAACCAGGGACCTGCGGATTAACAGTCCGTCGCTCTACCGACTGAGCTATCAGGGAAAAGAGGCCGCATTATATACGGCCCTTTTTCAGCTGTCTAGGCTGATGCGGCGATTAATTAAAAGCCGCCGCGGAACTGCACGCCAAACTGACGTGGCTCGTTGACGAAGCCGGTCAGGTTGTTGAAGTCGATGGCGCCGATGACTTGCTGCTTGTCGGTGATGTTGCGCACGAAACCAGCCACTTCATACTTGCCGCCATCCCAGTTGTAACCCGCGCGCAGGCCGCCTTCGGTCAGCGCCTTGCCGGTGAACTCCTTCGCTTCATACAGGAAGAAGTTGACCTTGCTGCGGTACGACCAGTCGGTCAGCACGAACAGGTTGCCGTTCGCCAGTGGCCAGTTGTAACGCGCGGTGGCGTTGAAGATCCACTTGGCCGCTTGCGGCAGCGGGTTGCCGTTGATCGACACCAGGCCGTTCGCACCGATCGGATCGGTGATCGTGCACTGCGCGCATTTCGCCACGTACAGGTTCGGATCTTCGATCTTGGTGAAGTTGTACGAACCGCTCAGGCTGGCCTTGAAGTCCGGGGTGATGAAACCTTCGATCTCGCCTTCCAGACCACGGCCCTTGCTCTTGGCCGCGTTGATCAGCTTGGTGACGTTGGAGTTACCGCCGACCACGGTCAGCTGCTGGTTCTTGACTTCGAAGTCGAACACGCTCAGCGACGCGCGGGCGCGGCGGTTGAACAGGTCGGCCTTGATGCCGGCTTCATACGAAGTGATGGTTTCCGCATCGGCCACGGTGATCGGCACCGACGACGAGGCCGCAGCGATCGATGGCGCGCGGAAGCCGGTCGCCACGCGGGCGTAGGCGCTGACGTCCTGGTTCAGCTTGTAGGTGCCGCTCAGATCCCAGTTCGCCTTGTTCTTGCTCTCGTCCACCGAGGTGGCGCCAACCTGGACCACATTGACGGCCGACACGGTGCGGAAGTCTTTCTGGTCGTGGGTGTAACGCACGCCGCCGCGCACGGTGAAGTCGCTCGACACGTCATACGATACCGAACCGAAGGCCGCGTAGGCTTCATTGTTCTGGTGGCTGGCCAGGTGCGAGGTCTGCAGCTGGGTGGTGCTGTCGAAGTTGTCGCTGAAGCCGTCGCCGCTTTCCTTGAAGTAGTAGACGCCGGTCTGCCAGTTCAGCGGACCTGCGTTTTTCGACTCGACGCGGAATTCCTGGGTGTATTGCTTCAGGCCGCTCAGTCCGCCACCGGTCTGCACCTGGAACGGGATGAAGCCTGGACCGGTCGGCGTGCCGCCGTCGATGTCGCCGCGGCTGTAGTAATTGTCCACGCCTTCGTAACCGGTGATCGAGAACAGCTTGACCGCACCCAGGTCCCAGGTCAGGCGAACGTTGGCGCCGTTGGTGCGCAGGTTCTGCATGTTCAGGCCGTTGGTGTTGATCTTGGTGAAGTCGTAGTCGTCGACCAGATCGTTGGTGCCCTTCTTGATGATGTTGGCGCGGAACAGACGGGCGCTGCCGTCGGTGGTGCGCGAGTGCACGTTGAACAGGGCGTTGAAGGTGGTGCTTGGCTTGTACAGGAACTGCACGCGCTCGGCGTGTTCGTTGTAGCCTTCCAGCGAGTCGTTCTGCTTGGTGTAGGTGTTGTCGACGAAGTCGTCGCGGTGCTGGCGCAGGGTCGAGACGCGCATCGCCCATTCGCTCGACAGCGGAATGTTGGCGGCGGCTTCAACGCTGGAGGTCTTGTGGGTGGCCAGCGAAGCGCTGTAGTAGCCTTCGACCTTGTCCAGGTTCGGCTTGGCCGAATCAAACTTGACCACGCCGGCCGGGGTGTTGCGGCCGAACAGCGTGCCCTGCGGGCCGCGCAGCACCTCGACGCCAGCGACGTCGAACACCGGGAAGCCCTTCAGGATGCCGTTCTCTTGCACCACGTCGTCATAGATCAGCGACACGGGCTGCGAGGCGAAGGTCGAGAAGTCGGTGTTGCCGTAGCCGCGGATGTAGAAGCGCGGGAAGGTACGGCCGTTCGACGATTCCACGTTCAGCGAAGGCACTTTGCCTGCCAGGAAACGGATGTCCTGGCCGCCGGACAGCAGCACGTCCAGTTTTTCATCTTTCAGCAGGGTGACGGAGACCGGCACATCCTTGATGTTCTCGGCGCGGCGCTGGGCGGTCACGGTGACGGTTTCCAGCTGCGGCTGGGTTGCTGCGGCGTCGGTCTGCGCCATGGCGGAACCGATAGGCAATACGGCGCTCAGCGCCAGCAGGCGCTTGTGCATCTTCGACAGTTTGATCATTCAATTTCCCGATTTAAATGTAGTGCAAAGAGTTAGAAACAGTTGTCTCCTGCTTTCTCTTTTTTTGGTCACTACCCGGTCATCTGTCGTGATCGTGGTAGCGCTAAGGCCTCTACGCCGTCGCGGTAGCTAGCAATATTGCACTGACTTTTTTGAAAGGCGATATTTTCTTTGATTGATACCATGTATTGCAAGCTGAATATATCTGAATCTCAATTAACTGATAGAAATTCGGCTAAGCATATGCGAAGACTGAATATTCAGTGGTTTAGGCGTGTCGCATCGCCCACAGTGTGGTGAGGTTGATAAGCTAATGGAAGCGGCATCGCGCGCGGTTGTTGCGCAAAAGACGCACGGCCAGCGCAGGCTGGCCGTGGTGAAAATGTTACATGCCCAGCGATTTGAGCAGTTCGTCGGCGTCGGCGTCGGTGGCCGAGACGGCCGGCGCGCTGCTGGCCTGGTGGGCGTCGCGCTGCTGTTCCAGCAAGGCGTCGGGATCGGCGATTTCGCTGGAGTCGAAATCGTGCAGGCGGATGAACTCGGTGCGGTCGATCGCCAGCTCCAGGTAGAAGATGTTGCTCTTCTCCGTGTAGAAGCTGACGCGGCGCATTTCCGGGCGGTCCAGCGGCGTGTCGACGCTGAGCACGATCTGCTTGTTGAGCACCAGCATCTTCGGCTGGTTCTGGGTGATGTTGGTCTGCAGTTCGCGGCGGATCTTGCCGGTGAAGTCGCCGACGATCTGGTTCATCAGCTCGCCGAGGATGTTGGACACCTCGTCCGAGGTGTGGGAGCCGGCCAGCTCCGACTTCGGCATGCCCATGTGCAGCATGTAGCGCTCATAGATCTCCATCGCCGTGTCGGCCGCGAAGTTGAGCACCACCAGGCCGGTGAAGCCGCCGTCAAACAGCACGAAACAGCCGATGTCCGGCTTCAGGCCGACCTTGGTAATGCGCTGCACCATGCCGGAGTAGTTCACCTTGCTTTGCGTTGCCACGTTCAGCACCCGGGTCACCGAGTTGCACAGACTCGATAACAAGTCTTCCGTGCCGTAGACAATCGCTTCGTTTTCGCTGCTCATCATTTCTACCTCTGTTTACTTTTAAAAGATGCATGGATTGCTGCTTCAGAATACCGAGGTGCAAGATTCTCGTCCACTTGAATCGTGCGTTTTGTGAATTTTACGTGCAAAAATGCAAAATCCATGAGCAACGCGACATGGGCTTAAGGCAGATACCACACTTTACAATTCAAAAATGAATTCCGGTAGCATCTGGAGCGGGATACCGTTTAATTAACAGTATCTTTTTGGCATGTGATGCCCCACTCTTTTATCGGAACAGCCATGAATGAATTTCGACTCGACCGGCGCGGCGCGCGACTGCTGTGCGCCATGGGCCTGGCCGCCCTGCTGGCCGCCTGCGGCGCCGGCAAGGACGCCAGCCAGAACGACAGCAGCGCCCGGCGGAGCGTGCTCGGCGGCGCCAGCAGCAAGGCCGCCGGCGGCGCCGCCGTGACGCTGCCGCTGGAGGTGCTGGGCAACGGTTCGCCCGCCACACCGGCCCTCGCCGAAGCCCGGCTCGGCGTCGACGCGAACCAGCTGGGCAGCGTGGCGCAACTGTGGTTCCAGTGCCATCGCTGCGGCTTTTATTCGGCGCCGGAGTTTGAAGCCACCACCGCGCCGCCGGCCCGCATCAAGGCCAGCGTGCGCGTGCTGGGCGGCGGCAGCGACGACAGCACGCCGTGGGTCGACATCACCGACGCCAATGTCATCCTGGCCGACGACGAGCGCCTGCACGGCGGCGTCAACGGCGGCTTCTACACCACCCGCATCACGCTGCCGCTGGACGCCGCCACCCGCGCGCGCCTGGTGGCGCTGCCGGCAACCAACCGCATCCAGTTCCGCTTCAACGGCACCGACGGCGAATCGAACGGCTACCGCGTGCTGAACCTGCAACTGCAGGACGCCAGCGCGCTCCAGGTCGACAGCACCACGCTGCAGCGCTTCGATCCGTTGAGCGAGCGCGACGCCAGCGCCGTCACGGCGGCCGACGCGGCGGCGGGCAAGGCGCTGTGGTACGCGCACGGCACGATCGCCAAATCGGCGATCGTCACGCGCACGCTGCAGGCGGCCTGCGCGTCCTGCCACGCGGACAATGGCCGCGACCTGCAATACTTCAATTATTCAAACAACGCCATCGTGCAGCGCAGCCGCTTTCACGGCCTGAGCGAAACGCAGGGCCAGCAGATCGTCGCCTTCCTGCGCGCCTCGCTGCAACATGTGCCGTATGTGGAAAAGGGGCGGCCGTGGAATCCGCCCTACCAGCCCGGCCCCGGCCTCGACTGCAACAGCGCCGACTGCGCCACGCGCTGGGCCGCCGGCGCCGGCCTGGAGGCGGTGCTGGCCACGCCAGCCGACGCCGTCAAGGCGCTGTTCGGCAAACCGCTCGACGCGCCGCTGGCGCTGACGCAGGCCGATGTCGACCGGGTGATGAATCCCAAGGCCACCATGAACGCCCGCGAAACCGCGATCGCCATGCAATTCCCCGACTGGAACGCCTGGCTGCCGACCATCCACCCGCTCGACGTCTGGCCGACGCAGGCGGACGGCAGCGGCTTCACCAACGGCATCATGCATCCCACCAACGGCATGCAGAATCCCAACGGCCGCTACAATGACCTGATCGCCTGGTTCCAGAGGAACAAAAACCCCAACGGCAATCTGGCCGACTGGAGCCACCTGATTCCCGACCTGCGCGTGCAGATCAACGCCATGATGGGCTTCACCGGCTGGGACGCCTACACCTTCCTCGGCGGTGGGCGCGGCAATCACATCGCCGACAAAGGCATCTACGGCGCCCAGATCGGCGCCGCGCACCTGCAATCGCTGGCGTCGAGCGCCACCATGGCGGCGGGCAAGGCCGGCGCCTTCACCCCCAACGCCTTCATCGAGCGCTCGGTGGCCAGCATGCTGCACTGGAACGCGGTCAAGCAATGGGAGTTGGCGCAGGATTACTCGCTGGAAGGCAACCAGACCTGGTTCATCGGCGACAAGGACAAGACCAGCGGCGCCTGGAAAGGCCGCGGCGAGGCGCACGGCTGGCCGTTCAACAGCGTCAGCCTGTTCTACCTGGCGCCGCACATGGTGTACCAGGAGGACAAAAACGCCGCCGGCCAGATCACCCGCGAATGGTACACCGCGTGGGAGGCCGACAACATCGTCGCCTCCTACTACCGCAGCAACCAGTGGTATCAGTTGCAGATGACGGTCAATCCGGGCGGCCAGAGCAACTGGGTCAATTACCCGATGGACTGGCCGTACCTGACCGCCTTTGACGAATACATCGCCAACAAGGTGGGTTCGGACACGCCGGCGGCCAAGGCGCTGCAGGACAGCCACTTCGTGCGCCTGCTGCAGGCGCGCATCAAGTCGGCGCAATACGTCAACAACGACATCCCGCTGTACGATCCGAACCAGCCCGACCTGTCCGCCAACGAGGGCCGCTACGGCCGCGCGCAGGTGGCCAAGCACCTGACCACCACCAACTTCCTGGACAACGCCAACCGCGACGGCGTCAATCCGTCGAAGTACCGCTTCCTCGACGACCTGCAGCCCGGGCTGTATCTGAAAACGGTGAACGGCGCGATCCAGCAGTTCAACACGCTGTACACGCTACAACCGCTCAGCGCCTGGCGCCGCTGCGATCCCGGCAACACCACGTTGAACGAGCCGGAGAACGTGGCCGGTTTCCGCTTCTGCATCGACCAGGCCAGGAGCCCGCTGGGCACCTACAGCGACGGCACGCACTTCATGGTGTCGAACGCGCTGTACCAGACCACCACCGAGCAGACCGAGCAATACGGCATCTGGAAAGCCACGCAGATGGGCGCCGAACCGGCACGCCTGAAAGTGTGGCGCGACTGGGCTGACGCCGCCTGGCAATAAAGTCCCGCCGCAATGAAAAAAGCCCAACCAGTGAAGGTTGGGCTTTTTCTGTATTCTGGCTCCCCGACCTGGACTCGAACCAGGGACCTGCGGATTAACAGTCCGTCGCTCTACCGACTGAGCTATCAGGGAATTGAGGCCAGAATTATATCGGCCGAAATCCGATTTGCCTAGGGCTTTTTTAAAAAAGCTTAGCGCAGGGTCAGCGAGCGGGAGGTCGCCGGGGCGGCGGCGCCCAGTTTGAACAGGCCGACGGCTTGCGCCAGGCGGTGCGCCTGATCCTGCATGGAATTGGCGGCGGCGGCAGCCTCCTCCACCAGCGCGGCGTTTTGCTGCGTCATTTCATCCATCTGGCTGATGGCCTGATTGACCTGCTCGATGCCGCTGCTCTGCTCCTGGCTGGCGACGCTGATCTCGCCCATGATATCGGTTACGCGGCGCACACTGGACACCACGCCGTCCATGGTGGTGCCGGCCGAGTTGACCAGGCCGGTGCCGGTGTCGACCTTGGCCACCGCGTCGCCGATCAGTTCCTTGATTTCCTTGGCGGCGCCGGCCGAGCGCTGCGCTAGATTGCGCACCTCGGAAGCCACCACCGCAAAGCCGCGCCCCTGCTCGCCGGCACGCGCCGCCTCGACAGCGGCATTCAGGGCCAGGATGTTGGTCTGGAACGCGATGCCGTCGATGACGGCGATGATGTCGACGATCTTGCGCGCCGAGCTGTGGATGGACCCCATGGTGTGCACCACTTCGCCCACTTCGGCGCCGCCCTTGCCGGCCACGTCCGATGCGGACACGGCCAGTTCATTGGCCAGGCGCGCGCTGCCGGCGTTGCGGCGCACGGTGGCGGTCAGCGCCTCCATCGACGAGGCGGTTTCCTCCAGCGCGGCGGCCTGCTGCTCGGTACGGGCCGACAGGTCCAGGTTGCCGGCGGCGATCTGCGCCGAGGCGGTGGCGATGCTGTCGGTGCCGGTGCGCACTTCGCTGACGATGCGGATCAGGCGTTCGTTCATGTGGCGCAGCGCGGTCAGCAGGGCGCCGGTTTCATCGCGGGTTTCGGCGCGGATGTCGCCGCTGAGATCGCCGCTGGCGACACGCTCGGCCGCCACCACGGCGGCGCTGATCGGACGGGTGATGCCCACCGTCAGCCACCAGGCGCACAGCGCGCCGAAGGCCAACGCGGCCGTGGTCAGCACGACGATGATGCGGCTGCTGCCGAGGGTGTCGCCGTCGATCACCTTGGCGGTGGCGTCGATGTGATCGCGCTGCATGGTTACCAGGTTCTGCAGCAGGTCCTGGTAGACATTGGCGGCCGGCGTGAATTCCTGGTCGAGGATGCGGGCCGCGCCGTCGGCGTCGCCGGCGGCCTTGGCCTTGACGGCGCCGTCGCGCGAGGCGCTGTACAGCTTGCGCTGCTGCAGGATCTTGTCGAACAGCGTTTTTTCCGCGCCATCCTCGATCAGCGGTTCGATCTGCTTCAGCAGCTCGGCGGCGCGCTTGACCGAAGCGGCGGCGTCATCCTTGAAATACGGGCCCAGCGCCGGGTCGGTGCTCTTGACGATGGCGGCGGTGCGGCGGATCGACGCGTAATTCAGCCCGTACCAGTCGGTAATCAGGCGTTCCTTGGTCAGCGGTGCAGCCATCATGGCGCGGGTCGACGACGCCACGCTGTCGAGGCGCAGGATGCCCACCACGGCGATCAGGATCGTCATGGCCAGCGTTAGTCCGAAACCCAGCGTGAGCCGTTGTCCAATTTTTAAATTGGCGATCGAAAACATCTTTATGTCCTTTCAGTGAGCGCCAGCAAGGGGCGGCGCTCGGTAAAAAAATTTGCTTTGGGAAATATTTATTCCTTTATTGTACAATAATTTCCCAATGGAATTTTTATTACTGTAGTTTTAGACTGGAACCAACCTCATGAAACGAGCCCCTATCGTCGGCCTTCTGGCCGGCTTGATCGCCACCATCAACCTGTCGCACGCCGCGCCGGTGCCCGCCGACCTGCCGAAACAGCTGGAAACCATGTACCCGGCGGTCGAATCCCTGTACATCGACCTGCACCAGCACCCTGAGCTGGCATTCCAGGAAAAAGAAACCGCCGCCAAGCTGGCCGCGCGCGTCAAGGCGCTGGGCTATGAGGTGACCACCGGCGTGGGCGGCACCGGCCTGGTCGCGCTGCTGCGCAACGGCGACGGCCCGACCGTCATGCTGCGCACCGAAATCGACGCCCTGCCGGTGCAGGAAAAAACCGGCCTGTCGTTCGCCAGCACGGTCACCACCAAGAACGCCGCCGGCGTCGAGGTGCCGGTGATGCACGCCTGCGGCCACGACCTGCACATGTCGGCCTGGTACGGCACGGCCAAGCTGATGGCCGACAACCGCGCACACTGGCGCGGCACGCTGATGCTGGTCGGCCAGCCGGCCGAGGAACCGCTGCAGGGCGCCCGCGCCATGCTCAAGGACGGCCTGTTCACGCGCTTCCCGAAACCGGACTACGCGCTGTCGATGCATGACGATGGCACGCTGCCGACCGGCCAGATCGGCTACCACGCCGGTTACTTCCGCGCTGCCGCCGACACCGTCGGCATCACCATCTACGGCCAGGGCGGCCACGGCGCGGCGCCGCACGACACCCGCGATCCGGTGGTGATGGCGGCGCGTGTCGTCATGGCTCTGCAGACGCTGGTTTCGCGCGAAAATAATCCGATGGACCCGGTGGTCATCACCGTCGGCAGCATTCACGGCGGCGCGCAAGCCAACGTGATTCCCGACCAGGTGCAGCTGCAACTGACGGTACGCACCTTCCGCGACGCCGTGCGCAAGCGCGTGCTGGCCAGCATCGCCCGCGAAGTCAAAGGCGAGGCCATGGCGGCCGGCGCGCCGCGCGAGCCGCTGATCGAAGTCACGCCAAGCACCGACGCGGTCTATAACGAGCCGGCGCTGACGGCGCGCATGACGGACGCGGTGCGCGCCGTGCTGGGCAAGGAAAACGTGGCGGAGATGCCGGCCAAGATGACATCGGAAGATTTCGCCAGCTACGGCCAGGCCGGCGTGAAAGCGGTGCTGCTGCACATCGGCGCGGTCGATCCGGCCCGCCTGGAGCAGGCGCGCCAGCAAGGCGTCGCCCTGCCCGGCCCGCATTCGCCGCAATGGGCGCCGCAATACCAGCGCACCATCCGCGCAGCGATTTCGGCGGAAACCGCCGTGCTGTTCGACTTGCTGGGTAACGGTTCGTAACTGGATGGGATGCCCGCCCGGCGGCGGGTATCAATTAACTTTGGATTGCCGAGCCAACCAATCGCGCATGGCCTCGTTGACGCGAGTCTGCCATCCACGCCCACTCGCCTTTAGTGCATCGAGAACATCTTGATCAAAACGAATGGTGGTGGGTATTTTGGGCTTGGCCTTGACACTCCCGATCGGGCGGCCGCGACGGCCCACGATCTGTTGCGGTGTATTTACTCGTCCTTCGCCATGAGTAGCCTGATCCAGGCTGCGCAGCAGCGCCTCCTCAAATTCGACAATTTCAGGGTCGATTGTTTGCTTGCCTCGCTTGCTCATAAAACTTCTCCCTCAGCCTTAACAGGAACTCTGGCCGTAAGTTGTCGAACTTGGCCTTCGTATAGACGAAGAGCAGCACCAACTCACCACTAGCCAGGCGCGTGAAATAAATCACTCGCGCACCACCTCGCTTGCCAATGCCTTTTCGCCTCCAGCGAACCTTACGCAGACCATCCACACCTGGAATCACATCGCCCGCCAAAGGATGGCTGGAGATCCAGTCAATAAACGCGACACGCTCCTCATCCGACCAGACAGCTAAAGCCGATGCAATGAACTCTTGCGTCTCAATGACGGTGAGCATAATTAAGTGTACTAACAAAAAAATATAGCAACAAGAATAATTTGTTAGTGCGTTTGCTGAAAGTGAGGAACTCAAAGAGAACCTGCTTTGCTTGAGTAAAATCAAGAATAAGCGAAAAATGTTTGTTTACGCACCGAATTGCCCCGCTCCGTTTGACCCTCCCTCCATTGCCTGGCGAACGCCGCAACGCGGTCGCAAGAACCTTTGAATTCCAATTCCGATAGGCCGCCTCGTAAAGCTGTTTCAGGCCGCGTCGTTGCTTGCGTGATTTGGCTTCCTCAGTTTTGAGCCAGCCTGAGAGTTGGAAAGCGTATGGGTCGATGGCACTGGTCGATTGGCGCTCCGCATAGTTCCTAACAACCTCGCCTTGGCCCATTATGCGCAGAAAAATGGCCGCTGAAACGCAAAAACCCAACCGTATTAGGGCTGGGCTTTTGGTGTACTACTGAATTCTGGCTCCCCGACCTGGACTCGAACCAGGGACCTGCGGATTAACAGTCCGTCGCTCTACCGACTGAGCTATCAGGGATTAGAGGCAACATTTTATACTGTTTCTTTCACATCAGCAAGATGCGATTTACTGCGGTATTTCGTGTTGCCTTTCGCATCAAGCTTTGCAGCGCAATGCGAAGAAACAAGAGTTTAGAGCACTTTGGCGATGGCGTCAATAACGATATCGATATTGCGCGAATTCAACGCCGCCACGCAGATGCGGCCGGTGTCCACCGCGTAGATCGACTGCGCGCGCAGCTCTTCCACTTGCGCCTTGCTCAGGCCCGAGTACGAGAACATGCCGATCTGGTCGCGCACAAACGCGAAATCGTGGCCCTTGGCTTGCAGCTTGACCACGAAGGCTTCGCGCATTTCCTTGATGCGCACGCGCATGCCGGCCAGCTCGTCTTCCCACAGCTTGCGCAGCTCAGGCGTGGTCAGCACGGTGGCCACCACTTTGCCGCCGTGCACCGGCGGGTTCGAGTAGTTGGTGCGCACCACGCGCTTCAGTTGCGACATCAGACGTGCCGCCTCTTCGCCGGAAGCCGCCACCACGCTCAGCGCGCCGACGCGCTCGCCGTACAGCGAGAACGACTTCGAGAACGAGTTCGACACCAGCAGCGGGCCGCCGGCGTCGGCAAAGCGGCGCACCACGGCGCCGTCTTCGTCGATGCCCGCGCCGAAGCCCTGGTAGGCCATGTCCAGAAACGGCACCAGGCCGCCGGCGGTGACCGCGGCGATCACTTCGGTCCACTGGGCCGAGGTCAGGTCGGCGCCGGTCGGATTGTGGCAGCAGGCGTGCAGCAGCACGATCGAGCCGCGCGGCATGGCTTTCAGGTCGGCCAGCATGCCGGCGAAGTTGACGCCGTGGGTGGCGGCGTCGAAGTAGGCGTAATTGTTGACTTTAAAGCCAGCGCTTTCGAACAGCGCACGGTGGTTTTCCCAGCTTGGGTCGCTGATGTAGACTTCCGCGTCCGGCGCGAAGCGCTTCAGGAAGTCGGCGCCGATCTTCAGGGCGCCGGTGCCGCCGATGGCCTGCACGGTGACGGCGCGCTTCTCTTGAATTACCGCGCTGTCGGCACCAAATACCAGCTCCTGCACTGCCTTGTCGTAGGCTGCCAGACCTTCGATCGGCAGGTAGGTGCGCGGCGCCGGCGCGGCGATCAGGATTTCTTCCGCTTTCTGTACGCACGATAGCAGCGGCACTTTACCGTTGTCGTCATAATAAACGCCGACGCCCAGATTGATTTTCGCTGGATTCTGGTCGGCGTTAAAGGCTTCGGTAATACCCAGGATAGGGTCGCGTGGTGCCATGTCGATGGCGCTGAACAAGCTAGGATTCGTCATGATAAGATTGGATTCGATTGGAAGCGGTTCGCAGCAGAGATGTATAGACAGCGCCCCTAACATAACGTCTTCAGGCCGCTGGCAGGCCATTATTCTAACAAAGGTCTGAGCAAGATGGCTGATTTACCTGTAGCAGAAACTCCCAAGGCAACCGTGGTCACCTTCCCCGATTCGCCGTTCAAACTGCACCAGCCCTTCCCGCCCGCCGGCGACCAGCCGGTGGCGATCGACCAGCTGTGCGAAGGCATCGACGACGGCCTGTTCTTCCAGACGCTGCTCGGCGTGACCGGTTCCGGCAAGACCTACACCATGGCCAACGTGATCGCCCGCAAGGGCCGTCCGGCCATCGTGTTTGCGCCGAACAAGACGCTGGCGGCGCAGCTGTATTCGGAGTTCCGCGAATTCTTCCCGGAGAACGCGGTCGAGTACTTCGTCTCCTACTACGATTACTACCAGCCGGAAGCCTACGTGCCGCAGCGCGACCTGTTCATCGAAAAGGATTCGTCCATCAATGAGCATATCGAGCAGATGCGCCTGTCGTGCACCAAGTCGCTGATGGAACGGCGCGACGTGGTGATCGTGGCCACCGTGTCGGCCATCTACGGTATCGGTAATCCGAACGAATACCACCAGATGATCCTGACCTTGCGCCAGAAGGACCGCGTGTCGCAGCGCGACATCATCGCGCGCCTGATCCAGATGCAGTACAACCGCAACGAAGTGGACTTCGGCCGCGGCACCTTCCGCGTGCGCGGCGATACGCTCGATATCTTCCCGGCCGAGAATGCCGACCTGGCGGTGCGCCTGGAACTGTTCGGCGACGAGCTGGAATCGATCCAGCTGTTCGATCCGCTGACCGGCCGCGTCAAGCAGAAGATCCCGCGCTTCACCGTCTATCCCGGTTCGCACTACGTGACGCCGCGCTCCACCGTGCTGCGCGCGATCGAGACCATCAAGCTGGAACTGCGCGAGCGGCTGGAGTTCTTCCGCAAGGAGAACAAGCTGATTGAAGAGCAGCGCCTGGAACAGCGCACCCGCTTCGACCTCGAGATGATGGCGGAAATCGGCTTCACCAAGGGCATCGAGAACTACTCGCGCCACCTGAGCGGCGCCATGCCGGGCGAACCGCCGCCGACGCTGGTGGACTACCTGCCGAAGGACGCGCTGATGTTCATGGACGAATCGCATGTGCTGGTGGGCCAGCTGAGCGCCATGTACAACGGCGACCGTTCGCGCAAGACCAACCTGGTGGACTACGGCTTCCGCCTGCCGTCGGCGTTGGACAACCGCCCGCTGAAGTTCGAGGAATTCGAAGGCAAGATGCGTCAGACTATCTTCGTCTCGGCCACGCCGGCCGACTACGAAAAGACCCACGCCGACCAGGTGGTGGAACAGGTGGTGCGTCCGACCGGCCTGGTGGACCCGCTGGTGATCGTGCGCCCTGCCCTGTCGCAGGTGGACGACCTGATGTCCGAGATCACCGACCGCGTCGCCAAGAACGAGCGCGTGCTGGTGACCACGCTGACCAAGCGCATGTCCGAACAGCTGACCGAATACCTGAGCGATCACGGCATCAAGGTGCGCTATCTGCACAGCGATATCGAAACCGTGGAGCGCGTCGAGCTGCTGCGCGACCTGCGCATCGGCACCTTCGATGTGCTGGTCGGGATCAACCTGTTGCGCGAGGGCCTGGACTTGCCGGAGGTGTCGCTGGTGGCGATTCTGGACGCGGACAAGGAAGGCTTCCTACGTTCCGACCGCTCGCTGATCCAGACCATCGGCCGCGCCGCGCGTAACCTGAACGGCGTCGCCATCCTGTACGCGGACCGCATGACCGACTCGATGGAGCGCGCGATCGGCGAGACCGAACGCCGGCGCGCCAAGCAGATCGCCTTCAACGAAGCCAACGGCATCGTGCCGCGCGGCGTGAAGAAGGTCATCAAGGACATGATCGACGGCGTCTACAGCGAGCGTGAAGCGAAGGAAGGCCTGGCGGTGGCGCAGGAGACGGCCAAGTACGAGTCCATGAGCGAGAAGCAGATCAGCAAGGAGATCAAGCGCCTGGAGAAAGCCATGCTGGATCACGCCAAGAACCTGGAATTCGAAAAGGCCGCGCAGGTGCGCGACCAGCTCCACGTCCTCAAGCAGCAACTGTTCGGCGCCCCCGGCGCCGACAACATCGCCTGACCCGTGCAGACGGTTACGGCGCCTTGACGAAGCTGCTCAAGGCATCGATCAGTTGCGGGGCCACTGGCAGGTCCGGGCTGACGTAGGATTTCTGTTGCAGCGCTTCGTCGCTGCCGACGATTTTCAGCACGTGGTTCATGCCTTCGATGATGACCAGCCTGGCCTTCGGCGCGGCGGCCGACAAGGCCTTGGCTTCGTCCTGCGACACCTGGATATCGTTCGTGCCTTGCAGGATCAGCACCGGCATGTTCAGCGCCGCGATGGCTTTGCGCGGGTCGTGCTGGAAGGACGAGATCAGGTAGGGCTGCACCGACGGGTGGTACAGCGACATCAGCGGCGGCGGCACTTGTGCCACCGCTTTGCCGTCCTTGAGCGATGCCAGAATGCGGTCGCTTTCAGCCATCAGCGGCGGCGGCAGCTTGTCTTTCAATTGATCGTGCAGGATTTCGTCCAGCGTGTGACCAGCGCCGGCGATCAGCACGCAGGCGTCCGCCCCGCCCTGCGCGCAGGCTTCGGCGGCGATCTGCGCGCCTTCGCTATGACCCGCCATCACCACGCGCGAGAAGCGCGGATCGGCGCGCAGCTTGTGCAGCCAGGCGGCGGCATCGCTGACGTAATCATCCAGCCGCAGATTCTCTTCCTTCCACACCGGCAGTGCGCTGGCGCCGATCGCGCGCTTGTCGTAGCGGATGGAGGCGATGCCGTGCCGCGCCAGACCTTCGGCCACCATCTTCAGCGAATCGTTCGGGCCGGGCAGCATGGTGCTGTTGCCATCGCGGTCGGTCGGCCCGGAGCCGGAATGCAGCAGCACCACCGGCACCTTGCCGGTCACGCCGTCCGGCGTCAGCTCGGTGCCGTAGACGGTGCCGCCGCCCACTTCCAGCGATACGGGTCGCTGCGCAGCGGCAGCCGACAAGGACACCATCAACAACGACAGCAATAATTTGAAGCGCATACTTTTCTCCAGTTTTAATGAGGAAGACGTTTGTACATCAGCAGCGAATAGCCGGCCGCCAGCGGCGCCCACGCCACCATCAGCAACAGCAGCAGCCAGTGCGCAGCGCCCAGCCACAGCGCCAACAAGCCAAGCAGGCCGCTGGCCACCATCAGCCGCGCCGCCAGCCGGTGCGTGGCATACCAGACCGCTTCGCTGGCCAGCGTCCACGGCGTGCGAACACCCATGAAGAAATTGCGCCGCACCTTGCCCATCGGATTACCGACCAGCACCAGCAGGATAAACACGCCGGCCGGCGTGGCGCGCTGCATCGACACGCCGCCATGCACCACCTGCAGCAGCGCCACCGCATAGACATACGCCAGCATGACCAGCACCACCGTGCAGAGATAGTAGTAGGTCGGCTCGAAGCCGGCGATTCCAAAACGGCGCGGCGAGATATGCGGCATCAGCGCGCCAAGCATGGCGACCAGCGCCATCATGCCGGGGCCCAGCAGCCAAAAGCTCGCGCGCGGGCCGTAGCCATTCACCTCGCCGGCCGCGTTCCAGTGCACCGGCACGCGCTCCGGCAGCGACGGCCAGTAGTACCAGGTGGCGGCGCAGGCCAACGCGATCAACAGCAGGCAAAGCACGGGATACCACTTCTTCATGTCTTCCTCCCTTGGGTATCGGCGCCGGCCAAGTCCATCGCCCAGGCCAGCACGTCTTGCAGCACCGTGGTGTTGAGGCCATACCAGATGGTCTGGCCGTCGCGCCGGCGCGTGATCAGGTCCGCTTCCGCCAGCACCGCGAAATGGTGCGACATGGTCGGCTTGCTCATGTCGAAATGCTGCGCCAGATCGCCGGCCGTCATCTCGCCAGCGCGCAACAGGCGCAGGATCTCGCGCCGCGCGGGATCGGCGATGGCTTTGAAGGCGCTGTTCGGAACATTCATTAGGCAAACATCTAATTAGACAGTTATCTAAATATAGAACCAAAAAAGACGGACGTCAAGCGCCCGCCCCAAAACCGGGGTCAGTGCCGACATTCGGACATTTCGCCAGCAAAATGTCCGAATGTCGGCACTGACCCCGGTTTTTTTACAATGTTTTCACAAATTCGCGGATGCCGCCCAGCAGCATCTCGACCGACATCGCGGTCAGGATCAGGCCCATCAGGCGTTCGAAGGCCGTCATGACTTGCGGACCGAGCACCTTCTGCAGCCGTTCGGCGCTGAGAAACACCGCCAGCCACACCACACCCACCGCCGACAGCGCCGCCACGTGCACCAGCACCTCGCCGGTGCTCTCGCGCGAGAACAGCAGCACCGTGGCCAGCGCCGACGGCCCCGCCAGCGCCGGGATCGCCAGCGGCACGATGAAGGGCTCGGCGCCGTCGGTGCGGCCCAGCACGCCGTCAGGATGCGGGAAGATCATGCGGATCGAAATCAGCAGCAGGATCACGGCGCCGCCGATGCGCAGCGCCACTTCCGACAGGTGCAGCGCGCTCAGGAAATGGCGGCCGAAGAACATGAAGATCAGCAGCAGCACAAAGGCGATCGCGCATTCGCGGATGACGATGCGCGGACGGCGCGCCACCGGCACCGGATTGAGCACGCTGGCAAACAGCGGCACGTTGCCGAACGGGTCGGTCACCAGCACCAGCAGGATGAAGGTCTGGAAGAAGTCCTGGGTCATAATCTCTCGAAAGAAAAAAGGGAGCCGCAGCTCCCTTGTTACAACGGCTTAGGCGGCCGTTTCGCCTTTCTTGATCCACGCCGCCAGCTGGTGCGGGCGCAGGCCGTCGTAGTCTTCGAACGGCTGGTGGATCCACGGGTTGTGCGGCAGTTCTTCCATCTGGTAGTCCGGACGGAAAGCCGAGCTGCCCTTGGTCCAGATCACCGCCGACTTGACTTCGGTCACGCCGTCGAAGTTGTCCTTCAGGTGCTGCATGACCTTGGTCAGGGTGACGCCGGAATCGGCCAGGTCGTCGACCAGCAGGATCTTGCCGCTCAGCGGGCCCTTGGTCATCGTCATGTACTTGGCGATGTCCAGGTCGCCCTGGGTGGTGCCCTTGTCTTCGCGGTACGAGCTGGTCGACAGGATCGCCAGCGGCACGTCGAAGATGCGCGAGAACACGTCGCCCGGACGCACGCCGCCGCGCGCCAGGCACAGCACCATGTCAAATTTCCAGCCCGACTCGTGCACCTTGAGCGCCAGGCGCTCGATCAGGCGGTGGTACTCGTCCCAGGATACCCAGAGGTGTTTTTCGTTCGATTGTGGGTTGCTCATAAAATTCCTTGATTACGCGAACGGATGACGCAGCACGATCGTTTCTTCACGATCCGGACCGGTCGATACCATGTCGATCGGCACGCCGACCAGTTCTTCGATACGCTTGATGTAGTTGCGCGCGGCCAGCGGCAGGGCTTCCATGGTCTTGGCGCCCACGGTGCTGTCTTTCCAGCCCGGCATTTCTTCGTACACCGGCACGCAGCGCGCGGCTTCCTCGGCGCCCGACGGGAAGATGTCGACCGCTTCGCCATCGATGGTGTAGCCGGTACACAGCTTCAGCGATTCCAGGCCGTCCAGCACGTCCAGCTTGGTCAGGCACATGCCGGTCACGCCGTTGATTTGCACCGAGCGGCGCAGCAGCGCGGCGTCGAACCAGCCGCAGCGGCGGGCGCGGCCCGTCACGGTGCCGAACTCGTGGCCTACTTGCGCCAGGTGGTGGCCGACGCCGGCGTCGGTCGGCAGTTCCGACGGGAACGGACCGGAACCCACGCGGGTGGTGTAGGCCTTGGTGATGCCCATGATGTAGTGCAGCATGTTCGGACCGACGCCGGTGCCGGCGGCGGCATTGCCGGCCACGCAGTTCGACGAGGTGACGAACGGATAGGTGCCGTGGTCGACGTCCAGCAGCGAGCCTTGCGCGCCTTCGAACAGCAGGTTGGCGCCGGCCTTGTGCGCCTTGTACAGCGCGCTCGACACGTCGGTCACCATCGGGCGCAGGCGCGGCACGTAGGCCAGCGCGTCGTCCAGGGTCTTCTGGTAGTCGACCTTCGGCGCCTTCAGATAGTTTTCCAGCACGAAGTTATGGTAGTCCAGGTTGGCTTCCAGCTTCTCGGCGAAACGCTTTTCGTTCAGCAGGTCGGCGATACGGATGGCGCGGCGGGCCACCTTGTCTTCGTAGGCCGGGCCGATGCCCTTGCCGGTGGTGCCGATCTTGGCGTCGCCGCGGGCGGCTTCGCGCGCGTGGTCCAGGGCGGCGTGGTACGGCAGGATCACCGGCGCTGCGTCCGACACTTTCAGGCGCGAGGCGACTTCGACGCCAACGGCTTCCAGCTTGTCGATTTCGCGCAGCACGTCCGGCACCGACACCACCACACCGTTGCCGATGTAGCAGGCCACGCCTGGGCGCATGATGCCCGACGGGATCAGTTGCAGCGCAGTTTTGACGCCGCCGATAACCAGCGTATGGCCGGCGTTGTGGCCGCCCTGGAAGCGCACCACACCCTGGGCGTGGTCGGTCAGCCAGTCGACGATTTTGCCTTTACCTTCATCGCCCCATTGGGTACCGATGACGACGACGTTTTTTGCGTTTTTGTTTGACATCACATTAACCTAAGTTTTTAAGAATCCAGTTACTACCATGCTCTTCGAGGACCAGCGCGCGATCGCACTCGAACTCGTCCAGTTCGTGGCTGTGACCCGGCATACTCTGGATCACCACTTCGCCGGACTTGCGCAGCTCGGCGATTTTTTCCTTCAATTCCGGCGCATTGCCCCACGGCGCGCGGATCGAATGCTTGCGTTCCGCAGTAGGCAACAGGCGCGCCAGTTCGCGCAGGTCGAGCGAGAAGCCGGTGGCGGGACGCGCCCGGCCGAAGGCCTCGCCTACGTGATCGTATCGGCCGCCGCGCGCCACCGCGTTCGGCAAGCCTGGCACATACAGCGCGAACATCGCGCCGCTTTCGTATTGGTAGCCGCGCAGGTCGGCCAGGTCGATGGCGACCTGGGCGCGGCCGATGGCCGAGGCCGCCAGCGCGGCCAGTTCGGCCAGTTCGGCCAGCGCCTTGGCGATGCCCGGCAGGTCCGGCAGCACTTCGCGCGCCTTGTTCAGCACGTCGATGTCGCCATACAGGCTCGGCAGGGCCAGCAAGGCGTCGCGCACCAGCGGCGCGTAGTCCTGGGTCAGCGCCTGCAGGTCCGGCACGTCCTTGGCGCGCAGCGCCGCATACAGTTTCGCCTGGTCGCGCTTGGCGGCCGGGCAGTTGTCCAGCAGCGCGCGCAGCACGCCGACGTGGGTCAGGTCCAGCCGCACGGCGGTGAAGCCGGCCAGGGCCAGCGACGCCAGCGCCAGCTCCTGGATCTCGGCGTCGGCTTCGAGGCCGGCGTGGCCGTACATCTCGCAGCCGATCTGCAGCGGCTCGCGGGTGGCGTGCAGGCCCGACGGACGGGTATGCAGCACGCTGCCGGCGTAGCACAGGCGGGTGACCGATGTACGGTTCAGCAAGTGGGCGTCGATGCGGGCGACCTGGGTGGTCATGTCCGGACGCAGGCCCAGCATGCGGCCCGACAGCTGGTCGACCAGCTTGAAGGTGCGCAGGTCGGTGTCTTCACCGGCGCCGGTCAGCAGCGATTCCAGATACTCCAGCAGCGGCGGCATGACGAGCTCGTAGCCGTACAGACGGAAATTATCCAGCATCAGGCGACGCAACTCTTCAATCTTGCGTGCTTCCGACGGCAAAACGTCGGCGATATTCTCGGGCAGCAGCCAATTTGGCATGGGACTATTTAATTAAGAAATGAACAATGGGGCGCGAAGGCCCACGGCCGCGAACTGGACGGCCGAACCTGATATTTTACGCGAAAATGCGTCTACGGAGGGGAAAAAGATGCGATCCGGGAAGCCAGTGCGGCTTCCCGGTGCGGGTGCGGCCTTACTTTTTGGCCGGAGCCGGGGCTGCGCCGCCGGCGCCCGAGCCTTTGAAGTACTTGAAGAAGTCCGAGCTCGAATCCATCACCATCACGTCGCCATGGTTCTTGAAGGTGGCGCGGTAGGCTTCCAGGCTGCGGTAGAACTTGTAGAACTCCGGGTTGCGGCCGAACGCCTCGGCGTAGATGGCGGACGCCTTGGCATCGCCCTCGCCGCGGATTTCCTCGGCGTCGCGGTAGGCTTCGGCCAGGATCACGGCGCGCTGGCGGTCGGCGTCGGCGCGGATCTTTTCAGACTCCGCCGAACCGGTCGACCGCAGCTCGTTGGCCACGCGCATGCGCTCGGCCTTCATGCGGTCGTACACCGAGTTGTTGATCTGCTCGACGTATTCCACGCGTTTCAGGCGCACGTCGATGATCTCGACGCCGATCTGCGCGGCTTCCTGCACCACCTTGGCGCGGATGCCTTCCATCACCTTGCCGCGCTGGCCGGAGATCACTTCCGACACGGTGCGCTTGGTGATTTCCTCGTTCAGCGCCGCCTTGATGATCTGCGACATGCGGTCGCGCGCGCGGCCCTCGTCGCCGCCGAAGGTGACGTAGTACAGCTTCGGCTGCGCTTCGCCGCGGCCGATGCGCCATTTGACGAAGCTGTCCACCAGGATGTTCATCTTCTCGGCGGTGATGAAGCGCTCGGCGTCCGGCGATTCGATGGTCATGATGCGGTTATCCAGCAGCAGCACGTTCTGGAACGGCGGCGGCAGCTTGAAGTGCAGGCCCGGCTCGCGGATCACTTCCTTGATCTGGCCCAGCGCGAAGACGATCGCGTACTTGCGCTGGTCGACCACGAACACGGTCGACGACAGCAGCATCAGCGCGATAAACGCCAGGACAACGGTACTAGCTATGCGATTCATTAACGGCTCTCCCGGTCACGTAAGGCTTCGCGCGAGCGCGGATCGCGCTGGCGGTTCACTTCCACCGACGGCATCAGGTCGGATGGCAGCGTGGCGCTGGCGGCCGGCGGATTGGCGGCGGCCTGCGCCGCGGCACGGGCCGCTGCGGCTTGCGCATCGGTGGCCGCCGCCTGGGCGATCAGCTTGTCGAGCGGCAGGTACAGCAGGTTGCTGCCGGACTTGGCGTCCACCATCACCTTGCTGGCGCTGGAGAAGATCTGCTGCATGGTGTCGAGGTACATGCGGTCGCGGGTCACGCCCGGCGCCTTCTGATACTCGACCAGCACCTGCTTGAAGCGCGAAGCGTTACCGGTGGCGTTTTCCACCACCATCGAGCGATAGCCCTCGGCTTCCTGCATCAGGCGCGAAGCGTAGCCGTGCGCCTTCGGAATGACTTCATTGGCGTAGGCCTGGCCCTCGTTTTTCTGGCGCTCGCGGTCCTGCCCTGCCTTCACCGCGTCGTCGAAGGCGATCTGCACCTGCTCCGGCGGCTGCACCGCCTGCAGCGTGACGCTGGACACCAGCACGCCCGACGCATAGCGGTCGAGGATCTGCTGCATCAGCTGCTGGGTTTCGAAGGCGACCTTGTCGCGGCCTTCGTACAGCACGAAGTCCATCTTGTTCTTGCCGACGATTTCGCGGATCGAGGTCTCGGCCACCTGGCGCACGGTGTCTTCCTCGTCGCGGTTGTTCATCAGCCACGCGACCGGATCCTTCAGCTTGAACTGCACGGCGAACTGGATGTCGATGATGTTCTCGTCATCGGTCAGCATCAGCGATTCGCGCGCCTGCTTGTTCTTGATATTGCCACGGTAGCCGATTTCCACCATGCGCATTTGCGACACTTTCACCGTCTCGTCGCTCTGGAACGGATACGGCCAGCGCCAGTTGAAACCGGAGCCGGTGGTGTGGCTGACTTTGCCGAAGGTGTAGACCACGCCGGTCTGGCCCTCCTGCACGATGAACGAACCGCTGGCGAGCCAGATCAGCGCGACCACCGCGCCGATGGCGCCGGCCGTGGCGCGGATGCCGCCGCTGATGTCGGGACGATTGCCGCCGCCTTCACCACCGCTGTTGTTGTCGTTGTTATTGTTGTTGGGCGGACGCTTCTGGCCGAACAAGCCGTTCAGGCGCTGATTGAAATCGCGCCACAGTTGCTCCATGTCCGGCGGGCCGCCGTCGCCCGGCTTCTTGCCTTCATTGGCTTGCGGCTTGTCGTCCTTCCCCCAGCGAGGGTCGTTCAGCGACAGCTTGATGCCAAGTCGTTTCATAAGTGAGGAGACACGCATTAGTGTGATCCAACGTCAGTGAGGGTGGGACTGCTCTCTACTTCTTCTAATTCTTGTTCTATGTCCTGCTGAGATTCGTAGCTCTCGTTCAGACGGGCGTTCGGCGCCGCCTTGGCCCATTCGGTGATCGCATCGCGCAGCAGGTCCAGTCCTTGACCGGTGCGTGCGCTCAGGAAGACGCGAGAAATCTTATCATATTCATCTCGCTCAACCGACGGTTCGAGGTCGGCCGCGTCGATCTTGTTCCACACCAGGATCTGCGGAATGTGATCGGCGCCGATTTCCTTGAGCACCAGGTTGACCTGCTCGATCTGCTCCATGCGCACCGGCGACGCGGCGTCGACCACGTGCAGCAGCAGATCGGCGTGGATGGTCTCCTCCAGCGTGGCGCGGAACGCCGCCACCAGCTGGTGCGGCAGCTCGCGCACGAAACCGACCGTGTCGGACAGCACCACGTTGCCGACTTCCTGTCCCATGTAGACACGGCGCGAGGTCGTGTCCAGCGTGGCGAACAGCTGGTCGGCGGCGTAGACGCCGGCCTTGGTGACGGCATTGAACAGGGTCGACTTGCCGGCATTGGTGTAGCCGACCAGCGAAATCGAGAAGGTCTGGGTGCGGCCGCGCGAACGGCGTTGCGTCTCGTGCTGCTTGCGCAGCTTGCCGAGTCGCGCGCGCAGCGCCTTGACCCGCTCGCCGATCAGTCGGCGGTCGGTTTCCAGCTGCGTTTCACCGGGACCGCGCAGGCCGATACCGCCCTTCTGGCGCTCAAGGTGAGTCCAGCCGCGGATCAGGCGCGTGGCCAGGTGCTGCAACTGCGCCAGCTCGACCTGCAGCTTGCCCTCGTGGCTCTTGGCACGCTGGGCGAAGATATCCAGAATCAGGCTGGTCCGGTCCAGCACGCGGATGTTCAGGCGCTTTTCCAGATTGCGTTGCTGCGCCGGCGACAGCGCGTGGTTGAAGATGACGATCTCGATGCGATCGGCCAGCACGGCCTGGCCGATTTCGTCGGCCTTGCCGCTGCCGACGAAATAAGCCGCGTCCGGGGAGGACCGCTTTGCCGTGATGATCGTCACCGGTTCCGCGCCTGCTGAACGGGCCAGCAGGTTCAGTTCCTCGACGCTGGCGGCAAAGTCGCCCTGACCAAAATCGATACCGACTAGAGCTGCGCGCATACGACGGTCAGGCTATGTGGGAAGAAGCGATGCTGCAAATGCTTATTCCGCTTCGTTTTCAATATTGAGGTTGACGGCGCGTGCCGGCACCACGGTGGAGATGGCGTGTTTGTACACCATCTGGGTCACGGTGTTACGCAGCAATACGACGTATTGGTCGAACGATTCGATGTGGCCCTGCAGCTTGATGCCGTTGACCAGATAGATCGATACAGGAACGTGTTCCTTGCGCAAGGCATTGAGGAATGGGTCTTGTAACAGTTGCCCTTTGTTGCTCATAACAGCTCCATTTTATGTTGTTGTGTTGGAAGTGGAGGCGAAACGCTTGAATTCAAGGTCGTGGCCCAGCGAAAACTCTTACAAAAGTCAAATAATTTTCGCTGAAACACCGCTCGCCACGTCAAAAGTGGTGCTTCTAAGCCACTGTACCTTGTTTTGGTTTTTTTTGCAGGCTGTTCCTGCAAAAAAACACGTTATTTTCCGGAAGTTTTTGCGAACGGATTCTTACCGGTGCGCAGCTCGATCCGCAAGGGCGTGCCGACCAGGTTGAACGTCTCGCGGAAATGCTTTTCCAGATAGCGCTTGTACGGCTCGGCGACCGCGTCCAGGGCGTTGCCGTGGATGACGATCACCGGCGGGTTCATGCCGCCCTGGTGCGCATAGCGCAGCTTCGGACGGATCGAGCCCTTGCGGCGCGGCTCCTGCTTTTCCACCGCTTCGATCAGCGCGCGCGTCAGCTTCGGCGTCGAGAGGTCGGCGAAGGCGGCCGCGTAGGCCTGGTCCAGCGATTTCATCAGCGGGCCGATGCCCTGCGCCTTCAGCGCCGAGATGAAGTGCATCTTGGCGAAGGACAGGAAGTCGAGCTTGCGATCGATGTCGATCTTGATTTCGTCGCGCTCGTCGGTGCGCAGGCCGTCCCACTTGTTGACGGCGATGACCAGCGCGCGGCCGGTCTCCAGCACGAAGCCGGCGATGTGCGCGTCCTGCTCGGAGATGTCCTGCTGGGCGTCGAGCATCAGCACCACGACGTTGGCTTCCGAGATCGATTGCAGCGTCTTCACCACCGAGAACTTCTCGATGGCTTCGAACACCTTGCCGCGGCGGCGGATGCCGGCGGTGTCGATCAGCGTGTACTGCTTGCCGTCGCGCTCGAACGGAATCTCGATCGAGTCGCGGGTGGTGCCCGGCATGTCGAAGGCGATCACGCGCTCTTCGCCCACCAGGGTGTTGATCAGGGTCGACTTGCCGACGTTCGGACGGCCCACCAGGGCGATCTTGATGCCGCGGTCGGCCGGCTCCAGCTCTTCCGGATCTTCCGGACGCTTTTCGAACGCGGTGTCCAGCGCCAGCTCGACCAGGTCGTGCACGCCGTCGCCGTGCGCCGACGAGATGACCGCCGGTTCGCCCAGTCCCAGTTCATAGAAGTCCGCCACCACCGCGTTGTAGCGCATGCCCTCCGCCTTATTTACAACCAGCAGCACCGGACGGCCGCTTTTACGCAGGAAGTCGGTGATGGTCTTGTCGTGCGGCGTCAGGCCCTGACGGCCGTCGACCAGGAAGATGACAACGTCAGCTTCGGCCACGGCCTGCTTGGTCTGCTTGGCCATCTGGTGGAGGATGCCTTCCTTGGCCACCGGCTCAAAGCCGCCGGTGTCGATAACGAGGAAGGGACGTTCGCCGACACGGCCCTCGCCATAGTGACGATCGCGCGTCAACCCAGGCAAGTCCGCCACCAGCGCATCGCGCGAGCGGGTCAGACGATTGAACAAGGTCGATTTCCCTACATTGGGTCGACCCACTAGTGCGATTACCGGCTTCATTTTATTACTCGACCGCGAGAGCGGTCACTGTCCCTGATTGGGTTTGGAAAATCAAATTCGTGCCAGCGATGATCGGGTCAGCCTGGATAGGGCTGCCGTCGGTCGCCACACGACCAATAAATGCGCCATCTTCCCGTGACAGGAAGTGGATATAGCCCTGGTAGTCGCCCACCGCCACCGCGCGTCCATAGGACACGGGAGTGGACAGCACACGGTACGACAGTTTGTCGTTCTTCCAGGCGTTGGCGCCGTTTTCACGGCTATAGGCGGCCACCGCGCCATTCTCGTCCGAGACGAATACAAAACGCTGGTCCACGGCCACGCCCTTGTCGGACGAGGTGGCCTTGCTCCAGTGCGGTGCGCCGGTGGTGGCGTCAAAGCACGCCACGCGGCCCTGGTACGACACCGCGCACACATCTTTTTCGAAGATCACCGGCGTGCCGGCGATGTCGGTCACGCGTTCCAGTTCGGTGGCGCCGCGCGGTTCGCCGACCACCACTTCAAAGCGGTTCAGGCCACCGGCCAGGGCCAGCGCCAGCAGCTTGCCGCCCGGCTGGGCGATGTAGGCGTTCGGGCCGTTGATCACCATGCCCGGCGCGTTGCGCAGCGTCAGGGCCGGCGTGGTGCGGGCCACGTTCCATTTCTTGTCGCCGGTCTTGGCGTCGTAGGCGGTGATCATATTGTCGACACTGCGCACGATGACCACGCCGCCGCCCGCTTCCGGCGACGACAGCACTTCGCTGGTGGCTTGCGCCTTCCACAGCTGCTTGCCGTTGATGTCGTAGGCCAGCACCTGGCCCTTGACGCCGCCGACCACCACCACTTCGCCGTCGGTGCCGACGCCGGCCGTCAGGTCGATGCCGGTCTTGGCGCGCCAGATTTCCTTGCCGGTGGCGGCGTTCAGGCGCACCAGCGCGCCGCCGGCATCGGCCACGTAGACGCTGTCGCCAGCGGTGGCCGGCGTGAACACGGCGTTGCCGGCCTTGCCGGCCGAGTACTTCCACACCACCTTCGGCGTCAGCGATGGATTTTTCAGCTCCACCAGCGGCGCCGGCTGGTTCTTGGTATCTTTGGATCCGAACAAGGAACAACCGGCCAACATCGCAAACACGCTTGCTGCAACTACTTTTTCGGTAATACGCATAATTTATAAACCTTGATCGTTACGTGGTGCGGATGAGTTACGCAGCGCCTTTGTCGGCCGGCACGGTGCCGCCGATCGCTTCCAGTTTCATCTGGATCAGTTGACGGCCAGGATTCTTCTTGTCGGTCGCGGCCAGCGCTGCCTGGTAGGCGGTGCGGGCTTCGGCCAGCTTGTTCTGCGCGGCCAGGATGTCGCCCTTGCGGTCGGCGACAGCGCCGGCGAATTGTGCAGGCACGTCGCCTTCCAGCGCCTTGAGCGCTTCAGGATAGGCTTTCTCGTCGAGCAGCACGCCGGCCAGGCGGATCTTGGCGACCGCCTTGAACTCCTCGGCGCCATGGTCGGCCGCCCATTGCAGCTGGGCCTTGGCCGATTTCAGGTCGTTGGCTTCGAACGCGCTCTTGGCGGCGACCAGCGCGGCCATCGGCGCGTAGGCGGTGCCGCCGAATTTCGCTTCCATGTCGCCGGCGGCGCGCAGCACCTTGGCGTTGTCCTTGGCTTCCACCGCCGACTGCAGCTCTTCGTACAGCGCCGACGCCTGCGTCGCTTCGTTACGCTGGTGGTACTTCCAGTAGGTCCAGCCGGAGTACGACGCCAGCGCCGCGATCAGCACCCAGGTCGTGGCGTTGCCGTATTTGTCCCACCAAGCTTTGAGGGACGCGATTTGTTCTTGTTCTTCAAGATCGTATGCCATGGTATTCGTCTGCCGTTGTAGTTAAATGGGATGCTTAGTGGTTGCAGTGCTCGTCGTGCACGTGATGATGGTGGTCGCCGCTGTCGGTGATCTGGTCGACCACGAAGTTCACCACATCGTCGAACGGCACCGTGGTTTGCTGCGCCTCGCCTTCGGCCGCGCGCATCGACTTGACGGCGGCGGTGTGGTTGGTGACTTCATCTTCGCCGATGATGACGGCGTAGGCGGCGCCGCTGCCGTCGGCCTTCTTCATCTGCGACTTGAAGCTGCCGGCGCCGGCCGCGGCGGAGCCGTGCATGACCACGTCCAGGCCCGCATCGCGCAGGCGCTCGCCCAGCACGAAGGCTTGCAGCTGCGCCGCTTCGCCCTGATGCACCAGGTAGACGTCGCACTGGTTAGGCGCCTCCGGTTCGCCGGCCGCCTTCAGCAGCTCCAGCAGACGCTCGATGCCCATGGCGAAACCGACGGCCGGCGTCGGCTTGCCGCCGAACGAGGCGATCAGCGGATCGTAACGGCCGCCCGCGCACACGGTGCCTTGCGAACCGAGCGAATCGGTGACCCACTCGAACACGGTGCGGTTGTAGTAATCCAGGCCGCGCACCAGGCGGGTGTTGATGGTGTACGGGATGTTGTTGTGGTCGAGGATCTTGCGCACGCCGTTGAAGTGCGCCAGCGATTCCTCGCCCAGGTAGTCCAGCAGCTTCGGCGCGCCGTTGACCATCTCCTGCATCGCAGGATTCTTGGTGTCGAGGATGCGCAGCGGATTGCTGTGCAGGCGGCGCTTGGCTTCGGCGTCGAGGATGTCCTCGTGCTTTTCCAGGTAGGCGATCAGGTCGACGCGGTGGCGCGCGCGCTCTTCGGCGTCGCCGATCGAGTTCAGTTCCAGGCGCACGTCGTCGACGATGCCCAGGTCATCCCACAAGCGGCGGCACATGATGATCATTTCCGCGTCCACGTCCGGGCCGCTGAAGCCGACCGCTTCGCAGCCGAACTGGTAGAACTGGCGGTAGCGGCCGCGCTGCGGACGCTCGTGGCGGAACATCGGGCCGGTGTACCACAGGCGCTTCGGGCCTTCGTAGACCAGATTGTGTTCGATCACCGCGCGCACCGCGCCGGCCGTGCCTTCAGGACGCAGCGTCAGCTTGTCGCCGTTCATCGAGTCTTCGAAGGAGTACATCTCCTTCTCGACGATGTCGGTGACGGCGCCGATGGCGCGCGCGAACAGCGCGGTGTCTTCCAGGATCGGCGTGCGGATCTGCTGGAAGCCGTAGCTCTGCACCACCGACTGCGCGGTGTTCTCGAACAGCTGCCACAGATGCGAGTCCGCCGGCAGGATGTCGTTCATGCCTTTGACGGCGGTGATTTTTTCAGTTTTGGACATGTTCTTTGCTGTAGTTCTTCTTGACGTAATTCAGTACGATTTCCTGGAATTCTTCCACGATGCGTTCACCGCGCAGGGTGGCGAATTTGGCGCCGTCGACAAACACCGGCGCGGCCGGCGATTCGCCGGTGCCCGGCAGGCTGATGCCGATGTTGGCGTGCTTCGATTCGCCCGGACCGTTGACGATGCAGCCCATCACGGCCACGTTCATCGCCTCCACACCCGGATAGGTCTTTTTCCATTCCGGCATCTGATCGCGCAGGAAGGTCTGGATGTTGTCGGCCAGCTCCTGGAAGGTGGTCGACGTGGTGCGGCCGCAGCCCGGGCACGCGATCACCATCGGCGTGAACTTGCGCAGGCCCATGGTCTGCAGGATCTCCTGCCCCACCACCACTTCCTTGGTGCGGTCGCCGCCCGGCTCCGGCGTCAGCGAAATGCGGATGGTGTCGCCGATGCCCTCTTGCAGCAGCACCGACAGCGCGGCGGTCGAAGCGACGATGCCCTTGCTGCCCATGCCCGCTTCGGTCAGGCCCAGGTGCAGCGGATAGTCGCAGCGCTTGCCCAGTTCGCGGTACACGGCGATCAGATCCTGCACGCCCGAGACTTTGCACGACAGGATGATCTTGTCGCGGCCCAGGCCCAGTTCCTCGGCGCGCACGGCGTTCTCGATGGCCGAGGTGATCAGCGCTTCGTACATCACCTGCTGCGCGGTCCACGGATTCGCACGGCCGGCGTTTTCGTCCATGATGCGCGCCAGCAGCGCCTGATCCAGGCTGCCCCAGTTGACGCCGATGCGCACCGGCTTGTCGTAGCGCGCCGCCACTTCGATCATCTGCGCGAACTGCGTGTCGCGCTTGGCGCCCTTGCCGACGTTGCCCGGATTGATGCGGTACTTCGACAGCGCCTTGGCGCACTCCGGATAATCGTTCAGCAGCGTGTGGCCGTTGTAGTGGAAGTCGCCGACCAGCGGCACGTCGACTTCCATCTTGTCCAGCTGCTCGCGGATGTACGGCACCGCTTCGGCGGCTTCCGGACGGTCCACGGTCAGGCGCACCAGTTCCGAACCGGCGCGCGCCAGGTCGCGGATCTGGATCGCGGTTTCGATCGCGTTGGCGGTGTCGGTGTTGGTCATCGACTGCACCACCACCGGGGCGTCGCCGCCCACCCAGATCTTGCGTTCGCCGTGCGAGATCAACACCCGGCGGCTGGCGCGGCGGTCGGTCGGTCCCGATGGAATAGCAGTTTGCGTCATGGCTGTTAACTCGTTCTTACTTGATCTTATTTGATGTTCACGCGCGAAATCGTGCCGCCCGGGATGGTCGGCAACGCCAGCGGCGCGCCGCCCAGCGTGGCTTCCACGCCGCCCGGCTTGCCGACGATCAGCAGCGCTGGGTCCTTGATGTCGAAGGTCTCGGTGCTGCCGGCCTTCACCACGCGCGAAATCAACGACGTGGTGCCTGGACGGCGGATCTCCACCCACGAATCCTCGTTCATCTTCAGCACCAGCTGGTGACCTGCGCCGGCGGCGGCAGGCGCTGCGGCTGGAGCCGGCGTTGGCGCGGCAACCGGTGCGGCGGCCACCGGCGCAGGCGCTGGCGTCGGTGCAGGCGTTGGCGCGACGGCCGGCGGCGTGACAACCGCGGCGGCCGGCGTTTCAGTGACCGGCGCGGCTGCGGTCTGCTCGCCTTGCGGCGGCACCGACACCAGCGGCACGTTCGGCGACTGCACGGTCGTTTCCTGATCCGGCTTGACCAGCGTGGTCTCGATCGGCGGCGTAACGTCGGCCGGCTTGACCTCTTCCGGCGCGGCGTCCTTGCGCTGGAACAGCGAGGCCGGGATCATGCCGCTCTGGTAGGCATAGGTGCCGGCGGCGCCGACCACCACAACCACCGCCAGGCCCACCAGCCAACCGGCCGGCGCCGACGAACGGCTGGTCATCGACGGGAAGCGCGATTCCGAGAACGAGGCCGACAAATCCTTGCGCGGCACCACCACCTCGGGGGCAGGCGGCGCGACCGCGTCGATCATCGCCACCAGTGGCGCCGCGTCCATCTTCAATACCTTGGCGTAGGCGCGCACAAAGCCGCGCGTGACCGCCATGTTGGGCAGCGCGGCGTAATCGCCGGCTTCCAATGCCTTCACCTGGCGCACGGCCAGCTTCAGTTGTTCCGCAATCTGTTCGACCGTCCAGCCCATGGCCTCGCGTTGGGCCGCCAGCAAGGCGCCTGGCGTCGCCTTGCCGGTACTGGTGCTGCCCTGCTCTTGCGGCGGTTCTGCCCACTCAGAATTCATTGGTACCCCTGTTTCACTCATCAAACGCCCCACGTTGATAAGCAGCATATTCGGCCGAGCCGGAGTGGTGGCGGCGCAATTGCGTCGCCCAGCCAGCCTCCGCATCCGTATCGCCCAGCTTATGCTGCACCTTAATCGCGAGCCACAGCACATCGGCCGTGAGACTCTCCATCTTTGCCACCTTGTTCAAACGGGTGATGAAGAAATTGGCGCGCACATAATCGCCTTTTTCAAAATATACCCGCGCCAGATTGGCGTTGGTGGCCGGCAGGTCAGGCGTCAACTGCAAGGCTTGCAGCAGATAACGCTCCGCGCTGGCGTAATCCTTGATCTTCAGGGCGCAGGAACCGGCGTTGTTCGCGGCGCTGGCCGGCGAACGGTAGCTGCGGTTGCCCAGGGCCGCGTCAAACAGCGGCAACGCTTCCTTCACCCGGTTCTCCTGGCACAGGAAGGAACCGTAGTTGTTGGCCAGGTCCGGGCTGGCCGGCGCCAGCTTGCGGGCGCGCACGAAGTTGTCTTCGGCCAGCGCGTTCTCGCCCATCTGCTGGTAAATCAGGCCGCGCATGCCGTAGGCGTCGGCGTTGTTCGGATCGGCCGCCAGCGCCAGCTTGACCTCGTCCAGCGCCACCGGGTACTGGCCCTGCTGGAAGTAGCCGATCGCCAGCTGCATGCGGATCTCGACCTTGCGCTGCGCTGCCGTCTGGTCCGACGCGGTGGTCAGCTCGGCCTTGCCGCTGTTGCCCTTTTCCGGACCTGACGAGGCGCAGCCGGCCAGCGCCCCTGCCACGCAGAGCGCGACGAGACTGAGCCGGCTACGCTGCGCCAGGAAGGTCATCAGGAGTGGATCTCCACGATCTTGCCGAAGTTGGCGCCGAATTTTTGCTGGTACTCGGCCATTTTCTCCATGCGCTGCTGGACCTTGGTGCGGTCCTGCACTTCGCCGGCCAACTGGCCGCAGGCGGCGTCGATGTCGTCGCCGCGCGTCTTGCGGATGGTGGTGACGATGCCGGCGTCCAGCAGCACTTGCGAGAACGCCTTGATGCGCGGATTCTTCGAGCGCAGCAGACCCGATTCCGGGAACGGGTTGAACGGAATCAGGTTGAATTTGCAGTTGACGCCGAACTCGGGGTGCTGCACCAGCGCCACCAGTTCGCGCGCGTGCTCGTCGCTGTCGTTGACGCCGTCGAGCATGCAGTACTCAAAGGTGATGAAGTCGCGCGGCGCAAATTCCAGGTAGCGCTTGCAGGCGGCCATCAGCTCCTTGAGCGGGTATTTCTTGTTCAGCGGGATCAGGCCGTTGCGCAGCTCGTCGTTGGAGGCGTGCAGCGAGACGGCCAGCGCCACCGGCACTTCCTGCGACAGCTTGTCGATCATCGGCACCACGCCCGAGGTGGACAGGGTCACGCGGCGGCGCGACAGGCCGTAGGCGTTATCGTCCAGCATCATCTTGAGCGCGGTGGCGGTCGGGTCGAAGTTCAGCAGCGGCTCGCCCATGCCCATCATGACCACGTTGGTGATCTGGCGTTCGCCCTTCGGGCCTGGCTCGATGCCCTTGGTGCGGCGCAGTTCGAACTCCGCCATCCACAGCTGGCCGATGATCTCGCCGACGCTGAGGTTGCGGCTGAAGCCCTGCTTGCCGGTCGAGCAGAAACGGCAGTTGACGGCGCAGCCAGCCTGGGTCGAGATGCACAGCGTGCCACGGCTCTCTTCCGGGATGTACACGGTTTCGACCGCGTTACCGTTGCCGACGTCGACCAGCCATTTGCGGGTGCCGTCGGTGGACGTGTGGTCGCTGATGATTTGCGGCGCCACGATGTGGGCGCGGGTTTTCAGTTTGTCGCGCAGCGATTTGGCCAGATCGGTCATGCTGTCGAAATCCGACGCGCCGAATTGGTGGATCCAACGCTGCAGCTGTTTGGCGCGGAACGGCTTCTCCCCCAACTCGGCGCAATAAGCGATGAGCTGCGCGGGATCGAAGTCCAGCAAGTTGGTCAGAGGTGCGTTCACGGGCGTATTCATTTAAGGTTCAAAACAGTACAAAAAAGATACCGCTTCCGCGCGGCGCGCGGAAGCGGAATTACATCAAATTACTTACCGAAGAAGTAAGCGATTTCAACTGCAGCAGCTTCCACAGCGTCGGAGCCGTGAACAGCGTTGGCGTCGATCGAGTCGGCGAAGTCAGCACGGATGGTGCCTTTGTCAGCCTTCTTAGGATCGGTTGCGCCCATCAGTTCGCGGTTTTTCAGGACGGCGTTTTCGCCTTCCAGAGCCTGGATCATGACTGGGCCCGAAACCATGAAGTCCACCAGATCTTTGAAGAAACCGCGCTCTTTGTGCGCAGCGTAGAAACCTTCAGCCTCTTCACGCGACAGCTGCTTCATTTGAGCAGCGACGATCTTCAGACCAGCGTTCTCGAAGCGGCTGTAGATTTGGCCGATCACGTTTTTTGCAACTGCGTCTGGTTTGATGATCGACAGGGTGCGTTCGATTGCCATTTGAAAAACTCCAATAAAAAGAAAGGTTTAAAACGAAATTGATAATCCAATCAACCTTTGATTTTACCATAGAACACCCCATATTCCGAGAACAGGTGGTAGATAAGCTTGCAATGCGGCTATTAATTGCCCGTTTTTGGGGCGTGGAAATGCCGATGAAAGCAGTTTAAGCCCGATTTAAGTGCAATTAATGCATGTTTTAAGACTTGGGCGATCCTGACGTGCTATGCTTTTATCAAAGCTGTAAACTTTCATCCTTTACTGGAGGCACTATGAACAATATGCAAAACACCTACGACCTGTCGGGTAGCCGTCAGGCGGTGCAGCACCGGGTGCTGCGCAACACCTACTGGCTGCTGGCCCTGTCGATGGTCCCGACCGTCTTCGGCGCCGTGCTGGGCGTGGCCCTGCACCTGCCGCTGCACGGCGGCCTGATGGCGCTGGCGTTCCTGGCGATCGCCTTCGGTTTCATCTGGGGTATCGAAAAGAACAAGGATTCCGGCGTCGGCGTCGCGCTGCTGCTGGGCTTCACCTTCTTCATGGGTCTGTGGCTGACGCCGCTGCTGTCGCGCATCCTCGGCTTCTCGAACGGCGGCTTCCTGATCATGACCGCGTTCGGCGGCACGGCGGCGGTGTTCGCGGTGCTGGCGTCGGTGGCGACCGTCTCCAAGCGTGATTTCTCGGGCATGGGCACCTGGCTGTTCGCCGGTGTGATCATTCTGCTGCTGGCTTCGGTGGCGAATATCTTCCTGAACATCCCGGCGCTGGCGATCGTGGTGTCGGTGGTGGCGATCGCCATCTTCTCGGCCTACATCCTGTATGACGTGCAGCAGATCATCAACGGCGGCGAGACCAATTACATCCGCGCCACGTTGAGCCTGTACCTGGACGTGTACAACATCTTCGCCAACCTGCTGTCGCTGCTGGGCATTTTCGGCGGCAACCGCGACTAAGTGCTGGATGCGTGTTTAGCGCGCAGCACTAAAAAAGCCGGCCTTCGCGCCGGCTTTTTTCATTCCCGCCAAGGGCGTGCTACAGTGGATTTCGGTTCAACTCTCCGATCATTCCCATGCGCCGATTTGCCCTGCTTTCACTTCTGCTGCTCGCCCCCTTCGCCTTCGCCCAGGTCGACCTGAACGTCGCCTCCTACAATCTCCGCTTCGACAATCCCAAGGACGGCAAGAACGTCTGGACCGCCCGGCGCGACGCCATGCGCGCGCTGGTGCGCTACCATGAGTTCGACGTCTGGGGCACGCAGGAAGGCCTGTCCAACCAGCTGGCCGATCTGGAGGCGAACGGCGACTATGCCCACGTCGGCGTCGGCCGCGACGACGGCAAGGAGGCCGGCGAGCATTCGGCCATCTTCTACCGCCGCGAACGTTTTGCGCTTGAGGACCATGGCGACTTCTGGCTCAGCGCCACGCCCGAGAAACCATCGATGGGCTGGGACGCGCGCTGCTGCCTGCGCCTTGCCACCTGGGCGCGCCTGCGCGACAAGCCAAGCGGCCGGGTGTTCGTGGTGCTGAACGCTCACTTCGATCACGAAGGCGACGTCGCGCGGCGCGAGTCGGCGCGCCTGCTGCTGGCGCGCGGGCGGACACTGGCGGGTGATCTGCCGCTGATCGTCACAGGGGATTTCAACAGCACGCCGGACAGCGAGGCCTTCGCCACCGTCAACGCCGGCCTGCGCGACGCCAGGGCGATCAGCCAGACGCCGCCTTACGAACCGTCCGGCACCTTCAATGACTTCAATGTGAGCAAGCCGGCGCTGGAGCGGATCGACTACGTATTTCTCAGCCCGCAGTGGCAGGTGCTGCGCTATGCGGTGCTGACCGATTCAGTCGACGCGCGCTATCCCTCCGACCACTTCCCGGTCGTCACGCGCCTGCGCCTGCCTTAATTATCGTCATTCGCGCTGCTGGGCGTCGCCGGCGCCGCGGACCTGGAAGCTGGTGATGGCGATGGGTTTGTCGTGGGCGTCGATCAGGGCCAGTTGGTGGTGGCCGGGCGTGGGACGCCAGGCGTAGCTGGTGCTGGCCTGGCCCAGCGCTTCGCCGTCCAGTTGCCAGCTCAGGCCCTGCCCGGCACGGGCCTGGAAGAAGACGCGCTGGATGGCGTCCGGGATGTCGGGATCGATGGCAATGGTGCTGGCCTCGCCCGGATACAGGATCTTCGGCGACCGGTGCTGGTCCTGGGCCAGCGCGATCACCGGGCTTTCGGTGCCGGCGATGAACCATTCGCTGCGCGCCGCCTCCAGTGCCGGTTCATAGGCGATCTGCTGCCGCACGACGCCGGCCGGCGGCTTCGGTGCGCGGCTCGGCTGGCCGCGATGCAGGTAGTCCATCACGTCGCGCCATACCGGCGCAGCGCCACTGACGCCGGACACGTCCCACATCGACTGCCCGTCGAAGTTGCCGACCCAGACGCCCACCGTGTACCTGTCCGAATAGCCCACGCACCAGTTGTCGCGCATGTCCTTGCTGGTGCCGGTTTTGACGGCGGCCCAGAACGTGGTCGCCAGTTCGTTCTTCAGGCCGAAGGTGATGCTGCGCGCCGCGCGGTCGGCCAGGATGTCGCTGATGATGAAACTGGCGCGCGCGTCGAGCACGCGGCGCGGCGCACCGGCCGCTTGTTGCACCTGCGCCAGCGTCACCGCACCATACATGCCGCCGTTGGCCAGCGTGCGATAGGCGTTGCTCAACTCCAGCAGCGAGACCTCGGCGGAACCCAACGCCAGCGAATAGCCGTAGTATTCCGCAGGCTGCGTCAGGCTGCTCAATCCCACCGCACGCAGACGCTCGTGAAAGCGCTCCATGCCGGACATCACCAGCGTGCGCACCGCCGGCACGTTGAGCGAGCTGGCAAGGCTGGTTCGCACGCTGACATAGCCTTTGAAATTCTTGTCGTAGTTCTGCGGGATGTACATGCCGGATGGCGTGGAGATATCAATCGCCGTATCGTCCATCAGCGACGCCGCCGTCAGCTGCCTGCGTTCCAGCGCCAGCTCATACAAGAACGGCTTCAAGGTGGACCCGGCCTGCCGTAGCGCCGCCACGCCATCGACCTCGCCGCCGCCGGCATTGCCGACGTAGGCCAGTATCTCGCCCGTGGCGTTATCCAGCACCACCACCGCGCCATCGTTGACATTGCGTCCTTGCAGCGCCGCCAGCTGCTGACGCAGCACGCTCTGCGCATAACGCTGCAAGCCCGCATCCAGCGTGCTACGCACTGCCTGTCCGCTGCGCGTGAGCAGCTGCTGCGCCACCTGCGGCGCCGGCGGCAGGTTCGCCGCCAGCTGCGGACGGCCCATCGCCACGATGATGCGTAGCTGGATCTCGCTGCACGTCGACGGCAAACGCAATTCCTGCGACAGCGCGCAGGCCCGCTGCGACACCACCTTCTGCCCCGCCGCCGGTCCGCGCAAGAGACTCGCCAGTATCACCGCCTCGCTCGCGTCCAACCCGGACGGCGCCTTGGCGAACATGCCGCGCGCCGCCGCGCCCACGCCTTGCAGCTCGCCGCGATACGACACCATGTTCAGATAGGCTTCCATGATCTGCTGCTTGGACCATTGCGCATCCAGCTCGCGCGCGGCCTTCACCTGATCCCACTTCTGGCCCCAGCTACGGCCCTGCGCCGACGACTGCAAGGCCGGATCGAGCAGCGCCGCCAGCTGCATGGTGATGGTCGACGCGCCGCGCGGCCGCGTGCGGAACAGGTTGTCCCACGCCGCCTTGGCCGCCGCATTCCAGTCCACGCCGTCGTGCTGGTAGAAGCGCTGATCCTCCGCCTGCAGCACCGCCGCCGGCAGCGCGGGCGAGATATCGTTCAGGGCCACCCACGGCAAGCGCCGCACCTTCATATCGATGCGCAGCGACTGGATCGCCTCGCCATGACGGTCCAGCAGTTCCGCATCCGACGAGCGATACGCCGCCCGCACCTCGTCAAAGGTCGGAGCGGCGTGCGCGACGCCGGCCAGCGCCAGCGCAATGGTGAAAACAATCGGCTTCATTTGACAGTGATGGCAGCATTGGGCCAGGCGCCGAACATCTCGGGACTGTACATCGCCTCGATGCGCGTCGGCGGCAGATTGAACTGGCCTGGATTATTCAGGCGCACCGTGTATTCGACGCTCCACTTCCCTTTCGGTACAAACTGATAGAACGCGCGGAAGCCCTCGAAGGTGCGCTCCTGGAAGGCCGGCGTCGCCCAGCCCCTGGCGCGCTCGTCGCCGCTCATGATCTGCGAATCGCCGCCCAGGCCGGAACCAAGCACCGTGGCGCTGGCCGGAATCGGATCGTCCACCACCACCCAGGTCATGTCCGACTGCGCCTCCAGATCCAGATGCACGCGGTAGACATCGCCGCGCGACCACACGCCCTTCACTTTCTGCTCCACCGGCGTGATGGTCTTGGCGACGTGGTAGCCGCTCGACAGCGGCGTCTTGAGCGGCACGGCCGACAAGGCCTGCACCGTCGCCCATGGCTTGCCGGCGCCCGCGTGCTCCAGCGCCAGCTGACCGCCGCCGCGCGGCCATGGCAGCATCACCGTGCCGCCGGCCGGATCACCACCAAAGGCGATGCTCTTGCTGGCGTTGCCCAGCGTGGCGCCGGCGGTGCCATCCACCTTTTCCTTCTCGAACAGGCGCGAGAACTTGTCGATCGCCAGTACGCCCCAGGCATTGGCGACGGTCGTGCCCCAGCGGCCCTTCTGCTGGCGCCCCAACGCGCCGCGCGCCAGGCGGCCGATATCATCCTTCCACGCCGGATTGTCTGCCATGACCAGCAACAGGCGGTTGGCGTTGCTGTCGACAGAGGACATCAGCCACCACCAGTCGTCGGTACGTTCGGTGGAGAAGGTCATGATGGTGCCTTGAAGGTTCAGGCGCGAACGCAGGATCTGCTCCGCTTCCTTCATGCGCTGCGCATGCTGCGGCAGCGCGCCCGAACGCTCCAGGATCTGATACCAGTCGATGACGGCGGACGTCGGCCACAGATTCGGCTGCACCGTGAACGACTCCAGATCGGCCGCCTGCACCGGCCGCGAACGCGACAAGGCTTCCAGCGCGGCGATCTTGCGCACCGCCAGATCGGTGGTCGGCAAGGCCGAGTAGCGCATCACCTTGCCCTGCACGAAAGCCAGCAGGCCGGACTCCATGCGCCCCTTGAGCGCATCCGGAATCTCATAGCCCGCTTCCGCCGCCGCCGACAGCACATACGCCGTCAGCGTGTCGCTGCCCTCGTACATCGGCGCGAAGTATTTGACCAGGCCATCCGCATCCAGATGCGCCGGCAAGGTATCGATGGCGGCCTGCCACATCGCCCTGTCATGCAGCGCAATCGACCGCGAGGTCACCTGCTCGAAGCAGCGGTAAGGATACTTCTGCATGTAGTCCTGCACGCCCGGCAGATCGCCGCCCAGCGCAGGGGTGAACTGCACCCGCACGCCGCCGCGACCCGGCAGCGCGTCCTCCGGCATCCTGACCTGCATTGACTGCTTGCGATCCAGCTGCAGCAGGGTCGCCTGCATCACCGTCACAGGCACCGCCGGCACCACCTTCTGCTTGATCTTGATGCGGTCGGTGGATGCCGCACCGCCGCCCTCCACCGCCGCACTGACATCCCACGCCAGCGTGCTGACCGATAGCGGCACCTGCACATCCCAGCCGATCTCGCGCGCCTGACCGGGTTCCAGCGCCACCGACTGCGGCGCCAGGGCCTTGCCGCCTGCATTGGCGGTCAGCGTGGCGTTGACCGCCGCGTCGGTGGTATTGCGCAGCGTGAAGCTGGCGCGCAGGCGGTCGCCCTCGCGCACCAGCGCCGGCAAGCCGGAAAGCAGGATCAGATCCTGCGAGCTGCGCACCTCCGTGCGGCCGGTGCCGAACAAATCGGCCTGCGCGCTGGCGATGGCGACGATGCGGAACGCCGTCAGCGAATCGTTGATCGGCACCTGCACCGTGGCTTCGCCGTTGGCGTCCAGCGTCACGCGCGCTTTCCAGAACAGCAGCGTATCGAACAGCTCCCGTCCCGCGCCCTTGCCGCCGCCACCGCCGGCCGGCACCGCCTTGCGCCCGAAGTGGCGCTTGCCGACCACCTGCATCTGCGCGGTGGACGTCGTCACTTGCAGGCTGCGCTGCGCCATCATCGCTTCCAGCAGATCCCAACTGGTGTTGGGCATCAGCTCCAGCAGGCCGACATCCACCGCAGCCAGCGCCACTTCCGCGCCGGCCGGCGGCGCCGAGCCATCCGGCAGCGCGACCTTGACCGCCACCGTGGCCTTGTCGCGCACCTTGTACACCGGCTTGTCGGCCGTCACCTGTACTTTCAGCTCATTGGCCGACCAGCCGACACGCAGCGGCGCGATGCCCAGCTTGTAGGCCGGCTTGCCCAGATCGACCAGCGCCGTCGGCTGCACGCTGTTCACACGCCCGCGCACCGCCAGCGCCGACACGTAGACATTCGGCGCGTACTGCTTCTTGACCGGGATGGTGAATACCGGTTCGCTGCCGATAAGCGGACGGATATAGGTGTCGATCACACCCTCCCGCTCCACGGTGATCAGCGCGGTCGCTTCGCGGAACGGCATACGCACCTGGAAGCTGGCCGTCTCGCCCGGCTCGTAACGTTTTTTCTCCGGCAGCAGATCGATGCGGTCGTTGTCGGTGGCGGCAAACCACCAATCGGCGCCGTCCGCCACCCAGGTTTCGCGGTTGGCGACGGCCACGCGCTGCTGCGCATCCTGCGTTTTCGCGCGCAGAATCAAATTTCCCGATGCAGGCGCCTTCACCTGGCAGATCAGCAGTCCCTTGTTGTCGGTCTTGCCTTCGCAGGCCGCGCCCAGCGCCTTGACTTCGCTGCTGTTCTCGTAGGCGTAGAAGCCGCCGATCAGGCGCCGGCGGTGCGAGTACGACAGGCGCTGGAAGAAGTCCACCGCCACCGGCGCATCGGCCACCGACCTGCCTTCCAGGTCCAGCACCGCAACCGTGAACTTCAGCGCATCCTTGCTGAGTACCCAGCCATCCGGCTGGATGCCGATCACATAGCTCGATGGCCACAGCGGAATGCGCGTGGCGGCGGACAGCGTTTCGCCGTTGGCGTCCTGATAGGTCATCTCGGCCATCAGCTCGCGCGGCGTCTGCACGGCGGGCAGCTGATCGAGCGTGATGCGGGCGCCGCCGGCCTTGTCCAGCGTCAGGCCGCGGGTCTTGACTGCGGCCGGGCCGGCGACCGCGCCGTCCTCGCCTTCACCTTCGCCGTCGTACATGCCTTCGTCGTCATCGAAGCTGCCCGAGGTACGCTCGGCGCCGACCTTGACGTCGCCGTTGCTGAAGCTGAAATCCGCATAATCGGCAAAGCTGATGCTCTTGTCCTGCACCACGGTACGCAGCTGGACCGGCGCGTCGCCCGCGCCGCCGCCGGACAGGTAGCTCAGTTGCACATCCAGGTCCACCGCCGCAGCCTGGATCGCCGGCGTCTTCGGTCCTTGCAGCAACGCCTTCATGGTCGGCACGCGGAACTGCTCGACGCGGAAACGGCCGGCGCTGCGGCCGCTCAGCATCAACTCATACCAGCCTTGCTTGGCGTCGGCCGGAATGGTCCAGGTACTTTCGGCCGAACCGTTGGCGTTCCACTTCAGCGGCTGCTCGTATTGCTGGCCGCTGCCTTCGTGGATGATGTGCAGCGTTCCATCCTGCTCCTTGGTCGCCTGCACGATGCCCTGTTCGACGTGACGGCGCAGGAAGTGCTTCATGTGCACCGTCTCGCCGGCGCGCAGCAGCGTGCGATCGAAGACCGTGGTGGCGATGACGTTGTCGGCGCCGCCCTCGCCGCGCGGCAGATTAAAGCGCCAGGTCTCGATGCCGCGATCCCAGTCCGACAGGGTGAACGTCATGTCGTTGCCCAGCCGCGCGCTGATGAAGTAGCGGCCATCCCTGGAGCGGCGCGACATCGGCAGCTCCTTGCGAATGTGCGCCAGGCCGCCGCCATCGGTAATGCCCTGCCACAGCACGTTGCCATCGTAGTCGCGCACCGCCACCTGCGCCTGCGGCACCGGCTTGCCCTTGTCCAGCGACGTCACCCACACCACCGACGATTCCGCGCCGTGCTTGAAGTGCGCCACCATATTGGTCACCAGCGCGGCGGTGCTGACATACGCCGTGCCGCGCCGCAGGCCAAGGCCGGCGCCCAGCCGGGGACTGGCCAGTTCCACCACGTAGAAGCCCGGCTTGCGCAGCGGGATGCCGACCACTTCAAACGCCTTGCCGCCATTCGGCTTGGGCATGGCGAAGCGTTCCACCTTGCCGGCCCTGGCGTCCAGCAGCTGCTTGTTCAGGTTATCGCCCCATAGTTCCTGCGGCTGCCAGCTGTAGCTGCTGCCCATGCGTTTGAGCCACGCGATGACCTGCTGGTCCTGCTGATCGGCGGACGCCTCGCCGTCGTTGACGCGCAGCGCGCCGCCATCGACCTTGCCGGCCGCCAGCCGCGCCTCCACATTGCGCACCGTGACCGGCAGCAGCTTGTCGCCCTTCGCCTCGATGATGCCGAAGCGCGCCGGGAACTTGACCAGCGGCGGTTGCGCATCGGTGCGGATCGCCATCGGGAAGCTGGCCTGGTTGACCAGCGTGCGGCCGGCGTCGTCCTTCAGGCCCGCCGGCAGCGACAGCGTCAGTTTCGTCTGTTCCGGGAACGGGCCGTTGATGTTCAGCCATTGCAGGTACTCGCTGTTTTCCTCTTCCTTGCTCAGCACCGGCTTGAACACCTTGCCGCCCGGCGCGGAGATCTTCACGGCCAGCGCGTCGGCGCGCTTGACCGGCGCCGAGAACTGCACATGCATCGGCAGGAATGGAATGCAGCCGCCGTCGGCGGACAGTCGGTCGCAGCTGAAGCGCGCGTTGAAGTCGGGACGCGTCTTGTAGCTCAAGGTCTGATCCTGCGTGGTGGCGATGCCGCTGTCGGCCGCGATGCCGGCGCCCCACACCAGCGTCACCTGCGCCTCGGCCGGCAACGCGCGCTGGCATTGCAGCACCACGATCGGCAGCTTGTCGAGCCGCTGGTTGTTCAGCTTAGCGGTGGCGCGCCACACCACGCCGCGCGCCTTGAAATACAGCGACAGATAGCGCTCGGTGAAGGACTTGCGCAGATCGAGCACGCGCTGGCGTTCCGCGCCTTGCAGCACGCGCACGCCGATTTTTTCGTTGATGCCTTCGGCCTGGCACCAGGCATGCGCGGCCACCGTTGCGTCGCTGGCCGGCGCGTCCAGGCCCAGCACGAAGATCTGCTGATCGTCGATGGAGCTGGCGCCTTCGCGCGGCGCCGCTTCCACCACCGCCGGGCCGCCGGTGTCGAAGGCGAAATGGCGTTCGCCGCTCAGCGGCTTGCCGGCGATGTCCTTGAGGTCGTTTTGAGCGTGAAGCGACAGGCCACGCCGGCCGGCAGGTCGCGCGCGAAGTCGTAGCTCCAGTTCTGGCCGTCAATCCATCGGCCCTTGCCCTCTTCCGGACAATCGACGCTGAACGGGTCGCCAAGGCGCATGTCGCCCAGCGGCACCATCTGCCCGCTGAAGCGCGCCGCCACCTGGCGCACGCCCTTGACGGTGCCCGACGGTGAAAAAGCGCTGACGGAAGTATCGGCCAGAACGGCCAACGGCAGGCTGCACAAGGCAGCCTGCGTGATGATGCGGGACAGGAGGCGCATGCCAACTCCAGGCGCTGATTAACAATCAGACCAGTGTTGCGCACGCCTCCTGCAAAGTCAATAATCTTAGAAGAAAAACATTACGTCAGGTCGAACACCGCCATCGATTCGACGTGCGAGGTGTGCGGGAACATATTGACCACGCCGGCCTTGTCCAGCTTGTAGCCGGCCAGGTTGACCAGCGCGCTGGCGTCGCGCGCCAGCGTCGACGGGCTGCACGAGACGTAGACGATGCGCTTCGGCAGGAACTCCGGATTGGTCTGGCGCAGCGCGCCCAGCGCTTCGCACAAGGCCATGGCGCCGTCGCGCGGCGGGTCGATCAGCATGCGGTCGAACTTGCCCAGCGCGATCAGGTCCGCCGCCGTCACTTCGAACAGGTTGCGGTTGTAGAAGGTGGTCTTGCCGTCCAGGCCGTTGGCCTTGGCGTTGCTCAGCGAACGCTCGGTCAGCGTTTCGCTGCCTTCGATGCCGACCACTTCGCGCGCCAACGTCGCCAGCGGCAGCGTGAAGTTGCCCAGGCCGCAGAACAGGTCGGCCACGCGGTCTTGCGGCTGCACGTCCAGCAGGCGCAGCGCCTTGTGCACCAGCACGCGGTTGATGTGGTGATTGACCTGCGTGAAATCGACCGGTTTGAACGGCATGCGCACACCGAATTCCGGCAGCAGGTAGTGCAGCTGCGGTTCCAGCGGGTAGAACGGCGCGGCCGTTTCCGGGCCCTTGGTCTGCAGCCAGAACTGCACGCCGTACTGGTCGGCGAAAGCCTTGACCTTGGTTTCGTCGTCGGCCGTCATCGGCGCCATGATACGCAGCACCATGGCGGTGACGTCTTCGCCGATCGCCAGTTCGATCTGCGGGATCTGGTTGAACAGGGTCAGCGAGCCGATCAGCGCGCGCAGCGGCAGCAGCATGTCCGACACGTGCTTGGGCAGGATCTGGCAGCTCTTGATGTCGGCCACGAATACCGAGCGCTTTTCCTTGAAGCCGACCAGCACCGTTCCCTTCTTTTCCACCCAGCGCACCGACAGGCGCGCGCGGTAGCGGTAGCCCCAGGTCGGGCCGTACATCGGCCGCATGATGTTGTCGGCGTGGACCTTGCCGATGTGCCACAGGTTATCTTCCAGCACACGCTGCTTGATCGCCACCTGCGCGGTCGCTTCCAGGTGCTGCATCGAGCAGCCGCCGCAGTAGTCGAAGTGCTCGCACTTCGGCACCACGCGCATCGACGATTCGCGGTGCAGCGCGGTCATGCGCGCCGCTTCCCAGTTTTTCTTCTTCTTGAACGTTTCGAAGCTGACGCGCTCGCCCGGCAGCGCGCCTTCCACAAACACCACCTTGCCCGGCGAGCCGTCTTCATTCTCAATGTGGCCGACGCCACGGGCGTCCATGTCGAGCGATTTGATGTCGATGGTATTTTCTTGCATAACGTTCAATTTTGAAATGACAAAAGATAGGCGCCGGCGGATGCGCCGGGGCCAATATGATAGCAGAATGGGAAGTGACTACAGCAGCGAATCGCGGACCACGCCGCGCGCGGCCATGGCGCGCTTGAGTTTGACCAGCGCTTCCTGCTGGATCTGGCGCACCCGCTCGCGCGTCACGCCCATTTCCTCGGCCAGGGTTTCCAGCGTGGCCGGGTCGTCGTTGTCGAGGCCGAAGCGGCGCATGATGACGATGCGCTGCTTGTCCGGCAGCTTGGTCAGCCAGTCGCGCACCAGCACCGTCATTTCGTGGTGCTCGGCGCGGGCGTCGGGACTGTCGTCGCTGTCGCCGGGCAGCATGTCCATCAGCGACGATTGCGGGTCGTTGTCCAGCGGCGCATCGAGCGAGGTGGCGTGCTCGGACAAGGCCAGGATGTCCTGCACCTCCTCCACCGGGCGGCCGACCAGTTCGGCGATGTCCTCGGCGGTGGCGTCCTTGCCGTTGTGGTGCTGGGCTTCAAGATGGTATTTGCCGCGCAGGATCTGGTTCAGCTCGCGCACCATGTGCACCGGCAGGCGCACCGTGCGCGCCTGGTTCATGATGGCGCGCTCGATGCTCTGGCGTATCCACCAGGTCGCATAGGTCGAGAAACGGAAGCCGCGCTCGGGCTCGAACTTGTCGATGGCGCGCATCAGGCCGATATTGCCCTCTTCGATCATGTCGAGCAGCACCACGCCGCGGTTGATGTAGTGCTTGGCGATCGACACCACCAGCCGCAGGTTGTGCTCGATCATGGTCTGGCGCGCGCTGAAGTCGCCGGCCTTGGCCAGCGTGGCGTAGTGGACTTCCTGTGGCGCGGTCAGCAGCGGCCGGGTGCCGATCTGGTTCAGGTAGTGCTGGGTGGTGTCGGTGGACAGCTCGGCGGCCAGCACTTTTTTCAGTTCGTCGACGCTTTCCAGCACCGCGCCGGTTTCCGGCGCGTCGCCTTCCTCGGCGCCGTCGACGCCAGCCTCCTCGTCGCGAAAATCGTCCGGGAGCGAATCGTCATCCATCTGATCGTGCGGCGTCGAGGTCATGGCTTTACATGGCTCAGCTAGCGGTTAGGCAGGAAGCGCGACGGGTCCACCGGTTTGCCCTGCTGCCGGATTTCAAAGTGCAGCTTGACGGAGTCGGTATCGGAATCGCCCATTTCCGCAATCATTTGTCCCTTGTTCACGCTCTGACCTTCCTTCACCAGGATGGTCCGGTTGTGCGCATAGGCGGACAACAAATTAGTACTGTGCTTCACAATAACGAGATTACCATAACCACGGATGCCGCTGCCGGCATACATCACTTTTCCTGCGCCGGCCGCCACGACTTGCTGGCCTGCCTTGCCGGCGATGTCGACGCCCTTGTTCTTGCCTTCGTCAAAGGTGGCGACCACCTTGCCTTCGGCCGGCCAGATCCAGCTGACGCTGGCGTCGTCGGCGGCCAGCGCCGGTGCGGCTGGCGCAGCCGGCGGCGCCGAGGGGCGCGCGACGGCAGCGGCGGCCGGCGCCGGTGCTGGCGACGATGCGGCGACCGTCTCCTTGCCATTGTCGCTACGTTGCAGCTCGGCCAGGTTGGCTTCCGAATACGGCTTCTTGTCGCCCTTCGGGCCGGTTTTCTTGACCACCGGCGCCGGTGGCGGCGTCTTGTCCGACGGCGGCATGATGACGGCGGCGGTTTCCACGCCAGGGCTGTTGGGAGCACCCTGTGCGCTGTCCGGCGGCAGCACGCGCAGCACCTGGTCGACCTTGATGTCGTTCGGATTGGCCAGGTTGTTCCAGGCCACCAGATCGCGGTAGTTCTGGCCGTATTCCAGCGCGATGCGGATCAGGGTGTCGCCTTTTTTGACGGTGTACAGGCCGCGCTCGTCGCGGGCGATCTGCGCCGTCTCGCTTGGCGTGGCGGGTTTGACGGCGGGCGGAATCGTGCGGTCTACAACCGGGGCTTGATTAGGAGGGCTTTGGCAGGCGCTCAATACTACGAGCACAAAGCCCAGTGCGAGCAAATTGCTTTTATTCGTCATTCTCATTTTCATCTAGTGGTTCGGGCTACACCACGCCCGGACGCAAGGGCACGAAGTGGCAATCTTCCAGCGTTTCACTGGTCCATTCCGTCTTGCCGATGCGCGTAATCAGTTCCAAATGCTGGGTGCGGACGCCTACCGGCGCGACCAGGCGGCCGCCGACGGCCAACTGCTCCAGCAGGGCTTGCGGCACCTCCATTCCGGCCGCGGCCAGAATGATACCGTCAAACGGCGCCGCTTGCGGCAGGCCAAGCATACCATCTCCGTAGTGCAGACGCAGGTTCGGCACACGCAGGGGCCGCAGATTGGCCTTGGCCAGCTCGTGCAGCGGCTTGATGCGCTCGATCGAATACACCTCCTGCGCCACGCAGGACAACACCGCCGCCTGGTAGCCGCAACCGGTGCCGATCTCCAGCACGCGCTGCAACTGGCCGCCGTTGCGCATCACCTCGATCATGCGGGCCACGATGTAGGGCTGGGAAATGGTCTGGTGGTGACCAATCGGCAGCGAGGCGTCGACATAGGCTTGCGGCGCCAGCCCCTCGTCCATGAACATGTGGCGCGGCACGGTCTCCATCGCGCCCAGCACCAGCGGGTCCTTGACGCCCTGCCTGGCGATACGCTGCACCATGGCGCGGCGTACCGCGTCCGACACCAGCGGATTCTGGCGCGGCGCCTGGGCCGGCGCCGGCTGCGCGCGCTCCATGGCATAGCTGTGCGACTTGGACGGCGTGGCCACCGCGCGCGGCGCCGGATACTGCGGCGGCGCGTGGCGCGCGGCGTTCTGGGTGGCGGTTTGCGGTGTCGCCACCGGCTTGAATACCGTTGCCTTCCTGGCCCCCTGGTCGACTACCGAGGACAGCGGCAAAGGGAAGGTACGGTTTTTTTCGTTCATGCCAAGGCCTTTGCCAATGCATTGAGTTGGGAGGTGTGCGTCAGGTCGATCTGCAGCGGGGTGATCGACGTGCGGCCGTTGGCGCAGGCATGGAAATCCGTGCCTTCGCCGGCGTCCTTGCAGGCGCCCGGCGGGCCGATCCAGTAAATATCCCGGCCGCGCGGGTCCTGGGCCTTGATCACCGGCTCGGACTGGTGGCGCCGGCCCAGGCGGGTGGCGACCATCTGATTAAGCTGATCATAAGGACGGTTGGGTATATTCACGTTCAGCAGATACGGCTGCGGCAACGTTTCATAGTAACGCTGGATAATGTCGCGCGCATGACGGGCGGCATCGTCGATATGCTCCCAGCCGTAGGCGCCCTGCGAGAAGGCGATGGCCGGAATACCGAACAGATAGCCCTCGGTGGCGGCGGCCACGGTGCCGGAATACAGCGTGTCGTCCCCCATGTTGGGACCGTTGTTGATGCCCGAAACGACCAGGTCCGGCCGGTAATCGAGCAGCGCCGTCAGCGCCACGTGCACGCAATCGCTGGGTGTGCCGTTGACAAAATAAAAACCATTGCTTGCCTGCTGCACCGACAAAGGCCGGTCCAGCGACAGGGAGTTCGACGCGCCCGAGCGGTTGCTGTCCGGCGCCACCACCACGATCTCGGCGATGGAGGCAAGCGCGTTGGCCAGCGCATTGATGCCCGGCGCCAGATAGCCGTCGTCATTGCTAATCAGGATTTTCATTCAAATGATTTTACCTGAAGCAATGGCCGCGCTGCGCATGCCGACCGTTCCCTTTACGTATAAATTTCGTATAAATTTTCGTCAACGCGGCGGCGTGCGGCTGCCGTACAGATGCCCATCGAGCGCCAGCAGTTCATCCGCCGCCCGCGACCACGCGCTGCTGGCGGCGGCCTGCACCGGGCGTCGCAGCGGCCGCACCAGCGCGTCGCCGTAGTCGTCCATGGCGGCGTCCTGATGCAATTCCGGCACCAGCGGCGCTTCGTCGGTCGGCACGCCGAGTTGCAATTGAACATCAATCAGCTGCTCGCGCGCGCGCCGGGTTTCCGCATGCTCCGGCCCCAGGCGGCGCAGATGGGCTTGCAGCACGGCGTCCAGCAGGCTGCGCGCCGCGTCCAGTTCTTGCATTTGAAGCAAGGTATACGCCAGCGACGTCTTGCTGCGCAGCGTGTCGGCATGCTCGGCGCCCAGCAGGCGGCGGCGCGCCGCCAGCACTTGCTCCTGTACCGCGCGGGCATGCTGCAGGTCGCCCCGCTGCAACAACAGTTCGGCGCGCGCCGCCTTGGCGCCCAGGGTTTGCAGGTGATCCGGGCCGAACAGGCGGGTGTAGGTGTCCAGCACATTGTCCTGCAACACCAGCGCTTCGGCCACCCGGCCTTGCAGGCCCAGCGTGGCGGCCAGATTGGCGCGCGCGGTGAGCGTGTCGAAATGTTCCGTGCCCAGCATGCGCTCGCGCGCCTCAAGAATGCACTCATCGAGGAATTGCGCCTCGTCCAGCCGCCCCTGCTGGCGCAGCGCGCCGGCCAGATTGGTCTTGCTGGCCAGCGTGTCGGCGTGATCCTCGCCGAGGCTGCGCTGGCGCAGCGACAGGCTTTCCTCCAGCGCGGCCAGCGCCTGCCGCAGCTTGCCTTCGCGCCGGTACAGCTCGCCCAGCAGGTTGAGATCGTGCGCCAGCGGCTGCAGGGCCGCGCGCGCCGCGCTGCCGCCCTCCTCCAGCGCGCAACGCGAGGCGCCGATCGAACCCAGCAGTGCGATTTCGCCGCCGGACTGCCACGGGAAGTAGCCCGGCGCCAGCCAGGCAAGAAAGGCTTCGAAGGTGCGCGTCATGGAAAAACGGTCGCCGCCCTGATCCAGCCGCACCGCCAGCTGCTCGCCATAGGCCACCGAGCGGTTCTGCTGCAACTGCACCTCGTCGAAATAGCTCTCCAACGAAACCTGCTGCAAACCGTAGCACTCGCGTATCAACTCCTCGAAGCCGGGCTGGTAACCGGGAATGTGCTGGGTGGCGTCGCCGCGCCGCCACTGCGCGCGCTCGGCGGCGTCGCCGGTGTCCACGCGCGACGGCAAGGGATAGATCAGCAGCGGGCGCTGCTCGTCCTCGTGGCTGCGCCGGTAGGTGGTGGCGCGCGTGACCAGCGCCTGCAACCCTTCCAGGCTTTGGCGGTTGGGCGTGAACATCAGCACCAGTTTGCGCGGCAGCAAGGTGGTGCAGACGCCGGCGCTGTCCGTGCGGCCGGTGCGGGAGTCGACCAGCACGTAACGGAAGTGGCGCGACAGGCGCTCGGCAAAACAGCGGAACAGCGCCGGGCAGGCATAAAACAGCTCCTCCCACTGCATCGAGGCCAGCCGGTCGGGATAGCTGTCGTCGAAGCGGCCGGCGCGCATCATGTACAGCTGGCTGCTTTCATCGACACGGGTCACGTATTGCTCCCAGCCGACGGCGGCCAGCACCTCGTGCGCCAGCTCATCGTCGTCGATGGCCAGGCCGGTGCTGCGCCGGCGCAACAGCTGCTCGCGGCAGGCTTCGAAGAATTCCAGCACGCCCGGCTTGTTTTCCTGCTGGTGCACAAAATAATGATGCAAGCCCGGCGCTTCCAGGTCCCAGTCGATCATCAGTACCGGTGCGGTGGCGTTTTGCTGTCGCGCCAGCAGCACCGCGATATTCGCCAGCGCCATGGTGCGGCCCGTACCGCCCTTGTAAGAATAGAAAGTGATGACTTCGCCGCCGGCGCTCAGCGGCGGTAGTGACAGGGACGTGAGTTCCATGGCAACCCTTTAGCGTGGAAAGTGTGGAGGAGGAATGGCACGCCATTCAGGCGGGATCTCCGGCAGGACGAAACGGCTACAGTCGTGCCCCGGCGGCGTGCTTCGTTTTAGACAGTGGTAATGCTCGGCGATGCGGTGGACGATTTTTTCGATGTCCGGGATGAAATCTGGATTGGTTTTCAATTCCCCGCTGGCCAGCGTGTAGCGGGAAAAGTCCACGTACATGCCCGGCCCGGTGATTTGCGGCGGCAGGCCGACCGGATGGCGGGTCATGATGACGGGAATGATCAAATGGCTGGGCAGCGTGTACCACTGGCGGCGCTCCATTTCGATAAGTTGCATTGCTGCAAACTCGCGCCGGGTGTAGCCGTGCGCCTCGTATTTGGGTGTATAAATGACAATCATGCACACGCTCTCGCACAGGGCGCGCGCGATCTTGCTGTCGAGGTCGTCACCACCTCCCAGCTGCTCACTATCAACAAACAATTCGTTCTCGTTGTCGAAGTGCGGTTCCAGATAGCATTTCAGGGCGTCGACCAGGTCGTCCTTGAACTTGCTCATATAAGTATGCTGGCCGTGTGCATAACTGAAAAAACAGCCGTGACGGATAGTCATGATATCCCCCCTACGTTTAACCAACTCTAACAATCCTTTCAGCAGACACTTTGAGCCAGAACAAACGCGCGGCAGGCCGAACTTTGCGCAAACCGCTGGCGCTTTCAGGTAAGATAAAAATATAACGAGCGTTCTTTTTTATAATCAAGGAGACCAGAATGAAAGCTGTCGTATGCCAGGCCTGGGGTGTGCCGGACACCCTGACGGTGCAAGAATTGCAAGACCCGCAGCCGGGTCCGGGACAGGTGGTGATCGATGTGCAAGCCGCCGGCGTCAACTTTCCGGACGTGCTGATCGTGCAAGGGAAGTACCAATTCAAGCCGGAACTGCCGTTCGTGCCGGGCAGCGAAGTGGCCGGCGTAATCCGTTCTGTGGCTGACGATGTGACAACTTTCAAGGTGGGCGACAAGGTCATTGCCTTCACGCCGACCGGTGGTTTCGGACAACAGTTATTAGCACCTGCACAATCCCTGATCCCGATGCCGCCCGGCATGGATTTCGAAACGGCGGCCGCCATCACCCTCACCTACGGCACCTCGTATCACGCGATTGTGGACCGGGCCAAGCTAGAAAATGGTGAGAACATGCTAATTCTTGGTGCGGCCGGCGGCGTGGGCCTGGCGGCGATCGAGATAGGCAAAGCCCTTGGCGCCCGCATTATTGCTTGCGCTTCGACCAACGAGAAGCTGGAAGTGTGCCGCCGGCACGGCGCCGACGTATTAATCAATTACAGCAAGGAAGATTTGCGTGAAGCGGTCAAGGCAGCGACCGGTGGCAAGGGACCGGACGTGATTTACGACCCGGTGGGCGGCGAATATGCGGAGCCGGCGTTCCGCTCGATTGCCTGGGGCGGACGTTATCTGGTGGTTGGTTTCGCCAACGGCGAGATTCCCAAATTGCCGCTCAACCTGACCTTGCTGAAAGGCGCCTCGCTGGTCGGCGTGTTCTGGGGCGAGTTTACCAAGCGCAATCCCAAAGGCAATTTAAGCAATATGCGGCAACTCCTCCAATGGCTCCAGGAAGGCAAGATCAAGCTACTCATTTCGGGACGCTACAAACTGGAAGAAGCCGCACAGGCGCTGAACGACATGGCGGCCCGACGGGTTACCGGCAAAATCGTAGTGTTGCCGCAATAACATCTCGACGCATGCATGCACCGCGCGGCGGCGCCATGCCGGGGTCTGTCCCCAAACGGGGACAGACCCTTCAGGTGCCAGGGTTTGATACCAGAAGTTACTGCTCGGAATTCTTGTTTTTGAAGAATTCGATCACCGCTTCCTGTTCGCGGGTGCGCTTGAAGGATGGCAGGCTTTGCCAGATCCGCTTGCCGTAAGGCTTGGAAATCACGCGCGGATCGCACAGCATCAGCACGCCGCGGTCGCCCTCGTCGCGGATCAGGCGGCCGGCGCCCTGCTTCAGGTTGATGATCGCTTCCGGCAAAGTGTGGTGCATGAAGCCGTTTTTGCCCTGCTTTTCCATCACCTCGATGCGCGCGGCCAGCACCGGATCATCCGGCGGCGCAAACGGCAGCTTGTCGATAATCACCAGCGACAGCGCATCGCCGCGCACGTCGACGCCTTCCCAGAAGCTTTGCGAACCGATCAGCACACCATTGCCGGCCTTGCGGAACTGGTCCAGCAGTTCGGTGCGGCCCTTGTCGCCCTGCACGAACAGCGGATATGGCAGGCCGCGCTTCTCGAATTCGTCGCGCAACCGCTCGGCGGCGCGCTTCACGGCACGCAAAGTCGTGCACAAAAGGAAAGTTTTCCCGCCCGCCGCCTCGATCACCGGCAGCGCCAGGTCCAGCACGGCGTCCGTGTAGCCGAAGGAATTCGGGTCCGGCAGGCCGGTCGGCACATACAGCAAGCCCTGCTCTTCGTAGTTGAACGGACTCGGCCAGGTCATCGACGGCTCGTCGCTCAGGCCCATCTGTTCTGAAAAATGGCTGAAATCGTTCTTCACCGCCAGCGTCGCCGAGGTGAAGATCCAGCTGCGCGGCACGCCTTCGCGCTGGCCGTTGAAGATCGGCGCGATCGACAGCGGCGTCTTGTGCAGCTGCAGCGACGAGGCATAGGCCTCGACCCAGAACACCGCTTCCTCGCCCTTGGCGACCTTGGCCTTCGGATCGAACTTCCAGGCGGCCAGGCGGCCGACCAGCTCGACGCCGCGCTGGCGGCACTGCTCGAGCGTTTCGGCCCGTTCGGCCTGCTTTTCCAGCACATCCATCATGCCGTCCAGCTCGTCCTTGAGCTTTTGCAGCGCCGGGAAGAAGTCGCTCGACGCCGCGATCTGCGGCAGCGACAGCCGCACGATGTCTTGCGGGAAGGTCAGGCGCAGGTCGCGCGCGGCCTTTTCCACCACCGTCACCACCTTGCCCCAATCGGCGCCGTCGCGGGCGTTCGACAGGCCTTCGGCCAGCACGTCGCGGCACAGCTCCAGCACCTGCGAGGTCGAGAAGGTGTCGCCGAAGAACAGGGTGGCGGTATCCGGCAGCTGGTGCGCCTCGTCGAAGATAATCGTGTTGGCGGACGGCAGCAGTTCGGCCACGCCGGAATCCTTCAGCGCCACATCGGCAAAGAACAGGTGGTGATTGACCACCACCACATCGGCCTGCTGCGCTTCCTTGCGCGCCTTCATGATGAAGCAGTCCTGGTAATACTGGCACTCGGCGCCCATGCAATTGTCGCGGGTCGAGGTCACCAGGTTCCAGATCAGCGCGTTTTCCGGCACGCGCGCCAGCTCGGCCTTGTCGCCGGTCTTGGTCATTTTCAGGAAGCGCGAGATCTCGCGCAGGTGGCCGACGTCGTCGCGCGACGTCATGCGGCCATTCTGCAAGGTGCGTTCCAGATGGTAGTGGCACAGGTAATTCGAGCGGCCCTTCAGCAGCGCCACCGACACCGGCGCCTGCAAGGCGGCGCGCACGGTCGGGATGTCGCGCAGGAACAGCTGGTCCTGCAAGTTCTTGGTCCCGGTCGAGACGATGGTCTTGCCGCCCCACAGCAGCGCCGGCACCAGGTAGGCGAAGGTCTTGCCCGTGCCCGTACCGGCCTCGGCGATCAGCGTGGTCTGGTTGGCGATGGCCGAGGCGATCGCCTTGGCCATCTCGGTTTGCGAGCGGCGCGGCCGGAAATCGCCCACCGCCGGTCCCAGCGGACCGCCGGCGCCGAACAGGCGTTCGACCTCGGAATCGTATTTGCCGGGAGCTTGGGCGGGCGTGGCGCCGATCACGGCGGGAATGGCATCGGACGCCGCGGCGGCGGACTGTGGCAGAGGTTCGGTCAAAATAAACTAGCGTGTGGCGGGAATCGGCTTACGCCGGAACGTCCGGCACTAATTGCATTTTCAGCAGAGTGATATGGTCTTTCAGTTGCAGCTTGCGCTTTTTGAGGCGGCGCAATTGCAGTTGATCGTGGTGCCCGTCCAGCGTCAGCATGTCGATGACCGCGTCCAGATCACGGTGTTCGACGTCGAGTTCGATCAATCGACGCTGGATATCTTGTACATCAGTCATATTCTCGGCCAAATAGTTTCACTGGAACAACACGGATACTTTAAACGCATTGCAAACAAACTGCGACACGGTGCATAGTTTAATCTACGGCGCGTCGGACGCCAACAAATGATCTTATGAGCGCTTATAAAATAGAAGCCGGGACCGCCCAGCACATCGGAAACCGGCCGCAACAGAACGACCGCGTCGCGCTATTCACCGCCGCCAGGGCGCCCGGCTACGTGCTGGCGGTGCTGGCCGACGGCAACCAAAGCCCCATCGCGCCGGACCAGGTGCTGCTGACCGCGAAACACCTGCTGGACGAATTCCGCCCCGGTGACACGCCCAGCCTGCCGCGCCTGCAGGAACTGCTGCGCGGCATCGCACAGGAAGCGCACGACATCATCCGCATGAATCCCATCGCCGCCGTGGCCGAGCCGCACAGCGCGCTGGCGTTGCTGGTGCTGACGCCGCAGGCGCAGGCGGTGTGGGCCCATGTGGGCGACGCCCGCCTCTACCATTTCAAAGGCGAAACCTGCGCCATGCGCACCAATGACGCCGCCTACGTCGACCATCTGATCCAGCACGACAAGCTGCCGCCGGAAGCGGCCGCCCGCCATCGCGGTTCGCGTCTGCTGAACAACGCGCTGGGCAACCGCCTGAAAGATCCGTTCATCACTGTCGGCGCGCAGGAGGGCCTGCAGCCGGGCGATGCGCTGATGCTGTGTTCGGACGGCCTGTGGCAGCTGTTCCGTCCGGAAGAGCTGGCGGCGGCGGTGGCGCGCAACACGCCGCGCCAGGCCGCCGAACGGCTGATCGCCAAGGCCGCCGAACGGGCGCAGGGCAAGGGCGACAACTGCTCGATGGCGATCATCAAACTGGTGGCGCCGCCGCAGCAGGCGCCCGCCTACACCGTCGAGAAGATGCGCCGCGCCGTGTAATTATTGCGCTGGCGCCGGAGGCTGGGCCGCAGCCTTTTTCTTTTCCGCTTCGGCGCGCTCGGCCGCCTGCTTGGCCTTGGCGTCGTTTTCCGCTTTCTTGCGCGCGACTTCGGCCTGGCGGTGCACCGACTCGGCCTTCTTGCGTTCGAAGGCCTCGACATTGGCGGCGCGCTTGGCGGCGTTGGCGGCGTCCTCGCGCTCCTGGCGCTGGACCTTGGCGTCGTGCTGCGCTTCGCGATCGACTACGCGCACGCCCGATGCCGGCTTCGGCTCCTCGTGCTCGGTCTTGGCCGGCTTCGGCGGCTGGGCCGCGCGCAGTTCGGCCTCGTCGGCATCCTTGCGGGCACGTTCGGCCAGGTCGGCGTCGCGCCTGGCGACCGAGTCGGCACGCTTGAAGTGCTGGGCGTCGACCTCGCGCGTGCGCGCATCGGCCAGCGCCACGCGGCGCTTTTCCTTGGCCTTGTCCAGGCAGTTATTGACGAAGAACTTGGTCGAGCATTCGCGCTCGCTGGCGGCGTATTCGTCATTGATGACGGCACGGTCCTGCGCCACCTTGACCAGCGCGGCGTCGGCCTGCGCCACCGTTTGAACGTTCTGGGCCTGGGCGGCGGCGAGGGTCGCGGCCAGCATGGCCGCTACAGTGATAATTGCTTTCATCTTCAGATCCTGTGACTTACGACAGCGAGGCGGCTGCGGCGCGCTGTTCGCGGTCCATGTATTCGCGCGACTGCATCTCGACAATCCGCGACACGGTGCGGTGGAATTCATTGGCCATGGCGCCGTTGGTGTACAGCTCTTCCGGCGCCACTTCCGCCGACATCAGCAGCTTCACGCCCTGGTCGTAGAACACGTCGATCAGCCAGGTGAAACGGCGCGCTTCGGACGACATGGCGGCGGACATCATCGGTACACCGGACAATATCACGGTATGGAATCGGCTGGCGATTTCCAGGTAATCGTTCTGCGAGCGCGGACCGCCGCACAGGGTGTTGAAGTCGAACCAGATGATGGTGCCGGCGCGGCGCAGCGCGCGGATTTCGCGCGCCTCGATGCGGATCACCGGGTCTTCGTCGGCGGTTTCCGCCACGCTGGCGTAGGCGTCGCGCAGCGCCTTGTCGGTCTGCGCGTTGAGCGGCGTGTAGTAGGCCTCGACCTGCTCCAGCGCGCGGCCGCGGTAGTCGATGCCGGCGTCGATGTTCATCACGTCCATCTTCTCGTACAGCAGCGCGATGGTGGGCAGGATGCGGTCGCGGTGCAGGCCGTCCGGGTACAGCAGGTTGGGATCGTAATTCGAGGTCATGATGAAGGACACGCCGTTGTCGAACAGCGCCTTCAGCAGGTTGTACATGATCATGGCGTCGGCCACGTCCGAGATATGGAACTCGTCGAAGCAGATCAGCCGGTATTTCTTGGCGACGCGCTTGGCCACTTCATCCAGCGGGTCGGCCACGCCGCGCAGCTCGTCCAGTTGACGGTGCACGTCGCGCATGAATTCGTGGAAGTGCAGGCGCGTCTTGCGCACCAGAGGCACCACCGAGTAGAAGCTGTCCATCAGGAAGGACTTGCCACGACCGACGCCGCCCCACATGTACACGCCCTTCGGCACGGCCGGGCGGTTGATCAGGCGCTTGAAGGTGCTGGAGCGCTGGCCCTTGTAGGCCAGCCACTCGTCGTAGCACTGCTGCAAACGGGTGATCGCGCGCTGCTGCGCCTCATCAGCCTTGTAGTCGCGCTGAGCCAGCGCGTGGTGGTAGTACTCTTCGACGTTCATGGTTTCAATCTGCGCAAATAAAAACGGCGGGCCATGCTGGCCCGCCCTGCTAGCTACTACAAATCCAGCTTAGAAGTTCAGCGTACGCTTGTCGATCGCCAGTGCTGCCTCTTTGGTGGCTTCCGACAGCGATGGGTGAGCGTGGCAGATGCGCGCGATGTCTTCAGCCGAAGCCTTGAACTCCATCGCGACAACGGCTTCCGAGATCAGCTCCGACGCCATTGGGCCGATGATGTGCACGCCCAGGATTTCGTCGGTGTTGGCATCGGCCAGGAACTTGACCATGCCCGAGGTGTCGCCCAGCGCGCGTGCGCGGCCGTTCGCCAGGAATGGGAAGGTGCCGGCCTTGTACGCCACGCCTTCGGCTTTCAGCGTCTGCTCGGTTTTGCCGACCCAGGCGATTTCCGGCGAGGTGTAGATCACCCAAGGAATGGTGTTGAAGTTGGTGTGACCGTGCTGACCGGCGATACGCTCGGCCACGGCAACGCCCTCTTCTTCCGCCTTGTGCGCCAGCATCGGGCCGCGTACTACGTCGCCGATCGCCCAGACGCCTGGCAGGTTGGTTTTGCAGTCGCCGTCGACGGCCACGAAGCCGCGCTCGTCCAGCGCCAGACCGACTTTGTCGGCGGCCAGGCCGTCGGTGTTCGGGGTACGGCCGATCGAGACGATCAGCTTGTCGAACACGGCGGTGTTGGCTTCGCCCTTGGCGTTATCGAATTCAACGGTCACGTTGTTGTCGCCCTTGGTGACCTTGTTGATCTTGACGCCCAGGTTGATCTTCAGGCCCTGCTTGGTGAACAGCTTGCTGGCTTCCTTGGCGATCTGCTCGTCCACGGCGCCCAGGAAGGTCGGCAGACCTTCCAGCACGGTCACTTCAGCACCCAGACGACGCCATACCGAACCCATTTCCAGGCCGATGACGCCGGCGCCGATCACGCCCAGCTGCTTCGGCACGTCGCCGATGGTCAGCGCGCCGGTGTTCGACAGAATCAGTTTCTCGTCGAATTCCGCGCCTGGCAGTGCACGGGCGTTGGAACCGGTGGCGACGATGACTTGCTTGCCGACGATGGTTTCGTTGGCAGGCGCCGACACGGCCAGCGGGTAGCCTTCAGCGGTGGCGGCGCCAGCGAACGAAGCGCGGCCGTGGAAGAAGGTCACTTTGTTTTTCTTGAACAGGAACAGGATGCCGTCGTTGTTTTGCTTCACAACGGTGTCCTTGCGCTTGATCATTTGCGGCAGGTTCAGCGACAGGCCGGCAACATCGATGCCGTGCTCCTTGAACGCGTGGCCGGCGTGCTCGTAGTGTTCCGACGATTGCAGCAGCGCTTTCGACGGGATGCAGCCGACGTTGGTGCAGGTGCCGCCTGGTGCCGGGCCGCCCTTTTCATTTTCCCACGCGTCCACGCAAGCAACCGAGAAACCCAGCTGTGCAGCGCGGATGGCGGCGATGTAACCGCCAGGACCGGCGCCGATAACTACTACGTCAAATTGTTTACTCATTTTTTAATTTCCAATCAATTCGTCTTCTGGAACGAAGATCCACAGCAGAATGTAGATGGCGAGACCGAAACCAAAGGTGCAGACGAACAGCACGAACAACAGGCGCCAGATCCACGACTCGACGCCGCTGACGCGGGCCAGGCCGCCGCAGACGCCACCGAGCCAGCGGTCGCTGCGCGAGCGGCGCAGGCGCCACAGGTCGGCGCTGTCGCCAGGGGTAGGACCGTTGTTCAGCAGGCGGGCCTTGGCGGCCGCGAACTCTTCGTCCGACAGCGCGCCCGCCTGGTGCAGCTCATGCAAACGTTTGATTTCTTCCGCAACGCTCATTCATGATCCTCTTGAGAATTCCCCCGTCCCGCACGGGCCGGGGGCCGCGCGAGAATTACAGGTCCAGCAGCAGACGTGCAGGATCTTCCAGCGCTTCCTTCATGGCCACCAGGCCCAGCACGGCTTCGCGGCCGTCGATGATGCGGTGGTCGTAGGACATCGCCAGGTAGTTCATCGGACGAATAACGATCTGGCCGTTTTCCACCACGGCGCGGTCTTTGGTCGCGTGCACGCCCAGGATCGCCGATTGCGGTGGGTTGATGATCGGGGTCGACAGCATGGAGCCGAAGGTGCCGCCGTTCGAGATCGAGAAGGTGCCGCCGGTCAGGTCGTCCAGGGTCAGCTTGCCTTCCTTGGCTTTGGCGCCGAATTCGCCGATTTTCTTCTCGATTTCAGCGATCGACATCTGGTCGGCGTTGCGCAGGATCGGCACCACCAGACCACGTGGCGAACCGACAGCGATACCGATGTCGAAGTAGCCGTGGTAGACGATGTCGTTGCCGTCCACCGAGGCGTTGATGATCGGGTATTTCTTCAGCGCTGCCACAGCGGCCTTGACGAAGAACGACATGAAGCCCAGCTTGACGCCGTGCTCTTTTTCGAACTTGTCTTTGTACTTGTTGCGCAGCTCCATCACTGGCGCCATGTTCACTTCATTGAACGTGGTCAGGATGGCGTTGGTCGATTGCGACTGGATCAGACGCTCGGCGATACGGGCGCGCAGGCGGCTCATCGGCACGCGCTCTTCCGGACGGTCGCCCAGGTTGGCGGCGGCTGGCGCGGCTACTTGTGCCAGGGCTGGCTTGGCGGCTGGCGCGGCCAGTGGCGCAACGGCTGGTGCTTTGGCGCCGGCGGCCAGGGCGTCGCCCTTGGTCACGCGGCCATCCTTGCCCGAACCGGCGACGTCGCCAGCGCTCAGGCCTTTTTCCGACAGGATCTTGGCGGCGGCCGGCATGGCCACGTCGCCTTTCGAACCACCGGTGGCGGCGGCTGGTGCTGCGGCGGCGGCAGGTGCGGCGGCTGGGGCGGCAGCGGCAGCGGCAGGCGCGGCGACTGCAGCGGCGCTGCCTTCGGTATCGATGATGGCGATGACTTCGTCAGCCACTACGGTGCTGCCGTCGCCCTTGATGATTTCCACCAGGACGCCAGCGGCCGGTGCTGGCAGTTCCAGAACCACTTTATCGGTTTCGATGTCGATCAGGTTTTCGTCGCGGGTGATGGCGTCGCCAACTTTTTTATGCCACGTCAGCATGGTTGCTTCTGCGACCGATTCCGACAGCTGAGGAACTTTGACTTCGATTTTTGCCATTTGAAAAACTCCGTTATTTGTTTTTTGCGGCGCTCCACCGCGTAGCAGCGGAGCGCTCCGTTCAATGTGTGATTACTTGGTGAGGATGAAGCCCTTCAGCTTCGAGAAGGCGGTTTCCAGCAGCTCTTTCTGTTGAGCGTAGTGCTTGTCGTAGTAACCGACGGCTGGCGATGCCGAAGCTGGGCGGCCGGCGTATGCCAGACGTTGGCCAGCTTCCAGGCTCTCGAAGATGTTGTGCTGAATCTGGAACCATGGGCCCTGATTCTGCGGCTCGTCCTGCGCCCACACCACTTCGGCCAGTGCCGGGAACTTTTTCAGTTCGGCAGCGAAGGCCTTGTGCGGGAACGGATACAGCTGCTCGATACGCACGATGGCGGTATCGGTCTGGCCGCGGGTTTTGCGCGCGTTGACCAGGTCGTAGTAGACCTTGCCCGAGCAGGCGATCACGCGTTTGACTTTCTTGGCGTCGATTTTCTCGTCGACTTCACCGATCACGGTCTGGAACGCGCCTTTGGCCAGTTCCGACAGCGGCGAACCGGCGTCCTTGTTACGCAGCAGCGATTTCGGCGTCATGACCACCAGCGGCTTGCGGAACTGACGCACCATCTGACGACGCAGCACGTGGAAGATCTGCGACGCGGTGGTCGGCTGCACCACTTGCATGTTGTTGTCTGCGCACAGCTGCAGGAAACGCTCTGGACGTGCCGACGAGTGCTCTGGACCCTGGCCTTCGTAGCCGTGTGGCAGCAGCATCACCAGGCCCGAAGCGCGGCCCCACTTCACTTCGCCGGAGCTGATGAACTGGTCGATCACGACCTGCGCGCCGTTGACGAAGTCGCCGAACTGGGCTTCCCAGATGGTCAGCGTGTTAGGTTCGGCGGTCGAATAGCCGTATTCGAAGCCCAGCACTGCCTCTTCCGACAGCACCGAGTCGATCACGGTGAACGGCGCCTGGCCTTCCGCGACGTTTTGCAGCGGCACGTAGGTGCCGGCGTCCCAACGCTCACGGTTCTGATCGTGCAGCACGGCGTGACGGTGGGTGAAGGTGCCACGGCCGGCATCCTGGCCGGTCAGGCGGATGGCGTAGCCCGACGACACCAGCGACGCGAAGCCCAGGTGTTCGCCCATGCCCCAGTCCAGGTTCAGTTCACCACGGCCCATGGCGGCGCGGTCGCCCAGTACCTTCTCGACCAGCGAGTGGACCTTGAAGCCGTCCGGCACGGTGGTGATGCGGGTGGCCAAACGTTTCAGTTCGGTCAGCGGCACGGCGGTGTCGGCGGCGTCGGTCCACTTCTTGTTCAGGAACGGCAGCCAGTCGACCGCGTACTTGTTCTTGAAGTTGGAGATGACCGGATCGACGGTGTGCTTGCCGGCGTCCATGGCGTCGCGGTAAGCGGTTTGCATCTGTTCGCCGCCGTCGGCTGGAATCACGGTCTGGGCCACCAGTTTGTCCGCGTACAGCTTGCGGGTGCCTGGGTGCTGGCCGATTTTCTTGTACATCAGCGGCTGGGTCAGCGCCGGGGTGTCCTGCTCGTTGTGGCCCAGTTTGCGGAAGCAGATGATGTCGACCACGATGTCCTTGCCGAACTCGGTGCGGTAGTCCATCGCGATTTGCGATGCCAGCACGGTGGCTTCAGGATCGTCGGCGTTCACGTGCAGCACCGGTGCTTCGATCATCTTGACGACGTCCGAGCAGTAGATGGTCGAACGCGCGTCGCGTGGGTCGGAGGTGGTGAAACCGATCTGGTTGTTGATGACGATGTGCACCGTGCCGCCGGTGCCGTAGCCACGGGTTTGCGCCAGATTCAGGGTTTCCATCACGACGCCCTGGCCGGCGAATGCGGCGTCGCCGTGCACCAGGATCGGCAGCACTTGCTTGCCGCCGTGGTCGCCGCGGCGATCCATACGGGCTTTGACCGAGCCTTCAACCACCGGGTTGACGATTTCCAGGTGCGATGGGTTGAACGCCAGCGACAGGTGGACCGGGCCGCCAACGGTCGAGATGTCCGACGAGAAGCCCTGGTGGTATTTGACGTCGCCAGCCGGCAGGTCGTCGCCGTGCTTGCCTTCGAATTCTTCGAACAGGTCTTTAGGCGCTTTGCCCAGGGTGTTGACCAGCACGTTCAGACGGCCGCGGTGGGCCATGCCGATCACGATTTCCTGCACGCCTTTTTCACCGGCGCGCTGGATGATCTCGTCGATCGAGGCGATGAAGGTTTCGCCGCCTTCCAGCGAGAAACGCTTCTGGCCGACGTATTTGGTGTGGAGGTAGCGCTCCAGGCCTTCGGCCGCGGTCAGACGCTCCAGGATGTGTTTTTTCTTTTCCGGGGTGAAGTTCGCGGTCGAGCGGATCGACTCCAGGCGCTCTTGCAGCCAGCGCTTTTCAGCCGGATCGGAGATGTACATGTACTCTGCGCCGATCGAACGGGTGTAGGTGTCGCGCAGGAAGTTGATCAGGTCGCGAAGGGTCGCGGTCTCTGGACCAAAGTAGGTATTGCTGACGTTGAACACGGTGTCCATGTCGGCATCGGTGAAGCCGTAGAAGCTTGGCTCCAGTTCAGGAATGCTTGGACGCTCCTGGCGTTGCAGCGGGTCCAGATTGGCCCAGCGCGAACCCAGATAGCGGTAGGCGGCGATCAGCTGCGTGACGGCGACGCGTTTGCGACCCATTTCGGCGTCGGCGGAGGCGGTGACGGTACGGATCGGGCCGGCTTTCGCGCGTTCGGCGAAGGAGGCGATCACGGAGGCGTGGGCGACGTCCGGTTTGTTGGAACCATCGACGGCCGGCACGTGCTGCATGGCGTCGAAGTAGGCGCGCCAGTTGTCTGGGACCGAGCCTGGGTTGTTCAGATACGCTTCGTACAGTTCTTCAACGTACGGGGCGTTCCCACCAAACAGGTAGGAGTTGGACGTATATTGTTGCATCATTCTTGCTCACCTTTCTTCGCGTTTCGCGAGGAATTAGCGGGTTAGTCTAACCTTCCGCGACACGGCCTGACCGGTTAGCGGATTGCACATCAAGTTGTGGGGGAAGGGCTTTTGTTCGGGTCTTACCTAAAACAGGTCCTTCAGCATAGCACCGGTATTGTATCCCAACAATGATTTGTGCGACAAAGTCTGGCTAAATCTTTCGCCGTTAATCTTAACTTAAGCCGCGCCGCTGCTTGCTTTCGAACCGGGTTAGCAAGATGTCCAGCATAGCGCGCAGCGCCGGCGGCATGTGCTGGCGCGAGGTGTAAATGCCGTAGATTCCCATACTTAAGGGGGTGTATCCAGGAAGCAACGCTATCAGCCTGCCGGCGGCGATCAGCGGGGCAGCGCTGTACAGCGGCTGCAAGGCGATGCCGCCGCCCTGCTCCGCCGCCTTCAGCAGGATGAAATCCTCGTTGGCCGACAGATTGCCGCTGACCGGCACCGACAGCGCCTCGCCTTGCGCATCGGTGAACTGCCACAGGCTCTTGCCGAAATAGGTGTAGGTCAGGCAGTTGTGAGCGGCCAGATCCTGCGGCTGCTGCGGCGTGCCGTGCTGCTTCAGGTAGTCCGGCGCGGCGCACACCACCGAATCGCAGACGCCCAGCTGGCGCGCGATCAGGTTCGGCTCCAGCGTGTTGGTGACGCGCAGCGCCAGGTCGATGCGCTCCTCGATCAGGTTGACGCTGCGATTGCTCATCTGCAGATCGACCGCCGTGCGCGGGTAGCGTTGCAGGAATTCGCTGACCGCGTCCAGCAGCTCGGCCTGCGCCAGCGCCTGCGAACAGGTGATGCGCAGCAGGCCTTGGGGCGTGTCGGCATCGTCGCCGAGCGCCACCGCCATGTCGTCGGCCACGTCCAGCATGCGGCGGCAGCGCGCCAGGGTGACGTCGCCGGCGTCGGTCAGGCTCAGGCGGCGCGTGCTCCGGTGCAGCAGGCGGGCGCCGGCCCACGCCTCCATCTCGGCCAGATAGCGGGTGACCATGGCGCGCGACATGTCCAGCGCCTCGGCGGCGGCGATCATGCTGCCGCGTTCGGCAATGCTGACAAATACCCGCGCGGCGGTGATGCGATCCATTGATTCATCCGGTTTATGCAATTAAGAAAGCCAGATTACCGTATTTTTCTATCGGATTGAGAAATTTAAGATGGCGTCATTCTTACCTACCTGGAGTGACCATGTTCAAACAAGCCTTGCTGACCGCCGCCCTGACCGCCTCGTTCGCCGCCCAGGCCGCGCCGCTGACGCTGGATGTCTTCAATCCCGGCGAAGCAGCCATCTTCCCGGTCGCCTCGGTGATCGTCAGCGGCGACAAGGACGCGGTGCTGATCGATGCCCAGTTTTCGCGCGGCGAAGCGCTCAAACTGGCCGAGCGCATTCGCGCCAGCGGCAAGCACCTGACCACCATCTACATCAGCCACGACGACCCGGACTACTACTTCGGCCTGGACGTGATCCACGCCGCCTTCCCGGATGCGAAGATCGTTGCCCAGCCGCAGGTGATCGTCGGCATCGAGCGCAAGAAAGCCGCCAAGGTCGCCTACTGGGGCCCGATCCTGAAGGACAATGCGCCGCAAGAAATCATTGTGCCGCAGCCGCTGAAAGGCAAGACCATCACGTTGGACGGCCAGAAGCTGGACATCGACAGCGCCTATGTCTGGATTCCGTCGATCAAGGCGGTGGTGGGCGGCGTGGCCGTGTTCAACGGCCTGCACGTGTGGACCGCCGACGCGCAGACGCCGGCGTCGCGCAGGCAATGGTTGTCGACGCTGGACCGCATCGCCGCGCTGAAGCCGGCGACCGTGGTGCCGGGCCACTTCACGCCGGGCTTGCCGCTGACGCCGGATTCGGTCAGCTACACCCGCGACTACCTGGTCAAGTTTGAAGCGGAGACCGCCAAGGCCGCCAATTCGGCCGCGCTGATCGCGCGCATGAAGGAACTGTATCCAAACGCCGGTCTGGAAAGCGCGCTGGACATCAGCGCCAAGGTCGCCAAGGGCGAAATGAAGTGGTGATGTAAGCATGGGCGCGGCGGTGAAGTGATACACTGCGCCGTCGTTCTCTACCGCCACATCCCATGCATACCCTGGAGCAGTTGCGCAGCGGCGCGCTGGCAGGCACACAACGCCTGACCTTCCGCTGCGGCCTTACCGAATTCCCGCGTGAAATCTATACGCTGGCCGACAGCCTGGAAATCCTCGACCTGACCAGCAATGCGCTGTCGTCGCTGCCGGATGACCTGCATCGGCTGCACAAGCTGCGCATCCTCTTCTGCTCGGACAATCAATTTACCGAACTGCCGGCGGCGCTGGGCGCGTGCCCGGCGCTGACCATGGTCGGCTTCAAGGCCAACCGCATCCGCCATGTACCGGCCGCTGCGCTGCCCGCCGCGCTGCGCTGGCTGGTGCTCACCGACAACGAGATCGAAGAACTGCCGGCCGCGCTGGGCGAGCGTCCGCAACTGCAAAAACTGATGCTGGCCGGGAACCGCCTGCGCGCCCTGCCCGCCTCCATGGCGCAACTGCACAAGCTGGAATTGCTGCGCATCGCCAGCAACCTGCTGACCGCGCTGCCCGACTGGCTGCCATCGCTGCCGCGCCTGACCTGGCTGGCCTACGCCGGCAATCCCTTCTGCGAGCAGCGCGAAGACGCGCTGGCCCACACGCCATCCGCCGTGATCGCCTGGCCGGCCCTGGCGCTGCGCGACAAGCTCGGCGAAGGCGCCTCCGGCGTCATCTACCGTGCCGACTGGCGGCGCGACGACGCGGCCACGCCGGTCGCCGTCAAACTCTTCAAAGGCGCCATGACCAGCGACGGTTCGCCGTTGAGCGAAATGGCGGCCTGCCTCGGCGCCGGCGCGCATCCGAACCTGATTCCGGTGCTCGGCCACATCGAAGACCATCCCGAGCACGCCCATGGCCTGGTGATGTCGCTGATTCCGCCCGAATTCCGCAACCTGGCCGGCCCGCCCAGCCTGGACAGCTGCACCCGCGACATCTATGACGCCGGCAAACGCTTCGACCTGCCGGCCGCACTGTCGATCGCGCGCGGCATCGCCTCGGCCGCCGCCCAGCTGCACAGTCACGGCATCATGCACGGCGACCTCTACGGCCACAACATCCTGCACGACGACCACGGCCACACCCTGCTGGGCGACTTCGGCGCCGCGTCGTTCTACGATCCGGCCGGCCCGCAAGCCGCCGCGCTGCAAACCCTGGAAGTGCGCGCCTTCGGCAACCTGCTGGAAGAACTGCTGGACCGCTGCGACAACGCGCCGGCGGCATTGCGTCAATTGCAAGCCGCCTGCCAGCAAGGCACGCCGCATTTCGCCGCAATCAAAGAACAGCTAGACAATCCATTCTAGATATTTTATTCTACATCCATGAGTACCCCGAACCTGCCCAAACCGACCGCCGCCGAACTGGAGATGCTGCGCCTGCTGTTCGCGCTCGGCCCCGCCACGGCGCGGCAAGTGCACGAAGCGGCACTGGAAACGCGTCCCGACGCCAACTACGCGACGGTGCTGCGGGTGCTGCAAATCATGCACACCAAGGGCTTGCTGAAGCGCGACGAAAGCCAGCGCGCCCACGTCTATTCGCCGGTGCAGGAGCAGGACTCGGTCCAGACCAACCTGCTGAAAGACCTGATCCAGAAAGCCTTCGCCGGCTCCGGCAAAGCCCTGGTCCTGGCCGCCCTGCGCGGCGGCCACGTCAGCAAAAAAGAACGCGAAGAAATCCAGGCCTTGCTGGATCAGGAAAAGTAATCCGGCGGCCGTTACAATGGCGCTCTTTCCACCGCGCGCCACATCATGAACAACCGCTTCAACTCCTGGCCTCAACAGGCCCATCCCGTCCTGGCCGTCATGCTGGCGGTCGCCATCTGCGCCGTGCCCATCCTGTTGCCGCACTTCAGCCTCGGCGACCTGCCGGCCAATCTGTTTGCCTATGCGTTCTGCTGCGTGCTGGTGTATCCGGTCGCCGCACTGTTGCGTCATCGCATCACCAGCCTGCCGGCGATCTGGGGCGTCGCCGCGCTGTTTTTACTGGCGGCGTGCTTCTATCACACCAACATCATCGCTGAAACCGCGAATAGCGCATGGCCGCAACGGCGCGACGTCACGCTGGAAAAGTTTCTGTACAACCTGCCGCAACTGACCTTGGGCGTGCTGGGCTGGTGGGCGCTGGTGCTAAGACCGGACCACCGCAACCGGAGAATGTGATAATCTTTTTCCAAGCCAACTTAATGTAGCGCCATGACGCACAAAGCCCGCACCAACCGCCGCCAGACCGTCAGCCATCCCGCCACATTGACGATGACCGACGAAACGCGCCATGAAGTCCACACGCTGGACCTGTCGCACGGCGGCATCAGCCTGCAGACGGACAGCCAGATCCGGCTGGCGCAATACTGCGCGGTGTCCTTCAAGGTGCAGCTGGGCGATACCGACCACAAGGTGCTGGCCATGGGCCAGGTGGTCTACAGCGATCCCGATGCCGAACTCGGCTTCAAGACCGGCGTGCAATTCCTCCGCATCGACGACGACAGCCGCGCCGTCTTCCAGCAGCTTCTGCAAGAAAGCAAAATCTAGCGATTCAGCCAAGCCTGCAGGCGGCCAGCAACAGCAGTTGTGAAAAAGCATCAGAAAATTCCTGCTGCTACGCATTAGGTGTGCTGTCGCACCATCAACATGAAAACCGTCGGCGGCCTCAACTGCGATTATGTACTCTTGATGAATGACATTAAACTGATTTCATCATTCCTCCAACAGGAGGCAGAGAGATTCCATGGATTGCGCCAAAATCGACCGCAGGCACCAAACCCAACTGCCACCTGATTTCATCTGCACCAGGTCGAACAAAAGTATTGGTTGGGTGTCGTTGGCTGACTTATACAAGTCGCGATGGCGTTTCGTATTATCCCAGGCTCTATTTATCACGCAGTCACCTCACGCGGCAGAAGAAATTGCCCAAGATGTTTTTGCTTTCGCCTGGCGCCACGGCGACTCCTACGAGTCGGCCAAAAGCAGCTTGGCCACCTGGCTTTCGATGCTATGTCGCAGCAGGTGTCTCGACTACCTGCGCTCGCAGCGCGTGGGATACCGGACGCTCGATTCCGATGCTGGATTAGAACCGGTCCAAGATGAGCAGTCCGCCCCGGAGGCACGGCACGCCAGCAACTCATTGCGCGATGCGGTGAGCACTGCACTCAGGACACTGCCCAGGCACCAACGGCAGCTGTTGGTCATGCATTATTACGCTGACCTATCGCATGCAGAAATTGCCGTCCTTACCGACCTGCCTCTTGGCACCGTAAAGACAACGATACGGAGAGCCAAAATCGCCTTGGAAAGTAACCGGATGCTCCACGCTTTCAGCTGAGGGGGACTCAGCAGCGAGTGTGGCGACAGACGAAAAAAACGGGCCGAAGCCCGTTTTTTGTTGCCACGTCAATCCGCAGATTAACGCTTGTCCAGCGGTGGCACGTCGCGCACGGTGGCGCCGACGAACAGCTGACGTGGACGGCCGATTTTCTGTTCTGGATCGGCGATCATTTCGTTCCACTGGGCGATCCAGCCGATGGTACGCGCCATCGCGAAGATGCCGGTGAACAGCGACACTGGAATGCCCAGCGCCGATTGCACGATGCCCGAGTAGAAGTCGACGTTCGGGTACAGTTTGCGCGACACGAAGTATTCGTCGTTCAGTGCAATCTTTTCCAGTTCCATCGCCAGCTTGAACAGCGGGTCGTCTTGCAGGCCCAGTTCGTTCAGCACTTCGTAGCAGGTTTCGCGCATCAGCTTCGCACGTGGGTCGAAGTTTTTGTAGACGCGGTGACCGAAGCCCATCAGCTTGACGCCGGAGTTCTTGTCTTTCACCTGGGCGATGAAGGCAGGAATGTTCTCGACGGTGCCGATTTCCTTCAGCATGTTCAGGGCCGCTTCGTTGGCGCCGCCGTGGGCAGGGCCCCACAGGCAGGCGATACCGGCAGCGATACAGGCGAACGGATTCGCGCCCGACGAACCGGCCAGACGCACGGTCGAGGTCGATGCATTTTGCTCGTGGTCCGCGTGCAGCAGCAGGATGCGGTCCAATGCGCGCACCAGCACGTCGTTGACTTTGTACTCTTCGCATGGATTGCCGAACATCATGCGCATGAAGTTGGCCGAGTACGACAGGTCGTTGCGTGGGTACATGAACGGCTGGCCGATCGAGTACTTGTAGGCCATCGCCACCAGGGTAGGCATCTTGGCGATCAGGCGGATCGCGGAGATCTCGCGCTGTTCAGCGTCGTTGATGTCCAGCGAATCGTGGTAGAACGAGGCCAGCGCGCCGACGGTGCCGACCAGCACCGACATCGGGTGCGCGTCGCGACGGAAACCGCGGAAGAAGAATTGCATCTGCTCGTGCACCATGGTGTGCTTGCCGACGGTCTCGACGAATTCTTTTTTCTGCGCCGCGTTCGGCAGTTCGCCGTTCAGCAGCAGGAAGCACGATTCCATGAAGTCGGCGTTCACCGCCAGCTGTTCGATCGGGTAGCCGCGGTATTGCAGTTCGCCCTTGTCGCCGTCGATGTAGGTGATCGACGAGTTGCAGGCGGCGGTCGACATGAAGCCCGGATCGTAGGTGAACTTGCCGGTCGCGCCGTACAGCTTGCGGATATCGACCACGTCAGGACCGACGGTGCCTTTGTAGATCGGGAATTCGACCGATGGGCTGCCATCGGAGAACGAGAGAGTGGCTTTGTTATCAGAGATATTCATGGACTCTTCCTTCTTGGAGAGATGATGCAAATAAAAGAAACTGGGTGTGTACTACGCCAGGCGCAATCGCTGCAACAACGCGCGAACGTGCGGCAGGTCGGTCTCGCCTTCCGGCTCTTTACGGGCCAGTACCAGATCCATCAGGGCATTGTCCGACAAGTCGAGGAGCCGCGTGAATGCGTCCACTTCCTCGTCGGTCAATTCGGTTTCATGCGCATCCAGAAAACGGGTGAGGATGATGTCGTTTTCCAGCAGACCCCGGCGCGAGCGCCAGCGCAGGCGGGCACGGTTGGCTGGGTCGGACTGATGCGCGGAATGATTCGTTTCAATCATAGTTTTGCTACTTTACACAAAAACGGGCGGCGCTGTTGTCGCCGCCCGTGTGCGCGTTAAATTGCGCGGCGTACCATCAGCTCTTTGATTTTGCCGATCGCCTTGTTCGGGTTCAGACCCTTAGGGCAGACATCGACGCAGTTCATGATCGAGTGGCAACGGAACAGGCGGTACGGATCTTCCAGGTTGTCCAGACGCGCGCCAGTGGCTTCGTCGCGCGAATCGGCGATGAAGCGGTAGGCTTGCAGCAGGCCGGCAGGACCGACGAACTTGTCCGGATTCCACCAGAACGACGGGCACGAGGTCGAGCAGCACGCGCACAGGATGCACTCGTACAGGCCGTCGAGTTCTTCGCGTTCCGCCGGCGACTGCAGGCGTTCCTTTTCCGGACGGATCGAATCGTTGATCAGGTACGGCTTGACCGAGTCGTACTGCTTGAAGAACTGGGTCATGTCGACGATCAGGTCGCGGATCACCGGCAGGCCTGGCAGCGGACGCAGCACGATAGGCTCGGTCAGCTCGTTCAGGTTGGTGGTGCAGGCCAGGCCGTTCTTGCCGTTGATGTTCATCGCGTCCGAACCGCACACGCCTTCGCGGCACGAGCGGCGCAGGGCCAGCGAGTCATCCACGTCCGACTTGATGCGCTGCAGCGCGTCCAGCAGCATCTTGTCGGTGTCTTTCAACTCGACAGTGACGTCCTGCATGTACGGTTTGGCGTCCTGGTCCGGATCGTAACGGTAAATTTTCAGTTTCAGAGTGCGTGCCATGTTATATAGCCTTAGAAAGTACGTGGTTTCGGTTTGAAGGTATCAACCGTCAGCGGCTTGGTCACGACTGCCTTGTAATCCAGGCGGTTGCCTTCCGAGAACCACAGAGTGTGCTTCATCCAGTTGTCGTCGTCGCGGTGCGGGTAATCGTCATGGGCGTGGGCGCCGCGCGATTCCTTGCGGGCCGCCGCCGAGGTGATGGTGGCTTTCGCGGTTTCGATCAGGTTGTCCAGTTCCAGCGCTTCGACGCGGGCGGTGTTGAACACCTTCGACTTGTCCTTGAACGAGACGTGCTTGCGGCGCTCGTCCAGTTTCATGATCTCTTCGACGCCCTTGTTCAGCATCTCGTCGGTACGGAACACGCCGCAGTATTTCTGCATCGTGGCGCGGATGTCGTTGGCGACGCCCTGCACTTTTTCGGTGCCGGTCGAGGTTTCCAGCTTGTTCAGGCGGTTCATCGCGAAGTCGGCGGCGTCCTTCGGCAGCGGTTTGTTTTCCTTCTGCTTCAGGTTCGACGCGACCACGTGGTTGCCGGCCGCGCGGCCGAACACCACCAGGTCCAGCAGCGAGTTGGTGCCCAGGCGGTTGGCGCCGTGCACCGAGACGCAGGCGCATTCGCCGATCGCGTACAGGCCGTTGACCACCTTCTGCGAACCGTCGGCGCTTGGCGTGACGACCTGGCCGTGGATGTTGGTCGGGATGCCGCCCATCTGGTAGTGAATCGTCGGCACGACCGGGATCGGTTCCTTGGTGGCGTCGACGTTGGCGAACTTGTGGCCGATTTCCAGAATCGACGGCAGACGCTTCTCGATGGTTTCCTTGCCGATGTGGCGCAGGTCCAGCATCACGTGATCCTTGTTCGGACCGCAGCCGCGGCCTTCCTTGATCTCCTGGTCCATCGAACGCGACACGAAGTCGCGCGGCGCCAGATCCTTCAGCGTCGGCGCATAGCGCTCCATGAAGCGTTCGCCTTCGGAGTTGATCAGGATACCGCCCTCGCCGCGCACACCTTCGGTGATCAGCACGCCGGCGCCGGCCACGCCGGTCGGGTGGAACTGCCAGAACTCCATGTCCTGCAGCGGCAGGCCGGCGCGTGCCGCCATGCCCATGCCGTCGCCGGTGTTGATGAAGGCGTTGGTGGAGGCGGCGAAGATACGGCCGGCGCCGCCGGTGGCGAAGATGGTGGTCTTGGCTTCCAGGATCATGGTTTCGCCGGTTTCCATTTCCAGCGCGACCACGCCGACCACGTCGCCTTCGGCGTCGCGGATCAGGTCCAGCGCCATCCATTCGACGAAGAAGTGGGTGCGGGCGCGGACGTTGCGCTGGTACAGCGTGTGCAGCAGCGCGTGGCCGGTACGGTCCGCCGCGGCGCAGGCGCGCTGCACGGCTTTTTCGCCGAAGTTGGCGGTGTGGCCGCCGAACGGACGCTGGTAGATGGTGCCGTCCGGGTTGCGGTCGAACGGCATGCCGAAGTGTTCCAGCTCGTAGACGACCTTCGGTGCTTCGCGGCACATGAATTCGATCGCATCCTGGTCGCCCAGGTAGTCGCCGCCCTTGACGGTGTCGAACATGTGCCAGAACCAGTTGTCCTCGGCCATGTTGCCCAGCGAGGCGCCGATACCGCCCTGCGCCGCCACGGTGTGCGAGCGGGTCGGGAAGACTTTGGAGAGAACCGCGACGTTCAGGCCGGCTTCGGCCAGTTGCAGCGATGCGCGCATGCCGGAGCCGCCGGCGCCGACGATGACCGCGTCAAAGCGGCGGGTTGGAATTCCAGATTTAATAGCTGCCACGATTACACACTCCAGATAATTTGAATCGACCACACGGCGCAGCCGATCAGCCAGGCGACGGTGGCCATTTGCAGGGTGAGGCGGAGGCCAACGGGTTTCACGTAGTCCATCCAGACGTCACGCATGCCAACCCAGGCGTGGTAGAACAGGCCGAACAGCGTCACGGCGCTGATCAGTTTGAACCACTGCTGGGCGAACAGGCCGGCCCAGCCTTCATAGGTGAAGTTCTGGCCGGTCAGGAAGGCGATCAGCAGGATCGCGGTGTACAGCACCATGATGACGGCGGTGACGCGCTGGGCCAGCCAGTCGCGCAGACCGTAGTGGGCGCCGACAACCAGGCGCTTAGGACCGATATTGTTGTTGGCCATCTCAGAATACTCCAAACAGTTTCAGGGCGACCAGGGCGGTCAGGACCAGGCTGATGACCAGCACGGTGGCCGACGATTTGCGCGCCGAGTGCTTGTCCAGGCCGACGTGCAGATCCATGACCAGGTGGCGTACACCAGCGCAGAAGTGCTGGAAGAAGCCCCAGGTCAGGGCCAGGATGATGAGCTTGACCAGCGGGTAGGTGACGAAACCTTCGTAGTAAGCGAAAGAGATCTCGGAACGCAGGCTGTTCTGCAAGAGATAGAGCACAAACGGCAGCAGCACGAACATCAATACACCGGAAATGCGGTGCAGGATGGACACGATGGCAGCCAATGGCATGCGGTAGTTGGACAGCTCGGTAACATGGATGTTACGGAACTCCGGCCGTTCTTTTTTAGGGGCTTCCCTTACGGCTTCTGACATAACAAGACCTCCTCAGGCTTATACAAAAATTTGGTGAGACTGCGATTTTCGCCGATTCCACTCTAACAACCAATATCTATTGTTACATAGAATAAAAATAGTGGTCGGCAACACCAGCTGCGGCTACTTTCTGTAGCTCAACGTATTATCAGCGCAACAATACTACAGGCGTATGACTGCACGCCCTATCTCCTTAGTTCAACTCGTTATGGTAATGATGGCGCTCGGTCAGGTACAGGCCGCGGCGCAGCTCGACCGGCTTGTCGCCATACGTAAACGATACCCGCTCCGATGCCAGCAGCGGCGTGTGGACGGCGATATTCAGCAGCGCGGCGTCGCCCTCGGCGGCGCAGACCGCGCGGATTTTTTCCGTGGCACGGATCATGCGCGTGCCGAATTCCGATTCGAACAGGCCATACATCGGCCCCTTGTATTCTTCCAGCCGCTCGGCGGTCAGACCTTTGAAGGCTATCCCCGGCAGCCACATCTCCTCCACAATGGTGGGCACGCCATCGAAGTGCTGCACCCGCTTGATGAAGATGACGGCGTCGCCGGACTTCAGGTCGAGCAGGCGCGCCACGTCGGCCGGCGCGCGCATGCGTTTGACTTCGATGAACTGGCTCACGCCCGGATGCGGCACGCCCTCGTCGGGCATCAGGCGCAGGAAGCGGAACTGGGCGCGCTCTTCATGGTGGGTGGCGACAAACGTGCCCTTGCCCTGTTTGCGCATCACCAGGTTCTCGGCCGCCAGCTCATCGATCGCCTTGCGCACGGTGCCCTGGCTGACCTTGAAGCGGTTGGCCAGTTCGACTTCGCTGGGGATCATTTCGCCCGGTTTCCATTCGCCGGACTGCAGGCTTTTGGTGATCAGGGCCTTGATTTGCTGGTACAGCGGGGAGAATGTCGGGGACGAATTTGTCGACGCACCGGCCGCGCTGCCGGCGGACGCGGCAGTGGGATTGTTATTTGAATTTGGCGGCACGGAACTCATAAGCCAAGATTTCACCACAAAACACCAGTGCCGTCCAGAAAAACCAGCAATAACTTATCTGTCTTATATAAGACATAAGATATGATTGACAGATAGTTGCGACAGGCCTACACTCCCCAGCCAACGCTTACCGATACATCATTATAAGCGTTGAATTTTGCAGTATGATTACGTTTTCCCGGACCGGCCGCCGGTCCAGCTTCAAGAACGATTCACTTCCCACTTTGGAGATTCATCATGGCTAAAACCCCACTGCGTGTTGCTGTTACCGGCGCTGCCGGCCAAATCGGTTACGCTCTGCTGTTCCGCATCGCCAACGGCGACATGCTCGGCAAAGATCAACCAGTCATTCTGCAACTGCTGGAAATCGCCGACGAAAAAGCGCAAAAGGCCCTGAAGGGCGTCATGATGGAAATCGACGACTGCGCGTTCCCGCTGCTGGCCGAGATGACCGCCCACTCCGATCCGCTGACCGCGTTCAAGGATGTCGACTACGCCGTGCTGGTCGGCGCCCGTCCACGCGGCCCAGGCATGGAGCGTAAAGACCTGCTGGAAGCCAATGCCCAGATCTTCACCGCCCAAGGTAAAGCCCTGGACGCCGTCGCTTCGCGCAATGTCAAAGTGCTGGTGGTCGGCAACCCAGCCAACACCAACGCCTACATCGCCATGAAATCGGCGCCATCGCTGCCAGCGAAGAACTTCACCGCCATGCTGCGTCTGGACCACAACCGCGCGCTGTCGCAAGTGGCGGCCAAAACCGGCACCGCCGTGAAAGACATCGAGAAGCTGACCGTGTGGGGCAACCACTCGCCGACCATGTACGCCGACTACCGCTTCGCCACCGTCAACGGCAAGGCTGTAAAAGACCTGATCAACGACCAGGAATGGAACGCCAACGTGTTCCTGCCAACCGTGGGCAAGCGCGGCGCCGCCATCATCGAAGCGCGCGGCCTGTCGTCGGCTGCTTCGGCCGCCAACGCCGCCATCGACCACGTGCACGACTGGCACCTGGGCACCGCCGGCAAGTGGACCACCATGGGCGTGCCATCGGACGGTTCCTACGGCATCCCTGAAGGCATCATGTTCGGCTTCCCGGTGACCACCGAAAACGGCGAATACAAAATCGTTCAAGGCCTGGAAATCGACGCCTTCTCGCAAGAGCGCATCAACCTGACCCTGAAAGAACTGACCGAAGAGCGCGAAGGCGTCAAGCACCTGCTGCCGTAATCGTCGCTAGCGCACGTGGAACCGGTTAAACCACCGATCCGCCGCACCCGCCGCGCTGCCGAGAGCAGCGCGGCTCCCGTTCCTCCTGACTCTGTTTGCATGCATCCATCCGAGGTTTTATTCCAGGGTAATCGCCAGCCGCTGCTCCTGCCAGCGTGCGACCACTACGCCGGCTCCGAAAAGCTGATGCGTAAATCGATCGCCTTGCAACAAGAACTTGGCCCGCTGTTCGACATCACCCTCGATTGCGAAGACGGCGCCAGCGCCGGCGATGAACAGGCGCACGCGCGCCTGGTGGTCGAACTGCTCAATTCCGACGACAACAAATTCAACCGCATCGGCGCCCGTGTGCACGATGTGCACAGCCCGTTCTTTGCCAGCGACGTCGAAATCATCTGCGCCGCCGCCCAGCGCCTGGCCTACCTCGTGCTGCCGAAGGTCAACAGCGTCGACGAGGTGGCGCGCGCCATCAAGCTGATCGACAGCCACGCCGCCAGGGCCGGCCGCAAGGACCTGCCGGTGCACGTGCTGATCGAAACCCACGGCGCGCTGCGCGACGCCTACGCCATCGCCGCCCTGCCCCAGGTGCAGTGCCTGTCGTTCGGCATCATGGATTTCGTCTCGGCCCACTACGGCGCCATTCCCGGCGCCGCGATGCGCACGCCGGGCCAGTTCACCCACCCGCTGGTGGTGCGCGCCAAGCTGGAAATCGCCGCCGCCTGCCACGCGCACGGCAAGGTGCCGTCGCATAACGTGACCACCGAAATCAAGGATACGGCGCTGGCCGCCAACGATGCCCAGCGCGCCGCCGCCGAATTCGGCTACACGCGCATGTGGAGCATCCACCCAAACCAGATCAAGCCGATCATCAAGACGTTTACGCCGCGCCTGTCCGAAGTGAGCGAGGCGGCCGCCATCCTGCACGAAGCCGCAGCCGTGCAATGGGGGCCGATCGCCCAGAATGGCCGCTTGCACGACCGCGCGAGCTACCGATATTATTGGACCGTTTTACAGCGCGCCAAACTGGCCGGCCTCAGTCTGCCGGAATCCGTGGCCCCGCTGTTCAACGGCACCCCGACCGATCTCCCACAGGAAGCACACTGATGTCTATCTCCAAATTATTCATGGCCTGCAGCCTCGCGCTGGCCTCCCTGACCCTGGCCGCCGGCGCCCACGCCGAAGGCGATGTGCCAGCCAAGAAAACCGTGAAAAAGGCCGCCGCCAAAAGCACCAAGAAGGCCGCCAAGCCGGCCGAGCCGAAAGCGCCGAACGAGGAAGAGGACGAGCCGGTCATCACCGACTCGGCCGTCACCGACTTCGACTGCGAACTGGGCAACAAGATCTCGATCTACCAGAACGCCGGCGACGACCAGCACATCGCGCTGCGCTGGAAGAAGCGCCTGCACCGCCTGACCCGCGTCGGCACCACCACCGGCGCCAACCGCTTTGAAAACAAGATGTACGGCCTGATCTGGATCGGCATTCCGGCCAAGGGCATGCTGCTGGACTCCAAGCAGAACCGCCAGCTGGCCAACGAATGCCGCAACGCCGAGCAGCAAAAGCCGGTCACCACCGCCACCAGCGAGCCGACCAGCGCCAAGATCTCGATTCAATAAACTGTTCCAAAACCAGCACCACGTTTCACTTTAATAATAGACGATACCCATCACGAAGGAGAGGTCATGTCACGCAACACTCTGAACACGCTTAAGGAATTCAACATTTCGGGCAAGAAGGCGAAGTTCTACTCGCTGCCTGCACTGGAAAAGAGCCTGGGCGCCAAAATCTCCCGCCTGCCGGTATCGATCCGCGTGGTGCTGGAATCCGTCCTGCGTAACGTCGACGGCAAGAAAGTCACCGAAGAACACGTCAAGCAGGTCGCCAGCTGGGCGCCAACCGCCGACCGCACCGACGAGATTCCGTTCGTCGTGGCCCGCGTGGTACTGCAGGACTTCACCGGCGTGCCGCTGCTGGCCGACCTGGCCGCGATGCGCAACGTCGCCTACAAGATGGGCATCAACGCCAAGAAAATCGAACCGCTGGTGCCGGTCGACCTGGTGGTCGACCACTCGGTCACCATCGACCACTTCCGCGAGCCGAAAGCGCTGGACCTGAACATGAAGCTGGAATTCTCGCGCAACAACGAGCGCTACCAGTTCATGAAATGGGGCATGCAAGCCTTCGACACCTTCGGCGTGGTGCCACCAGGCTTCGGCATCGTCCACCAGGTCAACCTGGAATACCTGGCGCGCGGCGTCCACAAGGACAACAACGGCGTCTACTACCCTGATTCGCTGGTCGGCACCGACTCGCACACCACCATGATCAACGGCATCGGCGTGGTCGGCTGGGGCGTGGGCGGCATCGAGGCGGAAGCCGGCATGCTGGGCCAGCCAGTCTACTTCCTGACCCCGGACGTGATCGGCGTCAACCTGACCGGCGTGCTGCGCGAAGGCTGCACCGCGACCGACCTGGTGCTGACCATCACCGAACTGCTGCGCAAGGAAAAAGTCGTCGGCAAGTTCGTCGAGTTCTTCGGCGAAGGCACCGAGACGCTGTCGGTCACCGACCGCGCCACCATCGGCAACATGGCGCCGGAATACGGCGCCACCATGGGCTTCTTCCCGGTCGACGACGCCACCATCGAATACTTCGAAGGCACCGGCCGCACCAAGGCCGAGATCGACGCCTTCCAGGCTTACTTCAAGGCCCAGGGCATGTACGGCATTCCGAAAGCCGGCGACATCGACTACACCCGCGTGGTGCACCTGGACCTGTCCAGCGTGACCCCATCGCTGGCCGGCCCTAAGCGTCCACAGGACCGTATCGAAATCGGCAACGTGAAAAACAACTTCACCGAACTGTTCTCGAAACCGACCTCGGAAAACGGCTTCAACAAAAAACCGGAAGACCTGAACCAGACCTACACCACCACCAACGGCGTGAACGTGAAAAACGGCGACGTGCTGATCGCTGCGATCACCTCGTGCACCAACACCTCGAACCCGAGCGTGCTGCTGGCCGCCGGTCTGCTGGCCAAGAAAGCCGTGGAAGCCGGCCTGACCGTCGCGCCGCACATCAAATCGTCGCTGGCGCCTGGCTCCCGCGTGGTCACCGAGTACCTGACCGCCGCCGGCCTGCTGCCCTACCTGGAGCAACTGGGCTTCGGCGTCACCGCTTACGGCTGCACCACCTGCATCGGTAACGCCGGCGACCTGACCCCTGAGCTGAACGCCGCCATCACCTCGAACGACATCGTCGCCTCGGCCGTGCTGTCCGGTAACCGTAACTTCGAAGCGCGTATCCACCCGAACATCCGTTCGAACTTCCTGGCCTCGCCACCGCTGGTGGTGGCCTACGCCATCGCCGGCAACATGACCGTCGACCTGATGACCCAGCCGGTTGGCAAGGGCAAGAACGGCAAGGACGTGTACCTGGGCGACATCTGGCCGACCTCGAAAGAGATCGCCAAGCTGATGAAGTTCGCGATGAACGCGAAAGTGTTCAAATCGAACTACGCCGACGTCAAGGGCAACCCAGGCAAGCTGTGGGAACACGTGTCGACCACCGAAGGCCAGGTATACAACTGGCCGGCGTCGACCTACATCGCCGAACCACCGTTCTTCGACGGCTTCGAGATGACCCCGAAAGAGACCAACCCGAACATCTCCGGCGCGCGCGCACTGGGCGTGTTTGGCGACTCGATCACCACCGACCACATCTCGCCGGCCGGTTCGATCAAGGAAGACGGTCCAGCCGGTAAATGGCTGCTGGCCAACGGCGTGCTGAAAGCCGACTTCAACTCCTATGGCTCGCGCCGCGGCAACCACGAGATCATGATGCGCGGCACCTTCGCCAACGTGCGTATCAAGAACAAGATGATCCCGCCGAAAGCCGACGGTTCCGCAGTCGAAGGCGGCATCACCATTCACCAGCCATCGGGCGAACAGCTGTCGATCTACGACGCGGCCATGAAATACGTGGCGGCCGGCACCCCGACCATGGTGTTCGGCGGCGAAGAGTACGGCACCGGCTCGTCGCGCGACTGGGCGGCCAAAGGCACCCAGCTGCTGGGCGTGAAGGCGGTGATCGTGCGTTCGTTCGAACGTATCCACCGCTCGAACCTGGTGGGCATGGGCGTGCTGCCGCTGCAATTCATCGGCAACGACTCGGTCGAATCGCTGGGCATCACCGGCAAAGAGACCTACGACCTGAAAGGCCTGGACGGCGAAATCAAGCCGCAACAGCTGGCCACCCTGGTGATCCACCGTGCCAACGGCACCAGCCAGGAAGTGACCGTGCTGCTGCGTATCGATACCCCGATCGAAGTGGACTACTACAAGCACGGCGGCATCCTGCCGTTCGTTCTGCGTCAACTGCTGGCGGCTTAAGCTTCAGCGCCCTCTGAAAACACCCCGCGCGCTTCGGCCGCGGGGTGTTTTTTTTCGTCCGTCTGACGAATCAACTACAATACGTCTCATAAGGGTTATGATCTGCATGCCTGATCCGTTTTTTTACTTTTACCTGAGACTCTTATTGCGCTATGCGTCGTCCATCTAAAGCTTCATCCCAAAAATTGTCTGCCGAGAGCCAGCGCCTCGCCACCTACGCCCAGGCAGTCGGGCAAGCGGCCAGCCGTATCGAAGAGCGGGCCTGGGAGCACTCTCTCGATGCGCAGCTCCAGAAACTCCTGAAGACCGGCCACCAGGACACCATCGACGCCACCCTCAACGCGCTGTTCAAGGAAGACCTGAACGCCTACGACATCCTGATGGATGGCGTGGAGGCGGTGAGCGAGTCGAGCACCTTCACCATCGAGACGGCCGACGGCGTCAGCAAGTCGTTCGACGTGCTGCTGGTGGCCGCGCCCATCCTGGCCTGGACCCGCTTTGCGATCGCCTCCGGTCCGATCCCGTCCGACATCCTGCAGACGCTGTCGGCGCACTTCTCGGCCCACATGCTGGCCGACGGCACCCAGGTGGCGCTGTCGCCGACGCTGTTCTCGATCGACCAGCTGCCGCGCAGCCACGCCGAGACCTACGGCAAGGTCCACAAGCTGGCGCAGGCCGCCATCAAGGGCAGCCTGCTGAAGGCCGACACCAAGGTGCCGGAAACCGCGCCGTTCCTGGCCGATACGCGCTATCTGCTGGCGGCCGTGGTGGCGCCCACCGGCGCGCCGCTGTTCCGCTGGCAGATGCCTGAGTTCCAATCCAGCTTTGCCGCCGAACGCAGCGCCGCGCTGGAGCAATGGCGCGCGCAGGTCACGCCGACCGTCAACCGCCTGCTGCCGGGCTGCGGCGTCGAGCTGCTGCTGCCGGAAGCCTATTACATGGCCTGCCGCGAGGCCGACAAGCTGATACGCCCGGTGTCGATCCGCGCCGCCGTGCACTATCTGACGCACACACTGGACGTGGAAGCGTCGGAACTGCGCGCGGTGATCGCCGGCTTCGGCGAAGAGAACGCCGACGGCCAGGTGGACGAGTACCGTGTGGCCTTCACGCAGCGGTCGTCGTCGGACGTGATTTACGGTGTGGTGTGGCCGCTGTACGGCCAGGAAGATGAGGAAGGCACGCCACCGGAAGGGCCAAGCGCAGGCAATCTGCAGCAGAAACCGATGACGCCGGTGGAGGACATCATCTCGCACCTGAACGAGGCGGGCGTCACGCAGATCAAGAAGCACAACGAGCGTTACGTGGTCGAGTTCTGCGACGACTGCGGCGCACCGCTGTTCGCCGATCCGCAAGGCGAGCTGGCCCACGCGGAAATGCCCGAGGACGCCCCCAGCGGCACCGAGCACTTCCATTAAAACAAAAGCCCCTCACGGGGCTTTTTTTATTTGGGTGGCGACAGATAGATCACGATCGGCTGATTGGTCTGCGCCGGCGGCATAGGCTGCGCCGGCGGCGCCTGCACGACGACCGGCGGCGGCTGTTGCGGCCTGGTTGCATTGTTTGCCGCGAAGTACAGTCCGCCGAAGCCGAGAAACATGCCGATCATCGACGCCACCATCCAGCGATAGCCCTCCGCCGACATTTTGTGCATTTCGGCACGCAGGATCTCAATGTCGGCCTTCGTCGCTAGCGTCGGCACGATCGCGTCTATATGCGCCTTGAGCGCTGAAACCTCGTTGTCCATCCCTGTAGCTTAGGACAAAACCAGCGGCCTACCAAGTGGAGAACGGCTTTTTAATCAGGTTCGAGTTGAGGTAGCGCAGATCGTCGGTGACTTCCTCGCCGATCCACTCCGGCTTGTCGAACTGCTGGTCTTCCGACTGCAATTCAATCTCTGCCACCACCAGCCCGGCGTTCGCGCCGAGGAACTCATCCACTTCCCACACATTGCCGGCAAAGGTGATGCGGCGGCGATACTTCTCGATCAACGGCTGCTCGCACAAGCCATCCAGCAGCTCCACCGCGTCGGCGAGCGGAATCTCGTACTCCCACTCGCCACGCGTGGCGCCCTGGTTGGCGCCCTTGATCGTCATCACCGCCCGCTCGCCCTCGATGCGCACGCGCACCACCCGCTCCTTGTGCGACGACAGATAGCCCTGGCGAAAAAACACCGGCTCGCCAAGACTCATCCAGCCATCGCCGCGCAGCAGGAACTTGCGCTCGATCTCGACGCCCATGATCAGTAATCGTTCAGCGACAGCAGGATAGGCTGCAGAATCGCCGCGCCCAGGGCGGCGCTGCGCGCACCATTCCAGCCCACGTGAGGATCCGGCAGATCGGCATTGTCCTTGAACGGCATTTCCAGCGTCAACGCCAGGCAGCCGAAGTGGTGGCCGACGTACTTGGAGGCCAGCGTCAGCATGTCTTCCTTGTACTTGCTGGCCGCGTAGCCCACCTTGTCCTGGAAGTCCGGCGAGGCGTTCTTGTAGCGGTCGATGAAGGCCTGCTGCTTGGCGCGGCGCTCGTCGCTGAAGTTCTCCAGCATCTCGTTGCCGGCCACGAAGTTGTACGGCAGCGCCTCGTCGCCGTGAATGTCGAAGAACATGTCGATGCCGGTTTCGTGCATCTTCTGCTTCACGTACAGCACTTCCGGGCTGCGCTCGACCGAAGGCGTCATCCACTCGCGATTCAGGTTGGCGCCGGCCGCGTTGGTGCGCAGGTTGCCGCGCACCGAGCCGTCCGGGTTCATGTTCGGCACGATGTAGAACACGCAGCGCTGCAGCAGCTTGCGGGCGATCGGATTGGCGTCGTCTAGCAGCGAATCGATCAGGCCTTCGATGAACCACTCGGCCATCGACTCGCCCGGGTGCTGGCGCGCGATGAACCAGATTTTCTTTTCCGCTTCCGGCTTGCCGATGACGACCACGTTCATGTCGCGGCCATCGACCGTGCTGCCCAGGTCATGCACGCGGGCCAGCGGATGCTCGCCCACTTCGCCCAGCAGGCGCAGATGGCGCTCGAACGAATACGGCTCGAAGTAGGCGTAGTAGATGCTGTCGGTATCCGGCGTATGGTCGATCGTCATGACCGCGCCATCGAAACGGGTCGGCACGCGGAACCAGTTCTCGCTGTCGTAGCTGGCCACCGCCTGGTAGTTCTCGTACCCCTTGGCGTAGGTGGCCTGGCCGGCGTTCAGGAAGCGCATGGTCAGCTTCTGGCCGCGCGCTCCCTGCACGCGGAAGTGGAACCATTGATGAATGTCGGCGTGCGAATCCTTGCGCAGATTCAGTTCGATGGTCGCTGCGCTGTCGGCGCGCAGCACTTCAATGGCGCCCGAATCGAAGTTCTGGCTGATTTTAATGGTCATGTTGATCCAATACTAAGTGAACGCGAATGACCATTATTTTACCAGCATGCTCCCTTCGCGTTGATAGCGGGCGTGCCACGACAAGGCCTTTTCCAGCACGTGCGGGGTCTGGCCGCCGCCCTGCAGCGCTTCCTCGAAATAGGCGCGCAGCTGCGGGCGGTAGTCCGGGTGGGCGCAGTTTTCGATGATGCGCGGCGCGCGTTCGCGCGGCGCCAGGCCGCGCAGGTCGGCCAGTCCCCATTCCGTCACCAGCACATCGACATCGTGCTCGGTGTGGTCGACGTGGGCCGCGAACGGCACCACGCTGGAAATCGCGCCGTCCTTGGCCACCGACTTGCTGACGAAGACCGACAGCTGGCCGTTGCGCGCGAAGTCGCCCGAGCCGCCGATGCCGTTCATCATGTGCGTGCCGCCGACGTGGGTCGAATTGACGTTGCCGTAGATGTCGAACTCCAGCGCCGTGTTCAGCGCGATGATGCCGAGGCGGCGCACGATCTCCGGATGGTTGCTGATCTCCTGTGGCCGCAGCACGATGCGTTCGCGGTACTGCTCGATATTGTCGAGGAATTTCTGGTGCATGGCCGCCGACAGCGTGATCGACGATGCCGAGGCCATCGCCAGGTGGCCGGAATCGAGCAGCTCGATCGCGCTGTCCTGCAGCACTTCGGAGAACATGGTCATGTTGCGGAATGGCGAATCGACCAGTCCATGCAGCACCGCGTTGGCGATGGTGCCGATGCCGGCCTGCAGCGGCAGCAGCGACGTGTCCATGCGCCCCGCCTTCACTTCGCCTTCCAGGAAGGTGATGACGTGGCGCGCGATGGCGTCGGTCTCGGCGTCCGGCGGCAGCGCGTTGGACGGGCTGTCCGGGCTGTCGGTGATGACGATGGCGGCGATGCGGTCCGGATGCAGGCGGATGGTCGGCTGGCCGATGCGCTGCGATGGCGTCAGCAGCGGAATCGGTTCGCGGTGCGGGCGGGCGGCCGGCACATAGATGTCGTGGAAGCCTTCCAGCGCCAGCGGCGCGCTGAGGTTGATCTCGACGATCACCTTGTCGGCCTGCTGCACGAAACTGGCGCTGTTCCCGACCGACATGGTGGGAATGATGCCGCCGTCGGCGGTGATCGCCACCGCTTCGATGACGGCGATATCGACGCGCTTCAGGTCGCCGGAGCGCAGCTGCTCGGCGGTCTCCGACAAATGCTGGTCGATGAACATCACCTCGCCGGAATTGATCTTGCGGCGCAGCGCGGCATCGGCCTGGAACGGCATGCGGCGCGCGACCACGCCGGCGTTGGCCATCAGGCCGTCGCTCTCGTTGCCTAGCGAAGCGCCGGTCAGCAGGGTCAGTTGCAGCGGCGCGCCCTGGCGCGCGCGCTCCACCAGTGCGGCCGGCAAGGCCTTGGCGTCGCCGGCGCGGGTAAAGCCGCTCATGCCGACGGTCATGCCGTTCTTGAATAACAGGGCGGCCTGGTCGGCGCTCATCAGTTTGGTCATCAGTGCCGGGCGGCGGATGCGATCTTCATACATGGTGGTTCTCCTCATTCTTTTGTTTCAGTATAGAATCAGGAAAACCGTCAACTTATGAATTAAATTCCCACTTTCCATTCGCTTTTTTCATGACGCGGATGCGCCCGGCAGCTCGTGGATCGCGATGCCCTCGATCGGATCGATCGGCGCGTCCCACGGCCGCAGCGCGATGAAGCGCCGGGTGTCGTCGTAGCCGGCCTGCCAGCGGGCGCGGATGCCGGCCGCGCTGAAGTCGATGTCCTTGGTGTGGTCCTCGTTGCCGATGCGCGGCGCGCGCAGCGACACCACGTGCATGTCGGTGCCGCAGCCCCACGAGGCCAGCTCGCGCACCTCGGGCGAGGCGGCTTCCTTGGCCGACAGGTGCTTGCTCATTTCGCGGATCACATGGCGCAGCCGGTGCAGGCGGCGCTGCTGCTCGATGTTGCTGGCGCGGCTGGCGTACTGGATCTCCTTGTGCTTGTCCAGCACATCAAGCACGCTTTCCGGCTCGCTGCCGTCCGGGTTCCACACCTGCACCGAGAAGATCACCGAACTGCGGCGCGGCTCATCGTCGAGCACCGCCTCGATCGGCGTGTTGGAATAAATGCCACCGTCCCAGTAAGGCTGGCCATCGATGCGCACGGCCGGAAAGGCCGGCGGCAGCGCGCCGGACGCCATCACATGCTCGACGCCCAGTTGCTCCCTGCTGCTGTCGAAGTAACGCATGGCGCCGCTGCGCGCATTCACCGCGCCGACGGTCAGCCGCATCTGCTGCTGATTGAGATAGTCGAAATCGACCAGCGCCTCGAGCGTGCTGCGCAACGGCGTGGTCTGGTAAAAGGACGCATGCTCGACGCCCACCCGCGCCTCCGGGTTCCACCACGACGACAGGTTTGGTTCGAAGAAAGCGGGAATGCCCTGCCCCACCGTGATGGCGTTGGCGATGGCGCGCGGCATGGTGGAGAAGCCGAAGGAATTGCGCTCCATGCGGTGCCAGAATTCGCGCAGCCGGTCGAGCCGCTGCTGCGGCGGATTGCCGGCGATGATGGCGCCGTTGATGGCGCCGATGGACGTGCCGATCACCCAGTCCGGCTCGATGCCGGCTTCATGCATGGCCTGGTACACACCGAGCTGGTAGGCGCCTAACGCGCCGCCGCCCTGCAGGACCAGGACAACCTGGCCCGGCAAGGCGGAGGAAGGCAAACTATCGGGCTTGCGTTTCAAAACGATCTCCACGATGCACTGCAACGTGGAGATTGTAAGCCATTTACGTCACACTCATGCCACGTTCACGCCGCGCGCCTTCAATGCCGCGCGCACGCCTGCGCCGTAGGCCGGATCCGCCTGGTCGAAGTGCCCCAGCTGGCGCGCGACGATCTCGGCGCTGACCTGGCTCAACGGACCGGCAAGGTTGTTGAACAGGTTTTGCTGTTCATCGGCAGGCATCAGGCGGAACAGATCACCGGCTTGCGTGTAATCGTCCTCGGTGCCGCGTGCGTCGTAGCGGGCCGCCGCGCCTTGCAGCGCCAGCGCCGGTTCGCCATTGCCCAGGCCTTGCGGATTGCTGCCGTTGGCGTCGACCGGCTGGTAGTTCTGCGCCGCGCCGCCGTTGGCGATGGCCATGCCGCCGTCGCGCTGCTGGTTGTGGACCGGGCAGCGTGGCGCGTTCACCGGCAGGTGCTGGTGGTTGGTGCCGACGCGGTACAGCTGCGCGTCGTGGTAGGCGAACAGGCGCGCCTGCAGCATCTTGTCCGGCGAGTAGCCCAGGCCCGGCACCACGTGCGATGGCGACAGCGCGGCCTGCTCCACTTCCGCGTGATAGTTGACCGGATTGCGGTTCAGTTCCAGCACGCCGACCGGCAGGAACGGGAAGTCCTTGTGCGGCCAGACCTTGGTCAGGTCGAACGGATTCCAGCCGGTGCGCGCTTCCCATGCGGCCAGTTCGGCCTCGGTGGCGACTTGCACCTTGACGTCCCAGCGCGGGAAGTCGCCGCCGGCGATGGCGTTGAACAGATCGCGCTGCGAGTAGTCCGGATCGGTGCCGGCGATGCGCACGGCTTCATCGGCGGACAGGTTCTTGATGCCCTGCTGCGTCAGGAAGTGCCACTTGACGTAGACACGTTCGCCGTCGACGTTAATCAGGCTGTAGGTGTGGCTGCCGAAGCCGTGCATGTGGCGGTAGCCGTCCGGCGTGCCGCGGCTGGAGAACAGCGTGGTGACCTGGTGCAGGCTTTCCGGCGTCTTGCTCCAGAAGTCGAACATCATGGTCGGCGATTTCAGGTTGGTCTGCGGATCGCGTTTCTGCGTGTGGATGAAGTCCGGGAACTTGATGCCGTCCTTGAGGAAGAACACCGGCGTGTTGTTACCGACCAGATCCCAGTTGCCTTCTTCGGTGTAGAAGCGCACGGCGAAGCCGCGTGGATCGCGCTCGGTATCGGCGCTGCCTTTTTCGCCGCCGACGGTGGAGAAGCGCAGGAAGGTCTCGGTCTGCTTGCCGACTTCGCTGAACAGCTTGGCCTTGGTGAATTTGGTGATGTCGTGGGTGACGGTGAAGGTGCCATAAGCGCCCGAGCCTTTGGCGTGCACCACGCGCTCAGGAATGCGTTCACGGTTGAAGTGCTGCAGCTTCTCGATCAGGTGGAAGTCCTGCAGCAGCACCGGGCCGCGCGGGCCGGCGGTGATGGAGTTGTGATTGTCGGCGACAGGAATGCCGGACGCGGTGGTGATGGGTGGCTGGCTCATACTATGGCTCCTCGTTGTTGATAGCGTGAGGCTATTCTAACGAGGATAATCCATAAATAAAAACTATAAATATCTATAGCTTCGATAGATATTCGCAATGCGGGGTAAGACCGGTGATCAGTCTGCGGCGTCGCTCCGCCATGCATCCTTTCACCCCAAACGAAAGGGTCTGACCCCATGCGGGGTCAGACCCTGGCCGCAGCGGTGTGCGGGTTGGCGTGGTGCCGCGAGCTTTTACAGCCCAGGCCGCGTCAACCCCGCGATCAAGCTTCCTTGATGCGCTTGGCGATGTGGGCCAGCGCGTCTTCCACCTGGTCGATCAGGATCAGGCAAAGGTCGCCTTCCTGCAGGCGCGCCAAGGCGGTGTCGATGGCCTTGAACTCGCCGTAGATCTCTTCAATGTGCGAGGTACGCGGCGCGCCGGACAGGCCGGAGCGCAGCAGCGCCACCACTTCGCCGTCCACCCGGCCACGCTGGCAAGCGTCTTCGTACAGCAGCACATCGTCAAACGCGCGACCAAGGATTTCGGTCTGCTGCGTGATGTCCTGGTCGCGGCGGTCGCCGGCGCCCGAGATCACCACCACGCGGCGCTTGGCCGGCATGGTCTCCACCGCCTTCACCAGCGCCAGGATGGCGTCCGGGTTGTGGCCATAGTCGGCGATCAGCGTCGCGCCCTTGTAGTCGAACACGTTGAAGCGGCCCGGCGCATTGTCGGAATCGTTGGCGAAGGTTTTCAGGCCCAGGCGGATCGCGTCCCAGCTGATGCCCACGCCCCATGCCGCCGCCACCGACGCCATCACGTTCTCGACCTGGAAGCCGATGGCGCCATTGCGGGTGATCGGCACGGCCGACAACGGAATGCGGTTCTGCTCACGGCCTTCGGCCGCGACGATGTGGCCATCTTCCACGTACACGGTGCGGCTGCCCTGCGCCAGGTGCGTGGCGATGACAGGATGCGAACGGTCGGCGCCGAAGAAGATCACCTTGCCGCGGCAGTTCTGCGCCATGCCGGCGACGATAGGATCGACCGCGTTCAGCACCGCATAGCCGCTCTCGGACACGTTCTGCACGATCACGCGCTTCAGCACCGCCAGGTCTTCCACGGTGGTGATGTAGTTCAGGCCCAGGTGGTCGCCCATGCCGATGTTGGTCACCACGGCGACCTGGCAGCGGTCGAAGGCCAGGCCTTCGCGCAGGATGCCGCCGCGCGCGGTTTCAAACACCGCCGCGTCCACGTCAGGATGCAGCAGCACGTTGCGCGCGCTGCGCGGACCGCTGCAGTCGCCGCTGTCGGTCTGGCGGCCTTCGATGTAGACGCCGTCGGTATTGGTCATGCCGGTGCGCAGGCCGCTGGCGGTCAGCAGGTGCGCGATCAGGCGCACGGTGGTGGTCTTGCCGTTGGTGCCGGTCACCGCGACCACCGGAATGCGGCCGTTCTCGCCCGGCGCAAACATGGTGTTGACGATGGCTTCGCCCACCGCGCGGCCTTTGCCGAACGATGGCGCGATGTGCATGCGCAGGCCCGGCGCGGCGTTCACTTCCACCACGCCGCCGCGTTGATTTTCAATCGGCTCCAGCACGTTGTCGCAGACGACGTCCACGCCGCACAGATCGAGGCCGATCATTTGCGCCGCTTCCACCGCGCGCGCCGCCACTTCCGGATGCACGTCGTCGGTGACGTCGGTGGCGGTGCCGCCGGTCGACAGGTTGGCGTTGTTGCGCAGGATGACGCGCTGGCCCTTGGCCGGCACCGAGTCCGCGTTCAGGTCCTGTAGCGCCAGGCGCGCAATGGCGATGTCGTCGAAACGGATCTTGGTCAGCGAGGTCGAATGGCCCGAGCCGCGGCGCGGATCGGCGTTGACGATGTCGACCAGCTCACGCACGGTGTGCGTGCCGTCGCCGATCACCAGCGGCGGATCGCGGCGCGCGGCTGCGATCAGCTTGTTGCCGATGACGAGCAAACGGTAATCGTGGCCCGGCAGATAGCGTTCGACCATGACGTCGTCGCGGAACTCCTTGGCGGTGCGGAAGGCCGCTTCCAGGTGTTCCTTGGTCATGATGTTGACCGTGACGCCCTTGCCCTGATTGCCGTCCTTTGGTTTCACCACGACCGGCAGGCCGATTTCCTGCGCGGCCTTCCAGGCGTCGGCTTCATCTTCCACCGAACGGCCGATAGGCACCGGTACGCCAGCCGCGTGCAGCAGCTTCTTGGTCAGTTCCTTGTCCTGGGCGATGGTCTCGCCGATGGCGCCGGTGGTGTCCATTTCAGCGGCCTGGATGCGACGCTGTTTCGAACCCCAGCCGAACATCACCATCGAACCTTCGGTCAGGCGGCGGAACGGAATGTCGCGCACCACGGCGGCGTTGACGATGGCGCCGGTGCTTGGGCCCAGGCGCACGTCTTCGTCCAGGTCGCGCAGTTCGGTCAGCGCCGCTTCCAGGTCGAAGGCGGTATCGGCCAGCACGGAGACGATCAGCGCCTCGGCCAGTTCCACGGCGCGGCGGCCGACAGCTTCCTCGGTGTATTCAACCACGGTCTGGTAGATGCCCTCTTCCAGCGTGGCGTGGGTGCGGCTGAAGGTGACCGGGCAGCCGGCTTGCGCCTGCAGGCTCAGTGCCGCCACTTCCAGCACGCGCGCCAGCGGCACGGCGTCCGAGGTGCCGGTTGGATGCAGGGCGCCGACGGCAGGGAAGCGCGCATGCAGGCGCTGCTCGAAGTTCGGCAGCGTCGCGATCGATTGCTCTTCCGGCGGGCACGAGACGATGACTTCCACCGCGGTGTGGTGGCTCCAAAGATTCGGGCCGCGAAGGGCGCGGGTGCGTATGACTTCCATAACTCTTTTTATTCTCTCAATGATGTATCAGTGGTGAACGCGTTTCGGCGACGCTTCCCAGGTACGCAGGCCGGCGCCGATCAGGTCAGGCGTCAGGCCCAGCGCCCAGCCGGCGGCAATCGCGGCCAGCACGGCTTCCGGCGGCACCAGCGGCGACAGCGGCAGCGTGCCCACTTCTTCGTGGCCGATCGCCATGACGATGTTGTTGCGGGCGCCGTCCTTGCGTTCGAACACCACGCGCTTGCCGTCCTGGCGGTGCGCGGCGATGGCGGCCAGATGCTCGTCCACGCCATAGAAAATCACTTCGCCGTCGCACAGGTCGGCCATCTCCACCACTTGCGGATCGGCGGCGTTGAGCACAGCGGCGCCGCTTGGCAGCACCACGTCGACCTGGGTGCGCAGCACGTTATACAGCTTGTTCTCGCTGTCGATGTGGAACTCGCTCAGCGCTTCAAAGCCGCTGACATCGGTCACCACGCCGACCGTGCACTTGTCGTAGGCCAGGCCTTCGGACAGGATCATGCGGGCGTCGTTTTCAAACACGCCGGCTTCGACGTTCTTGTTGAGCAGCAGGCGCTCGCCGGTTTCCCAGTCGCTGAAGCCGTCGCGCGGCAGCAGGCGGCCATTGACGAACAGGCCGTCGGCGCAGGTCAGGCCGGTTTTCTTGCCGCTGATTTGCAGCAGCCAGGCGACCAGGCGCGCGGTCATCGTCGTGCCATGCTTGCCGGTGATGCCGACGATCGGCATGCGGCCGGTGGCTTCGCCGAACAGGTGGTCGACGATCGCTTCGCCGACGTTGCGCGGCTCGCCTTCGGCCGGCTTCAAATGCGCCAGCAAGCCAGGGCTGGCGTTGACTTCGATGATGGCGCCGCCCTGCTCTTCCAGCGGACGCGAAATGTCGGAGCACACCAGGTCGATGCCGGCGATGTCCAGGCCGACCACGCGTGCCGCCAGCGATGCCATCGCGGCCACTTGCGGGTGCACCGTGTCGGTGACGTCGATCGACACATTGCCGTTCGGCTGGATCAGCACTTTCTGGCCTTCAGCCGGCACGGAAGCGTGGGTCAGGTTCTGGCGCTGCAGTTCCAGCACGATCTCGCCCGAGGTGTCCGGCGTGACCAGGCCCAGCGGGAAGTCTTCGGTGTCGCCACGGCGCGGATCGGTGTTGATCTGGGTGTTGCACAGTTCCAGTATGCTGGACTTGCCATCGCCGGTGACCCACAGCGATTCGCCGGCGGCGGCGGCCACCACGCGGCGGCCCACCACCAGCAGGCGGTGTTCGTCGCCGACGATGAAGCGCTCGACGATCACGCTGCTGCTGTCGCCTTCCCTGGCCGCCAGCTCATAGGCGGCGGCGACATCGGCTTCGGTGGACAGGTTGAGCGAGACGCCGCGGCCATGGTTGCCGTCGTATGGCTTCAGCACGACCGGCAGGCCGATGTCCTCGGCCGCTTCCCATGCTTCGGCGGCGCTGGTGACCAGCTGGCCTTCCGGCACCGGCACGCCGCAGGACGAGATCAGCGTCTTGGTCAGATCCTTGTCGCTGGCGATGCCTTCGGCGATGGCCGAGGTCTGTTCGGTTTCAGCGGTCCAGATGCGGCGCTGCGCGGCGCCATGGCCCAGCTGCACCAGGTTGCCGTCGGTCAGGCGGATGAAGGGAATCTTGCGCACGCCGGCGGCGTCGACGATGTTGCCGGTGCTCGGGCCGAGGCACAGGCTCTCGACCAGATCGGTCAGGCTGGCGACAGTGGCGGCCAGGTCGTATGGACGGTCTTCGATCATCGCCATCAGCAGGTCGCGGCCGGCGGCCAGCGCGGCGCGGCCGACTTCTTCCTGGCGGGTGCGGAAGGCCATCTTGTACAGGCCGGTGTTCTCGCCGATTTCGCGGGTTTTGCCGAAACCGGTTTTCATGCCGGCCAGGTTTTGCAGTTCCAGGACCACGTGTTCCAGGATGTGGCCGGCATAGGTGCCGTCGCGCAGGCGCTCCAGGAAACCGCCGTGCTCGCCCACGCCGCAGCGGTGCACGATCAGACCTGGCAGGATGGTTGTCAGGCGTTCATACAATCCGGGCAACAAATTCGATGGAAAGTTCTCCAGCTCGCCGATATCCAGCCACGCCTCGATGACCGGGCGATAGGTCCAGATGTTGGGTCCGCGCAAATGCGTGACGCGGAGAACTTCAATGTCTTTCTTCTTAGTCATGTATTGATTCTTGTAACTTTGTTATCGGCTGAGCCAGCCCGCGCCGTATTGTAAACCCTGTACCCTTGCCCCGCTGCTGTACGGTATACTTGCCGTCAGAGCAAAAACTTATATTTTATTGTTCTCTGTCAAATGTTTAATCACTGACAGAATACCGTAAATAATCCGTAATATCAGCCTTTTCCCCTCCGGAGTACGCCGCACGATGACGACCGAACAACTTTCCACTCACTCCAGTACGGGTGATCTGCCTGAACGCTGGCGTTCTGAGATACAGGCACAACTTTCCCAAGGGGAAAACGTTGTAAGTGCCTTGGAGGTTGACCTGGATCAGCAACTTCGTTTTTCCAAGGGTGTAGTGCTGGTGACAACCGGCCGGGTTCTGGCCCGCGCGCCGGGCGCGACCGACTGGCAATCGTGGTGGTTTGCGCCCGACCTGACGCTGAAACACCACGACCACGCCGGCGTCGGCCACCTGGAGTTAATCAATCAACAAGGCCGCCTGGGCGCCTGGCGCTTCACGCTGGGCCAGAATCTGGCGGCGATCCGCCTGGTCGAGCAGTTCGACGCCCACCTCGACAGCCACGCCAGCGGCGAGCCGGTGGTGGTCGACGACAAAAACGTCTGCCCGAGCTGCAAGGCGCCGATGGACCCGGAACAGGAAGAATGCCCGGTCTGCACCAAGGTGGTCTATACGCCGCCGTCGACCTGGACGCTGTTCCGCCTGTGGCGCTTCGCCAAGCCGTACAAATGGCAGCTGGCGCTCGGCTTCACCTTCATGCTGCTGTCCACCGGCGCGCACCTGATTCCGCCCTACCTGACCATTCCGCTGATGGACAATGTGCTGATTCCATACCAGAACGGCAAGGCGGTCGATCCGATGCTAGTGGTGCTGTACATGACCGGCCTGGTCGGCGCCTCGATCCTGGCGTGGATTTTCGGCTGGGGCAAGACCTACGTGCTGGCGCTGGCGTCGGAGCGCATCGGCGCGGACCTGCGCACCACCACTTATGAACATTTGCTGCAGCTGTCGCTGGAATACTTCAGCGGCAAGCGCACCGGCGATCTGATGTCGCGCATCGGCTCGGAGAGCGACCGCATCTGCGTGTTCCTGTCGCTGCACCTGCTGGACTTCCTGTCCGACTGCCTGATGATCATCATGACCGGCGTGATCCTGTTCAATCTCGATCCGTGGCTGGCCATCTGCACCTTGGCGCCGCTGCCGTTCATCGCCTGGATGATCCACCTGGTGCGCGACCGCCTGCGCACCGGCTTCGAAAAGATCGACCGCGTGTGGGGCGAAGTGACCAACGTGCTGGCCGATACCATTCCCGGCATCCGCGTGGTGAAGGCCTTTGCGCAGGAAGCGCGGGAAGCCAACCGCTTCCGCACCGCGAACAAGCACAATCTGGCCGTCAACGACAAGTTGAACAAGGTGTGGTCGCTGTTCTCGCCTACCGTGTCGTTCCTGACGGAGCTGGGGTTACTGGTGATCTGGGTGTTCGGCATCTACCAGGTCTCCAAGGGTAATATCACGGTGGGTGTACTGTCGTCGTTCGTGGCCTACGCCAGCCGTTTCTACGGCCGCCTGGATTCGATGAGCCGCATCGTGTCGGTGACGCAGAAATCGGCGTCGGCCGCCAAGCGTATCTTCGACATTCTCGATCACGTGTCGTCGGTGCCGGAGCCGGTCAATCCGGTCAAGCTGGAAAAGGTCGAGGGCAACATCACCTTGCGCGAAGTGGGCTTCCGTTACGGGAACCGCGCGGTCAATCGCGGCATCGACCTGGAGATCAAGGCCGGCCAGATGGTGGGGCTGGTGGGCCACTCGGGCTCCGGCAAGTCGACGCTGGTCAATCTGATCTGCCGCTTCTACGACGTGGCCGAAGGCGCGATCATGCTCGATGGCGTAGACATCCGCTCGTTCGCGGTGTCGGACTATCGCCGCAACATCGGCCTGGTGCTGCAGGAGCCGTTCCTGTTCTTCGGCACCATTGCCGAGAATCTGGCTTACGGCAAACCGGATGCGACGCGCGCGCAGATCATCGCCGCCGCCCGCGCCGCGCATGCGCACGAATTCATCCTGCGCCTGCCGCAGGGCTACGACTCGATGGTCGGTGAGCGCGGCCAGGGCCTGTCCGGCGGCGAGCGCCAGCGCATCTCGATCGCACGCGCGCTGCTGATCGATCCGAAGATCCTGATCCTCGACGAAGCCACCGCCTCGGTCGACTCCGAAACCGAAAAAGAAATCCAGCGCGCGCTGGACAACCTGGTGCAAGGCCGTACCACCATCGCCATCGCCCACCGCCTGTCGACCTTGCAGAAGGCCGACCGCCTGGTGGTGCTGGATCGCGGCGTGGTGGTGGAAGACGGTCCGCACGATGAACTGATGGCGCGCGAAGGCGCCTACTACCGCCTGTACCAGGCGCAGGCCCGCAATGTGGACACGGACCTCGACGACAGCGCGAGCAAGGAATAAGAACCATGACGACGACATTTGAACTGATCCGCAATCCCTTCGGCCGCCTGGTGCTGACCACCACCGAAGGCGTGGTGCACGAAGGCGTTTCGCCGGTGCGCGCGTTTCCGGTGCAGGCGCCGGAGGACGGCATCTCGCTGCTCAACGGCGACGGCAAGGAGGTGGCGTGGATCGACCGCATCGCCGACCTGCCGCCGGCCATCGGCGCGCTGGTGAGCGAGGAGTTGAGCGGGCGTGAATTCATGCCGGAGATTTCGCGCATCAACAGCGTGACCAGCTTCGCCACGCCGTGCACGTGGAATGTGGCGACCGATCGCGGCGACACCGAGTTCGTGCTGCGCGGCGAAGAAGACATCCGCCGCCTGACCATCGACACGCTGCTGATCTCCGACATCCACGGCATCCACTATCTGATCCGCGACCTGCGCGAACTGGACAAGCACAGCAAGAAAATCATCGACCGCTTCCTGTAAGCGCGCCTCCCCGCGCCGTCGGCCACCCGCCGACGGCGCCGCCTCCCCATCCTGATCCACCGCAAAGCAAGCCCAAATTGCCGTGCGGCCGGCAGAGCGCATCGCCGCCAACGAGGCCGATGTGCGGAAATACGGCGCACTGCTCGCGAAGCTCAACACGCTGGATACGCCTGCGTTACAGCAGTTGCTCGATGAAGCAAGGCTTTCCGACACTACCGAAGTGGAGCCGCTGCGCGCAGTCGCCTACAACGATGTGGTGCTGGAAATCGACGAGCCGGACGCCATCATTCCGCTGACGCCCATGCAAAAGCTCATGGGCGTATTGGCGTGATTATCGTGATTATTTGAAGGCCTTCAGCACCGCGTCGAATTTCACTTTCAGCGACTCATCATGCGCAGTGACGGGCGGCACTTCGCGCTGCACGTTCAGCAACTGGTAGACCGCCATCTGCGCCGCGCGAACCGAGTATTCGACGGTAAACACCACATCCTCCGGCACCTCGACAAACTGGCTGACAAACGCCAGGTTGCGCGAGCCTGCCGGCACCGGCAACGGACGGTCGCTGTGCTGGCGCGGCATGAACATGCTGGTGATGTAAGGCATGCGGCACGGGATGCAATTCGCGTTCGACATGACTTCTTCGTAGTCGAAATTCAGATGCCCGCACAACTCGCGCAGGATCTCCTCGCCCGTGCATTCGGCCATCGGCTTGGCGACAAAATTGCCGACGCGGTCAGGATGCAGGCCGTAGCCCCAGAACACCTGCACGCCCTCCGGCTGCCCGGCAAAGTGCGGCTGATGCGCCAGCACCACCGACATGAACCAGTTGGAGTCCTTGAACGTCACCAGCCCGCCGGTGCCGGCCACGTTGCCGGTGAAGCGCTCCATGCGGTCGAAGAACGCCGTGTCCTTCAGCGTCACGGTGAACGACTCCCACCACGACTCCGGAATGCTGCTATTGAACGCCGCCGGATTGCCGAACTGCGGCCGGCCCTGCGCCAGCTTTTCCCACAAGGCCCAGCCCTGGCTGTCGCGCTTGTCCAGCCTGGGCGGCGCGCCGTGCATGCTGCCGAAACTGGATGCATCGGTCATCGAACCATTCTGGAAGAACACCAGATCCTGCGGCCGTACGGCGATCACCTGCGCCGCTCCCTCGCGCACGCAGTGGATGGCGGTGACGGTGGACGCATCCTCGCTCAACGTCAGATCATCAACCCTGCAATCGAAGACCACCTGCACGCCCTGCTGCTGCAACCAGTGCTGCAAAGGACGCACCAGCGAATCGTACTGGTTGTACACGGTTCGCTTGACGCCGGCCAGCGTTTCAATCCGCGAGAACTCCATCATGAATCGGCGCAGGTAGCGCTTGAATTCCACCGCGCTATGCCACGGCTGGAACGCAAACGTGGTCGCCCACATGTACCAGAATTTGGTCTCGAAGAATTCCGGCGACAGCCAGTCGGTGATGGCGCTGTCGCCCAGGTCTTTCTCGTCCGCCTCCTCCAGCTTCACCAGCTCGATGCGGTCCAGCATGGAGAAGCCCATCGACGTCACATCGACCTTGAAGCGGTTGCGGTCCACCAGCCGCGCGCGCGAATGCGACTTGTGCAGTTCATTGAAGGCGATGGTTTCTTCGTACACCGTGCGGCCCGGATGTTCCAGCGACGGGATGCTCTTGAACAGATCCCAGGTGCACTCGTAATTGTCGGTGGTGAGCATGCGGCCGCCGCGCAGCGTGTAGCCGCTGTCCGGATTGCCGCCGCCATCGAGGCTGCCGCCGGCCAGTGGCATCGCTTCGAATATGGTGATGTCGCCGCCGGCCACGCCGCCGTCGCGGATCATGAAGGCCGCCGCCGCCAGCGAACCGATGCCGCCGCCGACCAGATACGCTTTAACAGGATGATTCATGGGACTCCTCGCAATGGTATGTATGCAGGGAGTCTAGGCCGTCGCGCACCGCCGTTCCGTACGTTAGATCAAAAAAGCCGGGATTAGAAGCCATTACCTAAAAGGCAACGCCACAGAACAAAAAAAGCTCCGCGAACGGAGCTTTTTCAGGGAAGGGACGCTTACTTTGTCGTGTACATATTGGCGTACTTCACGCCGAAGTACAGGATGAACAGATAGCACGCGGCCGGCACGAAGAACGACAGTTGCAGGCTGATGGTATCGGCCAGCAGGCCTTGCGCAAACGGCACCAGCGCGCCGCCCACGATCGCCATGCACAGCACGCCCGAACCCTGGCCGGTCAGCGGACCCAGTTTGTTCAGCGCCATCGAGAAGATGGTCGGGAACATGATGGAGTTGAACAGGCCCACCGCAACGATCGACCACTTGGCCACATCGCCATGGCTGAAGATCGCCGTCAGCACCAGCAGGATCACCACCGACGCATTGAACGCCAGCGCCTTGCCAGGGCTGACCTTCTGCATCACGACGAAGCCGACGAAGCGGCCGATCATCGCGCCGAACCAGTAGTAGCCGACGTAGTGCGCCGCATCCGCCGCCGACAGACCCGCCACGTGCGGCTCGCCGAGGAAGTTGATCAGGAAGCTGCCGATGCTGACTTCACCGCCCACGTACAGGAAGATCGCCACCGCGCCCAGCGCCAGGTGACGGTGCTTGAGCACATCCAGCAGACCGCCTTCGTCGGCGCCAGGTTCCGGCTCCGCATCGACAATCTTGGGCAGACGCGCCAGCGAGAACAGAATCGCCAGCACCAGCAGCGCGCCGGCCAGCGCCAGGTAAGGCCCCTGCACGCTCGATGCCTGCGCCGCGTTGTAGGCTTTCAGCTGGTCCGGGCCCAGTTGCGCCAGGTCGGCCGCGCTCATCACGCCGCCGGCCAGGATCAGCATCCCGCCCAGGAACGGCGCCACGGTGGTGCCCAGCGAATTGAAGGCCTGGGTCAGCGTCAGGCGGCTGGACGCTGTACGCGCATCGCCCAGCACCGCCACGTAAGGATTGGCCGCCACCTGCAGGATGGTGATGCCGCCCGCCAGCACGAAGAAGGCGATCAGGAACAGCGTGTAGCCGCTGGTCGCCGCTGGATAGAACAGCGCGCAGCCGGCGGCCGCAATCGTCAGGCCGGCGACAGCGCCGTTCTGGTAGCCGATTTTCTTGATCAGGATACCCGCCGGCAGCGACACGATGAAGTACGCGCCGAAGAAGCAGAACTGCACCAGCATCGCCTGCACATAGGTCAGCGTGTACACCGCCTTCAGGTGAGGAATCAGCACGTCGTTCAGGGACGTCAGCAGACCCCACATGAAGAACAGGATGGTGACGATGACCAGCGGCCCGGTATAACTTCCAGCCGCCTGCGACTGCCCGGATGCCGCCGGGGCAGTTTGCGAATAGTGTTCCATACTTTTACTTTCTCCTCGTTTTATTTGAAGTCGCCGCACGCCAGCGCATCCTTGTCCTTGGCGGCGCCGCCAACGATCTGGATGTTGGCGAACGTCGCGGCAAACGGCGCATCGGCGGACACGCTGAACGGCGTGCTGAACGCCGCCAGCGGCAAGCCCTTGGCGGCGAAGCAGGACAGCGGAATCTTCACCGTCTGCTTGCCCTTGCCCGCCAGTTGCTGGAAGACAGAAGCCGCATCCAGCTCCACCGTTTCGATGCCGATCAGGACTTTGCCCTGCGGCGCAGCCGACACGATAGCATCAAATTGCAGCGCGCCGTCGGTACTTGCATACGCAGGCAGCTTGACCGCCTTCTTCGCCTGCGCTTCCAGCTTGGCCGGGCCGCTCCAGGTCAGACGCTTGGCATCCTGCTGGGTGTTGATCTGCGCGGTTTCCACTTTGACGGTAGGCAGATTGAACACGGCGTTCAGGTCCGCGCCCGGCGCCACACGCTGGCCGCCGCTGTTGACGTACAAGGCGTAGGTCGAACGGTCGGTCGGATTGTACACCGGCACCGCCAGCGATTTGCCGCAGCCGCCTTCCGGATAGCTGGTGTCCAGCGCCGGCACGGCGGCCTTGCTGCGGTAATTCAGGCCGTAACCGTATTTGAACAGCGGATCGTAGTTGGCGTCGCCCACGTTCAGCGGCGACTGGCAGGCCGACTTCGGCCACGAGAACGACAGCTTGCCGCGGAAGTCCGCATTCACCTTGCCGTTGGCCTTGCGGAACAGCACATCGGACACGCCCTTGCCCTCGGTGCCCGGCAGCCATGCGGCCACCACGCTGTCCGACAGGTTGATGATGTCGTTGGTGTACAGCGGACGGCCGGTGACCAGCAGCGTCACCACCGGCTTGCCCTTGCCCGATACCGCCTGCAGCACCGCCAGGTCCTCCGGATGGCGGCCCGACAGGCGCAGCGTGCCGGCAGGGCCGATGTCGCCATCGCCCTCGGCATATGGCGTCTCGCCGATCACGGCGATCACCGCGTCGAACTTGCTGACATCGACGTCGGCCGCGTTTTCGCTGAAGGTGACGTTGGCGTCGCCGGCGGCGTCCTTGATGCCTGCCAGGATGGTGTCGCTGTATGGATAATCGCTATTCTTGTTGTCGGTGCCCTGCCAGGTCAGCGACCAGCCGCCGGACTGGTTGGCCATGTTGTCGGCGCTCTTGCCGACCACCAGGATCTTCTTGCCGCGCGCCAGTGGCAGCACGCCGCCGTTATTCTTCAGCAGCACCAGCGACTCGCGCACCGCCTGGCGCGCCAGCGCGCGGTCCTGCAACACTTCCTGCTTGCCGGCGTAGATGTTCTGCGACGGCTTCTTGTTGTCGAACAGGCCGGCGCGCAGTTTCACGCGCAGGATGCGGGTCACGGCATCGTCGATGCGCGACATCGGAATCTCGCCCTTCTCCACTTGCGCGATGGTGTTGGCGATGAAGGTCTTCCACTTCTCCGGCACCATCACCATATCGACGCCGGCGTTGATCGAGGCGGCGCAGCTGTCTTCCGCGCAACCCGGCACTTCGGTGATCGCGTTCCAGTCGCTGACCACCAGGCCGTCGAAGCCCATCTTCTCTTTCAGCGCCACGGTCAGCAGTTCACGGCTGCCGTGCATCTTGCCGTGGTCGGTGCCGCCCTTGACGTCGTTCCAGCTGTTGAAGGACGCCATCACGGTCTGCACGCCGGCCTGCAGCGCCGGGTAGTAGCCCTGCGCGTGGATGTTGATCATCTCCGACATGGTGGACTGGTTGACGCCACGGTCCTTGCCTTCCGCCGTGCCGCCGTCGCCGACGAAGTGCTTGGCGGTGGCCACCACGGTGTTGTCGGATTTCAGATCGCCCTGCAGGCCCTTGACGTAGACGCCGGCATACGATTTGACGATGGCCGGATCTTCCGAGAAGCTCTCGTAGGTGCGTCCCCAGCGGTCGTCGCGCACCACGGCCAGCGTCGGCGCGAACACCCAGTCGATGCCGGTGGCGCGCACCGCCTTGGCAACCGACTTGGCCATCTCGCCGACCAGCTTCGGATCGTTGGCGGCGCCCAGGCCGATGTTGTGCGGGAACAGCGTGGCGCCGTACATATTCGAGTTGCCGTGCATGGCGTCGATGCCCCAGATGACCGGGATCTGCACCTTCATGTCGGTGCTCATCGAGGCGTCGTAGTAGGCGTCGGCCAGCTTGACCCAGTCGACCGCGCTGGCGTGCTTGTTCCCGTCCGGCCAGCTGCCGCCGCCGTTCAGCACGGAGCCGATGTAGTATTTGCGGATGTCTTCCGGCGTGCTGAATTTGATTTCAGGTTGCGTCATCTGGCCGATCTTCTGCGCCAGCGTCATGCCCGCCACGATCTGCTTGATGCGCGCTTCCATCGCCTTGTCCTGCTTGACGGCGCTGGTGATGTGCGGCCAGTCGGCCAGCGGCTTGGCGGCCGGCGCGGCGATGACGTTGGCTCCCAAGGCCAAGGTGGCGGCCAGCACGGCGCGGCGCAGGATGTGATTGGTCGTGGTCTTCATTACGTATTGTCTCCGTTGTGATTATGAGTTCTGGCCGCGCACGAAGGCGCTGTACCACTGGCCGCTTTGCTTGACGATGCGGCGCTGCGTCGGGTAGTCGATGTAGGTCAGGCCGAAGCGGCGCAGATAGCCTTCCGCCCATTCGAAGTTGTCCAGCAGGCTCCAGGCGAAATAGCCCTTGATCTTGCCGCCGGCGGCGATGGCGTCGCGCATCGCGGCCAGGTGGCGGATCAGGTAGTCCCGGCGCGCGGTGTCGGTCACCGCGCCGTCCTCGCCGATATGGTCGTCGTAGGACGAGCCGTTTTCGGTCACGTACAGATCGCCGGTCGGATAGTCGCGCGCCACGCGTTCCAGCAGCGTGACCAGGCCTTCCGGCGACACTTCCCAACCGAAGTCGGTGCGCTGGCGGTCCTGCGGATGGATGATGCGGGTGCGCAGCGGATACTCGTCCGGCGCGTCGACCACCACTTCCGGGAAGTAGTAGTTCACGCCGAGGAAATCGCACGGCGCGGCGATGGCTTCCATGTCGCCCTGTTCCACCACGGGCGCATCCTTGCCCACCAGCGCCAGCGCTTCGGCCGGATAGCCGCGGCCATACAGCACGTCGAGGAACCAGCGGTTGCGCAGCGCGTCGTGGCGCGACACCGCCGCCTGGTCGGCCGCGCTGTCGCTGCCGGCCTTGATCGGATGCAGGCTCAATGCGATGCCGATCTGCGCGTCCGGCACATTGGCGCGGATCAGCGGCACGGCGCGGCCGTGCGACACCAGCACGTTGTGGCAGATCTGCAGCGCCAGCGGCAGGCTCTTGTTGCCTGGCGCGTGCATGCCGTCCCAGTTGCCGTGCATGGCGGTGCACCATGGCTCGTTGTGCGTGATCCAGTGTTTGACGCGGCCGCCCAGCAGTTTGGTGATGACGTCCACGTATTGCAGATAAGCGTCGATGGTGGCGCGGTTGTTCCAGCCGCCCTGGTCTTCTAGGTACTGCGGCAAGTCCCAGTGATACAGCGTGCACCATGGTTGCAGGCCGCGCGCCAGCATGCCGTCCACCAGCTTGGAATAGAACTCAAGGCCCTTCGGATTCGGCTCCGCATCGACGCCGTTGAAAATGCGCGTCCAGGCGATCGAGAAGCGGTAGGAATTCAGGCCCATGGACTGGGCCAGGTCCAGATCCTCCTCCCAGCGGTGGTAGTGGTCGCAGGCCACGGCGCCGGTGGAGCCGTCGCGGATCTTGCCCGGCGTGGCGCTGAAGGTATCCCAGATCGACGGCACGCGGCCATCGACATCGGCCGCGCCCTCAATCTGGTAAGCCGAGGTGGAGACGCCCCACAGGAAGTCGCTGGCGAAGTCGGTACGCTTAATCATGGTCATATTATTTTTTAGCGAAAGGAGTAGGTGGAACAGGAGCGTTCATCCACTTGATGGCGGTTTGCTGCGGTTGATACGGCACGCTGCCAAACAGGCGGAAAAGGTTTTCAATCTCGGCAAGCGAGGCCTGGTTGAAATCGAGTTTGGGAATTCTGGCGCCGGGCGCGTTAGTGACCAGGCCCCAGGTGCCCTTGCCCTGGCCGCCCTTGTTGGTCACCAGCTTGTAGGCCCACGCGGTGCTGGCCCAGCCGTTGGCGACGTAGGTGTCGTAGGTGACGCGCGTGACCTGGCCGCCATTCTCTGCGCCCATGAAGGCCCACGGCTGGAACTCGCCGACGAAGAAGGCGGTGTCCAGCGCATCGAGCCTGGTCTTCCATTTGCAAACGTTGTCACCTTCGCCCGTGCATTGCAGCCAGTCCTTGTGCACGGCCAGTCCCGGCTTGCCCCAGCCGAAGTGGCCCGGATACGGATGCATCTCGAAGGCGACATTGCTCATGCCGTGCTCGGACGGCTTGCCGTAGGCGTCGATGCCCTTGCTGTGGCCAGGCAGGATGATGACGTGGTTCGGGTCGACCTCGCGGATCGCCTTGTACAGCGTGCCCATGACCACCGCCAGGTTCTCCGGCGTGGTGCCCCACGGTTCATTCAGGATGCTGTAGCCGGCCACCGCGCCGCGATCCTTGTAGCGCGCGGCGATCTGCTGCCACAGCCAGATGGTGCGCTCCTGGTATTCCGGCGTGTCCCAGTATTTGTTCCGGCCGGCGCAGCCGCTGTGATGTTCCCAGCCCTGGCTGCCGACGGCGCCGTGCAGGTCGAAGATGACATACACGCCGCGCTTCTCGGCCTGGTCGACGGCGTTGTCCAGGTACTTCCAGGCGTCGGCGCGCAGGTGGCGCGGATTCTTCTCGTCCTCCACCACGCTGTAGATGAACGGCAGGCGCACCAGGTTCAGATTCAACTTGGGCAGCATGTCCCAGTCGCGCTGCTTGATCCAGTTGTCGCGGTACAGCGTGTACAGGCGCTGGCGCTCCTCGTAGCCGAAGCGCTGGTCGAGCACCGCCTCCAGCTTGCACTGGTCGTCGACGGCCTTGGTCTCCTGCCCCATCATCCAGAACTCCTGGATCAGGTAATTGCCCAGATTGACGCCGCGCAGCGCCGGCTGCTTGCCGTCGGCGGTCAGCCACTTGGCGCCCTCCGTGTGCAGCATGGGCAAGGCCGCCGTCTGCGCGTGGGCCGCGCCGGCGAGCAGAAGCGCCGCTGTTGCGGCAACGCTGAACAATCGTTTTACAGGCATGCTGCCTCCGTTGATGGAATCGTTTCCAATATACTGCAAAAAAAGAGCATGCGACCAGCGCCTGCTCCTTGTTTTTACTTCGTTTTACCGGCCACCGCCGCCAGCGACGCCCGCTCGGCGACATGCAGCTGGTATTCGCGCGTCACGGGACGCTTCAACTCATAGCAGCGGTTCAGCAGAAAGTTCAGACCATTCATGGTCATCTCGCTCCACGGAATGTGCACGCTGGTCAGCTGCGGCGCGGTAAATTCCGCGCTGTGCGTATCATCGTAGCTGAGTACCGACACCTGCTCCGGCACGCGCACGCCCTTCTTCTGGAACAGGGACAAGGCGCCCACCGCCATTTCATCATTGGCGCAAAACACCGCCGTGAACTCCGTACCCGACGCCAGCAACTCCTCGGCGCGGGCAAAGCCGCCTTCCGGGGTGAACTCGCCGTCGGCCATCCACACCTTGCTGCTGTCGACACCCACCGCATCGAGCTCCGCCATGAAACCGGCGATACGCTGCTGGTTGTCGGGCGCCGCCGCGCGGCCCGCGATCACGGCGATCTTGCGGTGGCCCAGTTCCAGCAAGGTGCGCGCCGCCAGCCGTCCGCCGGCCTCGTGGTCCACCGTGAAACACTGGCTCTCCATGCCCGGCAAGTCCTGGTTGATCGCCACCACCCGCGACTGGAACGGCCCCAGCGCCGCAAAGTCCTCCGCCTCCATCGCCGTGCTCATGACGATCAGGCCGTCGCTGCCACGCTCGATCAAGAAGTTCAAGCCATCGATCGCCTGGTTGCGCGCATCGCCGTCGCCGACGCCGAAGGCCACCACCATATTCAGTCCCGCCTCACGTAAAGCTGTGTAAATCGCTTGCAGAATCGGCGTATAGAACGTGCCGGCCAGGTAAGGGATGTACACGCCGATCATCTGCGACGAGCCGGACAACAGCGAGCGCGCCGCGTGCGACGGCCGGAACTCCAGCTCCTCGATCGCCTTGCGCACCTTGTCCTGCGTCGACTGCGACACCGAGCCCTTGCCGCTGATGACGCGCGAAGCGGTGCCCAGTCCCACACCCGCCAGCCGGGCTACGTCTTTGATGGTTGCCACAAGTTCCCTTATCCGTTCAGTCTATGCGGCGGCAAGGATAACCCACACCCTCATACATGACAAGCAGGCTATGCCTCTGATCAATCCTGCAACGCCGAGGCGATGCCCTTCTGCGCACGCTCCACCGGCATGCGGGTATTCCAGTAGGTGGTCAGCACATCCTGCAGCGCGCCGTTCTGGTCCGGCGTCAAAAACACCTCGATCATGCCGACCGCGCGCGACTTGTCTTTGAGGATCGCCATGCCGGCCTGCGCGCACACGTCCATGCTCGACGTGTCGACATTGCTGAGGATGGGCAGCGAGCCCTTGATCTTGTTGAATTCCAGCTGCGCGCCCGGCGTCAGCATGGTGGTGGCCAGCAGTTTTTGCGCGCGCACCGCGTCCGGATTATTCGTTTTCGGGAACACGAAGGCGTCGCCCTGGATCAGGTACGGCACGTTGGCGCCGAGGCCGGGAATACAGCCGAAGTCCTTGCCGGCGGTCTGACGCGCGGCGGCGAACTCGCCCTTGGCCCAGTCGCCCATGATCTGCACGCCGGCCTTGCCGCTGATAAGCATGGCCGTGGCGTCGTTCCAGTTGCGGTTGGGCGAGCCGGCGTCCACATAGCCCTGCAGGCGCTTGAAGGCCTGCAGCACTTTCTTGAACGCCTCGGAATTGATCGCTTTCGGCGAGCGGTCGCGCAGCACTTGCAGGTACAAGTCCTTGCCGCCGACGTTGGCCAGCATGGCCTGGAACAGGATGTTCTCCTGCCACGGCTGGCCGCCGTGCGCCAGGCCGACCAGGCCGGCGGCCTTCAGCTTGTCGAGCGCGGCGAACAGCTCGTCCGGCGTGGCCGGTTCCTTGGCCACGCCGGCCTTCTTGAAGGCGGCCTTGGAATACCAGATCCAGGTCGACATGTGAATGTCCACCGGCACCGCGTAGAAGTGGCCCTTGACCTTGATGACGTCCAGCACCGGCTGCGGCATCAGCTGGTCCCAGCGGTCGCGCACGGCGATGTCGTCGACATTGTTGAGCGAACCCTGGTCGATCAGGTCGCGGAACTGTTTGGTGGTGTTGAACTGGGCGGCGGTCGGCGGATTGCCGCCGACGATGCGGTTGATCGCCACCGCCTTGGCCTGGTCGGCGCCGGCAATGGCGGTGTCGCCCCAGACGCCGCCGGCGGCGCGATAGGCGTCGGCGAACTTGCGCACGGCCGCCGACTCGCTGCTGGAGGTCCACCAGTGCATCACTTCCGCTTTCGGCGCGGCGGCGGCCGCAGCGTCGGACCTGCCGGCGGCGAAGGCCAGCGCGGCCAGCAAGGCCCATGCGATGCGCGTCGCGCCCGTACTTTGCTTGTACATCCAGTCTCCGTCTATTTTTTTGTGATACCAGATACTACCGCTTCCACCGGCAAAAAAGCCGGCGCCGTCCAGGGCGCCGGCAACTTCGCGGGGCGAAGAGACGATGGTGACGCCAAACGGAATTGGAAACGTTCCCAATTCTGCTTTGAATATAGCATCCAATGATTTTCAGTGTCAACGGAAAGTCGGCGGCTTGTGCCGCATCAATCGAGAACATTTCCTGGTGGATAAAATCAAAAGGCCGCCATTCTCGGGAGAAACGCATGAGTCCCATCAGCCGGCCCCGCCAGCGGGGCGTGATCGCCGTCCTGTGCTGCGCCATGGCGCTCGGCATGCTGGCCATGTTCGGGCTGGCGCTGGACCTGGCCATGCTCTACAACCGCAAGGCCGAACTGCAAGCGCTGGCCAACGCCACCGCGCTGGCCGCCGCGCGCGAGCTGAACGGCACCAGCGCCGGCATCGCCAACGCGACGGCGGCGGCCACCACCGCGGCCCTGGGCTTCCGCTACCAGTACAACCGGCAGGCGGTGGCCTGGAGCGGCGACGCGCTGCGCTTCGCCGCAGCCGCCGGCACCGCGGACGACGGCTGGACCGATGCGGCCGGCGCGCAGGCGGCGCCGCTCGGCATGATGTACGCCAAGGTGGATACCCGTGCGCTGCAGGGCAATGCCGGCGTGGTCGCCACCATGTTCATGCTGCTGACGCCCGACGGGCCGTTCAGTGTCAGCACGACGGCGCGGGCGGTGGCCGGCCGCGTGTCGACGCTGGTGACGCCGCTGGCGATCTGCGCGCAATCGCCGGCGGCAGCGGCGGCGCGCGCCAACGTCGCCGGCAACGGCAGCTACGACGAGTTGGTGGAATTCGGCTTCCGGCGCGGCGTCGCCTACGACCTGATGAACCTCAATCCGGATGGCGCCACGCCGGAAAACTTCCTCATCGATCCGCTGGCGCCGCCCGGCGTGGCCGGCACGGCGGCCCACTTCGCCAGCGACGTGGTCGGCCCCTTCATCTGCGCCGGCCAGCTGCCGATGCCGACCGTGATGGGCGGACGCCTGACGCTGCGGCGCGGCTTCCCGCTCGACACGTTCGCCGCCCATCTGAACTCGCGCTTCGACGACTACACCGAGCATGCCTGCACGGCCGAAGGGGCGCCGCCGGACAGCAACATCATGCCCTTCGACAAAGCCACGATCACCTGGATGACGCCCGCGCCGTCCACCCAGAGCGCCGACAGCTGGCAAAGCGGCGGCAAGCTGTGGACGCGCGCCGATCCGCTGCCGGGCGACGCCAGCAACAGCGCATCGCTGTACGGCGCGCTGTGGGCCTTCGCCCGGGCCGTGCCGTATTCCGCTTACGCGGCCCAGCCGGTCGAGCCGGCCAGCGGCTACAACGGCTTTGCGGTCAGCGCATGGTCCAAGCTGTACGCGCCGGGGCCGCCGTCGGCTGTCGGCTATCCGACGTCGCTGACGGTCGCCCCTTATGTCTTGACCGGCAGCAGCACCTTCCGCGCGCCCACCACGCCCGAGCACCAGCCGGGCGTGGCCAGGCGGCGCGTGCTCAACGTGGCGCTGCTGGACTGCCCGGTGGCGGCCGGCGCCATCACCAGCGCCAGCGTGCGCGGCGTGGGCCGTTTCTTCATGACGGTGCCGGCCACCGCCAGCCGCCTCAGCGCGGAATTCGGCGGCGCCGTCCCGGCGTCGGCGCTGAGTGGCGCGGTGGAGTTGCAGCGATGAGCGCGGTACACGGCCATGCGGACGAATGAGCGCCAGCGCGGCGCCACCGCCGCCGAATTCGCGCTGTGCGCGGTGATCTTCTTCGGTGCGGTGTTCTTCCTGATCGAACTGGCGCGCGCGCTGTATCTGCTCAACACGCTGCAGGAAGCCACGCGCCGCGCGGCGGCGCTGGCGGCCGTCAGCGACTTCAGCGATCCGGCGGCGATGGACCGGGTGCGGCAGGCGGCGGTGCTGCGCGACGGGCCGGGCGCCCTGCCGCTGGGTGCGCCGGTCACCGACGCGCATATCCGCATCGACTACCTGTCGCTGGCGCGCACCGCCAGCGGCGTCATGACCATGACGCCGATCCCGGCGGCCAGCCTGCCGGCCTGTCCGGCGCGGGCGCGCATCCAGTGCGTCGCCAATCCGAACGGCGACAGCTGCATCCGCTTCGTGCGCGTCCGCCTTTGCGCCCCTGGCGCGGGCGACTGCCAGGCCGTCCCCTACCAGCCGCTGCTGCCGCTGACCGCCATCAAGCTCCCGCTGCCGCAGGTGGCCGCCACCGCCAAAGCCGAGTCGCTCGGCTTTCAACCGGGCAGCGCCTTATGTCCATGAAGTTTGATTCTGGGTTATCAGCGGCTTCGTACTGCCCCAACTTCTATCCATACTCTTGAAAAAATCGTTGGGTGCAAGGATTAATCGAGCGAGGTGGTGGGCTCGTTGGCCGGCAAGGTCCACTTGCCGTTTTGAATATGGGGCGAACTGCCTTGCAGCTCGCCGCCAAGATTGAAGCTGAACGTGTAGCGCATCTCCGGATTGCGTGCGGACAAACGCTCAAGCGCCTCAAAAATATGACGGATATCGATCTCGTTCGAACTGCCCAACAGCGTGCGTTCCAAGCGCCCGACCAATTCAGCATTGACGCTACGGCCGGCTCTGTCCGCTTCCGCCTTGAGTTTTTCAAAGAGCGAAAACGGCATTCGATATTGACTTCGGTGAATATCTCCCATGGCGATATCTTGGCACCAACACGATTTACTCGCTAGTGACTGAAAATATGAAATTAGTGACAGATTAGTTGAAATAAGAAAAAATTCCGTGCGGAACTTCACACAGAAATCAGAGGCGCCTCGAAGGCAGAGCGGGAATAAAAAAAGCCAGCATCGTGGCTGGCCTTAAGTCTTTGATTTTGTTGGTCGGGGCGAGAGGATTCGAACCTCCGACCCCGTGCACCCCATGCACGTACGCTACCAGGCTGCGCTACGCCCCGACGAACAGCTAATTATAGCAGCGGCTTTAAGTATTTGTCATGTTTGCTTGATGTCGCTAAGATGGCGCCATGCACAATTCCGATCTCGAACACGCCGCCGCCCTCCTCCAGCAAGCCGACCTGCTGCTCATCGCCGCCGGCGCCGGCATGGGCGTCGATTCCGGCCTGCCGGATTTTCGCGGTAACGACGGTTTCTGGAAGGCCTATCCAGCCCTCGGCCGCGCGCGCATGGAATTCACCAGCGTGGCGTCACCCGCCACCTTTCACGAGGACCCGGCGCTGGCCTGGGGCTTCTACGGCCACCGGCTCAACCTCTACCGCGACACCGTGCCGCACGCCGGCTTCGGCCTGCTGAAGCAATGGGGCGAGCGCATGGCACACGGCTACGGCGTCTTCACCAGCAATGTCGACGGCCACTTTCAGAAAGCCGGCTTCGATCCGCAGCGCATCCTGGAGTGCCATGGCTCCATCCATCATCTGCAATGCCTGCAACCGTGCGGCGACGACGTCTGGAGCGCCGCCGGCTACACGCCGCAAGTCGATACCGTCCACTGCCAGTTGCTCAACGCAGCACCCGCCTGCCCGCACTGCGGCGCCCTGGCGCGTCCGAATATCCTGATGTTTGGCGACAGCGGCTGGAACGAAGGCCGCGCGGAGCGGCAGGAAGAGGCTCTGCATCAGCTGCTGCGCAAGGCGCGCAAACCGCTGGTGGTGGAACTGGGCGCCGGTGTGGCGATACCGTCGGTGCGCCATTTCGGCCAGGCCGTGATCCGCGACCACAACGGCCGCATGATCCGCATCAACCCGCGCGAGCCGCAGGTGGCCAGCCAGGCCGATGTCGGCCTGGCCTCGGGCGCCCTGGCGGCGCTGGCCGCGATCGACGCCCTGTTATAAACGATTTATACCAATTTCACGGTGATCGGCGACAGTCCGGCGACCTTGCCTTCAAGGACATTGCCGCGCACCACCGCGCCCACGCCTTCCGGCGTGCCGCTGAAAATCAGGTCGCCCGGCGCCAGCGTGAAGTAGGTCGACAGGTTGGCGATGGTTTCGCTGATCGACCAGATCAGCTGCGAGATGTCGGCAGACTGCTTGGTCACGCCATCCACGTCCAGCTGGATCGCGGCGTGGTTGATGTCGCCCGCCTCTTCCGCGCGGTGAATCAGGCCGATCGGCGCCGAGAAGTCGAACGCCTTGCCGATTTCCCATGGACGGCCGACGTCGCGCATCTTGAATTGCAGGTCGCGGCGCGTCATGTCGAAGCCGACCGCGTAGCCGAAGATGTGCGAGGCCGCGTCTTCCACCGAAATATCCGCGCCACCCTTGCCGATGGCGACCACCAGTTCGCACTCGTAGTGCAGGTTATTGGTCGCCGGCGGATACGGCAGTTCCAGCACGCGGTTCGGCGCGGCCGGCACCACGGCCTGGGCGTCGCCCGGTTTGCAGAAGAAGAACGGCGGTTCGCGGGTCGGGTCGGAACCCATTTCGCGCGCGTGGCCGGCGTAGTTGCGGCCGACGCAGTAGACGCGGCGCACAGGGAACAGATCGGACGTACCGGCGACCGGCAGGCCGACGATGTCATGGGCGGGAATTACGTAGGAAGTCATGATGCGCCTATTAGCAGGATAGAGACATCACACATGGTACAACAGCCGCCGCCCGCGTGCAGCGGCCGGAAACATTAGGAGACAAATCAGGTCAGCAGCAGCGCCTTCATGGCGACCCGATACCCTTCCACAAGGGAGTTGCGGTCCAGCTGCGGACGGTGCAAGGCGCGGATCGGCAGGCCGTGGAACAGCGACACCATGGTGTCGATGCGGCCGTCGAGCAGCGCATCGTCCACCGACAAGCCGCGCCGTTCGCGCTCGCGCTTGATGATGGGCCGGAACTCGGCCATCGCCGCCACGTCGGTCGCGCGCATCGCGGCGGCGATCTTCGGATTGCGCGCGGCTTCGGCAAACATCTCCAGCGGCAGCTGGAAGTATTCCGGATCGAGGTTCTCGTCGATGTGGCGCGGCGCCTCGTCGATCATCGACTGCAGCGGATCTTCCTTGCTTTGCAGCTCGCGCAGCTGCGCCGTCACATGCTCGGCCTCCAGATCGACGAAGGCCATGATGATGGCCTCCTTGCTGTCGAAGTAGTTGTAGATGTGGCCTGCGCTCATGCCCGCCTCTTTCGAGATCTCGGACATGCTGGCGCCATGGAAGCCGCTGCGGGCAAAACACACGGCCGCCGCCTGCAATACCTGGTTGCGCCGACTCTGTGCCCGTTCCGGGTCCGTGCGTCGTTTCACGTGGGATTTCATGGGAGCGCTCTTGAAGTGATAAAAAATAGGGCGGCGGACACCGGCAAGGCGTCCGCCGCGCCGCATCAGCCCTGCGGCTGCTGCGGTTGCTGCTGTGGCGGCAGCTCCGGCTGCCAGCCGCCGCCCAGCACCTTGTACAGGGTGACGGCGTTGCTGGTCTTGGCCAGACGGGTGCTGATCAGGCCTTGCTGCGCCGTGTACAGCGCGCGCTGCGACACCAGCGCGTTCAGGTAGGAGTCCGCGCCTTTGTTGTAGCGCGCCTCGTTGATGGTGTAGCTCTTCTGCGAGGCCTCGACCAGCGCCTGCTGCGACGCCAGGCGTTCGTCCAGCGTGCCGCGCGTGGCCAGTGCATCGGCCACTTCGCGGAACGCGGTCTGCACCGCCTTCTCGTACTGCGCCACCGAGATGTCGCGGTCGGCCTTGGCGATATTCAGGTTGGCGCGGTTGACGCCACCGTCGAAGATCGGCAGGTTGATCGCCGGCGCAAAGCTCCACGTCGACGAGCCGGCCTTGAACAGGCCGGACAAGGTGGTGCTGGCGCTGCCGCCGGACGCCGTCAGCGAAATGCTCGGGAAGAAGGCGGCGCGCGCCACGCCGATGTTGGCGTTGGCGGCGCGCAGCGCGCGTTCGGCTTCCTGCACGTCCGGACGCGCCTGCAGCAGGTCCGACGGCAGGCCGGCCGGAATCGCGGCCAGTTGCGTCACCTCTTCCAGCTCGCCGGTCGGCAGCAGTTCCGCCGGCACGGCACTGCCCACCAGCAGCGTCAGCGCGTTCTGGTCCAGCGCCACCTGCGCGGTGTAGACCGCGGCGTCGTTGCGCGCGGTTTCCACGCTGGTCTGCGCGTCGTACATGTCGGTGCCGGCCACCACGCCCAGGGCAAAGCGCTTCTTGCTCAGGTCATAGCTGGTCTGCTGGCTTTTCAGCGTGTTCTGCGCCAGCTTCAGGCGCTGCTGGTCGGCGATCAGCGTCAGGTAGGCATTCGCCACTTCCGACACCAGCGTGATCTGCTGCGTGCGGCGCGCTTCCTCGGTGCCGAGGTAGGTCTGCAGGCCGGCCTCGGACTGGTTGCGCACCTTGCCGAAGAAGTCCAGCTCATACGAGGACATCACCAGGCCGCCGTTGTACTGGCGGTTGATGGCCGCTTCGCCGGTGCCGGTCATGTTCGACGGCGTGCGCGACGCGCTCTGGCTGACGTTGGCCGACAGTTTCGGCAGCAGCGCCGCCGTGTCGATGTTGTACTGCGCCTTGGCCTTCTCGATGTTGAGCACGGAGACGCGCAGGTCGCGGTTGTTCACCAGCGCCAGCTCGATCACCTTGCGCAGCTTCTCGTCGGAGAAGTATTCGCGCCACTGGATCTGCGACACCGGCTTGGCGTCGGCCGCCGCTGCCGGCACGCCCTTGTAGGCGTCGCCGGCAGGCCAGGCCTGGCCCACCGGTTGCGCCGGACGTTCGTACACCGGCGCCAGGCTGCAGCCGGCCAGGGTGGTGGCCACTGCGGCCAGCACCGCCATCGTGATTACGGATTTTTTCATATTAATGCACCTCTACAGCGTTTGCCGGCGCCGCTGGCTTCTTCGGAGCGAAGTAGCCGCGCACCAGCACAAAGAACAGCGGTACGAAGAAGATGCCGAGGAAGGTCGCCGTCATCATCCCGCCCAGCACCGCCACGCCGATCGCGTTCTGGCTGCCGGAACCGGCGCCGCTGCTGATCGCCAGCGGGAACACGCCCAGGCCGAAAGCGATGGAAGTCATCAGGATCGGACGCAGACGCAGTTTCACCGCGTGCAGGGTCGCCTTCTTCAGATCCTCGCCGCCGTCCTGCAGTTCCTTGGCGAATTCGACGATCAGAATCGCATTCTTCGCCGCCAGACCGATCACGGTCAGCAGGCCGACCTGGAAATAGACGTCGTTCGACAGCTTGAACACAAAGGTCGCCAGCACCGTGCCGATGACACCCAGCGGCACCACCAGCAGCACCGAGAACGGCACCGACCAGCTTTCATACAGCGCGGCCAGGCACAGGAACACGATCAGGATCGAGATCGCGTACAGCTGCGTGGTCTGCGAACCGGAGTCGCGTTCCTCGGTCGACAGGCCGGTCCACTCGTAGCCGATACCCGGCGGCAGTTGCGCCGCCAGCTTCTCGACTTCCGCCATGGCGGTGCCCGAGCTCTGGCCCGGCGCCGGCGCGCCGAGGATCTCGGTCGACGGCAGGCCGTTGTAGCGCTCCAGGCGCGGCGATGCGTACACCCACTTGCCGGTGGTGAAGGCCGAGAACGGCACCATCTCGCCGCTGGCGTTGCGCACGAACCACTTGCTCAGGTCTTCCGGCGTCATGCGCGCTTCGGCCGAACCCTGGATGAACACTTTCTTCACGCGGCCACGGTCGACGAAGTCGTTGACGTAGGCGCTACCCCAGGCGTTGCTCAGCACCTTGTTGACGTCGGCCACGGTCAGGCCCAGGGCAATGGCCTTCTGCTGGTCGATGGTGACCTTGTACTGCGGCGTATCTTCCTGGCCGTTGGGACGCACGCCCACCAGCAGCTTGCTCTGCGAGGCCATGCCCAGCATCTGGTTGCGCGCCGCCATCAGCGCCTCGTGACCGACGCCGCCGATGTCCTGCAGCTGCAAGTCGAAGCCGCTGGCGTTACCCAGTTCCAGCACCGCAGGCGGGGCAAAGGCGAACACCATCGCATCTTTGATCTGCGAGAACTTGCCCATCGCCCGGCCGACGATCGCGCTGACGCGATTGGCCGCGCCCGGACGCTCGGACCAGTCCTTCATGCGGACGAAGGCGATGCCGCTGTTCTGGCCATTGCCGCTGAAGCTGAAGCCGGCCACCGCGAACACGGAAGCGACAGCATCCTTCTCTTCGGTCAGGAAGTGGTTCTCGACCTTCTCGATCACTTTCAGCGTGCGTTGCTGGGTGGCGCCGGTCGGCAGCTGGATCTGCGAGAACAGCACGCCCTGGTCTTCCTCCGGCAGGAAGGAAGTCGGCAGGCGCATGAACACCAGCGCCAGCACGCCGAGCAGCACCACGTACAGCACCAGCGAACGGCCGCCGCGATTCAGGATGGCGCCGACGATGCCCTGGTATTTATTGGTGCCGCGCTCGAAGGTGCGGTTGAACCAGCCGAAGAAACCCTTGTTGGTCAGGTGATGGCCTTTTTCCACCGGCTTCAGGATGGTCGCGCACAGCGCCGGCGTGAAGATCATCGCCACCAGCACCGACAGCACCATCGCCGACACGATGGTCACCGAGAACTGGCGGTAGATCACGCCGGTCGAACCGCTGAAGAAGGCCATCGGCACGAACACCGCCGACAGCACCAGCGCGATACCGACCAGCGCACCGCTGATCTGGTCCATCGACTTGCGCGTCGCTTCCAGCGGCGACAAGCCCTCTTCCGTCATCACGCGCTCGACGTTTTCCACCACCACGATGGCGTCATCGACCAGCAGGCCGATCGCCAGCACCACCGCGAACATGGTCAGCGTGTTGATCGAGTAGCCCAGCGCCGACAGGATGGCGAAGGTCCCCAGCAGCACCACCGGCACCGCCATGGTTGGAATCAGCGTGGCGCGGAAGTTCTGCAGGAACAGGTACATCACCAGGAACACCAGCACCACCGCTTCCACCAGCGTCTTCACCACTTCTTCGATCGACAGCTTGACGAACGGGGTGGTGTCGAAGGCCACCACGGCTTTCAGGCCTTTCGGGAACTGCGCCTGCATGGTCTTGATCTTGGCCTTGACCGCGTTGGCGGTGTCCAGCGCGTTGGCGCCGGTGGCCAGCTTGATCGCCATGCCGGAGGCGGCGTTGCCGTTGTAGCGCGCCAGGATGTTGTAGGTCTCGCTGCCCAGTTCCATGCGGGCGACGTCGCGCAGGTGCACGGTGGCGCCGCTGGCACTGGTCTTCAGCAGGATGGCGCCGAACTGCTCGGCGGTCTGCAGGCGGCTTTGCGCCGTGACGGTGGCGTTCAGCTGCTGGCCGGCGACGGCCGGCAGGCCGCCCAGTTCACCGGCGGAGACTTCGGTATTCTGCGCCGTGATGGCGTCGCTCACGTCGGCTGGCGTCAGCTGGTAGCTTTGCAGCTTGGCGGCGTCGAGCCAGATGCGCATGGCGTACTGCGAACCGAAGTTGGTCACGTCGCCCACGCCTTCCACCCGCGAGATCGGATCGATCACGTTGGCGGCCACGTAGTCGCCGATGTCGGCCTGCTTCATGGAGCCGTCCTCGGAAACGAAGCCGAGCACCATCAGGAAGTTCTTGGTGGCCTTGGCCACCACCAGGCCTTGCTGCTGCACCACGGCAGGCAGCAGCGGCATGGCCAGCTGCAGCTTGTTCTGCACCTGCACCTGCGCGATGTCGGGATTGGTGCCGCTGCGGAAGGTCAGCGTGATGCTGACGCCACCGGTCGAGTCGGACGACGACGACATGTAGCGCAGGCCGTCGATACCCTTCATCTTTTGTTCGATGATCTGGGTCACGGCATCCTGCACCGTCTTGGCCGACGCGCCTGGATAGGAACCGCTGATCGAAATCGACGGCGGAGCAATGCTTGGATATTGCGCGATCGGCAGGCCGAGAATCGCGATTATGCCGCCCAGCATAATCACGATCGCGACCACCCACGCAAAAATCGGGCGATCAATAAAGAAACGGGACATGGGCTAACTCCTTATTGCGCGCTCTTGGCGTTGGCTGGGACAGCACCGCCGACAGCGACGGCCGCAGGCGCGGCGGCTGGCTTGGCGGCGTTGGCCGGCGCGCCCGGTTTGACTTTTTGCAGGCCTTCGACGATCAGCAGGTCGCCGTCGTTCAGGCCCGATTTGACCAGCCACTTGTCGCCCAGCGTGGCGCCGGTGACCAGCGTGCGCTGCTCGACCTTGCCTTCCTTGTTGAGCACCAGCGCGGTCGCTTCGCCCTTGGCGTTGCGGGTCACGCCCTGCTGCGGCACGGCGATGGCGTGTTCGTCGACGCCCGATTCGATCATGGCGCGCACGAACATGCCAGGCAGCAGATCATGCTTCGGATTCGGGAACAGCGCGCGCAGCGTGACGTTGCCGGTGCCGGGATCGACCGTCACGTCGGAGAACTGCAGCTTGCCGGCGATGGCGTACTTGGTGCCGTCCGACAGCACCAGCGTGACCTTGGCCTGGCTGCCGTCTTTTTTCAGGCCGCCGCTTTCCACTTCGCGTTTCAGGCGCAGCATGTCTTCGCTGGTCTGGGTGACGTCGACGTAGATCGGGTCCAACTGCTGCACGGTGGTCAGCGCATTGGTCTGGCTGGCGGTCACCAGCGCGCCCGGGGTCACGCTGGAACGGCCGATGCGGCCGCTGATCGGCGCGTCGACGTGGGTGTAGCCGACATTGATCTTGGCCTGCTCCAGCGCGGCGGCGGCCGACTCCACGTCGGCCTTGGCCTGCTCGTGGGCGGCGACGGCGTCGTCGTAATCCTGCTTGCTGACGCCTTCGATGGCGACCAGCTCCTTATAGCGCTGCACTTTCGGCGCGGCGGTCAGCAGGTTGGCCTTGGCCTTGGACAGCGCGGCCTTGGCCGAGTTGTACGACGCCTGGTAGGTGGCCGGATCGATCTGGTACAGGGGCATGCCGGCCTTGACGTCGGCGCCCTCGACAAACAGGCGTTTCTGAATCAGGCCACTGACCTGCGGGCGCACTTCGGCCACTTGATAAGCGGCGGTGCGGCCCGGCAGTTCGGTGGTGATTTGCAGCGGCGCTTGCGCCACCTTGAAAACGCCCACTTCCGCCACCTGCTGCTGGTGAGGTGCTTCGGACGCGGACTTGGAGCAACCGGCCAGGACGGCCAGCGCGGAGACTACGGCTACGGCACCGGCGGTGCGCAGCATCGTTTTTTTGCAGAAAAAGGCTTCCATGTGATGAGCTTTCTGTATAAATATTAAGCACAACCTATAGAATGAACGATCATTCTAATTAAGTCAAGCAACAATCTTGTGCAGTGCGGCACGATCACTATTTTCTTGGTTGTTACATTGGCCGATGAAATTCCGCCTGCACCATCCAAGTGCGGTATTGCAATGCTACAATCAGTTAATTTCTTTTCGTTATCATTTAGTACGATCGTGCACATTCATCCGCCACCGTCCTCCCCCGCGCGTCCCCGGCTCACCACGCTGGTGACCATGGGCGTCAGCGCCACGGTGCTGCTGACGGTGCTGTGTCTGCTGATCCTGGTGGACCATTTCGCCATCGACTACGCCCGACGCGAGGCGCAGCAGCGCCTGCAGCAGCTGTCGTGGCAGATGCGCGATGCGCTCGACGGCGCGGTGCGCCAGGCCACGGGCAACGTCCGGCTGCTGACCGCGCTGCCGCAGGTGCGCGCCGCGCGCCCGCCGGCCGAGGTGCGCCAGGCGCTGGAAAGCCTGCAGACCACCTTCCCCGACTACGCCTGGATCGGCCTGGCCAGGCCGGACGGCACTGTCCATGCCGCCACCCAGGGCCTGCTCGAAGGCGCCAACGTCAGCACCTACGACTGGTTCAAGGGCGGCAAGGACAAACTGTATGCCGGCGACTTCCATCCGGTCGCCCCGCTGGGCAAGAAGCTGCCCGCCGGCGCCGAGCCGTGGCGCTTCGTCGACGCCGCCGGGCCGGTGCTGGACGCCGACGGCAAGCAACAGGGGGTGCTGTGCGTGCACATGAGCTGGGGCTGGATGCGGCGCATGGCGCGCACCATCCTGGCGCCGGCCGAGCAGCAGTACGCGGCCGAGATCTTCGTGGTGCGCGGCGACGGCACCATCATGCTGGGACCGAACGGCAGCGAGGAACAAAAGATCAACAGCGACAGCCTGACGCTGGCGCGCGGCGGCGCCTCCGGCGCGGTCAAGGAAAGCTGGGCCGACGGCCGCAGCTACCTGACCGGCTACGCCCGCAGCGGCCATCCCGACGATCCGGCCACGCTGAGCTGGGCCATCCTGGCGCGCCAGCCGGAGGAGCAGGCGCTGTCCGGCGCGCGCGCGCTGGAACGCCAGATCCTGCTGCTGGGCGCCATCCTCGGCGCGGCGATGGCGCTGGC